>CBDFFQ010000001.1:882500-1685000 GCA_965246835.1 Acetobacteraceae bacterium | reverse complement strand
AAGCCGTTAGGTGTAGGCGTAGCGAAAGCGAGTCTGAATAGGGCGTTTTGAGTTGCAGGTAGAAGACCCGAAACCGAGTGATCTAGCCATGGCCAGGCTGAAGGTGGGGTAACACCCACTGGAGGGCCGAACCCACGCCTGTTGAAAAAGTCGGGGATGAGCTGTGGCTAGGGGTGAAAGGCCAATCAAACTCGGAGATAGCTGGTTCTCCGCGAAATCTATTGAGGTAGATCGTCGTGTGTTGACCACGGGGGGTAGAGCACTGGATGGGCTAGGGGACCCCAAAGGTTTACCAAACCCAACCAAACTCCGAATACCCGTGAGTTTAGCGCGGCAGACAGACGGTGGGTGCTAAGGTCCATTGTCGAGAGGGAAACAGCCCAGACCACCAGCTAAGGTCCCCAAATCGTGGTTAAGTGGGAAAGGATGTGGGAATTCCAAAACAACCAGGAGGTTGGCTTAGAAGCAGCCATCCTTTAAAGAAAGCGTAATAGCTCACTGGTCTAATAGAGATCCTGCGCCGAAGATGTAACGGGGCTCAAACCACGTACCGAAGCTGTGGGATCAGATTTTTAGGTGCCAGTCTCCAGTTTCCAGAAAAGATGGGACGGGTGTTATGGCGGGAGATGTGGAGCGATTGGCGGTGTTTCGGCGGGCATATTCCTTGTCGTTGGTTTTGCACCGCGCGAGCCATAGTTTTCCGAAGGTTGAGCAGTATGGCGGCGTCGCGGATCAGATGCGGCGCTCGTCGAAATCGGTGTGCGCGTTGCTGGCGGAAGGCAGCGGGCGTCAGTTGAGTTCGGAGGCGGAGTTCCGGCGCTATGTAATGATGGCGTTGGGGTCGGCGGACGAGACGAAGCTGTGGTGCCGCTATGCCCATGATCTTGGTTTTGCGAGTGCAGCCGAGACACAGGCGTGGGTGACCGAGATCACCGAGATCGCGAAGATGCTGCAAGGCCTCCTCAAACACCTGTCGAGTTAGATTTCTGGCAACTGGCGACTGGCTCCTGGAAACTGATCGGTAGCGGAGCGTTCCGTAGGCCTGTGAAGGGGGTGGGGTGACCCCTCCTGGAGGTATCGGAAGTGCGAATGCTGACATGAGTAGCGACAAACAGGGTGAGAAACCCTGTCGCCGAAAGTCCAAGGGTTCCTGCGCAAGGTTAATCCGCGCAGGGTGAGCCGGCCCCTAAGGCGAGGGCGAGAGCCGTAGCTGATGGGAACCAGATGAATATTTCTGGGCCTGCTGGAAGTGACGATCATGATATGTTGTCGGGTCTTATTGGATTGATCCGGCTTTTGGAGTGATCCGGGAAATAGCTCCAGCGTATAGACCGTACCCTAAACCGACACAGGTGGACTGGTAGAGTATACCAAGGCGCTTGAGAGAACCATACCGAAGGAACTAGGCAAATTGCTCGCGTAACTTCGGGATAAGCGAGACCTCTGTCCGGGCAACCGGATTGGGGTGGCACAGAGCAGGGGGTAGCGACTGTTTAGTAAAAACACAGGGCTGTGCGAAGTCGAGAGACGACGTATACGGTCTGACGCCTGCCCGGTGCCGGAAGGTTAAGAGGAGGGGTGCAAGCTCTGAATCGAAGCCCCGGTAAACGGCGGCCGTAACTATAACGGTCCTAAGGTAGCGAAATTCCTTGTCGGGTAAGTTCCGACCTGCACGAATGGCGTAACGACTTCCCCACTGTCTCCGGTATGGGCTCAGCGAAATTGAATTCCCCGTGAAGATGCGGGGTACCCGCGGTCAGACGGAAAGACCCTATGAACCTTTACTGCAGCTTTGCAGTGGCATTAGGAGAGCACTGTGTAGGATAGGCGGGAGGCTATGAAACTGGGGCGCTAGCTCTGGTGGAGCCATCCTTGAAATACCGCCCTGTGCGCTTCTGATGTCTAACCGCGTCCGGTCAGCCCGGACCGGGACCCTGCATGGTGGGCAGTTTGACTGGGGCGGTCGCCTCCCAAAGTGTAACGGAGGCGCGCGATGGTGGGCTCAGGCCGGTCGGACATCGGCTGCTGAGTGCAATGGCATAAGCCCGCCTGACTGCGAGAGCGACAGTTCGAGCAGAGACGAAAGTCGGCCATAGTGATCCGGTGGTCCCGCGTGGAAGGGCCATCGCTCAACGGATAAAAGGTACTCTAGGGATAACAGGCTGATCTCCCCCAAGAGTCCACATCGACGGGGAGGTTTGGCACCTCGATGTCGGCTCATCACATCCTGGGGCTGGAGCAGGTCCCAAGGGTTCGGCTGTTCGCCGATTAAAGTGGTACGTGAGCTGGGTTTAGAACGTCGTGAGACAGTTCGGTCCCTATCTGCCGTGGGTGAAGGAGACTTGAGAGGAGCTGTCCCTAGTACGAGAGGACCGGGATGGACGCACCTCTGGTGCACCGGTTGTCGCGCCAGCGGCACAGCCGGGTAGCTATGTGCGGACAAGATAACCGCTGAAAGCATCTAAGCGGGAAACTTACCTCAAAACCAGGTCTCCCAGGAGGCAACTCCAGTAGGGCCGTGGAAGACCACCACGTCGATAGGCCAGATGTGAAAGCGCGGCAACGCGTGCAGCTAACTGGTCCTAATCGCCCAATAGGCTCAATCAATCAAACCCCATGCATGGAAATCATCCATCCATCACACACACACACACTCCGACATACACCAGAACCTCGAACCTGGAACGAAGACGTTCCAGGGGGCTCCCACCCACGTAAATCCGTGCGGTGCCATGCGGAACGAAGCCGTTCCGCGGTGTGGCTTGAGACGACCTGGTGGCCATGGCGGAGGGACTACACCCGATCCCATCCCGAACTCGGACGTGAAAACCACCAGCGCCTATGATACTGCACCCCAAGGTGCGGGAAAGTCGGTCGCCGCCAGGTCTTCTCAAATCACACACACACAAACACCAACCCCATCGCAGGCCAACGTGCACATACACACACGCACAAACAGCCCGCCAAACACGCGGGGTGGAGCAGCCCGGTAGCTCGTCAGGCTCATAACCTGAAGGTCACAGGTTCAAATCCTGTCCCCGCAACCACCGGAAATGCCCTACCGCAATCGAGATAAGTACCGTGCCAAAACCAGAATGTGCTCGGACCTCACCTCCTGAGATGCCTCGTTCATCGCCGGGTCATAGCCCGGCCGAATGTTGGCCTTGTACTCGGTCAGCGCCTTGGTAAGATACTCTTCCCGCTGACCCGCCAATCGAGCCATTTGATCGTGCCCGGCTAGATCTGCACCGTGGCAGGAATTGCAGCGATACTGCGACACCAATGCACGGCCTTGCTCGATCTCTGCTGGTGCAAGAGCCCCCTCCGGCGGTCGCGGCGGCGGCAGCTTCGTGATCGCATCGGCGAGCACCCGCAAGCCATCATCGGTCAGCCCCTCCGCCATCGCGTTCATCGGCGCCGCGACACGTTGCTTCTCTCGGAATAAGTACAGCTGGATCAACACGTAATCGGACGGCATCGCGCCCAAGGACGGGACGCCCTCCGTGACCGATGTCCCGGTGGCGCCATGGCACGCCAAGCACACCGGCAGTCGTTGCTCCGCTGTCTGTTCGGCAAACTGCGCCAGCACAGGCGCCGAACAGGCCATCACTGCCGTCACGATCATCCACTTCATCGCACGTCCCTTCGTCCGATCGGGGAGCGCAGAACGCTCCCCGCCGGCCCTATTTCGTGCTGACGCGCCAAATCGCGCCATTCCAGTCGTCAGACACCAGCAAAGCCCCGTCCGGCATCACTTGCACATCGACGGGACGGCCGTTGTATTTGTTGTCCTCCAGGAACCCCGTCATGAACGGCTCGATCGAGGCCACGGTCCCGTCTTCCTTCAGCTTCACCACCACGACATCTCCGCC
The DNA here is from genome assembly GCA_965246835.1 of Acetobacteraceae bacterium. Taxonomy (GTDB): domain Bacteria; phylum Pseudomonadota; class Alphaproteobacteria; order Acetobacterales; family Acetobacteraceae; genus JANPPS01. The sequence continues at coordinate 1,681,128 of CBDFFQ010000001.1, read as the reverse complement.
ATTCTTCACGGTGCGGTTCCAAGAGCCGTGCCGGGCCATGAAGATGGCGTTCTTGTAGGAGGCTGGGAACATGCTGCCGGTGTAGAACCGCATGCCCAACACGGCCGCGTGCGCCCCCATCAGCCCGGCCGGTGGCGCGAACTCGGCGCAGGAATGGCCCCAGCCATACTCCGGATCCGTGAAATTGCCCTGGTGGCAATACGGGAACCCGAAGTTCGGCGCCGTGCGAGAGCTGGCACTGACCCGGTGCAACGTGTCCTCCGGAATGTCCTCCGACACCCAGTCCCGCCCATTATTGGTGAAGTAGAAATCCCGCGTCACCGGATTCCAGTCGAACCCGACCGAGTTGCGAACCCCCAACGCCACGGTCTCGACGTTCTTGCCATCGAGGTCCATGCGGCGGATCTGCGCATGTGTCGGCGGCGGCAGGTTGATGTTGCCCGGCGCCCCAATCGGGACATACAGCTTGTTGTCCGGGCCGATCGCGATGAACTTCCAGCCATGAGCCTCGTCCCGCGGCAGGTCGTCGTAGATCAGGACAGGCTTGGGCGGGTTGTCGAGATTGGCCTCGATGTTGTCATAGCGCCAGATCTTCGACAGCTCGGCCACATAGAGATTGCCGTCCTTGAAGGCCACGCCATTCGGGCGATGCAGGCCAGTCGCGATCACGCGCACGACGGAGGCGCCGTTCACCTGGCTCACGGCATAGACCTTGTCGACCAGGCGGGAGCCCACGAACACGGTGCCGTTGGTCCCGATCGCGAGCGAGCGGGCATTCGGCATGCCGCTGGCAAACACCTCCACCTTGAAGCCGTCCGGCACGTGCATCTTCCCGATCGGCAGCCGGGCCAAGGGCGTGGGCAAGGGCGGCGGCGTCACGGGGGCAAGCTTGGCCGCATCCGCCCCCTCCGGCCGGCCATATAGGGCAGAGCCGCGATCCACCACGGGCGGGGCCGGCGCGGTCTGGGCCAGGGCCGTCCCGGCCAATAGCAGCATCATGGCCGCCAGCGAGCTGTTTGGACGTCTCATCGAGCGCTCCTCCCTCTTTTCTTGTTTATCGCGCGATCCTTGGCTGTCCGGCAGCTGGTGTCCAGAGCGAAAGTTCGGCGCGCCCCGAGCGAGGTCGGCAGGCCCAGGATCTCGTTCGCGTTCCCCCCGACCTTCAGGCCGATCACCAGGGCGTCCCTCGGTGCGTCCGGCTGATGGAATCGCGCGAACGACACGTGAAACCGCCCGCCGGTCACGTCCGGGCTCCGGGCCAGGTCCAAATCGGCGCCGAAGATCATGGCCCCGGCGGTGTTTCGATCAACCTGCCGCGCAGTACCGGCCGTCGCAAGGCGCCACCCCCTCCCGCAACCCAAAGCCCTGTGCTAACCGGCACCGGCCAAGTCGCGGAACGCCCGCGCCAAGCCGCGAGGTCGCATGGAATACGAGCGTCGTTTCAAATTCCTGATCTGCGCGCCCTCGTTCAACACGGCGGACATGGATTGGGTCCGCCTGCAACAGATCGTGGACGAGACGGAGCGGCTGGGCTTCACCGTCCTGGTCGCCCGCAATACCGAGGATGCGGAGCTCGCGATCCAGACCGATGCGGCGATCGGCTGCATGGTGGTGGATTGGGGCAAGCGCGGCGTGCTGGGCAAGCCGGCCGGTTTGATCTCGCTGGTCCGCAAACGGGGCCTCGAAATGCCGATCCTGCTGCTGCTGCGCCGCAAGCGCCTGGAGGACATCCCGGTCGAGGTGCTGAACGCGCTCGACGGCACCATCTTTCTCTCGGAAGAGACCCCGGCCTTCATCGCCCGCAACCTCGTCAGCCGCCTTCGCAACTACGCCGCCACGTTGAAAACCCCGTTCTTCGGCGCGCTCGTGGACTATGCCGAGCAGGGCAACCAGCTCTGGACCTGCCCGGGCCACAATGGCGGCACGTTCTACAGCCGCAGCCCGATCGGCCGTATCTTCGTGGAGCATCTGGGCCCCGCCATTTTCCGCGACGATCTCGACAACTCCGTCATCGAAATGGGCGACCTGCTGACCCATGAGGGCCCGGCGCTCGCCGCGGAAAAGGCGGCGGCCAAGATCTTCGGCGCCGAACGCACCTATTTCGTGCTGAACGGCACCTCCGCCTCCAACAAGATCGTGCTGCAGGCGCTGGTGGCCGAGGGTGACCTGGTGCTGTTCGACCGCAACAATCACAAGGCCGCCCATCACGGCGCGTTGCTCCTGGGCGGCGGCACACCCGTCTATCTCCCCACGGACCGCAACGCCTACGGCATGATCGGCCCGATCGACGTCGCCGCCTTCGACGAGGACCGCATCCGCCACGCCATCCGCGCCAACCCGCTGATCACCGATCCCGACGCCTGGCAGCGCCCCAAGCCCTTCCGCGTCGCGGTGATCGAGCAATGCACCTATGACGGCACGATCTACGACGCGACCTTCATCCTCGAAAAGCTCGGCCACCTCTGCGACTACATTTTGTTCGACGAGGCCTGGGCCGGGTTCATGAAGTTCCACCCGCTGTTCCGGCGCCGCTTCGCCATGGGCCTGCAGAACCTCGGTCACGATCAGCCCGGCATCATCGCCACCCAATCCACCCACAAACAGCTCGCGAGCTTCAGCCAGGCGTCGCAGATCCATATCCGGGACGGGCACATCAAGGGGCAGGAGCGCCGGGTCGAGGCGCGGCGCTTCAACGAGAGTTTTCTGCTGCACGCCAGCACGTCCCCGTTCTACCCGATCTTCGCGTCATTGGATGTGGGCGCCCACATGATGAAGGGCCGCTCGGGTGAGGTGCTGTGGGACGACACCATCCGCCTCGGCATCGAGCTGCGCAAGAAACTGCGCCTGATCGGCCGCGAATACGAAACCCAGACCGACCCGGCGCGCCGCTGGTTCCTCGACCCCTTCGTGCCGCACAAAGTGCAGCGCAACGGCGAGACGATCCCCTGGGAAGACGTGCCGGCGGACGAGCTGGCGAGCAATCCGGACTACTGGATGCTGTCCCCGGGCGAGCATTGGCACGGCTTCACCCAGCTGGCACCGGGCTACGCGATGACGGACCCGAACAAGCTGACCCTGCTGATGCCGGGCTTCGACCGCGTGACGGGCGCCTATGCCGATCATGGCATCCCCGCGGTGCTGCTGGCGGAATATCTGCGGGAGAACCGGATCGTCCCGGAGAAGAATGACCTGCACAGTATTTTGTTTTTGCTGACCCCCGGTGTGGAGAGCAGCAAGGCCGGCACGCTGCTGAGCTGGCTCGTGACGTTCAAGCGCCTGCATGACGAGAATGCCCGGTTGCAGGACGTGATCCCCAATTTCGTGAAGAAGCGCCCGCAGCGCTATCACGACGTGCGGCTGCGCGATCTGTGCGCGGAGATGCACGGCTTCTACCGGGACGCCGGGGTTTCGGCCCTGCAGCAGCAGCAATTCCGCGCCGAACATCTGCCGGAGCTGGTGATGGCGCCGCACGAGGCGTTCCGGATGCTGACGCGCAACAAGGTGGATTACCTGCCGATCGACCAGATCCTGGGCCGGGTGGCGGCGACGCTGATGCTGGTCTACCCGCCGGGGATTGCCACGATGATCCCGGGGGAGCGGGTGGGGCGGCAATCCTCGCCGATGATCGATTATTTGCTGTCGTTCGAGCGGGCGGAGAATTTGTTTCCGGGATTGGGGACGGAGATCCAGGGGGTGTATCGCGAGGCGAAGGATGGGCGGGTGCGGTTTCATACGTACGTGGTTAAGGAGGGGGCGGAGCCGGGGCGGGGGTAGATCGACTTACCGGATCCGAAATGTGGCGAAGGAAAAGCGCGACCCGCCCCTCGACGTCTCCCGAAGGTGCAGAGAGGCGCTGTCGAGACTTGGGTCGACTCGGATGGCTAAGCTCTAATGGACAAACAGGGCGGGAGCGCATCGTTACATGGAACCGAAACAGGGCGAGTTTCAGTTAGTCCAATACCAGACCCCAGAATGTGTGGCAGACTTCTCCCTAGACCCATCAAACGAAACTGTTTGGGCGACGGAGTTGCAGATGGCTGCCCTCTTTGGGGTTGGCGTCCCGGCGATTTCTAAGCACATTGCAAACATCTACACTGATGTTGAGCTAGAGCCCAGGGCAACCTTTTCCAAAATGGAAATAGTTCGCCAAGAGGGCTTTCGAACCGTTAAGCGTCTGATAGACCACTATAATCTCGATATGATCCTATCTGTTGGGTATCGAGTTAGCTCGACCAAAGCCACCGCCTTTCGAAGGTGGGCTACGAAGACCCTTAAAGACTACATTGTCCAAGGTTTTGCTCTCGATGAGCAGCGTCTCCGCGACGATCCTCATGCACTTCGCGACCTTGCAGCCCGTGTCCGCGCACTGCGATCCGATGAAAAAAACATCTACAAAAGCGTCCGGGATGTCTTCGCATTCGGGTCAGCTGATTACGACAAAGACTCTCCGGCGGTTTCGACGTTCTACGGCAAGCTCCAGGACAGATTTCTACATGCCGTCACGGGTAAAACAGCCTCTGAGTTGAAGCTGGAGCGGGCCGACTATCGGAAGCCCGCGATGGGGCTGACTGATATGAAAGGTACTCATCCAACCAGGATCGACATATCTATTGGTAAGAATTACCTGCAAGAAGATGAGCTTTATGTGCTTCACATTCTTTGCGAGCAGTTCTTGCTATACATCGAGTCGAAAGCAATACGGGGTCAAATACTTTCGATGGCAGAGTTGTCATCCAAATTCGATGATCTTCTTCGATTTCAGGGCCATTCGGTATTTACCGAGTATAGAGACTACCTGAAGACAAAAGCTGATGCGCATGCTCACCGTGAATACGACTCATGGTTTGAAAGGACGAAAGGGATGGCAAAGGATCAAAAACGAATCGCCTAGTGAATCAGTGGAGGGATTCGAACCCCCGACCCTCTGATCCAGAATCAGCCGCTCTACCACTGAGCTACACTCTGACGCACAAGGATCTTCCCCTGTCGGAGGGATATATAAGCGAGCAAAATCCAACTTTCAATGCAGACGCCATGGAAGCTCTGTGGGAATTTCAAAGCCTCTTCTCACTGTGCTTGACGTGAGCCCCTGATCTTCCGCCAGTTTTTAGTAGAGTCCGCCCGAGCAGGAGGCGGACGAATGAAGCGTTCGAGGTTCACGGAGGAGCAGATCATCGGCGTGCTGCGGGAGCAGGAGGCCGGTTCGACAACGGCGGATGTTTGCCGCAAGCACGGGATCAGCCCGGCGACGTTCTATCAATGGAAGGCGAAATTTGGCGGTCTCGAGGTCTCCGAGGCGCGGCGATTGCGGACGTTGGAGGCGGAGAACGCCCGGCTGAAGAAGCTGCTGGCCGAGGCGATGCTGGACAACGCGATGCTGAAAGACGTGGCTGGAAAAAAATGGTGACGCCCGCCGCGCGGCGAGAGGCCGTGGCGCACCTGCGTGAGCAGCACGCGGTGAGCGAGCGTCGGGCGTGCCGAGTGTTGGGGGCGGACCGGACGGCTGTGCGGTATCGGTCGATCCGGCTGGACGATGCTGGGACACGTGTCCGGCTCCGGGCCTTGGCGGGCGAGCGTCGCCGGTTCGGGTATCGCCGTCTGGGGCTGCTGCTGTCGCGGGAGGGCGTGGTGCTGAACCACAAGAAGCTGCGCCGGATCTACGCCGAGGAGCGGTTGCAGGTGCGCCGCCGGGGCGGCCGCAAACGGGCCCTGGGCATCCGGGCGCCGATCGCGGTGCCGGACGGGCCGAACCAGCGGTGGTCACTGGATTTTGTGTCGGACAGCCTCTCGGACGGGCGGCGGTTCCGGATGCTGTGCGTGGTCGATGACTGCACGCGGGAGTGCCTGGGCCTGGTGGCGGACACGTCGTTGTCGGGGCTGCGGGTGGCGCGCGAGCTGGACGCGATCGTGGCAGTCCGCGGGCTGCCCCTGACGGTGGTGAGCGACAACGGGACGGAGCTGACGAGCACGGCGATCCTGCGGTGGTCGCAGGAGCGTTGCGTGGGCTGGCACTACATCGCGCCGGGCAAGCCGCAGCAGAACGCGTATTGCGAGAGCTTCAACGGGCGGCTGCGGGACGAATGCCTGAACGAGACGGTGTTCACGTCGCTGCGGCAGGCGCGGGCGGTGCTGGCGGCGTGGCGGGAGGACTACAACCACGTCCGGCCGCACTCGGCGCTGGGTGGCCGCGCGCCCGGCTGGCTCAGCGTGCCGCCGTGCTCGCCTGCATCAAGGCCGCTGCGCGTCGCCTACGGCGATGGCCTACGGCCAGCCTTGACCCAGGCTGCGCGCGACGGCTCGGGAGAGGATGGCCGGGACGGAGAAACGGCGCTCGACCAAACAGAGAAACACCGACACGATAGGCGTGGCGGCAACCGCGGACTCTACTTCTGAATGGAGGGAAGAAGGGGCTCACGTCATGCTTAAGGTTTGCCACCGCGAGGCCGCCGCAAACACCGGCCCATAGCCCCCTCGACCCCAGCCCACCCCATCGCCACCTCCCCCCCATGTCATCGACCCTCGCCCAAAAGACCGCCGCCGCCCCCCCGGTCACCTTCGTGCCAAAGAAGCAGGCCGTGAAACCGGGGGCAAGCCGCTTCGCATGTCTAATATCGTGATTATCGCCCCACGCTTTCACATCGAGATTGATACAAGGTGAAACAAACGAAATGTGAATTAGTCACAGCCATTGAATTCGTGAGAAATTACGCTGCCCAATCGGATGAAGGCCGGGCTCAGGTGCTTTATGAAATTGTGAAATCCTTCCCTCATGTGGGCATACGTGATTTGATATTCATAAACCCGGACAATCTAACGACAGAGCAAGTTGCAAACCAGGCAATACAACAAGAAGCGGAGCGGGCTGCCGATCCAGTTCCGCCTTTCATCACCCAAGCCGACCTTGTCAACAACGTTGCCTACCTACAACAGCAATTCCGAGACCTCGGTTCCAAGCATATCGAAGTGCTGATCCCGCTCAGCCTGGAATACCCCAACGCCCGCCTTCCCGAGATGATCTGGCAAACCCACACCGACGCCCCGGCGGAAGAGATCGTGGCCGAGATCTACCGGCGCGAGGCCGCTGCAAACCGCGACCCATAGCCCCCCTCGACTCCAGCCCACCCCATCGCCACCTCTCCCCCATGTCATCGACCCTCGCCCAAAAGATCGCCGCCGCCCCCCCGGTCACCTTCGTGCCGCAGAAGCAGGCCGCCAAAACTGGGGGTAAGCCGCTCCGCGTCGTGTCGCCCTATGAACCCTCCGGCGATCAGCCCACGGCGCTGCGGGACCTCGTGGCCGGGATCGCGCAGGGGGAGCGGGACCAGGTGCTGCTGGGCGTCACCGGCTCCGGCAAGACGTTCACCATGGCCAAGGTGATCGAGCACATCAATCGCCCCACCCTCGTGCTGGCGCCCAACAAGACGTTGGCGGCGCAACTCTATGGCGAGATGAAGAACTTCTTCCCGGATAACGCCGTCGAATATTTCGTCAGTTACTACGACTACTACCAGCCCGAGGCCTACGTGCCCCGGACCGACACCTACATCGAGAAAGACAGCCAGATCAACGAAGCGATCGACCGCATGCGGCACGGCGCCACCCAGGCGCTGCTCGAACGCAACGACGTCGTGATCGTGGCGTCCGTCTCCTGCATCTACGGCATCGGCTCCGTCGAGACCTATGGCCGCATGGTCGTCAAGCTCGAACCCGGCGGGCGCATCGACCGCGACACCCTCGCCCGCGCCCTCGTGGAGCTGCAATACCGCCGCAACGACATCGCCTTCGCCCGCGGCAGTTTTCGCCTGCGCGGCGAGACGGTCGATGTCTGGCCGAGCCACCTGGAAGACCGCGCCTGGCGCGTCAGCCTGTTCGGGGACGAGATCGAGAGCATTCGCGAGTTCGATCCACTGACAGGCGAAGTCACGTCCTCGCTCGAAGAGACCCACATCTACGCCAACAGCCACTACGTGACGCCCCGCCCCACGCTGCAGCAGGCGATCAAGGACATCAAAGTCGAGCTGCAAGACCGCCTCAAGCAGTTCACCGCCGAGGGCAAGCTGCTGGAGGCCGAGCGCCTACAGCAGCGCTGCACCTTCGATATCGAGATGATGGAAACCACCGGCAGCTGCAAGTCCATCGAGAACTATTCCCGGTATTTGTCCGGCCGCCTCCCCGGCGAACCGCCGCCCACGCTGTTCGAATACTTGCCGGAGAACGCGCTGCTGATCGTGGACGAAAGCCACGTCACCGTCCCGCAGATCGGCGGCATGGCCCGCGGAGACGCCGCCCGCAAAGGCATCCTGAGCGAATTCGGCTTCCGCCTACCCTCCTGCCTCGACAACCGCCCGCTGCGGTTCGAGGAGTGGGACGTGTTCCGCCCGCAAACCGTGTTCGTGAGCGCGACGCCGGGCCCCTGGGAGATGGAGCGGACGGAGGGTGTGTTCGCCGAACAAGTCATCCGCCCCACCGGCCTGATCGACCCGGTCACGGAAATCCGCCCGGTGGAGCGCCAGGTCGATGACCTCCTGGCCGAAGCCAAGCTGGTGATCGGCCAAGGCGGCCGCATCCTGGTGACTACGCTCACCAAGCGCATGGCCGAGGACCTCACGGAATACCTGACCGAGCACGGGGTCAAAGTCCGCTACTTGCATAGCGACGTGGACACGCTGGAGCGGATCGAGATTATTCGCGATCTGCGCCTCGGTGTGTTCGACGTGCTGGTCGGCATCAACCTGCTGCGGGAGGGGCTGGATATCCCGGAATGCGCCCTGGTCGCGATCCTGGATGCGGACAAGGAGGGGTTCCTCCGCAGCCACACCTCGCTGGTGCAGACGATCGGCCGCGCGGCGCGCAACGTGGATGGCCGCGTGATCCTGTATGCCGACGTCATGACCCGGTCCTTGCGCTCCGCGATCGAGGAGACGGACCGGCGCCGGGCCAAGCAGGTGAGCTACAACACCGAGCACGGCATCACCCCCACCAGCGTGCGCAGCCATATCGGCGAGGCGCTGCAATCGGTGTTCGAGCAGGATTACGTGACGGTGGCCCCGGTCAAGGACTCCGGCATCACCGATTTCGTGGGCAAGGACCTGAAATCCGCCATCGCCGACCTGGAAAAGAAGATGCGCGCCGCCGCCGCCGACCTCGAATTCGAGACCGCGGCCCGGCTCCGCGACGAGATCAAGCGCCTCGAAGCCCTGGACCTCGGCCTCCCACCACCCCCCGCCAGCAGCAGCTTCACAGGCCGCGCCAAGAAGGATCCGACGCCGCAGCCGCTTGGCCCCGGCGGCGGCGGATGGGACCCGGAGAAGCGCAAGGCCGGCCGCAAACGCCGCTGACTCTGCCCCGTCATTGCGAGCGGAGCGACGCGATCCAGGGGCGACACGCCCGCCTGTGGCCCCTGGATTGCTTCGCCAGGCGCTCGCAACGACGATATGAAGGACGGGCCAGGCGATCGCAGCGGTCGGCTTCTTGCGTCTGGTATCCATTCGCGCCGCAACCTGACCCGGCGACCGGAGTTCTGTCGATCATGCCGATCCTGCAAAACGCGTCGCCGGACCAGAAACGGCTCGCCGCCAGCGCTTTCTACGCTTTCGCCGTCCTCCTGGTCGCCTGGGCGCTCTGGGGTGCCTACACCTATGCCGGGCCGTATCGCTGGGCGGCGGAGCTGCAACTCTGGGCGTTCGGGCACTATGGCGAGAAGCTGACCTTCGTCCTGATGGCCCTTATGGTGATGGTCCCCGTGCTGGCGGTCGGCGCCCTGCTAGGGCCGCGATTCTTTGCCGCCGCAGCCGATCCGCGGCGCCCCACCCTGACCCCCGCGCAATCCGATCGCCGCACCGCCCGCGCCTTCGCCCTGCTCGCGGCCGTGCTCGCCGTGGTGGGGGCGGGCCTGATTGCCTATATGGCGGTGCCGCATGACCCGCCCAGCCGTGCCGCGATCGACCTGCTGGCGCGCGAGATGGCGGCGCCCGGCACCGACACGGTCGGCATCACCGCCATGCTGCAGCCCCGCTATTCCGCCACCCTGGTCACGACCCGCGGCAGCTCCACCAAGCGGGACCGGTATACGCCATTGACCCGGGTCGGCTGGCGGCTGGGCGATCCCGTCATGTATGTGCTGGCCGAAACCGAAGCGTCCTCCCGCTTCCCGATCACGCGCCTGGCCAACAGCGTGGTGAAGATCGAAACCGCCACCCTGGCGCGCAACGACCTTCCGGGCCTGTTGCGGGAGGATTACCGGAAGGACGGCCTGGTTCTCGCCGATCCCTATTGGGTGGCCTATCCCACCAGCCTGCAGGAGGCGGCGGACTGGCCGTTGAAGATCATCATCGGCTGCTTCATCGGCGCCGCGATCTGCGTGATCCTGGCGGCCGTGTCATGGCGGGCCGCACGCAAGCAGGCGTAAGGCCCGGCCTTTACCGCCGGGCCACCGCGCGGTAGCCCACGGCATGCCCATCTCACCCCTGCTGCCCCGCACCGCCCTGGTCACCGGGGGCGCCAGACGCCTGGGCGCCGCCATCGTGCGACGCCTGTCGGCCGAGGGCGTCCGCGTCGCCATCCACTGCCACACGAGCCGCGCGGAAGCGGACGCACTCGCCGCCGAGACCGGCGGGATCGTCGTCCAGGCCGACCTCGCCGACGAAGCCGCCGTCCAGCGCCTGCTGCCGGCGGCCGCCGCGCAACTCGGCCCCATCGGCCTGCTGGTCAACAACGCCAGCACCTTCGAACGCGACGAATGGCACGACGCCACCCGCACCAGCTGGGACCAGCACCTCGAACCGAACCTCCGCGCCCCCTTCGTGCTCACGCAGGCCCTGGCGCACCAACTGCCGGCAGAGGCCGAGGGTGCGGTGGTGAACCTGCTGGACCAGCGCGTCTGGTCGCTCACGCCGCATTTCGTGTCCTACACCGTGTCCAAGGCGGCGCTCTGGGCCCTCACGCAGCAAATGGCGCTCGCATTGGCCCCCCGCATCCGCGTCAACGCCGTGGGCCCCGGCCCGGCGCTCCCCAGCCCGCGCCAGACCGCCGAGCAATTCGCCCGCCAATGCGCCGGCGTCCCCCTCCGCCGCGGCACCTCACCCGAGGAGGTCGCGGACGCCGTGATGGCGATCCTCGGCCTCCCGGCGATGACGGGCCAGATGATCGCGCTCGATGGCGGGCAGCACCTGCAATGGGGCAAGGCGGGCGACGAGTGATCCGCCTCCCCCCCGGGCACCGCCGCATCTTCATCCGCGACCTGGATCTGATGGCCTCGATCGGCATCTATCCGCATGAGCGTGCCGCCCCGCAACGCATCCGCGTCAACGTGGAGGCCCTGGTCGCCGAAGACCCGGCGGACGATGGCGCCGACCGGTTGGACCGCGTCGTCAGCTACGAACCGATCGCGGAGGCGGTCCGGAAGGTGGCGGGCGCCGGGCATGTCCGGCTGGTGGAAACCCTGGCCGAGCGGATCGCGGCTGCCTGCTTCTGGGATAGCCGGGTTCGCACGGTGATGGTGCGGGTCGAGAAGCTGGACGTGTTTCCCGATGCGGCCGCGGCAGGGGTCGAGATCGAGCGGAGCCGGCCCGCGGAGACGAAGTAAATTCCATCTTGTCCACCAGGCCTGATTGACTCCCAATGTTTGCAGCAAGATGCGCTCCGACTCTCAAGCCATCGGAAGCGCACGAAAATTACTTGCTGTAAGATCAAAGACTTAGATTGACTGCACAAATTATGTGCAACCCCCATCCGGGCCATATAAACCGCGCTCTGACCCACCCTGTCCAGCGCTCGCCCACAGACTTGTCCACAGCTTCCGTGGATAGATGACACGCGGAAGACACCTTGAGAACACCGCCCGCACCGGCCTAATTGCACGCATGGACCATCCCATCCCATCCGCGCCCGCCAAAGGCGTCGAGATCATCGAACGCGCTCTGCTGACCATGCCGCTCAGCCCCGGCGTGTACCGCATGCTCGATGCGCGCGGGGAGGCGCTGTATGTCGGCAAGGCCAAAAGCCTCAAGAAGCGCGTGTATTCCTACACCCAGACCGCGCGTATGCCGGAGCGGCTGCGGCGCATGGTGATGGAGACGGTCTCGATGGAGATCGTCACCACCCATACCGAGGCCGAGGCGCTGCTGCTCGAGGCCAACCTCATCAAACGGCTAAAACCCCGGTTCAACATCGTGCTGCGGGATGACAAGAGCTATCCGTGGCTGATGCTGACGGAGGATCACGCCTACCCGCAGATCACCAAGCACCGCGGCTCCCGCGCCCGGAAAGGCAGCTATTACGGGCCGTTCGCCAGCGTATGGGCGGTGAACCAGACCGTGACGGCCATGCAGCGCGTGTTCCTGCTGCGATCCTGCCAGGACACGGTGTTCAGCAACCGCAGCCGCCCGTGCCTGCTGCATCAGATCAAGCGATGTTCGGCGCCGTGCGTGGGCCGGGTCACACCGGAGGAGTACGGCCACCTGGTCGACCAGGCCCGCGCCTTCCTGGGCGGCAAGGCCAATTCCGTGCAGCAGGAGCTGGCGCGCGAGATGGAGGGCGCGGCGGAGGCGCTGGAGTTCGAGCGCGCGGCCGCCTTGCGGGATCGCATCCGCGGCCTGACGCACGTGCAGGGCACCGCCGTGATCAACCCCAACAGCCTGACGGACGCCGATATCGTGGCGGCCTACCAGATCGGCGGCCAGACCTGCGTGCAGGTGTTCTTCATCAGGGGCGGCCGCAACAACGGCAACCGCGCCTTCTTCCCGACCCACACGCGGGACGCCGAAATCGAGAGCGTGCTGTCCGCGTTCCTGGCGCAATTCTACGACGACAAGCCGCCGCCACCCTGCGTGCTGCTGAACCACGCGCTGCCGGAGGCGGAGCTGGTGGAGGAGGCCTTGTCGCTGAAGGCAGACCGGAAAGTGTCGCTGGCGGTGCCGGTGCGGGGCGAGAAGCGTGCGGTGGTGCTGCATGCCGAGACCAATGCGCGGGAGGCTTTGGAGCGGCGCCTGGCGGAGACGGCCGGGCAGGCGAAGCTGCTGGAGGCCGTGGCGCAAACCTTTGGCCTGCCGGGCACGCCGGAGCGGATCGAGTGCTACGACAACTCCCACATCATGGGCACCGCGGCCTATGGCGTGATGGTGGTGGCGGGGCCCGACGGGTTCCAGAAGAACGCCTATCGCAAATACTCCATCCGCGGACCCATAGCGCCCGGCGACGACTTCGCCATGATGCGGGAGGTGCTGGACCGCCGCTTCGGCCGCGCCTTGAAAGAACAAGCCGCCAGCGACGCCGGGGAGGGCGCGCCGCCTGCGTTGCCGGATCTGCTGCTGATCGACGGCGGCGCCGGGCAGCTCTCGGCGGTGCGCGGCATCATGCAGGACCTTGGTCTGCACCAGATCCCCGTGGTCGGCATCGCCAAGGGGCCGGACCGGGATGCCGGGCGCGAATGGTTCCACATGGACGGCCGCGCCCCATTCCAGCTCCCGCCGCGGGACCCCGTGCTGTATTACCTGCAGCGCGTGCGGGACGAGACGCACCGCTTCGCCATCACTACCCACCGCGCCGGCCGTTCGAAGGCGCTGGTGTCGAGCGAGCTGGATGAGGTGAGCGGTGTGGGCGCGGCGCGGAAGCGGGCGCTGCTCAATCATTTCGGCTCGGCGCGCGGGGTGAAGGCGGCCGGGCTCGCGGACCTCGAGAACGCACCCGGCATCAACCGCGAGACGGCGCGGCGGGTGTATGAGTATTTTCACCCGGGGCATGCCCGGGCGGGGTAGGAGGGGCGGATGAGCCAGGCGATCGCACAGCGGATGACGCCAGCCGAGTTCCTGGAGTGGGAGGAGCGGCAGGAGGTCAAATGGGAGTTCGACGGCGTGAGGCCCGTGGCGATGAACGGGGTGAGCGTCGCGCATTCGATTGTTCAGGGAAATCTGGCCGTATCGTTGGGGACGCGGCTTCGTGGCACGCAGTGCCGTGCCCACGGTCCAAGCCTAAAGGTCGAGGCTGGGACCAGCTATCGCTACCCGGACATCTTCGTCGCCTGCTCCGACCTGGCCCTGACGGAGCGGATCGTCCTCGACCCCGTCGTCGTGTTCAAAATCCTGTCCCCGAGCACGGCCACAACGGACCGAACCACCAAACTGAGGAAATACAGATCACTCCCATCGCTGAAACGCTACGTCATGCTGGAACAAGACCAGGTCCTGGCGACCGTGATCGCTCGCACAGCCACCGGCTGGAGCCTCGATACGCTCGACGTGGACGGCGTGCTGGATATGCCCGAAATCGGGATCGAGGTGCCCATGGCCGAACTCTATGCCGGCATGGATCTGCCGCCAATCCCGGTGATCGAGGAGTGGTAGTTCAGGAATAGACGGCTTGCCGCCTCCGCATCTTTCCGAGCACGCCGCCAATCAAGCCGAGCCAGACCAAAGCCAACACGCCGACATAGATCACCGCGATAGCCGCACGGTTCAGGATCGTCTCGAGCGACACGTTGGTCGAGATAAGCCGTGGGGCTGATATCGTTTCCATCAGCACGGGCGGCGTGCCGGGCGCTCGGCCGAACCTGAAATCGGTCAGGCTGGGCGCCGGCTTACCATCGAGCTCGTAGTGAATCGTGCAGTCGTTGAACATGAACAGATTGATGTTCCTGCACCGGTAGCTGACGATCTTGGCCTTCGACGGCCGGAACTCATGAATGTGCCGCGCCTCCGACCAGACCCGCCCGAACAGGTAGGGCGCCGTCATGGTGCAGCCCACCAACAGGATCAGCCCCAGGATGATCTTGACGCCGCGCATGAGCCACTCCTTTGTGAGGCAACCATCGCCGGGCCGCCTCTGATTGGCACGCCAGTTTTTGTCGGTTTACGATCCACACTGTTTGCCGGGAGCAGCAACGCCATGAACCAGCTCGACCTGCACGGCCGCATCGCCGTCGTCACCGGCGGCGCCCGCGGCATCGGGCGTGCCATCACCGAGCGCATGCTGGCCTCCGGCGCCGCCGTCGCCGTCTGGGACCGGGACCCCGAGGCCCTCGCGGCCATTGCCCAACCCGGCGTCAGCACGCACACCGTGGACCAGACCGACGAAGCCGCCGTCCGCGCCGCCGCGGCCGAGACGATCGCCCGGCACGGCCACATCGACATCCTGGTCAACAACGCCGGCATCACCGGCGGCAACGCCCCCACTTGGGAACTGCCGGTGCCCGAATGGCGCCGCGTGCTGGAGGTGAACCTGGTCGGCCCCTACCTGGTCAGCGCCGCCGTGATCCCCGGCATGATCGCGCGCGGCTATGGCCGGGTCGTGAATATCGCGTCCGTCGCCGGCAAGGAGGGCAATCCCAACGCCTCCCACTACAGCGCCAGCAAGGCCGGGCTGATCGCACTCACGAAATCGCTGGGCAAGGAGCTCGCCGGCAAGGGCGTGCTGGTCAACTGCGTCACCCCCGCCGCCGCCAAGACCGACATCTTCGCCCAGATGAGCCCGGCGCAGATCGACTACATGCTCGGCAAGATCCCCATGGGCCGCTTCGTCGAGGTCTCCGAAATTGCGGCGCTGGCCTGCTGGCTGGCGACGGAGGAGTGCTCGTTCAGCACCGGCGCGGTGTTCGACGTGACGGGCGGGCGCGCCACCTACTGAATGCAGCCGATCGAGACTTCGCGTCTTCGCCTGCGATGCCCGGTGCCGCGAGATGCCGATGCGCTGTCAGCCTTGATGACACAAGCCGTCAGCCAGTGGGTGGCGTATTGGCCCGTGCCGTTCACGCCGGAAATGGCCACTCAGCGGATTGCGGCCGCCTGCCGCGCGGCCGATGCCGGGCAGGCCATGCCGATCGCCATCGAACGCCGGGAAGATGGGTGCTTGTTGGGCTGGGCCAGCGTCAACCGTGATCTTGCCGAGCCGCGGCGCGGTCAGTTCGGCTACTGGCTGGGTGAGGCCTATCACGGGCACGGTTACATGCGGGAGGCCGCGACCGCCATCATGCGGCACGGGTTCGCGCAGCTGGACCTCGATGTCATGGAGGCCGGCGTTCAGCCGGGCAACGCCGCCTCCATCGCCATACTGACCGGTTGCGGATTGGTGTGTGTCGGAGAAAAGATGCTTCCGGCGCCAGCCCGCGGGCGAAACGAACTATGCCTGATGTTCGAGGTCACGCGCCCGCCTCTGCCGAAGCTCGGCGACCGTGACTCCTGACTCCGTCATTGCGAGCGAAGCGAAGCGATCCAGGGGCAACGATGGCGCGTGTGGCCCCTGGATTGCTTCGCCAAGCGGCTCGCAATGACGAACCTGGGACAGTTTTCGTTCTGGAATCACCCCAGAACGAACCGCTCCACCGCTTTGGCGAACCCCTCGTCATCATACCCGTCGGTCACATGCGTCGCTTCCCGCTTCACCGCGTCCGACGCCTGACCCATCGCGATCGACATGCCGCTCCGCTTGAACATCGTCACGTCATTCGGCATGTCCCCGATCGTCGCGATCCGCTCCCTCGGGATCGACAGCGTGCGGGACAAATAATCGGCCACGAAGCCTTTGTTGGCGTCGCGATGCGTGACATCGAGGTAGTAAGGCTGGCTCCGCGCCGCCGAGGCCTGGTCGCCCAGCGCCTCCTGCACGGCCGTCTCGCACCGCGCGACCAGCTCGAGATCGTCGCTCACGCCCACGATCTTGACCGCATGCCCGATCGCGCCGTCGAAGTTCGCCACCACCTTGGGCGGGAAGCGCACGGTGTGCTCCTCGCGCTCCCGATGCGGCGCACCCACATCGCGCAGCAACCAGTCCTCGGCCGTATAGACCCAGGCATCCAGGCCCAGCTTCAAGATTAGCTCCAGCGCTGTCCGAGCGGCGCTCTCCGGCAAGGTTCGCGTCTCGATCACGCTCAGGTTCGGCCGGGTAAAAACCCCGCCATTGAACCCGGCGATCACCTCTTCCAGCCCCAACGGCTCCACCAGCATCGCCATCCCCCGCGGCGGCCGGCCGCTGGTGGTTGCAAAACGGATGCCTCGCGCCCGCATGGCTCTGACGGCCGCAATGGCCCGCGGCGTCAACGCCTTTTGCTGGTCCACCAACGTCCCATCCACGTCGGCCAGCAATAGGGCTATGCCGCTTCCGTTCATTGCACAGGCTCCGTATCCAAGATGCCCCGAGAATGCCCCTCATCCCCTCAATGAGGAAAGCTACGGCCTCCGGGTTCCGTTGATAATGACAGGCACGATCGCGTCATAGGTCGGAAGCTTCGCGCCGGTCAGCCGGCCCGCCGCATCGGTGCCGGGCACCTTGACCGGAGAGTTTCGATCGTAATCGGCAATCAGGTTGGGGAACTGGTGCACCGCAGCGGACTTCCCGCCAACCTCGCTGGCTGACACCACCACGGGATCTTCCTGGACGGAGAAGACGTGCGACCGCCCCATTTTGTTGACCAGCAGGTTTGCCAGCGTCGTGCCCTTTGTAATCCCAGGTGTGGACCCTGTGGGGATTAGGTCCGCATTCAGCTGCGCATGGGAGAACCCGGCGCCCACGACGAAGACCGCGTTCGGATTCTTCCGCGCCTGGTCCGCAAGGAAAGTCGCACCACCCTGGTCGCGGTTGCCCTTCACAGTCTCCTGGCCGTTCTCCTGTATCCGGTTCTTGTCCCAGAACAGGTATTTGAGGCCCTTATCGTGCCCTTCGACGACGATCTTCTGCAGGCTCTCCCGCGTCGACGCGACCTCAGCAGCGTTGGAGCCGCCCAGGCTTTTGGACGCGATGGTCAAGAAGGCGTCCCCGGACATCTTGCCGCTGTTGAGCTTGTCGAGGGCGGCATCCACCGTGGGGTTCGTAGGCGTTTCCACGCCGACATACACGCTTCGGCCGCTGGACCCGACGGCCTTGAGTGTCGCCAGCCCCGTCTTGTTCAGAATGTCGAACGCCTCGGCCGAGTGGACCTCGCCCAAGATGCCGATCTGCGTGCCCGGGACTTTGAACTGCTGGGCAAAGGCGTTCGCCAGCTCCTCCCTTGTGGCAATCTGCGGCACGCTTTCGACGGATTTGCTCGTGTAGCGCCCGGTGGCGTCGGCGGGCGGCCCGGCGATGGCGCGCAGTTGCGGATTGAGCTTGATCGCCGGAACCTGCCGGCTGCTCCCGGAGGCGCTCTGCGCAATCTGGATGCCGTTCAGCGATAGCGCTTCCAGGCCAACCGGGGGGTCCGCGGCTTTCATGCCAGAGGCAGCGCCCCGTTCGGGAATCTTCGGTGCCACGAGGGCTTCGCCCTTGCTGCCCGCCTGGCCCAGCAGCGCTTCCCTCCAAGCGGTCACCTCGGTTGGCGGGGATCGCCCGGTGGTTGAGGGGCTGACCAGGGCGCCCTGGGCGTTGTAGGAGGCCGAAACGATCGTCATGGAACCATCTCCCCATCGAGGAAAGCTCCACTAGGTAGGCTAGGCCTGACGGTTAGCTGACCACGCGCAAATCAGGCGCGGCGCAACAAGAACAACGCCTGCTCCCCGAACAGATTGGCCAGCCCCGGAAACCGCCGCCAGGGCGTGCGCCGCCCGCCATCGTCCACGGCGAGCCACCGCTCCACCACATACCCCTCCTGCGCGCACAACCCGAAAAAATCCTTGATCGTGCACGGGTGGATGTTCGGCGTCTCATACCACGGCGTGTTCCACGTCTCCGTCATCGGCATCCGGCCCGATCGCAGCAACTGCCACCGCACCTGCCAATGGCCGAAATTCGGAAAGCTCACCAGCGCCCGCGTCCCGATCCGCAGCATCTGGCGCAGCACTTCCTGCGGCCGCTCCACCGCCTGCAGCGTGCGGGACAAGACCACATAGTCGAACAGCCCGTCCGGATAGTGCGCCAGGTCGCTGTCGGCGTCGCCATGCATCACCGGCAGTCCGTGCGCCACCGCGCGCGTCACCTCCGCCATGTCGATCTCGAGCCCCCGCGCGTCGCACCGCCTCGTGCGGAACAGGTATTCGATCAACGACCCGTCCCCGCTGCCGATATCCAGCACGCGGGAGCCCTCGGCGATCATCTCGCCCATCAACTGGTGGTCCGTCCGCACCGCCTTCACGGCACGCCCGCATGCTCGGCGCAGCCGCTGAGGAATCCCCGCAACGTGCGGTGGAAATCCGGCTCGTCGAGCAGGAAGGCGTCATGCCCCTTATCGGTCGCGATCTCGACGAAGCTGACGTTGGTGCCGGCCCGGTTCAGCGCGCGGGCGATGGCGCGGGACTGCGCGGTGGGGAACAGCCAGTCGCTGTCGAACGACACGATGCAGAACCGGGTGGCGCTGCCCTGGAAGGCGCGCGCGAGGTCCCCATCATGCTCGGCGGCCAGGTCGAAAAAATCCATCGCGCGGGTGATCGTGAGATACGAATTGGCGTCGAACCGCGTCACGAAGCTGCTGCCCTGATGGCGCAAATAGCTTTCGACCTCGAACAGATCCCCGAACAGGGTGGAACCCCCATCCGGCGCCGTCCCCCGCACCCGGCGGCCGAATTTTCGCGTGAGAGCCTGTTCGCTGAGATAGGTGATGTGCGCCGCCATCCGCGCCACCGCCAACCCCCGCGCCGGCACCAGGCCGCGCTTCCAATAGGCGCCACCGTCCCAATCCGGATCGGCGAAGATCGCCTGCCGCCCGACCTCGTGGAACGCGATGTTCTGCGCCGAATGGAACGACGCCGCGGCCACCGGCACGCACGCAAACACCTGATCCGGATAGGTCGCGGCCCATTCCAGCGCCTGCATCCCCCCCATGGACCCGCCCACCACCGCAAACAACCGGCCTACGCCGAGCTGGTCCATCAACAACCGCTGCGCCCGCACCATGTCCCGAATCGTGACGGGCGGGAACGCGGTGCCCCAGGGCTCGCCGCTGTCGGGATTGGTGCTGCGCGGCCCGGTGCTGCCCATGCAGCCGCCGAGCACGTTGGCGCACACCACGAAGAACCGGCCGGTGTCCACGGGGCGGCCGGGCCCCACCACCTGGTGCCACCAGCCGGGCTTCCCCGTCATCGGCTGCGGCTCCGCCACATACTGATCCCCGGTCAGCGCATGGCACACCAGGATGGCGTTGGAGCGATCGGCATTCAGCGCGCCATACGTGCGATAGGCGACCGTCAGCGACGGCAGCGCCACCCCGCAATCCAGCATGAAGGGACCAGGGAAAATCGCGTCCTGGTGCGTGGTCCCGTCGGGGGCGTCCTGCTGATCCATGGCGGCGTAGGCATAGGACGGTGATGCACCGGCGGCAATGTGGGGCGTCCTAAAGCCCTCTCCCGCTGGCGGGAGAGGGCTGGGTGAGGGTGGGACGAGGTGCATCGACCCGTCCCGTGAAAACCACCCTCACCCCGACCCTCTCCCGCCAGCGGGAGAGGGGGAAGCGGCTTGCCCCCCACCCCTTGCGTCCATACGCTCCCGGTCGTGAGAAATCTCCTCCTCCGCCGGGCTATCCTGGCCGTGCTGGTGTGCATGACGGTGCTGGTCATCAGCTTCGCCCTCACCCGCGTCGCCGGGGACCCGGCGCTCGCCGTCGCCGGCCCGCAAGCCACCGCCGCCGACGTCGCCGCCATCCGCACCGCCTATGGCCTGGATCAGCCCCTCCCAAAACAGTTCCTGGACTGGATCGCGGCCGCCCTGCATGGCGATCTTGGCCGCTCCTATCTATTCCGCGCCCCTGTCGCCGGGCTGGTGGCGGAGCGCCTTCCCGTCACCATCACCCTGGGCCTGGTCGGCATCACGTTCGCGCTGGCCATCGCCCTCCCGCTCGGCATCATCGCCGCGGTGAACGAAGGCCGGCTCACGGACCGCCTGGTCATGCTGGTGGCGCTGCTGGGGCAGGCGGTGCCGAGCTTCTGGCTGGCGCTGCTGCTCATCATCGGGGTCGGGCTGCGCCTGCAATGGCTGCCGATCGCGGGGCTCGAGGACTGGACGGGCTACATCCTCCCGGGCCTGGTGCTGTCGTTCTCCGCCATCCCCGCGCTGATGCGGCTCACCCGCTCCGGTATGATCGAGGCCATGCGCTCCGACTACATCCGCACCGCCCGCGCCAAGGGTCTGTCCCGCGCCAGCATCGTGCTGAAACACGCGGCCCGCAACGCCGCCATGCCCGTGGTGGCGATTGCTGCGGTTCAGCTCGGCTTCATGCTGGGCGGCTCCATCGTGATCGAAAGCGTGTTCGCCCTCCCCGGTGTCGGCTACCTCGCATGGGAGAGCATCAGCAAGAACGATTTCCCCGTGGTGCAGGCGGTGGTGCTGATCCTGGCGCTGATCTACATCGCGCTGACCCTCCTAGCGGACGTCCTCAACGCCGTCCTGGACCCCCGGCTTCGCGCGCAATGATCCGCCAGATCTCCGCCGGGCTCGGCGCGCTGATCGTGGGCGGCACCGTGCTGATCGCGCTGTTCGGCCCCGGCTTGGCGCAGGACCCGTTCGCGCAGGATCTCATGGCCCGGCTCCAACCGCCCCTCTGGCTCGGCGGGGACGGCGCGCACCCGTTCGGCACCGACCAGCTGGGGCGGGACTACCTGGCGCGCCTGGTCTACGGCGCCCGCATCTCCCTGCTGATCGGCGTGTGCGCCGCGCTCACCAGCGGGCTGATCGGCATCACCCTCGGCGTCCTGGGCGGCTTCTTCGGCGGCCGCATCGATGACGCCGTGATGTTCGTCATCACCTGCCGGCTCAGCCTGCCGTTCATCCTCGTGGCGCTCGCCGTCGTCTCCGCCATCGGCTCCTCCCTCACCATTGTGGTGCTCACCCTCGGCCTCCTGCTGTGGGACCGGTTCGCCGTCGTCGCCCGCACCACCACCATGCAGGTCCGCACCTTGGACTACATCGCCGCCGCCCAGGCCGCCGGCGCGTCCGTGTGGCACGTGCTGTGGCGGGAGGTGCTGCCCAACATCGCGCCGCATCTGGTCGTGGTCGGCACGCTGGAGGTCGCGCTCGCGATCCTGCTGGAGGCCGTGCTCTCCTTCCTCGGTCTCGGCGTCCCGGCGCCGCTGCCGAGCTGGGGCCTCATGATCGCCGAGGGCAAGGATTACATGTTCTTCGACCCCTGGGTCATCATGGTGCCCGGAATCGCCCTGTTCGTCCTGGTCCTCGGCATCAACCTCCTGGGCGATGGCCTGCGCGATCTCGCCGTCGGCCGCCCGAATGGCTGACGCCCTGCCGGACGCTCCCCTGCTGGATATGGCCGGCCTGCGCGTCGGCTTCCGCGCCACCGAAGCCGTGCGCGGCGCCGACCTCCAGGTCATGCCCGGCGAAACCCACGGCCTCGTCGGCGAAAGCGGCTGCGGCAAATCCGTGACCGCGCTCTCCGTCATGGGCCTGCTGCCGCCCTCGGCCCGCCGCACCGCCACCCATCTGCGCTTCGACGGCCAGGACCTGCTGCCGCTCACCGACCGCGCCATGGGCCGCCTCCGCGGCGACCGCATCGGCATGATCTTCCAGGAGCCCATGACCGCGCTGAACCCGGCCTACACCGTCGGCTCCCAACTCACCGAGGTCTATCGCCGGCACCGGGGCGGCCCGGCGCGTGCCGCCGTCGACCGGGCCGCCGAGAGCCTGGCCCGGGTCGGCATCACGGCGCCCGGCCTCCGCCTCGGCCAGTTCCCGCACCAGCTCTCCGGCGGCCTGCGGCAGCGCGTGATGATCGCCATGGCGCTGCTGTGCGAACCCCGCCTGCTGATCGCAGACGAGCCCACCACCGCGCTGGATGTCACCGTCCAGGCCGGTATTCTGCGCCTGCTGGCCCGGCTCCGCGCGGAGCTCGGCCTCGGCATCCTGCTCATCACGCACGATCTCGGCGTGGTGGCGCGGGTCGCGGACCGCGTGAGCGTGATGTATGCCGGGGAAGTCGTGGAGCGGGCGCCGGTCGCCGCGCTGTTCGCCCGGCCCGGCCACCCCTACACGCGCGGCCTGCTGGCCAGCGTGCCATCCATGACCCGAACCGCCGGTCCCCTCGGCAGCATCCCCGGCACCGTCCCGCGCCTGCCGCCCGCGTTCGCCGGCTGCGCCTTCCGCGACCGCTGCGCCCACGCCATGCCGGTCTGCGCGACCCCGGTGCCCCGCCATGCCTGGGGCCCGGAGCATGACGTGCTGTGCCACCTGGCGCCCGCATGATCCAGATCCGTGGCGTGCACCGCCGCTTCGGCGCCGTCCGCGCGGTGGACGGCGTGGACCTGGACATCCCCACCGGGTCCGTCATGGGCATCGTGGGCGAAAGCGGCTGCGGCAAGAGCACCCTCGCCCGGCTGATCCTCGGCCTCCTGCCGCCCAGCGCCGGCGAAATCCTGGTGGACGGCAACCGGCTCGGCACCATGGACCGCCGCGCCCGCGCCCGGCTGATCCAGCCCGTGTTCCAGGACCCGTATTCCTCGCTCAACCCCCGGCATCGCATCGCCGACATCGTGGCGCTCCCCTTGCGCGCGCAGGGCCAGCGCGACGTGCGCGCCCCCGTGCTGGACATGCTCGCCCGCGTCGGCCTGCCGCCCGACCTCGCGGATCGCCGCCCCGCCGAACTCAGCGGCGGCCAGCGGCAGCGCGTGGCGATCGCCCGGGCCCTGGTGCTCCGCCCGCAAATCGTGGTCTGCGACGAACCCACCAGCGCGCTGGACGTGTCGGTGCAGGCCCAGATCCTGAACCTCCTGGCGGACCTCCGGCGGGAGATGAACCTCACCCTCGTGTTCATCAGCCACAACCTCGCCGTGGTGGCGCACATCGCGACCGAGGTCGCGGTCATGTATCTCGGCCGCATCGTCGAACACGGCGCGGCATCAGCCGTGTTCGCCCACCCGCAACACCCCTACACCCGGGCCCTGCTCGCCAGCGTGCTCACCCCCGAACCCGGCCTCGGCATCCCCGACCCCGGCCTCGGCGACACCGCGCCCGACCCCTCGGCTATCCCCGGCGGCTGCCGCTTCCACCCGCGCTGCCCGGTGGCGGAGGGCCGCTGCGGCACCGATGACCCGGCAGGCATCAGGGCGAACGGCCGGTTGGTGGAGTGCCTGCTGGCGGCGGACTGACGCACGGCCGACGGATCGCGCGTGTGATCCCGAGCCCTGGACCGCACCGGCCTGCAAGCCGGCCGCCGCGCGATACCCTCGGCCTCGATCCCGTCCCGGACCACCCGTCGTTCTGGCGTGCCGGCACGGGCCTGTTTGGACCTACGGCGCACCCCGCTCCATCTCCCGCCGCAGCGCCACCACATCGAGATCGTCGCGCAGCTCCACATCGGCATACGATACGACGGTGTCCCGCTTCACCGGCCGCGTCAGCCGGACATTGCCGGCCAGCCCGATCGGCAGCGCGCCCAACGCCAGGCTGCGCGTGGCCGGGATCGCATTGGCCCACACCGCAAAGCCGCCCTCCCCATCCAGCATCTCACCCGCCACGAGGTCCCGCTTCGCCGTCGCCACCGCATCGCCCCGGAATTCGCGGGAGCATCCGGTCGGTTCCTGCCGCAGCACGGCCGACAGCACGCTGACGCTGGTCTCGAGCCCGATCAGGTGGAATGGCCGCCACAGCGACGCATACCAGCCCGAGGGATCGGTCTTGAGCCCATATTGCGCAAAACAGGCCCGGGCATACTCGTTATGAGCCTTGAACGTGACGAACACGCCGTAGCGGATGCTGTCCGGCACCTCCCGCCCATCCGGCTCCTGGCTGGCCGCGATGTCCAGCAATCCCGAGCGCGCGAGCCGCCCGCCATCCGCCACCGGGCGGAACACGCGGGCCAGATCATAGACGCTGGCGGGCGGGAACGCCAAGCCGTCATCCGGACAGTCGAGCCCGGTGCCGTTCGCCACCGCCGCCATCTCGATCGCGGCTTTCGTGCCGTCCGTGAAGCTGTTGTACATCTTCGGGTTGAAATCGCCCTTCGCGACCTGGTCCTCGGACCAGCCGAAGAAGCCCCACACCGTGTCCGGCGTCGAATATCGGTAGCGCGGCTCGAAGTTCATGCCCTTGCCGGCGGACGTGATCTCGAACCCGCAGGACCGGGCCCAGTCCACCAGCTCGCAGATCAGCGCCGGCTGGTCGCCATAGGCCATGGAATACACGACGCCCGCTGCCTTCGCCCGCGCCGCCAACAAGGGGCCGCACAGCACGTCCGCCTCCACATTGACCATCACCACGTGCTTGCCACCCGCGATCGCGGCCAGCCCGTGGCGGATGCCGGCGATGGGATGGCCCGTCGCCTCGATGATGCATTCGATGCCGGGATGGGCGCACAGGGCCTGCACGTCATCCAGCACGCAGGTGGCGCCGGTGCGCATCGCCTCGTCCAGCGTCGGCGCCGCATACCGCTCCGCCGGCCAGCCGACCCGGTCGAGCGCGGCACGGGCGCGGCCGACATCCAGGTCCGCCACCCCCACCACATGGAACCCCGCGATCAGCTGCGCCTGCGCCAGCACCATCGAGCCGAATTTCCCAGCGCCGATCAAACCGACCCGGACGGGCCGCCCGGCCGCCGCCCGCGCACCGAGCAAGGGATGCAGGTTCATGGGGATCTCCTAAGGATGCGGGATGAAACCGGTGGATAGCCACGGGAACAGCGCGATGACCACGATTCCGGCCGAAAGCGCGCCGAGATAGGGCCAGATACGCTGCAACCCCCGTTCCGCCGGCACCCGCCCGATGATGCAGGCGGCGTAGTAGCCAAGCCCGAATGGCGGCGCGAACAGGCCGACGCCCATCGCCAGGATCACCACCACCGCATAATGCAGCTCGTCCACGCCCAGCTGCTTGGCCACCGGGAACAGCAGCGGGCCGAACAGCACCATGGCGGGGATGCCCTCCAGCACCGATCCCAGCACGGTGAAGACCACGATGGAGATGGCGAGGAAACTCCACCGCCCGCCCGGCAGCCCGCCCATGAAGGCCGCCAGCCCGTGGGAAAAGCCGGATTGCGTCAGCGCCCAGGCCATCGCGGTGGCACCGCCCACGATCAGCAGGATGGCGCCCGACAGCGTCGCGGTATCGACCAGCATGGGCCATAGCCGCCGCAGATCGAACTGCCGGTAAATCAAGATCCCGACGATCACGGTGTAGGCCACGCCGATCGTGCTGACCTCTGTCGCCGTCGCCACCCCCTCCACCACGGCGCCCCGGATCACGAACGGCAGCAGCAGCGCCGGGATGGCGACGAAGAACGTGCGCCACACCACCCGCGCCGGGGCACGGACGACGCCGCTCAGGTCTTCGCGGCCCGCGGCGCGCCGTGCCATCAGACACAGCACCAGCGCCAGGAACAGGCCGGGCAGCAGCCCCGCCGTGAACAGCCCGGCGATGCTCACACTCGTCACCGATCCGATCACGATCAGCACGATGCTGGGCGGGATCGTCTCGCTCATGGCGCCCGACGCGGCCAGCAGCGCCACCAGCTCCCCCTCGTCGGCGCCCCTTCGCTTCATCTCCGGGAACAGCACCGGTGCCACCGCCGCCATGTCCGCGGTCTTGCTGCCGCTGATGCCGCTCACGAGCAATATCGCCCCGATCAACACATAGGACAGCCCGGCCCGCACATGCCCCACCAGCGCCGCCAGGAACGCCACCAGCACCCGGGCCAGCCCCGTCATCTCCATCAACTGCCCCAGCAGCACGAATAGCGGCACCGCCAGCAGCACCAGCGAACTCATGCCCTCGTCCATCCGCCCCACCACGATCGAGAGCGGGGTGGAGGTGGTGGTCAGCAGGTAGGCGATGGTCGCGAGCGCGAAGCCGAACGCGATCGGCAGCCCGGCCAGCACGCCGGCGCCCAGCAAGATCACGAAGAACACCAGCAGGTTCCACGCCCCGATCGCGCGCAGCGCCGGTCCGGCTGCGAACAGCACGCCGGCGACGAGGCCGAGGATCAAAGCGGCCAGGATCACGTCCCGCAGGCGATGCCGGGCCAGTTGCACAAGGGCGCTGAGCCCGATCAGCAGCAGGCCCACGGGCATCGCCGCCGCCCGCACCAGACCGGACCAGCCGAGCGCCGGCGTCTCGATAAAGGACTGATCGTCCGCGTAATCCCAGGCCGAGGGCAGCACCAGCACCACGAACAGCAGCGGCACGGCCACGTTCAGCACCTCCGCCACGCCGCGATGGGCGGGGGGCAACCGGTCCACGAGGTAGGACAGCCGCATGTGGCTGCCGCGCTGCAACGCGACCGCGGCACCCAGCATCGCCAGCCACAGGAACAGGATGCTGGCCAGCTCGTCCGACCAGATGATCGGGCGATGGAACACGTAGCGCGCCGTGACGCCGGCGAACAGCACCAGCACCTCCGCCAGCACCAGCAGCACCGTCGGCGCCTCAACCAGCAGTGCCAGCCCCCGCGCGATGCGGTCGAGGCCGACGCTGGGCCGGGAGCGCGCCAGGCCGGGCGCCAGACCGGGCGTCAGGCCGGGCGTCAGGCGAGGTCCCCGGACGCCGCCTGCAACGCCGCCCAGCCCTCGGCACCGAACTTCGTGCGCCAATCGCTGTAGAACGTGGACGCCTTCAGCGCCGTGCGGAACGCCTCCTTGTCGGCCGGCACGAAAGTCATGCCCTTGCCCTGCAGCACCGTCTTCAACCCGGCGTCCAGCCGCGCCTCGTCTCCACGCTGGTCCATCACGGATTGCTTGATCTCCCGCCGCACGATCGCCTGCATCTCCTCCGGCAGGCGGCCGAGCGCGCGGCGATTGGCCAGCACGCAGAAGCTGTCCCAGATATGGCTGGTCTCGGAGCAGTATTTCTGCACCTCGTACAGCTTGGCGGTGTCGATCGTCACCAGCCCGTTCTCCTGGCCGCCCACCAGCTTGGTCTGCAGCGCGGTATAGACCTCGTTGAAGTTGATCGAGGTCGGCGCCGCCCCCAGCGCCTGGAACAACGAGGTGAAGATCGGCGACACCGGCACCCGGATGTGGAACCCCTTCAGGTCCTGCGGCCCGCGCACCTGCACATCGGCCGTGGTGATCTGCCGGAACCCGTTATCGCCCAGCGGCGCCAGCAGCATGATGCCGGCCTTTTCGATCTGCGCCGCGATGTATTGACCGAGCGGCCCATCCACCCCGCGCCACACCTGGTCATAGCTCGTGAAGGCAAAGCCCACGTTCACCAGCGCCGTGGCCGGCACCAGCGTGGAGAGCACGGATCCCGCGACGTTCAGGAACTCGATCCCGCCTGCGCGCAGCTGGCTGATCTGGTCCGTGTCGGAGCCCAGCTGGTTGTTGGGGAACAGTCGCATCTCCACCCGGCCCCCGGTTGCGGCCTTGATGCGGTCGATGCCCTCTTGCAGGCGGAGGTTGATCGGGTTGGTAGGGGATTGCCCGGTCGCGAATTTCAGGTCGAACTCCGCGGCTCCGGCGGGCCGGCTGCGGATGGCAAAGAGCGGCAAAGCCGTGGCAGCAAGCAGGGTGCGGCGTGAGACCATCGTGTCCTCCCGGGACGTTATGCGCCTTGTGGCGCTTGTTCAGCCTTTGAGCGCAGCGCGGACCGTGGCGGCCACACCCTCCCCATCCAGCCCGTAATGCCGATACAGATGCGTGGGCGGGCCCAGGATCGAATACTGGTCCGGCATGCCGATCCGCACGAGCCGCGCGCCGGCCCCATGCGTCGCCAACACCTCCGCCACCGCCGAGCCGAAGCCGGAGGTGATGTTATGCTCCTCAGCCGACAGCACCACGCCATGGTCCCTGGCCGCTGCCAGCACCGCGTCCGCATCGATCGGGCGGATGGAATACATGTCCACCACGCGCAGCCCGATGCCCTCCCGCGCCAGGATGTCGTGCGCTTCCAATGACGCATGCACCAGATTGCCGATCGACAGCACCGTCGCGTGCCGTCCGTCCCGCAGCGTGTGGCTGCCACCGATCTGCCAAGCGGGCGGCGTGTCATACACCACCGGTTCCCGCCCACGCCCCACCCGGAAATAGATCGGGCCGGGATGGTCGATCGTGGCCGGCAGCGCGGCGCGGATCGCGTTCGCGTCGCACGGCGCCATCACCGTCAGCCCGGCGATCGCCCGCAGCAGCCCGATATCCTCGTTGCAATGATGCGACGTGCCATAGAACCCCATGGCGATCCCGCTATGCGTGCCCACCATCCGCACCTTGAGACCGGGATAGGCGATGTCGTTGCGGATGTTCTCCGCCCCCATCAACGCCAGGAAGAAGCTGTAATTGCTGATCACCGGCAGCAGCCCGGTGGTGGCAAGCCCCGCCGCGGCGCCGATCATGTTGCGCTCGGCAATGCCGAAGTTGAAATACCGGTCCGGATATTTGCGGCCGAAATTGATCACCTGCGTCGGCCGCCCGAGATCGGCGGTGCACACCACGATATCGTCCCGCCCGGCCTCCGCCAGCTGGATCAGCACCTCCCCCGTCGGCAATTGCAGCGACAGATTGAGGCTGCCGACCATGTCCCAGGACTTCGCGTCCATGCCGGGACGGACCGAGCTCTCGCTCATGTCGACCGCCGGGTTGTTCGTCAGGGCCGCATAGGCGCCGCTCATCCGACCACTCCCGCTTCGATCTCGGCCAGCGCCGCGTCCCGATCGGCCGGGCCGAGGAAGCCCAGATGCCATTGCCAGGCATGCTCCATGAACCCCACGCCCCGCCCGGCGATCGTGTCCGCGATGATGCAGGCGGGCCGGTCCCGTGCCGTGTTCAGCGCCCAGTCCAGCGTCTCCCCCACCACGTCCAGATCATGCCCGTCGATCCGGCGGACGTCCCAGCCGAACGCGCGCCACTTCTCGGCCAGCGGCTCGTTGTTCATGGTCTCCGACACGACGCCGTCGGAACCCACCGCGTTGTTGTCCACGATGCCGACCAGGGTGTGCAGCTTATAGTGCGCGCCGGCCATCGCGGCCTCCCACACCTGGCCCTCCGCCTGCTCCCCGTCGCCCATCATGCACACCACCCGGCCCGGCGAGCCCCGCAACCGCAAGCCCAGCGCCATCCCCACCGAAACCGACAGGTTATGCCCGATGGAGCCGCTGCTGAAATCGGCGCCCTTGACCTTCCGCATGTCCGGATGGTCGCCATAGGGTGAGCCCAGCCGCGTGTAGGTATACAGCTCGTCCCACGGGAAGAAGCCGAGATCGGCCAGCACCGGATAGAGCCCGATCGCCGCATGCCCCTTGCCCATGGTGAACCGGTCCCGGTCCTGCCACTGCGGCTCATCCGCCCGGACATGCATGAATTCGTAATACAGCGAGGCCACCAGCTCGGCCATCGAGAACGAGCTGCCGTAATGGCCGCTGCCGCAGATATCGGTGAGCATCACCGTCTCCCGCCGGATCATCCGCGCCTTTTCGCGCAGAAAATCCTTGGACACGTTCCTGCGTGGACGATGACTATCCATGGATCAGCATCCCTCCGTTCACGTCGATCACGGCGCCCGTCACGTAGCCCGACAGCTCGGACGCCAGGAACAGGAAGATGCGCGCCACATCCTCGGCTTCGCCCAGCCGCCCCAGCGGGATCGTGGCCGCGATCTCCCGCTTCATCTCGGGCGTGAGCTTGCCGCCGGTGATGTCGGTCTGGATCAGGCCGGGGGTCACGCAGTTCACCCGGATGCCGTCCGGCCCCAGCTCCCGCGCCATCGCCTTTGCCAGCCCCAGCACGCCCGCCTTCGCCGCCGAGTAATGCGGGCCCCCGAAGATGCCGCCGCCCCGCTGCGCCGACACGCTGGACATGCAGGCGATGGCGCCGGCCCGGCGCTCCCGCATATGCGGGATCGTGGCCTGGCTGAGGTTCAGCACGCCGCGCAAATTCACGTCCA
Source organism: Acetobacteraceae bacterium (assembly GCA_965246835.1). GTDB lineage: Bacteria > Pseudomonadota > Alphaproteobacteria > Acetobacterales > Acetobacteraceae > JANPPS01. The sequence continues at coordinate 1,650,423 of CBDFFQ010000001.1, read as the reverse complement.
GGACCGCGTCCCACTGCGCGGCGCCGATCTCCATCAGCTTGAGCGGCTGCGTGATGCCGGCATTGTTGATCAGCACGTCCACGCCGCCGAGATCGCCGATCACGGCCGCCACAGCCTGGTCGCAGGCCGCCCGGTCCGTCACGTCGCAACGATAGCCGCGATGCTCCGGCCCCAAGCCGGCCGCCGCCTCCTCAGACCCGGCGAGGTCGAGGATCGCCACCCGCGCCCCCTGCGCCGCGAACAGCCGCGCCGTGGCCAGACCGATCCCGCGTGGGCTGGCAGCCCCGGATATGACCGCGACCTTCCCGTGCAGCAGCATGCGTTTCCCCATATTCGTTGGGGCCATGCTCCCGCGCCAACACCGGTGGCACAAACGACAAGTTTGCATCCATCGGTGACACCGGGTCATCCTTCCCCGATGTTACCGCTTCCGGCCCTTCGTGTGTTCGAAGCCGCCTCCCGCCACCGGTCCTTCCGGCAGGCGGCGGAGGAGCTGCACCTCTCACCCTCCGCCGTGAGCCACGCCATGCGCCGGCTGGAAAACAGCCTGGGCGCCGCCCTGTTCGTGCGGGACGGCCGCACGGTCCAGTTGACCGGGGCGGGCGAGACCCTGATGCGGCACGTCTCACGCGGCTTCTCCGAGCTGCAGGCCGGGGTCGCGGCCGTGGGCGCCCGCGGGCCGCAATTACTGCGCCTGCATTGCGCGCCGTCCTTCGCCGCCCAATGGCTCTCGCCCCGGCTTCCCGCCCTGCTGGCCCGGCACACCACGCTCGAGGTGCGCCTCCATGCCGACGCCACCTACACCCGCTTCTCCGCCGACGAATACGACGCGGACATCGTCTATGGCCTGCCGCGCACCCCCGGTCTCGTGGTGGTGCCCTTGGGGGAGGAGGTCGTGACCCCCCTCTGCACGCCCGAACTGGCCCAGGCGATCGCAACGCCCGCAGACCTAGCGGCCCACCCGCTCATCACCAGCGACAACAAGATGATCCGCTGGTCCGACTGGTTCGCCGCCAACGCTCTCCCGCTGCCCCGGCTCCGCGGCCCCCGCTTCGACCGCTCCTTCCTATCGATCGCCGCGGCGGCCGACGGCATGGGCGTAGCGCTCGAAAGCACCCGGCTGGCAGAGCGCGAACTCGCCACCGGGCGCCTGGTGCAGGTGCTGCGGGACCGCGCCACGGACTGCCGCTACGTCGGCCACCGCCTGGTGTATCCCGCCGCACGGAGCGGCCCGGTCCGCCTGTTCCATGACTGGCTGACGGCCGAGCTGGGCCTCGATCCGTCCGGCTGAACCGCCGCCAGCCCTACCGCAGCGGCGGCGCGAATTGCAGCCCGCCTTGCGTCCACAGCGCGTTTTGCCCCCGCGCGAGCCCCAGCGGCGTGATGCTGCGGTCGAACATCTCCCCATAGGACCCCACCTGCTTCACCGCCTGCAGCGCCCAGCGATTGTCCAACCCGAGCGACTTGCCGAGGTCCCCCTCCACCCCCAGCAACCGCTTCACATCCGGATTGCTCGACCCGAGCTGCGCCTCGGCATTGGCGCCCGTCACCCCGAGCGCCTCCGCCGAGACCTGCGCGTAGTGCACCCAGCGGACGACATCGAACCATTTATCGTCCCCCTTGCGCACCATCGAGCCCGACGGCCCGGTCGAGATCGGTTCCGGCAGGATCGTCAACGCCTTGCCGCCCTCGCCCTGGTTGTAGCGAAAGCCCGCCAACTGCGACCCGTCCGTCGTGAAGGCGTCGCAGCGCCCGGCCAGGAACGCCTGCTGGATCTCGTTCACGCCGCCGATCAGCACCGGGGTGAAAGCGATCTTGTTGGTGCGCGCCCAGTCCGCCAGGTCCAGCTCCGTGCTGGTGCCGGGGCGGACGCAGATGGTGGCGCCGCCCAACGCCTTGGCGCTGGTCACGCCCGAGGCCGCCTTCACCATGATGTTGGTCGCGTCCCAGAAATTCACCGCGGCGAACATCAGACCGAGGTTGCTTTCCCGCGTCAGGGACCATCCGGTGTTGCGGATCAACACGTCGATCTCCCCGGATTGCAGCGCCGTGAACCGGTTCTGCGCCGTGAGCGGCACGAACCGCACCTTCTGCGCATCCCCCAGGACCGCCGCCGCGATGGCCCGGCACCCATCGGCGTCCAGGCCGCGCATCACCCCCTGCCCATCCGGCAGCGAGAACCCGGCGATCTCCCCGGAGATGCCGCACAGCAGGGCGCCCCGCGCCTTCACTGCGTCTAGCGTAGCGGACCCGGTTTGGGCGTGCGCCACCGTGCTCGCCATCAGAAATGCCGCAATCGTCAACCGGATCATGCCTGGCCCCCTGCACCGTTCTCGGAATACCGTGCCACATCGGAGGGGTCATGACACGCAGCCTGGACAGCATCGAAACCGACCTGGACCTGCCGCGCCGCGCCGGCGTGGTGGTGATCGGCGGCGGCGTGATCGGCGTCAGCACAGCCCTGTCCCTGGCCGAACGCGGCGCCGACGTCTTGCTGCTGGAAAAGGGCCGCATCGCCGGTGAGCAATCCAGCCGCAACTGGGGCTGGTGCCGCACCGCCGGGCGGGACCTGGCGGAGGTGCCGCTCGCGATCGAGAGCGTGCGCATGTGGGAAGCCATGTCCACCCGCGTGGGCGGCGATGTCGGCTTCACCCGCGCCGGCACCGTCTATGTCTGCGGCACCCAGCGCGAGATGGACGGGCACGCCGCCTGGCTCGAAACGGCGCGGGACTACCAGATCGGCTCCCGCCTGCTGAACGCGGACGAAACCGCTGCCTTGCTGCCGGAATCCGCCCGGCGCTGGGTGGGCGCCCTGCACACCCCCAATGACGGCCGGGCCGAACCCGCCCACGCCGTGCCGTTGATGGCGCAGGCGGCAAGGCGGCACGGCGCGACCGTGGTGCAGAACTGCGCCGTCCGTGGGCTGGACCTGCAAGGCGGCCGGGTCGCGGGTGTGATCACGGAGCGCGGCCGCGTCGCGTGCGAGGCCGTGGTGCTGGCCGGTGGCGCCTGGTCCCGCCTGTTCTGCGGCAATGCCGGCGTGGATTTCCCGCAGCTGCGCATCCTGGGCTCCGTGTTCCGCACGGCGCCGATAGCGGGGCCCGACCACACGGTGGGCGGCGCCGACTTCGCCTTCCGGAAACGCCGCGACGGCGGCTACACCGTCGCACAGCGCAACGCGATGGAAACGCCCATCACCCCCGACAGCTTCCGCCAGTTCCGCCCCTTTCTTCCCGCCCTGATCCAGCAGCGGCGGGAACTGCGGCTCCGCGCCAGCCCCTCGGCCTTCATGGCGGAATGGCGCACGAAACGCCGCTGGGCGATGGACGAGATAACCCCCTTTGAACAGACCCGCGTGCTCGACCCGGCGCCCAGCCCCGCCAACCTCGCCCAAGGCCAGGCCAACCTGGTCCGCGCCTTCCCGGGCTTCGCCGGGATGCAGGTCGTGGAAAGCTGGGGCGGCATGGTGGACGTGACGCCCGACGGCGTGCCCGTGATCGGACCCGTGCCCGGCATCGACGGGTTCTTTCTCGCGAGCGGCTTCTCCGGCCACGGCTTCGGCATCGGCCCCGGCGCCGGGCACCTGATGGCGGACCTGGTGACGGCTGCCCGCCCGATCGTCGAGGCCGCGCCGTACCGTTTCGAACGCTTCACGGACCGCGCCCGGGCAGCTTAGCGTGCGAAATTAACTCACACTGGGCAGCCGCATCGGTGTAATCGGCAGACCTCACGACTTTGCGAGGCTGCCCTGTCGCTCATCTCCGCCTTCGATAGCATGCGCTTCATGTCGTTGCGGGACATCGGGCTGTTCCGGCGCAGCGCCCGAACGGACGCCGCGATCGCGCAGGACCGGGACCGTCTCGGCAGCCGCGCGGCGTTCGAGGCCGCCTATGCGCAAGGAGACCCCTGGGCCTCCGCAGACCCGGCCTATCGCTACCAGCACCGCAAATACAAGACACTGCTCTCTTTGCTGCCCGCCGGGCGCCGCTTCCACCACGCGCTCGACCTCGGTAGCGGGGTCGGCCACATGTCGCGGATGCTGACCGGGCACGCGGACCAGGTGTTGGGCCTCGACATCGCCCAGGGCGCCGTGGACGCCGCGGCGCGGATGGGCGCGCAAACCCCCGGGCTGCAATTTATGCAAGCCGACGTCATGGACCTCCCCCGAGACCTCGATGGCCGGTTCGACCTCGTGGTGCTGGCCGACACGCTCTATTACCTCCGGCCCATGAGCGACGCGTTGCTGAAGCGGCTGGCAACCCGCACAGCGAGCCTGCTGGCCCCTGGCGGCATCTGCCTGCTGGCCAACCACTTTTTCAGCGGCGCCGACCAGGATAGCCGGCTGTCCCGCCGCATCCATCGCGCGTTCGAGTGGTCACCGGGGCTGCGCGTCATATCGCGCCATCGCCGGCCTTTCTACCTGGTCACGCTCCTCGCCGGGGCCGACGTCACGCCGTAATACCACCGTATTGTCACGCAATTGTGTGTTCGGGTCGCTCATCACATCTTAATGAGTAACCGCAACAAACAACGAGGATGACTCGCATGGCAATCGGCAAACGGCTCGGGGCGGAATTCCTGGGCACCTTCACCCTCACCCTCGGCGGCTGCGGCAGCGCCGTGCTCGCCGCCGGGTTCCCGCAGTTGGGCATCGCCTTCGCCGGCGTATCCCTGGCATTCGGCCTGACGGTGCTCTGCATGGCCTACACCGTCGGACACATCTCGGGCGGGCACTTCAACCCGGCCGTCACCATCGGCCTCTGGGTCGGCGGGCGGTTCGATAGCAAGGGCGTGCTGCCCTACATCGTCGTGCAGACCGTGGCCGCCATCGCCGCCGCCGCCGTGCTCTATGTCATCGCCAGCGGCAAGCCCGATTTCGCGATCGGCGGCTTCGCCTCCAACGGCTACGGTGCGCTCAGCCCCGGCAAATACAGCATGATGAGCGGCCTGGTGTGCGAGTTCGTGCTGACCTTCCTGTTCCTGATGGTCATCCTGGGCTCCACCTCCGCCCGGGCGCCCGCCGGCTTCGCGCCCATCGCGATCGGCCTGATGCTGACGCTGATCCACCTGGTGTCGATCCCCGTCACCAACACCTCGGTCAACCCGGCCCGCAGCACCGGCCCGGCCCTGTTTGCCGGTGGCGAGTATATCACTCAGCTGTGGCTGTTCTGGCTGGCCCCGATCGCCGGCGCCATCGTGGCCGGCATCGCGGCACAGGTGCTGTTCAAGGAAGACGACCAGACCATCCCCCGCGCCCTCTCGGCCGTGCCGCAGCGGGACCCGAACCTGAACTAAACCGTCAAGCCGGGCGTCCGCAAAGGCGCCCGGCTATTTCCACGTGCACAAATAGAACCGCGGCAACTCGTCCCCGAACGGCTTGAACGACAAGGTCCGCGTGGTCGCATAGGTCTTCACATACGTGAACAGCGGCAGATAATACGCCTGCTCGCTGATCCGCTTGATCGCCGCCCGATACGCCGCCCGCCGCTTATCCGGATCGGTTACCGAGCCCCCTTCCTCCACGAGGCGGATCACCTCGGGGTCCCGCGTATAATCCTGGCCGCCGCCACCGAAGAAGAACGGGAAATAGGCGCTGGCGTCGTTGATCGAGTAGCTGCCCCAGCTGCCGAGATCGAGTGGGTTCTTGCCCTCGATGCTGCGCTGGATCACGGCGCCGATCTGCAACTGCGTGAGCTTTGCCCGGATGCCCACGGCCCCCAGGTAGTTCTGCACCGCCCCCTGCCATTGCGGCAGCAGGTAGCCGACCATCTCCGTCTCGAACCCCTCGGGATACCCGGCCTCCGCCAGCAGCGCGCGCGCCTTGGCCGGGTCGTATTCGTATTTGGTGGCAACCGCCTGGTCGCAGCCGAATTGCGTGGGAAAGCACGTCGCGTCCGGCACGCGGGAGCCACCGGGCATGAACTGCCGGGCCATGGTCTGGCGGTCGATCGCATACATGATCGCCTGCCGCACCTTCTGCTTCGTCAGTGGGTTATCCGCCCCGGTGCGCCCGGCGGCATCCATGTTCATGTAGGCGATCCGCATCGTCTCGCTGCGATAGGTCTGCAGCGTGGGGATGGCGCCGATCTTGTCGATCTGGTCGGGGCTGAAATCCCAGATCCAGTCCGCCTGGTTGCCCAATAACGACGTCAGCTCCGTCGTGGCGTCCGGCACCTCCTTGATGATCATGCGGCGGATCGCGGGCCTGGCCTTCGGGCTGTCGAAATAGGCGTCGTTCCGCTCGAGGTCGATCTGCGTCGTGCCGTCCACCCGCGTGATGCGATACGGCCCGGTGCCGACCGGCAGCCGGCTATAGTCCTGGCCAGCCTTCTCCCGATACGCCTTGGGATAGATCGGCAGCACCATCGCCATATACTCCAGCGCCGCCGGAAACACCCGCTTCAGCCGGATGCGGACCTTGAATTCATCCACCTTGTCGGCGCCGGCGATGTAATTGTAGTTGCTGGGCACCGACACCTGCTTGTCGGCGATCACCGTGTTGATCGTATAGACCACGTCATCGGCGGTGAACGCGCTCCCGTCATGAAACTTGACGCCCTGCCGCAGGTCGAACTCGATCGTCGTGTCATCCACATACCGCCACGACGTCGCCAGCAACGGCTTCAATTGGAACGTCTCGGGATCCCGGTAGATCAGCGTGTCCCAGGCATGGTGCGCTAGAATGAGGCCGGTGCGCTGCGAGTTGTAATATGGATCCACGTTGGGGATCGCGTCCCGCCAGGTCACCCGCAGGATGTCCGCCGATTTCTGCGCCAGGGCGGGCGGGGCGAAGGTGAGAGCGAGACCGACCAGACCAGCATACAGCCGCATTGCGCCCTCCATTCCGATGCCGGAAAGCTATGCCCGGCCGTCACGCCGCGCAATGCAAGTCAGCGTCTTCAACGATCCGTTTCCAACGGAAGACAGGAACCCCCGCACCCTGCTATTCGTTCCGCCTCTGTCACATGAGCCGCAGCATGACCCTTCCGCGCCGCCACCTGATCGCCCTCCTGCTCGCCATTCCTGCCGCCTGCGGCGACGCCGAGCCGGAGCAGCGGCGTGCCTTCATCGCCTTCCTGAAAGAGCGCATCCTCGACAAGCCCGGCGTCCACGTCGTGCAGCCCACGCCCGAGCAAACCAAAGCCTGGGGCGACTACGCCAAGCACTACGCCATCATCACCGGCTTCAACGAAGCCCTCACCCGCGATGTCTCGCAACCCATGCGGGACGTGGCCACCCGGGGCACTATCACCTCGATCCAGGCCCTGGTGGACCGCCGGGCCGACCTGGTCGAGGTGCAGAAGGGCATGGCGGCCCTCGCCCCGTTGCTCGACCGCCACCTGGCGGAGGCGGAGGCCGCCCGCGCCGCGCTGCGACAGCCAGCCGACCTGAAGCCCGTCTTCGACGCCGCTTTCGCCCGCGATGTCAGCGACCCGGCAAAGCTGATCGCCGAAGTCATCCCCGTCGCCGACGCCTCCTTCAAGGCCGCCCTCTCCCTTGCGGACTACCTGACCCAGCATGCGCGCGACGTGAAAATTACAGGCACCCTGGTGCAAACCCAAAATCCCGCCATCCAGAAAGAACTGACCGCGCGACTGGCCGACCTCAACGAGAAGGGCCAGCGCGCGGTGGAGGCGCAGCGGCGCGTTCAGGCGATGATCAGGGGCCAGTAACGGATCGGCCCTATCCCATCGTCGCGTTGAACGCCCCGCCATCCAGCAATAAATTCTGCCCCACGATAAACCCGGACGACGCCGCGCACAGGAACACGCAGGCATCGCCGAACTCGGAGGGGTCCCCGACCCGCCCCGCCGGCGTCCCCTGCGCCCGTTCGCGCAGCAGATCGTCCACGCTCTTGCCCGCCTTCTCCGCCTGCGCCGCCGCGTTCGTCCGCAACCGGTCGGTCAGGAAGGGGCCGGGCAGGAGGTTGTTGATCGTGACGTTGTGCCGCGCCACCTGCCGCGCGAGCCCGGCGACGAACCCCGTGAGCCCCGCCCGCGCGCCGTTGCTCATGCCCAGCGTGGCGATCGGGGACTTCACGCTGCCGGAGGTGATGTTCACGATCCGGCCGAACCGCCGCTCGATCATGCCATCCACCACGGCGCGGATCAGCGCGATCGGCGTCAGCATGTTGGCGTCCAGCGCCCGGATCCAGTCATCGCGCTCCCACTCCCGGAAATCGCCCGCCGGTGGCCCGCCCGCGTTGTTCACCAGGATATCGATCGTCCCGGCCGCCGCCAGCGCCGCCGCGCGCCCGGCCTCCGTCGTGATGTCCCCCACCACCGTCGTGACCTCGCCCCCGGTCTCCGCCCGGATCGCCGCCGCCGTCTCCATCAGCGGCCCCTCGTTCCGCGCCGTGATGGTCACCGCCACCCCCTCCCGCGACAGCGCCAGCGCAGACGCCCGGCCCAACCCTTTGCTCGCGGCGCACACCAGGGCGCGCCGGCCCGTCAAACCCATGTTCATGCTTCGGCTCCGATCGTCGTGAGGGCTATGCGCCAGGTGGCGGGCAGCGGGGCAGGGCGGCGCGTCGCGGCGTCCACGCAGACATGGACGAAATACCCCTCCGCCGCCGCTTCGTCATCGTCGTTGCGGAACACGCCCAGCTCATACCGCACCGAACTCGTGCCCAGCCGTGCCACGCGCAGCCCGGCGGTGACCCGGTCCGGAAAGGATAACTCCGTACGATACCGGCACGAACTCTCCGCAACCACCATGATGTGATCGCTGCCGCGCCATGTGAGAATACCCTGCGCCACCAAGAACTGGCACACGGCCGTGTCAAAGAAACTGTAATACTGCACGTTGTTCACATGCCCGAACACATCGTTGTCCATCCAGCGCGTAGTAATCGCCACGAAATGACGGTATGCGGCGCGGCGGCCGGGCGCGGGCTTGGTCATGCCGCCATCATGGACAGCGGCGGCGCACAACGCTAGGCCCCGCCCACCACGAAAGGGGACACGCAACCTTGAGCCGCGCGACCGTGAGCAGCCTCGTCCTGGCCCTGATCGGCCTCACTCTCGCCACGCCAGAGGCCGCGGCCCACGCCATCCTGATCGAAAGCACACCGGCCCTGCGCCAGGCCATCCCGCCCGGCCCGACGCAGATCGTGCTGCGATTCAACAGCCGGATCGACGCCAGGCGTTCCGGCCTCACCCTCCGCGGCACCGGGCCGGACCGCCCGCTCGCACCCCAACCAGGCGGCCCCGCCGACCGCCTGACCACGGAGGTCGATCTGGTGCCCGGCGCCTACACCCTCCGCTGGCAGGTACTGGCGGTGGACGGCCACATCACCCGCGGAGACGTGCCCTTCGTGGTCCAGGCGAAATGAGCCTGCTGATCGACCTGTTCGGCTACCTGTCCATCATCGTCCACGGCCTCGTGATCGTGGCGCAGAGCATGGCGCTCGGCGGCGTGCTGTTCCTCGTGTTCCTGGCCCGCCCCTTCGCCCCGCAACTCCCCGGCGGCGCCGCCCTCGCCCGCCGCACCGCCCGCTGGGCGGGATGGAGCGCGCTCACCCTCGTCCTGCTCGAGGCCGTGAAGCTCGCCATGCAGTCCGCCGTGCTCATGGACACTCTGGGCTTGCCCGCCACCCAGGTGCTGACGGCCGAGTTCGCGGCCGCGGGCCTGGTCAAGATCGCCGGCGCCGCGGCACTCGCGGCCGGCCTGCTGCGGCCCCGGGACGAGACCGGGGCCACGCCGCTGCTGGGCCTGGTCGCGATCGTGCTCGCCGCCGCCACGCTCACCACCCACGCGGCCGCGCGCCTCGAGGGCAACGCCGTCCTCTTGCTTGCGAGCGGGCTGCATATCCTGGGCGCCGCGATCTGGGTCGGCGGCATTCCCTTCTTCGTCATGGCGCTCGGCCGGCTCCATGACGGCGCCGCCTTCCGCACCGTGGGCGCCCGCTTCTCCCGCATGAGCATGGCGGGCGTCGGCTGCATCCTCCTCTCCGCCGCGGTCATGAGCCTGCTGTATGTCGGCTCCTGGAGCGCCGTGTACGGCACCGCCTATGGCGTCATGGTCTCCGCCAAGGCCGCGATGTTCGGCGCGTTGCTGCTGCTGGGCCTCGGCAACTTCCTGGTCGTGGAGCGGTTGCGGCGGGACCCCGGCGCCTCCGTGCTGCGCATGCGCCGCTTCGCCGAAGTCGAGATCGGGATCGGCTTCAGCATCTTCTTCGCCGCCGCCTCCCTCACCTCCGTCCCGCCCGCCGTGGACCTCACGCAGGACCGCGTCACCTGGTCCGAGATCCAGGAGCGCACGGTGCCGCAAAGGCCACGCCTGGTCTCCCCCGACCACGACACGCTGGCGCTGCCGGCACTGCAGGCCAAGCTGGATGCGGAGGCGGCGTCCGGCACGCGCGCAGCCCCCGCCTTCGTGCCGGGCTCGGGCGAGCTGCCGGCGCGCAACGCCGCCGATGTGGCCTGGAGCGAATACAACCACCACTGGTCCGGCCTGTTCGTCGCGGCAATCGGGCTGGCCGGCCTGCTGCATCGCGCCGGTTGGGGCCCCGCCCGGCACTGGCCGCTCCTCCTCCTCGGCCTCGCCGCTTTCCTCTTCCTCCGCTCCGATCCGGAAGTCTGGCCCCTCGGGGACATCGGCTTCTTCGAAAGCTTTCGTGACGTGGAGGTGCTGCAGCACCGCATCTTCGTGATCCTGATCGTCGCCTTCGCCGTGTTCGAGTGGGGCGTGCGCACCGGGCGGCTCCGCTCCCCGGGCGCCGCCCTCGTGTTCCCCCTCCTGACAGCCCTGGGCGGCGCGCTGCTGCTGACCCACAGCCACGCCATCGCCAACGTGAAAGACCAGTTGCTGATCGAGCTGTCCCACACCCCCCTCGCTTTGGCCGGCATCGCCGCCGGTTGGTCCCGCTGGCTGGAGATCCGTGCCGATGGCGCCGTGCAACGGGTCTCGGGCTGGGTGTGGCCGGTCTGCTTCCTGCTGGTGGGCTGCATCCTGCTGGATTATCGGGAAGCTTGAACCGAAATCAGGGGTTCCCGTCCGGACCGACCCGCCGCAACGGCCTGACATCCAGCATGCGGTGGAATTGCGTGCGATACCCCGCCACGCTGCGCTGCATCCCCGCATCCTGCGCCGGCTGCCACAGCAACACGACCGGCATGTCCCGCTTCACCGTGGCAATCAGCCGTCGCAGCCCCGGTTCGACGATCGCCGGGTCCGTCTCGAACCGCAGCCTCTCCAGCAGCGCCAAGAACGCGGGGCTGTCGTAGCTGCCGAAGTTCCATCGCGTGCGCCCGGTGTAGAAAATCCGGAAGAAGTAGTCGGCGCCGCCCAGCAACGCCGCCGACCCCTCGAAGAACAGCGGCAACCGCTTCTGCTCCAGCAACGTGCCCAACTGCCCCGCCGGCACTTTCTCCACACGCGCCCGAATGCCCACGGCCGCCAGCGCCTCTTGCGCCAGCAGGCATGCGGGCTCCGCCACGGTTGCCAAAGACGCTTCGAACGACAGCGTGGTCTCGAACCCCTGTGCCAACCCGGCTTCGGCCAGCAGGGCACGGGCGCGGGCCGGGTCGGTTCGGGTATCGAGCGGTTGGGGGAACGCGGTGTCCCCGGCCTCCGCCGTGCCGAACAGCGGCCGGCCGCGGCCGAACAGCGCCGCCTGGAACATCGCCTCATACGGCAGCGCATGCGCCACCGCCTGCCGCACCCGCACATCGTCGAAGGGCGGGATGGCCGGGTTCATGCCGATGAACTGGAACGCCCCCGCCGCCGGCGCGCCCATCACACGCAGCGCCGCATTCTGCCCGAGCTCGCGCACATCCTGCGGCGGCAGATCGGCCACCAGATCGGCATCGCCCCGCTCCAGCGCAGCCCGGCGCGTCTGCGGCTCCGGCGCCACCTGCAGCACCACGCTCGCAAACCCCGGCGCCTCACCCCCGCGCCAGCCCTCGAATCGCGACAGCAGCACCGTCTGCCCCGGCACATGCGCGTCCACCCGAAACGCGCCGCCCCCTGCCACATTGCCCCGCAGCCACTCCCGCGCCCAGGGATCCGCCTCCGTCGCATGGGCCCGCGCCAGCGCCGCATTGACGATCACCGGATGGACCGCCGCCAAATTCGGCAGGGTATACCGGTCCGGCCGCTGCGTGGTGATGCGCACGGTGTGGGCATCCAGCGCCACGATGTCAGCCGGATCGGTGATCGAGCCGGTCGCGAGTTGCGCGCGCCCCACCGGGCTCGCCAACACCCGATGCAGGGACCACACGACGTCCGCTGAGGTGACCGGGCTGCCGTCATGGAACACCGCGTCCCGGCGCAGATGGAACACATGGCTGCACTGGTCCGCCGCGGTCTCCACCCGCGCCGCCAGCTCCCCCTCGAGCCGGCTCTCATCCGGCACCGGCATGCCGTCCGGACCGGGCTTCGTGCCGAAACGCAGCAGGCGATCGTAGCAATTCCACGTCACCAGCAGCGCCTGCCGGTTCACGCCGGAGCCGGATTGATCGAACGAGTTCGGCGCCGCCTCGATCAGCACGCGCAGCGTGGCGTCGCGATGATCCAGGCGATTAGGTGCCCCGGCGGCCGCGAAAAGTGCAGCCCCGGCCGTGAAGGCCCGGCGATGCATGTGATTTAGTTCAGGTATTTCGCCTGCAAACGCGCCTGCTCCCCCGTTTCGGCCTGGATGTGCAGCCACTGGTCCACCCAGGCCTTCAACGCCGGGTCCCGCGGCAGCAGGTACGCGAGCTCGGAAAAGTCGAACGGCTTCTCCGGATGGATCGCGCACAGCTCGGGATGCAGGCGCTGCTGCACCCGGGTCTCGACATTGTCGGTCATCATCACGTCCGCGCGGCCCGCCACCAACTCGTCGAAGATCGCGGCATTGTTCTGGAACACCAGGATCTCCGCCTGCTTGATCTGCGCGCGGGCGAAACGCTCGTTGGTGCCGCCCGGGTTGGTGATCACCCGCACCCCCGGCACGTCGATCTGCGGCAGGCTGTCGAAGCGCGCCTTGTCCGTGCACCGCGCGATCGCCGCCTTCCCGCCGCGCATGACGGCCGTGGAAAACAGCGCCGTCTTCGCCCGCTCGAGCGTGACGGAGATGCCACCCATGCCGATGTCGAATTTGCCACCCTGCAAATCCGCCATCAACGTCGGCCACGCCGTCGGCACGATCTCGAGCCGGACACCCAGGCCGCGGGCCAGGCTCTCGGCCATGTCCACATCGAGCCCCGTGAACTGCCCGGCGGCATCCTTGATGGAAAACGGCCGATAATCCCCGGTGAGGCCCACCCGCACCACCCCGCGCTGCAAGATCGCGTCCAGCGTCGATTGCGCCCGCGCGGGAATGGCAAGCAGCAACAGTCCGAGGGTCCAGCGGAGCATGGTCATTCCTTCAACAATGTCTCGACGGCCAGCGCGATCGCGAACAGCCGCGCATCCTGCCCCGTGCCGCCCACCAGCATGAACCCGACCGGCGGCTCCCCCGCCCGATGCGCCGGCAGGCTGATGCTGCAGCGATCGAGAAAATTCACCAGCGTCGCATTCCGCAGCACCAGCGCATTCACGCGCGTATAGTCCGCCTCCGCACCTAGGCTCGCGATCGGCGGCGGCAGGATCGGGCTGGTCGGCATCGCGATCACGTCGAACGGTGCCGTCGCCGCATCCATGCTCGCGATGATGGCCCGGCGCGCCGCCAGCAGGTCCACGTAATCCGCCGCCGTCATGGACGCCCCCCGCTCGATCCGGCTGCGCACCAGCGGATCATACTGCTCCGCCCGCGTCGCCAGCAGCGACCGGTTCGCGGCATACGCCTCGGCATTCGCGAAGGTGCCCCGCGCATGGGCCGCCGCGATCTGCTCGAATTGCGGGAACGGCAGATGCGTGATCCGCGCCCCCTGCGCGCCGAGGCGGTTCAGCACGCGGCCGAACGCCTCCGCTACCCCCGGCTCCAACCCCTCCATCACCACATTGCCCGGCACCGCCACGCGCAAGCCGCGCAACGCCTGCGCCTCGACCACACCGGGCGCCTCCCCCGCCAGCACCGCGTCCACGATCGCGCAGCACTGCACGCTCGGCGCCAGCGGCCCCACGCTGTCCAGCGTCGGTGACAGCGGCACCACGCCGTCCAACGGCACCCGGCGCTGCGTCGGCTTGTAGCCCACCACCCCGCAGAACGCCGCCGGAATGCGGCACGATCCCCCCGTATCGGTCCCCAACGCCGCCAGCGCCATCCCGTCCGCGACCGACACCGCGGCGCCCGAGCTGCTGCCCCCCGGAATGCGCCCGGTCGCCCGGTCCCACGGCGCGCGCGGTGTGCCATGATGCGGATTGATGCCGAGGCCGGAGAACGCCAGCTCCGTCATGTTGGTCCGCCCCACCGGCACGAACCCGGCCCGCAACACCCGGTCCACCACCACCGCATTCACGGCCGCCGGCGCCGCATCCGCCCGCACCTTGCTGCCGGCCGGCGAGACCTCCCCGGCCACGTCGAACAAATCCTTCAGGCTGATCGGCAGCCCGGCATAGGCGGACGGCGCCCGCCCCACCCGGCGCAGCCCGTCCATCGCATCCGCCCCGGCCCGCGCCTGCTCGGCATACACGGTCACGAATGCGCGCGCCCCTTCGCCAGCGGAGTTTCCGATTCGCTCCAAACACGCCTCGATCAACTGGCGGGAGGTGGTTTTTCCGGCATCGAGCGCGGCGGCGGCTTGCGTCAAGGTCTGCATGGCCGAACCCTGCCGCGCGGTTGACCCCACCGCAACCCCAAGGGACACTCGCACCCCGCCCGACCCGGTGATCGACCAGGAGACCCGCATGACCAAACCGGCCCGCCCCGTCCTGCTGACGGGCGCCAGCGGCGCGCTCGGCCGCACCCTCGCGCGCGACCTCGCCCAACGCGGCTGGCCCCTCCGCCTCACCGACATCGCGCCCTTCCCGGGCCCGGTGCCCGACGGCGCGACCTTCACCCAGGCCGATCTCGAAGACGGCGTCGCCCTCCTGCACCTGGCCGAGGGCTGCGGCACCATCCTGCATTTCGGCGGCGTCTCGATCGACCGCCCGTTCGAGGAGGTGATCGGCCCCAACATCCGCGGCCTGTTCCACGTGTATGAGGCCGCCCGCCGCGAACACGCCCGCGTGCTGTTCGCCAGCAGCAATCACAGCATCGGCTTCCACGACCGCACCACCGTGCTGGACGCGGACTGCATGTTCCGGCCCGACAGCTTCTACGGCCTGTCCAAAGCCTATGGCGAGCTGATGGGCCGCCTGTATTGGGACAAGCATGGCGTGGAGAGCGTGAACGTCCGCATCGGATCGAGCTTCCCGGAACCGCAGGACGAACGCATGCTCGCCACCTGGCTCTCGGCGCCAGACCTCACCTCGCTGGTGGTGCAGGCCACGCTCGCGAACGCCACGGGCCACGCCGTCGTCTGGGGCGCCTCGGCCAACACCCGCATGACCTGGTGGCGGCACGACCACCGCGCCCGCATCGGCTGGGAACCCACTGACAGCGCGGACCGCTTCGAAACCAAGCGCGCCGGCCAAACCAGTGGCAACAAGGTGACGGAACGCTACCAAGGCGGCGCCTATTGCGCGCACGGCTACTCGCGCGAAGCACCATCGCCCGCCAACCCCTTCGAGGGCTGACCCATGGCGAAAGCCATGCCGGGCGCGGTGGAGGCGAACATCCGCACCGTGATCGAGATGCAGGAGCAGCAGGACCGGCGGCGCACCCGGTCCGACCAGATCGGCGACGCGATCGGCAGCTTTGCCGGCACGCTCACCTTCGTGATCCTGCACCTGGTCGTGTTCGTGGGCTGGGCGGCGGTGAACCGCGGGATCATCCCCGGTCTGCCGGCCTTCGATCCCTACCCGTTCAACCTGCTCACCATGATCGTGTCCATGGAGGGCGTGCTGATCTCCACCTTCGTGCTGATCAAGCAGAACCGCATGAGCGTCCGCGCGGACCGGCGCGATCACCTCGACCTCCAGATCAACCTGCTGACGGAAAAAGAGGCCACCAAGCTGATCCAGATGCTGACCCGCATCAGCCAGCACCTGAAAATTCCCATCGACGATGACGAGACGCGCGAGCTGAGCGAGCTGACCGCGGTGGGCTCCCTCGCGGAAACGCTCGACGAGAAGCTGCCGGAGGACAAATAGCCACGATCGCCGTCATCGGGGGTGGCCCGGCCGGGCTGATGGCGGCCGAGCGCCTGGTCGAGGCCGGGGCCGATGTGACGGTTTATGACCGCATGTCCTCCGTCGGCCGCAAGTTCCTGCTGGCCGGGCGCGGCGGTCTCAACCTCACCCACTCGGAGCCGCTCGCGGCGTTGCTGGCGCGCTACGGCCCTGATGCCGCGGCGCTCGCGCCCGCCATCGCCGCCTTCCCGCCCGAGGCCCTGCGCGCCTGGTGCGACAAGTTGGGAGAAGCCAGCTTCGTCGGCAGCAGCGGCCGTGTGTTCCCCCGCTCGTTCAAGGCCACGCCCCTGCTGCGCGCCTGGCTGCGGCGGCTCGATGCGCAGGGCGTCATGGTCCGCACGCGCCATCGCTGGACCGGGTGGGACAGCGGCGGCGCCTTGCAGTTCGAGGGCGGCGCGGTAATGCGCCCAGACGCCACGATCCTGGCCCTGGGCGGCGCATCCTGGCCCCGCCTGGGCGCCGATGGCAGCTGGGCGCCGGTGCTGGCCGCTGCCGGCGTCACGGTCACGCCCTTGCGCGCCGCCAATGCCGGCTTCCTGCACGCCTGGTCCCCCGTGTTCCAATCCCGCTTCGCCGGCCAGCCGCTGAAGCGCATCGTCGCCCGCTTCGGCGCCGAGACGGTGCCCGGCGAGGCCATGGTGACGGCCTCCGGCATCGAGGGCGGCGTCATCTACGCCCTGTCCCGCGCGCTGCGGAACGCCATCGAGCGGGACGGATCGGCCACGCTCCAGCTCGACCTGCGCCCCGATCTGTCGATGGAGCGATTGACGCAGGCGCTGGGCGGCTCCGGCCAGTCCATGGCCAACGCGCTGCGCCGGGCCGGCCTGTCGCAGGCGGCGGCCGGGCTGGTGCGGGAACTCGGCGGGGAGGGGGCCTTGGCCGCGCGGATCAAGGCGGCGCCGCTGCATCTCACGGGCATGGCGGCGCTGGACCGCGCGATCTCCACCGCGGGCGGCGTGGCGCTCACATCGTGCGACGCCCACGGCATGCTGCTGGCCCGCCCCGGCGTGTTCGTGGCCGGCGAAATGCTGGACTGGGAGGCGCCGACCGGCGGCTACCTGCTGCAGGCCGCCTTCAGCACCGGGCGCCGGGCGGCGGAGGGGGCGTTGGCCTGGCTGCACCGCATCACCCCGGATTGACGATCGCCAGGTAATCCACGCTGCCGATATGCCCGGTGCTGATCACATACCGGCCCGTATCCGCCGCCCCCGTGCCCACGAACGTGAGGCTCGCCGTCGTGTGCCCGGCGCCGCTCAGATCCGCCCGCATCGTCCGCCCCGTGTAGCCACCCGTCCCGGCATTATCCTCCCAAAGATAGCTGGAGGTCCCCGGATGGAACCCGAACAGCGTCACCATGTCCCCCGGCGAAAAACCCACGATCGTGTCCCACACCACATCCCCATGCGTGCCATCGAGGAAGAACGTGTCGGGCCCGGTGCCGCCAATCAGGAAGTTCGACCCCGGCCCGGCATCCACCACGTTCCGCCCCGCACTCAACTGGATCGCGGCAAATCCGGAAAAGCTCTTGATGAACGCATCCGGCGCCGCCGCCACGATCACCACGGACCCCCCGCCATCGTAGATGAACTGCGAGCGCAACGTATCCACCGGCCCCTGATACACCTCTCCCCGCGCCAAGGTGGGCCCCCCGGTCGTGGCCGTCAGGAAGGTGGCCGTCGGAGACGGCGCGAAATGCTCGGCGATCCCCGCAGTATCGGCCGAGGGCGCGATCGCGAGCGTGGTCGACCGGTCCGTCGCGACACCCCCGGCCCCATCGTCCAGCGTCAGCTCGAACCGCATCGCCCCGCTCGCGGCCGGCACGAACACCAGGCGCCGCGCCGCGTCCTGCATCTCCGCCATCGTGCCCCGCAGCGTGTAGGTCCCCCCAGCCGGGTCCGCCTGGGTCGCACCCGTCACCACCCCGCAAGAAGGGTCCGACAGCCGGACCGTGAGCATACCCAACTGACCCGCGTCGGGATCGGCGAAGGTCAGGTTGTTGAACGGCAGGATGGCGATCCGCGTCGTGGTCTCCTGCCCGATCCACGCCCCAGCGATCGTCGGCGCATTGTTTGACCCCGCCGCCGCAACCACGACCGAAGCCGCCGCCAGCCCGCCCGCCGCATCCGTGACCGTGAGCGAAAGCCCGGTCTGCACGGCCTGCCCGAACGGCGAGAGATGCTGCACCGGCAGGAACCCCAGCCCGCCCAGCGCCGCCGCGACCCCGGCCGTGGTGGCGGTAATGCGATACGTCCCGCTGCCGGCATCGTAAGCGCCGCCCCCCAGATCCGTGAGGCTGCCGTGCGACGGGTCCGACACGATCACGGTCGCGGTCTGCATCTGCTGGCCACTGCCATCCGGGTCTTGCACCGACACGCCGTGGAACGGCCGGGCCATCTGGTCATCCCGCACCGCCGTGACGGCATCGAGCCCACTGACCTGCGGCGGCGTGTTCGCGACCGTCACCGCCGTGCTGGCGCTGGTGGCGGAGTAGCCGGTGCTGGCCGTGGCGCTGTTGACCGCCGGGCCCAGCGCCGCGCCGTCCTGCACCCGGCCCTGCACCTGCACCACGATCTGCCGCGCCTCCACCGTCCCCGCCGCATTGCCGGCCGGCGCCGCCGTGACCGCGCCGAACCCGAGATCGATCGTGCGCCCCGACGCCGTCACCACGGGTGCCAGGGTGCCCAGCCAGCTCCCCACGCTGACCACACTGGCGGAGCCCGGCACGTAGCCGAACCCGGCCGGCAGCAGGTCCCGCACCGTGAGCGCCGGGTTCGCACCCTCCGGCACCGTGACCGTGATGCGGAACAGGGCAGTCTCCGCGATCCGCGGGGCGGCGTTGCCCACCGGCGCCACCGTGATCTCCGGTGCCGTGACCCGGATGACGGCCGCGGCGGATGCCCCCGTGCTGGCCGCCCCGGGGTCCGCCACGCCAGACGCCGCCGCCTGTGCCGACACGCCAAGCACCGTGCCGGCCGCCGCCGTGACCTGCGCCCGCACCCCGAGCGTCACCACCTCGCCCGGGTTGATCTGCACCCGGTCGAGACTGGCAGCGGAGCCCGGTTGCAGCACCAGCCCGGCCGGCAGCAGGTCCGCCAAATGCACCGAATATCCCGTGGCCCCGCCGGCCGCATTGCGGAGCTGCGCCGTGACGTTCACCACCTCCCCGGTCTGCGCCTGCGCCGGCGCGGTCAAGACCAGCGACAGCGCCGGCGCCAGCACCGTCAGCGGCGCCGTGACGGATGTCGTCCATCGCGCGCCCGGACTGGCCGGGTCCGCCGTCGACAGGCTGGCCTGCACCGCGCCCGAGCCCGGCGCCACCGCCCGCAGCGTGAGCCCCACCGTCAGGATATCGCGCCCATCGGCCACGCTGTCCGGCACGTCGTAGACCGTGCCGATCACGAGCGAGCCCGTGGCCGTGGCTCCCGGCCGGACGGACAGGTTGGAGCCCACGCTCAACACCTCCGCCCGATCCAGCGCGAAGCCCGGTGGCAGGATCTCATCGAGGCGAAGGTCCCGGACCTCCCCGGGCGTCAGCGTGATCGCCAGATCGAGCCGCGCCGTCCCGCCCAGCGGCACGGCAGCCGGTGCGCTCAGAACCGTCAGCCCCGGCCGCGCCGTCGCGATCTCCGTCGTCGCGGTCGCGGTCCCGGCCGCCAGCCCGACCTGCACGAGCTGCGCCGTGCTGTGCAGCGATTGCGGTGTCACCACATGGTCCGCCACCTGCAACGTGAATGTCACCAGCAGCAGGTTGCGCCCGGAATCCGGGTCGTAGGGCGCGAGCGAAACAGCCGGATCGATCGCAAGGCCGCCTTGCGCGTCGAACAGGTCGCCGGTGAACGCGACCAGGTTGCCCGCCCCGTCGGTCACGGAAACGTCCGCTCCCGCGGCCGGCAGCACGAACCCGTCCGGCAGCAGGTTGCGGAGCACGATGCCCTGCGCCGCGGCCCGGGGCGCCCGGTTCTCCGCCGCGATCACGAATGTCACGATGTCCCCCCCGCTCACGTCCTGCAACCGGTCCCGGAACGGCTCGCCCGCCAGCCCGGCGCTCGTGATCGGGCCACCGAACTCGTTGGTATCAGGGCTGAACCCGACCGGTCCGCCCGTCCCGGTCCAGGACGCGCCGTCGTTCGAGACATACAGCGTCGCGGTCTGCAGCACGATCTCGGCCCGGTCCAGCATCACCGGTGCCGCGGCAGCCATTTCATGCACCACTCCGCCCGCGTTCCGCTCCGTCAGCCGCGCCGTCTCGACCGGGTCGGCGGATGACGCGGCCAGAACCGTGCTGAACAGCAGCTCGATCGTGCTGGCGGCATTGCCATAGGCGGGCTGGATTTCTCCGAACGCAAAGCCGAACTGCCCACCCGCGGACGTCACGACGGGCGAAGTCGCGGTATAGCTCCCCTGCGCCCCGAACCGCGCATGCCCGGCTGCAGGCAGGCCTGCGCCACCCGGCCCGAACACCATCGGCCCCGCCCCATCCGCCACCAAGGTCAACCCGTGCGCCGAGGTGAGCGGCAGCGCGATGACTGCCCGGTAGGTCACGGTGTCCCCCACCACGGCATGGCTCGCACCCGCCACCCCGTTCACCCCCGCCACATTCAGCGCCAGCGTCGCACCCGGCATCGCCACCTGTGCTGACGCGGAGGCGGCGCCCAGCGTCGCCGCGTTGGTCAGCACATCCGTCTGCGCCACCAGCCGCGTCCCGCCCCGCGTGTCGGCATAGCGCGCATCCACCGTGCTGCGGAACTCGAGCTGAAAAGCGTCCGCCATCCCGCCAAACGCCGCGGGATCGATCCGGAAACTGACGCCGGTGGCGCCCGTCACGCCATTCCGCTGCACCGCGGCCGAGACCGGGCCCGACCCGATCGCCACGCCCCCCGAAAGCAGCGTCAGCACCGGGGTGAACCCAGCCTCCCAATGCTGCCCATCGGACAGCGTATCCAGCACCGTGACTGCGCCGCCCGTCAGCCGCCCGGACGCGGTCCACCGGATGCTGACCCCCGGCCGCAACACGGGCTGGGTCTGTTCGCCGCCAAGGGTCAGAAAATCGCTCATCGATGTGCCGCCGCGTTTTGTGGTGCGCGGGATCGAGGCTACGGAGGAAAGATTAACGCTCTCCTAAGACCGGGCCAGAAAATGGGGCCAGAAAATGCAGCCAGAAATGCAGGATGACGACGAAGCGCCGGCCTTTGCCCCCGGCGCCCGCTTCCACATGACTCCCGAAGGCCATCGCCGCATGCGCGCCGAGTATGCCGCCCTGCTGCATGACGAGCGGCCGCGCGTGGTCGAGCTGGTCTCCTGGGCCGCCGGCAATGGCGATCGCAGCGAGAACGGCGACTACCAATACGGCAAGAAACGCCTGCGCGAGATCGACCGCCGCGTGCGCTACCTCGGCAAGCGCCTGGATGCGGCGGAGGTGGTGGACCCCCGCCAGCAACGCCAGCGGGACCGCGTGTTCTTCGGCGCCACAATCACCTTCGCCCATGAGGATGACCGCCAAACCACCGTCACGATCGTGGGCGCGGACGAGGCGGATACGGCGCTGGGCCAGGTGAGCCTCGCCTCACCCGTGGCGCTGGCGCTGATGCGCGCCCGGGTGGGGGACGAGGTGCGGCTCCATACGCCGCGGGGCGTGGAGGTGATCGAGGTCGTGGCGATCAGCTATCCCGACTGAATGGCCAACGCCAACGCCTCCGCATTGCCCAGCACCGCCGCCAGCTCGGCACGGCTCAGCCCGGCGGTCCCGCCCTCCCGCAGCTTGGCCAGCCCCATCAGCAACGCCGGGTCGAACGGGTCACCCGCCCGGCGCGGTGGTGGCAGCATGGCCCTGTGGGCGGCCAGCAACGCCGGGTCGCGCAGCCGCTCCAGCGCCCCCACGCCACCCGGCGCCGCTGCCTCCCGCAGGCCCTCGGCCTCCAGCAGCACGGGCGGCGGCGCCGTCTCCTCCGGCGTGCGCAGCAGGCCGAGGCGGCGGAACAGGGCGCCCGCGCTACGCCGGGCCGTGTAGGCCGCAAGCGGGATCGACAGCGCCAGGCCCGCCACCACCGGAATCATCCACAGGAACAAGGACGGTGACACCAAATAGCTGCTCACCCCCAGCGCCAGCCCGGCCGCGGTATGCCCGCGATACCGCCGCAGCGTGTCCCGGAACGGCACGCTGCCATCGTCCCGCCGCTGCGGCTGCCACCCGCCATCCCGCCCCGACAGGATGGACACGACCGCGCCCGATTGCGTCAGCATCGCCACCGGTGCGATCAGCCCCGTCAGCACCGTCTCCGTCAACACGCTGAGCCCCGCCCGGGCCGCACCGCCGCAGCCAACCCGGGTCTCCCGATCGAACAGCATCACCCCGAACGACAGCAGCTTCGGCCCCAGCAACACGCCCATGGTGCCGATGAACACCCATTTCGACCGCACGGGATCGACCGCCGGCCATAGCGGAAACAGCGTCGGCCCCGCCCCGAAATACTCCGGCAACACGAAGCGCGCCTGTAACGAAATCAGAATGCCGGTGATCAGGAACAGCAGCCACAGTGGCGCCGTCACGTATGACCCGATGCCCATCAGCAAATGCAGCCGGCTGATGGGATGCAGCCCCCGCGTGGGCAGGATCGCCACGTGCTGCAGATTGCCCTGGCACCACCGCCGGTCCCGCACCGCGATGTCCGCGAGGCCCGGCGGACCCTCCTCATACGACCCCCGCAGCGCCGGCATCATATGCACCGCCCACCCGGCCCGGCGCAGCAACGCGGCCTCCACGAAATCATGGCTCAGCACATGCCCGCCGAACGGCTTGCGGCCCGGTAGCGTCGGTAGCCCCGCCGCCTCCGCAAACGCCCGCGTGCGGATCATCGCGTTATGGCCCCAGTAATTGCCCTCGGCGCCATGCCACCAGGCGATGCCGTGCGCGATCACCGGGCCATACACGCGGCCGGCGAATTGCTGCATGCGGGCAAACAGCGTCTCGCCCCCCACGATCACCGGCAGCGTCTGGATCAGCCCGGCATCCGGCGTGCGTTCCAGCGCGCCCGCCAGCCGCACGATGCACTCCGCCGTCATCACGCTATCGGCGTCCAGGATGAGGAAATGCGGATACGCCGCCCCGAACCGGCGCACCCACTCCGAGATGTTGCCGGCCTTACGCTCGATATTCTTGTGCCGGCGACGGTAAAAAATCTGCCCCGCCCCCACCCGCTCCCGCAACGCGAGGAACGCCGCCTCCTCCGCCACCCAGGCATCGGGGTCCGTGGTGTCGCTGAGGATGAAGATGTCGAAATGCGCGAGCCTGTCATGCCGGGCCAGATCGGTATGGATCACCTGCAGCGCCGCCATGACCCGGCCGGGATCCTCGTTATAGGTCGGCATCAGCAGCGCCGTGCGCCCCACCAGCACCGGCAGCGGCTGATCCGGCGGATCCAGCCGCCGCCCACCCCCCGCGAGCATCGACACGACCCCGCACACCGCACTCACCAGCGCCAGCGCGATCCAGGCGAACAGGCTCACGAACAGCGCCAGGATCACCAGCTCGAGCGCCGTCAGCCCGCCCACACCCAGCACGAGATACATCTGCCACGCCGCCAGCGCCGTGATCCCCACGGCGCCCCCGATCACCAGCAGCCGGCGCCAGACCATGTAGGGCGGGGCCGAGGCCGGCCGGGCCGTGAGCGCCGGCGCCGCGTGCAAATCCTGCACCGGCATCGCGAGCGGCGCCTCCTCCGGCAACGCGCGGAAGGCGGGGCTCAGGCCGTCCATCGGAACAACCAGGTTTCCGTCACCGGCGCGTCTCCCACCATCAACGTGGCCCGTAACTCCGAGGACCGTGCATCCTCCGTCACCAACGTGAAGCGCAGCCGCCAGCCATCATCCGGCAGACGCTGCACCGACACGCCGTCCACCCGGCCCTTTTCCGCCGAAATCGCGGGCCGGGGCGCCTCCGTCAGCTCACCCAGGCGCCCGCCGGCAAAATCGACGGCATACAGCCGCGTGCCCGGCGCAGAGGCGCCCCCGCGCGTCCCCACCACCTGACCCAGACCGGCCACTCCTGGCGCAGCCGCGCCCCAGTGCATCCGATAGGTAAACCCATGCTCGCCCACCCCGAGCTTGCCCTTCGGCCGCCAGAACGCGATCAGGTTGTCATGGATCTCCGCCTTGCTCGGGATCTCCACCAGCTGCACCGCGCCCTCGCCCCAATCCCCCACGGGCTCGATCCACAGGCTCGGGCGGCGCTCGAATTGCGCATTCAGGTCTTCATACGCCGGGAAGGCGCGCGCGCGCTGCATCAGGCCGAAGCCGCGCGGGCTCGTGTCCACGAAGGCGCTGAGCTGCAAGGTGCGCGGGTTCGACACCGGCCGCCACAGCGCCTCGTTCCGGCCGGTGCGGATCATCAGGCCGTCACTGTCATGCACCGCGGCGCGCAGATCGTCGAACCCGCCCCGGTCGAGCGGCCCGAACAGATACATGCTGGACATCCCCGCGATGCCCGGCTGGTCGATGTCCACCCGGGGGAACAGCGTCAGCTCCACATCCATGATCGTGACGTCCCCGGGGCGAATGCTGAACCGCAACGCCCCGGCCGCACTCGGGCTGTCCACCACCGCGTGGATCACGAGGCCGGAGGCGTCGCGCTCCGGCCGCTCGATCCAGAAGGCGCGGAATGACGGGAACTCCTCCCCGGTGGCATCGCCCGTCTTAATCGCGAGCGCGCGGGCCGACACGCCTGGGCGCTGACCACGGGCGACGGCGCGGAAATAGCTGGCGCCCAGGAAGGTCACCACCTCGTCCGTCCCACCAGCCCCATGCACGCGGAACCCGGCAAACCCGAGATCGGGCGGCAGCTTCGCCTCGGCACTGAACTGGCCGGGGCCGTAGGCCAGCGGCACCGCCTTGCCGTCGCTGACCTCGAAGATATCGACGCGCTGGGCATAGATGGCGCCGCGCGGAAAGAACTGCACCTCGAACGGCAGGCCCTGACCATGCCACAGCGCCTGCCCGGCATCGAAGCGGATCGCGCGGTAGGTGTCCATCGACAGCTGATCGAGCCCGTTCGGCAGCTTGGTGTCAGGCGCCTTGTAGTCCTTCGCCGCGAGCTCGCGGGCGATGGTGCGGGGCGTCTGCGGATCGAACGCCGCCTCCTCCGCGAAGGCGGGAGCGGCTGCGAGGGCAAGGGCGCCGGTGATGAGGCCGCGTCGGTTCACCGGCGGAATCCTACCATGTTCTGACGCCCCAACGTTTGCAGGACGCGGACGGTTGCTACGCGAACAAGCCGGCTCCTTCTCCCGCTGGCGGGAGAAGGGTGGGATGAGGGTGGGGTAACGCCCCCCATCGTCCGGCTTCGCGGCCTCACCCCGGCCCTCTCCCGCCAGCCGGAGAGGGGGAAGGTCTGGCTAAGCCGACGGCCCGGCGATCGCCGCCGCCGGCCCGCCCAGCTGCTTTTGCCGCAGCGCCTGCAACCGGTCCGACAGGTTCGTCGGCGCCGGCAGCTTGCCCTGCACCTGCGCCATCGCCTGCGCGATGTTGGCGTCGTCCTGCTCCGGGCGGGTCGGCGCCAGCAGCTTGGCCTTCATGTTGGCGGCCTCGGCGCTCGCCAGGTTCTTCGCCGCGTTGTCCTGCATCGCCTTCAACGCCACGCTCAGCCCGTTGGTCGCACCGCTCAGCCCGGCTGCCTGGCGCGCCGCCTCTGCCCGCTGCTCCGCCATCTCCCGCTGCTGGTCGGCGCGGCCCATGTCGCGCTGGGCGCGGTTCAGCTGGTCGCGGGCGCCCTTCAACTTCACGCCGGCCTGCTGATAGGTGTCTTCCAGCGAATGCAGGAACTCACCGGCATCCACCGCATCCTGCTGCTCCCGCTGCACGTCCGGCGCCATGCCTTCCAGCATGTCCACGAGCGTGGCCAGGCTCTTGCCGACCGCGGCCTTCTTCGCCGGGTCGGCCTCGGTGTCCATCTGATGCTGCAGCTGCTCGGCCGCCGCCATGCGCTGCTGGGACAGCAGCTGGATGGTGTCGGCCTCCTTCTTCTCGCGGTCGAACGCCTGCCGCGCCACCGCCACCTGCTGACCCAGCTGGTCCAGATGCTGCTCCATGGTGCGCAGCTCGGCCTCGGTCGCGGATTGCGGGTCCCAGCGGACGATCGCCTCCACGGCGCTGTTGACCGCCTGGTCCGTCTTCACGCCAACCAGGTTCTTGATGAAAGTGTACATACGTTTCTCCTATTTTCGTAAGATCAACCCGCCATCGACCCGGCGTTCAACAGCGCCACCGCGATCTGGAACCCCACCAGCGTCAACGCCGCCGCCGCATTCCCGCCCTCGATCATGCCGCGCAGCCCCTTGATCAAGGCCGAGGCCGCCAAGAACGTCAGCAGCTGGATGACGAGCGCGACCAGGCCCCAGATCAGGATGTCGATGATGCTTGCGCTGCTGGCCAAGGTCGCGGCCAACGGGATCGCCAGCGAGATCAACGTGCCGGCCATCACGATGCCGCCCGCGACGTTGCCCTCCCGCACCAGCCGCCGCTCATCGAACGGGGTCAGCGTGAAGTAGCACAGCACACCGATACCCAGGAGCGCCAAGGTGGTGAGGAACTGCCCGGCCAGCACCGGCAGACCGGCAGAAAGGGTAGCCAAGATGGGGCTCATGCGGGGACCTTACGCCAGTTGCAGGGTGGTGGAGTTGATGTCGATGCCGGCGCTGATCTGGACATAGGCGCGGGTCCCGTCCTCGATCGCCTGCACCAGGATGTATTCGGTCTTTGGCGCCGGGTCGGGCGCCCCGGTCGGCGCCGCATACAGCATCGCCTGGCTTTTCACCGCGCGCGTGCCCTCGATGCTCTGCACGCTCTCGGTCAGCACCCGGGGGGTGACGCGCGCATCGCCGGGGGACCAGACCCGGGCGTAGGTCTTGCCGTCCTTGGTCTGGAACTCCGGCCAGCCGATCATGCCCTCGGCATTGTCGAGCCAGGCGCCCCATTCCGCGGGGTCGGCCGGCGTCACCTCGTCGATGGCGCCGAAGAAGCGGCACTCATCCGGCATGCCGTCCTTGTCCAAATGCAGCTGCACGACGCTGTGCTCGTCCGGCAAATAGAGCCGCATCAGCCGGGTGCCGCCGCTCTCGACCTGCCCGATCGCCGTGACGCTGACCTGGCCCGCGGCGCCCCCCTCGAATTGCGGCACCTTGATCGCCGCCCCCGCCAGGATGAACGGCGTGGGATCGAGCTGGATGGTCATGCCCACCCGGAACCGGTCCGGCGTGTAGGCCTGACCGGATAGTTTGTGCCGCACGATGTTGGCCGCCTGGCCGATTGCGCCGCCGGATTGGCTCATGATGGGACTGCCTGAGGAAGGGGAACGGCCGCGCGCATAGGCGAGATAACCGAGGCCCCCCGCGCCCACCGCCAGCACCGGCCAGACCCAGATGCCGCCATGGCTCGGCGCCGGGCCAGCGGGCGCGATATCGGCCGTGCTGGGCGTGCGCGCGGGCGGCGGCGCGGCCGCGACCTCGGGCGGCACGTCGGGCGGCAGATAGGCCGGGTCCGCCGGCTGGCCTTGCTTGGCGGCCAATTGCCGGTCCAGCTCGTCCAACCGCTGCTTCAGCTCGGCATTGGTCGCCGCCTGCCGCTCGGCCTCCTGCCGCCATTGCTGGTAGCCGGGATCGTCACGGTGATTGCTGAACCAGTCCGTGGAGCCGCTGCGGTTCAGATTGCTCAGCAACGACCACAGGAACAGCCCATCCCACACGCCGAAGCTGCGCGGGCCGTTGGTGTAGTAGCTGGACGGCGCCCAGCCGCGGCTGGAATACCAATCGTTGTTGCGGCTCACCCAGCGGCCCCGGCTATCCCGCGGCTGCGTCATCCACCCCGGCATCGACGGCGCGGAATAGGACGGGCCGGAATAGGATGGCCCGGAATACGAAGGCCCGGAATACGAAGGAGGCGGCTGATACTCGCGCTGCCGCCGCTGAAATTCCTGCTGCTGCCGATACGCGCCCAGCGCATTGCCGGACCGTTCCCGGCTGAAGCTGCGATCGCCCGCGGACTGCCCGAAGCTCGAACTGCCGCCCCGGCTATACCCGCCCCCGGAGAACGAGGGCGTGCGCGAATACCCGCCGCTGCTGGGCCGCGAATACCCGCCGCTCCCGCGCGCCCATGCCGGCATGGCACCGACGGCCAGAGCGACAGCCAGAGCGACAGCCAACCGGCCGGCCCACACGCGCCGCTTCGCAATACCGTGCAGTATCGTCACGCCCGCCCCGCCTTTGATGCCGCCGCTATACCACGTCCACCGCGCCGCGCTACATAGCCCCAACGATCCGGAGGACGCTTCGATGTGGCAGCCCAGCCCCTACTACCCCGATCCGGCCATCGAGATCCTGCATCCCTCCTTCGCACGCTATCGTGTCGCTTTGGGGGCGGTCGAACGGCTCGCGACCGGGTTGCGCTGGGCGGAGGGGCCGGTCTGGTTCGGTGACGGCCGCTATCTGCTGGTCAGCGACATCCCCAATGACCGCATCCTGAAATGGGAGGAGGAGACCGGCGCCGTCTCGGTCTTCCGCCGCCCCTCCGGCTACGCCAACGGCAACACCCGGGACCGCGGGGGCCGGCTCATCACCTGCGAGCACGGCGGCCGCCGCGTGTCCCGTACCGAGCATGACGGCCGCGTGGTCACACTGATGGACCGCTTCGAGGGCCGCCGCCTCAACTCCCCCAACGACGTCGTGGTCAAGTCCGACGGCAGCATCTGGTTCACCGACCCGGCGTTCGGCCTGCTGAGCGACTACGAAGGCGAGCGCGCCGAGCAGGAATTACCGCTCAACCTCTATCGCCTCGATCCCACCACCGGAGAGGCGACCTGCCTCGATGACAGCATCATCGCCCCGAACGGCCTCGCCTTCTCCCCGGACGAACGGACGCTTTATGTCGTGGAATGTCGCTCCGAACCGCGCCGCATCCTGGCGTTCGACGTGATCGACGGCGTGAAGCTCGCCCGCCGCCGCACGCTGATCGACGCCGGGGAGGGCACGCCGGACGGGTTCAGGCTCGATGAAGACGGCAATCTCTGGTGCGGCTGGGGCATGGGCACCCCGGCGCTCGACGGCGTGCGCATCTTCTCGCCGGAGGGAGAGCCGATCGGCCACATCCACCTGCCGGAGCGCGCGGCCAATTTGTGCTTCGGCGGGCGGCGTCGCAACCGGCTCTTCATGGCCGCGAGCCAGTCGATCTACGCCGTCTATGTCAACACGCGCGGCGCAACCTGGCCCTAACTCAAACGCCCTAGCTCAAACGCCCTAGCTCAAACGCCCTAACTCAAACGCCGGTCCAGCGCTTCTACCAAATGATCCACCTCGGTATTGCGGCCGAGTTCATGCGCCTCGTCATCCATCACCATGTCGTCATGGCCTGCAGCCACGCTGGCCCGATGCGTCATCTGCATGAGCTTCGTCACTTCCCGCTCGATCAGCAGGGTCATTTGCAAGCTGAGATGCGAGCGCCGCTCGGAGAGCCGGCTTTCGTGCTTCTGCATCAGGAGCACGAAGGCGGCCATGAAGACGCATTCCAACGAGAGTGCCGCCCCGCCGAGCGCGAAAGGATAGGGATCGAACGCCCTGATGCCCGGGACCATGTCTGAATTGATCACGGTCCAAGTCACGACGACAAAGATCTGGATCGCCACAAAGGGCAGCGAACCGATAAAACCACCGATCAACTCTCCGACCCGCTCACCCGTGCTGCTCCGCTGCGACAATTCTTCCTCGTGACGAATGACGTCGTCGAGGTTCTCGTGCACAGCATTGGGGGTCGAGTTGGCCATCAGGAGAGCGGCCGGCGCATCCACATGCGCCGGCCAAGTCCCTTACATGATCGTCGTGCGGCGCTGACGCTCCGCCGCGACCTGCGCCGGGGTGAACGGCTCGGCGGCCGGGTCATACTTGGACCAGCCTTCCGTCTCATACGCCGTCCGGCGGGTAGCAAGGTCGACCGGGCTGCGGCCGTCCAGGATCGCGTTGATATCCGTCACCCGCATCTCGTCCGCGCGCACCGTCACGACGGCACCGCCCCGGCGCACGCCCTCGGCATGCACATGCGCATCGGCCTCGCTCACCCCGGCGCCCGTGAGCGACCCGGCAAGCCCGCCCGCCGCAGCGCCCACCCCGGCGCCCGTCAGCGTCGCCACGAGCCAGCCCGCCGCCACGATCGGCCCCACGCCCGGCACCGCCAGCATGCCCAGCCCCGCCAGCAGCCCCGCGCCGCCGCCCAGCACCGTGCCGAGCGTGGCGCCCGTGCCGGCGCCCGTCTCGGCACCCTGCGCCGGATCGCCCGTCGTCAGGCCCGTCGCGGTGCCGTTGGTGCCCGTGGTGGCACCCGTGGTCGCACCCGTGGTGGCACCCGTCATCGCCGGCGAATACCGGCCCTCGGCGTCGTTCGAAACGATGCTGATGTCGCTATGCGGTACCCCCGCCTGCTCCAGCGCCTGAACGGCGTCGGCAGCGGTGTCGTAATTGTCGTACAGTCGCGTGATGGTCTGGATAGCCATGGTGTTTTCTCCGTAAAAGAAGGATCGTTCCGGCGCGATGGACTAGCGAGTGGTGCCCGTGCCCGTGCCCGTGCCTGTGCCTGTGCCCATGCCGGTGCTGGGAGCCGTGGTCGCCGAGCCGGACGGCGTGGCGGTCATGCCGATATTGCCCTTGTAATCGAGCCAAACCGGGGTCGAGCCACCATCCTTGGTCGCGGTCCCGCGCCACACGCCGGCCGTGTCCTTCCGCAGCCCGGTCACGCCCTGATAGCCGGCGCGCTCGATCCGCCGCCGGGCCTGGCTCTCGGAAAACGAGTTGCGGCCGCGGGCGGGCTGCGGCGCGTTGGCGCCGGTGGTGGCCACGGCCTGGTTGCGATCGCCAGACGCGGCGGCCGTGCCGGAATTGCGGTCCACCACACCCGTGCGCGGGGTCACACCCGTGTTGGGGCTCACCCCCGGCATGGGCGCAACGGACGTGGCACCCGGCGCGCTGCTTCCGGGCGTGGCACCCGGTGCATTGTTTCCGGGCGTGGCGCCCGGCGCGGCGGTCTGCGCCAGCGCCGGCCCAGCGATCAGGGCGGCCGCGATCGTAAGCGTTGCTATCTTCATGGTCGTATTCCTCATTGTGCCGCGAAGGGGCGTTGCTCCCGTTCGCCAGAGCGAAAGCCCACGGCCCGGTCGTTCCCGGGCCATGTAAGCGACCCTTACGAACCAGGCGGCCAATGGTGGCGGGCAGCAGCAAACACGTGTGCGTGTGCGCCCGCCCGTGCCATGGTGCGGCATGCGCACGAACCCATTCCTCGACAGCCTGCACTTCCTCATCGGCGATACGCCCGATCACGCCGCGATCGGCCCGGCGAAATACATCCTGGTCCTGCTCTACGCCGCCTTCCTGATCGCCGGCACCGTGATCGCCGCGCAGAACTGGTCCCGCGATCCCGCGCAGCGCACCGGCCGGCACGCCGCCATCTGGCTGTGCCGCATGCTGATCGGCACGATGTGGCTGCAAGGCTCGCTGTGGAAGCTGCCGCTCCCGGTCTCCGGCGGCTTCCAATACTGGACGTCGCAGCTGGTGGAGCACTCCGCCTTCCCAGCCCACGCCGCGCTGATCCGGGACGTGTTCCTGGCCAACATCGCGGTGCTGGACCCCGCGGTCTATGTCGCCGAAACCTGCCTGGCCGCGGCCCTGATGCTCGGCTTCTGCGTGCGGCTGGCGGGGGTCGTGGGCATCCTGTTCACCCTCAACCTATGGATCGGCCTCTATCGCAACGACGCCGAGTGGCCCTGGCAGTACGTGTTCATCATCATGACCCACGGCTTCTTCGCGCTGGACCGCGCCGGGCAGATGTTGGGGCTGGACGCAACGATCCGCCGCACGCGGGACTCGCTGCTGAACGGTCAGTCCCTGCTGGCGCGGGCATACCGCCTGGCGAGCTAACGAGCCATCACGATCGTCGTGCAGGCGCTCTCGAGCTTCGCCATCTCCCGCGCAGGCGCCATGCGGATCGCGAGCCGCCGGTCATCCCCGCGGATCACCGGGCAATACGGGTCCGGCTGGTCCAGCATATCCAGCAACCGCCGCCGCCCCGCGCACCCGCCATGGCACGCCGCCTGGTGCCTGCACCCCTCGCACGCCGCCGGCAGTGACCGCGCGGCCGCGAACGGCTCCGTGCCGGTGATGTCCGGGCCCAGCCCCAACAGCAGATCGAGCGGCGCGCCACCGCCGGGCCAATAGACGCAGGGCTGCACGGTGGCCCGCGGCGTGACCCGCACGGTCGCGACCCCACACCCCCCGGCCCGCGGCGGCAGCCCCGCCATCGCGCGCACCAGGGGCTCCCCGATCGCCACCACGTCCGTCCGCGCAAACAGCGCCGCGAACCCGTCCCAGTATTCCTCATATGTCAGCGCGAACGCGTCGGACCGCACGGCCTGATACACGTTGAGCCTGAGCGGCGCATCGAACGCGGCCGCCACCTCCGCAATGTCCGCCAGCCGGTCGTAATTTGTCCGCATCATCACCGCGATGATCGTGACCCCCACGCCCAGCCGCCGGCAGCGCGCCGCCTGCTCCTGCACCAGATCCCAATTGCCGGCGCCCCGCTGCGCGTCCTGCTCCGCCCGCGTGGCGTAATCCAACGAGAACTCCACTTCCGCGAACGCCCGCACCTGCTCATCGTCCAGCACGGCAATCGAGTGCCCGTTCGACGTGATGGTCAGCTTGATCGGCTGCGCCCGCAGATAGGCCAGCATCTCCGGGAACTCCGGATGCATGCCGTTCTCCCCGGTGCCCAGATTGACCGACCGCACCGGCAGCCGCCCCAGCACCGCCCGCACCTGGTCCAATGACAGCCGGTCCGTCCGCGTGGGGTCGCGGTAGCAGAAGGAACATGCCAGGTTGCACTCGTTGGTGAGCCCGAGGCCGAGCGAGAACCGTGTCACGTCCTGAACCGCCGCCATCGCATCCCCCGCCCGGCCATGTGGCCACCCCGGTCATAGGCCCCGCCTTGCAGCCTGACCAGGACGCGGCGCAATGGGACCGGCACGTGGCGGGATACGAGGCGGTGTTCGAACACCTCAGCACACAATTCGCCGCCCATGCGCTGCGCCTCCTGGCCCCGCTACACGGCACGCCGCTGCTGGACGTAGCGGCCGGGGCAGGGGGCGCCGCGCTCCTGGCGGCGCAGATGGGCGCCCACGTCACTGCAATCGACGCCTCGCACGCCATGGTCGCGCGCATGTCCGAGCGGGGCCTCGATGCCCGCATCATGGACGGGCAAGCGCTCGACCTGCCGGACCGGACATTCGACCGCGCCCTGTCCTGCTTCGGCATCGTCCTCTTCCCTGACCCGGCGCAAGGCATGGCCGAGCTGCACCGCGTCCTCCGCCCAGGCGGCCGCGTCGCGATCGTCACCTGGACCGAACCCCACCGCTACGAACTGGCCGCCCGGTTGCGCGATGCGATCTTGGCCGTCCGTGGCGCCGTGCCGCAGGGCGAGCTACCGGCCCAGCTCCGCTTCATCGACCCGGCCCGGCTGCACGCCCTGCTCGCCGATGCCGGCTTCCAGGACATCACGATCGAACGGCACGGGGCCATGCTGGAAGCACCCTCCGCCCAAGATCTCGTCGCCGCGCTGGATTTCGCGCCGGGCATGGCGGCGATGCTGGCGGGATTGGGACCGGACCGTGCAACCGTGCTGCACCATCTCACGAAGGGGTTGCCACCAGGCCCCATCGCCCTCGGCGCCGTCGCCCACATCGCCATCGGCACCAAACCTTCCGGAGACCATGCATGACGCTCACCCGCCGCCTGCTGCTCGCCAGCCCCGCCGTGCTGACGCTGCCCGCCCGCGCTCAAGCCGCGACCCTCGCCTTCACCGCCATCCCGGACCAGGACGAGAGCCGCCTGGTGGAGCGGTTCGGCCGGGTCGCGACCTACCTGCAGGACCGCCTGGGCGTCCCCGTCCGCTACGTGCCGGTGAAGACCTACCCCGCCGCCGTCACGGCCTTCACCAACGACCAGGTGCAGCTCGCCTGGTTCGGCGGCTTCACCGGCGTGCAGGCCCGCCGCGCCGTGAAGGGGTCGGAGGCGATCGCCCAGGGCGTGGAAGACACCGGCTTCAAGAGCTTCTTCATCGCCCATGCCGGCACCGGACTTAAACCCGCCCCGGACTTCCCGGCCGCCATCGCCGGCCGCAGCTTCACCTTCGGCGCCCGCGCCAGCACCTCCGGCCGGGTGATGCCCGAGTTCTACATCCGCAAGCAGTTCGCCCGCGCGCCGGAGGCCGTGTTCTCCCGCGTCGGCTTCTCCGGGGACCATACCCGCACGCTACAAACCGTGCAGTCCGGCGCGTATGAAGTGGGCGCCATGGACTACACGGTGTTCGACCTCGAGAAACAAGCCGGCCGCGTCGACCCGGCGCAGGTTTCCGTCATCTGGGAAACCCCGCCCTTCCCCGATTATAACTGGACCCTGCGCGGTGACGCCGACCAACGCTTCGGCGCCGGGTTCAAGGAACGGCTGCGCGCCGCGCTGGTGGAGTGCAAGGACGCCGCGATCCTGCAGCCGTTCGGGCGCAGCGGGTTCATCGCCGCCAACAACGCGCAATACGACCCGGTGGAGCAGGGCGCATTGGCGACGGATTTGTTGAATTAGGGTGGCTACGTTGTTCCCCCTCTCCTGCTGGCGGGAGAGGGTCGGGGTCAGGGTGGGGCAAGACCAACGGTCCAGGGCTCATGTGATCTCCACCCTCATCCCAACCTTCGCCCGCCAGCGGGAGAAGGGGCACGGCGGTCCTCGTCAATGCTGACTCTCCGCAACGAAACCGCCGGCTTCCCCGGCCAGCCCGTGCTCCACGGCATCGACCTGTCCGTGCACGAAGGCGAGCGCATCGCCATCATGGGCCGCTCCGGCGCCGGTAAATCCACCTTGCTGAACCTGCTCTACACCCGGCTCAAGGACCAGGCTGCGCTGGTGCCGCAAGCCGCCGCCCTGGTCGGCCCGCTCAGTGTGTTCCACAACGTCTATATGGGCCGGCTCGACCGCCACAGCGCCTGGCGCAACCTCCGCATGCTCGCCCGGCCCGCCCGCGCCGAAATCGCTGCCATCCGCGATGTCCTGGCCTCCGTCGGGCTCGGGGAAAAACTGTTCGCCCGCGCCGGCACGCTCTCCGGCGGGCAGCAGCAGCGCGTGTCCGTCGCCCGCGCCCTCTATAACGGCCGCCCCGTGGTGATCGGGGACGAGCCGGTGTCCGCGCTGGACCGCGAGCAGGGCGCCGCCATCCTCACCCGCATGGCCGCCGCGCACGGCACCATGATCCTGGCCCTGCACGACATCGCGCTGGCGCTCACGCACACGGACCGCGTGGTGCTGCTGGACGCCGGCCGCATCGCGCTGGACGCGCCCACCGCCGGGCTCACCGAGGCCGATCTGCGGCCGTTCTATGCCTGAGAACCCCGTCATCGCGAGCCCCTTGGCGAAGCGATCCAGGGGCCAGATGCATGCCTGTCGCCCCTGGATCGCGTCGCTGCGCTCGCGATGACGGAGAGGCTTGGCTACGCCCGGGTCAGCCTGCTGTTCGTGCTCGCCGCCCTGCTGGCGCTGCCCGGCGCGGACCTCGCCGTCACCGTGCTGCACCCCGGCGCCGAGCTGGCCCGGATCGGCCACGGCATCCTGCACCCCGGCCTCGCCGCAATCCCCTGGCGCGCGGTCGTGCTGACGGTGGCCTTCGCCGTGCTGGGCGTGGCGGGCGGCGCCGCGGCCGGGTTCGGGCTGGCGCTGGCCTTCGCGGGCTCCCGCACCATCCGGGTGATCTGCGCCGCATTGCGCTCCGTCCACGAGCTGTTCTGGGCGCTATTGCTGATGCAGGTGCTGGGCCCGTCGCCCTCCGCCGGGCTGCTGGCGATCGCCATCCCCTATGCCGGCATCTTCGCCAAGGTCTTTGCCGAGATGATCGAGGAGGCCGACCTCGCGGCCGACCGCGTGCTCCCGCCCGGCACCGGTGCCGTCTCCCGCTTCGCCTTTGCCCGGCTGCCGATCCTGGCCCGGCCCATGGCGGATTACTTGCTCTATCGCCTGGAATGCGGCCTGCGGTCCACGCTGGTCCTGGGCTTCATCGGCCTGCCGACCATGGGGTTCGAGCTCGAAGGCTATTTCCGCCAGGGCAAGTATGCCGAGGCGGCCGGGTTCGTGCTGGTCTTTTACGCGTTGATCGGCACGCGGCGGCTCTGGGCGCGCCCGGCACTTCTCCCGGTCTTGCTGGTCGGCTCGGCCGTGGCGCTGGCCTGGCTGGCGCCCCCGGTCCAGGGCGGCTCGGTGCTTGAGGCCCTGGCCCGTTTCTTCGGGCAGGATATCGTGCCGAGGCCACTGCGAGGCAGCGGCACCGGTTGGGCGGGGATGGCGCCGTGGTTCGGCACGATCCTGCGCGACCAAATCCTGCCCGGCATCGCCAACACCCTGATCGTATCGCAGATCGCCATGGTCGGCATGGCGGCGATCGGGCTCGCGCTGTTCCCGCTGACGTCCCGCCACTTCACCGGCGCATTCGGTCGGCCATTCGGGCGGGCGCTGCTGATCGTCATCAGATCCACCCCGGAATATTGTGCGGCCTATGTGCTGCTGCTGGTGCTCGGCCCCTCGATGCTGCCGGCCATCATCGCGCTTGCGCTGCATAATGGCGGCATCCTCGCCTTCCTCATGGGCCGCCAGGCCGATGGCGTGACGCTGCGCCCCGACGCACCGCGCGGGCTCGACCTTTATGGTTACGAGATCGTGCCCCGGCTCTATGGCCAGTTCCTGGCCTATGTCCTGTATCGCTGGGAGATCGTGGTGCGCGAGAGCGCCATCTTCGGTATCTTGGGCGTGCGCACGCTGGGCTTCCACGTGGACGCCGCCATCCAGGAGCTGCGGCTCGACACCGCCTTGGTGCTGATCGTCGCCACCGGCGCGCTCTCCATCACGATCGACGCCGCCTCCCGCGCCCTCCGCCGCCGCCTCCGCATCGAGGACCGGCCGGTGCGGCTTTCGGCGGTCTGAACCGCCCTGACCCGTCATTCCGGGTCAAGCCCGAGGCACCGAAAGCGCGGATCCGACAGGCTCTCGGCGTCGATGACCACCCCCTAATCCGTCATCCCGGGCTCGACCCGGGATCCCGCTTCGTCGAGGCTGGGCGACGGTGAAAGCGGGACCCCGGGTCCAAGCCCAAGGCGACGAAAGCGCGGATCCGACAGGCTCTCGGCGTCGATGACCACCCCCTAATCCGTCATCCCGGGCTCGACCCGGGATCCCGCTTCTTCGAGGCTGGGCGACGGTGAAAGCGGGACCCCGAGTGAAGCCCGGGGTGGCGTAAACGAGGCTCTCAGCTATCGAACGGCAGTCCCACATAATTCTCCGCCAACGACACCGCCGAGGCCCGGGACGTCCGCACCAGATCCAGGTCCGCCAAATGGATCCGCCGCTCGAAATCCGTCTCCTCCGGGTTCCGGTGCAGCATCGTCGTCATATACCAGCTGAACCGTTCGCCCTTCCAGATCCGGCGCAGGCAGGTCTCGCTATACCGGTCCAGCGCCTCCTGATGGTTGCGGCGATACCGCGCCTCCAACGCCCGCGACAGGATCAGCACGTCCGCCACCGCCAGATTGAGCCCCTTGGCCCCCGTCGGCGGCACGATATGCGCGGCGTCCCCCGCCAGGAACAACCGTCCGTACTGCATCGGATCGCACACGAACGAGCGCAGCTTCACGATGTTCTTCTGAAAGATCTCTCCTTCCTGCAGCACCCAGCCATCCCCGCTGCCGAGCCGCGTGTGGAGTTCGTCCCAAACACGCCTGTCGGACCACTGATCGAGCGTATCGGCCGGGTCGCATTGCACATACATGCGCTGTATTTCCGGCGAGCGGGTGCTCAGCAGCGCGAAGCCGTCCCCCTGGTTGGCATAGATCAGCTCGTGCCACGACAGCGGCGCCCGCGCGAGGATGCCGAGCCAGGCGAACGGATACACCTTCTGGTATTCCGTGCGCAGCGACCGCGGAATGGCCTGCCGTCCAGGCCCATGGAAACCGTCCGCCGCCACCACGTAATCGCAGTGCAGCACCTCCTCGGCGCCGCCCTCGCGCCGGAACGCGATGGACGGCGTGTCCGTATCCACGCCCCGGATCGCGGTGGCGGTCACGTCAAACACGATCTCCCCACCCTGCGCCAGCCGCCCGGCCACCAGGTCCCGCAGCACCTCGTGCTGCGGATAGACGCAGACATCCTTGCCGCCCGTCAGCTCCTTGATATCGACGTGATGCCGGATGCCGCTCCATTGCAGGGTGATGCCGTCATGGTAGTGCCCCTCCGCCACCACGCGCGCGCCGATGCCCAATTCGCGCATCAACTCCACCAGCCAATGTTCGAGCACCCCGGCACGCAACGTCTCTTCCACCACCTGGCGGCTGCGTGCCTCGAGGTTCACGGCCGTGATCCCCGCGCGATGCAGAAGATGCGCCAGGAACAGCCCGGCTGGCCCGGCGCCGATGATCCCGATCTGCGTTTTCATCGATATGGCCGCGCCCCCTGGTCTCCCTGCGTATGTAACGCCTCGACCAGAGATGTCGATGCGCGCTATGCCCGGACCGGATTTGCTCTCGTTCTAGTCGTTTGGATCCGGGCTGCCCGGCAATTGGGCTGTGATGCTCCGAACAGCCCATGATTGGTGCAGAACCCCGATTGCCGCCGCCCTGGCCTGCGCCTACAGGGTCCTCTTTGCCTCCAAAGGATACTCGGCATGGCCTACCTCGCTCCCCAGGAATTCGTCGCCAAGATGGTCGATGCCGGCGAGGCCAAGGTGTTCATGTCGACGCGGGACACGCTGATCCGTGCCTACATGGCCGGGGCGATCCTGGCGCTGGCGGCGGTGTTCGCGGTGACGGTCACGGTGCAGACCGGGTTCCCCATCATCGGCGCCATCCTGTTCCCGGTCGGGTTCTGCATGCTGTATCTCCTGGGGTTCGACCTGCTGACCGGCGTGTTCGTGCTGGCACCGCTGGCGTTGATCGACCGGCGGCCCGGCGTTACCATCGGCGGCGTGTTGCGCAACTGGGGCCTCGTGTTCATCGGCAATTTCGCCGGGGCGTTCACGGTGGCGCTGATGATGGCGATCGTGTTCACCTTCGGCTTCTCCACCCCACCGGACCGCGTGGGCACCATGATCGCCGGCATCGGCGAGGCGCGGACCCTCGGCTATGCCAAGTATGGCGCCGCCGGCATGCTCACCCTGTTCATCCGCGGCATGCTGTGCAACTGGATGGTCTCCACCGGGGTGGTCGGCGCCATGATCTCCACCACCGTCAGCGGCAAGGTGATCGCGATGTGGATGCCGATCATGGTATTCTTCGCCATGACGTTCGAGCATTCGGTGGTCAACATGTTCCTGTTCCCCTCCGGCCTGCTGATGGGCGGCAAGTATTCGATCATGGACTACCTGATCTGGAATGAGATCCCGACCGTGCTGGGCAACCTCGTCGGCGGCCTCGCCTTCACCGGTCTCACCCTCTATTCCACCCACCTGCGCACCGGGACCCGCGTGGGGCGTCCCGTCGCGTAGACCCAATTGGCCCCGCGTCTCGCGGTCACGATCGGGCAGCACTCGAGCCAGGGTCGCAAGCCCGGCAACCAGGATTTCTACGGCGCCCTCATCCCCACGGAACCGGCGCTCAGCCTGAAGGGCATCGCGGTCGCGCTGGCCGACGGCATCAGCAGTAGCGACGTGAGCGGGGAGGCCAGCAGCGCCGTCGTGCGCAGCTTCCTCACCGACTATTACTGCACGTCCGATTCCTGGTCGGTAAAGACCTCCGCCCAGCGCGTGATCGCCGCCATCAACTCCTGGCTCTATGCCAAGACCCGCCGCGGCCCCCACCGCTACGACCCCGACCGCGGCTATGTCTGCACGCTCAGCCTGCTGATCCTGAAGGCCGGGCTCGCGCACATCTTCCACATCGG
Organism: Acetobacteraceae bacterium; assembly: GCA_965246835.1. Taxonomy (GTDB): domain Bacteria; phylum Pseudomonadota; class Alphaproteobacteria; order Acetobacterales; family Acetobacteraceae; genus JANPPS01. The sequence goes on along the minus strand of CBDFFQ010000001.1, from coordinate 1,610,287 downwards.
CGACAGCCGCATCCATCGCGTGAGCGGCCGCACGCTCGAGCAGATCACGGCCGATCATCGCGTGATGGAGGGCGCCGGCCGCTCCTATCTCGGCCGCGCCCTCGGCATCACCGCGCATGCCGAGCTCGACTACCACACCCTCCCGATCGAACCCGGCGACGTCTTCGTGCTCACCACGGACGGGGTGCACGACCACCTGCCGCCCGAGCGCATCGCCGCCCAGATCGCCGCCACCCCGGATGATCTGGACCATGCCGCCCGCCTGCTGGTCGATGAGGCCTTTGCCGCCGGCAGCCCCGACAACCTCACGATCCAGATCGTGCGCATCGATGCCGTCCCGCTCGGTGACGCGACCGACCTGCTGGAGCAGCCCGACCTGCCGCCCGCCCCGCCCCTCGAACCCGGCGGCTCGCTGGACGGCTACCGCGTCCTGCGCACGCTGCATCGCAGCCACCGCAGCCATCTCCACCTCGTGGCCGACGCCGGCGGCGCGCTCGCGGTGCTGAAGGCGCCCTCGATCGACCTCGGTGCCGACGCCGCCGCCCTGAAGCGGTTCCGGATGGAGGAGTGGATCGCCCGCCGCATCACGAGCCCGCACGTCGTCCGCGCCCACCCGCCGACCGGGCGGCGCACCCACCTCTACCTCGTGCTCGACTACATCGAGGGGCAGACCCTGGCGCAGTGGATGCGGGACCATCCATCGCCGTCGCTGGAGGCCGTGCGCGGCATCGTCGAGCAGGTCGCCCGCGGATTGCTCGCCTTTCATCGCCGGGACATGGTGCACCAGGACCTCCGGCCGGAAAACGTCATGATCGATGCGGCCGGCACGGTCACGATCATCGATTTGGGCTCCACCAAGGTCGCCGGCGTGACGGAGATGCGGCCCGGCGACCCCGCGCAGGAGCGGCTCGGCACCGCCCAGTTCACCGCGCCGGAATGCCTGCTGGGCGAGGACGCGACCGAGGGCTCGGACCTGTATTCCCTGGGCGTGATCGCCTACCAGATGCTGACCGGTGCCCTGCCGTATGGCGCCGACGCCCCGCGCTTGCAGACCCGGGCGCAGCTGCGCCGCCTGCACTACCGCCCCGCCCGGGACCGCCGGCCCGATCTGCCGCCCTGGGTGGATGCGGCGCTGCGCCGGGCCGTGCACCCCGCGCCCGGGAAGCGCTATGCGGTCGGCTCGGAATTCATGCAGGACCTGCGCGTCCCGAACCCGGATCTGGTGGCCCGGCGCACGCCCTGGGTGGAGCGGGACCCCGTGCTGTTCTGGAAAGCCCTGTCCCTCCTGCTCGGCACGGCCGTGCTGGGCCTGCTGGCGATCCGGTAGCGCTCACGCCGGCATGCGGGCGGGGAGCGCGAACTGACGCAGCGCCTGACAGCGTACGTAGGGGCCGGTTCAGGTGAAATGACCTCGGAGCCACCCCGCCACCCAATTAAATGCAGGAATCGGAACCCACGCTGCAAGTCTCCCCTTGCAGAAACCCGGCTTTTGCGGTTTGCATGCAGGATGCGGGTCAGCAACGCCGCGAGAGCAATTGAACATGTCCGAAACTTCACCGTCCGCCGCCGCCGACCTACTGCGCCTCTCGGCACAGATCGTGTCGGCCCATGTCTCGAAAAATGCCGTCCCGCCGGATGCGCTGCCGGCCTTGATCCGCAGCGTGCATGCAGCACTTGCGGGCGTCGGTCAGCCTGTCACGGTCGTGGCAGAACGGCCGCAGCCGGCCGTGCCGATCCGCCGCTCGGTGTTTCCTGACCACATCGTCTGTCTGGAAGACGGCGCGAAGGTGAAGATGCTGCGCCGCTACTTGATGACCCGCTACAACCTGACCCCCGCCCAATACCGGGAGCGCTGGGGCCTACCGTCCGATTACCCGATGGTCGCCCCGGAATATGCGGAGCGTCGCTCGGTCCTGGCCAAGCAGATCGGCCTGGGCCGCAAGCCCGCCTCTCCCCCCGCCACGCCGCCCAAGCCCCGCGGCCGCCCGCGCAAGAACCCGGTCTGACGCTCACCACCGTCATTGCGAAGCGGCTCGCAATGACGGAAAGGAACACCGTCAAACCGAGGGCCTAAGCGCCACCCGGGCAAAGGTCGAGACGATCTTGCTGGACGCGCGCAGCGTGCCCCGCACCGATCCCGCCACCTTGGACTCGCCCCCCGCCCGGCACCGATACGGCACCGGCAGCTCAAGGATGCGCAGCCGGCGCCGGGCCGCCAGCATCTGCATCTCGATATTCCAGCCATACGTCATCTCGGTCATACCGAGCGCCTGCAACGCCGGCCGCCCGATCACGCGGAAGGCGCACATGTCGCTGTAGCGAACGCCATACAGCGCCCCCATCAGCCGCCCGGCCATCTCCCCGGCCAGCACCTGGTGCCAGTTCATCGACCCCGGCGCCCGGACGCCCCGCGTGCGGGACGCGATCACGAAATCCTGGCTCCCATCCAGCACCGGGCCAGCCAGGCGCGGCAGCTGGTCCGCGCAATCCGCGCCATCCCCATCCATGAACGCCACCACATCGCAGCTGGGCTGCGCCGCCTGCGCCCCCTCCCAGCACGCCCGGCCATACCCGCGCCCCGCTGCCAGCACGGTGGCGCCCGCCGCCTCGGCCACCGCCTGCGTGCCATCCGTGCTGCCACCATCGGCCACGATCACCTGGCCCACACCCTCCCGCAGCACTTCGGCCACCACCGCCCCGATCGCCGCCGCCTCGTTCCAAACGGGGATCACGACCGCGACACGGCGCAGCGTCACGTCGCTAGAGGCTCCACCGCAACCCACACCCCTGGCACGGCTTCGGCGGCGTCTCGCCCACGAGGTCGCTTCGAAAATTACGATACGCCGGGCTGTTCCAGATTTCCCGAAGCGTCTCCTGCGTCGCATCGCCCAGGGTATAATTCTCATACCCCCGCGCGGAAAACGGCGCGATGCAGCACGGCAGCGCCCGGCCATGCGCAGTGAAATACATCAACGACCACGGCCGCCGGCACGTCGCCCACGGCTTGTCGTCCTGCGCCTTCTTGAGGCTCAGCCCCGGTTCCGTGGCGCCGGACGCATCGAGCTTCACGCCCAGCTCCCGCCCGATCGCCGCGGCCTCGGCGATCACCGCCTCCTCCTCGGCCCGGGTCTGCTCGAACAACGAGCTGTCGGACCGCGCCATCCCGAACCCCTGCTCGTCGAACACCAGGCGCTGCAGATGCACCTCCTTCACCCCGATCCGCGCCGCCAGCCGCACGAACTCCGGCAGCTGGTCCACCGTCTCCTTCAACCCCGTCAGCCACAACGACACCAGCGGCTTGGTCGCCCCGGTCGCCGCCTGCAAATTGGTGAACGCCGCGACATTCCGCACGATGCGGTCGAACATATCCTTGCCGCGCACCTTCAGGAACGTCGCAGCCTCCGCGGCATCCAACGACACGCGCAGCTCATCGAGCCCGGTATCGATGATCTCCCGATGCTTCTTCGGCGCCAGCAGCGTGCCATTGGTGTTGAACAGCACATGCGTCTGACGGCCAGGCTGCTTCAAATACCGGATCATCTCCGGCAGATGCTTCACCAGCATCGGCTCCCCCACGCCATGCAGCACCACGCGCCGCACATCCGGCACCTGGTCCACGATGCGGCGGAACAGCTCCATGCTCATATCCGCCGGCGGCTCCAGCGCCTCGAACGTGCGGGGACACGTCTCGCACAGCAGGTTGCAGCGGTTGGTCACCTCCAGATAGAGGCAGACCGGCATCGCCTCCGCCTGGCTGCCGCCGGCCGTGACCGTCTCGAAATACCGGGTGGGATCGGGTGCTAGCGTGGCGGACATCGGGATCTCCTTAACCAGGGGCACGGCGAAACGGCATCAACAGGAGTGCCGGCACGAAAACAACGACGGGCGCCCAGACCTGGACCAGCGCCTCGTCCAGATAAAGGAGCGGCGCCGCCACCATCAACCACAGCGCCGCCGGTTGCAGCGACGCTACGGCCGGCAATGCCAGCGCAGTCAGATACCACGGATAATGCGGCGATAGCGCGAGCATCGTGGCCAACCCCAGCCACACCGCGTCCCGGCACACCAACCGCGTCCGCGCCGCCCGATCGTCCGGCCATGGCCGCCAGGCGATCCACACGGCCAAGAGCAACAACCCCGCCGCCATCACGGCCGCATACGCGATCCCCGCCCACGCCGGCACCGCCCCCGCCAGCGCCCCGAGCCGGAGCAGCAGAAACCCGCTGCCGGCACTCAGTTCCTCCTCCGCCGCATAGCCCGGCAGATACCCCAGCACGCGCCACCCGGCGCCCCACGCATACGCCGCATACGCGACCGCGATCACCGCCCCCACGCCGAGCGGCAGCCGCCAATACCCAGGCCGATCTTGGCGCCGCCACACCGCCGGCGCCAGCGCCACAGGCAGCAGCTTGCACAGGATCGCCCCCGCCAGCGCCACCCCCGCCACCCCCGGCCACCGCCGCACCGCCGCCAGAAGCGCCAGGCCCGACAGCCCCACCGCCGCCGCGTCGATATGCCCGGCGCCCGCGAACTCCCATACCACAAGCGGGTTCCACGCCAGGATCACCACCCGCTCCAGCGGCAAGGCCGCCGCCCGCAACAACGCCAGCGCCGCCCCGATGCCCACCAGGTCGAACGCCAGCATCGCCGCCTTCATGCCGAAGATCGTGGGCCACACCCACGCCACGGCCGCAAAAACCGCCTGCGCCACCGGCGGATAGATCGTGGGCGCATACCCGGCCCGGTTGATGTTGGGGTAGATCGCCCCGGGCCCGGTGCCGCCATCCCGCAGCCCGGCCAGCTCCGGTGCCGCCGGGACGAACAGATACGGGTTCATCCCCGCCACCTGCACCCGCCCATCCCAGACATACCGGAAGATGTCCGTGGACAGCAGCGGCGGGCTAGCCAACGTGAGCGCCCGCATCGCCAGCGCCAGAACCAGGATCGCCGGCAGAGCGAACCGCCCCAGCTGCCCCCGCAGCACCAGCCACGACGCCCCGGCATACAGCGCTCCCGCCACCAGGGCGGCCATCACATAGGCCCGGGTGCGCCCCGGATCCATCGCCCCGGCCTCCCCCGGCAGGCGCAATGCCAGCCCGGCCAGGATCGCACCCAGGATGCAGCCACCCAGGGCCATCACTCTCCACAATCGACCCGTCATGCAGCCCGCAGGCCCATGCGCCGCCCCAGCCCCGCCGCCGCCGCCCAGGCCCGTGTGGCCGGCGCGTCCGGCCCCGGCCGCTCCAGCTCCTCCGCCAGGCGGCGCAGGCTCGCCGGGTCATCCACGTCATACCAAGCGCCCAGCAGGTCCATCGGCAGCCCGGCTTCGGCCGCGCGCTGCGTCGTCGTGGCCGCGACGGTCCCGGTGCTCCAGGCGATGCCGGCGAACAGCGCGGGCTCCGGCGCCTGCATCCCGATCAGCCAATACCCGCCATCCTCCGCCGGCCCCAACACCGTCCGCCGCCCCGGCGCCAGCAGGCGGCTCGCTGCCTCCGCCAGCCACGCGGCCGGCAGGGTCGGGCTGTCGGCGTTCAACAGGCAGGCCGCGCCATACCCCTGGTCCAGCAAGGCCCGGATCGCGTGCAGCAGGCAACGGCCGAACCCCTCCACCCCCGGCGCATCTCCCCCGGTGCCGTCCGCCAGCACAAGCCGGGTGCGGGGCGCCAGCACGCCATCGAACCGCGCCTCCTGCCCGGCCGGCGCATATGCGACGAAGCCATGGATCGGCTGGTCCCGCGCCGCGGCCGCCACGTTGCCCGTCACGTCCCGCAGGAACGCGGCCCCCAGCCCGGCCGCCTCCTCCGGAGACAGGACGGCTTGCAGCCTGGTCTTGACGTGCCCGGGGCGCGGCGCCTTCGCCATGACGGCGATGGCGCAGATATGGCTGAGATCTCCCGTCATGGCGTCAGTGGAACGGCCCCACCAGGCCCATCCGGATGCGCTCCTCGGCCGGAACGGGCCGGACGGCGCCTGGATCGAACGGCGGCAACGCCCGAAGCTGCTCGGGCGAGAGGTCCATCAAGGCCACATGCTCGCCGAGCAGCGCCAAGGCGCCCGCCGGCACCGCGACACGCCGCCCACCCCAGCCGGCCACGCCCGCCAGCCCGGCCGCGCGCGCGTCCACGATGACCAGAAAATCGCCCCCGGCATCCCGCACCACTCCCGCCACCCGACCCAGAACCCATTGCTGCTCGCTCGGTTGCAACACCTGCCGGTGCACCAGATCCCCGGCCCGCACGGGCTGCGGGAAGCGGGCGTCGTGCGGTGCGGCAGCCATCGTGACCAACGCGGCCAGCGCAAGATGTATCCATTGGACCCCATGCGCCGAACTCTGAGAAACTGAATGCGCCTTCGTGAGGAAATCAGCGATGCACGCCACTGGCCGCCGCCTCCATCCGCTTCCGGTCCGGATCATGCACTGGATCAATGCGGTGGCCATGCTCATCATGATCGGTTCCGGCTGGGGCATTTACAACGATAGCGTGCTGTTCGGTTTCCTGCACTTCCCACCCTGGCTAAAACTCGGCAGCTGGGCGGCACAGAGCCTGTTGTGGCACTTCGCGGGCATGTGGTTGCTGGCCGTGAACGGGTTGGCCTACCTCCTATACGGCCTGGCCACGGGCCGGTTACGTGAGCGGCTGCTGCCGATCCGGGTGCCCGACCTCGTGCACACGGTCCGCGACACCCTGCGCTTCAAGGTCGCCCATGACGACCTCACCACCTACAACGCCGTGCAGAAGCTGCTGTATATCGTGGTGATCCTGGCGGGTGTCACGCAGGTCGTGACTGGGCTTGCGATCTGGAAACCGGTGCAGTTCTCCGGCCTCACCGCTGTTTTGGGCGGTTTCCAGGCGGCGCGGCTGTGGCATTTCGGCGGCATGGCGGTGATCGTGGGCTTCTTGTTCGTGCACGTGGCGCTCTCGCTGCTGGTGCCGCAGACGCTCTGGGCCATGCTGACCGGCGGACCGCGCTTGGCCACACGGGAGGACGCACGATGAAATCGAAGTTCCGCCCCGCCGCGCGGCCCGACCCGGCGATCCTCGACAATCACCGCCCCTTGATCCGCGATCTGCACCGCCGGGGCCTGCTCCGCGGCGGCCTGTCGCTCGGCGCGCTTACGCTGCTGACGGGGTGCGACGTGTCGGAGGAAAGCGGGGTGCAGGCGGCGCTGCTGCGCATCTCGGCCTTCAACGACCAGGTGCAGGCCTGGCTGTTCGACCCCCATCACCTGGCGCCGACCTATGCCGAAAGCCAGGTGCTCCGCCCGCCCCGCTTCAACGCCTATTACGGGATCGAGAAGGTGCGCCCCGTGGACGGCGATGGGTGGCGGCTGGAATTGGCCGGCTCCATCGCCGAAAAGCGCCCCTGGACACGGCAGGACCTCGCCGCGCTGCCGCAAGCCGAAACCATCATCCGCCATGTCTGCGTGGAAGGCTGGGACTATATCGGCCAATGGTCCGGTGTGCCGATGCGCGCTTTCCTGGAGCGGGTCGGCGCCGACCTCAGGGCCAAATACGTGTCGTTCAGGACCGCCGACGATTACGGCAGCAGCATCGACATGGCGACCGCACTGCACCCCCAAACCCTGCTCGCCACCGAATACGGCCGCGAAACCCTGCCGGACCCGTTCGGCTACCCGCTGCGGCTGCGCACCAGCACCAAGCTCGGCTTCAAGAATCCGAAATGGATTACGGCCATCGAGGTGACCAACACGTACCGCGGTGGATACTGGGAGGATCGCGGGTTCAACTGGTTCAGCGGCATCTAACCCCGGTAGCGCGGACCACGGGATTATCGCAGCAGCAAAGCCCCGATCGCCGCCACCACCGCCTGCTGCACCGGTTCCACCACGGGGCACCCGATCCGCGCCTTCAAAGCCGCCCGCTGTGCCGCCATCCCGGCGCAGCCCAGCACCACCACATCGGCGCCGTCCGCCACCAGCGCCGTCCCGGCCTCAACCAGCCGTTCCAGGATGGCAGCATCCGCCGTGTCCGCCGCCGTGGCCCCGATCGCGCGGCTGCCGGCATAGCGGTCCTGCAGCCCCATCTGCCGCACCATCCGCCGCTGCCGCGCGACGGACGCGGGAGACAGCGCCACGATGCCGAACCGCTCGCCGAGCGTCAGCGCCCGCAGCAGCCCCCATTCCGCGATCCCCATCACCGGCCGGCCGCCGGCGGCCTCCCGCACGGCATGAAGCCCGGGGTCGCTGAAGCACGCCAGCACGAACGCCGCCGCCGCATCGTCCTGCACCCGCGCCACCAGCTTCATCACCACGCCATCGGAATCCTGCTGCGTCGCGATACCCGCCGGGCCGTCGGATAGGGACGTGACCACGATCGGCGGCAGTCCCGGACGGCGCAACGGCGCCATGGCCTGGTCGATCGCGGCCGTCACCGCCGTCGAGGAATTCGGGTTGATGACCAGGATCACAGCACGGCCAGCATGCCGCCATCGACGTAGATGATCTGCCCGTTCACGTAATCCGATGCGGCGGATGACAGGAACACGGCGGCGCCCACCAGCTCCTCCGGCCGGCCCCAGCGGCGTGAGGGCGTGCGGCCCTTCACCCAGGCATCGAAGGCGGGGTCGTTGACCAGGGCGGTGTTCATTTCCGTCAGCATGTAGCCCGGTCCGATCGCATTGGCCTGGATGCCATGCGCCGCCCATTCCGCCGCCATCGCCTGCGTCAGCATCTTGATGCCGCCCTTCGCCACCGTGTAGGGCGCGATCGTGGCCCGGGCGAGCGCGCTGGTGAGCGAACCGATGTTCACGATCTTGCCGTGCCCCCGCGTCACCATGCGCCGCGCCGCCTCCCGCCCGATGACGAAGGCGCTGGTGAGGTTGGTCTCGATCACCCGGCGCCAATCCGCGGTCTCCAGCTCCAGCATCGGCTTCCTGAACTGGATGCCGGCGTTGTTGACCAGGATGTCCACCTCGACCCCCTCCGCGTCCAGCGCCGCAAAGGCGGCCACCACCGCCGCCTCATCCGTCACATCGAACTGCGACGCCCGCACGGAATGCCCGGCCGCCCGCATCTCCGCCACCGCCGCATCGAGCCGCCCGGCATCGGCGCCGTTCAGCACCACCGTGGCGCCGGCCTGCGCCAGCCCCTCCGCCATCGCGCGGCCCAACCCGCGGGAGGAGCCGGTCACCAGCGCGGTGCGGGCCGTGAGATCGAATAGGGTCATGACAGCTCCGTCCGCCGGGTGATGAGGTCAGGCCGCTCGAACACGGCCGGTTGCAGCTCGGTGCCGAGGCCATGCCCCTCCATCGGCAGCACGTAGCCATCCCGGATCACCGGCATCTCCGTCACGAGCTCCCGATACCAGCCGGTGTAGAAGGCGCGCACGCTCTCCTGGATCAGCGTGTTCGGCTGGCTAAAGGAGGCGTGGATCCCGGCGATGAAGCCCACGGGCCCGATGCAGTCATGCGGCGCGAACGGGCGGTGATAGGTGTCGGCCATGGCGGCGATCTTGCGCCCCTCGGTCAATCCCCCGGTCCAGCACAGATCGGCCATCACCACGTGCATCGCGTCCCGGTCCAGCATCTCCTTATACGGGAACCGGCTGCCCAAGGTCTCGCTCGCGCAGACCCAGACATCCGTGCTGCGCGCATACTCCGCCAAGGCCTGGGGCGAGTTCATGCGGATCGGATCCTCGAACCAGGTGGGGTCATAGGGCTCCAGATACTTCGCCAGCTTCTTGGCCATCGGCAGGTTCCATAGCGAGTGGAACTCCACCATGATCTCCATCCGATCTCCCACGGCCCCGCGGATTTTTTCGAAGGGCGCGAGAGCCGTCTTGAGCTCGTCCTTGGTGATGTGGCAGCCGTCGTTGGCGATGGCGGCCGGGTCGAACGGCCAGATCTTCATGGCCGTGATGCCCTGCTCCAGCAGGCTCTCCGCCACCGCATCGGCGCGATGCATGAACCCGTTCAGGTCTTCGTAGGGCCCGGCATCGTCCGAAAAGTTCCAGGTCGAGACCGGCTTGATCTGCTGCGACCGCACATACGCATACCCGGCACATGTATTGTAAATCCGCTGCTTCGGCCGGCACAGCCCGCCCAGCATCTGGTGCACCGGTTGCTGGCACACCTTCCCAAAAATATCCCAGAACGCGATGTCGATCGCGGACGCCGCGCGATACTCCACCCCGGTGCTGGATTGCGCCATCGGCAGGTTCAGCATCTCCCGATGCAAGGCCTCGATATGCAGCGGGTCCCGGCCCAGCAACCGGATCGACAGTGTATCGTGGATATGCGCCTCGACAGCGCCGGCGCCATAGAACGTCTCGCCGAGCCCGACCACCCCGGCATCGGTATGCACCCGGACCCAGATCACGTTGGCGAACTCGCGCGTCCGCAGTGTCTCGATGGCCGTGATCTTCACAGGGGCGCCCCGCTTTGTTGCACCAAGGCTAGCGCGGGGTGTAAAATATCACAACATACGGAGACCGAGCCGGCATGACCCTAGCGCCCAAGCGGCAGAACCGGCTGAACCTGTCCGATCTCGCCTATGACCGGTGCGAGGCGATGATCATCGATGGCTCGCTGGCGCCGGGCCGGTATCTGTCGATCCAGGATGTGCAGGACGCCACCGGCTATGGCCGCACCCCGATCCATCAGGCCGTGAGCCGGCTCGCGGCCGACACGCTGATCGTGGTCCGGCCCCGCCACGGCCTGCAGATCGCCCCGGTCGATCTGACGCGGGAGCGGACGCTGCTGCTGCTGCGCCGCGACATGGAGCGGTTCGTGCTGCGCCTCGCGGCGGAGCGGGCCGGGGCGTCGCATCGCAACCAGCTGCTGCACATCAGCGCCACGATGCGGGAGCGCGCGCCCACCATGACGCTGACCGAGTTCAACGCGCTGGACCGCCGCATCGACCAGCTGCTGACCGCCGCCGCCGGGGAGCCGTTCCTGGAACATACGCTGCGCCCGCTGCACACGATCTTCCGCCGCATCGGCTGGATCTACCACGGCGCCATCCGCCCGAACGAGGGGCTGTCCCGCACGATCGAATGCCACCTCGCGATCATCGACGCCGTGGCCGCCCGGCAATCCCGCGCGGCGGTCGCGGCGGCGGACCAGCTGATGGCGTGGATGGACAGCATGTTCGACGTCATGGGCCGCGGCATCGACCCGGCGCTGCTGGACTGCAACCTGTCGTTTCGCGCCGTGGGATAGCCAGGCCGCGGCGCCGCCCCACATCGCGGCCATGACCCGAACCTTCGACATGACCCGCGTCGCCGCGTTGCAGCGCCTGGGCGACATCCTCCCCCATACTGGCGTTGACTACGCCCGCGGCCGTAACGCCGATCCCGGCCCGGACCGCCCTGCCAGCACGACCATGCTGTCCCCCTATCTCCGGCGCCGGATGATCCTGGAGCAGGAGGTCGTGGCATCGGCGCTGGACCGGCATGGGCCCGACGAAGCCGAGAAATTCGTGCAGGAAGTGTTCTGGCGCACGTATTTCAAAGGCTATCTGGAGACGCATCCGGCGATCTGGACCGACTACCAGCGCCTGGTCGCCCAAGGCCGCAACCAGCTCGCGACCCAATCGGGGCTGCGCCGCGTGGCCGAGGACGCGATGGCGGGGCGCACGGGGATCGAGGGGTTCGACGACTGGGCGCGGGAGTTGGTCGAGACCGGGTGGCTGCACAACCATGCCCGCATGTGGTTTGCCTCGATCTGGATCTTTACCCTGCGGCTCCCCTGGGCCTTGGGCGCGGATTTCTTCCTGCGTCACCTGATCGACGGCGATCCCGCGAGCAACACGCTGTCCTGGCGCTGGGTGGCCGGGCTGCATACGCGGGGCAAGGCCTATGCGGCGCGGGCGGAGAATATCCGGCGCTATACCAACGGGCGCTTTTCGCCCACGGGATTGAACGAGGACCCGGTGCCGCTCGAGGAAGACAGCCTGGCGCCCCCGGTCAAGCTGCCGGTTGCGGCGCCGGTCCCCTCGGGCGAGGTGGCGCTGCTGCTGCACCTCGATGACCTCAATCCGGAAAGCCTGCCGCTGGGCGGGGCGCGTGTGGTCCGGGTCGGCGGCGTGCTGGCCCATGCGCCCGGCGCCGTGGAGCGTGTGCGGCAGGCCGATGCGGCGGCGATGCAGGATGCGCTGGCCCGGGCCGGGGCGCATTTCGGGTGCCCGGCGGAACGGGTCGAGGATTGGGCGCCGGGGCTGCCGATGGTCACGGCCTGGGCGCCGGTGGGGCCGTCAGCGGAGGCGTTGCCGCCGGGCTGCATCCGGGTGCGGCGTGCGTGGGACGAGCTGACCTGGCCGCGGGCCACCAGCGGGTTTTTCCAGGTCAAGAAGGCCATACCGGGCATCCTCAGGCGGCTCGATGATTGACGGTGGTGAAATATCACGATATGCGAACGGGTAGAAAATACGGAGGAAACGATGACCGGTCCTACCCGCCGCCAGCTCGGCCTGGCCGCCGCCGCCCTGCCGTTGGCCCGGCCCGCGATCGCCCAGGGCGCGAAAGAGGTCATCAGCTTCGCCGGCGCCACCTTCAGTGAGGCCGGGCGCGGCGATAAGCTGCGGGTCTGGGTGGACGGGTTCAACAAGAGCCAGGACCGGATCGAGGTGCAGCCGATCGGGATGCCGTTCTCCTCCTTGGCCAACACCGTGTTCACTCAGATGGGCGGCGGCGCCGGGCCCGATCTCGTGCGGTTCGACCAGATCGATTATTATGCCGCGGTCGAAGCCAAGCGGATCCTCCCGCTCGATGAGACGCTGGCGGCCGGCAAATACAATCTGACCGCGCCCAACAAGTATCTGGTGATCGGCGGCAAGCGGTATGGCGTCGCGTTCGAGAGCAGTAATTACTGTCTGCTCACGAACCAGGCCCTGGTCGCGACGCCGCCGGCGAAGTTCGACGATTTCATCGCGGCGATGAAGGCGGCGACGGGGAATGGCAATTACGGCTTTGCGTGCCGGGCCACGATGGCGGAGCGGCCGGGGTTCTGGCAGGATCTGTGCAACGCCGTGTTCGGCTTCGGCGGACGCTGGTCGAACGGGCATGAGCTGACGCTGAACGCGCCCGAGGTCGTGGCCGGGATCGAGGCGTATAAGCGCATCTACGAGAGCGGCGCGCTGCCGAAGGGCACGGACGCGCCGACCTATCGCCGCATGTTCTGGGAGGGCAAGCTCGCGATGGAGATCGACAATGGCGGGGTGGCCGCGATCCTCCATGCGCAGGGGCCGTCCATCAAGATGATCGGCACGCCGTCGCCGTATCCCACGAAGGCGCAGGGATTGATCCTGGCGCCGCTCACGATCAACGCCAACACCAAGTACCGCGCGGCGGCCGAAACTTTCCTGAAATGGACGCTGGAGCCGGGCCCGCAGCGCGATCTGCAACGCATCCTGGGCGCCAGCAACGTGGCCACCGTGGTGGACCGCACGGCGGAGGAGCTGGCGGCCGAGCCGTATTTGCAGGTGTATGACGCGCAGACGCCGAACAGCGTGCCGCAGCTGGTGGAGGGCTTCGAGGTCAAGACGCCCGAGGTGCAGCAGATCGTCCTGGAGCAGACCTTGCGGGTGCTGCAGGCCGGGCAGGACCCGAAGCGCGCGATGGACGAGGCGCAGCGGATGGCCCAGGCGCGTTTGAAGCGTTGAACACGTCCGAACGCTGGACGCCGTACTGGTTCCTGGCGCCGATCGCGCTGTATCTGCTGCTGTTCCAGGGCGTGCCGCTGGTGCAGGAGGCCGGGCTGAGCCTGACTGCGACGTCGTTGCTGTCGCCGCGGGAGCATGCGTTCGTGGGGCTCGACAATTATCGCGCGCTGGTCGATGCGCCGGACTTCCATGCGGTGCTGCTGACGACCCTGGTCTACACCGTGGCCTGCGTGGTGCTGGCGATCGGGCTCGGGCTGCTGGCGGCGTTGCTGCTGGATGCGCCGTTCCGGGGCCGGGGGGTGGCGCGGGCGCTGGTGACGGTGCCGTGGGCGGCGCCGCCGGTGGCTGTGGCGTTGATCTTCGTGTGGATGTTTAACGCGCAATATGGCGTGTTCGGCTGGGGGCTGCGCAGCCTGGGGTTCGCGGCGGGCGCCGAGAACTGGCTCGATACGCCGGGCTTGGCGTTGCCGGCGATCCTGCTGACCACGGTCTGGCAGATCTTTCCTTTCGCCGCCGTGGTGATCCTGGCGGCGCTGCAGGGGGTGTCCGCCGAGCTGAAGGAGGCCGCGACCATCGATGGCGCGGACCGGCTCAGCATCTTCGGCGCCGTGGTGTGGCCCACGATCCGGCCCAGCGTCGCGCTGCTGTCGTTGTTCCTCACGATCTGGTCCATCCGGCGCTTCGACCTGATCTGGCTCATGACCCAGGGCGGCCCGATCGGCGCCACGGAGACGCTGGTGATCAAGCTGTATCGGGAGGGGTTCGTGTATCGCGATCTGGGCCAGGCCGCGGCGGTCGGCATGGTGGGCGTGGTGGTCGCGCTGGCGGTGACCTCCGTCTATTTCGTGCTGACCCGGCGGGCCGAACGAGCGGCCGCGCGATGAAATTCGTGCGCATCCCGGCCGTGATCCTGATCCTGTTGGCGTCAGGGTTCCCGCTGTATTGGATGCTGGTGACCTCGCTGACGCCGTCCGCCGCTTTGTTCGCGACGCCGCCGCTTGGGCTGCCGGATTGGAGTGAGATCGGCGTGTATGCCGAGGCGTTCCGCACCATCCCGGTCGGCACCTGGCTCCGCAACAGCGCGGTGATCGCGGCGGGGACCACGGTGCTGAGCCTGGGGCTGGCGATCTTTCCGGCCTATGCGCTGTCCCGCTTTCGGTTCCGGGGCAAGGGGCTCGCGGGCCTCGGCCTGTTCGCGACGCAGATGCTGCCGGAGGCGATGCTGGTGGTGCCGCTCTATGCCATCTTCGCGCAGCTCGGGTTGCTCAACACGCTGCTGGGGCTGATCCTGGCGAACACCGCCTTCACCGTCCCGGTCATCACCTGGATGCTGAAGGGCGCCATCGATGGCGTGCCGATCGATGTGGAGGAGGCCGCGACCATCGATGGCTGCACCCGGATCGGCATCGTGCTGTCGATCGTGCTGCCGCTGGTGGCGCCGTCGCTCGCGGCCTGCGCGGTGATCGCGTTCTTCCATGGCTGGAACGAATACGTGCTGGCCACCACGCTGATCAGTGACGAGGCATTGCGCCCGGCCTCCGTGGGGCTCGCGAGCTTCGTGGGGGAGCTCAGCACGCCGGTGCATTCGGTGATGGCGGTCGGCTTGATCTACACGGTGCCGGCCGTCGTGTTCTACTTGTTCGTGCAGCGTTATGTGGTGGCCGGCATGACCGCCGGCGCCGTGAAGGGATAGGCCATGGCCGCCATCGAGCTGCAGGGCGTGACCCGGATGTACGGGCCGAAGGCCGCGGTGCGGGACATCACCCTGTCCGTGCCGGATGGCGAGTTCCTGGTCCTGCTCGGCCCGTCCGGCTGCGGCAAATCCACCTTACTTCGCATGCTGGCGGGGCTCGAGACGCTGACATCCGGAGAGATCAGGTTGGATGGCGAGCGGATCGACCAGAAGCCGCCGAGTGCGCGGGACATGGCGTTCGTGTTCCAGTCCTACGCGCTGTATCCGCACATGAGCGTGCGGCGGAACATCACCTTTCCGCTGATCATGCGGCAGCATCGCTGGTGGTTCCACATTCCCGGCATTGGCCAACTGGCCAAGCGGCGCATCGAACGCTCGCCGGAGGTGGCGGAGCTCGTGGCGCGGACGGCGGAGATCCTGGCGCTGACGCCGATGCTTGAACAATTGCCGAAAACGCTCTCGGGCGGGCAGCGGCAGCGTGTGGCGCTGGGGCGCGCGATGGTGCGCAAGCCGCAGGTGTTCCTGATGGACGAGCCGCTGTCGAACCTGGATGCCAAGCTGCGCACCGCCATGCGGGCGGAGATCGTGAAGCTGCATGGCCAGGTGGGCGGCACCTTCGTCTATGTCACGCATGACCAGATCGAGGCGATGACGATGGGCACGACCATCGCCCTGATGCGGGACGGGGTGGTGCAGCAGGTCGGTGCGCCGCGGGACATCTATACCGACCCCGTCAACACCTATGTCGCGCGGTTCATCGGCACGCCGCCCATGAACCTGCTGCTGGCGGAAGCCGGGCCGGCGGGGCTGCATCTGGGCGGCGCCGCGTTGGCGGCCGACGCCGCCGGGCCGGTGCTGGTCGGCATCCGCCCCAGCGCGCTACATTTGGTGCCGGCCGGCACGGCGGGGGCGCTGGCGGGGGTGGTCACAATGGTCGAGCAGATCGGCGCGGAATCGCTGATCACCGTCCGGCTCGACACGGTGCGGACCGGGCATGAGGAGGAGGGCCAGGCCCGGGACGAGGTCATGGCCACAAGCCCCGGCTATAGCGCGCTCCGCCCCGGCGCCCCGGTCGCGTTGCAACCGGATCTGAGCGGGGCCGTGTTCTTTTCTGCCACCACGGGGCTGCGGGTCTGACGGGAATGCGGGTCGCCTGCCTCGGCGAGTGCATGATCGAGCTGTCGGAGCATCCGGACGGCACGCTGACCCGCAGCTTCGGCGGCGACACGCTCAACACCGCGCTGTATCTGGCCCGGCTGGGCATTCCCGTCGAATACGTGACCGCGCTCGGCACCGATGCGTTCAGCGACGAGATGGTGGCGGCCTGGCGTGGGGAAGGAATCGGGACGGGGCTGGTGGCGCGGGTGCCGGGGCGATTGCCGGGCCTGTATTTGATCCGGACGGACGCGGCGGGCGAGCGGGTTTTTTACCACTGGCGGGACAGCGCACCGGTGCGGCAGCTGTTCGACCTGCCGGAGACGGCGGCGCTGGAGGCCGGGCTGCTCGGCGCCGGCACGATCTATTTTTCGGGGATCACGCTGTCGCTGTTCGCGGACCGGGAGCGGCTATTCGCGCTGCTGGCCCGGGCGCGCCAGGGCGGCACGGTTGTGGCGTTCGACACTAATTTCCGGGCGCGTGCCTGGCCGGACCTGGCGGTCGCGCGGACGGCGTTCGCGGCCGCGTTCCGGCAGGCGGATCTGGTGTTCGCGAGCGTGGAGGATTGGTTGCCGCTGTTTGGCACGTCCGATGCCGGGGCGATCCATCGCGAGTTGCAGGCGGCCGGGGTGGCCGAGATCGTGGTCAAGCTCGCGACCCCGGCCTGTTTGGTCGGGGGCGGGCTGGTGGAGGCGCCGCCGGTGCCGGACGTGATCGACACGACGGCCGCCGGGGACAGCTTCGCCGCGGCCTATCTGGCTGCCCGGCTGCGTGGTGCGGTGCCGGAGGCCGCGGTGCGGGCCGGGCATCATCTGGCCGGCGCCGTGGTCCGCCATCGCGGCGCCATCATCCCGCGTGACGCCATGCCCCTTCCGTTCAGCGAGGCCCCATGACCGCACTCGACGACCTTCTGCGCGCGGCCCGGCTGGTGGCGGTGCTGACGATCGAGCGGGCGGAGGACGCCGTGCCGCTCGCCCGGGCGTTGCTGGCGGGTGGGGTGCGCACGCTCGAGATCACGCTGCGGACGGCAGCCGGGGCCGGGGCGGCCGAAGCGATCCAGGCGGAGGTGCCCGGCGCGATCGTGGGCCTCGGCACGGTGCTGAGGGTGCAGGACCTCGAACTGGCGCGGCGCCTCCGCCTGCCATTCGCATTCAGCCCGGGCGCGACCCCGGTCTTGCTGGACGCGGCGCGTGACCTCGGCGTGCCGTTCGTGCCGGGCATTGCCACGGCGTCCGAGCTGATGGCGGCGCTCGATCGCGGGTTCACGACGGTCAAGCTGTTCCCGGCGGAGCAGGTGGGGGGCGCCGGCATGCTGCGGGCGCTGGCCGGGCCGTTCCCGGCGGCGCGGTTCAACCCGACGGGCGGGATCACGGCGGCGAACATGGGGGCGTATCTGGCGCTGCCGAACGTGGTGGCGGTGGGCGGCTCGTGGCTGGCGCCGGCGGCCGATGTCGCGGCGGGCAATTGGGCGGGGATTACGGAGCGGGCGCGGTTGGCGATGGGGGATGGCCGATCTCCTCCGGTCACATCGTCGCCTCGGGCTTGACCTGGGGAGTCGGCCCTGGAACCGGCTGGAGTGGCACTGGGCCTGTTCCCCACCCCGCCCTGAGCCGCGACGGAAGCGGGACCCCGGGTCAAGCCCGGGGCGACGGTGGTGAAGGTAGGCCCAGCCCCCCTGTCAGCCGCGTCCAAGCCTCGACATCATACCGTCGCCCCGGGCTTGACCCGGGGTCCCGCTTCTTGCGGCTCAGACCTGGGTTTGATTCGGGAGCGTCTCGCCTAACGCCGCTACGAAAGCGGGACCCCAGGTCAAGCCCGGGGCGACGGTGTATCGGAGGCTGTGGATGAAGCGGCCGTCAGGGCCGCGCGGCCGGCGATGCCGAGGGCCAGGTCGTCTTGGGGCGGGGCGAATAGGCCGGCGCGGGCATCGCGGAAATAGCGTTCCAGCGGCAAAGCGGGCGTGAGGCTGAAGCCGACGGCGACGCGCAGGGCCGTTTCGGTGACATCGCAGGCGGCGTTCACGCAGAGCATCTTGGCGGTGGCGATGCGTGCGCCGTCCGCCGCGCCGGCATCGTAGCCGCGGGCGACGTCGTGCAGGACGGAGCGGGCGCCGTCGAGGGCGATCTGCATGCCGCCCAGCATCTGCTGGATGTGCGGCTGGCTGGCGATCGGTTTGCCGAGCGAGGGGGGGATGCGATTGAGCGCATACTCCGACGCGGCCTCCAGCGCCGCCTGGCCGACGCCGAGATAGACGGCGGCGATCGGCAGAGCCCAGAAATTGGCGGTGGGGCCACCCGGGGCGGGGGCGCCGATCGCGCGGCGCTCCACGACCCAGTCATCGGCGACGAACACGTCATCGTAGAACACGTCCTCGTTCCCGGCGCTGCGGAGGGCCAGGGCGCCGATCCAGGTCCGTTCGATCCTGAGGCCCGGGGCATCGTGGCGGACGATGGCGCTGGCCATCATGCCGTGCGGCGCGTCCGGTGTGGGGGGCAGGGTGATGCCGGTGACGAGGAAGCGGAGCGCCGGGGCGGCGGTGACGAAGATCTTGTGGCCGGTGATGCGCCAGCCGCCGGGGGCCGGGGTGGCGGCGGTGGCGGGGGTGCCGCCGCGGGAGATGCTGCCGAGCTCCGTTTCGGTCACGCAATTGTTGATGCCGCCGCCTTGGGTCGCGAGTTCGCGGCAGATGGCTGCGAGGATCGGTTCCGGCCATGTGCGGAGCGAGACTGCGCGGCCCAGCACGCCGATCAGCATGCCCGCGCCCAGCGCCGTGCTGGCGGAGCCGCGGCCCAGGCGTTCCTGGGCGATCACCATGTCCAGCAGCCCGGCGCCGGCGCCGCCATAGGCGCGGGGGATCACCAGGCGGAGGTAGCCTTCGGTGTGCAGGTCCTGCCAGTCCGCGTGCGGGAACAGGCTGTCCCGGTCATGGGCGGGGGCGCGATCCGCCAGGCGGGTGGCGAGGCGGTCGGCCAGGTGGGCGGCTAATTGCGCGATGGGTGTCACTTCACTCTCCGGATGGCAGTGTCCCGGCTCTCACCCGGGTCGAGCCCGGGGGTGACGGGGTCGGGAAGGCCGGGCACCCAGGTGCGGCCCGGCACGGCGGCCAAAAGGGCCCGCGTGTAGGCGTGGCGGGGGCGGAGGAAGACCTCGGCCGTGGGGCCCTGCTCGACCACGCGGCCGTCCTGCATGACGGCCACGCGGTCGCAGATGCGGCCGGCGACGCGAAGGTCATGGGTCACGAACAGCATCGACAGGCCGAGCCGGGTGCGCAGGTCCGCCAGCAAAGCGAGCACCTGCGCCTGCACCGAAACGTCCAGCGCCGAGACCGGTTCGTCCGCGACCAGGACCGCGGGCTCGAGCGCCAAAGCGCGGGCGAGGGCGATGCGCTGGCGTTGGCCGCCGCTGAACTCGTGCGGGTAGCGGTCCATGGCGTCGGGCGAGAGGGCGACGAGGGTGAGCAGCTCGCGGGCGCGGGCCAGGGCGGGGGCGCGGGCCATGCCGTGCAGCATCGGGCCTTGGGCGATCAGCGCGCCCACGCGGCGGCGGGGGTTCAGGGAGCCGTAGGGGTCCTGGAACACCATCTGGATGCGCTTGGCGGCGGCGCGGCGGTCCATGTGCAGCAGGTCGGCGCCGTCCAGCGTGATGGAGCCCTGGTCCGGCGCCACGAGGCGGAGGAGGCAGCGGGCCAAAGTGCTTTTGCCGGAGCCGCTTTCGCCGACCACACCCAGGGTGCCGCCCCTCGGCAGCTCGAGGCTGACGTCATCGAGGGCGCGGACGGCGCGGCCGGGGTAGGTCTTGCCGAGGCCGGTTACCACCAGGATCGCGTCGTCCGACACCGGGCGGGGGTCGGCGGGCACCAAAGGCGGGACGGCGGCGATCAGGGCCCGGGTGTAGGGGTGCTGCGGCCGGTCCAGCACGTCCGCTGCCGGGCCGGTTTCGACCAGGGTGCCCTGGCGCAGCACGGCGACGCGGTCCGCGATCTCGGCCACCACGCCGAAATCATGGGTGATGAACAGCAGCGCCGTGCCCCGGCGGCGTTGCAGGTCCCGCATCAGGGTCAGCACCTGGGCCTGGGTGGTGACGTCCAGCGCGGTGGTGGGTTCGTCGGCGATCAGGAGCTCGGGCTCCAGCGCCAGGGCCATGGCGATGCCGACACGCTGGCGCTGGCCGCCGCTGAGCTGGTGGACGTAGGCGCGGGCGATGGCGGGCGGGTCCGGCAGGCCGACCTGCTCGAACAGGGACAAGACGCGGCTGCGGATGGCGGTGGGGGTGAGGCCGGTGTGGGTGCGGAAGGGTTCTGCGACCTGGTCCCCCACGCGGTGCAGGGGGTTGAGCGCCGTCATCGCGTCCTGGAACACCATCCCGATCCGCGGCCCCCGGACCCGGCGCATGTCCGGGTCCCGCAGCGTCAGCAAATCCTGGCCGTCGAGCGCGATGCGGCCGGCGGCGACCGTGACGCCGGGGGGCAGGAGGCGGAGGATGGCGGAGGCCAGCATGGACTTGCCGGAGCCGCTTTCGCCGACGAGGCACACGACCTCGCCAGCCGCCACGGTAAGGTCGAGCCGGTCGAGCGCGAGGGGCCGGTCGGCGCCTGGGGGCAGGCGGACGGAGAGGCCGTCGATGGCGATCACCTTGTGGGGACGCCGGGGCGGAGGCGGGGGTTCAAGGCGTCGTTCACGGCCTGGCCGACCAGGGACACGGCCAGCACGGTGATGAGGATGGCGCCGCCGGGGATGGCGGAGACATACCATTGCGTGCGCAACACGCCGCGGCCGCGGCCGATGAGATTGCCCCAGCTGGCGACGTTCGGGTCCGAGAGGCCGAGGAAGGCGAGGGCGCTTTCCAGCAGGATGGCGCCGGCCATCACGACGCTGGCATAGACGATGAGGGGCGGCAGCGCGTTGGGCAGGATCTCGCGCAGCATGATGGCGCCGTTGCCCATGCCGAGGGCCCGGCAGCCCTGCACGAACTCGCGATTGCGGAGGCTGAGGAACTCGCCGCGAGTGAGGCGGGCGCTGGCGGGCCAGGAGACGGCGCCGATCGCGATGGTGACGGTGCGGATGTCGGAGCCGAATACCGCGACGAGGACCAGCAGCAGGAGGAAGTTGGGCAGGGTCTGGAAGGCTTCTGTGATGCGCATCAGCACGTCATCGATCCAGCTGCCATAGAACCCGGCGATGGCGCCGATCGCGGTGCCGACGCCGAGTGCGATGGCGGTGGAGGACAGGCCGATCAGCAGGGCGATGCGGGCGCCGTGGAAGAGCTGGGCCGCGATGTCCCGCCCGGAATTGTCGGTGCCGAGCCAGAAGCGGGGGTTATCGCCGGGCCAGATCAGGGGACGGCCGGCGAGGCCGAGGGGGTCCTTGGGAAAGACCAGGTTGGCGGAGAGCGCCATGGCGAGGACGGCGAGGGCCAGCAGCGTGCCGATGGCGCCGGGCCAGGTGCGGAGCAGGCGGGTCATGTGGCGATCCGGGGGTCGAGCCGGGCATAGAGGACGTCCACGACCAGGTTCACGGTGATGACCAGCAAGGTGCTGGCGAAGACGATGCCGAGCAGCATGTTGAGGTCCCGCTGCACGACGCTTTCGTAGGCGAGGCGGCCGAGGCCCGGGAGGGAGAACACGCTCTCGATCACCACGGAGCCGCCCAGCAAGGTGGCGCCTTGCAGCCCGACGAGGGTCAGCACCGGGAGCAGGGCGTTGCGCAGCACGTGGCGGACCAGGACGGCGCGTTCCGTGAGGCCCTTGGCGCGGGCGGTGCGCACGAAGTCGAGGCCCAGGACCTCGAGCATCGAGGCGCGCATGACGCGGAGGTAGATCGCCATGAAGATGAGCGAGAGGGTCGCGACGGGAAGGATGAGATGCCACAGCATGTCCAGCACGCCACCGGAGGATGCGCCCACTTCGGACAGGCCCCCGGCCGGTAGCCAGCCGAGCCGCACCGCGAACACGACGATGGCCATGAGGCCGAGCCAGAAGGAGGGCGTGGCGTAGAACAGCAGGCCGAGCAGGCTGATGATGGTGTCGGGCCAGCCGTCCACGCGCCGGGCCGCCAGCACGCCGAGCGCCACGCCGCCGGCGACCGCGAAGCCGAGTGCGGACAGGGTCAGCAGGAGGGTGGTCGGCAGGCGTTCCAGGATCACGGTCAGGACGGGCTTGCCGTAGATGGCGCTTTCGCCGAGATCGAGGCGGACCAGGCGCCAGAGGTAGCGGCCGAGGCGGACCGGGACCGTGGCATCGAGGCCGAGCGCGGCGCGCAACCGGTCCGCGAGCTGCGTGTCGCCACCGCCCATCTGCGCCAGCATCGCGTCCACCGTGTCACCGGGGGCGAATTGCAGCAGCAGGAACAGGCCGACCAGCACGATGCCGAGCGTCGGCACGCTGAGCGCCAGGCGGCGGAGGGCGAAGCGCATGCGGGTTAGAGCACCCCGAGGTCGGCCCAGTCGCTGCTGGCCCAGCGGGGGTTGTTGTTGGCGTTGACCAGGGTCTTGCTGCTGGCGGTCAGGAACACGCGCTCGATCGCCATGTAGACGGGGATCTCGGCGTTCACGGCCCGCACGACCTCGGCATAGAGCGCCTTGCGCTTGGGGGGATCGATCTCGCTGGCGGCCTGGTCCATCAGCGCGTCGGCTGCGTCCGACTTCCAGCCGAACTGGTTGGTCCAGGGCGCGCCCTTGGGCGATCCGGAGCGGTACCAGACGGTGGTGGAGACGGCGGGATCGCCGCGATATTGGTGCCAGCCGGTGGCGAGATCGAAATCCCAGTCGCGATAGGTGCGGGACAGGAACCCGGCGGCATCGAGCTGGATGATCTCCACCTTGATCCCCACGGCATCGAGCGATTGCTGGATGAAGGTCGCGAACAGCGGCACATCCTCCCCGGCAACGGTCGGCAATAGGCGGAGCGGGAAGCGCACGCCGCCCGCGCCCCGCTTGTGCCCGGCCTGGTCCAGCAGCGCGTTGGCGCGGGCCACGTCAAACGGGTAGGGCGGCTTGCTGCCTTCGGGGAAGAAGGCGGGGGAGCTGCTCGGGATCGGACCGGTCGCGGGCTTGCCGAAGCCGTAGAGGAAGTTCTCGCAGAAGAACGGGATATCCAGCGCGTGGGCGATCGCCTGGCGCACGCGGACGTCTGACAGATACTGGTTGCGGCAGTTGTATTCGACCGTGTTCATCACGGCGTTCGCTTCGTTGCCGCGCGTGCTGACTTCGAAGCGCTGGTCTTTCTGCAAGCGATCGAGGTCGGCGAGCGACAGGGAGGAGAGCGGGCTCACCTGCACCTGGCCGCTTTCGAGGGCTGCCGCGGCGCTGGCGCGGTCATTGATGAAGCGCCAGACGATGCGGTCCAGCACGGGCTCGTTCGGCTTCCAATAATTCGGGTTGCGGTCGGCGATGACGTATTGGCCGCGCTCGTAGCGGCTGAACTTGAAGGGGCCGGTGCCGATGGGGGCCGTGTTGGCCGGGTTGTTCAGCAAATCGGTGCCGGCGAACACGTGCTTGGGCGCGATGTAGCCGAGGTCCGCGAGGGCGCGGAGCAGCAAATCCTGCGGCATGGGGCGGCTGTAGCGGAAGATGGCGGTGTGCGGGTCGGGTGTATCGACCGCGACCAGGTATTGCTGGAGCGTGGTGCCGTAATTCAGCTCCTTTTTCCACATCTCCATCGCGGTGTATTGGACGTCGTCGGCAGTGAACGGCTTGCCGTCATGCCAGGTGACGCCCGGGCGGAGGGTGAAGGTGTGGGTGAGGCCGTCGGGCGCGCTGTCCCATTTCGTGGCCAATACGCCGGTGGGCTTGCCGGCGGCATCGAGGTCGACCAGGGCCTCCATGATCTTGGAGGTGATGAGATAGACGCCGGTGGAGGCGCGCAGTGCCGGGTTCAGGATGCGCTGCTCGGCGTTCATGTGCACCGTCACGACGCCGCCGCGTTTCTGCGCCCGAACCGGCGTCTTGCTGGCGAGCAGGGCGGCGCTGGAGAGGAGGGCCGTGCGGCGGGTCAGGGTCATGGCGGGTCCTTTCGCGATGCAGCACAGTAGGTTGAATGATGGATGGCCGCCAATGGGGACATCAGCGATATGGTGTGCAGCTTGGCGCAGGTCTTGCTAGGCTTTGCCAATGTCGATGAGCCAGAGCCCTCCGGCCTCGCGGACACGCATTACCCCTGCCGGCTTTGCGGCACTGCGGCTGCGGGGAGCGTCGCCGCGGTGGCTTGGCCTGCTGTCGGTTGGGGTCATGTTTGCGGGCTGGGCCATCCTGTCCGCCACGGGGGCGGTGCCGGCTTCGTTGTTGCCGTCCCCGGCCGAGGTGTGGGTGGCGGCGCGCGACATCATGCGGGATGGCTACCGGGGCACGACGCTTACGGGTAACGCGGTGTCCACGTTCGGGCGCATGGCGGGTGGGTTCGGGCTGGCGGTGGTGCTGGGGGTGCCGCTCGGGCTGTGGATGGGGCGGGTGCGGCTGGCACAGGCCGCGTTTGGCTGGATCGTGCAGTTCATGCGGCCGCTGCCGCCGCTCAGCTACATGATCCTGCTGATCCTTTGGCTCGGCACCGGGGATGCGTCCAAGACGGCGCTGCTGTTCCTGACAGCGTTCCCGATCGTGGTGGCGGCCAGCGCTGCGGGGGCGGCCACCGTGGCGCAGCAGCGTATCCAGGCGGCGCAGGCGCTGGGGGCGTCGCGCGGGCAGATCCTGCGCCATGTCGTGCTGCCATCCGCGGCGCCGATGGTGCTGACGGGGTTGCAGATC
This sequence comes from Acetobacteraceae bacterium, assembly GCA_965246835.1. GTDB lineage: Bacteria > Pseudomonadota > Alphaproteobacteria > Acetobacterales > Acetobacteraceae > JANPPS01. The sequence continues at coordinate 1,585,082 of CBDFFQ010000001.1, read as the reverse complement.
GCGCTGGCGGCGGCGTTCAGCACGGTGGTCTCGGCCGAGTTGATGGCGGCGACGGATGGGTTGGGCTGGATGGTCATCTCCGCCAGTCATTTTCTCCGCAACGACGTGATCATCCTGTGCATCCTTTTGTTGGGGATGATGGGTGTGACGCTGGCGTGGGGGCTGCGGGTGCTGGACCGGCGTTTCGTGCATTGGCGGGGGCGGCTGTGAGCGCCGGCGCGCTGACCCGGGTGCCGAGCTGGGCCATGACGCTGGCCGCCATGGCGGTGGTGGCGGCGGCCTGGGTGGGGGCCACGCGGTTCGGCCTGGTGCGGGATCTGTTTCTTCCCGGTCCAGCCGATCTGTGGTCCGGGGCGCAGGAACTGTGGGAGGAGGGCTACAAGGGCCGTGGCATGGCCGAGCATGTTGGCATGAGCCTGCTGCGCGTGGGCGCCGGGTTCGTGACGGGAGCCGTGGTGGGCACTTTGCTGGGGCTTGGCATGGGATCGGTGCGGGCGATCGATGCGGCGGCGGCGCCCTTCATCGAGTTTCTCCGCCCGCTGCCGCAGCTGGCCTATCTCGTGTTGCTGATCGTGTGGCTCGGCATCGGGGAGAGCAGCAAGATCACCATGCTGTTCCTGGCGGCGCTCCCGGTGTCCGCGGTGGCGGCGCGGGACGGGGTGCGGAACGTGTCGCCGGAGCGGATCCGGGCCGCCCGGGCGCTGGGCGCGTCGCACTGGCAGGTTTTCGTGCATGTGATTGCGCCCAGTGCATTGCCGGAGATCCTGACGGGGGCGCGGCTGGCGGCGGGGATCGTGTATGGCACGCTGATCGCGGCGGAGATCATCGCCGGGTCGAACGGCATCGGCTGGATGATCCTGGATGCCGGGCGGTTCCTGCGGTCGGATTACGTGTTTGCCGGCATTTTGCTCATCGGGCTGGCCGGCTTGGCGATCGACCGCGTGCTGCTTCTGATCGAGCGGCGGGTCGTGCATTGGGCGGGACGTTGAACAACCAAGGGAGCCTGACATGGGTTTGATCACCACACGGCGCGCGGCACTTGCGGGGATGGGTGCCTTGGGGCTCGCTGGGAGGGCGCGGGCAGCAATGCCCGAAAAGGTCAATCTCGGCTTCTTCACCGAGACGAAGCCGACCATGATCGCCAAGGGGCTCGGTTGGTTCGACGAAGCCGTGGGGTCCAAGATCAGCTGGACCGAGATGGGCAGCGGCGCCGAGATCAACACGGCGATCGTGGGCGGCAGCTGCGATATCGGGCTGGCCACCGGCTCCGTCGCGACGTCGGCCGGGATCGCGCAGGGGCTGCCGTTCCAGCTGATCGGGATCGTGGACAATATCGGCCCGGCGGAAGAGATGGTCGTGCGCAGCAGCGCCGGGCTCAGGACGGCCGCCGACTTCAAGGGCAAGAAGCTTGCGACGCCATTCGGCTCCACCAGCCATTTCCGGCTGCTGGGGTTCCTCAAGACGAATGGCCTGACGCAGCGGGATGTGACGGTGCTGGACATGAAGCCGGCCGCGATCCAGGCGGCGTGGGCCAAGAACGAGATCGACGGCGCGTATGTCTGGTCCCCGGCGAAAAGCAAGCTGATCGAGGCCGGGGGGGAGTTGTTCCGCACGTCCGAGGCGCTGGAGAAGGCCGGTTATGTGATCGCGGACCTGATCATCGTGCGCACCGAATTCGGCAAGGCGTATCCGGATGCGGTGGTGGGCTTCCTGAAATCCTACGGCCGTGCGCTGGATATGTGGCGGCAGAAGCCGGACGAGGCGGCGGAGATCGTGGGCAAGCAGGCGGGCGTCAGCACGGCGGTCGCGATGGCGGACATGAAGGAGTACGATTTCGTGCCATTGGCCGACCAGGCCGGGCCGCGCTGGCTGGGCACCGCGGCGGCGCCGGGCAAGTTCGCCGAGACGCTCAAGAGCACGGCGGATTTCCTGGTGGAGCAGCGTAGCATCCGCACGGCGCCGGCGCTCGATGTGTTCCACAAGGCGATCAACACGGACTTCATCCGCAAGGCCACCGCCTGAATGCTCGACGCGGCCGGGAGCGACTTCGTCAGTTTCGCCGGCGTCTCTGTCCAATATGGGCAGGGGACGTCGGCGGTGCTGGCGTTGGAGCGGGCGGATCTCGGCTTCGCGGCGGGGAGCTTCGTCTGCATCGTGGGCCCGTCCGGCTGCGGCAAGACGACGCTGATGCAGACCCTCGCCGGGTTCCTGCCGCCCACCACCGGGATCGTGAGCCTGGATGGCCGCGTGGTGGAGGGGCCGGGGCCTGAGCGTGGGGTGGTGTTCCAGCAGCCGGCGCTGTTCCCCTGGATGACCGTGGCGGGCAATGCCAGCTTCGGCCCGCGCATGCGTAGGGATCCCGGGACGGCGGCGCGGGTGGAGGGCTGGCTGCGGACGGTCGGGCTGTGGGAGTTCCGAGACCGGTATCCATATGAGCTCTCGGGCGGGATGCAGCAGCGGCTCGCGATCGCTCGGGCGCTGTGCAACGAGCCCAAGGTCCTGTTGATGGATGAGCCGTTCGGGGCGCTCGATGCGCTCACGCGGGAGCGGATGCAGGAGGAGCTGCACGCCGTCTGGCGCCGCACCGGCATGACAGTCGTGTTCATCACCCATAGCGTGGAGGAGGCGGTGTATCTGGGCACCGAGGTGGTGGTGATGTCACCCCGGCCCGGCCGCATCGTGGAGCGCATTCCGGTGCGGTTCGCGCATGACATGGCCGATCAGGGCATCCGCGCGGTGAAGAGCCTGCCGGAGTTCGTGGAGATGCGCGAACGGGTCTTGTCGTTGATCTGGGCGATGAGCGAAGATTAAGCAGCAGCAGGAGGCCACCATGACGCCGAACTCGCTCCATGCCCGGGATATCGCCTCGTTGGTACATCAGCAGACCAACCTCGATCACCATGCGCGGGACGGCGCCGTGATCATCGAGCGGGGGGAGGGGTGCCGGGTCTGGGATAGCGAGGGGCGCGAGTATATCGAGGCGATGGCCGGGCTGTGGTGTGCGAGCCTGGGGTTCAGCGAGCGGCGGTTGGCGGATGCGGCGCATAGGCAGATGCTCCAGCTGCCGTATTACCATACGTTTTTCCAAAAGGGTCACACCCCGGCGGTCGAGCTGGCGGAGAAGCTGCTGTCCGTGGCGCCGGCCGGCATGCATCGCGTGCTGTTCCAATGCAGCGGGTCCGAGGCGAACGACGCGGCGATCAAGCTGGCGTGGTTGTACTGGGGCATCCAGGGGCAGCCGCAGCGGACGAAGATGATCGGCCGCGTGCGCGGCTATCACGGCAACACGGTGGCGAGCGTGAGCCTGTCGGGGCAGCCGCACATGCATGCCGGGTTCAACCTGCCGCTGCCGGGTTTCCTGCATACGGACAACCCAAATTACTATCGGTTCTCCCATGAGGGCGAGAGCGAGGAGGCGTTCAGCCAGCGCATGGCGGATAACCTGGAGGCGCTGATCCTGGCGGAGGGGCCGGAGACGATCGCCGCGTTCTTTGCCGAGCCGGTGCAGGGCGGGGGCGGGGCGATCACGCCACCGCGGGGCTATTTCGAGCGCATCCAGGCGGTGCTGCGCCGGCATGACATCCTGTTCGTGGCGGACGAGGTGATTTGCGGCTTCGGGCGGACCGCGAACATGTGGGGCTGCGACACCTACGATCTGCAGCCGGACATGGTGAGCTGCGCCAAGCAGCTATCCTCCGCGTATCAGCCGATCAGTGCGCTGATGATCGGGGAACGCGTGCATGCGGCGATGCTGGAGGCGAGCCGGCGGCATGGCACGTTCGGCCATGGCTACACCTATGGCGGCCATCCCGTCGCCTGCGCCGTGGCGCTCGAGACACTGCGCATCTACGAGGAGCGGGACATCGTGGGTCATGTGCGGCAGGTGGCGCCTGCGTTCCTGGCGGGGTTGGGCGCCTATGCCGATCATCCGTTGGTGGGGAATGTGCGGGGCGTGGGCTTGATTGCGGGGGTGGAGCTGATGGCGGACAAGGCGACGCGCACGGCGTTCCCGCCCTCGGCCGGGGTGGGGATGCGGGTGCAGGCGGGGTGCGAGGCGGCCGGGCTGATCGTGCGCGCGATCGGAGACCGCATCGCGTTCACGCCGCCGCTGATCATGGACGAGGCCGAGATCGCGACGATGTGCGACCGGTTCGGCCAGGGGCTCGACACGGCATGGCGGGGGATGCAGGGCACGACGAGCCTGGCTGCCGAGTAGCCCCTGGCGTTCGGCGCCGGTTGCAGGCATTGCTCGGCCGCAGAACAGGAGCCATCGCCCGTGGACATCATCCCGACCCGCCTGACCTCCCTGGCCCATGGCGGCGGCTGCGGCTGTAAGCTGGCGCCGGCTGTGTTGCAGGAGTTGCTGGCCGGGATGCCGCAGGCGGCTTTGTTCCCCAACCTGCTGGTGGGCAGCGAGACCGCGGATGACGCCGCCGTTTATCGGCTGACGGACGAGCTGGCGCTGGTGGCGACCACGGATTTCTTCACGCCCATCGTGGACGACCCCTTCGAGTTCGGCCGCATCGCCGCGACCAATGCGCTGTCGGACATCTATGCCATGGGCGGCACGCCGATCCTGGCGCTGGCGTTGCTGGGGATGCCGTTGGGCAAGATCGGGACGGACCAGGTGGCGAAGATCCTGGCGGGGGGCGCGGCGGTATGCCGGGCGGCCGGGATCCCGATCGCGGGGGGACATTCGATCGATAGTGCGGAGCCGATCTACGGCCTGGTGGCGCTCGGCACCGTGCATCCGGACCGCGTGCAGCGGAACAGCCATGCCCGGGACGGGGACGTGCTGGTGCTGACCAAGGGGCTGGGCGTGGGGGTGTTCAGCGCCGCCTTGAAGCAGGAGCGCATCTCGCCGGCCGATTACCGGACGATGATCGAGAGTATGACGCGGCTCAACAGCGTTGGCACCGCCATCGCGGCCATCGACGGCGTGCATGCCATGACGGATGTGACCGGGTTCGGGCTTCTGGGGCATGGGTTAGAGATGTGCCGGGGGGCGGGGCTTGCCGGGCATGTCAGGCTGGCGGACGTGCCGATGCTGCCGGGGGCGGCGGCGTTGGCGCAGGCGGGGGTGGGCACGGGCGCCGCGACCCGGAATTGGGACAGCTATGGCGGGGAGGTCACGGCGCCCGGCCTGCAGGATTGGCAGCGCGGGCTACTGTGCGATCCGCAGACCAGTGGCGGCCTCCTGATTGCGATGGCGCCTTCGGTGGTGGAGCAGGCGCTGGGGATGCTGCGGGAGACCGGGTTCGATCAGGCGGCGGCGATCGGGACGATGGCGGCGGGCGCGGGCGTGCACGTCGCGACGTAGCCGCCGGACACGGCTCGGAGGCGGCCGTCGCGTTCCAGGTAGTTGATGTGGGCCAGCGCCTCGCTGAACGCGAAACCCATCTGGTGCGGGTCCTCGATGGGGCGGCCGAACACGACCGGCACCAGCTCCGCCGCCGTGAGCGGGCCCGGCGCGCAAGCGGCCACGATCGCGGCGCAGCGGGCGGCGTGGTGCGCCAGCAGCTCGTCCACACGCTGGTGCAACCCCACGAAGGGCAGGTTGTGGCCCGGGAGCACGAGCGTTTCGGCCGGCAGCGTCTCCCGCAGCGTCGTGAGCGAGCGGAGGTAGATGCCGAGGGGATCGCCCTTGGGGTCCATCGCCTGCACGCTGATGTTGGGGGAGATGCGGGCCAGCACCTGGTCGGCGGCCAGCAGCAGGCGGTCCCGGGCGCAGAACAGCATCACCTGCTCCGGCGAATGGCCGCCGCCGGTCAGGACCTCCCAGCGCCGTCCGCCGATCTCGAGCGCTTCGCCGGCGATCAGGCGGCGGAATGTGCGGGGCAGGCCGGTGAGTTTGCGGAGATAGAGGTGCCCGTTGCCGAGCATCCTCTCCACCGTATCGGCCGGCAGGCCGTGGTTGCGGTAGAAGCTGCGATACGGCTCCGCATCCAGCGCGCCGGGATCGAGGGTGATCATGAGGGCGGTAAGGTATTCGCTCTGGCTCATGAGCAGCGGCGCACCGGTCCGTTCACAGAGCCAGCCGGCCATGCCGACGTGATCGGGATGGAAGTGGGTGGCGATCACGCGGGTGATGGGGCGGCTGCGCAAAGGGCCGGCCAGCAGCGCTTCCCACGCGGCGCGGGTGCCGTCATCGCCGATGCCGGTGTCGATCAGGGCGTAGCCGGGGCCGTCTTCCAGCAGATAGACGTTCACGTGGTCGAGCCGGAACGGCAGCGGGAAGCGGAGCCAGTGGATGCCGGGCGCGACCTCGATCAGGGCGCCGGGGGTGGGTGGCTCCGGGAATGGCAGGTGCAGCGCCGTCATGCGCCGCTCAGGAACCGGCCGATCCAGCCGCGCACCCGGCCGCTGTCGTCGGGGCCGGTGTAGGAGGCGAGCGCCGGGGCGGCGAGGGCGCCGTAATTGTCTCCGCGGGTTTCGATCAGGGCCTTGCCGAAGGCGGGGTCGAACTCCGGGTGGAACTGGAAGGAGATCGCGTCGCCATAGTCCAGCCCGGCGAAGGGCGTGAAGGCGCTTTCGGCCACCACGCGGGCGCCCGGTGGGAGGGTGACGACCTGGTCTTGGTGGGAGGCGGCGACGTGGATGGGGGCCGGGCCGTCCATCCAGGGGGTGGGGGCCGGGATGGCGTAGCGGTGCACGCCGATGCCCCAGCCCTTGGGCGATTTGATGACCTCGCCGCCCAGAGCTTGTGCCATCGCCTGATGGCCGAAGCAGATGCCGACCAGCCTGGCGCGGCCTTTTGCCTGGCGCACGAAGTCGAGCAGGGGTGGGATCCAGGGCAGCTTGTCGTAGACGCCGGCCGGGGAGCCCGTGAGGACGTAACCGGTGCACGCGTCGATCGGGGGAAGATCACCGGATGTGACGTCATAGATGACGCTGTCCTGGCCCGGCGCCAGCACGCGTTGGCACATCGCGCCGTAGTCGCCGAACGCCGGGCGCAGGGCGGTGGGGGCCGCGCCGCATTGCAGGATGCCGATCATGCGCGGATGTCCAGCCGGGCGCGTTGCTGGCCGGCAGCGTCGAAATTGCCGGGCGCCAGCCAGGCCTGGTAGGCGGCGCGGAGGCGGGGCCAGTCCTGGTCGATCATGGCGAACCAGGCGGTGTCCCGGTTCTGGCCCTTTTGGATCATGTGCTGGCGGAAGATGCCTTCGAACGCGAAGCCGAAGCGCAGCGCAGCCCGGCGGGACGGCTCGTTCAATGCGTTGCACTTCCACTCGAACCGGCGGTAGCCGAGCGTGCCGAAGGCGTGGGCGGCCATGAGATAGAGGGCTTCGGTTGCGATGCGGCTGCGGGCAATGGCGGGGCCCCAGAGGATGTTGCCGATCTCGATCACGCCGAATTTCGGGTCGATGCGCATAAAGGCCTGCCGCCCCTCGGCGCGACCGGTGGCGCGGTCGATGACGGCGAAGAAGAGGGGGTCCTCGGTTTGGGAGGCCGGGCCGATCCAGGCGTCGAAGCTGGGGCGGTCCGGGGGCGCTTCTTCGAACAAATAGCGGAACCGGTCATCGGCGCCCGGGACCTGCGCGGAGGCGAACAGGTCATCGCCGTGGCGGGTGGGATTGAGCGGTTCGAGCCGGGCGTAGTGGCCGTCGATCGGGGTGCGGGTGGGGCGGGGCACGCCGGCCCAGGTCGAGAGGTCCATTTGGGTGTTGTATGGGAAGGCGGGCGCGCCGGCTATGCCGCGGGTGGTGCCGGCCAGTTCTCCGGCAGTTCGTCACCGGGCACGGATGCGGCTGTTCCGGCTTTGGCCAGAAGGCGCCCGAAATCGCCGGGCACTGCGCGGGCGGCTCGTGCTTCCAAATAGAAGCGCGCCTTCAAAGCCGCTACTTTCTCCGCGGCAGCTTGCACCAGGAACTGGTTGATCGACAGGGCATCCTCAGTTGCCAGCAATTTTACATCCGCCATCAAGGAAGGTGGAATGCGGAGCGCAAAGTTGCTCAGGGTCGCCATGATAATCTCCTCAAGATGTCGCCTGGCCGACATACCGTGATCGGTAGCCTCACCGCCGTGGGGCCAGCGGACTGGTAATCCTTCACGTTGAACGTAACCAGCGCATCGGCCTGTCCATTGATGGCCAGCTCCGCGAAAATTTCGTCATCCGGGTCGCGCACGGACGGCCGAATACGATAGTGCGGAATGACGTGATCGGCCCGTGCAACCAGGCCATCCAGAAACCGGCCTACCTCTTCGATGTCCCAACCAATTGTCTCAAGGTGGTTGGCCCGCTTCAGCACCGCCTCATATTCGATCAGCGTTGCCACGCTCACCAAGGGTTTCAAAACATTCGCATCGATTGCAAGAAGAAGGATGCGAGAGGCCCCTACCCTGCTCAGCAACCCACTCAGAACCACATCCGTATCTAGCACAAGCCTCATATCGCCTGCAATATCGTTCTAAGACGTGAGCAGGTCCTCCAGCATGACGGGGAACCGCCGCACGCGGTGCCCCGTCGCGTGCCAAACGGCGTTCGCGATGGCGCCGGCGGTGCCGGTGATGCCGATTTCGCCCACGCCCTTGATGCCCAGCGCGTTCACGTGCACGTCCCGCTCATCCACGATGATGGCCTCGATGTCCGGGACGTCGGCGTTCACCGGGATGTGGTATTCGCCGAGGTTGGCGTTCATCGGGCGGCCGGTGCGGCGGTCGATCACGGCGTGTTCGTGCAGCGCGAACGAGACGCCCCAGATCATGCCGCCCAGATATTGGCTGCGCACCATGCGGGGGTTCACCACGGTGCCGGCGGCGAAGGCGCCCACCAGGCGGGTGACGCGGACCTGGCCGAAATCGGGGTCGACCTTCACTTCCGCGAACACGGCGCCGTGGGCCTGCATCGCGTAGGCGGATTGCGCGGCCGGGTCGGCGGCGCCGGTGCCGTTCCCCTCGATCTCCGCCTGCCCGGCGCGGGCCAGGATGTCGGCGTAGCTTTCGCTGCGGGTCTCGTCATCGCGGCGCGTGAGGCGGCCGCCACGTGCGATCACGCCCGCATTGCCGGCGCCGAACAGGGGGGAGGCCGGGTCGTTGGTCGCGAGGTCGGCAAGCTTGCCGATCACGTCGGCCCCGGCGCTGTCGATCGCGGCGCCGACGGTCGCGGTGTGGGCGGAGCCGCCGGCGATGCCCGCATCCGGCAGGTCGGAGCGGCCCATCTCGAAGCCGATCTGTTCGATGTCGAGGCCCAGCGCGTCGGCGGCGATCTGCGCCAGCGCGGTCCAGGCGCCCTGGCCCATGTCATGCGCGCCGGTTTCGACCACCCCGGTGCCGTCCGCCTTCAGCACGGCGCGGGCCGCGCCCTGGAACATGATCGCCGGGAACGCTGCGGTGCCCATGCCCCAGCCGACCAGCAGGCCCTCTGCGTCCCGCATTTGACGCGGTTGCAGGGGGCGCTTGGCCCAGCCGAACCGCTCGGCGCCCTGGGCATAGCATTCGCGCAGCGCCTTGGAGGAGAACGGCTTGCCGGTCATGGGCTCCGTCTCGGCGTAGTTCGCCAGGCGGAAGGCCAGCGGGTCCATTCCGCACGCCATCGCCATCTCGTCGATCGCGCATTCCAGGGCGGCGCTGCCGGGCGCCTCACCGGGGGCGCGCATGAACATGGGGGTGCCGGTGTCGATCCGGACGGCTTCGTGCGAGGTCGAGATGGCCGGGCTCGCGTAGAGCGAGTGGGAGGCGTTGGCCGCGGGCTCGATGAAATCGTCGAACGTGCTGGTGGCGGTCTTGGCGTGGTGGCCGAGCGCCGTGAGGTGGCCGTGGTCGTCTGCGCCCAGGCGCATGGTCTGGCGCGTAGGGGCGCGATGGCCGACGGGGCCGAACATCTGCTCCCGCCGCAGCACGAGCTTCACGGGCCGGCCCACCAGGCGCGCGGCCATGATGCCCAGGACCTGCGGGCCGGAGATCATGCCCTTGGAGCCGAAACCGCCGCCCAGGGAGGGGCTGCGGATATGGATCCCCTCCGGCGCCACGCCGAACAGCCCGGCGATCCGCGCCTTCGCCATGCCCATGCCCTGGCTCGGCGTATCGAGGTGCAGCTTGTCGCCGTCCCAGGCCGCCACCACGGCGTGCGGCTCCATCGCGTTGTGGTACTGGGCGGGCGTTTCGTAGGTGGCTTCCAGCCGGGTCGTGGCGGTGGCGAGGCCGGCTTCCAGGTCGCCATGGGAGTCCGCGGCCGGGTTGCCGGCGCCGACGAATGGGGGCCGAAAGCTGTCGGCGGAGTCCAGCTCCGTGCGAGCGGGCTCGGACTCGTAGGTGGGGGCCAGCAGGGCGGCGCCCTCGGTCGCGGCCTCCAGCGTGTCGGCGATCACGACGGCGATCGGCTGGCCCGGAAAGCGGACCGTGTCGTCCTGCAGCAGGTTCAGCCGGAACGTGAACGGGTTCTGCTTGTCGTCGGGATCCATCGCGAGCTTCGGCGCGTGGCCCGGCGTCATGATGTCGATCACGCCGGGATGGGCGCGGGCGGCGTCCAGGTCGAGGTGGGTCACCCGGCCGCGGGCGATGCTGCTGGTGGCGATCACGGCATAGGCCATGCCGGCCGGGTGGTGGTCGGCGGCGAAGTGGGCGGCGCCGGTGGTCTTGAGCTTGCCTTCGCGCCGGGTGAGTGGCTGGCCGCTGCTGGAGCCCATTCGTAGATGAGCGGGGCGGATGGGGGCCTGGGTTGCGATGTCAGACATGGGACGCTCCGCTGAACGGGGATGCGGGAAGGGCCGGCAGGCGCGCGGGCGTGCCGGCGGCGGCGAGGGTGAGGGCGCGGGTGACGATGCGCCGGGCCAGTTCGATCTTGAACGCGTTGTCGCCGGAGGGTTCTGCGTCCGCCAGCGCGGCCTCGGCGGCCCGGCGGAAGGCGGCTTGGCCGGGTTGGGCGCCGGTCAGCGTGGCCTCGGCTGCCCGGGCGCGCCACGGTCGCAGCGCCACGCCGCCCAGGGCGATCCGGGCCTCGGCGATGGTGCCGCCTTCCATGCGCAGGGCTGCGGCGGCGGAGACGACGGCGAAGGCGTAGGAGGTGCGTTCGCGGATTTTCAGGTAGCGCGCGTTGGCGGCGAAGCTGGCGGCCTCCGGCGGGAGGCGGATGGCGGTGATGAGTTCGCCGGGCTCCAGCAAGGTCTCCCGCTCCGGTGTCGTGCCCGGCAGCGTGTGGAACCCTTCGAGCGGCAGTTCGCGCCGGCCATTCGGGCCTTCGATCTCCAGCACGGCGTCCAGGGCCGCGAGGGGCACGCAGAAATCGGAGGGGTGGGTGGCGATGCAGTGCTCGCTCCAGCCCAGGATGGCGTGGAGCCGGTTCTCGCCGCCCCGCGCGTCGCATCCGGCGCCGGTGTCCCGCTTGTTGCAGGCGCTGGCGGTGTCGTAGAAATAGGCGCAGCGCGTGCGTTGCAGGACGTTGCCGGCTGCGGTGGCGGCGTTGCGGAGCTGGGCGGAGGCGCCGGAGAGCAGGGCCTCTGCCACGGCCGGGTAGCGCCGGGCGAAATCCGGGTCGTGGGCGAGGTCCGCGTTGCGCACCAGCGCGCCGATGCGCAGGCCGCCGTCGGCGAGGGGCTCGATCCGGTCGAGGCCCGGGAGGCGGGTGATGTCCACCAGGCGGCCGGGCCGGGCGATGCCGCCCTTCATGAGATCGAGCAGGTTGGTGCCGGAGGCGAGGAAGGCGGCACCGGTCAGCGCGCCGGATGCCACGGCGTCTGCCACGGTCGCGGGCCGGGCATAGTCGAAGCGGTTCATGCTGCCATACTCCGGTGGGCGTCCAGGACCGCCTCCGTGATGCCGGCATAGGCGCCGCAGCGGCAGAGGTTGCCGCTCATGGCCTCGCGGATGCGCTCGGGATCGCCGCCGGTCTGCGCCTCCGCGATCATGCCGATTGCGCTCATGATCTGGCCCGGCGTGCAATACCCGCATTGGAACCCGTCATGCGCGATGAACGCGGCCTGCACGGGATGCAGATCGTCGCCGGTGGCCACGCCCTCGATCGTCAGGATGTCCGCGCCGTCATGGCTGAGCGCCAGCGCCAGGCAGCTATTCATCCGGCGGCCATCGACCAGGACGGTGCAGGCGCCGCATTGGCCGCGGTCGCAGCCCTTCTTGGTGCCGGTGAGGTCGAGCCGTTCGCGCAGCAGGTCCAGCAGGGTCATGCGGGGATCGTCGATCGGGACGGTGCGTGCCGTTCCGTTGATCGTGAGGGTGATTGACAGGCTCATGCCATGCTCCGATCAGGATGGGGACGCAGCGTAGATACGGAGGCACCCTCCGCTTTCAAGTGGAGCGCCCCGTGGACGATCCGACCCCTTCCTCCCTTCGAAGACCGCGGGCTGACCGGTTACGCAACCGCGAGCGCCTGCTGGACGCCGCGCGGGCCGTGTTTGCCGCGGGAGGGGCGGGCGCCAGTCTTGAAGCGGTTGCCGAGCGGGCGGGAGTGGGGGTTGGTACACTTTACCGTCACTTCCCGGACCGCCAGTCCCTGTTCGAGGCGGTGTATCGGAACGAAGTGGACCAGCTTGTTTTGTTGGCCGGTGAGCTTACGGAGCGGGCCGCGCCGTTCGACGCGTTGCGGCAATGGCTTGGCGCCAATGTCGCGTTCGTCGCCACGAAAAAGGGCATGTCCGTCGCGCTGGCAATCGCCGTGAACGCGTCGTCCGACCTGACGGTCCATTCCGTGAAGGTTTTGGGTCAGGCGCTGGATGGGCTGCGGCGGCGGGCGGTGGAGGCAGGGTCAATCCGGGACGATGTGAGTGCGGAGGATATCCTTCGGCTGACGGTGGGGCTGTGCACCATGCACGACAAGCCGGGTTGGCAGGATCACGTGATGCGGCTGCTGGACGTGTTCCTCGATGGCATGCGGCGTCCGGTGCCGTAACCGGCTGCGCCTTGCCACGAACATGGTTTGTCGCCGGGCTCTGGGCGAACCGTGAGGCTGGGTTGGGGAAATGCTATGTTTCGAAAGATGATGTTGTGCGCTGCCTGTGCTGCGGCTTTGGGAGCGGGGCCGGCGGCGGCGGCGGTGGTGAACGTGACCGTCACGGCGCAAAACCTGCTGACCGGGAACAGCCAGGCCTTCGCGCCGCTGCGGTTCGGCTTCAACAACGGCACATTCGACGCCTTCAACAACGGCCAGACCGCGACCGCGCCGATCGTCTCGATCGCAGAGGGCGGCAGCGGCAGCGCGTGGTTCCCGGCGTTTGCCGCCGCGGACCCGACGGCGACGCTGGGCACCGTGGGGGGCGCGCTGCTGCCGGGCGGCTCGGCCAGCACGACGATTACGATCGACACGGCGCTGAACCCGTTTTTCACCTTCGCGGCCATGGTGCTGCCCAGCAACGATTTCTTCCTGGGCAACGATTCGCCGACCCAGTTCCGGATCGTGGACGCGGCCGGCAACCTGCTGATCGATTCGATCGGGCAGAAGGCGACCGACATCTGGGACGCGGGGTCCGAGATTTTCGATCCGAAAGCGGCGGCGTTCGTCGTGGGTGGCACCAACTCGTTGCGCACGGCGCAGAACGGGGTGGTGAACCGCAACTTTACCGAACTGGCGCAGTTCGATGGGCTGACGACGGCGGCCGGGTATGTGTTCACCAGCGGTCTCACGGCCAGTACGGACATTTATCGCATCAGCTTTGCCGTGACAGCGGTTCCGGAGCCGTCGACGATGGTGCTGCTGTCGGCCGGTTTGCTGGCGCTGGGTGTGGTGGGCTGGCGGCGTCAGCAGGGGTGACGGAGTGGCCCTCTCCCGCGGACGGGAGAGGGTCTTCCGGCGACTAAGCCGCCGCTTGGATGCCCCGGCTTTTGGCCACATGGGTCGCGATCGCGTCCATGAGCGGCGGGCTGAGGCAGTCATAGGGCTCGAGGCCGAGCTCATGCAGGCGGGCGCGCACGGCGCCCATCTGGTCCGGTGGTGCGCCCTGTTCGATGATGGAGGAGACGAAGGCGGCGAAACCGGGGGCGGCCCAGCCGGGTTCCTTCGAGAGTTCGGTGTGCACGAAATCCAGGCCGTAGAATGGGTGGTCCTTGTTCTCGATGCGGCCGAACATGTGCACGCCGCAGCCGCGGCAGGCATGGCGCTGGATGGTGGCGGCGGGGTCCACGACGTGGAGCTTCTCCGCATGTGCCGTCACATGCAGCTTGTCCCGTGCCACGACGGCGACGACGGAGAACAAGGCCCCCTTCGGTTTCCAGCATTTGGAGCAGCCGCAGGCATGATTGTGCGCGGTCTGCGCGCCGACCGAGACGGTGACCGGGTCGGTTGGACAGTGGCAGGTGAGGGTGCCGCCGGCAAAGTCGGCGCGGGCGGCATGCACGCCGTGGTCCACGGACGGGTGGATCGAGATGGCCATCGTTATCCTCCGGTTCTTATTATGGTGGCGCGCGATGCTACACCGGGAATGGGGGCTGGCCGCAACGATTCAGAACGTGACGCGCACGCCGCCGAAGCCAGCCACCGGCGCGCCGGGCGTCAGGCTGCGGGTGTTCGTGGTGCCCGGCGCCTGCTGGATCGGCACCAGGCCCACCGGGGAGAAGCCGCCGAAGGTCGCGTATTTTGCGCCGGTCGCGTTCTGCACGAGGCCGAATACTTCCACGTTCGGTGTGACGCGGTAGCTCGTGTTGAGGTTCAGCACGAAATAGCCGCCCGTCTTGGCCGCGATGTTCGAGGGGTCCCCTTGCAGCACCCGGCCGCTGCTGGCGATGGCGGTGGCGCCGATCGTCCAGTCCGGCAGCACGTCATAGTGCACGCCGAGCTTGAGGCGGTGGGCGGGGATGCCGGGGATCAGGTTGCCGGGGCGGACCGCGACCTGGCCGTTGGCGTCGGCGCCGGGGTTGTTCTGGCTGCCGGCGGTGAAAGCGGTGCGGAAGGTGGCGTCGGTGTAGGCGTAGTCGGCGTGGAGCAGCAGGCCGTCTTGGCGGTAGGCGATGCCGGCTTCTATGCCTTGGCGCCGGGTCGATCCCACGTTCTGGAAGAAGCCGCGGCCCTGGATGGCGCTTCCGGCAAACAGGATGTCGTCGTCGCTATCGGTGCGGAACAGGCCGGCGTTCCAGGTGACCTTGCCGGCCCCCGCCGCGAACCGGCCGCGGAGGCCGGCCTCCCAGGTATGGGCCACGACTTGCTTCAAGGACGGGTCCGACACGAAGAAGTTGGTGAGGCTGCAGGGGCTTGCGGGGGAGGCGCAGGAGAGTTCGGCGGGCGTGGGCGCGCGGTTGGCCTCGGCATAGCCGGCATAGGCGGTGATGCCCGGGGTGATCGCGTAGGTGGCGCCGGCGGCCGGGTTCACGCGGAAATAGCTGTGGCGGCCGTTCAGCGCGGTGCCGGTGCGGTCCTCGAGGTCGATCTGGGCGGCGTTCAGCCGGGCGGAGACGGTGAGGGTCAGCGCCGGCGTCACCTCCAGCGTGTCGGCGGCATAGAGGCCGGCATAGGCTGAGGTCGCGGCGAGGCGCACGGGCGTGATGGAGCCTTCCGCCTGGTCGATCACGATCCCCGGCCCGGCGTAGCTGCGATCCGGTGTGAGGGCGCCGAGGCTGGTGCGGGCGGAGAACAGGGTGCGGCCGCCATCGAAGCTGCCACCCACCAGCACGCGGTTGGGCCGGCCGAACAGGGTGTGCTTGTGGGTGCCTTGCAGCGTGAGGCCGTAGGCGTTGCTGTCGGTCGCGGTCTCGTCCAGCTGGGCGAACGGCCCGGCAGTGCGCGCCGGCACGCGCTGACCGCCCCGTGTGGTCAAAACGCCGCCGCCGTTGAAGCAGGTGAAAGCGCCGTCCTCCGCGCACGGGGACGTGTCGGAGGCGTTGCCGTTATAGGTGCGCTGAGCGAGGTTGCTGTAATAGGCGCTGGCCTGAAGCTGCAGCGCGTCGTTGACTTCATGCGTGCCGCTCAGGCTGACGCGCAGATATTTGTTGCGGGTCTGGTCAGGGGTCGTGAAGACCGCGCTGCGACTGGCGGCGAGCAGGTCCACCGGTGTGGGTCCGTTGCCCGTAAGATTGTTGCTGACGCCGAGCAGGCTGAGGTGCAGCTCCGTGCGGTCACCGCGATAGCCGACATCGCCGTAGATCTGGCGCAGCTGCGAGGGAGAGCGGTCGCGCCAGCCATCCTCGTTCAGGGCGGACCCCGCGACGTAGGCGGCCCAGTTGCCGGCGCGCACGCCGTATTGCGCGGAGCCCTGGATGCGCCCGAAGGAGCCGCCGGAGAGTTCGAGTTGCGCGCCGTGGTAGCTGAACCCGTCTTTCAGCTTGACCGTGACGGCGCCGCCGAGGGCGTTGAGGCCGAAGGCGGGGTTGCTGCCCGCGAGCTCGATCCGATCGACGGCGATGTCGGGGATCAGGTCCCAGTTGGTGGTGTCGCCGAACGGGGCGTTGAAGCGGGTGCCGTTGAGATAGACGGCCAGGCCCTGCGCGTTGCCGGCGAGGGGGGAGGCTTCGTAGCCGCGATAGACGAGGGTGGGCTGGAACTCGTTGCCGACGGATTGGCCGAGCGCGACGCCACCCACGCGCTCATCCAACGCACGGAGCGCACTGGCGGGGCCGGTGCGCTGGAGGTCTTCGCGGCGAAGCACCTGGGTGGCGCCGGGCACCTTATCCCGCTCGGCGGTGGCGCCGGGGAGCGGGGCGGTGACCACGACGTCGATGTCGGGGGCGGGTTGGGCGAAAGCGAGGGTGGGCAGGAGCAGGAGGGCCGGCAGTGGCCGCATGTCAGTGGCAGTCGGTGAGGTCGGCATCCGCCAGCGTGAAGGCGACACGGGTGGTGGCGACGGCCACGTTGCGGATCAGGCAGGTCTTGCCGGCCTTGGTTTGGAGCCTGATGTCGTAGCGGCCCGGCGTCACGCCCGTCAGCCGCAGGCGTTCATCGTGGCTCACCTCGCCGTCGCGGTCGTTCAGGCATTGGTCGGGGCCGAATTCCTGCGTGCCCGCGGGAGCCATGACCAGGTGGATGATGGTGCTGGTGGTGGTGTTCCAGAACTGGATGCGCTCCTTCGCGTCCTGCGCCAGAGCGGGACCGGAGAACAGCAGGCACGCCAGTACCCAGTGCCGCATTGCTGTTATCCCAGGAGCTGCCGCGCATGGTGCGCGATGTGGTCATGAATAAAAGTCTGGATGAACCAGTAGCTGTGGTCGCCGGGTTGGCGGCGGAGCGTGAGATCCTGCCCGGCGGCGGCCTGCTCCAGGGCATCCGGATGCAGTTGGCTGGCGAGGAATTGGTCGTCCGTGCCTTGATCCACGAGGATCGGGCCGGGATAGGGACGGGCGCGCATCAGCAGGCTCGCATCCCAGGCGGCCCAGGCAGCCTGGTCGGGGCCCAAATAGCCGGTGAACGCCTTTTGACCCCAGGGGACCGCCACCGGGTTGGCGAGAGGGGCGAAGGCGCTGACGGAGTGCCACCGGGTGGGGTCGCGGAGTGCCGTGACCAACGCGCCGTGGCCGCCCATGGAGTGCCCGAAGATGCCGCGGCGGCCGGGGCGGACTGGGAAGGTCGCCTCGATCAGCGCGGGCAGTTCCTGGGAGATGTAGGTCGCCATGCGGTAATGGGCGGACCAGGGCGCCACGGTCGCATCGAGGTAGAACCCGGCGCCGACGCCGAAATCCCAGCTGTCGCTGTCGCCGGGAAGGTCGAGCCCCCGGGGGCTGGTGTCGGGCATGACCAGCACCAGGCCATGCTCGGCAGCGAGGCGTTGGGCGCCGGCCTTGATGGCGAAGGTTTCTTCCGTGCAGGTGAGGCCGGCGAGGTAATAGAGCGCCGGGCAGGGGGCACGGGCGGCTTGGGGCGGTTCGTAGACGGCGAAGCGCATGGGCGTGCCGGTGGCTGTGGAGGCGTGGGTGTAGAAGCCCATGGTGCCGCCGAAGCAGGCGTGACGGCTGCGAGTGTCCATCAGACCGGTTCGTTGAACAGCAGGGCCGGTTTGGCGGCGGTGAAGTTCGGGATGTCGGCGAAGATCTCGCGGCCATGGGCGGCGGCGGCCTCGGTGAACTGCGCCATGCCCTCGAAGGTCAGCAGGGTGGTGACGACATAGGCCGGTTCCGCCCCATCCGGCGCCGGGACGCCGAGCATGACCTGCGTGGCGGTGAGGCCCATGGGCTCCCAGAGGCGGCGGACCATCGGCATGTGGGTGCCGCGGTAGTAGGAATGGTCGAACGCGCCGCTTCCGGCCGGATACATGACCGCGATCACCAGCATGTTGGTCGTCCCCTCGTCGTTCTTGGCGGCCATGCTACGGCGGTCCCGCGCGGAATGGAAACCCGTATCGTGGCTCGACAAACCCGGCGGCGCGCTCATACTGCCTGAACGCTCCCGAAGAAGCGGCCGGAGGAACGATGCGAGGAACGATGCGGTATCTCATTGCCTTTGCCTTGCTGGCGTATGCGCTGCCCGCCTGTGCGGAGGGCGATGCGGCGGCCGGGAAAATCGTGTTCGCCAAATGCGGCATCTGCCATTCCGTGAAGGAAGGGGAGAACAAGATCGGGCCCAGCCTGCATGGCGTGGTGGGCCGCGCGTCGCATAGTGTGGCCGGGTTCAATTACTCGGAGCCGATGAAGGCGTATTCCGTGACGTGGGATGAGGCGACGCTCGACCACTATCTGATCGACCCCCGCGCCACCGTGCCCGGCACCCGCATGATCTTCGTGGGGCTCAAAAAGGAGGACGAGCGGGCCAATCTGATCGCCTATCTTGCCACGCTGAAGTAAATGTCGTTGCGAGCCGCTTGGCGAAGCAATCCAGGGGCGGCAGGCGCGGCACGTTGCCCGTGGGTTGCTTCGCTGCGCCCGCAATGACGGGGGTGCGCGGTCTGGTCCTTTGTTGTCTGGCCCTTTGTTGTCCGGCCCTGCTGCTGGCGGGACCGACGCGGGCCGAGACGGTGGCGATCGGGTATCTGGCGCTGGCGCCGTCGCGTTCCGTGTCGCAGGTCACGCTCGATCCGCCCCCGGCCGAGGAGGGGGTGCAAGGGGCGCGGCTGGCGCTGGCGGATAATCGCACGACGGGGCGCTTTCTCGGGCAGGAGTTTGCGCTGCAGGAAGCAGTCGCACCGGACGCGGCGGCGGTGCGGGAGGCGGCGCGGGCGATGGTGGCGGCGGGCACGCGGCTGATCGTGACGGATTTGCCAGCGCCTCTGCTGCTGGAGGTTGCGGCGCTGGCGCCCGATGCGCTGTTGCTGGACGCGACCAGCGAGGACGATGCGCTGCGGGGCGCGGGCTGCCGCCGGCAGGTGCTGCATCTGCTGCCGAGCCGGGCGATGCTGGCCGATGCGCTGATGCAGTTCCTGGCGGTGAAGCGGTGGCGCAACCTGTTCGTCGTGCAGGGGCCGGACCCCGAGGACCAGGCCTATGCCGACGCGCTGCGGCGGTCCGCGCGGAAGTTCCAGCTGAAGGTGGTGGCGGATAAGCGCTGGGCGTTCGACGCCGGGGCGCAGCGGACCGATACCGGGCATGTGTCGATCGGGGCGGAGGTGGCGCGGTTCACGCAGGGGCTCGCGTATGACGTGCTGGTGGTGGCGGATACGCAGAACACGTTCGGGGACGATCTGGCGTTCCGCACCACGGACCCGCGGCCGGTGGCGGGCACGCACGGGCTGGTGCCGACGGCATGGTTTGCGCGGTTCGAGCAATGGGGGGCGACACAGGTGCAGCTGCGTTTCCTGAAACAGGCGGGGCGGCCGATGACGGCGCGGGACCAGGGCGCCTGGATGGCGGTGCGTGCCGTGGGGGAGGCCGCGCTCCGCGGCCAGAGCACGGAGCCCGGCGCCATCGCCGCCTATCTGCGCAGTCCGCGGTTCGAGCTCGCGGCCTATCGCGGCACCCGCCTGTCGTTCCGGGCGTGGGACGGGCAGTTGCGGCAACCGGTGCTGCTGACCGATGGGCGCGGCCTCGTCTCCGTCAGTCCGCAGCCCGGCTTCCTGCATCAATCCTCCGAGCTGGACACGCTCGGTTTCGACCGGCCGGAGACAGCATGCGCGCTCTGATCCTGGCGTGCCTGCTGCTGGCGGCGCCGGCGCAGGCGGAGCGGATTTTCGTGACCAACGAGCGGGACAACACCGTCACTGTCATCGATGGTGGCACGCTGGCCGTGACCCAGACCATCAAGGTGGGAGACCGGCCGCGCGGCATCGTCGCGAGCCGGGACGGCGCCAAGCTCTATGTCTGCACCAGCGACAGCGACCATATCGAGGTGCTCGACGTGGCCACGCTGACGGTGGACCGCATCCTGCCGAGCGGGCCGGACCCGGAGCTGCTGGCGCTCAGCCCCGACGGGAGCCGGCTCTATGTCGCCAACGAGAACGACAACATGGTCTCCGTACTCGACCTCGTGCAGGGCCGCATCGTGACCGAGATCCCGGTGGGGGTGGAGCCCGAGGGGATGGGCGTGAGCCCGGATGGCGCCGTGCTTGTCAACACCTCCGAAACCACCAGCATGGCCCATTTCATCGACACGAAGACGCTGAAGCCGATTGCGAACGTGCTGGTCGGCAGCCGGCCGCGGGTGGCGCGGTTTACGGCGGATGGGGCCGAGGTGTGGGTGAGTGCGGAGGTGGGCGGCACCGTGTCGGTGATCGACTCGGCGGCGCACACGGTCCTGGCCACGATCCCGTTCGCGATCCCGGGGGTGCCGGTCGAGAGCATCCAGCCCGTGGGGATCGCGATCACACCGGATCGCAAGACCGCCTTCGTGGCGCTGGGCCCGGCCAACCGGGTGGCGGTGGTGGATGCGCGGAGCTTTGCCGTGACCAAGTATCTGCTGGTGGGGCAGCGCGTGTGGAACCTGGCGTTTTCGGGCGACGGCACGCGGCTTTATACCACCAACGGCATCAGCAACGATCTGTCTGTTATCGATGTGGCGGCGCTGCGGGTCACGAAATCGGTGCCGGTGGGGCGGCTGCCCTGGGGGGTCGTGGTGGTGCCGTGATGCCGGCCTTGGCGGTCGAGGGGGTGAGCCATCGGTTCGGCGCGCGGACGGTGCTGGACGGGGTGACGTTCGCGTTGGCGCCGGGCAGCTTTACCGTGCTGCTGGGGCAGAACGGCGCCGGGAAGACCACGTTGTTCGCGCTGATCACCCGGCTGTATCACGCGCAGGCTGGGCGAATCGCGGTGTTCGGGGCGCCGTTCCTCGATGACCCCGGCGCCGCGCTGGCGCGGATGGGGGTGGTGTTCCAGCAGCCGACGCTCGACCTCGACCTCACCGTGCAGCAGAACCTTCGCTACCACGCCGACCTGCATGGGCTCCCGGGGGCGGTGGCGGCGCCGCGCATCCGGGACGAGCTGGCGCGAGTGGGATTGTCGGAGCGGGCGGGGGAGCGGGTGCGGAGCCTGTCCGGTGGGCAGCGGCGCCGGGTGGAGCTGGCGCGGGCGTTGCTGCATGAGCCGGCCCTGCTGCTGCTGGATGAGCCCACGGCGGGGCTGGATATGGAGAGCCGGGCGTTCCTGCTGGCGCATGTGTGGCGGCTGGTGCGGGAGCGCGGCCTGGCGGTGCTGTGGGCGACGCATCTGATCGACGAGGCCGAAGCTGAGGCCGACGCGATCGTGCTGCATCGCGGCCGGGTGCTGGCGCAGGGCCCCGTGGCCGGGTTTGCGGGCGGGGTGAAGCAGGCATTCGACCGGCTGACGAAGCGGGCGGCATGACCGGGTACGCCCGATGCCTGGGCGGGATCGTGCGGCGGGAGGGGCTGCGCTGGGTGCATCAGCGGGGGCGGTTCGTGTCGGCGCTGGTGCGACCGCTCGTGTGGCTCGCGATCTTCGCCGCCGGGTTCCGGTTCGTGCTGGGGGTGTCGATCATCCCGCCGTATGAGACGTATATCCCCTACGAGGTCTATATCGCGCCGGGGCTGCTGGCGATGATCGCGCTGTTCAACGGCATGCAGAGCAGCCTGTCGATGGTCTATGATCGCGAGATGGGCAGCATGAAGACGCTGATGGTGAGCCCGTTCCCGCGCTGGTTCCTGCTGCTGTCCAAGCTGCTGGCGGGCGTCGCGGTGGCGGTGGTGCAGTGTTATTTGTTCCTGGCGATCGCGTGGTTCTGGGAGATCGAGCCGCCGTGGTTCGGGTATTTTTCCGTGTTGCCGGCGCTGGTTTTGGCGGGGTTGATGCTGGGGGCCCTGGGGCTGCTGCTGTCGTCGTTGATCAAGCAGCTGGAGAACTTTGCCGGGGTCATGAACTTTGTCATTTTCCCGATGTTTTTCGCGTCGTCCGCGCTCTATCCGTTGTGGCGGGTGAAGGAGAGCAGCCTGACGTTGTGGTGGGTGTGCCAGATCAATCCGTTCACGTCCGCGACCGAATTGATCCGGTTTGCGCTGTATGGCCGGGTTGGGTGGGGGGCGGCTTTCGTGGTGCTGGTTTGCACGTTGGCGTTCATGGCGGCAGCGGTGTGGGGGTATGACCCGGGGCGCGGCACGCTGGCGCGGCGGGGAGGGGCGGAGTGATCAAGCGGCTCGCGATGCTGGCAGCTTGCTGCCTACTGGCCGCCGCCGGCCCCGTCGCGGACCCGGACTGGCCCTGTGTGCAGCGCCTGGTGCCGACGCTCACCGCCGGCACGCTGTGGGGCGGGCATGAAGCCGAGGGGGATTGGCGGTCGGACCCCCGCCTCGTGGCCGTGGTGCGGGACGTGGCGCCGCGCAGCGTTCCCGCCGCCGAGGGCGCCGCCGCGATCGAGCGGTTTGCCGCGGGGCTGCCGAAGCCCGAGCGGCCGGCGGTGCTGGCGCGGCTGTTCGCCGGGCTGGTGGACGAAACCAACGTGCGGAGGACCCAGCTCATCGACCGGCTGCGCGGCATTGCCCGGCGTCAGCGCCTACTGACCGAAGGCACGTCCCGCGTCACGGCCGAACTGCGCGGGCTTTCGCCCGGTGCCCCGGAGGCGGAGCGGGTGGAGGTGGTGCAGCGCCGGGCGCTGATGATCCGCGAGTATGAGGAGATCGAGCGGACGATCCGGTATGCCTGCGAGGCGCCGGGGCAGATGGAGGCGAAGCTCGGCAATCTGGCGCAGGCGATGACGCGGGCGCTGGCGGACTGACTTTGCCGGCACCATGTAGCGGTTGTAATTAGCCAGGTGGGGGCCGCTTTGGTTTAAATCCGAATTGGGCGGAAGCCATTTGCATCATCTTGGATTGTCAATCCCAGAAACGATTACCGCGGCCTAAGTTGCAGTCTGCGCACAGTGTTCGAAGGTTGTCCTCGTGCGTCTTCCCGCCTTTTGACCACGGCATGAGATGATCCACGTGAAGGCGACATTCAGGATTTCGAGCGGGGTGGTCGCCGCAGAGGATGCATTTGAAACGGTCCCGATGCAGAACTCGGAACCGGAGCCCTAAAGGAATATTTCGAACGTCTTCATCGGTTCGCACCGGCCGTTGCGCCGGCCGCTCACCGGCGGATCGAGTTTCACCTGATGTTTCCATGGGTGCGGGGGTAGGAGCCAGCTCAGCATTCATCCTCTCCACGAACGCAGCCAATGCTTTGTTCCATGTGCCGAAGCGGGTCATGTATGCTTTTCCGCCCACCTCAGACGGGGGCAGAGCCATTTCCGAGTGTTTCGGGGGCCGGCCGTAGTGCGTCCAGACGGCCAGCATATTCGTGTGACAATCCTCGGCTGAGTATCTTCGCCAGAGACGGCTGCGGTCTAAGCCAGCGGCCTTGAACGCCGCCTGAGATGTCCCCCAACGCTTACGGAGAGTTGCGGCGCTGATCGGCAGGTGTTCATTGATCATCGCCGTTGTCAGTTGCTCCACGCCGAGACGGTCTGCCAAGCCTCGAAGCTGGGCGAGAACGTCCTCGTCGGACATCTCGCGCGTGGGGTGCGCTCCTCGCGTAAGAATCACGTTGCTTGTCCGGTGTTCAAGTCCGGCGGCCTTCAAAGCCTCAAACCAGCCACCAAACCGTTTACTGTATATCTTTCGCTCTACGTTACCGTGCTCCTTAAACACAGCCACCGTCACCGCCTGCTCGGGGATGAGTGCTGCAACTCGCCGGAGTTCGTTGAGCAACGCTTCATCAGTCTTTTCGGGCAACCGGCGTAGTTTGAAGATGGGACGGTCAGGCGACTCGCTCATTCGTGGTCTATAACCGGCCTGCGCCGGAGACGCATCAATTTGGCAAAAGGTGGGTGTGGACCAGTGCGTTGGGCTGTCAGTGATGGTCGGGGTCATGAGATGCCGGAGTTTTCTGCCGTCCGGCATAAACTGCCGGGGGTGCGCGCCGTGCCAGGCCAGCAAAACCGGGGCTCACTTCTGGCCCGGCGCTTGCGATGGAGATGCTGTCCATCACTTGCACGAGGAACCACCATGTATCTCGCCGCCATCGGAGCCGGAGTGTCGGCCGCCACCAGCGTCATCAAGAGCCTGCGGGGCCAGGATGCCCCGGGTACCACCGCCACCCAGGCCGCGGACCGTCCCCGCGCCAAGCCGGCGCCGGCCGGCGGCCAGAGCGAGCTGCCGTCCGGGGCGGCGAAGGCGCTTTCGGAGCTGAAATCGATGTTGCTGGACCAGCAGCAGGTGGCAGGGCTCGGGTCGGGCGGGCAGGGCGGGGTCGCGCGCGGGCTGCGGGCCTACGGGGCGAGCACGGCGAAGGGGTAGGTCGGTCGCTCATTCCAGGGGCGGCGGACCCGCTTGTGGCCCCTGGATTGCTTCGCTGCGCTCGCAATGACGGCGTTTTACGCCGCCAGCTGCTCCGGCTCGTCCCCGAACAGGAAGGCGAGATCCTCCACCTCCAACCCGTCCAGCTCGCCCTCGCCGCCCAGGGCGATGCGGGCCAGGTCGGCCTTGCGTTGCTGCAGTTCCAGGATCCGGTCCTCGACCGTGTCGGCGGCCAGCAGTTTGTAGACGAACACCGGTTTGGTCTGGCCGATGCGGTGGGCGCGGTCCGACGCCTGATCTTCCACGGCAGGGTTCCACCAGGGGTCGTAGTGGATCACGGTGTCGGCGGCGGTGAGGTTGAGGCCGCGGCCGCCGGCTTTAAGGCTGATGAGGAAGACCGGCACCTCGCCCTCCTCAAAGGCGCGGACGGGTTCGGCGCGGTCCCTGGTGTCACCGCGGAGTTCCACGAACGGGATGCCGGCCTCGGTCAGGCGGGGCTTGATCAGGTCGAGCATCGAGGTGAATTGCGAGAACAGCAGGATGCGGCGGCCCTCGGGCACCATCTCGGACACCATCTCCATGAGGTCATCGAGCTTGCTGGATTCCGTGACGTCCCGTGCCGAGGGTAGCTTCACCAGGCGGGGGTCGCAGCAGACCTGGCGCAGTTTCAGCAGCGCATCCAGCATGACGATCCGGCCCTGCGCCGCGGTGAGCCCGGCCATCTTTTCGCGCACGGAGTCGTGCAAGGTCGCGCGGATCGCCTCGTACAGCGCGCGCTGATCCGGCCCCAGATCGACCCGGCGCAAAATCGTGTGCTTGGGCGGCAGATCCGTCGCGACCTCCGCCTTCGTGCGGCGCAGCAGGAATGGGCGGATGCGGCGCACCAGCTGCACGCGGCGGACCTGGTCGTTGTTCTTCTCGATCGGCGTGCGGAAGCGCTTGGCGAAGCGGCGGCGGTCACCGAGCAGACCGGGCATGAGGAAGGCGAATTCGGACCATATTTCCTGCAGATTGTTCTCGATGGGCGTGCCGGACAGGCAGAGGCGATGCCGGGTATCGAGCTGGCAGACGGCCTGGGTGGCCTTGCTGTCCGGGCTCTTGATCACCTGCGCCTCATCCAGCACCACGATGTGCCAGGGCAGCGCCTTCATCTCCTCGATGTCGCGGGTCAGCACGGTGTAGGTGGTGATGACGATCGCGACGCCGTCGAGGGAGGCGCGCTTCTCGTGCCGGTCGAGCCCGTGCAGGACCACGGTGCGGAGATGGGGCGCGAATTTGTGGATCTCGGCGCCCCAGTTGGCGACCAGGCTGGTGGGCACCACGATCAGCGCCGGGCGATCGAGCCGGCCTTCGGCGTGTTCGATGACCAGGTGCGCGATGGTCTGCGCGGTCTTGCCGAGGCCCATGTCGTCGGCGAGCAGGCCGCCGAGCTCGTGCTCGCGCAGATGCTGCAGCCAGTCTACGCCGTGCTGCTGATAGGGGCGGAGCACGGCGCGGAAGCTCTCGGGGACCGTGACCGGCAGGATCTCGGGCGCGTCCCGGAAGCGGGCGGCATAGGCCTCGATGCGGGCGGCGTTCTCCCAGCGCGTGGGCAGCAGGTCTTCGAGGTCCAGCACGCTCGCGGCCTCACCGGGGTCGAGCACGAGGGCGCCGTCCGCGGTGCGGTGGGCGGCGGCGATCAAGTCTGACATGACGGCGAGCAGGCGGCCGATGCGCTCGGCGGGCAGCTTCAGCAGGCGGCCGTCGTCGAGGCTGGTGATCAGCTCGCCTTCGACGACCAGCGCGGTTTCCATGCCGCCGCGGTCCAGCAGGCGGAGCAGGATGGGGAGCAAGGGCACGCGCACGCCGTCGATCTCGATGCCGAAATCGAGGGCGAAGGCGCCTTCCTCGGCGCCGGGTCCGGAAGCGACGTCGGTGACGCGCATGTCGTAGATGCCGACGGCCTGGACCTCGCGGGGGCCGAAATCCTTGTCGATCAGGTTGCGCCAGCCGGCGGCCATGAGGGCCGGGATGCGATCCAGGGTGAAGGCGCGCCACCGCTCCCCGGCGTCCCGCCCGCGATACACGTGGACGATGCGGCCCTTGGCGCGGGTGGCGTCTGACACGCGCATCTGGGTGAAGCCGTCGGGGCGGAGCAGGTCCATCGCCGCGGCCTCTCCGGTCTTGTCGCGGCGCACGAAGTGCTGGGGCCCGCCGGCGGCCGCGACCTGCACGAACTGGCGGTCAT
This sequence comes from Acetobacteraceae bacterium, assembly GCA_965246835.1. Classification (GTDB taxonomy): domain Bacteria; phylum Pseudomonadota; class Alphaproteobacteria; order Acetobacterales; family Acetobacteraceae; genus JANPPS01. The sequence continues at coordinate 1,558,340 of CBDFFQ010000001.1, read as the reverse complement.
CGTCCCAGGGGACCAGCGTGCCGTCGTAGTCGAAGGCGATCACCAGCGCGTCGGTCGGCACCAGGCGGCCGGTGTCGTCGGGGCATTCGACGTGCTGAAGGCGCAGGACGGGGGTGAGCGGGGCGTCGAGGATCACGGGCTCCGGCGCGCCGATCGGGGTGGCGCGGCGGATCGTGGGGAAGCTGCCGTAGCTGGGGGCCGGGGTGGGGCGGGTGCGGAGCGGTGGCCGGGCAGGGCCGGTGGCGGGCGGGCGGGCGGGTTCGGGGCGGCGGAAGGTGGGGCTGGCGGGGCGGATGGCCGGGGTTGGCGCGCGGGGGGGCGGCGCGGGGGCGGGCGCGGGGCGGGGGGCCGGGCCTTGGCGGATGCGCATGCGGCCGACGGCGCCGGTGACGGCATCGACATACCAGGGCCCCTGCGCGCCCAGGATGACGCCGGAGCGGGGCGGCAGGTCCGGGACGGTGTTGGCCTGAAAGGTCCGGTCGGCGCCCAGGGTCAGCATCTTGCCGGTGGCGTGCCAGCGCGCCTTGCCGATCCGGGCCAGGAGGCCCAGCACGGAGTCGACCGCGTCGGGCGCGACGCCGCACCGGCTTGCGTCGCCGCTGCCGAGCATGCGCGCCAGCAGCTTGATGCTTTCGGGTTGGGTGAGGTCTTCCAGGATCGCCGCGGGGGTGGTGGGGCGGCGGCGGCCGGTGCGGGCGCCGAGCATGAGGGCGCTGACGGCGCAGGCGTCCGGCAGGTCTGCCGGGGCCAGTTCCATGACCAGAACCTCCCGCTCCGTGCCGGGTTCTGCCGTGAGCATGGTCTCCATGAAGCTCTGCTGCCCGGCGCGGCGCAGCGCGGGGAAGCGGTCCAGCGCCGCCAGAGCGCCGGCTGCCATGTGGGCGCAGGAGCGTTGCTGGCAGCTGCATTCGTTGAAGAACACCACGCGATCCCGCAGGAGCGCCGGCTCGATCGTGGCGGTGAAGGTGTCGGCTTCGTGGTGCACCGTGACGGCCAGGACCTTGTCGTCGATCGTGACGGTGACGTCGGCCAGGAGGATCAGGGTGCGGCCCTTGGTGAGTATGCGGGCGTCGAACACGCGTCCAAGGTCGTCGGCAGAGAAGGGGATGGGCATCGGAATCGGGCGGCCTTGGACGGGGACCGCATCCCTTACAGCAGCCACGCGCCGGGCGAAACCATAGGCCGGTTCTTTATCGGCAGGCCACGCCACCATCGGGCGTGAGTTGACACGCGAGGGCGCTGCTGCCGGGGGCGGGGCTGAGGCGGACGATGCGGACGCCGTCCCGCGTGACCTCGAACCGGATCGGTCCACGTTGCTCTGCCCGGCTGAACAGCGGCGCCGGCCCGGCGGCGGGCAGGGCGCGGCCGGCCATCACCGCCTCCACCCGCGCGCGGTAGTCGGCGGCGCGCCAGGCGGTTTGCGAGTGGTAGAGGCCCGAGGCCGTCAGCCAATCGCCTGCGGCCGGCCCGGTCTGGAGCCGGCGGAGGAAGCGGGCGGCGTAGTCGGCGTTGCGGGCCGGGTCGAACGCGTCGGTCAGTGTGGCGAAGGCGGTGGGGTGGTGCAGCAGGCTGATTTGCAGGCAGCCGACATCGAGGTTGCGGGACTTCGCCAGCGCCGTGCGTGCGCCCTCGATGGCCTCGGCCGCGCTGCTGTAGAAGGCGCCGGTGCCTTCCGCATCGGTTGTCCAGGGCCAGGGCGCCAGGGCGCCCCGGGGTGGCAGGGGCCGGCCGCTTTCGACCTTGGCGATCGCCAGCAGCAATCCGGGCGGCAGGCCGTGGCGGCGTTCGGCGGCGGCGATGGCGGCGGTGCACAGGCCGGCCTGCGCCACCGCCCACGCCTGCAAGGCGCGCGGGCTGGCCTGGGGTCCCGGGCTGGCCTGGGGTGGGAGCGGCGTGTCCTGCGCGTGGGCCGGCTGGATCGGCAGCGTGGCGATCATCAGCCAGACCGCCAGGCCGGCGTGACGGAGGTCGTGTGCTCCCATGGTGTGCCGGCAGCCCTGGATGGAGGGTGTTGGCTTACTGGCTCAGGGTGAGGGTGTCGACTGGGTCTCCAGCGGAGGGATTTCGGGCGAAGGCGCCTCCAGCAGGGCCGCCCGCCCCCATTTGGCTGCCTGCACCCGGTCCCGTCCTTCGGCCTTGGCGACGTAGAGCGCCTGGTCGGCTTCGGCAAGCAGGGCGGCCGAGTCGGCGGCTTGCTGTCCGGGGACGGCGGAGGCGACGCCGATGCTGACTGTGACGATCGCTGACCCGGTGCCGCTATGCGGGATGGCCAGGCGCCGGATCTCGCTTCGGATGTGCTCGGCCAGTTCCATCGCGCCGGCCTGGTCGGTCTCGGGCAGCATCACGACGAACTCTTCGCCGCCATAGCGGGCCACGAGGTCGGCCGGGCGGCGCATGAGGGGGCCCAGCGTGGCCGCGATCGCGCACAGGCAGTCATCGCCGGCCTGGTGGCCGTAGGTGTCGTTGAAAACTTTGAAGCGGTCCGCATCGATCATCAGCAGGGCCAACGGCAAGCCGGTCCGCAGTCCGCGCCGGAACTCCCGGTCCAGGAGCTGATCGAAGCAGCGGCGGTTGGCGATGCCGGTCAATCCGTCGAGCATCACCAGCCGTTGCAGCCGGTTGTTGGCCTCATGCAGCGCCTGTTCGGCCGCGACACGGGCCGAGACGTTGCGCAGCGTCATGATGAAGGCGCGTTCCCCCTCAACCCAGCGAGAGTTGCCGTCCAGCCAAATGAACTCGCCACTCTGGTGGCGGAACCGATAGGTGAAAGAAACGGTACCGCCATCTTCCTGCAAACCCTTGAGCAAGCCACTGACCCGGTTCCAGTCGTCGGGATGGACATCCCGCTTGCCGGACGATTGCAGCATCTGCTCCGGCGTGTAGCCCAGCAATTCGATGCTGGAGGGTGAGACGAACAGGCGTTGGAGATCGGCGGACAACTTGATGACGACGTCCGTGCTGTTGTCGGCGAGCAAGCGATACTGGGACTCGCTATGCTGGAGGGTGATTTCGGCGCGGCGCGCCTGCCGGGCGTGCCAGACGAGGCGCAATCCCAAGAGGCAAACGCCGGCCAAGACCACCAGCACGGCGACCAGCTCGCGGAGCGTATCCTTCCACCATTGCTGCAGGATCTCCGCTTGGGCGCGGCCGACGAAGACCGCGACCGGGTAGTTTTCCGTTCGATGGACGCTGATCTGCCGGGTGATACTATCGACGGACGAAATCACCTGCAGGCTGATGACGGGGCCGTTGCGCAGATAGGTTTGGAAATAGGGATCCCCGGCGATGTTCCGGCCCGGCTTCTCACTTCCCGGGAACCGCGCCAGAATGTCTCCGCCATCCGTCAGCAGGCCGATCGCGCCCTGCGATCCCACGTCGAACAGCCGATAATAGTCGCGCACGGCGCCGAGATCGATCTGGGTCGTGACGATGCCGGCGAAGCCCCCGTGATCGTCGTCGAAGCGGCGGGACAGGATTTTGCTCCAGACACCCGTGACGGCATCGTGCACCAACGGGCCGAAGCGAAGATCCCGGCTCGGGTCGGCACGATGGATGTCCAGCAGGCCGGCATCGGTCAGCTGGGAGCCCCCTGCCGTCCGGGCAGACGCCGCGAGGCGTCCAGCCTTGTCGAACACGGCGATGGCGTGGACACCTGAGCGGGCGGCAAGACGTGCCGACAGGAAGCGGTCGAGGCGGCGGACCGCCGCGGGGGCAGAGCCTTCTGTTTCCAGACGCTCCACGAGGAACAGCAGGCCGTTATCGGCACTTTTGAACAGGTTCTGGGCATGTTCGGCGAGCGACTGGGCCAGGTTGGCCGTCTCGTTCCTGGCGACCTGGATGGCGGTGTTGCGGGCATTCCACGCCCCCCACGCGTAGCCGCCCAAGATCAAGGCGCACACCACGGTCATGAAGACGAGCGGGGACGGGGTTCGAATTTTTCGTTGCAGGCCCAAGCGACCCTCCTGACCGGAAAACTGAGGAGGACCATCGCAAAAAAAGGTTAACGGAAAGTTGAGGCTCTGCTGCCGGGTGCCTGTTCAGTGCAGATTAAATGGGGGACAGGTGGTAATTATCGGACCGAATTATACGGGACCGCGCACTCATTTGTCCGGTCGTGGACTAACCTCGCCGGCGGAAATGTCCGGCTTGATGGGCGATTCCCAGTAAAAGGCGGCTGACCAACAGATGCTCGGCAGCCCCGGTCTGCTTACAAGCGATCTCCGTCCGCCGCACCGCGTCCAGCGCCGCCAAGAGGCGGGATATGGGCCAGAGCCGGAGCGTGGCGGCAAAGGCGGGTGCGCGCTTGAAGAAGACGGGGGGGCGCAGCCCGCGAATCGCGTCTTCCGCGGAGGCGCCGCCGTCCATCGCGGCGCGGGCCGCGTGCAGCCGGGTGAGGTGGCCGAGCAGGACGCGGCAGATTTGCACGCCGGCCGCGCCCTCCTGCATGGCGCGCTCCAGCGAGCGGTCGGCGGCCGCGGCGTCCCCGGACGTGGCGGCGAACAGCGCGTCGTCCAAGGATAGCAGGGAGTGGTCCCCGACGCAGGCCTGCGCGTCGTCGAGCGCGACCCGGCCGGCTGGCCCGGCATACAGCACCAGCTTCTCCAGCTCATTGCGCGTGGCCGAGCGGTCGGCGCCGAGGTGGTCCAGCAGCCAGGTGAGCGCATCGGGGTCGATCGCGATCCCGGCGTCGCGCAGGGTTTGCTGGACCACGGTGCGCAGCGCCGCGGCCTCCTCCGGGTAGCAGGCGATGCTGGCGGCATGGGCGGCGCCCTCGACCTGCGCACGCAGCTTGGAGCGGGCGGGGAGGGCGCCGGCCTCCAGCACCACCAGGCTGTCCCCGGCGCCGTCCAGCACGGCCTGCACGGCGGCGCCCAGGGCCTCGTTCGCCTCCCGCACGCGCACCACGCGGCGGCCGGGCATCATGGCGATGGCGGTCGCTTCTTCCGGCAACCGGTCATGGTCGTCACGGGTGAGCCAGGCGACGCGGAACGGGTCGTCGCGTTGCCCGATGACGGCCAGGGTCAGGGCGTCGGCGCGGTGCCGGACCATGCCCTCGTCATCGCCATGGAGCAGCACCACGCGGGCCGGGCCGGGGTTGCGGAGGAACGCCTCGATGCCCCTGGCGTCGATCTTCAAGGAGGAGAGGCCTGCTGACGGAAATAGGCGGCGAGCTGGATGGTGATCTGGTCGGCGAGGGACGTGGCCATGCGGCGCACCACCACGTCGTTCTCCAGTTCGGCCGCGAAGAATTGCTGATTGACGATGTTGTAGCCGTCGACCACCCGGGCATTGCCCTGCGTCACGACAGGCTGGCCCGGTGCGAAGGTGCGCAGCAGCCAGGTGGAGCGGCCATCCAGCCGGATCCGCGACGTGGATGAGTCGCGCTGGATGGCGATGCCCTCGGCGCCGATCTGGAAGGTGGCGACCAGCTCATACTGCTTGGCCTGCGCAGACCCGGCGCCCTCGAACCGCTGCTGCAGCGCCTGGCGCAGCAACTGGCCGGAGCGTTCGGGCATGACGGGCACGTAGATGCGGGCCATCTCGGCCGTGGTGCCGCCGACGGTGCCGGAGGGGTCCTGCATATACAGCGGACGAAAGCCGCAGCCGGACAGCACGGGGATGCCCAGCGCCGCGAGCAAGGCCCGGCGGGGAATCATGCCGCCACCACGAAGTTCACGATGCGGCCGGGCACGTGCACGCGCTTGACCATGCGCTTACCCTCAATCAGCCGGGCGACGTTCGGGTCGGCGGCGGCGGCGGCGAAGGCGGCTTCGTCCGAGGCGCCGGGCGGCATCTCGATGGTGGCGCGCAGCTTGCCCATGACCTGGACCGCGACGGTCAGGGTGTCGACCGTGAGGAGCGCCGGGTCCGGCTCGGGCCAGGGCCAGTCGCAGATGAGGCGGGGGCCGGGCTGGGCGAGGATGGCGCGGATCTCTTCGGCGAGATGGGGGACGAGCGGGGCCATGAGGCGGGCGAGGGTCATCATGCCTTCGAAGCGTGCGGCGTCCAGGCCTGCGGAGGCATTTTGGCGCTCGGCATCCTGCAGGGCGCCGGTCAGTTCGTGCAGGCGGGCGACGGCGACGTTGAAGGCGAAGCCTTCCAGCGCGTCCGTGACCGCGGCGATGGTGCGGTGGATGACCCGGCGCAGTTTCTTCGATTCGGGGCCGGGTTCGGCTGCATCGGGCGTAAGGGCGGCGACGGAAGTGGCCAGGCGGTGCACGCGCTGCACGAAGCGGGACGCGCCGGCGACCCCGGCCTCCGTCCATTCCATGTCGCGTTCGGGCGGATTGTCGGACAGCACGAACCAGCGCGCCGTGTCGGCCCCGAAGCGGCCGATGATGGCGGCGGGGTCCACGGTGTTGCGCTTGCTCTTGCTCATCTTCTCGCCGCGGCCGACCGCGACGGGGGCGCCGGTCGCGCGCTCGATGGCGGTGCCGTCGGGCTGGCGCTCGATCTCCTCCGGCAGCAGCCAGCCGGTGGGGCCGCGATAGCTTTCGTGGGTGACCATGCCCTGGGTGAACAGGCCGGCGAAGGGTTCCTGCACCGCGAGCGCGCCGGTTGCGTGCAGGGCGCGAATGAAGAAGCGGGAGTAGAGCAGGTGCAGGATCGCGTGCTCGACGCCGCCGATATACTGGTCCACGGGCAGCCAATGGTCGGCGGCGCGGCGGTCGATCGGGTTGGGGCTGCCGGGGCTGCAGAAGCGGGCGAAATACCAGGAGCTGTCGACGAAGGTGTCGCAGGTGTCGGTCTCGCGCCGGGCCGGGGCGGCGCAGCGTGGGCAGGGGACGTGTTTCCAGGTGGGATGCGTGTCGAGCGGATTGCCGGGGCCGTCGAAGCGGGCGTCGTCCGGCAGGCGGACCGGGAGGTCGGTCTCGGGCACGGGCACGATGCCGCAGGCGGTGCAGTGGATGACGGGGATCGGGCAGCCCCAGAAGCGCTGCCGGCTGATGCCCCAATCGCGCAGGCGCCAGTTGACCACGCCCTCACCCGCGTTGTGCTGCATGAGCGCGTGGATGGCGGCGGTCTTGGCGGCGGGGCTGTCGAGGCCGTCGAGGAAGCCGGAGTGGATCATCGTGCCGGGGCCGTCATAGGCGGTGGCGGCGATCGCGTAGGTGGCCGGGTCTTCGCCGGGGGGCAGGACCACCGGCCGGACCTCGAGGCCGTATTTGCGGGCGAAATCGAGGTCGCGCTGGTCGCTGGCGGGGCAGCCGAAGATGGCGCCGGTGCCGTATTCCATGAGCACGAAGTTGGCGATCCAGACCGGGATCGATGCGCCGGGGCGGAAGGGGTGGGCGACGGTAAGGCCGGTGTCGAAGCCGAGTTTTTCGCCGGTTTCGATCGCGGCCTCGCTGGTGCCGCGGCTGCGGCATTGGGCGATGAAGGCGGCGGCTTCGGCGTTACCGGACGCGACCTGGGCGGCGAGGGGATGTTCCGGCGCGATGGCGACGAAGGACATGCCGAACAGCGTGTCCGGCCTGGTGGTGAACACCTCGATCTCGGTGAGTCCAGGGCCAGCCGACTGCACCGGGAAGCGCACGCGGGCGCCTTCGCTGCGGCCGATCCAGCGGGATTGCATGGTGCGCACCCGCTCCGGCCAGCGGTCCAGCGTGTCGAGCGCCGTCAGCAGCTCGGGCGCGAATTTGGTGATGGCGAAGAACCATTGGCTGAGATGCTTCTTCTCGACGGGAGCGCCGGAGCGCCAGCCTTTGCCGTCCACGACCTGCTCGTTGGCCAGCACGGTGTTGTCCACGGGATCCCAGTTGACCCAGCTTTCCTTGCGGCCGACGTAGCCGGCCGCCATCAGGCGCAGGAAGAGCTTCTGCTGCTGGCCGTAGTAGCTGGGGTCACAGGTGGCGAATTCGCGGGACCAATCGAGCGAGAGGCCGATGCGCTGCAGCTCGGTTCGCATGGCGGCGATGTTGGCGTAGGTCCAGGTTGCCGGGTCGATGCCGCGTTCGCGGGCGGCGTTTTCCGCCGGGAGGCCGAACGCGTCCCAGCCCATGGGGTGCATGACGGAGAAGCCGCGGGCGCGCTTGTAGCGGGCGACGACGTCCCCCATGGCGTAGTTCCGCACGTGGCCCATGTGGATCTTGCCGCTGGGATACGGGAACATCTCCAGGACGTAGTATTTGGGCTTGCCGTCCGTCGGCACGTCATCCACGCGGAAGCAGGCGGCGTCTGCCCATGCGCGCTGCCAGCGCGCCTCGGCTTCGGAAAAGCGGTAGGCGGGGCCCTCGGTCTCGCTCATCGGGACCCGCCTAGGTTCCGGTAGATTGGGACCGCAGTTCCCGGGCGCGGGCCAGCACCTTGTTCTCGATCTCGCTGGTGGTGGTGGGGTTGACCGGGGCATCGACCCACTGGCCGCCTTGGGCGACCTGGCGGAAGATCGAGACCTTCACGCCGTCGGCGCGGAGCTGGCGGCCGAGGATGTAGGCCGTGGCCTTGAATCGTTCCCCGCCGGAGCTGGGCGGCTGATACCAGTCGGTGATGATGGTGCCGCCGAACGGGTCGGCATTGGCGAGCGGCATGAAAGAGAGCGTGTCGAGGGCGGCGCGCCAGAGATAGGCATTGACGCCCAGCGCCGCGCCCTCCTCCGAGCGGGAGCCGCCGGCGCCCTTGCCGATGCCGATGGCCAGGCCCTGGTCGCCGAACAGCTTGCCCTGGTCCCCGCCCTTGGTGCGGTAGTCCTGGTATTCGTTGTCTGCGACGGGGCGGGACTTCAACACGCCGCAGGCCGATAGGGTCAGCAGGGCGAACGCGGCCAGGGTAACGGGACGGCGGAGTGACATGAAGGGGCGCCTATACACGATGGAGTCGGGGTCTTGCGGTCCCGCTTCTAGCTGGCAAGAGGCGCAAACAAAAGGGGCGGTGGTTTCCCACCGCCCCTTTCACACTGACCGTGAGGCCGGTGTTACCAGCTGAACGACGTGCCGATCGCGAAGAGCTGCGACTGCACCTTGTTGCTGAACGGGTTGCCGGCCGGGGCAGCGGCGGAGACGCCCTGACCGGTGACGAAGTTGAAGCCGTTCTGCTTGCGCTCGTTGAACAGGTAGGAGGCGAACAGCGAGAGGCCCGGCGCCAAGGAGTAGGTCGCACCGGCGCCCACACCCTGCTCACGCCGCACCCGGCCCTGCACGGCGTTGGCGATGTCGCCCGCGCTCTTGTAGTTCAGGTAGTGCGCGCCCATCACGACCGGACCGATGGTGTAGGAAGCGCCGACCAGGAACGCCTCACCGTCGGGCAGGCCCTTCGGCACCAGGGACCACTGGTTGTTGAAGCGGCCGAACTGATACTTGCCGCCGACGCTGAAGCCGGCATAGGTCAGCGCCACGCCGAAGTCACCGACGCTCAGGCCATCATAGTTCTGGCGAACCACGCCGCCGTTGAGCAGCGGGTTGGAGTTGAACGCCAGGCCGCTGTTGTCCTTGACGTTGGAGCCGCCGATGTAGCCGGCCGTGGCGGCGATGCCGAAGCCGCCGAACGTGCCGCGATACCGGATCAGAGCGTCCAACGTGTTGCGACGGCGTGCGCTTTCGGCGTTGGACGGGGAGGAGGACAGACGGTCGCAGCCCGGGCCGGAGACGCCCTGGCCGTTCGCGCCGGTTGCGGCCGTGAACGAACCGCTCGAGTTCACGAAGTTGGTGCCGACCGGGTTGGCGCCGTTGCAGTTGTTGTTGGCGCTGAGGCCGGCCGTGCTGGGCTCGAACGAGACGCCGACGTCGAAGCCGAAAACCTGCGGCGATAGGTAGAGGATCTTGCCGGTCGCGTAGTAGTTGCCGACGTCGGCGAACGGCCAGGTTACGGCGGTGTTGCCCGAGAGCACGCCCGGAACGTCACCGTTCAGGCCGCCGTCGTTGAAGTTTTCGAAGTTGCCCGTCATGTAGAGGCTGCTGGCCGGATCGGTGTTGCCGACGCGGATGGTGCCGAGCTGGTCGGTGCCGATATAGCCCCACTCACGACGGAAATAGAGGCCCGCGCGCGCCCGGTTGGACTGGGAGATGCCGCCGAAGGCACCGCCGCCCGCGCCGGACACCTGGTCCTGCCGGATTTCGAGGCTGGCGCCGTACTTCAGGCCGTTGGTCGCGACGCCATCGAAGCCCGGATACAGGCGGGCATACTCGGCGAAGCCATAGCCAGCCTGCTTGTTGGCGCCCGTGGCCGTGCCCTGGCCGAGCGCGTTGACCGTGCCGGTCGCGGTGCCGGCGGCAGTGTTGTCGGCATCGCGGTCGGACGCCACGAACCCATAGAACCGGAAGCGGCCGTTCAGGCGGACCGTCACGGTGCCGGGGGCGGGGCTGGTCGTCTGGGCGTCGGCGACTGCCGCTGCTCCCATCGACGCGCCCAGCATGGCCACGGTGGCCAGCAGGAGCTTACGCATGAAACTTCTCCTCAAAACACCGGACAGGTCCCGGCGGACTATCAGGGCCCCGCCCCGCCGAAAATGCATGTCCACAATGCATCGCGACGGGAGCAGCCAGGCCTGGGGACACTATTGCCGTGCCAGCCCAGGCCCTGCAATCGCGACATCGGGGGGTCCATGGCAATAACGAAACACTGTGGCGCTATGGACACAATTTCGGGGACAGGGCGCCGATCGCACCGGCACCTGCGCACCAGCGCGGCAATCGCCCGGCCGTGCTGCCCGTCACGCCGCCCAGCGCCAGAACCGGCACGCCGGCGGTCCGCGCCAGGCGCGCCCATCGCACCGGGCCCAGGAACGGCGAGCCGGGATGGCTAGGCGTAGCGAACGATGGGGAGAGGAAGATGGCGTCCGCGCGTCTGGACCGGGCGCGGACCAGGGCTGCCGGATCATGGGCAGACGCGGTGATGATGGCGCAGCGTTTGGCGTTGCGGCCCCGGCCCGACCGGCGGTGCATGCCGATCGAGGCGCCGGGGATGACGGGGCCCGTCATGACGAAGGCTAGGCCGCGGCTGCGGCAGAGCCGGGCGATCCGGGCGGCCAAGGCCGGGCGGCCCGGGATGCCATCGTGCCGGAACAGGACCCCGCACAGGCCGGGTGCCCGGCGCCGGTCCGGCAAGGCGCGCACGGCCTCCGTCGGGTCTGGCAGGCGCGCCGCGTCGGTGAACAGCCAAAGTGCCGGCGGGCTGGGCCCCGCGCGCCGTCGGTGCCGGGCCTTGACCGCGCGCGCCCATGCCACAAGCCTATGGTCCATGACCCACCCCCATTCGCCGATCGCGGAACGCCTGCTGGACGTCCAGGCGCGGATCGCCGCCGCCGAGCGCGACGCCGGGCGGCCGGCCGGGGCGGTGACGCTGGTGGCGGTGTCCAAGACGTATCCCGAAGCCGACATCATGCAGGCGATCGGCGCGGGGCAGCAAATCTTCGGCGAGAACCGGGTGCAGGAGGCCGCGGGCAAGTTCCCGGCCGTGCGGCAGCAGGCGCCGGGGCTGCGGCTGCACCTGATCGGCGGGCTGCAGACCAATAAGGCGCGGGATGCGGTCCGGGTGGCGGACGTGATCGAAACGCTCGACCGGCCGCGCCTGCTGGAGGCGCTGGTTGCCGCGATCGATAAGGAGGGCCGGGCGCCGGACATGCTGGTGCAGGTCAATACCGGGGATGAGCCGCAGAAGGCCGGCATCCCCACGGCGGAGGCGGATTCCTTTGTCGAGTTGTGCCGGGACCGGTTGGGCGGGGCCTTGAAGGGGCTGATGTGCATCCCGCCTGCCGATCAGGACCCGGCGCCGCACTTCCGGATGCTCGCGTCCATGGGGGCGCGGCACGGCCTCAATGTGCTGTCGATGGGCATGTCGGGCGATTTCGAGGCGGCGATCCGGGAAGGCGCCACGCATGTGCGTGTCGGCAGCGCGATCTTCGGCCACCGCGCGCCGGCGCCCAGCCCGCTCTGACCGGCCATGCTTGCGCTTTGACCAGGGTCAGGCCTAGGTGTCCGCCGGAGTGCCTGGTCTGGCGGTGCGCCGGCTTGGCTGATCAGGGTCCAGGGCGCCGTATTGCCTCAAGGTTTCAACTTTCTCATGGCTGATAATCTTCCGATGCCCACTTCACGCCGGGCCACGTCATGAGCGTGGCGATCGCTGGTGCGCCAGCCGTCCCGCCGCTGCGTGCCGCGGCGGTGCTGGGCGTGCTGGGCGTGGTGTATGGCGATATCGGCACCAGCCCGCTCTATGCGCTGAAGGCCAGCCTCACGCATTTCAGCCCGACCGGGGTGGGGCCGAACGAGATCCTGGGCGTGCTGTCGCTGATCTTCTGGGCGTTGGTGCTGATCGTCACGATCAAATACGTGCTGCTGGTGATGCGGGCCGACAACCATGGCGAGGGCGGCATCCTGGCGTTGATGGCGCTGGCGCAGCGCGGCACGCAGGATGGGCGGTTCCGTGCGTTCCTGGGGCTGATCGGCATCGGTGGCGCCTGCTTGTTCTTCGGGGACGGGGTGATCACGCCGGCGATCTCCGTGCTGTCGGCGGTCGAGGGGCTGGAGATCGTGTCGCCGGAGTTCAAGCGGTGGGTGCTGCCGATCTCGATCGTGATCATCGTGGGCCTGTTCGCGGTGCAGGTGCGCGGCACGGGCAGCATCGGGCGGCTGTTCGGGCCGGTGATGATGGTGTGGTTCGTGGCGCTGGCGGTGATGGGCGGGGTGCAGATCATGCGGAACCCGACCGTGCTGAACGCCATCTCGCCGCATTATGCGATCATGATCTGTGCCCGGCATGGCTGGCTGGCGTTCGTGACGCTGGGCTCGGTCGTGCTGGCGGTCACGGGGGCGGAGGCGCTGTATGCCGATATGGGGCATTTCGGGGCGCGGCCGATCCGGGTGGCGTGGATCTGGTTCGTGCTGCCGGCGCTCGTGATCAACTATTTCGGCCAGGGCGCGCTGGTGATGGCGGACCCGGCGGCGCTGGAGAACCCGTTCTACCTCATGGCGCCCGCCGGGCTGCGCCTGCCGTTGGTGGCGCTGGCGACGGCGGCGACGGTGATCGCGAGCCAGGCGCTGATCTCTGGCGCCTACTCCGTGGCGCGGCAGTGCATGCAGATGGCGTTCCTGCCGCGCATGGCCGTGCTGCATACGAGCCAGACGGAGGAGGGGCAGATCTACGTGCCGCAGATCAACATGGCGCTGCTGATCGGCGTGCTGATTTTGGTGCTGGCGTTCCGCAACAGCGACGCGTTGGCGGCGGCGTATGGCATCGCGGTCACCGGCACGTTCCTGTGCACCTGCATCCTGGCGGCCGTCGTGTTCCGGCGGCAGTTCGGCTGGAACCGGTATGCGGCGCTGGGCGTATTCGGGTTCTTCTTCGCGGTCGATGCGCTGTTCTTCGCCGCCAATGCGCTCAAAATTCCCGAGGGCGGGTGGGTGCCGTTGCTGCTGGGCGGCGCGATCATGGCGCTGATGACGTCATGGCATCGCGGGCGGGAGCTGATGCTGGCGCGGTGGAAGCAGGACAGCCTGCCGCTCAGTTCGTTCCTGGCGCGGCTGCCGCAATCGCGGACGATCCGGGTGCCGGGCATGGCGGTGTTCCTGACGGGCAACCCGGATTACGTGCCGGCGGCGCTGCTGCACAACCTCAAGCACAACAAGGTGCTGCACGAGAAGGTGCTGTTCGTGACGGTGCAGAACCTGGATCAGCCCGTGGCGTCGGCCGAGGAGCGGATCACCGTCAGCGAGCTGGCGCCCGGGGTGCACCGCGTGGTGCTGCGCTACGGTTTCATGGAGAGCCCCAACATCCCGCGGGCGCTGGAGGAGCTGGGCCCGCACGGTGTCGAATACGACGCCATGCGCGCGAGCTTCTTTCTGGGGCGGGAGGTGCTGGTGCGGGCGATGGTGCCGAAGCTGCCGGCGTGGCGCCTGTTTTTGTTCCTCGTGATGGCGCGCAATGCCGTGCCGGCCACCGAGTTCTTCCGCATCCCGAGTGACCGTGTGGTCGAGCTGGGGGTGCGTGTCGCGATCTGAACCCTTCCGGGTTCTGGCGCGTTCATGCCTGAACCGCCGGCATGCCGCCGTGCCGTGCCGGTCGTAGAGGCGGGGTGATGACGAAGTTGACGATGCTGCTGGCCCGGGGCCCGGGCCTGCCGGAAGGGGACCTCAACGACCGGCTTTCGGTCGAGCTCTGTCTGACGTCTCAGGGGCTGCTGGATGCCGAGGCGTTCGAAGCCCGGTCCGAGCCCTGGCTTGCGGCGCGGGAGCGGCCCGGCATAGCGGTCAAGCGGTCGGAACTGATGCCGCTCGACCAGGGATGGGCGCTGCAGGGCATCCATGGCGACGACGATCCGCTCTGGCAGTTCGAGGGGCATGTGTTCCGGCCCGGTGAGCTCGTGGTGTTGCGGCGCCCGGATGGCGAGGAGCTGATCTTTCGGATCGTTGCGTCTGAGACGGTCTAGCTGTTACGGCCGCTCACGATGTCGCGTGTTGCAGTGCAGCATGGCGCTTCCCATCGTCTGGGTCGGACGATGAGGAGAGACAGATTATGGAGCCTTTCGACCGGGCGGGGACGGCGACGCTGCAATCCATGATGGGCGGGCGGGATTTGGCGCGTGCGCTGGGCGGCTGGGTTGCGCGCCTGGCGCGGAGGTATATCGGCGCGGCTTGAGGAAGCGGAAATCCGAGATTTCAGGCCGAGAGCGGTACCGCGGACGCAAGCTGAGCCTATTTTGTAAGAGAGCGAAGCCTGTTAAGATGTCGCAACTGTCTCCGGCGGGGAGTTGAACAACTGCTGCATTGCCAATCGGTTGAGGGTCATCACTCGCTGAACTGGCTGCTCTTTATTGCGCTTCTTTGCTTGAGCGGATGCGTGGCTTCTTATCCGCAGGATGTCAGACTTGTGTCGGTGGCGCTATCCAGCCTCCCCGACATTTCCGGGATCCCGAACCGCTCGCCAGATCGACTCGCGCTAAAGCTGACATTTCAGAGCTCGATCGACTTGGCCGATCACACGCAAGACAGCTACGGGACGAGCGTCTCCGCAACGTTCTGCGATACTGCCCTGCAATTCCGCGATTATGTCGGCACTCCTGCGCCGAACCTTGCCTGGGGCTCTCTCTACGCAGACAATGAGCAGATGGTCGAACCCAAGCAGTTACAGCAGGGTTTTCCGGAAGGAACCGATCGGACACTCTACTATGCTTACCTGACCATTGCCCGACCGCCCCCGCCGGCAGGGCAATGGTCACACCCCGATCATAGTTGGGACCTTCGGGCCGACCCGCACGACGTATGCGTCCAGATCAGCACCATGAAGACATATGTCCTGTCGGGAACTCGATCGAACGTGATCCGGATTCCCGCTGCCGTTCTTCGCACCGCTTTCAAATAAATACCTATTAGGCAGTCGCACCAGGGTGCACGTCTTCGCCGCGCCCATCGATCAAACCCCGTGGTCGGGTGACGATAAGGCAATCACGAAAGCGATCGACGCAAAACCAACTGACGACATGCTTATATCGCCAGACGATGACGTCTGGTGCCAGAACCCGGATGGAAGCTGGACCAATCGCGGCGCCGTCGGCAATTACACCGGGTCCGGCGGATCCTCTGGCAGGACGGGCAAGGAACGCGACCGTCGACCGGGCTCATAAGGAGTTTTCATGTCCACTGGGCTTCTGTACAGCATTCGCATCCTGATCATCCACCCAACACTTGAACCGGATGAGATCAGCAACGAGTTAAACCTCAACCCTGATACGAAACATTGCGTTGGGCAGCCAATACAGACCCCCAAAGGCAACCCGCTGGGCGGGCTGTGGCCCGACACACGGTGGTCTATATCGGAGGTCAGGAATGGCGACCGGTATTTTTTCACGCGTCTCGACAAGCTGCTGGACCGGTTCAGCCAGCATCGGAGCTTCCTACGTAGGATCGCCGAGACGGGTGGTGAAATCAACTTCATCATCGAACTGCCTGGCGGAGCGAACATCGGTGACGTGCTGACCGAGCGTACTGTCGCCCGGCTGACCGATCTGAAAGGATCGCTGGGCGTGGAGGTCTTTCCCGTCATGAACCCCGAAGAGGACGAATACATCTGGCCTGACGACCAGTAGCCTGATCATAGAGCCAGCGCCGCGATGACATTGATCGTCTGCAATGAGGGCGTGGGGCCGTTCTGTCACCGATCAGATGGGCCTTTAGTCAGACAAGCTGTCGGTCAGATTGATTTCGATCAGCACCGTGTCCTGGTCGAACACCGCGCTGTGCCAGGCCCCGGGTTCCAGGTGCAGGGACACGCCGGGCGCGAGGCTGATCGGCCCGGCGTCGCAGTGCAGGGTGCCGCCGCCGCTGGCGACATACAGGAATTGCTCGAATGGGTGATCGTGCCGGGATGCCACGGTGCCGGCCTGGATCGACACGTGGCGGAGCGTGGCGCCTGCGCCGTCGAGCACCGATCCCATCGTGATTTTCGGCTCATCCGGCATGGCGGTCCCCATCAGTAGCGGCGTCAGTGGAAGGCGTAGGCGTCCATTCGCAGCACGGAGTGCATGGCGGAGGCGTGCAGGCGCTCCGGCCTTGCATCCGGTCCGCCGGCGCCGAGGGCGACGAAGAGGGGGAGGAGGTGCTCCTCCGTCGGGTGCTGCCGGGCGGCGTGGGGGGCGAGGGTGCGGTAGTGCGCCAGATCATCCGTCCGGCCGTCGGTGATGGCGTGGTCGAACCAATCGGCGAAGGCCACCACGTCGGGCGCCGCCGGGGCGTCCTGCGCGGCGGCGCGGAAGCGGGAGAGGTCATGGGTGAAGGAGCCGGAACCCACGATCAGCACGCCCCGCTCCTGCAAGCCGGCCAGGATGGCGCCGACGCGACGATGGTGTTCGGGCCCGGCGCCGGGCTGGATGCCGATCTGCAGCACGGGGATGTCGGCGGCGGGGTACATCAGCATGAGCGGGACCCAGGCGCCGTGATCGAGGCCACGTGCCGGGTCGATCGCGGTGTCGAACCCGGCGTGTTGCAGCATCGACGCTGCCTCCGCCGCGAGGGCGGGATCGCCGGGCGGCTCGTAGCGGAGATCGTACAGCGCGGCGGGGAAGCCGCGGAAATCGTGGATCGTGGCGGGGTGCGCCACGGCGCCCAGGGTGGGAAGCGAGGTCTCCCAATGGGCGGAGGCCACGAGGATGGCGCGGGGCCGCTCGAACTGCGAGGCCAGGCCGCGGAGGAAGTCGCGCGCCGGGGCGTCCACGATCGGGAGGGTGGGCGCGCCATGGCTGAGGAACAGGCTGGGGATCACAGGCGGCCTCCGTCGCTTGCAGCGCAACATTGGGCCGCCTAGCCTTCGGTGCAACAAGCGGAGCCCGTGGATGATCGCGGTCGGTCTGATGACCGGGACGGCGCTGGACGGCAATATCGACCTGGCGTTGCTGCATACCGACGGCGAGGCCGTGCAGGCATTCGGGCCCTGGGAGTTGGCGCCATACCCGGACGAGGTGCGCCGGTCGCTCGCGGCGGCGCAGGTGGCGGCGCTGGCGTGGCGGTTCGAAGGACCGGAGCCCGAGGCGTTCTGGGCGGCGGAGCAGGCGCTGACCCGGGCGCAGTCCGGGGCCGTGACCGCGTTCCTGGCCCGGCATGAGGTGGCGGAAGCGGAGGTGGCGGCGATCGGGTTCCATGGGCAGACCGTGCTGCATAGGGCGCCGCGGCCCGGCACTCCCGGCGCGACACGGCAGCTCGGGGACGGGGCACTGATGGCGGCGCTGACCGGGATCGACACGGTGTGGGATTTCCGGACGGCCGATGTGCGCGCGGGCGGCCAGGGCGCGCCGCTGGCGGCGGTGTATCATGCGGCGCTGCTGCGGGGCGTGCCGGATGCGGCGGTGCTGAACCTGGGCGGGGTGGGGAACCTCACGTGGTGCGGGCCGGATGGGGCGCTGACCGCATTCGACACGGGCCCGGCGAATGGCCCGCTCGATGACTGGGTGCGGCGGCACACCGGGGCGGCGATGGACCGGGATGGGGCGATCGGGGGCCGGGGCGTCGTGGATGAGCGGCGGCTGCGGCGGATGCTGGATCATCCGTATCTGGCTGCGGCGCCGCCGAAATCGCTGGACCGGTTCGACTTTGCGGCCTCAATGGTGGACGGGCTGGGGCTGGAGGATGGCGCGGCGACGCTTACGGCGTTCACTGCGGCCTGCGTCGGGCGGGGGCTGGATTTGCTGCCGGTGCGGCCCGGGCGGGTGATCGTGTGCGGCGGGGGGCGGCGCAATCCGGGGCTGATGACGGCGCTGGGGGCGCGGGCCGGGGTCGAGGCGATAGCGGCGGAGGCGGTGGGCTGGCGGGGGGATGCGATCGAGGCGGAGTGTTTTGCTTTCCTGGCGGTGCGGACGCTGCGGGGGTTGCCGATCAGCTTTCCGGGGACGACGGGCGTGCCGGCGCCGATGGTGGGGGGGCGGGTGGCCCGGCGGGGGTAACGGAGGGCGCGCTGGCGTCCTTCGACAGGCTCAGGACAAGCGGGTCGGCCGCGAGGTGGCGCACCACCCCGCAATTGTCACTTCACCAGCTTCAGGAGGTGGCCCGGCTGGGGTGACGGCGGGCGCGCTGGCGTCCTTCGACAGGCTCAGGACAAGCGGGTTGGCCGCGAGGTTGGCGCACCACCCCGCAATTGTCACTTCACCAGCGTCAGGAGGTGGCCCGGCTGGGGTGACGGCGGGCGCGCTGCCGTCCTTCGACAGGCTCAGGACGAGCGGGTCGGCCGCGAGGTGGCGCAACCACCCCGCAATCATCACTTCACCAGCCTCAAGAGGTCGCGGAAGGCGGGGTGCGCGGCGGTGCCGAGCCATTCGAAGACGACCATTTCCGTCGTGACGATCTCGGCGCCATGGGCGGCCATGCGGCGCAGCGCGGCGTCCTTGTTGGCTGGCGTGCGGGAGCCCACGGCGTTCGCGACCACATGGACGCGCCGCCCCTGGTCCAGCAGGCCCAGGACGGTTTGCAGCACGCAGACATGCGCCTCGCAGCCCAGCACCACGAGGGAGGGACGGTCAGGCAGGATCGGGGCGGCTTCGCGGCAGGCGTCGAAATGCATCTTGGTGAGCACCTCGCCCGGCTGCAGCTCCGGCGCCGTGCGGCCCAGGCCGGCTGGGTTTTGTTCTGTGAAAAGCACCGGGACGGTCAGCTGCCGGGCGGCGGCGAGCAGGAGGCCGGTGTGGCGCAGAATTTCTGCCGCGCCGTCGATGGCGGGCATCAGGCGGGCCTGGAGGTCCACCACCAATAGGCCTGACGTGTCGCGGTCGAGCGTTCGCATGGTCTCTCGCATGGTCTTTCGCATGGTCTCTTCGGGGGCAGCCGCTTGCGGCAGGGTGGCAGGCTGGCCACACTCTGGCCAGGAGGGCTGGCGATGGGGGTTCAGCTATGAGGCGGCGCACGCTGTTGCTCGCCCTGGCCGCGCAGGGGTGCGCCGCACGGTTGCCGCCGCTCACGGCCGGGGCGACGTCCGCGGAGGCGCAGGCGTTGCTGGATGCGAGTGCTGCGGCGCATGGGCTGGCCGCGTTCCAGGGCCTGCGGGATGTGAGCGTGGCCTATGCCGGGGAGTGGCGCGGCCTGGTGGACCGGTTGCAGCCCGAGCTGGTGGATGCGGGCTTCCGCGGCGGGTCGGAGGAGCGGCTGCTGCTGGGCTCCGGCCTGATCGCGCAATCCCATACGGGGCCGGCGGGCCGCAAGCAGGTGGTGCGGCGGCCCGGTGTGGGCGCGGACAGCGTCCGGGTCTGGTTCAACGATGCGGAGTCCTCCGACCCCAACCGCCGGGCGGCGGCGGCGCTGGTAACGGATGGGTATGCGCTGTTCCTGCTGGGGCCGCTGCGGTTGGTGGGGCGGGCGGGGCTCCTGATGGAGCGTCTGCCGGCCGAGACGATCGAGACCGCGGACGGGCGCTTTTTGTGCGACGCGTTGCGGATGCGTGCGGCGCCCGGGCTGGGGCTGGCGCCGGCCGATGACCTGGTGCTGTTCATCGATGTGGGCACCCGCCTGATGCGCCGGGTCCGATTCACGCTGGAGGGGCTTGAATCGACGCAGAATGCAGTGGCGGAGGTGGATGTGGCCGGGCATGTCCCGCGCGCCGGGGTGCAGTGGCCGACGCGGTTCCATGAGCGGCTGCTGCGGCCGTTGCCGATCGCGGTGCATGACTGGCGGATGACGGGGCTGGACCTCGACCGGGGCATGGATGAGGCGGAGCTGGTGGGGCCGTCTTTGGTGGGGCGGGCGGCGGGGCCGGCGACGCCGCTCGATTAGGGAACCCTTGCCGGTTTGATGCGCTCTCATTCCACAGTCGGCAGGAGCGTGGAATGAGCAAGTGGCGTGCGGCCGTGTTCGCGTTTCCCGTGATGTCCGGTGTGGCCGTGGCACAGACGGCGCCACCGGCGGACTCCGGCGTCAGCACCTCCCCGGCGCCGGCCGCGGTCACCACCACGGGCGGGCTGTCCCGCACGACGGAGGCGCCGGTCGCGGGCGCCAACAGCTTCACCGAGAACCAGGCCCGCTCGCGGATCGAGGAGCGGGGCTACAGCCAGGTCATGGACCTCAAGAAGGACGACAAGGGGGTCTGGCGGGGCATGGCGACGAAGGACGGCAAGCCGGTGCAGGTCGCGCTCGATTACCAGGGCAACATCGTCAGCCAGTGAGGCATCCATGACCATCGTGATCTCCCGCCTGTTCGACACCTATGACCATGCCGAGGCGGCGGTGCGTGAGCTCGAGGGCTGCGGCGTGCTGCATGACCATGTGAGCCTGGTGGCGAGCAACGCCGATGACCGGCACTCCATTCCGGCCACCGCGGCCGAGTCCGGGGCGGCGGAGGCGGCGGGGACCGGGGCGTCGATCGGGACGGTGCTGGGTGGTGGCGCCGGGCTGCTGGCGGGGCTGGGCATGTTGGCGATCCCGGGGGTCGGGCCTGTGGTGGCAGCGGGGTGGCTGGTCGCCACGGCGTTGGGCGCCGGTGTGGGCGCCGCGTCGGGCGGGTTGATCGGATCGTTGGTGGGCGCCGGCGTCGATGAGGCGGATGCGCATGTCTATGCCGAGGGCGTGCGCCGCGGCGGCACGCTGGTGACGGTGCGCGCCGACGAGACGCAGGGCTCCCTGGTGGAGCAGATCCTGGCGCGGCATATGCCCGTGGACCCCGCCGCCCGGAGCGAGGCCTATCGCGCCGAAGGCTGGAGCCGGTTCGATGAAAGCGCCCCGGCCTATACCGCTGGCGGGTCGCCCACGCTCGGGACGCGGACGCCGGTCATCTGACCTTTTGCAAGCCGTGCGATGCGCCATCTATAAGGCCGTAGCATTGCAAGAAGGCGCCGCCCCCGATGTCCGACCCACGCGTAGATGAGATCCTGGACATCGTCGCCAAGGAGACCGGAGCCGACCGGGCGACCCTGGTGCCGGAGGCCAAGATGGCGGACCTCGACATCCCGTCGCTGGACCTGGTGCAGGCGATCTTCGCGATCGAGGAGCGGTTCAAGATCGACGTGCCCGTCGTGTCCGAAAAAACGGGTGCGGAGTTCGAGACGGTGGGGGACCTGCTGGATCACGTCATCCGGACGCTCGACAAGACCCATCCCGTCGCATGAGGTCGCGCCCGCGGGTGGCCGTGACGGGCCTGGGTGGCCTGTGTGCCCTCGGGCTGGACGTGCCGACGATCTGGACGGGGTTGCAGGCCGGGACGGTGGGGATCGGGCCGATCACGGCGGTGCCGACGGACCGTATCTCCGCCCGCATCGCGGCCCAGGCGCCGTTCGATCCCGCCGCGTTCTTCACGCCACGGCAAGCCGCGATGCTGGACCGCACCTCCGCCATGGCGGTGGTGGCGGCGCGGGAGGCGATGCAGCAGGCTGGGTTGGTGGCCGATCCCGCGCTGGCCCGGCGGCGCGGCGTGGTGCTGGGCGCGGCCATCGGGCAGACCAGCCTCGATGAGGCGTATCTGGCGTTCTACGGCGAGGGCGCCGCGCGGGTGCATCCGTTCACGGTGCCGCGGCTGATGCCCAATGCCGCGGCATCTCAGGTGTCCATGGATTTGCAGCTGCGCGGGCCGAGCTTCGCGATCGCGTCCGCCTGCGCGTCGGCCACCCATGCGATCGCGCAGGCGGCGGACCTGATCCGCGCCGGGCGGGCGGACATGATGCTGGCGGGGGGCGCCGATGCCTCGATCGTGGTGGGCGTGTTCAAGTGCTGGGAGGGGCTGCGCGTATTGAGCGCCGATGGCTGCCGGCCGTTCTCCAAAGATCGATCCGGCCTGGTGCTGGGCGAGGGTGCCGCCGTGCTGGTGCTGGAGCGGTGGGAGGATGCCGTGGCCCGGGGCGCCACGATCCTGGCGGAGATCGCCGGCAGCGGCATGAATGCGGACGGGCTGGACCTCACGGCGCCCGACACGGCCGGGGCGGCGGGCGCGATGCAGGATGCGCTGGACGATGCCGGGATGCTGGCGTCCGACATCGGCTATGTGAACGCGCATGGCACCGGGACGCGGCTCAACGACAAGACGGAGTCTGCCGCGTTGCATCGCGTGTTCGGGGGGCGGCCGCCGCCGGTGTCGTCGACGAAGAGCATGATCGGGCACTGCCTGTGCGCGGGCGGGGCGCTGGAGGCGCTGGCGACGGTTTTGGCACTCCACCACGGCGTGCTGCCGCCGACGGCCGGGTTCCGGGAGGCCGATCCGGAGTGCGACGTGGATTGCATCGCCGAGGGGGCGCGGGCGGTGCCGGTCCAGGCGGCGCTGTCCAACTCCTTCGCGTTCGGTGGCATGAACGCGTCGATCCTGCTGCGGCGGGCCTAGTGGCGGCGCATGTCAACCGGATCGGGACGGCGGTGCCGCCGCATGACGTGCATGACGCCTTCGTGGGGTTCGCGCGCACGCTGCTGACGGATGACCGGTCGCGGACGGTGTTCGACCGCATGGCGGAGCGGGCGGGCATCGGGCACCGCTTCTCGCATTTCCGCCCGGGCGAACCCGGCGCCGCCGATGTCGATGCGGACGGGTTCTATCGCCGCGGCGCATTCCCCGGCACCCAGGCGCGCATGGCGCTGTATGGCGAGCGGGCGGTGGAGCTGGCGGTGCAGGCGATCGGGGCACTGGGGCCGCTGGGCACCATCACGCATCTGGTGGTGGCGTCCTGCACCGGGTTCACGGCGCCCGGGCTCGACCAGATGATCGCGGACCGGTTGGCGTTGGGTGGCAGTGTGGAGCGGTCCTTGATCGGGTTCATGGGCTGCTACGCCGCGGTGCCGGCGCTGCGCACGGCGCATCACATCGTGCGCTCGGAACCGGGCGCGCGGGTGCTGGTGGTCAACCTCGAGCTGTGCACCTTGCACATGCAGGAGACGCCGGACCTCGAGACCGTGCTGTCGTTCCTGCTGTTCGGCGATGGCGCGACGGCGGCGCTGGTGACGGCGGAGCCGCATGGCATCGCGCTGCTGGATTTCCGGTCCGCGACGCTGCCGGGGACCCAGGATCTGATCACCTGGTCGATCGGGGACCAGGGGTTCGACATGCATCTGTCGGGCAAGGTCCCGTCCCGCATCGGCGCCGCGCTGCGCAGCGAGGCGGAGCGGAATGACGAGGACGGCATCCTGCGCGGCTGGCAAGTGGCAGACGTGCCGCATTGGGCGGTGCATGCCGGGGGGCGCACGGTGCTGGACGCGGTGCAGCTCGGGTTGCGGTTGCCGGAGGACAGCCTGGCGCCGTCCCGTGCGGTGTTGCAGGCCGTGGGCAACGTGTCGTCCGCCACGCTGATGTTCGTGCTGGCGGGGATGCTGCGGGGGGCGGCGCCGGGGCGGGGCGTCGGCATGGCGTTCGGGCCCGGGCTGTGCGCCGAGACGTTCCGGTTCGAGCGGCTGGCGGCGTGAATTTCCGCGCGCGGGCCGAGCTGACGGAGTGGCTCGATACCGAGGATGTTTCTTTCGAGGCGTTCAGCGCATGCATGGCCGATCTGGCGGCGGTCAACACCGCGACGCTGGCCCGGCCGCCGACGATCGCGTTCCTGCGCCGCGCGGCCCGGGGCATGCAGGCGGGTGAGACGTTGCGGGTGCTGGATGTCGGCTTCGGTGAGGGAGACATGCTGCGGCGCATCCATCGTTGGGGCACGCGGCGGGGCTTGGTCATGCAGCTCTCGGGCGTTGACCTCAACCCGATGAGCGCCCGCGCCGCCCGCGCGGCCACACCGGCCTCGATGGGGATCGCGTATCGGACCGGCGATCTGTTCGACATGCCGCAAGGCGAGCACGACGTGGTGGTCAGCTCCCTGCTCACGCATCACCTGACGGATGACGGCATCGTGGCGTTCCTGGGGTGGATGGAGCGGAGTGCCGTGCGCGGCTGGTTCGTGAACGACCTGCATCGGCACGCGCTGGCCTATCACGGGTTCAAGGCATTGGCGGCGGCGGCGCGGTGGCATCCGATCGTGCGGAATGACGGGCCGATCAGCGTGTTGCGGAGCTTCCGGCGACGGGACTGGGCGGCGCTGCTGGATCGCGCCGGGTTGGCTGGGGTGGCGGAAGTCAGGTGGCATGTGCCGTTCCGGTATTGCGTGAGCCGCCTCTGTCATTGCTTCGCCACGGGGCTCGCAATGACGATGCTTTTGCAATGAAGGCGCTGATCGCCGGTGGCGGCGTGGCGGGGGCGGCGGCGGCGTGCTTGCTGGGGCCCGGCGCTGTGCTGATCGAGCGGGAAACTGCCGCGCACGACAAGATCTGCGGCGAATTCCTGTCATGGGAGGCGCAGGACTATGCGGCCCGGCTCGGCCTCGATCTCCAGGGGCTGGGCGGGGCGGAGATCACGCGGGTGCGGCTGGTGCACGGGTCCCGCGTGGCGGCGGCGGCGTTGCCATTCCGAGCGCTGGGCTTGTCGCGCCGGGTGCTGGATGCGGCGCTGCTGGAGCGGGCGGAGGCGCTGGGGGCCACGGTGCTGCGCGGCCATGCCGTGCGGTCGTTTGCCGACGGTGCGCTCCACGTCGAGGGGCAGGGGTGGATGCGGGCGCCGTCCGTGTTCCTGGCGACCGGCAAGCATGATCTGCGCGGGCTGCGCCGGGATGCGGCGCCCGGGGACGCGCTGGTCGGGCTCAAGATGTATCTCCGGCTCGACCCAGTGCAGCACGCGGCTTTGGCCGGGCATATCGAGGTGCTGCTGTTCCGGGGCGGGTATGCCGGGCTGCAGCTGGTGGAGGGGGGCCGGGCCAATCTGTGCCTGCTGCTGGATCGCGTGCGGTTCGAGGCGGCGGGGCGGAGCTGGGACGGGGTGGCGGCGCTGCTGGGGGCGGAGTGCCCGCATCTGGCCGCGCGGCTGCGGGGCGCCACGGCGCTGCTGGACCGGCCGCTCAGCATCTTCCGCGTGCCGTATGGGTTCGTGCATGCGCCGGGGCCGGCGGACGATCCCGGCGTGTTCCGGTTGGGGGACCAAATGGGGGTGATCCCGTCCTTCTGCGGGGACGGCGTGTCGATCGCGCTGCACAGCGCCTTTGCGGCGGTGGCGGCGCGGGGGGACGCCCGGGCGTATCACGCGCGCATGCGGGCGGAGGCGGGGCGGCCGATTCGGCTGGCTTCGCGGCTGTATTGGCTGGGGCAGCAGGCGCCGGGGCTGGTGGCGATGGCGGCGCAGGGTTGGCCCGGCGCATTGCGCTGGATCGCGCGGCTTACCCGGCTATCGCCGCGGGCCGTCGGTTGACGGCCGAGGCCCTGGCCTGACGCAGCGCGGCACGCCGAGCAGCGGCTCCGGATCGATCGCCTGGTTGCCGCGCAGCATCGCGAAGAAGACGTGGGTGCCGTAGGTGACGCCGGTGCGCGCCACGTGGCCGAGCGGTTCCCCGGCGCGGACCTGCCGCCTTCCGTCCATCAGCGCCGGGACCAGGTTGCCGAGATGGGCATAGAGGGTGGTGGTGCCGTCGGCGTGGCCGAGATGCACCGTGACGCCGCCCAGGCCCTGCCGTTTGATGCGCAGCACGGCGCCATCCGCCACCGCGTGCACCAGGGCGCCGGCCGGGGCTGGGAGGTCGATGCCGTTATGGAACATGGCCGGTGCATGCGGCCCGATGGCGCGGCGCATACCGAACGGGGAGGAGATGCAGGCCGGGGTGACGGGTGGGAGCCAGGTTTGGGCGGCGGCCGGGCTGGTGAGCAGCAGGGCCGCCACCGCCCTACCCCGCAAGCGCCACCTCCTGCCCGGTCCGCGCAGAGTCGTGTACGGCCAGGCACCAGGCCAGCGTGCGCGCGGCGTCCCGCACCGTGACCAGGGGGGCGGCGCCGTCGATCACGGCGCCGAAATGACGCAGCTGCCGTTGGTAGGCGTCATCGTGCCGGACCGGCACCCGCTCGCTCGCGATCGGGGACATCCAGCCCGTGTCCTGGCCCGGCGCCGGGCGATGCTGCCAGAGGTCCAGATACGGCAACGAGAGCGAGGCCAGCCGCCCCGCGATCACGCCGCTCACGGCATGCTGCTGCACATAGGCCGGGTTCTCGCCGGAGGTCATTTCCCAGTTCCAGGGCGCGGGCGTCGCGTCCGACACCAGGATCGTGCCGAGCGCGCCGTTGGTGAAGCGGACCGCGATGGCCACCGTGTCTTCCACCGCGAAGCCGCGCGTGGTGTTGGACGTGATGGCTCGCACGGCGGCGATCTCGCCCACCACGAAGCGGAGCGCGTCCAGTTCATGGACCAGGTTGATCATGATCGGGCCGCCGCCCGGTTCGCGGCGCCAGGCGAGGTCGAAATAGGCATCGGGCTTGTGGATGAGCCAGGTGAGGTTGACCGCGATTAGGTCGCCCAGGCGGCCGCCGGCGATGGTGGCGTGGGCCGCTTGCAGGATCGGGTTGTGGCGCCGGTGCTGGCCGACCAGCACGGGCGTGCCGGCCGCCTCCGCCGCCAACGCCAGCGCCTCGGCGGCTTCGGGCGTGTCGGCGACGGGCTTTTCGACCAGCACGGGTATCCCGCGCTCGATGCACAGCAGGGCGTGCGGGACATGCAGCCGGTTGGGGGTGACGATGATCGCGCCGTCGGGCTTTACGGCGTCCAGCAGTGCGGCGGGCTCCGCGAACCACGGCACGCAGCGTTCTTCCGCGAGCGCGCGGGCGGCGAGGGAGGGATCCGCGAGGCCGGCCAGGGCGAAGCCGGGCTCGGCCGCGATCACGGCCAGGTGCTTTTGGCCGAACGTGCCGGCGCCGATCAGGGCGATGCGGTGGGCCATGCGGGCTCTCCTATCCGGGACGGGCCCGTGCTATCCCGCCCCTGTACCGCAGGAGTGGACCCATGCTGACATTCTACTACAGCCTCGCGCCCAATCCCATGAAGGTCGCGCTGTTCCTCGAGGAGAGCGGGCTACCGTATGAGGCTGTCCCGGTCGATACGCGGAAGGGCGAGCAATTCGCGCCGGAGTTCGCCAAGCTCAATCCCAACAACAAGGTCCCCTGCATCGTGGACAAGACGGGGGACGGGGATGCGGTGGTGTGGGATAGCAACGCGATTCTGCTGTACTTGGGTGAGAAGACCGGCCAGTTCATGCCCGGCCCGTCCGCGGCGGCGCGGGGCGAGATGCTGTCCTGGCTCATGTTCGTGGCGACCGGCATCGGGCCCTATTCCGGCCAGGCCGTGCATTTCCGCCATTTCGCGCCGGAGCCGAAGGATTATGCCGTCACGCGCTATGCATTCGAGGCGAAGCGGCATTACGGCATCCTGAACGATCACTTGGCCGGGCGTCCGTTCATGCTGGGCGAGGCGTACGGGATCGTGGACATGGCGGTTTGGGGCTGGACGCGGATGGTGCCGTTCGTGATGGGGGACGATGCCTGGGACACGCTGCCGCATCTGAAGCGGCATTTCGACGCGATCAGCGCCCGGCCGGCCGCGGTGCGCGCGACGGCGATCAAGGACCGGCATGCGTTCAAGACGGAGTTCGACGCCGAGGCGCGGCGCCATATGTTCCGGCACGCGGCGGCCTGACGGATCGGCCCGGGCGCTATCGGGCCCGGGCGACCGCGAGACCGAGGCCGGCGCCCATCATCATCCCGCCCGATAGCCGGTTGATGGCCCGGCCTCGCCGCACCAAGAATGGCCGCGCCCGGCCGGCGGCGCACGCCATCAGGCTGTCG
The DNA here is from genome assembly GCA_965246835.1 of Acetobacteraceae bacterium. Taxonomy (GTDB): domain Bacteria; phylum Pseudomonadota; class Alphaproteobacteria; order Acetobacterales; family Acetobacteraceae; genus JANPPS01. Next base: position 1,530,339 of record CBDFFQ010000001.1, on the reverse strand, counting down.
CCCGTGACCACGATGAGGGCGAACACGATCGACAGCACCGCGAGCTGCGGCCCCGCCGGGCGGTCCGTTGCGATGAATTGGGGCAGGAAGGCGCTGAAGAACAGCAGCGTCTTGGGATTGCACGAGGCCACCAGGAAGCCCCGGGCCAGCACTGGTGCGAGCCGGGGTGGACGGGCGGCCGGGCCTGCGCCGCTGGCGAGCGTGGGCGGGGGCGAGCGCCAGAGCTGCCATCCCGACACCATGAGGTATGCGACGCCCGCCCAGCGCAACAGCTCGAACCAGGCGCCCAGGGCCTGGATCACCTCCGCCATGCCGATCGAGGTCAGGGCCAGCTGAAGCATGAGCGCGGGCGTGGTGCCGGCAATGGTCAGCAGGCCGTACCGGGTGCCATGGCCGATGCTGTTGGCCAGGATCAACGACAGGTTCGGGCCCGGCACCAGCACCAGCAGGATGGTGGCGAGGATGAAGCCTGGTAATAGGCCGGCGTCGCCCATCTCGGTTCCCTATTCTCGGCGGAAATCATTGCGGGCTTGCAGAGTAGCAGCGATCTCACAAAAGAAGCAGTCCGTCTTCAACACTTTTTAACGGGTTTTCCTGCACTGTTCGGTAGATGGTGCGGCGATCAGGCCGTTATCCCGCGCGAAGAAGCCCGCGCCTTTGTTGCTGGAGCAGTCGAGAGTGCGACAGGAGTCGAGTTCCCAGGCGGCGTTGCCATTGCGTGACTATGCCGGGCCCCAACGCGCGATGCTGGAGCGCGATGTGCGGACGGCCCTGGCCACTGGGCAGTTTGAGATCCAGTGGCAGCCGATCGTGGATTGCCTCAGCGGCGCGCTATCGGGGTTCGAGGCGTTGCTGCGCTGGGACCGGCCCGGCCATGGTCCGGTCTCGCCCTCGGTGTTCGTGCCGGTGGCCGAAAGCCTGGGCCTGTTCCGGGATTTGGATGGCTGGGTGCTGCAGACCGCGTGCACGGCGGCCGTGGGATGGCCGCAGCCGATGCGGGTGGCGGTCAACGTCTCGGCAGCCTGGTTCCAGACCACGGAACTGTCCCACCTGGTCGAAACCACGCTCCGGCATACCGGGCTCGACCCGTCCCGGCTGGAGCTGGAGGTGACCGAGCGGGTGTTCCTGGAGACCGGGAGCACCGCCAAATCGGAGCTGGGCCATCTCAAGGCGCTGGGAGTGGGGCTGTCGCTCGACGATTTCGGCACCGGGTATTCGGCCCTGGGTTATTTGCGGGACATGGCTTTCGACAAGCTGAAGCTCGATCGCGTGTTCATCGAGGGGCTGGGGTCATGCCGGCGGACGGAGGTGATCGTACGGTCCTTGCTGCAGCTGGGCCGCGGGCTCGGCATGGTCGTGTGTGCGGAGGGGGTGGAGGAGGAGGGCCAGCTCGGGATCCTGCAGGCGTATGAATGCCAGGAAGCCCAGGGATTTCTGATCGGCCGGCCCGGACGTCTGACGCAAGATTCGTTCAAGCCGGTGTTTGGGACCGAGACTCCTGGATTGTTCATGGCCGATATGCTGCCGCAGGCGTTGAGGGCGTGGGCCTCATGAGGGCCGCTTCTTGATGTCGAGGTTGGCTGCCTCGTTTGCCCTGGTATCCGGGACGATCCGGATACGCCTCGCATTGTTGACGCTTTTGGCGACGGGGCCGCTGATGGCCATGCTGGTTTTCGCCGGGCTGGAGAATCGCGATGCCACGCTGGCCAGCGTGCGCCGGCAGGCGGCCGATCTGGCGCAGGTCGGGGCGGGGCAGCAGGATGACATCATCCAGGAAGCCAGCCACCTGCTGACGGTGTTGACCCGCGTGCCGGACGTGAGCGGCTTCGTGCGGAGGCCCTGCCATGAGTTGCTGCGCCGCTTCGCCCGGGATCATCCAAGCATCTCCGTGCTGACGGCGGCGCGGCCGGACGGAACGGTGGGCTGCAACAGCCATGCCGAGGACGTCATGTTCGATCTCAGCGACCGAACCTATATCCGGGAGGCCCTGGCCGCGAGGGTGGGGCAGGTTATCGTCAGCGAGATGATGGTCGGGCAGGTGACTGGCCGCCCCGGGCTTGTCGTGGCCGTGCCGATCCCGCCGGCGGTGCCGGGGGGCCCGCCATCGGGCGTTATGGCAGCGTCATTGAACCTCGATTGGTTCTTCCGCCTGACGGAGCGGACGTCGCAGGTGCCGGGTATGCAAGCGCGGATCGTCGATGCGCGGAGCGGCGTGATCGTTGCGAATGCCCGGTGGGATGCAGCCGGGTCGGCGCCATCGCCGGTGCTGGCGGTATCGGCGGCCATGCTGGCGGCGATCGGCCAGAACCCCGAGGGCGGCGGCATCGATGTGGCCGATGAGAACGGGATCGAGCAGATCGCCGGGTTCGCGCCGTTGCAAGGTACCACGCGTGCGCTGGTGGTCGTTGTGACCAAGCCCGTCGCCGAGGTGCTTGCTGCCGCAAATCGGCGATTGGCGCGCGATATCGGTGTGGCCCTGATCGCCGCTTTCTGTGCCCTGCTAGGGGCCTGGATCGTGGGTCAGCGCGCGCTTGTTGCCCCCCTGCAGCAGCTTACGATCGCGGCGGGCGGCGTGGGCCGGGGCCGGCCGACTGCGGCGGGCGCCATGGGCCGCGGGACGGCGCAGGAATTGCATGAGCTCGGCCATGTGTTCGATGAGATGGTGGTGCGGCTGAGCGCCCGGGATGCCGATATTGCCGCAATGCAGGCGACCATCACCGAGAGCGAAGCGTCGCATCGCATGATTTCCGAACACGCCAGCGACGTCATCACGCGGTTCGACCCAAAATTCTTCCGGACGTATGTTTCTCCGGCCTGCCGGGAGGTTTTTGGCTACGAACCGGACGAACTGATCGGCACGTTCGGGCCAGACATCATTCATGCCGGCGACAGGCCGGGCGTCGCAGCGATGGTCCTGGACATGGGACGCGGCAATGTCCCCTGCGCACAGATCACGTATCGCTGCATCCGTAAGGACGGCCAATGCGTTTGGGTCGAATCGGCCGTGCGCCGGTTACCGACCGATGAGGGTTTCGTATCGGTCTCACGCGATATCACGAGCCGCAAGCAGATGGAGGAGCAGCTCGAGTCGGCAAACCGGCTCTTGCAAGTCCAGGCGTTGCAGGACGGTTTGACCGGAGTTGCCAACCGGCGCCGGTTCGACGATGCCCTGGGGCTGGAGTTCCAGCGGGCGCAACGGTTGCAGGAGCCGCTGAGCATCCTCATGCTCGACATCGACCATTTCAAGCCGTTCAACGACACCTATGGCCATCCCGCTGGCGACGAGTGCCTGCGCCGCGTGGCAGAGCTGATCGGTTTGCAACTTCGGCGCCCCGGCGATCTGCTGGGCCGGTATGGGGGGGAGGAGTTCGCGATCGTCCTTCCCGGGACGGACCGGGAGGGTGCCGCGACCCTCGCGGAATCGACCCGAAAAGCCGTCGCTGAAGCCGGTCTGGTCAATGATGGCAGCCCGCTTCATGTGGTTACGGTGAGCGTGGGTGTGGCCTGCATTTTGCCGCCGATCGGGCTCGAAGGGCCGGCGGCCTTCGTGGAGGCCGCGGATGCCGCGCTCTATCTGGCGAAGCGTCTCGGCCGCAACCGGATCCACGTGGCGACCTGGATGGAACACGGCCTGGCGCGGGAACAGGCGCCCTCGATCGAGGCGGCGCCGGGGTAAGGGGGCGGGCGGCACCAACGATCTCGTGCAGCTTGGTCCGATGATTGAGGCCGCTGGTTGGGCGGCTTCGGCGGGTCAGGAACCCTGGGCCAACTGGCGCACTGCCTTCTCAAGCTGATCGATCGCGGCCTGGGTTGCTTGAACCAGGGTTCTTAGCGCCGGATCACCGAAATGGTTGAGGGTATGCAGGCGGCTCAACGTTCCTTCGAGCGGCGCGCTCCGCAATTCTTCGTAGATTTCCCAGGCGGCAACACGGGAAGCCGCGCCGAGGTGGGCGGCGCCTGCGAATTCGAAGCCGATTTCCAGGCCGCGGCTCCAGCGGCGGATCGCCTTGAAGGACGACCCTGCCGCGAACTGAACGGTCACCTCCTCCGGCACAGGCACGACGGCTCCGAGCTGAACCCGGACACCTGCCGTCGATAAATCGACGACGATGCAGTCCACCACCGCCCCATGATACGTGAGCTTAGCCGTTCGAAGAACGGATTGGCGGTCGCACCGGCGTGGAATGAGCTGGTCCATTCACATGCAATACCACCTTTGGTTGAAAATTCGAAGCCTTCTGTGCCGGTAGAATGTTTTTGATACGTAGACCGCAGCAAGGGTGGGCTGGGCTGCCGGCCTTATGCCGAGGCTGAGTCCGTGAACCAGTGCAGGGTCCCTGTCGGGCGGAACCGGGCGGCGGGCAGCGTTGCCTCCCCGGCCCGCACCCGGGCCAGCACATCCCTCTTCTCCGCCCCGGCCACGATGAAGGCGGCGTGGCGGCAGCTTTCGAGTGCCGGGTAGGTGAGGGTGATGCGGGTCGGTTCCCCTTCCGGCGTCACGGCCGCCGCCCAGGCGGTGCGTTCGTCCAGCACCGCGGTGCCAGGGAACAGGGACGCCGTGTGCCCGTTGGTGCCGAGGCCGAGCAGAACGATCTCGAACAGCGGCCGTGCCGGATCGAGCGTGGCGGCGCCGTAGAAGGATTGCAGCGCTTGCTGATAGAGGGCCGCGGCCTGTTCGGGAGTCACGTCGTCGGTCTGCACCGGGTGCATGTGGCTGGCGGGGATTTTCACATGGCCCAGCAGGGCTTCGTAGGTCATGCGGTAGTTGCTGCGGGGATCATCGGGCGGCACGAACCGCTCGTCGCCCCAGAACCAATGCACGCGGTCCCATGGCATCATGCCGCGATACGGCTCCTGCGCCAGCACCTCATACAGCAGCTTGGGCGTTGACCCGCCGGAGAGTGCGACCGCGACCTCCCCCGTGGACGCGCGCAATGTCAGCAGCATCCAGTCCGCAACCTCCCGCGCCAGGGCCTGCGGGTCCGCCGCGGTCATGCCGGTGCTCCCGCGAGCACGAAGCGGTCGATCGCCTGTGCCCAGCCATCGTGGTCGGTGTGGCCGGTGACGGCGCTGGCCTCGGCCTGCACGGCGGCCGGGCCGTTGCTCATCGCGACGGAGAAGCCGGCCACGCGGAACATCGGCAAATCGTTGGCCTGGTCACCCAGGACCAGCACGTCGGCGAGCTTCACGCCCAGCTTGTCGGCCAGGATGCGCACGGCGTTGCCCTTGTCGGCGGCGGCGTTCGTGACATCGAGGTAGTAGGTCTGGGACCGCTTGGCGTTCGCGCCGGGGCCGAGGAGGCCTTGCAGCTCGGTTTCCAGCCGGGCCAGCAACGGCTCGTCATCGGTCACGCCGACGATCTTGCCGCACTGCGCCAGGTAGGGCGTGTAGTCGGCCACGATCCGCTCCTGCCCGCGCAAGGTGCGGCGTTCGAGCGGGACGCGGGGGCCGTCCGGATCCTGCGCCAGCCATTCGGTTTCGGTGAAGAACCAGGCGCTCACGCCGTGTCGTGCGAACAGGTCGAGCGCGATGCGGGCGCTGTCGGGCGGCAGCAGGCGGCGCTCCACCACGGTGCCGTCCGGCTGCGCCACCACGCCGCCGTTGAACCCGGCCAGGAGGCCGCGGAGCTGCAGCTCGTCCGCGATCCACTGCATGCCGAAGGTGGGCCGGGCGCTCACGATCGCGAGCGGGATGCCGGCGTCGCGCAGTCGTCCCACCGCGGCGATGGTGCTGGGCGCCAGGGATTTGTCGGTCTGAACCAGCGTGCCGTCCACGTCCGACACCACGAGCCGGATCATGACTGGGTCACGGGCAGCCAGTGCCGGCCGTCCCGCTCGAGCAGCGCGTCCGCGGCCGCCGGGCCGCTGCTGCCGGCGGCGTAGTCCTGCACCTCGGTATGGCCGGCGGCCCATTCCTGTAGGATGGGGTCTACGGCCTGCCACCCGGCCTCCACATTGTCGGCGCGTTGGAACAGGGTCTGGTCACCCACCATCACGTCGTAGATCAGGGTCTCGTAGCCGGTGGCGGATGGCAGCTTGAACCAGTCGCTGTAGCGGAACTGCATCGCGACGGAGCCGAGCTGCATCGTGGGGCCCGGCACCTTGGCGCTGAGGTTGAGGGTGATGCCCTCGCTCGGCTGGACGTGGATCACCATGACGTTGGGCGTCAGGCGATCGACGGGCGTGTCGCGGAACAGGGCGTACGGCGCCTGCTTGAAGTGCACCGCGATCTCGGTCCGCCGCACGGCCATGCGCTTGCCGGTGCGGATGTAGAACGGCACGCCGGCCCAGCGGAAATTGTCGATCTTGAGCCGCATCGCGACGTAGGTTTCGGTCACGCTGTCGGGCGCCACGTCCGGCTCCTGGCGGTAGCCGGGGCGGTCCTGGCCGCCGAGCGACCCGGCGGTGTACTGCCCGCGCACGACGTCCCGCGCCACGCGGGCGGCGTCCATGGGCTTGATGGCCTGGATCGCCTTGGCCTTTTCCGCGCGCAAGGCGTCCGCGTCGAAGCTGTTGGGCGGCTCCATCGCGACCATCGCCAGCAGCTGGAACATGTGGTTGGGCACCATGTCGCGCAGCGCGCCGGTGGGCTCGTAGAAGCGGGCGCGGCTCTCGACGCCTACGGTCTCGGCGGCAGTGATCTGGATGTGGTCGATGTAGTGCCGGTTCCACAGCGGCTCGAAGATGCCGTTGCTGAAGCGCAGCGCCATGATGTTCTGCACCGTTTCCTTGCCCAGGAAATGGTCGATGCGGAATACCTGGTTTTCCTGCACGTGGCTCAGGATCAGGGCGTTGAGCGCCCGGGCGCTGGCGAGGTCGTGCCCGAACGGCTTTTCCACCACCACGCGGCGGAACGCGCCCTCGGCCTCGGTCATCAGCCCGGCCTCGGCCAGTTTTTCCACGACCGGACCGAAGAACCGCGCGGCGACGGCGAGGTAGAACACGCCATTGCCCTGCAGCTTCGCCGCCAGCGCCTGGTATCCGGCGAGGTCCTCGAACTCGGCCTGGTGGAAGGTGATCCGGCTGCGCAGCCAGCCCCAGGCTTCGGCGTCGAGCGACCCCGGCGCGAACTCCCCGCCCTTCTCCGCCGCGAACCCCTCCATCGCGGTGGTGAGGCCGGTGCGATAGGCCTCGTCATCGCTCGGGTTGTGGTCCACGCCGATCACCTGGAACCCGTCCGGCAGCAGCCCGGCCAGATGCAGGTTATACAGCGACGGCATCAGCAATCGCTTCGTGAGGTCTCCGCCACCGCCGAAGATGACCATGGTGCAGGCGGGGGCCGCCGGGGCCTGCGCCATGCCGGCCGAGAGGGTATCGGCGCCGGAGAGGCGGCTGGTGACGTCCATGCTCATCCGGCCTTGGGTTCGACATGGCCGCCGAACTTGGCGCGCATGGCGCTCAGCAGCTTGTTCGGGAACGCATGCGGGCGGCGGCTTTCGAAGCGGGCGAACAGCGAGGTGGACAGCACCGGCGCCGGCACGGATTCCTCGATCGCAGCCTCGACCGTCCAGCGGCCCTCCCCGCTGTCGGAGACGGAGCCCTGGTAGCTGGACAGTGTCTCGTCTTCCGTGAGCGCCATGGCCGTGAGGTCCAGCAACCAGGAGCTGACCACGCTGCCGCGGCGCCAGACCTCCGCGATGTCGGTGAGGTCAAGGCTGAAGCGCTGGTCCTCCGGCAGTTCTTCGCTGTCCTTGTGGCGCAGGATGTCGAAGCCCTCGGCATAGGCCTGCATCAGGCCGTATTCGATGCCGTTATGCACCATCTTCACGAAGTGCCCGGCGCCGGCGGGGCCCGCGTGGATGTAGCCCTGCTCGGCGCGGGGGTCGTGCTTGTCGCGCCCGGGGGTGCGCTCGATCGTGCCGATGCCGGGGGCGAGCGTCGCGAAAATGGGGTCGAGCCGGCGGACCGCCGCCTCCTCGCCGCCGATCATCATGCAATAGCCGCGGTCGATGCCCCAGATCCCGCCGGAGGTGCCGACGTCCACATAGACGATGCCCTTCTGCCGCAGCTCGGCGGCGCGGCGGATGTCGTCCTTATAGTAGCTGTTGCCGCCATCGATGATGGTGTCACCGGACTGCATGAGGCCGGCCAGCGCGTGCACGGTGTCTTCGGTGATCTTGCCGGCGGGGAGCATGACCCAGATGGCGCGGGGCGGCGTGAGCTGCTTGACCATATCCGCCAGATCGGACGACGCGGCGGCGCCCTTGGCACTGAGGCCCTGCACCACCTCCGTGTTGCGGTCATACACCACGCAGCGATGCCCGGCGCGCATGAGCCGCTGGCTGATATTGCCGCCCATGCGGCCGAGGCCGATGATTCCGAGTTCCATGCGGGGTTCTTCCTTCAGATGACGCGGTCGATTGAGCGGCGACGATCACGCCTGTCGTTCCTGGATTGCTTCGCGACGCTCGCAATGACGGCGGTCATGGTCAGCCGATCGCTGCCGTCACGGCCCGCGCCAGCCGCGCCAGCCCGGCCGCCACGTCGGGGCCGAGATGCACGCGGAGCGCCCGGCGATGCCGCTCCGCCAGCACCGCGAAGTCTCCCCGCGCCTGCGCCGCCTTCACGGTCCCGAAGCTGTAGCCGCCGCCGGGCACGTCGAGGTCGTGCGCGTCGTCGCAGGTGATCTGCAGGAACACGCCGCTGTTCGGCCCGCCCTTGTACGCCTGCCCGGTGGAGTGCAGGAAGCGCGGGCCGAAGCCGACGCAGGTGGCGGTGCGCAGGCCGTCCCGGATCGCGGTCCGCATCGTTCGCAGCGCGTCGAGATGCGCGGCGCTGCGGTCGATATAGGCCAGGAGGGCCACGTAGTCGCCGGGGGCGGCGCGGGCCAAATGCGCCTTGATCACGACGTCCAGCTGGTTACCCGGCAGTGCCGTCCGGTTCTGGTCGTTGGTGAACAGCCTGATGCCGTCTTCGGTCAGGAACGGCGTTTCGGGCGGCAGGTGGCCTTCTTTCGCCACGGCGTCGGTCAGCTTCTTGGTCTCGATCTTGCTGGCCTCGACGTCGGGCTGGTCGAACGGGTGGATGCCGATGACGGCGCCGGCGACGGCGGTTGCGAACTCCCATTGGAAGAATTGCTGGCCGATCTGCTGCTTGGTCGCGAGGGTGAGGCGCATGACGGGCTGCCCGGCCGCCTCCAGCGCCGCCACTGCCGCATCGTGGCCGGTTTCGCCCGCGAGCTGGAGGTAGGCGAACAGGCGGTCGGTGCCATAGACGCCGGGTGCGCCGAGCGGCTCGTCATCGACGGGGACGATGCCGTGCCCCTGCTTGCCGGTGCTTTCCGCCAGTAGCTGTTCGAGCCAGGCGCCCATGTCCGCAATGCCCGGGGATGCGATGACCGTCACCTTGTCGCGGCCCAACTTGGCGGCGGTGCCGAGGATGGTGCCGAGCAGGACGCCGGGGTTCTCGGCGGGCGGCGTGCCGGCGGCGCAGGCGCGGACCATGAGCGAGGTGCTGTCCAGGAACGCCTTGAGGTCCAGGCCCATGGCGGCGGCGGGCACCATGCCGAAATTGGACAGCACGGAGTAGCGGCCGCCGATCGTGGGATCGCCCATGAACACGCGCCAGAACCCGTCCCGCTCCGCCACGCTTTGCATCTTGGAGCCGGGATCGGTCACGGCCACGAAGTGCTGGCCGGCCTTGTCGCCGACGGCCGCCTTCATGCGGTCCCAAAAGAAATCCTTGAAGATGTTGGGTTCGAGCGTGCCGCCGGACTTGGAACTGACGATGCAGAGCGTGGTGGTGAGGTCGACGCGGGCGGCGGTGGCGGCGATTTGCGCCGGGTCGGTGCTGTCGAGGATCAGCAGCTCGGGGAAGCCCGATTGCTGGCCGAAGGTTTCCGCCAGCACCTCCGGCCCGAGGCTGGAGCCGCCCATGCCCAGCAGCAGGATGTGCTTGAACCCGCGCGCCTTCGCCGCATCCTGAAATTCTTGCAGCGCCGGCAGGTCGGCCAGCCGGTCGTCCACCACACCGAGCCAGCCGAGCCACTTCGCCTCGTCCGCCCCGGTCCAGAGCTTCGCGTCGTGCGCCCAGAGATCCCGCACCTTGCCGGCGGCGCGCCATTCGTCGCGGCAGGCCTTGACCGCGGCGTCCAGGTCGGGCGGCAGCTTGGCGGTCAGGGCGCAGAGCTTGTCCCCCAGCATGGCGGTGCGCTTTGCGGCGACGGAGCCCAGCAGGCCGTCCGCGGCGGCGGCGAATAGTTCGACGCCGTCCGACACCAGCTTCTTGGTCACGCCATCGAGGTCGAGGCCCGCGGTCTCGGCGTCCGCCAGCACCTGGCGGGCGGCGTCGATGCCCTCGGTCAGGCTCTCGCGGCAGTGCCCGTGGTCGCGGAAGGCGTCCATGGTCGCGGGCGGGATCGTGTTGACGGTGTCGCGGCCGATCAGTTCTTCCACATACAGCACGTCGCTATAGGCTTTGTCCTTCACGCCGGTGCTGGCCCATAGCAGGCGTTGCGGCTGCGCACCCTGCGCCGCGAGCCTGGTCCAGCGGTCGGAGCCCACGAGCGTCAAGTAGGTCTGGTAGGCCAGCTTCGCGTTGGCGATGGCGATCTTGCCGCGCAGGGGCTGCAAGCCGGTATGGCCCTGGGCGACGCGCTCGTCGATCTTCTTGTCCATCACCGCGTCGATCCGGCTCACGAAGAAGCTGGCGACGCTCGCGATGTCGCGCACGGGGTGCCCGGCCTGCGCACGGTCCTCCAGCCCGGCGATGAACGCCTCCGCCACCGCCTCATACGCGGATTGCGCGAATAGCAGCGTCACGTTGATGTTGAGGCCTTCGGAAATCAGGGTGCGGATGGCGGGGGCGCCGGCCTCGGTGCCCGGCACTTTCACCATCAGGTTGGGGCGGTCCACGGCCTTCCACAGCCGGCGCGCCTCGGTCACGGTGTCCTCGGTGCGGAGCGCCAGGTAGGGGGAGACTTCGAGGCTGACATAGCCGTCGATCTTGGCCGTGGCCTCATAGACCGGGCGCATCAGATCGGCGGCGTGCTGGATGTCATCGATCGCCAAGGCCTCGTAGATGTCGAGCGCGTCATGGTCGCCGCGCTGGGCCAGATCCTTGAAGCCGTCGTCGTAATCGGTGCCCTCGCCCATCGCCTTCTGGAAGATGGAGGGGTTGGAGGTGATGCCCTTCAGCCCGTCCTGGTCGATGAGCTTCTGCAGGCTGCCATCGGCGGTGAAACTGCGGCGGATGAAGTCGAGCCAGGGGCTCTGGCCGAAGGCTTCGAGCTGCTTGAGCGCGTTGGCGACTGGCATGTCCATGTTACGCTCCTGTGCGCTGGGCCTGGTGGCGCGCGGCCTCCAGCACCTTTTCCGGCGTGAAGCCGAACTTCTTCAACAGCTCGGCCGCGGGCGCGCTGGCGCCGAAGGTGTGCATGCCGATGATGGCGCCACCGCGGCCGGTGTAGCGGTCCCAGCCGATGACCGAGGCTTGTTCCACCGCGACGCGGCCCTTGATCGCGTCCGGCAGGATTTCATCCTGGTAGGCCTGGTCCTGCTGCTCGAACAGCTCCCAGCAGGGCATCGAGACCACGCGGGCGGCGGTGCCTTCGGCTTTCAGGGCCTCGTAGGTGCCGATGCAGAGGCTGAGCTCGCTGCCGGTGGCCATGAGGATCACCTTGGGGTCCGGGCTGTCGGCGACGATGTAGGCGCCGCGGGAGAGGCCGGATGCCGGATGATACTGCGTCCGGTCCAGCGTCGGCAGCGCCTGGCGGCTCAGCACGAGCGCCACGGGGTGGTGGTGGCTGCGCATGGCGACGCGCCAGGCCTCGGCCACCTCGTTGGCGTCCCCGGGGCGGATGGTCAGCAGGCCCGGGATGGAGCGCAGCGCCAGCAATTGCTCCACGGGCTGATGCGTCGGCCCGTCCTCGCCCACGCCGATGCTGTCATGGGTGAAGATGTAGATGACCGGGAGTTCCATGATGGCGGCCAGGCGGATCGGCGGCTTCATGTAGTCGGAGAAGATCAGGAACCCCGAAGCATAGGATCGCAATCCGGCCAGCGCCATGCCGTTGCAGATCGAGCCCATGGCGTGCTCGCGGATGCCGAAATGCAGGTTGCGGCCGGCCGGGGTCTCGGCCTCGAAGCTGCCGGCGCCGTCGAAGGTGAGGTTGGATTTGGTGGAGGGCGCGAGGTCGGCCGCGCCGCCGATCAGCCACGGCACGTGCGGCGCGATGGCGTTCAGCACCTTTTGCGAGCTGTCGCGGGAGGCCAGGCCCTTGGCGTCCGCCGGGAACACTGGGATGTCGGCATCCCAGCCATCGGGCAAATGATGATGGTCCATCTGGTCCAGCTCGGCGGCGAGGTCCGGGTATTCGGTGCGATACCGGGCCAGCATCTCCATCCAGGCGGCGCGCAGCTTCGCCCCGCGGGCGCCGAGCCGCTCCTGGAAGCGTTCGCGCACGCCGGGGGGCACCAGGAATTGCTGGTCTTCGGGCCAGCCGTAGCTGCGCTTGGCGGCGCGGATCTCCTCGTCGCCGAGTGGCTCGCCATGGGCCTCGCGCGTGCCTTGCTTCTTGGGGGCGCCGAAGCCGATGACGCTGTGCACCAGGATGAAGGTGGGGCGGTCCGTGACCCCCTCGGCCTCCGTGAGGGCGGCGGCCATGGCGGCGGTGTCGTTCGCGTCGTCCACATGCAGCACGTGCCAGCCATAGGCGGCGAAGCGGGCGGCGACGTCCTCGCTGAACGCCAGGTTGGTCGCGCCCTCGATCGTGATGTGGTTGCTGTCGTAGATCCAGACGAGGTTGGAGAGCTTGAGGTGCGCCGCCACGCTCGCGGCCTCGCTGCTGACGCCCTCCATCATGTCGCCGTCACCGGCGAGGGCGTAGATGCGGTAGTCGTAGAGCGAAAAGCCCGGCTTGTTGTAGCGGGCGGCGAACCAGCGCTGCGCCATCGCCATGCCGACGGAGTTCGCGACGCCCTGGCCGAGCGGCCCCGTCGTGGTCTCGACACCCGAGGTGTAGCTGTATTCCGGGTGCCCCGGCGTCACGCTGCTGAGCTGACGGAATTGCTTGATGTCTTCGAGCGACACGGCTTCCGCGTCCGTCGGCCCGTTCTGGTCGAGGCGGCGGACGCCAGCGAGGTGCAGCAGCGCATAGAGCAGCATGGAGGCGTGGCCCACGGAGAGCACGAAGCGGTCCCGGTTGGGCCAGGTGGGGTCCTGCGGGTCATACCGGAGGAAATCCTGCCAGAGCGTGTAGGCGACGGGGGCCAGCGCCATGGGCGTGCCGGGGTGGCCGGATTTCGCCTTTTGCACGGCGTCCATCGACAGGGTGCGGATCGTGTCGATGGCCGTTTTGTCGATGGTCGGAGCGCCGCTGCGGGGGGCCAGGTCGCCGTCTGCTGCCATGTCCGGTCTCCGAAGTCTCTTGGGTAAGCGGGGGGAATTCGGGCCGAGTATGGCGCAAAAACGCGCGTAAGCCACCTGTCCCCACATGTCGGTTGCGTGAACGCGACCGAATGGCGCTTGCGCGTCGCGGCAAAACGACGTGAAGGGAGCGCATGTCCCAGTCCGCCGAGACCGACGCCGCCCAACCTGCCCCGGCTGCGACCGCGAGGGCGGCGATGGTCGTGGGACCGGTCGGGCCCTTGCTGATGCGGCTGACGCTGCCGATGCTGGGCGGGGTGTTGGCGACGATCGGGTATTCCGTGGTGGAGACCTGGTTCGTCTCCCGGCTGGGGGCGGAGGCGCTGGCGGCGGCGAGCTTCACGTTTCCGGTGACGATGGTAGTGATCAGCCTGGCGATCGGGCTGGGCGCCGGCACCTCGGCCACCGTGGCCCGCGCGCTGGGCGGGGGCGAGGCGCAGGCCGGGGCGTTGGTGGTGGATGCGCTGTGCCTCACGGCGCTGATGGGCCTGGTGGCGGCGCTCATCGGTGAGGCGATGATGGATCCGCTGTTCCGGCTGCTGGGTGCGCCGGAGCCGCTATTGCCGGTGATCGCCAGCTATTTGCGGATCTGGTTGCTGGCGGCGGTGCTGTTCATGACGGCGATCGTGGGGCTGTCGGCGGCGCGGGCGGCCGGGGATGCGCGGTTTCAGGGCCTGGCGATGGCGTGCGCGGCGGCGCTGAATGCGGCGGTGGCGGGGGTCGCGATCTTCGGGGTGGCTGGGCTGCCTGGGTTTGGGCTGCCGGGCTTTGGGCTGCGGGGGGCCGCGGTCGCCAATGCGATGGCGTGGACACCGCTGCTGCTGGCGACGCTGTGGCGATTGCGCGGGCTGGGGCTGCTGTCGGCGGGATGGCCGTCGCCGCAGCGCTTTGCCGCGTCCGCCCGGCGCATCCTGTTCGTGGGGCTGCCGGCGGCTGGGACCAACACCATCATCCCGGTCTCGGCCGCGATCGTGACGGCGATCCTCGCGACCTACGGCGCCAAGGCGGTGGCGGGGTTCGGGGTGGCGGGGCGGATCGAGAGCCTGTCGATGGTGGCGTTCTTCGCGCTGTCGGCGGTGATGAACCCGTTTGCCGGGCAGAATGCGGGGGCGGGGCGGCTCGATCGGGTGCGGGAGGCGATGCGGGTCAGCCTGCGGTTCTGCCTGGGGTTCGGGCTGGTGCTGGCGGGGGTGCTGTGGCTGGGCGCCCCCTGGATCGCGTCACGGTTCAGCACCGATGCGGAGGTGCAGCGGATTGTCGTGGCGTATCTGCGCTGGGTGCCGCTGACCTATGGCGCGGCGGGCATGATCGCGGTGGCGAACGCGGCGTTCAACGGGCTGAACCGGCCGGGGGCGGCGGTGTGGATTTCGCTGCTGCGCACCATGGTGGTGAACGTGCCGGTCGCCTGGTTGGGTGGGCGGCTATTTGGCGCCACGGGCGTGTTCCTGGGGGTGGCAATCGCCAACCTCGTGGTCGGCGTGGTCGCGATGGCGTGGGTGTGGCGGGCAACGCAGCCATCAAGTCAGCCGTAATTATACGTCAATAGTTACGTGCTGCAGCGCACAATGCTTATTTTCGTGCGTTTGGTGCGAAACCTCTCTCTTGTTGAGTCCGGCCAGGCCTGCATATGCTGCGGCAGCCGGTTACTCGGCCCGCGTGCATAAAACAGCCGGAACGGCGAAACGGCAGGAACGCTCCTGCCAGCAAGGGAGGGACTGACGTGAGGATCACAAGATCATTGTTGCTTGGCTGCACCGTCATGCTCGGCATGGCGGCATGGATGCCGGCTCAGGCGAACGAGGAATTGCTGCGCCTGCAGGGCGATGCGAACCAGTGGGTGATGCCCACCGGCAACTATGCCAACCATCGCTACAGCGCGCTCGATCAGATCAACGCCAGCAATGCCGGCAAGCTGCATCCGGTGTGGTCGTTCTCCACGGGCGTGCTGCGCGGGCATGAGGGCGGGCCGCTCGTGGTCGGCAACGTGATGTATGTGCACACGCCGTTCCCGAACAACGTGTTCGCGCTCGATTTGAACGATAACGGCAAGGTGCTGTGGAAGCACGAGCCGCGGCAGGATCCCTCCGTCATCGCCGTGATGTGCTGCGACACCGTGAACCGCGGCGTCGCGTATGGCGACGGCAAGATCATCCTGAACCAGGCGGATGCGACGGTCGTGGCGCTCGATGCCAAGACCGGCAAGGAGCTGTGGCGCGTCAAGAACGGCGACCCGGCCAAGGGCGAGACCATGACGATGGCGCCCATGATCGTGAAGGATAAGGTCTATGTCGGCATCTCGGGCGGCGAGTTCGGGACGCAGGGGCGGTTCACGGCCTATAATTTGAAGGACGGCAGCCTGGCGTGGAACGCCTACTCGGTCGGCACCGACGAGCAGCTGCGCGTCGACCCGGCCAAGACCACCAACATGGGCAAGCCGATCGGCGCCAACTCGTCCCTCAGCACCTGGCAGGGCGACCAGTGGAAGACGGGCGGCGGCAGCACCTGGGGCTGGTTCTCCTACGATCAGACCACCAACCTGATCTATTACGGGACCGGCAATCCCAGCACCTGGAACCCGGTGCAGCGTCCCGGCGACAATCGCTGGTCCATGACGATCTTCGCCCGCGACGCCGATACCGGCATGGCCAAGTGGGTCTATCAGATGACGCCCCATGACGAGTGGGACTATGACGGCGTCAACGAGATGATCCTGGCGGACATCAAGGTGAAGGGTCAGGACCGCAAGGCGCTGGTGCATTTCGACCGCAACGGCTTCGGCTACACGCTGGACCGCGTGACCGGTGAGCTGCTGGTGGCCGAGAAGTATGACCCCGCCGTCAACTGGGCGACGCACGTGGACATGCAGACCGGCCGTCCGCAGGTCGTGAACCAGTATTCCACGCAGTTCAACGGCGAGGACAAAAACAGCCGCAACGTCTGCCCGGCGGCGCTGGGCTCCAAGGACCAGCAGCCGGCGGCGTTCTCACCGCGGAGCGGCCTGTTCTTCGTGCCGACGAACCACGTCTGCATGGATTACGAGCCGTTCAAGGTGTCCTACACCGCGGGCCAGCCCTATGTCGGGGCCACGCTCTCGATGTATCCGCCGAAGGGTGAAACCAACCTCGGCAACTTCATCGCCTGGGACGCCGGCACGGGCAAGATCGTGTGGTCGAACCCGGAGCCGTTCTCGGTGTGGTCGGGGGCGCTGGCGACGGCCGGGGACATCGTGTTCTACGGCACGCTGGACGGCTACTTGAAGGCGGTCGACGCCAAGACGGGCAAGGAGCTGTATAAGTACAAGACCCCGTCCGGCATCATCGGCAACGTCAACACCTACACGCATAACGGCAAGCAGTACATCGCGGTGCTGTCGGGCGTGGGCGGCTGGGCCGGGATCGGCATGGCGGCCGGGCTTGCGAACGACAGCGACGGGCTGGGCGCGGTCGGCGCCTACAAGTCGCTGTCGAGCTACACGCAGTTGGGCGGCGTGCTGACGGTGTTCGGCCTCGACTGATCGGATCGCTGACGTGACTGCTCCGGCCGCGCGCGCTGCGTGGCCGGAGACGCTTCCGGAGTGTTGCTGGCATGACCAAGTTTCTGTTGGTGGCGATGGCTTGCCTGGCCGCCGCGACCGCCGCCCGGGCGGAGAATGACCCGGTCTATGTGATCGAGGGCGGCCGGGTCGATCAGCATGTGTTCAATGGATATCGGCGCTATGGCGAGTCCTGCCATCGCTGCCACGGGCCTGACGGCGCCGGCAGTTCGTATGCGCCGAGCCTGACGGAATCGCTGAAATCGCTGAGCTTCGAGCAGTTCGCCGACGTGATCGTCAATGGCCGGCAGAACGTGACCAAGACCTCCAATAACGTCATGCCCGCCTTCGGCACGACGGAGGACGTGGTGCTGTATCTCGACGATATCTACGGCTACCTGAAAGCCCGGTCCGACGACAAGCTGCCGCGGGGGCGGCCGCGGCGCATCGGCGATGACGGGTAGGCTCCTCCTCGCGTGCCTGCTGCTCGCGGCGCCGGCCTATGCCCAGCGGGCGGAGCTGATCTCCCGCACCGAGCTGCGAGTCTGCGCCGACCCGCATAACCTGCCGTTCTCCAACGAGGCCGGGGAGGGTTTCGAGAACAAGATCGCCACCATCATCGGCGCCGACCTCGAACTGCCGGTCAGCTATGTGTGGTTCCCGCAGGTCACGGGCTTTGTCCGTAATACACTTCGGGCGCGGGAATGCGACCTGGTGATGGGCGCCGTGACCGGGGACGGGATCATGGACAGCACCAACCCGTATTACCACACCGGCTACATGATCGTGACCCGCACGGCGGACGCCCTCACTGCCCGCGCCGTCACCGACCCGGCGTTCCAGGGCAAGACCTTCGGCGTCGTGGCCGCGACGCCCCCCACCGACCTGCTGGTCCGCCACGGGCTCATGGACCGGGTGAAGCCGTATGCGTTGCGGGTCGATACCCGGATCAGCAACCCGCCCCGCCAGATGCTGCAAGACCTCGTGGACGGCACGATCGACGTGGCGCTGGTCTGGGGCCCGCCGGCCGGCTACGCGATCCGGCACGATAACCTACCGCTCACCGCGCAGTTCCTGGAGCCCGAGCCGAACGCGCCGCGGCTCGATTACCGGATCGCGATGGGCGTGCGCGCCAACGAGCCGGAGTGGCGGCGGCGCATCAACCAGGCGATCGGGCGGCACATGCCGGAGATCGCTGCCGTGCTGGCCGAGTATGGCGTGCCGACGCTGGACGCAGCAGGCAAGCCGGGGCCGTGAGATGGCTGTTGCTGGCGCTGGCCCTATCGGCGGCGCCAGCCCATGCCGACCCGGCCGTCCCGGTACCCGAGGGCTATCGTCAGGACGAGTATCGCGCCCCCGTGCCGGACACCGTGCCCGGCGCACAAACCGTCCATACTGCCGAGCTGCAGGCGCTGCTGGCCGCCGGGCCCGTGGTGTTGATCGACGTGCTGCCGGCGCCCCGCCGTCCCGACGCGATGCGCCCCGGCATGCCCTGGCTGCCCGCCGCGCACCGGACGCTGCCGGGCAGCCTGTGGTGGCCGGAGGTGGGGCGGGGCGTGCTGGCGCCGGAGGTGGAGGCGCGGTTCTTTCGGCGGCTGCGGGAGGTCGCGGGCGGGGATCCGCCGCCGCCGATCGTGTTCTTCTGCCTGCCGGATTGCTGGATGAGCTGGAACGCCGCGCGCCGGGCCGCGACGGCCGGGTTCCATGTCGCGTGGTATCCGGAGGGGGTCGAGGGCTGGGCTGGCGCCGGCCTGAGTTTGCAGGACGCCTCGCCTGAGTTATTCGAGTAGGCATCGAACGGGAGAGAACGATGCAGGCCGCGGAGACGCCGGAGCGCCAGGCCTTTTACGACCGTATCGGCCAGCAGAACCTGACGCCGCTCTGGACCTCGCTCGCCAACTTGGTCACGCCGGAGCCTGTGAGTGGTTGCGAGCCGTATGGCTGGCGCTTCGCGGATGTGCGGGCGGCGATGATGGAGGCGGGCGGGCTGATCACGGCCAAGGAGGCGGAGCGCCGGGTGCTGGTGCTGGAGAATCCTGGTCTGCGCGGCCAATCCCGCATCACCACGAGCCTCTATGCCGGGGTGCAACTCGTGCTGCCCGGGGAGGTGGCGCCCGCGCACCGGCATTCTCAGGCGGCGCTCCGCTTCGTGCTGGAGGGTGCGGGCGCCTATACCGCCGTGAATGGCGAGCGGACGGCGATGCGGGAGGGCGATTTCATCATCACGCCGCCCATGGCCTGGCACGATCACGGCAATCCGGGCAGCGATCCGGTGTTCTGGCTCGATGGGCTGGACATCCCGGTGGTGCAGTTCCTCGATGCGTCGTTTGCCGAGCAGCTCGGTCAGGACGAGCAGCCGATCACGCTGCCCCAGGGCGACAGCGATGCGCGGTATGGGGCCAACCTGTTGCCGGTCGATCATCGCGGGGCTGGCGGAAGCTCGCCGGTATTCAACTACCCCTATGCCCGCACGCGGGAGGCGCTGGAGCGGATGCGGCGCGCGGAGGAGTGGGATGCCTGCCACGGGCTCAAGATGCGCTATGCCAACCCGGTCACGGGCGGCCATGCGATGGCGACGATGGGCACCTTCGTGCAGCTGCTGCCGCAAGGGTTCGCGACGGCGGCCTATCGCGCGACGGATGCCACGGTGTTTGCGCCGATCGAGGGCCATGGACGCAGCATCGTGACCCGGCGGGATGGCAGCGATTTCGTGGTGAACTGGGCAAAGCGGGATCTTTTCGTCGTGCCGTCCTGGCACCGGGTGCGGCATGAGGCGGCGGAGGACAGCGTGCTGTTCTCGTTTTCCGACCGGCCGATCCAGGAGGCGCTGCATCTTTTCCGCGAGGACCGCGGCAACAATCAAGAAGACTGGAAGCACCCATGATCGCTCGTTTGACGGCCGTGGCGCTCTGCGTTGCCACATCGGCCTGGGCGGAGATCCCGGGCGGGGTGCTGCGCGTGGGCGTGCTGAACGACATGAGCGGCCCGTTTGCCGATCTGTCGGGCAAGAACTCCGTGGTGGCGGCGCAGATGGCGGCGGAGGAGTTTGCGCGCGGCGCCGGACCGGGGGCGCCCAGGGTGGAGATCGTGGGCGCCGATCATCAGAACAAGGCCGATGTCGGCGCCGCCATCGTCCGGCGCTGGGTGGACCAGGAAGGCGTGACCGCGGTAGTGGACGTGCCGAACTCGGCGGTGGCGCTGGCGGTGAACCAGGTGCTGCGGGACAAGGACCGTGCCTTCCTCGCGAGCTCGACCGCGACCAGCGATCTTACGGGTAAGTTCTGCGCGCCGACCACCGTGCAATGGACGTTCGACACGTGGGCGCTCGCCAACGGCACGGCGCGGGCCCTGGTGAAGCAGGGCGGCGATAGCTGGTTCTTGATCACGGCGGATTATGCGTTCGGGCAGGCGCTGTCCCGCGACGCGACGGCGCTTGTGACGGCGAATGGCGGCCGGGTGGTGGGGGAGGCGAAGCACCCGCTCGATACCAGCGATCTTTCTTCCTATCTGCTAACGGCGCAATCTTCGGGCGCCAGGGTGATCGCTTTGGCCAATGCCGGGACCGACACCAGCAATGCGATCAAGCAGGCGGCGGAGTTCGGCATCGGGCGGGACGGGAAGCAGCGTTTGGCCGGGCTGCTGGTTTTTCTGACGGACGTGGACGCGCTGGGGCTGCAAACGGCGCAGGGCCTGGTGCTGACGGAGGCGTTCTATTGGGACCTGAACGACCGCACCCGGACCTGGAGTCAGGCCTTTGCGGCGCGGGCGGCCGGGCGGATGCCGACGATGAACCATGCCGGGGTGTATTCGAGCGTGCTGGCCTATCTGCGCGCGGCGGCGGCGGCGGATAGCGTTTCGGGCGCCAAAGTGGTGGCGCAGATGGGTGCTGCGCCGATCGAGGATGCGCTGTTCGGCACGACCGCTATCCGGCGGGACGGCCGGGCGGTGCATGACATGTATCTGTTCCAGGTGAAGAAGCCCGCCGAGAGCCGGGGCCGCTGGGATTACTATACCACGATCGCGACCATTCCGGCGGCGGAAGCGTTCCGCCCCATGGCGGGCGGGGGTTGCCCCTTGGTGCAATGACAGCGCAGGCCTCGCGCCCAATTCGGTTGGCGGGGAAAGTTCTTCCTTTTTGATCGCAGTTAGTTGACCTGCGGAGAATAAAACTTCACTCCTGTTTGCGATCGGGGCGGGTTCGCCTCTACCGGGAGCGGGTTATGGGGTCGATAGGACGGATCGGGACGGGCGATGGGGAGCCGCCTGCCAGTGCGGCGCGCGCGCTGCTGCAGCGCATGGTGCGTGAGGTTTTCGCCGGGCGGATCGCGCTCGTGTCCTCGTTCGGGATAGATAGTGCGGTCCTGCTTCATCTGGTCGCCGACACGGACCCGGCGATCCCCGTGATCTTCATCGATACCGGCCGGCTGTTTCCCGAGACCCTCGCCTACCGGGATGCGCTCTGTGCCGATCTCGGCCTGGTGGATGTGCGCACCGCCAGCCCGGCGCCGTCCATCGCCCAGCTCGATCCCGACGGGGTGCTGTGGCAGGAGGCGCCCGATGCCTGCTGCTGGCACCGCAAGGTGGAGCCGTTGGACGCGGCCGTGCAGGGCTTTGCCGCCTGGATCACCGGACGGCGGCGGGTGCAGGGCGGCGAGCGGGGCGCGCTGCCGCTGTTCGAGGAACAGGAATCGGGTGTGGTGAAGCTGAACCCGCTCGTGTCCTGGACCGAGACTGACCTGGCGCAGTATCGCGACCGTCACGGTCTGCGCCCGCATCCGCTGGCGGCGGCGGGGTATGGCTCCGTCGGCTGCGTGCCGTGCACCCGGCCGAACCTGCCGGGTGAGGCTGCGCGCGCCGGGCGCTGGTCCGGGACGGGCAAGACGGAGTGCGGCATCCACCTGCCCCGCCCGGCCCCGATCGGGGGCGTGGCATGAACGCCGTCTCTGCCGCAGCGACGCTCCATGCCCCCGGCGACATCGCCGACCTTCGCCGGCTTGAGAGCGAGAGCATCCACATCATCCGGGAGATCGCGGCCGAAAGCCGCAACCCGGCGATGCTGTATTCGATCGGCAAAGATTCCACCGTTCTGCTGCATCTGATCCGCAAGGCTTTCTACCCGGCGCCACCGCCGTTTCCGCTGGTGCATGTCGATACCGGGTGGAAGTTCCGGGAGATGATCGCTTTCCGTGACCAGGTCGCGGCGCGGGCCGGTGTGCGGCTGATCGTGCACACCAATGCGGATGGGGTGCGCCGGGGCATCAACCCGTTCGACCACGGCGCTTCCTACTACACGCAGGTCATGAAGACGGAGGCGCTGAAGCAGGTGCTGCAGGCCCAGGGGTTCGACGCGGTGTTCGGCGGCGCCCGGCGGGATGAGGAGAAATCCCGCGCCAAGGAGCGGGTGGTCTCGCTCCGCAGCGCGGCGCAGGCCTGGGATCCCGGGGATCAGCGGGCGGAGTTCTGGAATTTGTATAATGCGCGGGTGATGCCGGGCCAGTCGGTGCGGGTGTTCCCGCTGTCGAATTGGACCGAGCGGGACATCTGGCGTTACATCGAGGCCGAGGCGATCCCGGTGGTGCCGCTGTATTTCGCGGCGCTCCGCCCCGTGGTGGAGCGGGATGGCGCGCTGATCGTGCTGGATGACGACCGGCTGGTGCTGCAACCGGGCGAACGGGCGCAGATGCGGTCCGTGCGGTTCCGGTCGCTCGGGTGCTATCCGCTGACCTCGGCCGTGCCGTCTTCGGCCATGACGGTCGCGGAGGTGATGGCGGAGATGCGGGCGGGCCGGCAGTCGGAGCGGAGCACGCGGCTGATCGACCGGGATGGTGGCGATTCGATGGAGCGCAAGAAGCGGGAGGGGTATTTCTGATGGACGGCCTGTCGATCCTGCCGCCGCCCCCGCCGCTCCGGTTCCTGACATGCGGCAGCGTGGATGACGGGAAATCCACGCTGATCGGGCGGCTGCTGCACGACACGCATGCCGTGCTGGATGACCAGCTGGTGCAGTTGCAGGCCGATACCCGGCGGCATGGCACGGATGGGGAGCGCACGGATTACGCGCTGCTGGTCGACGGGCTGGAGGCGGAGCGGGAGCAGGGCATCACGATCGACGTCGCCTACCGCTATTTCGAGACGAAGCGGCGGCGGTTCATCGTGGCGGATACGCCGGGGCACGAGCAATACACGCGCAATATGGCGACCGGCGCCTCGGCCGCGGAGCTCGCGATCCTGCTGGTGGATGCGCGGCTGGGCGTGCTGACGCAGACGCGGCGGCATGCGTTCATCGCCGGGCTCATGGGCATCCGGCACGTGGTGCTGGCGGTGAACAAGATCGACCTGGTGGATTTCGACCAGGCGCGGTTCGATGCGGTGGTGGCGGCGTTTGCGGAGGCGAGCGAGGGGCTGGGCTTCCAGGACATCCGCGCCATCCCGCTTTCGGCCCGGCACGGGGACAACCTCATCGAGCCGAGTGCGCGGACGCCGTGGTATCGGGGCCCGGCCCTGCTGGAGCACCTCGAGACCGTGCGGGTGGACGCGGCGCCGCTGCAGCCCTTTCGTTTGCCGGTGCAACTCGTGAGCCGGCCCGACCAGGATTTTCGCGGCTATGCCGGGACGATCGCGTCCGGTCATGTGCGGCCCGGGGACGCCGTGGTGGCGTTGCCCAGCTTTCGCGGCGCCACGGTGTCGCGCATCGTGACCATGAGCGGGGACCTCGATCTTGCGGAGGCCGGGACGGCGGTGACCCTGGTGCTGGACCGGGCGATCGACGTGGCGCGCGGGGACGTGCTGGCGGATGCCGCGCTACCGGCGATCGTGGCGGAGCGATTGACGGCGCAGCTGGTCTGGCTGTCGGACGCGCCGCTTCGCCCCGGTGCCCGCTATCGCGTGAAACTCGGCACGCGGACGGTTGGGGCGGGGCTCGAGGTGCGGCACCGGCTGGATATCGAGACGCGGGCCGAACAGCCCAGCACGGGCCTCGCGTTGAACGAGCTGGGGCTGGTGCAGGTCACGCTCGATGCGCCGCTGGTGTGCGCGCCGTTCGCGGAATGCCGCACGCTGGGCGGTTTCATCGTGATGGACCCGCACAGTCATGCCACGGTGGGCGTCGGCATGGTGCGATCGGCGCAACCGGCCCGGAACGTGGCCTGGCAGGAGCTGGAGGTCGATGGCCCGGCGCGCGCGCGGCTCAAGGACCAGGCCCCGGCGGTGCTGTGGTTCACCGGGCTGTCGGGCTCCGGCAAATCGACGCTCGCCAACCTGGTGGAGCGGCAGCTGCATGCGCTGGGGCGGCACACCTATGTGCTGGACGGGGACCGGTTGCGGCATGGGTTGAACGCCGATCTGGGCTTCGCGGCCGCGGACCGGGCGGAGAATGTGCGCCGCATCGGGGAGGTCGCGGGATTGATGCAGGATGCCGGGCTGATCGTGCTGGTGAGCGCCATCAGCCCGTATCGCGCCGACCGGGCGCGGGCGCGGGCGGCAGCGGGGGGCCGGTTTCTCGAGATCTTCGTGGATACGCCGCTGGCGGAGTGCCGGCTTCGGGATCCGAAGGGGCTGTATGCCCGCGCCGCTGCCGGGGGCATCCCGGGCTTCACCGGCCTCGATGCGCCGTATGAAGCGCCCGAGGCTCCGGAGGTGCATCTGCGCCCCGATGGCCGGTCGGCGGCGGAGCAGGCGGCCGGGATCGTCGCGTTGCTGTTGGATCCCGGGTGATCGACCCGCTCTATGCGGCGTCGGGCTTCGTGGTGGGCGCGCTGGTCGGGCTGACCGGGGTGGGCGGCGGGTCGTTGATGACGCCGGTGCTGATCCTGCTGTTCGGCGTGC
Organism: Acetobacteraceae bacterium; assembly: GCA_965246835.1. Taxonomy (GTDB): domain Bacteria; phylum Pseudomonadota; class Alphaproteobacteria; order Acetobacterales; family Acetobacteraceae; genus JANPPS01. The sequence continues at coordinate 1,505,619 of CBDFFQ010000001.1, read as the reverse complement.
ATCCCGCGACGGCGGTGGGGACGGACCTGCTGTTCGCGGCGGCCACGAAATCCTTGGGCGCCGTGGTGCATGCGCAGGGGCGGACGATCGAGTGGCGGATCGTGGGCCGGCTGGCGCTGGGTAGCGTGCCGGCGGCGGGGCTGACGATCTTCGTGCTCCGCCACGTGCCGGGCGGGGTGGCGGTGATCTCGGGCGTGATCACCCCGGCCCTCGCTCTGGCCTTGCTGGTGACGGCGGGGTTCCTGCTATGGCCGCGCCGGGAGCCTGTGGTGAGGGAGGGTTTGCCGCGGACGGGGCGGCTTACGGTGGCTGCGGGGGCGGGGCTGGGCGTGCTGGTCAGCCTGACTTCCGTGGGGGCGGGGGCCCTCGGGGTCACGGTGCTCACGGCGCTGTATCCCCGGCTGGCGCTGGCCCGGGTCGTGGGGTCCGACATCGCGCATGCCATCCCGCTGACGCTGCTGGCGGGCATGGGGTATTGGAGCCTGGGCCTGGTGGATGTGCCGTTGCTGCAATCGCTGTTGTCCGGCTCGTTGCCGGGGATCGTGGTGGGCAGCATGCTGGGTGCGCGGGTGCCGGCGCGGGCGTTGCGGTTGGCGCTGGCGGGGGTGCTGGCGCTGGTCGGGGTGAAAATGCTGGCGTGAAGCGGGGTTTTGCTCGCGCCCTGGCCGTGGAACAGTGCACGCCGTAGTTCAGGAGAGCCGGCGTGGCGTTGACCAGCAGCATCAAGGGCGTGATCCCCATCGCGCCGACCCCGTTCCTTGCCGATGGGCGCGTGGACGATTCGTCGCTCGACCGCATGACGGATTTTTTCCAGGGCATCGGTGCCGATGGCCTGACGATCCTGGGGCAGTTGGGGGAGGCGCAGAAGCTGGACCATGCCGAGGCCACCGGGATCGCGCGGCGGGTGCTGGCGCGGACCCGGATGCCGATCGTGGTGGGCGTGTCGGCACCGGGGTTCGCGGCGATGCGGGCGTTGACGCATGATGTGATGGACGCGGGCGCCGCGGGGGTGATGATCGCGCCGCCGTCCAATCTGCGCACCGATGACCAGATCGTCGGCTATTACCGCCAGGCCGTCGCCGCCATCGGGGCGGATGTGCCGTTCGTGCTGCAGGATTACCCGCTGGCGTTCAGCGTGGTGATGACGCCGGGTGTCATCCGCCGCATCGTGGAGGAGAATGCCTCCTGCGTGATGCTCAAGCATGAGGATTGGCCCGGGCTCGAGAAGATCACGGCCATGCGTGCGATGGAAAAGGACGGGATGCGCCGGGTTGCGATCCTGGTGGGGAATGGCGGGCTGTTCCTCGATTTCGAGATGGATCGCGGCGCCGATGGGGCCAATACGGGGTATGCGTTTCCGGAGATGCTGATCGATTGCGTGCGGCTGTCGAGCGAGGGCAAGCGCGACGCGGCGCATGATCTGTTCGACGCGCATTTGCCCTATCTGCGATACGAGCAGCAGCAGGGGGCGATGGGTCTGGCCGTTCGGAAATACGTCTTGATGCGCCGCGGCGTGATCGCGACCGATACCCTGCGGCAGCCGGGGATGACGCTCTCGGCCACGACCAAGGCGGAGGTGGATTACCTGCTGGCCCGGGTGGCGCGCACGGATAAGCGGGCCGCACTCTGATGGCATCCGGCTTGCGGAAGGGGCTCACCAGCTATGGCGATGCCGGGTTCTCGTTGTTCCTGCGCAAGGCGTTCATCAAGGCGGCCGGGTATTCCGACGATGCGCTGGACCGCCCGATCGTCGGCATCACCGACACCGCGAGCGACTTCAACCCCTGCCACGGCAACGCGCCGCAGCTGATCGAGGCGATCCGGCGCGGGGTGATGCTGGCGGGCGGGCTGCCGATGAGCTTTCCGACCATTTCCATCCATGAGTCGTTTGCTCATCCGACCAGCATGTATCTGCGCAACCTGATGGCGATGGATACGGAGGAGATGGTCCGGGCGCAGCCGATGGATGCGGTGGTGCTGGTGGGTGGGTGCGACAAGACGCTGCCGGCGCAGATCATGGGTGCGGCATCGGCCGGCATCCCGGCGATCGTGGCGCCGGTCGGCCCGATGGTGGTGGGGCATCACCGGGGCGAGGTGCTGGGCGCCTGCACGGATTGCCGGCGGCTCTGGGGCCAGCATCGCGCCGGGTCGATCGATGCCGAGGAGATCGAGGTGGTGAGCGGGCGGCTGGCGCCCTCCGTCGGCACCTGCATGGTGATGGGCACGGCGTCGACCATGGCGTGCATGATCGAGGCGATGGGGCTGAGTTTGCCCATGAGTGCCGCGATCCCGGCCCCGCATGCCGAGCGGTTCCGATCCGGCGAGGCCACGGGCCGCGTGGCCGTCCAGATGGCCGAACGAGGTGGCCCGGCGCCAGCCGCCTTGATCACCGACGCGTCGATCCGCAACGCCATGGTGGTGCTGCAGGCGATCGGCGGCTCCACCAACGGGCTGATCCACCTCACGGCGATGGCGGGGCGCGCGGGGATCCGGCTCGATCTCGCGGCGTTCGACGCGGTCGGGCGGGAGGTGCCGGTGCTGGTGGACCTCAAACCCTCCGGCGATCATTACATGGAGCATCTGCATCACGCGGGCGGCGTGCCGGCGCTGCTGCGGGAGCTGGCGCCGTTCCTGGACCTGAGCGCCCCGACGGTCCTGGGCGGGACGTTGCAGGACTATGTGGACGGGGCGGAGGAGGTGCCGGGGCAGACCGTGATCCGGCCGCGCGCGGCGCCGCTGAAAAGCATGGGCGGCATGGCGGTGCTGCACGGCAATCTCGCGCCCGGTGGCGCCGTGATCAAGCACGCCGCGGCCACGCCGGCGCTGCTGCAGCATACGGGCCGCGCGGTGGTGTTCACCTCGATCGAGGACATGACCACCCGCATCGACGACCCCGATCTGGATGTGACGGCGAACGACGTGCTGGTGCTGCTGAATGGCGGGCCGAAGGGGGCGCCGGGGATGCCGGAGGCCGGATATCTGCCGATCCCGCGCAAGCTGGCGCAGACTGGCGTGCGCGACATGGTCCGCATCTCCGACGCCCGGATGTCCGGCACCGCGTTCGGCACCATCGTGCTGCACATCACGCCGGAGAGCGCCGCGGGCGGGCCGCTCGGGCGGGTGCGCAGCGGGGACATGATCCGGTTGGATGTCGAGAACCGGCGGATCGACCTGCTGGTGGACGCGGCCGAGCTGGCAGGGCGGGAGGCGACCCCGCCCGCGCATCCCGTGCCGCGCCGGGGCTATGCCAAGCTGTTCCATGATACCGTCACCCAGGCGGATCAGGGCTGCGACTTCGACTTCCTGATCGGCGAGTAGCGCGACCGTCCTGCTGCCGTCACGGGCCCGGCCCGGGCGCTTCCAGCACGTGCCGGAGCTTGGTGGCCAGCGCCTCGATCGTATAGGGCTTCGTGATGAGGTCGATGCCGGGTTGCAGGCTGGCCTCGACGCGGGAGTCCCGGGCGTAGCCGGTGGTGAACAGCACGCGGAGACCGGGGGAGCGGCGCCGCGCCTCGTCGGCCAGGCGGCGGCCGTTGATTTCGGGCATCACGACGTCGGTGAACAGCACGGCCGTCTCCGGATGCGCCTCCAGCAGCTGCAGCGCCGCCTCCGCGCCATCGGCCTCCAGCGTGCGGTAGCCCAGCTCGCGCAGGGCATCGAGGCTGAGCTGGCGCACCGCGGGCTCGTCTTCCACCACCAGCACGAGTTCCTGCTGCGCGGGCAGGAGGGGGCCGGGCTGATCGGGCAAGGCGGCGTGGGCGGGCGGGGCGATGCGGGGCATGACGACGCGGATGGTCGTGCCCTGACCCGGTTGGGATTCTATATCGACCTCGCCGCCCGATTGATGGACGAAGCCGTGCACCTGGCTCAGCCCGAGCCCGGTGCCCCGGCCCACGGGCTTGGTGGTGAAGAACGGGTCGAACGCCCGCGCCATCACCTCGGGCGTCATGCCGGCCCCGGTGTCCTGCACCTCGATCAAGATGCGGCCCGGCGCCGCGACCGCGGTCCGGATCGTGAGCCGGCCGCCCTCGGGCATCGCGTCCCGCGCATTGACGGCGAGGTTCAGCAGCACGTTCTCCATCTGGTTCGGGTCGGCATGGGTGTGCAGCGCGTCAGCGTCCAGCACCGTCTCGAACCGGATGTCGCTGCCCAGCGCGCCGCGGATCAGCTCCGACAGGCTCGCGACCAGCCGGTTCACGTCGATCGGCTCCGGGCGCAGCGGCTGCTGGCGGGAGAAGGCCAGCAAACGCTGCGTGAGGCCCGCGGCCCGCCTTGCACCTTCCATGGCGCCGTCGATGTAGCGATGGGTGCGGGCATCGCCGTCGAGGCGGCGGCCCAGCATCTCGAGCGATCCCATCACCACGGCCAGCATGTTGTTGAAGTCATGCGCGATCCCGCCGGTGAGCTGCCCGACCGCCTCCATCTTCTGCGACTGGCGCAGCGCTTCCTGTGTCGCGGCCAGGGCCGTTTCGGCGCGCAGCCGCTCCGTCACGTCCTGCACGAACTGGTAGGCGCCGATGCGCTGCCCGCCATCGTCGGTGAGGGTGTTGAACCGCACCTCGTAGGACGGGCGGTCACGCGCGGGGTCCCCGAAGGCGGCGATGCCGGTGAACTCCTCGCCCGCCAGCGCCCGCTCCCAGAAGGCGCGGACCTCCGCCTGTTGCGCGGGCTGGCCGGCGAGCCGGTCGAGGATGTCATCCCCGATCCGGATCGACTGGCCGTAGATGCGCTCGAACTCCGCCGAACCCGCCTGGTTGACGGCCAACACCTTGTAGTCGAGGTCGAGCGCCAGGATGAACAGGTCCGTCGTGGCGACGATCGTCGCCAGCAGGTCGCGCTCGGCGGTGCGTTCGGCCAGCGCCGCCGCCTGCTCCATTTCCTCGGTGATGTCGCGGCCGCTGCAGTATATCTTGCCGCCCTCCGGCACCGCGACCCAGGAGATCCAGCGGTAGCCGCCGGCCTTGTGGCGGTAGCGGTTGGGGAAGCGCAGCACGGGCTGCCCGGCCTGCGCCTGGTCCCAGGCGATGCGGGTGCGGTCCAGGTCGTGCGGATGGATCAGGTCGAAGATGGTCTGGGACGCCACGTCCGCCTCCGTCCAGCCCAGCAAGGTTTGCCAGGCCGGGTTGGACGTCTCGAACCGGCCTTCGGCGTTGATGGCGCCCATGAGGTCGGGGCTCACCTGCCAGGTGCGGCTGCGGGCATGGGCGCGCTCACTGACCTGGCGCTCGAGGTCGACGTTCAGCGCGCGCAGCCGGGCTTCGCTCGCCACGAGCCCGGCCTCGGCGTGCACGCGGTCCGTGACGTCGGCACCCTCGACGAAGATGCCGGAGACGGCGCCGTCCGCGTCCCGAATCGGCTGGAACACGAGGTCCACGAACCGCTCGACGAGGGCGCCGTCCGCGCCGTGCCGTTCATAGGCGGCGCCCGACGAGGTGTAGGCCTGGCCGCCGCGATAGACGAGGTCGAGGATGTCGACATAGCCCTGCTCCACCACCTCCGGCATCGCTTCGGCGATCGGGCGGCCCAGCACGTCCCGGTCCCCGATCAGCTCGAGGTAGGCGCGGTTCGCCAGCTCCACCCGGTGTTCGGGCCCGCGCAGCATGGCCATGAAGCCGGGCGCCTGTTCGAACAATTCGGCCAGGCGGGTGCGTTCGGCGGCCAGGTGCCGGGCGGTCATGATCTGCGAGGTGGTCTCGGTGCAGGGGCAGAACAGGCCCGAGACCTGGCCCTGCTCGTCCCGGATCGGGGTGTAGGAGAACGCGAAATGCGCCTCCGCTCGGACTCCGTTGCGGTCGAGCATCAGCACGATGTCGTCCATGTGCACGGACTCGCCCGCGAAGACCTGGTTCAACAACGGGGTCAGCTCGTCCCGCACCTCGGTCCAGACATCCAGGAACGGCCGGCCGATGGCGCCCGGGTGCCGCTCGCCCAGCAGGGTGGAGTAGCCGTCGTTGTAGATCAGCGTGCGCGACGGGCCCCAGGCCATGAACATGGGCTGCCGGGCCGCCAGCATCAGCTCCAGCAGGGTCTTGAGCGGCTGCGGCCAGGCGGCGGGCGGGCCCAGCGGTGTCATGGACCAGTCATGGCCACGCAACCGCGCGCCCATTTCTCCCCCGCCCTCGAGAAAGGCCGTGGTGTCGCGGGGGCGGTCGTTCATTGGATGGCGGGCCGGCGGCGTCCGGCCAATCTCTGTTCGGTCCTCACAGGGGGCCTCCGCGTCGTAGCCGGCCCTGGAGTGTAGCAGCCGGCCCGGCGGGCGCCACGGGGCATGCGCTACTCATCGAGACGGTAGCGTACGCCCACGGTCAGCGTGATCTGCCGGTGCGCCATGTCGGGCGGGAAGGGCGGGACGCGGCCGCCGCGGACCATGGCGAGGGCGGCCTGGTCCAGCAGCTCCGACCCGCTGCTGCCGGCGATCTCGGGCGCGGTGATCTGCCCGTCGGGGGCGATGGTGATCCGCAGCACGACGTTGCCCTCGGCGCCCCGGCGGCGGGCGGCCTCCGGATAGGATTTGTGCGCCTGGAACCAGCCGGCGACGGCAGTGCGCCAGGCGCCGCTCACGGCGGCGGGGGCCGGGGCCGCAGCGGGGGCCGGGGCCGGGGCCGGGGTGGCTGGCGGCAAGGCGGGCATGGGCCGGGCCGCTTGGGGGCCGGGGCTTGGGAAAAGCGGGGCCGAGGGGGCCGGGGTCAGGGGAGCGGGGCTGGGCGGGGCGGGGCGGGGCGGCGGGCGGCTCGGGCGGGGCGGGGGCGGTACGCGTGGCGGGACGGGCTGCACCCGTGGGGGCGCGGGTGGGGCGGGCTCCGGCAGCGGTGCCGGCGGCGGTTCGGGCGGCGGTTCGGGCACGGCGGGCGGCTCTGGTTCTGGCGGCGCGGCCGGGTTGGGCGCTGGCTCGGGCGGCGCAGGCTGTGGCGGCGCAGGCTCGGGCGGCGCAGACTCGGGCGGCGCGGGCTCTGGCGGCGCGGGCTTTGGCGGCGCGGGCGGCTGCGGGGGTTCGGGCGTGGCGGGCGTTACGGGTGTGGGCTCGGCGACGGGCTCGGCAGCCGGCTCGGGAAGCGGGCCGGGGTCCGGGGGCGTATCGGGCGCGAACACCATGTCGAGCGTGAGCGGCGCGACATCCGGCAGGCGAGGCGCCCGCACCAGGCCGACCAGCAGCGCCAGCAGCACTGCATGCACCGCCAAGGATGGCAGCGCCAGCAACGTCAAGGGCGTCGGCTTGCGTTCCGGTGCGGTGCTGGCTCCGGGCAATGCGCGGCGTCTCCCTCCTGTGCGCCAGACCATAGCGCCTGCACCGCAGCAGGAAAGGTGTGGTGCCGGTTCGGCAGCGTGCTACGGTTCCCGTCATGGCGCGTCCGGTCATGCGGCGGTGGTGTGTGGCGTCCGCGATGGCGCTGCCGGCCGCACGGGCGCTTGCCCAGGATCGGCGCCGGCTGACGGTGCGGGACGTGATCCAGGGCCTTCGCGGGCGGTCGCCGGCCGATTTCGCCGGGTGCGACCTGTCCCGCCTCGATCTCGCGGAGCTGGATTTCCACGGCGCCGACCTATCCGGCAGCACGCTGTTCGGGGCGGACCTGACGGGCGCGCGGCTGGCGGGTGCGCGGCTGGCGGGCGTCACGCTGGACCGGGCGATCATCATTCGGGCGGATTTCTCGCGCGCCGACCTCACGGGCGCCAGCCTGATGCTGCCGGCCGCGTCCTCCCGCATGGACCTGAACCCGGCCGCCGAAGCGCCCTCGTTCCGGCAGGCCAACCTCACCGGGGCGCGGGTGCTGGCCAAGCTCGGCAACGGGGATTGGACGGGCGCCACCCTGCGGCACGCCTATCTCGCGCTGGGGCGGACGCAGTTCCTGGCGGCGCTGCGGTCCGATCTCGGGGGGTGCCGGCTGGCGGGGGCGGACCTGGCGGGGGCGGACCTGTCGGGCGTGGTATTGTCCTTCGCCGATCTGCGCGGCGCCACCTTGGCCGGCACCGATCTGCGCGGCGCGATCCTGCATGGCGCGCACCTCGACGGCGCCGATCTGACCGGGGCGATGCTGGCGCGGGCGGATCTGCAGGGGGCGTTGGTGCGCGGCGCCGTGGGGCTGGATCGCGCGGTGGGCCTCGATGAGGTGCGGAATTTGGACCAGGCGGCGCGATGAGGGCGTTGGTGCTGGCCTGCCTGCTGGCGTGGCCGGGTTCGGCGACAGGCGGGGCGACAGGCGGGGCGGCAGGCGGGGCGGCGGAGCGGGTGGATCTGGCGCTGGTGCTGGCGGTGGATGTGTCGGAATCGATCGACTCCGCGCGGTATACGCTGCAGATGCAGGGGATCGCCGCCGCGCTGTCCTCGCCGGAGGTGCAGGCCAGCCTGTTGTCGGGGCCGCACCGGTCCATGCTGGTATCGATGGTGCAATGGTCGAACCGCCCCTATGTCACGCTGCCCTGGACGTTGCTGACCAGCGGGGACGATCTGGTGCGGGTGGCGGGGCGGATTCGGGATATGCGCCGTGCCGATCAGGGCTTCACCTGCCTGTCGCTGGCGTTGCGCAGCGTGGCGGACAAGCTGCTGACGCAGGTGCCGGTGCCGGCGGAGCGCCTGGTGGTGGATGTGTCGGGCGACGGCCATGACAATTGCAACCCGGCCGAGCCCGTGGACGCCGTGCGGGACGAGCTCGCAGCCGCCGGGGTGACGGTGAACGGCCTGCCGATCCTGGAGGGTGACGAGCAAGCGACGCTGGAGGCCTGGTATCGCGAGCACGTCATCGGCGGCCCCTCGGCATTTCTGGTGCCGGCGCATGGCTTCGCCGATTTCGAACGGGCGATGCGGCGTAAGTTCGTGACCGAGATCAGCGAATTAACGTGCAGGGGATGCCGAGTTAACTTGACTTGGGTGCCACACCTTCCATAGTTGGGACGCTACAAAAACAACTGGAGGCAACCCATGGCTTGGACGTCCCCCCGCGTGACCGAAGTCACCCTTGGCGCTGAGATCAACTCGTATGTCTGCGCTGGCCTGAAGAAGTAAGGCTGCGGCGACCCGGATCGGGCTTCCCGGTCCGGGCGTAACGCGATGCGCGTCGTCGTTCTGGGCGCAGCAGCGGGCGGTGCTTTTCCGCAGTGGAATTCGCATGCTCCGGCGTGTCAACGGGCCCGTGCGGGCGATCTTGCAGCCCGGTCCCGCACGCAGGCGTCGCTGGCCGTGAGCGCGGATGGCCGGCATTGGGTCGTGCTGAACGCCTCGCCCGATTTGCGGCACCAGATCGAGCAGACCCCGGCGCTGCATCCGAACCACGGTCTCCGCTCCAGCCCGATCGCGGCCGTGGTGCTGACCGGGGGTGACGTGGATGCGATCGCCGGCTTGCTGACGCTGCGGGAGCGTCAGCCCTTGACCGTCCTGGCCACATCGAGGGTGCATGACGTGCTGGACCGTAATCCGATTTTCGAGGTGCTGGCGCGGGATGTGGTGACACGGAGCCGGATCGCGCTCGGGGCCGAGACGGCGGTTCCGTTGCCGGATGGGGCACCGAGCGGGCTTACGGTCCGGCTGTTCCCGGTGCCGGGCAAGGTGCCGCTCTATCTTGAAACATCCGATGCGATGCCGGTGCTGGAGGAGAGCGATCAGACGGTCGGCGCCGCCGTTTCGGATGGCCGCGCCACGCTGATGTTCGTGCCGAGTTGCGCCCGCATGACTCCGGCGTTGGCCGCGCAGCTCCAGGGAGCGGGCGCCGTGTTCTTCGACGGCACGCTGTGGAGCGATGACGAGATGGTCCGCGCCGGGTTGGGCGCCAAGACGGGGCAGCGGATGGGGCATATGAGCGTCTCCGGCCCCGACGGCGTCCTGGCGCAGTTTGCGAACATCGACGCGGGGCGCCGCGTTCTGCTGCACATCAACAACTCGAACCCCATCCTGCTGGCGGAAAGCCCCGAATGCGCCGAGGTCGTGGCGGCGGGCTGGGAAATCGGGTTCGACGGGATGGAGATGACCCTATGAGCGAGCGGGTGCTGTCCCCGGCCGGGCTGCGGGAGGCCCTGGGGGCGATCGGGGCCGAGCGGTATCATAACAACCACCCGTTCCACCGCATGCTGCATGGCGGCGAGCTGAACCGGGGCCAGGTGCAGGCCTGGGCGTTGAACCGGTATTACTACCAGAGCCGGATCCCGGCGAAGGACGCGACGCTGCTGGCCCGGCTGCCGACGGCGGAGCTGCGCCGGGCCTGGCGCTCGCGGCTGGAGGATCACGACGGCACCGGACCGGGGCCCGACTCAGCAAAGATGGGCGGGGTCGCGCGCTGGTTGAAACTGGCGGAGGGCGTGGGGCTCGATCCCGCCTATGTCGAGAGCACGGCCGGGCTGCTGCCGGGCACGCGGTTCGCGGTGGATGCGTATGTGGCGTTCGTGCGGGATCGCAGCGTGCTGGAGGCGATCGCGTCGTCGCTGACAGAAATGTTCTCACCGACGATCATTGCCGAGCGCGTGTCGGGCATGCTCGCGCACTATGATTTCGTGACGAAGGACACGCTGGCCTATTTCACCCCGCGGCTGACGCAGGCGCCGAAGGACGTGGATTTCGCGCTGGACTACATCGACCGCCACGCCACCACGCGCGCGCTGCAGGAGCAGGTCCTGGCGGCGCTGCGGTTCAAGTGCGACGTGCTGTGGTCCCAGCTGGATGCGTTGGCGTACGCGTATGTGGCGCCGGGTCATGTGCCACCGGGGGCGTTCCGGCCGTGACCGCCCCGGCGTTCAACCGCGGTTTTCGGCTCCGGCACGACAAGGTGCGGGATTCCTGGGTCGTGCTGGCGCCGGAGCGGCTGTTCCTGCTGGAGGGCCCGGCGGTCGAGGTGCTGAAGCTGGTCGATGGCGTGCGCACCGTGCCGGAGATCGTGGACACGCTGGCGGTGCAGTTCGCGGCGCCGCGGGACCTGATCGCCGCCGACGTGGATACGATGCTGCATGACCTCCGCGACAAGGGAGCCATCCGGTTATGAGTGCAAGCATGGGGATCGAACCGCCCCCCCCTCCTCCGTTGGCGCTGCTGGCTGAACTGACCCATCGCTGCCCGCTGGCGTGCCCGTATTGCGCCAACCCGCTCGACCTGGAGCGGGCGCGGACGGAGCTGGATACCGCGACCTGGCTGCGCGTGCTGGACGAGGCGGCGGCGCTCGGCGTGCTGCAGGTGCATTTTTCGGGCGGGGAGCCGACTGCGCGGAAGGATTTGCTGGAGCTGGTGCGGCATGCGGCGGCGGTGGGGCTGTATAGCAACCTGATTACATCAGGGGTGATGCTGGATGCCTCGGCGCTGGCGGCGTTGGCGTCGGCCGGGCTCGATCACGTGCAGCTTAGCTTCCAGGACGCGGATGCGGCGGAGGCGGACCGGTTGGGCGGCTATCGCCAGGGGCACGCGAAGAAGCTGGCGGTTGCGGCGCTGATCCGCGCGGCCGGGCTGCCGCTCACGGCGAACTTCGTGGTGCACCGGCAGAACCTGGCCCGGCTGCCGGAGATGCTGGCGCTCGGGCAGGAGATCGGTGCGTCGCGGATCGAGGTGGCGCATGTGCAGTATTATGGCTGGGCGCTGGAGAACCGCGCGGCGCTGATGCCGGACCGCGCGCAGCTGGACCGCGCGACCGAGCAGGTGGAGGCGGCGCGGGTGGCGCTACGGGGCGAGGTCACGATCGACTACGTGGTGCCGGATTACCATGCGGTGCGGCCGAAGGCGTGCATGGGCGGCTGGGCGCGGCGGATCGTCAACGTGACGCCGGCCGGGCTGGCGCTGCCGTGCCATGCGGCGGAGACGCTGACGGGGATGCATTTTCCAAGCGTGCGATCGGCCTCACTCGAGGAGATCTGGCTGCACGATCCGTCATTTGCCCGGTTTCGCGGCACGGCCTGGATGCCGGAGCCCTGCCAGTCCTGCGATCAGCGCGAGATCGATTGGGGTGGCTGCCGGTGCCAGGCTCTGGCGCTGACCGGGGACGCTGCCGCGACCGACCCGGCCTGTGCGCTGTCACCGCATCACGCGCTGATGGCGGCGGCGGTGGCGGATGCCGTGGCGCCGGCGCCGGCGCTGGTCTATCGCCGCATGCGCACGGCGGCGCTGGTGACATGAAACGCCGGGGCGCGCTGCTGGGCATCGCTGCGGCACTCCTGCCGCTGCCCGCCGGCGCCGCGCCCCATGCCATGACCGAGGTCGCGCCCGGCAGCTTCGTCCGCCCCGGCGTGCATGAGGAAGCGAGCGTCCAGAACCAGGACGGCATCGCCAATATCGGCTTCGTGGTGGGCCGGGACGCGGTGGCGGTGATCGACCCCGGCGGCAGCCTGGCGGACGGCGCCGGGCTACGCGCCGCCATCCGCGCCCGCACGGGTTTGCCGATCCGCTATGTGGTGATGACGCATCTGCACCCAGACCACGTGTTCGGCGCCGCGGCGTTCGTGGACGATGCGCCGATCTTCGTGGGGCACCATCGGATGGAGCGGCTGCTGGTGCAGCGGGGCGAGTTCTATCGGAATTCGCTGGCCGATCTGCTGGGGCTGGATGCAGCGGGGGATTATGCGAAGCCGGGCCTGCTGGTGCAGGACGACGTCACGCTCGACCTCGGCGGCCGCACGCTGCACCTGCATGCGCATCCGACGGCGCATACCGATAACGATCTGTCGGTCCGGGATGGCGAGCTGCTGTGGGTGGGCGATCTGCTGTTCGTGGACCGGGTGCCGGCGCTGGATGGCAGCATCCTGGGTTGGCTCCGGGAGATGGCGGCGGTGCGGGCGCGGCTTGTGGTGCCGGGGCATGGGCCGCCGCTGGTGGAGTGGCCCGGTGCCGGAGCCGCGCAGCACCGCTATCTGACCGGCCTCGTGCGGGACATCCGTGCCATGATCGCCCGGGGCGGCGACATCGAGCGCGCCGTCGACACGATCGGACAGGCCGAGCGCGGCCAGTGGGCGCTGTTCGACGACTACCACGGCCGCAACGTGACGAGTGCCTTCAAGGAACTCGAGTGGGAGTAGCTGTCATGCGGACCATTGCGGCGCTGATCCTGGTATGCGGCCTGGTGTCTCCGGCCTGGGCCGAGGAAGACCCGGAGGCTAGGGCCGCGCGGTGGCAGGACCTCCGGCATGCCGTGTTCGGGGACCGGGTGGTGACGGATGGCAGCGGCGTGATCGCGCTCGATGCGCCGGCGCGGGCGCTGGATGCGGCGCTGGTGCCGGTTACGGTCACGCTCTCGGCCGGGGGCGGCACGGGTGGGGGGCGCGTGAAGGCGGTGTGGCTGGTGGTGGACGGCAATCCCTCGCCGCTCGCGGGCACCTTCACCTTCGGGCCATCAGCCGATCCGCGCATGCTGAAAACGCGGGTGCGGGTGGACCAGTACACGCTGATCCATGCCATTGCCGAGACCGAGGATGGCCGGCTGTTCGCAGCCGAGCGGTATGTGAAGGCGGCCGGCGGCTGCTCCGCGCCCTCCAGCAAGGACCCGCAGGTCGCGATGTCCCGCCTGGGCCAGATGAAGCTGCGCGTGGACCGGGAGGCGCCGGACGGGGAGGCGACGATGGCGCAGTTGCTGATCAGCCATCCCAACAATAACGGCATGCAGATGGACCAGGTGACCCGGCACTTCGTCCCGCCGCGCTACATCCAGGACATCGTTATCTCGCAGGGCGGGGACACGGTGCTGACGGTGGCGGCGGATATCTCACTGAGCGAGGATCCGGTGATCACCTTCGGCTTCGTGCCGCATGGGGCCGGGCCGGTGCAGGTGGACATGCAGGATTCGACGCAGGCGAAGTTCCGGGCGGAGTTCCCGCTGGAGAGCAGGAGCTGACTTCGTTCCCCCTCCCGCTGGCGGGAGAGGGAGAGGCAGCTACCTACACTGCAACGCCACTTCCGCCTGCGCGCGCCGGAGCTGTTCCGTGCGCTCCTTCGCGATCGGCGTGTCGCGGAACATGGAGCCGCGGTCGCCCAGGCCGCCTTGTTGCAGGCGCAGGATCGTGTCGGCCTGTTCGTAGTCTTCATACGACATCTGGTCCGCGATCACGTCGATGCCGCAGGCGCAGCGGTCCAGGTATTCGCGCTTGAAGTTGCTGCTGGCCATGCAGCCGATCACGTAATCGGCGCGGGCCGCCGTGGGGTAGTCGTGCCGGGGGTGCCGCATTTGGGCCGAGGCGAGGGTGGGGAGCAGGATCAGGGACATGGCCAGGAGGCGGATCATGGGCTCACTCCGGTGAACACCGTCCTCTGCTGGACGGCCTCGGTCTTCATCGTTGCGTCGGCGGGGGTCGAGATGCGGATTTCGGCCAGTGTGCCGGGGACGGCTGGGGCCAGCACGAAGACGTAGGTTTTTGCCTGCAAGGACGGGATGTGTGTCAACCTTTGGTCCCCGGCGAAGGGCTGCACCGTGATCTCCTGCGCCGGGACCGCGGCGCCATCGAGGGTGAAGGTCGCGTCACGCACCGTGGCCGCCGTCACGAAGGATTCCCGGACCTTGTTGCGGAAATAGGAGGTCGAGAGGCCGACCGCCTCCTTCATCTGCAGCACGTCCCGCTCCAGGGTCAGCATCAGCAGCGGGTTGCCGCGGAAATGGTCCAGTGCGGGGAATTGCACCTGGTTGGGGCCGGACAAGTAGTCGAAAGACAGGTTCTTGGTGCCGTCCGCGTTCACCTGGCGCACATGCACCGCGACGCGATCCGCCATGCCGCCGCGTGTGTAGCTGTAGTCGAGCGTTCCGGGCCGGGTCACATTTTGAAGGTGGGGGGTTTCGAACAGGGCTTGTTGCGCCGGGCTCAGGGGCCGCGTGTCCTCCGCCGGCGCCTGGGCGCGAACTTGTGTGGCTGTGGCCAGCAGCGCGGCCCATAGTCCCATCCATAATAGCCGAGGGGAGGTCGCCATCATCGAATTGGTCCTTGTCTATTGCCTGTCCAGCGAGCCCGACCGTTGCCTGGAACGCCGCGAGGTCCGGGAGCCCGTGGGCAGCGCGATGGAATGCACGTTGAAGGCGCAGACTGAGGCGCAGCGGTATGTGGCGAGCCACCCCCGCTATCGCTTGCAAGGCTGGCGCTGCGAATTGGACCGGCCGGCGGAAGCGCCTGCCTAGACCACGCAGCCTAGAACACCACCACGCTGCGGATGCTCTCGCCTGACGCCATGAGGTCGAAACCCTCGTTGATGCGCTCGAGCGGCAGCACGTGGGTGATCAGGTCGTCGATGTTGATCTTGCCCTCCATGTACCAGTCCACGATCTTCGGCACGTCCGTGCGGCCGCGGGCGCCGCCGAAGGCGCTGCCGCCCCAGACCCGGCCGGTCACGAGCTGGAACGGCCGCGTGCTGATCTCCTGCCCGGCGCCGGCCACCCCGATGATCGTGCTGCGGCCCCAGCCCTTGTGCGCGCATTCCAGCGCCTGCCGCATCAGCGTCGGGTTGCCCACGCACTCGAAGCTATGGTCGGCGCCGCCCTTCGTGAGCTCGACCAGATGCGGGACGATATCGCCCGTGAGTTCCTTCGGGTTCACGAAATGCGTCATGCCGAACTTTTCGGCCAGCGCACGGCGGCCGGGGTTGATGTCCACGCCCACGATCATGTCGGCGCCCGCGAGCCGCGCGCCCTGCACGACGTTGAGGCCGATGCCGCCCAGGCCGAACACCACCACGTTGTCACCGGGCTGCACCTTGGCGGTGAAGATCACGGCGCCGACCCCGGTGGTGACGCCGCAGCCGATGTAGCAGATCTTCTCGAACGGCGCGTCCGCCCGGACCTTGGCCAGCGCGATCTCCGGCAGCACGGTGTAGTTCGCGAACGTGCTGCAGCCCATGTAGTGCAGCACGGGCTTACCCTGGAAGCTGAACCGGCTGGTGCCGTCCGGCATCACGCCGCGGCCCTGGGTGACGCGGATCTTTTGGCACAGATTGGTCTTGCGGCTGAGGCAGTAGTCGCATTCGCGGCATTCCGGCGTGTAGAGCGGGATGACGTGGTCGCCCTTTTTCAGGGTGCGGACGCCGGGTCCGACATCGACCACGATACCGGCGCCCTCATGGCCGAGGATCGCGGGGAACATCCCCTCCGGATCGTCACCGGACAGGGTGAACTTGTCGGTGTGGCAAATGCCGGTCGCCTTGATCTCGACCAGGACCTCACCCTCGCGGGGGCCGTCGAGTTGCACGGTCTCGATGCTGAGCGGTTGCCCGGCGGCGGTGGCGATGGCGGCGCGAACGTCCACTTCGTATCTCCCTTGGCCTTTTCCGGGAGGCTAGCGCGGGCGCCTCAATGGCGGAAGTGGCGCATTCCGGTCAGCACCATGGCGATGCCGGCGCGGTCGGCAGCGGCGATGACCTCGGCGTCGCGGAGGGAGCCGCCGGGTTGGATGACGGCGGTGGCGCCGGCGGCGATCGCGGCCTCGAGCCCATCGGCGAAGGGGAAGAACGCGTCGGAAGCGACGACGCTGCCCTCGGTCAACGGCCGCTCCAGACCGGCGGCGCGGGCGGCCTCCGCGCCCTTCCAGGCGGCGATGCGGGCGCTGTCCACCCGCGACATCTGCCCGGCGCCGATGCCCGTGGTGGCGCCGTCCCGCGCATAGACGATGGCGTTGGATTTCACGTGCTTGCAGACGCGGAAGGCGAAGATCAGGTCTGCGCGTTCGGCCTGCGTGGGTGCGCGCTGCGTCACCGTGCGGAGCTGCCCGGCGCCGATCCTGCCGGCATCGCGCGATTGCGCCAGGAAGCCGCCCGCGACGGTTTTGATGGCCATGCCCGGTGAAGCCGGGTCCGGCAGGCCGCCGGTGAGCAGCAGCCGAAGATTCTTCTTGGCGGAGAGGATGGCGCGGGCCTCCTCCGTTGCGTCCGGCGCCACGATCACCTCGGTGAACAGGCCGGCCACGCGGGTGGCGGTTTCGGCGTCGAGGGTGCGGTTCAGAGCCACGATGCCGCCGAAGGCCGAGACGGGGTCGCAGCGCAGCGCCCGGTCCCAGGCCTCGGCGAGGGTGGCGGCGGTGGCGATGCCGCAGGGGTTGGCATGCTTCACGATCACGACGGTGGGGGCGTCGAACTCGGCCACGCATTCGAAGGCGGCGTCGGTGTCGTTGAGGTTGTTGTAGGACAGCTCCTTGCCCTGGATCTGCCGGGCGGTGGCGATGCCGGGGCGGGCGCCGGTGACGTAGAAGGCGGCCTGCTGATGCGGGTTTTCGCCATAGCGCAGGGTTTGGCGCAGCCGGCCGGAGAGGGTGAGCCGGTTGGGGAATGCCTCGTCGCGGGCAAACCAGGCGGCGATGGCGGAGTCGTAGGCGGCTGTGTGGGCATAGGCGGCGGCGGCGAGGGCCACGCGGTGCGGGTGCGTGGTGCCGCCCTGGGCCAGGGCGGCGATCACGCCGGGGTATTGGCCGGGTTCGGTCAGGATGGCTACGTGGTCGTGGTTCTTGGCGGCGGCGCGGATCAGGGCGGGGCCGCCGATGTCGATGTTCTCCACGCAGTCCGCGGGCGCGGCGCCGGCGGCCACGGTCTGCTCGAACGGGTAGAGGTTCACGCACACGAGGTCGATCGGCTCGATGCCGTGGGCGGCCATTTGCGCGAGGTGATCGGCGTCGTCGCGCCGGGCCAGAATGCCGCCGTGGATTTGCGGCACCAGGGTTTTGACGCGGCCATCGAGGATCTCGGGGAAGCCCGTGAAGTCCGCCACCTCCGTCACGTCAACCCCGGCCTCCCGCAGCGCGCGGGCGGAGCCGCCGGTGGAGAGCAGCTGGGCGCCGTGGGCGTGGAGGGCGCGGGCGAGCTCGACGAGACCGGCTTTGTCGGAGACGGAGAGGAGGGCGCGGCGGATTGGCGTGTGCATGGGGCGCGGGATAGCGGGGGTGGGGGATCAGCGCAAACGGGACGGGACGGAACCAGCTTGCATTCTGATCCAACAAATAGGAAAAAATGCCGATTGCAGGATCGGGGTTGGGATGGCCGGGAATGACAGTTGGATCTACCAGGGCCGCCAATACCATATGTGGTTTGGGTCGGGCAGGAAGCCGGCCGACGCCCGTGATGGGTCAGCCGCAGCAAGCGGCATGCCCGCGTTGCAGGACCGCATTCACAGCCTGGGGCACACGATGGCGGCCGGATTGCCGCCGTCCAAGCGCCACCATCGCACCGCCCGGCTCACTGCGGCGGAGCACGGGCGGCTCGACCGGGTCATGACGGGCGTGGTGCATGCGCTACCGCTGGGTCGGCGGCTGATCCCGATCCGCGTTCTGGGCACTACGGCGGATGCGCCCGGCGTCAACGCTTTCGTCGAAGCGGGCGCGGTGATCGGGACGGCAAGGACACTGGGCGACCTTCGGGAAGCCACGGACCTCGTTGGGCGCAGCGCGCAGGAGATGGGGCTCGATCACTTCCCGGCCTTTGTGGGCCGGGCCGACGATCATCTCACGCGAAGCGGTGGTCTGATTACGCTGGTGCGGGATCTGCCGGGTCCACCCGCGCCGACGGTTCCTGGCTCCACGCCGTCGCTGCCGCGGGGGGTGCCGCCCGGTCCGCTCACCCCTATGCTACGCCTAACACTCGGGACCGCCGGCCTCCTGGCAACGGCACAGTTCCTGACTGGCCTGGCGCAACAGGCCGGGGAGCGGCAGGTCCGGGACGCGATCGAGCGATTCGGACTCGATCCCTCAAAGCCGGCCGACGTCACCGCTGCTGTCGCATACCGCTGGGCGCAGAGCCGCGGACCCTTCAGGTTCGATACCCCGCAGACTGGCCCTTTGATGGAGGCGATGGCGGAGCGGGTCATGCGCGCTGTCCGTGCCGACCCGGCACTGTTTGAGAAAATGTTGGCGGAGGATCGTGCGGCTCTGGCCATTCTGGCGACAGCGGCGAGGGGCGATCGAGAGCAAGGTTTTGGCTACGAAATACGCAGCGACGAGGAGCGAGAACTTGTCAACAGCTTGACCAGTGAAGGGAAGAGTGGGGCAGAGATACAGGATGCGCTCGAACGCTTTCGGGCAATTGGCCGGAGGATAACGACCGAGGTACGTCGGAACACTCCTGGTGACGTTTTTGCAAGCCGTTCGCTTGAGCGTGCCGAAGGACCATGGCTATCGTCTTCTCTGGCAGGAGAGAACGGGGCCGCCATACCGGGCCAGGTAGCCGATAAATTGGTAGGAAGGAGCTTTGGGACCGTCGGTTTGATGCGGCAGGAGATTTGGAGGCTCATTGCGAACGATCCAGAACTTGCGATGGATTTCAGCCCTCGAAATCGTAGGCTGATGAGAGATGGAAATGCTCCTTACCCGCCGAAGAAAGAGCAGGTCATCATTGCCAGAACCGGACGATTTAGCAATGGAACTTGGGAACTGCATCACGATCCATCGTTGATGAACGGTGGCAGGGTCTACGATCTCGGTTAAATCCGTATCGTCAGCCCACGGCAGCATGACAATCTTGGAAGGGAAGGACGATGACGATGACAAGAAAGGAAATGATTGGGAAGGTAAAGAAAATATTCTATGGCCCAACTGATAACAAAGTCATCAGTGAGGTGCTTGATCAGCTAGACGCGGTCCTTCCTCATGTTTTCATCAGCGACCTCATATTCCACGGACCTGATGATTTGACGCCGGAGCAGATTGTGGACGAAGCCATTTCGCGAGAAAATGAGAATAATTCTGACTCGAGTCAATTCTAAATTAGAAATTCTTAATAACTTTAGATTTCTCCTCAGTTTCGGATCTATTGAAAGCAGGATCGAAACCATGAGGCATCTGCACGCTCCGCGCCCAGATCGCCGAGGCGGAGATCCAAGAGCGGCTCGACTTCGGTTGGGATCGTCCCGTTCCACCCACGCCTTGATGTGACCAGGCAATCGCCACATTTTTGTAGTTCGCCCAGAGCTTCACGATCGAATACACTATGGAGACCGTTGAGATGTCGCGAGATGATGTCCTTCATTATATACTAAAGCTCGATAAAGGTGATGGATCTGAAGAAGAGGACAAACGAATCATAGCTATGCTTGAACTGAATTCTCCTCGTGCAGAGGTTACAAACATTCTATTTCATAGTTTTCCTGATCTAACTCCAGATGAAGCCGTTACCGAAATCTTCAAGCGTCAGGAAATTGAATAGAAATCTAGCTGAAGCCTGATACGGCAAAGTCTAACGTGAGTTGGATGTTAGAAGCCCTTTCATGTTCACTCGACCTTTGGGCCGGCAGCCTGATCTCAGACCAAGCCGTGACCGATATTTTCTTCGGACTGACGTGAGCCCCTTCTTCCCTCCATTCAGAAGTAGAGTCCGCGGTTGCCGCCACGCCTATCGTGTCGGTGTTTCTCTGTTTGGTCGAGCGCCGTTTCTCCGTCCCGGCCATCCTCTCCCGAGCCGTCGCGCGCAGCCTGGGTCAAGGCTGGCCGTAGGCCATCGCCGTAGGCGACGCGCAGCGGCCTTGATGCAGGCGAGCACGGCGGCACGCTGAGCCAGCCGGGCGCGCGGCCACCCAGCGCCGAGTGCGGCCGGACGTGGTTGTAGTCCTCCCGCCACGCCGCCAGCACCGCCCGCGCCTGCCGCAGCGACGTGAACACCGTCTCGTTCAGGCATTCGTCCCGCAGCCGCCCGTTGAAGCTCTCGCAATACGCGTTCTGCTGCGGCTTGCCCGGCGCGATGTAGTGCCAGCCCACGCAACGCTCCTGCGACCACCGCAGGATCGCCGTGCTCGTCAGCTCCGTCCCGTTGTCGCTCACCACCGTCAGGGGCAGCCCGCGGACTGCCACGATCGCGTCCAGCTCGCGCGCCACCCGCAGCCCCGACAACGACGTGTCCGCCACCAGGCCCAGGCACTCCCGCGTGCAGTCATCGACCACGCACAGCATCCGGAACCGCCGCCCGTCCGAGAGGCTGTCCGACACAAAATCCAGTGACCACCGCTGGTTCGGCCCGTCCGGCACCGCGATCGGCGCCCGGATGCCCAGGGCCCGTTTGCGGCCGCCCCGGCGGCGCACCTGCAACCGCTCCTCGGCGTAGATCCGGCGCAGCTTCTTGTGGTTCAGCACCACGCCCTCCCGCGACAGCAGCAGCCCCAGACGGCGATACCCGAACCGGCGACGCTCGCCCGCCAAGGCCCGGAGCCGGACACGTGTCCCAGCATCGTCCAGCCGGATCGACCGATACCGCACAGCCGTCCGGTCCGCCCCCAACACTCGGCACGCCCGACGCTCGCTCACCGCGTGCTGCTCACGCAGGTGCGCCACGGCCTCTCGCCGCGCGGCGGGCGTCACCATTTTTTTCCAGCCACGTCTTTCAGCATCGCGTTGTCCAGCATCGCCTCGGCCAGCAGCTTCTTCAGCCGGGCGTTCTCCGCCTCCAACGTCCGCAATCGCCGCGCCTCGGAGACCTCGAGACCGCCAAATTTCGCCTTCCATTGATAGAACGTCGCCGGGCTGATCCCGTGCTTGCGGCAAACATCCGCCGTTGTCGAACCGGCCTCCTGCTCCCGCAGCACGCCGATGATCTGCTCCTCCGTGAACCTCGAACGCTTCATTCGTCCGCCTCCTGCTCGGGCGGACTCTACTAAAAACTGGCGGAAGATCAGGGGCTCACGTCAGGACTGGAATAGTTTCTCGACGTTAATAGGAAGTATCCGGATGTCTCCCGAAGGCACGAACTAATATTCAGAGGCCCCCAAGGAGCAATTCCCAATGAATAAGTTAATCTGGAGAAAGACCGCTATTGGAATTCAAGGCCTCCGAAATCCCGTGATGGCGACTATCCGGAAGGTTCCGTCCTGGTTCTGCACTGGGTTGGATATACCGGTGTCGAGGTCGATGAAGACTACCCGACACTCGAAGCCTGGGCGAAGTCGGCCTTGGCGGAGATCCAAGAGCGGATCGACTTCGGTTGGGATCGTCCCGTTCCATTCACGCCTTGATGGGACCAGGCGAAGATCCTGGTTCGGGGCGGCCTGGTCGGGGCATTCCGGTGCGTGTAGTTCTGTAACGGGCGCGCATCTTGCCCCTGGATTGCTGCGCTTCGCTCGCAATGACGGGGTTAGGTTTACAAACCGGTCAGGGCCGGCGTGGAATGGCGACACGGCTTGGTCAATATTTCAACGATCCTAGCAATGACCGTCGCTTCCGCATAGCACGACACAGCCCGCTCCCGTCCGGCCTGACCCATCCTCCTGCGCAGGACGGCGTCTGTCGTCAGAAGCTGCAACGCCTTCGCCAGGGGCGCCACCGTCATGGCGGGCACCAGCAGCCCCGTCTCGCCTTGGGTCACCTGCTCCCGCGGGCCCCTGATGTCCGTTGCCACCACCGGCAGCCCGGTCAGCATCGCCTCGATCACCGACATCGGCAGCCCCTCGAAATGGCTGGGGAGGGCGAAGATGTCGGCGGCGGCCAGCAGCGCCGGGATGTCGCGGCGGTAGCCGAGGCGGCGGACGTTCGGGGGGGCGGCGGCGAAGAGTGGTTCGAGGTCGGCGCCGTGGTCGCTCGGCAGGCGGTCGCCCACGACCCAGAGCTCGGCGCCGGGCAGGTCGCGCATCGCGGCGAGAAGTTCGGGGTGGCCCTTGTGGCGCACCAGGCGGCTCACGATGACGATCACCACCCGGCTTTCCGGCACGCCGAGTTCGGCGCGGATGCGGGCGCGGGCCTCGGAGTCCGGGCGGAAGATCGCGGGATCCCGGCCGTTGCCGACGGCTACGGCATCTCGAAAAATCCAGAGGCGCCGGGCGTCGGCGGCCTCTTCGGTCGAGACGGTCATGAACATGTCGGTCATGCGGCCGCCGAGCCATTCAATCGCCAGGCCGAGGGCGCGGCGCCAGAGGGGCCCCGGTTGGTTGAACAGGAAGCCGTGGCAGGTATAGGCGATTCGCGGCACGCCCTCGATGCGGGCGGCGAGCCGGGCCAGGAAGCCACTGATGGGCATGTGGGCGTGCACCAGGTCCGGCTTTTCGGCGCGGATCAGGGCGCGCAGGGCCTGGAAAGCGCGCCATTGGGCCCGGGGCGACAGGCTGCGCGCCATCGGCACCGGCGCCACGCGCAGGCCCTCGGCCCGGACCTCGTCCAGCAACGGGCCGTCTGCCGACACGCCCACCACGTCGTGCCCCTGTGCGGCCAAAGCCCGCATCAGCGGCAGCAGGAAGTGGCGGAGCGAGAAATCGACGTTGGTGACTTCGAGGATCTTCACCTGCCGTGAAACACCGGCGTCCGCTTTTCCATGAACGCGCGGCGGCCCTCCTTGTAGTCCTCGCTGGCGAAGCACGCCGCGACCAACCGCGCCGCCTCTGCCTGGTCCGCCTCATGCCCGCGGCAGAGCTCGGCCACGGTGCGTTTCAGCGCGTGCAACGTCAGCGGCGCGTTGGCGGCGATCCCCGCCAGCATCGCATCCGCGGCGGCAGCGAGGTCGGCGTCCGGAACCACGCGATTCACAAGCCCCATTCCGGCCGCTTCCGCCGCGGAGAAGTGGCGGGCGGTGAAGAAGATTTCCTTGGTGAAGGCGGGGCCGACCAGGTCCATCAGGGTTTTGACGCCGGGCATGCCGTAGCCGAGGCCGAGGCGCCCGGCTGGCACGCCGAACCGCGCGCCCTCGGCTGCGATGCGCAGATCGCACGCGACCGCCAGGCCCACGCCGCCACCGATGCACCAGCCGCGGATCACCGCCACCGTTGGCTTACCTGCATATTTCAGCGCGTGCGACCCGGCTTCCGACACGTCCTCATAGTGCTTCACCGCGTCCTCCGACGCGCGGACGCTCTCGAATTGCGAGATGTCGGCGCCGGCCACGAAGGCGCGCTCCCCGGCACCGGTCACGGCGATGACGCGGATGGCGGGGTCCGCCACGAAACGGTCGATCAGGGCGGGGATGGCGGCCCACATGTCGAGCGAGACGGCGTTGTGCCGGGCCGGGTTGTTGAACACGATCCAGCCCACGGGGCCATCCGTGCGGGCGATCATCTTGTCAGTCGCGATCCCGGTATCCATGCTGACTCTCCTGCGGAAACCCTTGCTGCGCTGCACCCATCCGGTGTGACATGTGCGGGGCAGCAAGGGGTGGTGGCATGCTTCGTAGGACAGTTCTGGCCGGGGCCGCCAGCGCCGCCTTGACGCGGCCGTCAATCGCCCAGCCCATCGTTGCGAAGCCGGCGCGGGTGCTGAAATTCGTGCCGCAGGCCAACCTCGCCAATCCCGACCCGGTCTGGACCACCGCCACCGTCGCGGTCAATCACGGCTACCTGGTGTGGGACACGCTGTATGGCATCGATGACGGTTTCGTGCCGCGGCCGCAGATGTGCGCCGGGCATACGGTGTCGGACGATGGGCTGAGCTGGGAGTTCACCTTGCGCGACGGGCTCCGCTTCCATGACGGGGTGCCGGTGCGCAGCGTGGATTGCGTGACCTCCATCCGCCGCTGGGGGCAGAGCAACCCGTTCGGCAGCCAGTTGCTGGCGCAGACCGACGCGTTCGAGACACCGGATGACCGCCGCTTCCGCATTCGGCTGACATCGCGGTTCGGCCCGATGCTGTATGCGCTGGGCGCCGGGAATTGCTTCGTGATGCCCGAACGCATGTCCCGGCAGCCGGCGACGCAGCAGGTGACGGAGTTCGTCGGGAGCGGCCCGTTCCGGTTCCTGCCGGATGAGTGGGTGTCGGGCGTACGGGCCGCCTATGCCCGGTATGACGGCTACGTGCCGCGGGACGAGGCGCCGCAATGGTTCTCGGGCGGGAAGCGGGCGAAGTTCGACCGGGTGGAGTGGATCGTGCAGCCCGATCCGGCCACCGCCGCAGCCGCGTTGCGCACCGGTGAGGTCGATTGGATCGAGCAGCCGCTGATCGACCTGGTCGGTTCGTTGAAGCGGGCGCCGGGCGTGCAGGTGGCGGCATGGGATCCGTTGGGCGTGCTGGCGATGGTGGTGGTCAATCACCTGCATCCGCCGTTCGACAACCCGGCGATCCTGCGCGCCATCATCGGCGCCATCGACCAGCAGGAGTTCGTGGGCTCCGTGATCGGCGAGCAGACGGAGCTGGGGGTGGTGCCGGCGGCGTTCTTCGTGGAGGGCGCGCCGCTCGCGAACCGCGCGGGGATCGAGGCGCTGACCGGCCCGCGGGATCTGGCGGCGGCGCAGGCGGCGATCAAGGCGGCGGGCTACAAGGGCGAGCGCATCACGCTGATGGCGCCGTCCGACCAGGCGTCGTTGATGGCGATCGCGCAGGTGACGAACGCGCTGTGGCAGAAGCTGGGGTTGAACGTCGATTTCCAGGTGATGGATTGGGGCACGCTGGTGTCACGCCGGGTGAAGCAGGATGCGCCCGGGCAGGGTGGGGGTTGGAACGCGTTCTGCACGACGTGGGCCGGGCTTGCGGTGACCAACCCAGGCAGCTCGTTCCCGTTGCAGGGCTCGGGGCGAAAAGGCTGGCTCGGCTGGTACGACAACCCGGCCATGGTGGCGCTGCGGGACCGTTGGTTCGAGGCGACGGATTTGGCGGCGGAAAGGGCGATCTGCGAGGCGATGCAGCGCGAGGCGTTCGCCAATCCGCCGTTCCTGCCGCTGGGGCAATGGAAGCAGCCCTGGGCGTTCCGGTCGAGCCTCAAAAATTTCGTGCGATGTGGGAACGTGCTGTTCTGGGAAGTGGAGCGGGCCTGACCACTTGCGCCCCCTCTCCCCCCGGGAGAGGGTTGGGGTGAGGGGGACGCAAGTCTGGAGACGTTCATGCATAAGCACTTCCTGATCGCGGCCTTGCTGTTCACGCCCGCCGCCAGCCACGCCGTCTCCGCCCCGGCGCTGGAGGGCAGCCAGGGCATGGTGGTGACCTCGCAACGGCTCGCGTCCGACGTGGGGGTTGCGATCCTGAAGCAGGGCGGCAACGCGGTCGATGCGGCGGTGGCGGTCGGGTATGCGCTGGCGGTGGTGAACCCGTGCTGCGGCAATATCGGCGGCGGCGGGTTCATGACCTTGCATCTGGCGGATGGCCGCGACCGGTTCATCAATTTCCGGGAGATGGCGCCGGCGGCTGCCACGGCGGACATGTATCTCGATCCCGCGGGCAAGGCGCTGACCGAGGCGAGCCTGTATGGCACCAAGGCCGCCGGCGTGCCCGGCACGGTGGCGGGGCTGGAAGCGGCGCTGCTGCGGTATGGGTCATTGCCGCGCGCCACGCTGATGGCGCCGGCGATCGCCCTGGCGCAAGACGGGTTCGTGCTGACGCGAGGCGATACGGACATCCTGGAGGCGAAGGCGGACCGGTTTCGCCGGGTGCCGGGGGTCGCGAAGATCTTCCTTCGCCCCGACGGCAGTCCGTTCCAGCCCGGCGACCGCCTGGTGCAAACCGACCTCGCCCGCACACTGACCGACATTGCGGCCGGCGGGGTGGATTCGTTCTACAAGGGACGCATTCCGGAAGCGGTCGAGGCGGCGGCCCGCGCCGATGGCGGCATCCTGACCGCGGCGGACTTCGCGGACTATCACGTGACGGAGAGCGATCCGTTGCGCTGCACCTATCGCGGCGCGCTGGTGCTGTCGGCGCCGCCGCCGAGCTCGGGCGGGACCACGATCTGCCAGATCCTGAACGTGCTCGAGGGCTACGACATGGCGCGGCTCGGCTTCCACGGCGCGGAGTCCGTGCATCTGATGGTGGAGGCGATGCGCCACGCCTATCTCGACCGCAACACCTTCCTGGGTGATCCGGCGTTCGTGCAGAACCCGCTGGAGCGGCTGCTGTCCAAGCAATACGCCGCCGCGATCCGGGCGCAGATCGGGGAGCGGGCGACCTCCTCGAAAGACCTCCGCCCCGGCACCGAGCCGCATGAGAAGCCGGAGACTACGCATTATTCCGTGGTCGATCGCGAGGGGAACGCGGTGAGCGTCACCTACACGATCAATGGCTCGTTCGGCGCCGTGGCGATCGCGGGCGATACCGGGTTCTTGCTCAACAACGAGATGGACGATTTCACGGTGAAGCTGGGCGTGCCCAACCTGTATGGCCTGGTGCAGGGGCAGGCGAACGCGATTGCACCGGGCAAGCGGCCCTTGTCATCGATGGCACCCACGATCGTGGTGCGGGACGGCAAGACGCTGCTGGTCACGGGCTCCCCGGGCGGCAGCCGGATCATCACCATCACCTTGCAGACGATCCTCAACGTGATCGACCACGGCATGGCGCCGCAGGAAGCGGTGGACGCGCCCCGCATCCACCACCAATGGCTGCCGGACGTGCTGTATGCCGAGCCGTTCGCGCTGTCCCCGGACACGAAGGCGCTGCTGCAGGCGCGGGGCCATACGATCATGGAGCAGGTGCCGTGGGGGGCGGCGGAGATGGTGGCGGTCGGCCCGCCCACCGCGGCGCCCACGCTGTCGATGCCGGCGAACGACGCGGCGCTGTCAGGCCGGATGCGCCCCGGGCTGTTCTACGGCGCCAATGACGACCGCCGGCCCGCGGGGGCCGCCGCCGGGTATTGATGGAGCGCCTGCTGCGCTGGGCGGAGGGGCGGGTTCGTCCGACCGAGGCCGATCCGGGGGCATCGCCACCGGGTGGCGAGGGTGCGCGGGGGCTGGCGCGGTTCTACTGGCATTTCCTGCGGCAGGTGCGCGGCCGGGTCGCGCTGCTGTTCGCGGCGGGCTTCGCGATCGCGCTGTGCGACGCGATGATACCCGTGGTCATCGGACGCGCCGTCTCGCTGGCGACGTCTTTGGGCCCGGCGCGATTCTGGTCGGCCTGGCCGCAGCTGCTGGGAATGGCGGCCGTCGTGGGGGTGGCGCGGCCGCTGGCGTTGATGAGCCAGGTGCTGCTGTCCAACCAGGCGCTGTCGAGCAACCTCGTCAACCTGATCCGCTGGCAGAGCCATTTCCATGTGGTCCGGCAGAGCTGGTCGTTCTTCCAGAACGATTTCGCCGGGCGGGTGGCGAACCGGGTGATGCAGGCCGGCGGCAGCGTGCGGGACAGCGTGATCTCCGCCAGCAACGCGGTCTGGTATATCCTGATCTATGGCGGCACGGCGCTAGTGGTGCTGGCGGCACACGGGCCGTTGCTGGCGGTGCCGGTGCTGGTGTGGTTTGCCGGGTATGTCCTGCTGTTGCGGGCGTTCATCCCGCGCCTGCTCAAGCGGTCCCGCGTCAATTCGGAGGTGCGGTCCGCGCTCACGGGGCGGATCGTCGACAGCTACACCAACATCCTGACCGTCAAGCTGTTCGCCCGCGCGGAGGACGAGGACCGGTTCGTGCGGGACGGGGTGGACGCGCAGAGCGAGGCCTACATGGCGCTCATGCGCACCCATACCCGGCTTAGCGCCTGCTTGGCGGCGTTGAATGCCACGATGGTGGTGACCTTGGGCGGCCTGTCATTGTGGCTGTGGTCGCGCGGGCAGGTCGGGCTCGGCACGGTCGCGACCGCGCTGCCGCTGGGGTGGCAGCTGGCCAGCATTTCCGGCTGGGTGTCGTTCAACGTGACGATGATCTTCGAGCAGTTCGGCGTGGTGCAGGATGGCATGCACTCGATCGCGCAGCCCCGGCAGATGCCCGACGCACCCGGCGCCACGCGGCTGACGGTGCCGGAGGGCCGGGTGCGGTTCGAGGGCGTGCGCTTCGGCTACGGCACGGCACGGGGCGTGCTGCATGGGCTCGATCTGGAGATCGCACCGGGGGAGCGGATCGGGTTGGTGGGCCGCTCGGGCGCTGGCAAGTCAACGTTGGTGAACCTGCTCCTCGGCTTCTATCGGCCGGAGGCGGGGCGCATCCTGATCGACGGGCAGGACATCGCCGGGGTGACGCAGGAGAGTTTGCGGGGCCGGATCGCGATGGTGACGCAGGATACGTCGCTGCTGCACCGCTCGGTCCGCGACAACATCGCCTATGGCCGCCCGACCGCCAGCGAGGCCGACATCATCGAGGCCGCCAGCCAGGCTGAGGCGCTGGCTTTCATCGAGGGGCTGGAGGACTGGACCGGCCGCCGCGGGCTGGAGGCGCATGTGGGGGAGCGCGGGGTGAAGCTCTCGGGCGGGCAACGGCAGCGGATCGCGATCGCGCGGGTGATCCTGAAGGCGGCGCCGATCCTGGTGCTGGACGAGGCCACGAGCGCGCTGGACTCCGAGGTGGAGGCGGCGATCCAGGGCCAGCTGGATACGCTGATGCAGGGCCGCACGGTGATCGCGATCGCGCACCGGCTGAGCACGATCGCGCGGATGGACCGGCTGGTGGTGCTGGATGAGGGGCGGGTGGTGGAGCAGGGGACGCATGAGGCGCTGCTGGCGGCGGAGGGCGTTTATGCCGGGCTTTGGGCGCGGCAGTCCGGGGGGTTTATCGATCGGGCGGGGGCTGGCCAGACCAGTGGCTCATTGGACCTAAGATATGGAGTCAGGTGAGTTGTAAGCGTCCGGTCAGAGCCGCCTTCTATTTGCCGTCGAGATCTGGGTGAGCCCGAGTTTGGCCAGCCGGGCTGTCATGTCGGACAGGTTGGTATGAGAGCGGAGCGTAATGATGTCGTCGTGCGAGAGATCCACCATGCATTGGAGAGGGTTGCTGAACGCTCGTGCGTCCCAGCCCATGTAGATGGCGGCCTTCATGACTTTCACGAGCTGCTCGTCGTCGCTCACTTCGAATTCGTGGCCCGGCGCATCATACAATGACCGGTGTTCGTCCCGACGTAGACGCCACTGGGCGTAGTCTCGCCAGTCTGGTGGGGGCTTCGCTTCGCTGGAGCGATCACCCCATGGTAATTCGTATGCCCACACGACAGCCCAGTCGTAGGTGCCCAGACACTCGACCAGGATGGGAGCGACTAAGTCGGCATTCGCCATCCGGCTCTGGTAGGCAAGCTGGACAAAGTGCCTGGCGGGTTTCGTGAGCCGCCGTCCGGCCTTGCCCGGCCTGATCCCAGCCTGCCGCGCTCGGTCGTTGCATTCCGGCGTGGTTAGGAAACGCATGATCCGGCCTGTCTCGATCCAAGTCCGCTACGCTACGAGGCGTTGGTCAACCATCCAAGAGCAACTGTGAATTTCAAGGGCAGCAACTCATCCACGCGGTCCACCGGCTGATTGGCGACACGTTCGATGACGCAGCGGAGATAAGCCGCAGAGTCGATGCCGTGCAGCTTTGCCGTCTCGATCAGGCTAAGTATCGCCACCCGGTGCCCGCCCGCGTCCAATCCGGCAAAGGTCCAGTTGCACCGTTCGAGCTCGAGAAGCCCTGTCGAGAAGACGTCCACGCCCGCAACACTGCTTGTCGCGCCGAATAGGCATTACTCATGGATGGTTGCCAGCCGTCATATCAAGCACGAATTCGCCACAACCCATACGGCGCCTTCCGTGCCGACCCAGCCTCATGGAATTGCGCCATGTCCTGGATCTGCGACGTGGTGACATAGATCGACCCGTCCGGCCCCTCCGCGAAGGTGTCGGGCCAGCGGAGCCGCTTGTCCTGCAACACGGTCATCAGCGTTCCGTCGGGCTTGCGCAGCTTGACGGAATCGTCCTCCGGGCTGGTTACCCAGAAGCGCTCCCGCTTGTCGATCCACAGCCCGTCCGCCACGCCGTTCACGCCCACCTTCTCGACGGCGGCCGCCAGCCGGGCGGGCGGCAAGCGGGGGTCCAGCATGGCGGTGGTCGGCAGGCGATAGAGCGTGTGGCCGGTGAGGGCCTGCCAATACAAATAGCGGCCGGGCCCGTCCAACGCGATACCGTCCGCGGCGAATTGCGGGCCGCGGCCGTCGGGGCGCTTCAGCTCCTGGCCGTCGGCGTGGACCTTGACGCCGGGCTCGACCTGCGTGCTGGGATGGCCGTCCAGCAGGCGGCGTGCGGCGCCGGAGCGTAGGTCCACGACCAGCAGCGCGCCTTTCACGCCGCTATCGGTGATATAGCCGTGGGTCCCGTCCGGGCTGATGCGGATGTCGTTCAGGTAGCTGCCCTGCGGGACCGCGGTGCGGTCGAAGCGGATCACCTGCACCACGCGGTTGGATCGAAGGTCCACCTGCACCAGCTTCGGTCCGCCCTCCAGGTTGAACTCGTTGCCGGGGGCGGCGGGGTCGAGTATCCAGAGGTTGTTGCGGGCGTCGGCGAACACGGCCTGCACACAGATCAAATGATCGCCGCCGCTGAGCGGGGCCGCGTTGCGCCAGGCGTTCCACTGGGCGTCGGGATACGGCGTGAGTGACCCGTCCCGGCCCAGCTCGGCCACCGAGATCGCCACGTCCTGCTCCCAGCGCGGGAAGTTCACGAAGATGCGGCCGTCGGGGCTGACGGCCACACCGGTCACCTGCTGCTCGAAGCTCGCGACCTGCGTCAGCGTGTCTTCAGCCCGGCCCGGCCGGGCGGCGAGGGTGGCGGCGGCGGCGAGGAGCAGGCGGCGGGGCATCGTCATGGGGTGTCTCCGATCAGGCCAGGCCAGGACGCCCGAACCGCACCGGCGGTTCCCCGGGAACCGTGAGCGGCCTCACGCTGTTCCATGCGCGGCAACCCAGGGAGGATGGCATGGCCGACAAGGTGAAGCCTGGTGACAAGGTGAAGCCTGGCGACAAGGTGAAGTGGGGCACGCCCCAGGGCGAGACGCATGGCACCGTCGAGAAGAAGGTCACCAGCACGACCAAGGTGAAGGGCCACACGGCCAAGGCCACCAAGGACAACCCCGAGTTCATGGTGAAATCCGACAAGTCCGGCAAGGAAGCCGTGCACAAGCCGGACGAGCTCAAGAAGGCCTGATCACCCCGGGATGACGCGGGCGTGATTGCGCCCTACGCTGGTCAAAACGGCGTGGGGCGGGAATGGCATCGATCTGGGACATACTGACGGCGCATGAGGGAAGCCGGGCCGTGGGCTCGCCCGGTCAGCCCTGGATGAGCGGTCAGGCGCTGCTGCTGCAAGCGTTGGCCGTGCAGGGCGCGCTCAACGGCGCCGGCATCGGGCGTGGGGACCGGGTGGCGATCGTGCTGCCGAACGGGCCGGAGATGGCGGCCGCCTTCGTCTCGATCGCCAGCCTCACCACCGCGGCGCCGCTCAACCCGGCCTACAAGGGTGAGGAGTTCGAGTTCTATCTCGGCGACCTCAAGCCCCGCGCCATCGTGTTGCAGGATGGCGACTCGACACCGGCGCGGGAGGTGGCGGCGAAGATCGGGCTGCCGGTGATCGCCCTGCATCCCACAGGCGGCGGCGCGTTCCGGCTCGATATGTCGGCGCTGCCGGTGGCCGCCGCGGCGCGGCCTGGGCCGGCTGCTCCGGATGACATGGCGCTCGTGCTGCATACCTCGGGCACCACGGCGCGGCCCAAGATCGTGCCGCTCACCAACGGCAACCTCGCGGCCTCCGCCCGGCATATCGCCGAGAGCTTGGCGCTCACACCGGACGATTTGTGCCTGAACGTGATGCCGCTGTTCCACATCCATGGGCTGATCGCGGCCGTGCTGAGCTCGTTGCACGCGCGGGCGGCGGTCTGCTGCACACCGGGGTTCAACGCGTTCAAGTTCTCGGAGTGGGTCGAGACCGTGAAGCCCAGCTGGTATACGGCGGTGCCCACGATGCACCAGGCGATCCTGATGCGCGCCCGCAGCAACCCCGGGCGTGCCCGGGCCATGGGGCTGCGCCTGATCCGCTCCAGCTCGGCATCGCTGCCGCCGCAGGTGATGCTGGAATTGGAGGAGGTGTTCGGCTCCCCGGTGATCGAGGCGTATGGCATGACGGAGGCTGCGCATCAGATGTGCGCCAACCCGCTGCCGCCGCGCGCCCGCAAGCCTGGTGCCGTGGGCGTCGCGGCGGGGCCCGAGGTCGCGGTCATGGACGATGACGGCCGCATCCTGCCGCAGGGCGCGGTGGGCGAGGTCGTGATTCGAGGCGCGAACGTGACGCCGGGCTATGACAACAACCCGGATGCGAATGCGCGTGCCTTCACCGATGGCTGGTTCCGCACCGGGGATCAGGGGCGGGTGGACGAGGAGGGCTACCTGTTCCTGACGGGCCGGCTCAAGGAGCAGATCAATCGCGGGGGGGAGAAGATCAGCCCGCTCGAGATCGACACCGTGCTGCTGGATCACCCGGCGCTCGCGCAGGTCGTCACCTTCGCGATCCCGCATGACAAATTGGGGGAGGAGGTGGGCGCCGTCGTGGTGCCGCTGGAGGGGCAGACCGTGACGGAGCAGGAGATCCGGGACTTCGCCGCGAGCCGCCTGGCGCCGTTCAAGGTGCCGCGCCGGGTGCTGGTGATGGCGGATGTGCCGAAGGGGGCCACGGGCAAGGTGCAGCGGATCGGGCTGGCGCAGAAGCTGGGGCTGGCGCCATGAGCTCGGTCTGCGTATTCGGCGCCGGCGCCATCGGCGGATTCCTCGCGGCGCGGCTGGAGATGGCGGGCACGCCCGTGAGCGTGGTCGCGCGCGGTCCGCATGGGGCGGCAATGGAGCGGGACGGGCTGGTGCTGGACAGCGGCGGCGTCCGCACCGTGACCCGGCCCCGCACCGTGTCCGACCCCGCCGCACTCGGGCCGCAGGATTATGTGTTCCTGACGTTGAAGGCGCACTCGCTCGAGCCCGCTTTGCCGCAATTGCGCCCGCTGATCGGGCCGGAGACGACGATCGTGGCCGCGGTGAACGGCGTGCCGTGGTGGTATTGCCATGGGCTCGCGGAGCCGTTCGGCGGCCGGCGCGTGACGGCCGTGGACCCCCACGGCGCGCTGTGGGACGGCCTGCCGCCGGCGCAGACGCTGGGCTGCATCATCTACCCGGCCGCCGAGGTGACCGCACCGGGCGTGATCAGCCACACCTATGGCGACCGGTTCAGCCTAGGCGAGCCCGATGGGTCCCGCAGCCCGCGGGCGGAGACGCTTTCGAAGCTGCTGATCGCGGCCGGGTTGAAGGCGCCGGTGCGGCCCCGCATCCGGGACGAGATCTGGGTGAAGCTCTGGGGCAACATGGCGTTCAACCCGCTGAGTGCGCTGACCACGGGCACGCTCGATGTGATCACGGGCGATCCCGGCGTCCGTGCCGTGGTGCGGACCATGATGCTGGAGGGTCAGGCAGTGGCGGAGCGGCTGGGCATCCGGTTCGCGATCGACGTGGACAAGCGCATCGAGGGCGGCGCCGAGGTCGGCCGGCACAAGACCAGCATGCTGCAGGATCTGGAGCTGGGCCGGCCGTTGGAGATCGAAGCGCTGCTGGGCGCCGTGGTGGAGTTGGCGGGGTGGGTGGAAGCGCCGATGCCGGTGAGCACGGCGGTGCTGGCGCTGGTGCGGCAGCGGGCGGCGATGCGGGGCGGGTAATCTCAAGCCAGTTGCGACGCCATCGATTCCGCGATCTCCGGCACAGCCTCACCCCAAAGCTGCCAGGGAGCTGGTGCCCAGTCGTTGTTGGATGGAACGAGCTGTGCGGCCCGCATCGGGCGGCCGAGGAGGTATCCCTGGACTAGCGTGCAGCCCGCCCGGGACAGGCTCAGCAGCTGCGCCTCGGTCTCGACACCTTCGGCCAGCACCGGGAGGCCGAGGCTGGCTGCCATCGCCACGACGGCCCGCAGCATGGCTGCCTGTCGCGGCCCAGGAAGTCCCGCGATGATCGATCGGTCGAGCTTCACGAGGCCGACCGGCAGGTGAATAAGGTGCGAGACGCTGGACAGTCCCCCACCGAAATCGTCCAACGCCAGCCGGAGGCCCAGGGCCTGCAGCTCGACCAGCACCGGTCCGACCGCATCGAGGTCGCGGACGGCGACGTCCTCCGGCACCTCGATTTCGAGCATGCCGGCGGGCACGTTGTGCCGATGCAGCGCTTTGGCGACGCGCTCTGGAAATGCAGGGTCGGACAGCGTTCCGACGGAGATATTGACGGCGGCGATGCCTGGCGCGCCCCGCGTGCCCTGCCACGACGCCATTTGGGCCAGTGCGGCGTGTAAAACCCAGTCATCCAGCATCGTGAGAAGGCCAGCTTCGGCCAGCGCCGGGAGGAACGCGCCGGGTGCCGCCTCATCGGGGCCGAGAGGGCTGCCGGGCCAGCGCACCAAGGCCTCGGCTCCGCGGAGTGTACGCCCGGGCAGGGCCACTTGCGGCTGCCAGGCGAGTGTCAGGGCATTGGCCTGGACTGCGGCGACGAATGCCTCCTGCAGCCTACGGCGCTGTTCGACGTGGCTGAGCATGGCGGGAACGAATTGCACGGCCCGGCCGCGTCCGCGATCTTTTGCGGCATACAGCGCCAAGTCTGCCGCCCGCTGCCACCCTTCGATCTCGGGGGCGTCGGCCGGGAACGCGGCGTGACCGATACTGGCGGATGGGCGTACAATCACTCCATCGACTTCGAAGCTTCGCTGGAGAGAGGCGGCCAAGCGGGCCGCCAAGGCCGGCGCACGCTGGACGCAGCCCCGGCCTTGCAGCACCACCGCGAACTCGTCCCCGCCGAGGCGACAGACCTGATCGGTGTGGCGCGCTCCGGTCCGGAGCCGGCTGGCGACCTCGCGGAGCAGAGCGTCACCGACGCCGTGGCCGTGGCGGTCGTTCACTTCCTTGAAGTAGTCGAGGTCGATCATCAGCAAGACGGCCTCCTCCTGCTGCGCGGCCGCGTTGGCCAGGGCGCGTTGGAAGAAGGCGCGGTTGCCCAACGCCGTCAGCGGATCATGCCAGGCCAGCCGCTCCACCTTCGCCTGCACGGCCTTCAGCGGGGTGATATCGAGCAACGTCAGGACGGCGCTGCGGTGTCCATCGGCCCCGGCCGGGAGCCAGTCTGACACGCAAACCAAGACGAATACCCGGGCCCGCCGACCCCGGGCCAGGATCGTCGCCTCCACCTCGCGGCCCCTTGGGAAGCCGAATGGCCCCTCGCAGGACTCGCTCTCCTGCCTCTGGAGCCATTCGGGCGCCAGTGAGGCCGGGATGCGCCCACCATAGAGGGCCGCAAGCCGTGCGTTGGCGAACAACGTTCGCCCAGCTTCGTCCACATGCCAGATGCCGACCGGCGCGATGTCGACCAGGGCGCGGTAGCGGGCTTCGCTGGCGGCGATGGCGGCTTCGCGCTTCTTCAATGCGGTGATGTCCATCGCCACGCCCGCCACCTGCCCGCCCGAAAGGCGATGCTTGGCAACCCGCATCCATCGCCCGTCGGGATAGAGCCGGTCGAACTCGGCCGGCTGGTCGGATTCGTGGGCGGCGATGCGCCTGGCCAGCTCCGCCGCGTGGGCCGCCGGACTCGCGTCCGGCAGAGTACGCCGGATCGCCTCCCGCATCAGGTCATCATACCTTAAGCCGGCCGTTGCGGCCTTGAACGTCTCTCGGTGCAGCTCGGCATAGGATGTGCTGTAATCCACGAGCCTTCGCTCGGCGTCGAAGATGGCGTAGTTGCACCGGAGCGCCTCGATCGCCTCACGCAGCAATGGGTCCGCCCCGTCGCGCTGGGGCATGTCTACGGTCGGACCCGAGTGCGCCAAAAGCTGCCCCCTGATTGCACTCAATCTCCTTGACCGTAGCGGAGATGGATTGCTGAACCGTAAATTTTATTGGTGGGTTCGGTTGGGGCACGGGTCAGAAACTGTTGACTTCGGCCTAGGCATCGATCCCCGGCGTTACCACGAACCGCTCGCCCGCCGCCTGCCCTGTCCCGAACGCATCCGGGTTCACCCGTCGCGGCGCCACGCTTCGCGTCCGGAAGCGCAGGCCCAGTTTCGCCAGCTCCGCCTCCACCACGCCCGCCTTCGCCACCACCAGTGCCTGGCCGGCCTGCCGGGTCTGGTCGCGGGTGGTCAGCAGGGCGGCGAACTTGGCTTGGATGCCTTGGCTCAGGCCCAGCATGAACGAGGTGTGCAGGATGCGCCGCCCGTTGCCGCGCCCGCGCAAATAGCCGGGCCCGGCGCGGAAGCGGTTGGCCTCGGTTTCGAACGCCTGCGCCACCAAGTGCATGACGTAGGTCGCAGCCTCCACGTCGGCCGGCAGGCCGAAGAATACCAGGCGGAGGCGGCCTTCAACGTCCTTCTCGGTCCAGGTGCGGCAATCGAAATAGGCCGCGACGGCGCCGGCGCACTCGTCGTAGGGGCCGGGGCGGCTGCGGGGGGTCAGGATCTCGGCGCGGACGCAAGGCGCCGCCTCCCGCTCCAGCTCGGCGAGCGTGATCCCGTGGCGGTCCAGCAGCTCCGCCACTTTCGCTGCGGCGGACAGCGCCTCCTGCTCGGTGCAGCCACGATCGGTCGTTTTTGCACGGAGCGCCTGGAGCCGGGCGAGCAGCGCGTCGCTCAAAATCCCTCCCGGATCACGTCCCGGGCGAAATAGGTCAGGATCAGGTCGGCGCCGGCCCGCTTGAACGCGCCCAGCGTTTCGCGCACCACCCGGCCCTCATCGATGGCGCCGGCTTGCGCGGCGAACTTGATCATCGCGTATTCGCCGCTGACTTGGTACACGGCCAACGGCAGCAAGGTGCGCTCCCGGATGCGGGCCAGCACGTCGAGGTAGGCGAGACCGGGCTTGACCATCAGCATGTCGGCGCCCTCGGCCTCGTCGAGATCGCTTTCGTGCAGCGCCTCGCGCCCATTGGCCGGGTCCATCTGGTAGGATTTACGGTCGCCGATCAGGTCGCAGCCGGCGGCGGCGCGGAACGGGCCGTAGAACGCGCTGGCGAACTTGGTCGAATAGGACATCACGGGCACGTGGTCGTGCCCGGCGGCGTCCAGCGCGGCGCGGATGGCCGCGATCTGGCCGTCCATCATGGCGGACGGTGCCACGACGTCCGCCCCGGCTTCGGCCGCGACCACCGCCTGCCGGGCCAGGCCCTCGAGCGTGAGGTCGTTGTGCACGTCGCCGTCCTGCACCACGCCGCAATGGCCGTGGTCCGTGTATTCGCAGAAGCAGTTATCGGTCATGACCACGAGCTCGGGCGCCGCATCCTTCACGATGCGGGTCATGCGGGCCATGAGGCCCTGGGCGGCCAGGCTGTCCGATCCCGTGGCGTCCTTGTGATGGGAGATGCCGAACAGCATGACGGCCCGCACCCCGTCCCGGGCGATCGCCGCGGCCTCGTGGGCCAGGGCGCGTTCGGGGATGCGGGAAACGCCGGGCATGGAGCGGATGGGCACGGCCTCGTCCACGCCCTCCTCGACGAATAGGGGCAGGATCAGGTCGTGGGCACCGACCGAGGTCTCGCGCACGAGGGTGCGGAGCGCGTCGGTGCGGCGGAGGCGGCGGAGGCGGGTGGTGGGGAACATGGCGGCGATTTTGGCCGCGATCGACGCCGCTGGCTAGGGATACCCGGCGTCTGCGCTGCGTTAAGGGCCGCACTCATCGCAGGAGAACAGCATGGACAAGAGAACTGCCGCCCTCGTGGCCGTGGCCGGCGTGGTGGCGGCCGGGGCGATCGGCGCCCGGTTCAGCCCGGCAGATTCCCGCACCGGGCTCTGGTATGCGACGCTGAATAAGCCGGACTTCACCCCGCCGGGCCCAGCGATCGGGGCGGCGTGGGGCGTGCTCGAACTGCTGATGGCCGGGGCGGGGTATCGCCTGTTGCGGGCACGACGGTCGGGCGCGCGCAGCACCGCGCTTGCGGGCTGGGCCGGGACGCTTGCGGGCTTGGCAGGCTATCCGTTCCTGTTCTTCGGACAGAAACGGCTTGCCGCGAGCACCGGCGCATCCGCGGCGATGCTGGCTTCTGCCGTCACGACCGCGATCGCGGCACGGGCCGCCGACCGGTCCGCGGCGGCCATGACGCTGCCGCTGCTGGCCTGGCTCAGCTTCGCGACCTTCCTCAGCGAGGAGGTTTGGCGGCGGAACTAATCGCCGTCGACGATGCTGTGCGGCGTCTCGCCCCGCTTGGTCTGGCTGCGGCGGTTGCGGAGGAACAGCCCGATGGCGATGACGAGCACGAGCGCGAACGTCACGAGCTGCAGCGTGCTGGGCAGGGAGATTTCGGGCATGGCGGCCTCCGTGGGTGAACGATGCGAACGGAAGCGCGGCCGGGACGTGCGGTTGCGGGCATCGCGCAAAGGTGAGGCGGGTGGTGTTTGCGGCCGGGGCTGATATCGTCGGCCCATGCATGATGGATCGCCCGCCGCGCCGCGCCTGAGTTTCCCGTTCCCGGCTATCGTCGGGCAGGATGAGATGAAGCGTGCGTTGCTGATCGCCGCCGTGGACCCCTCGATCGGCGGCGTGCTGGTGTTCGGCGATCGTGGTACGGGCAAGAGCACGGCGGTGCGGGCGTTGGCGGCATTGCTGCCGGCGATGGCGGTGGTGCCGGGCTGCCGGTATCGCTGCGATCCCGCGGCACCCGAGGCGTGGTGCGACGAGTGCCGCGCCCGCGCGCCGTCCGGTGAGGATTGGGCCCCGGTTCCCGTGGTGGACATGCCGCTGGGCGCGACCGAGGACCGCGTGGTCGGCGCGCTGGACCTCGAACGGGCCCTGGCGCGCGGCGAAAAAGCGTTCGAGCCCGGGCTGCTGGCGCGGGCCAATCGGGGCTTCCTGTATATCGACGAGGTGAACCTGCTCGAGGATCACCTCGTGGACCTGCTGATCGACGTCGCGGCGTCCGGTGAGAACGTGGTGGAGCGGGAGGGCCTGAGCGTGCGCCACCCGGCGCGCTTCGTGCTGGTCGGCAGCGGCAACCCGGAGGAGGGTGAGCTGCGGCCGCAATTGCTGGACCGGTTCGGCCTCTCGGTGGATGTGCGCACGCCGGCGGACCTCGCGACCCGGGTGATGATCGTGCGGCGGCGGGACGCGTATGAGCGGGACCGCGCCGGGTTCTCGGCGCAGTTCGCGGCGGAGGCGGCGCGGGTGCGCGGCCAGATCGCGGCGGCGCGGGACTTGCTGCCCGGCGTCGAGGTGGCGGACGCGGTGCTGGAGCGGGCGGCGATGCTGTGCATGGCGCTGGGCACGGACGGGCTGCGGGCGGAGCTCACGCTGCTGCGCGCGGCGCGGGCCTTTGCGGCGCTGGACGGGCGGGAGGCGGTCACGCATGCGGATGTGAGCGCGATCGCGCCGTCCGCCTTGCGGCACCGATTGCGGCGGGATCCGCTGGATGACGCCGGGTCGGGCGCCCGGGTCGATCGGGCCGTCGCCGAGCTGTATCCGCCGTGAGCGAGGCGGCGCTGGTGCTGCGGTTGTGTGCGGCGGACCCGGCGCTGGGCGTCGTGCTGCGCGGGCCGGCGGGACCGGGGCGGGATGCGTGGCTCCAGGCGTTGCGCGCTGCGCGGCCGGGGCCGTGGCGGCGGGTGCCGGCATCGATCGGGGACGGGCGGCTGCTCGGCGGGCTGGACCTCGCGGCCACGTTGCAGGCCGGGCGGGCGGTGCAGGAGCGTGGCGTGCTGGAGGAGGCCGCGGGGGGCACGCTGGTGCTGGCGATGGCGGAGCGGCTGCCGGTGGGCACGGCGGCGCGGATCGCGGCGGCGATGGATGCGGGCGCCGGGTTCGGGGTCGTGGCCCTGGATGAAGGGCTCGACGATGAGCGGTGCCCGGCGGCACTGCTGGACCGGGTGGCGTTTCATCTGGACGTGGATGAGCGGTGGGACGTGGACGGTCGCCCCCTCTCCCTCCGGGAGAGGGTTGGGGTGAGGGTTGACCCACGCTCAGCTGAAAGCGGTTCAGGCGCTGACCCTCACCCCGACCCTCTCCCGGGGGGAGAGGGGGAAGTGATCGCTTCCCTGTGCGCTACGGCTTTGGCGCTGGGCATCTGGTCCGTGCGGGCGCCGATGCACGCGTTGGCGGTGGCGCGGGCGGTGGCCGCCCTCGATGGGCGGGACGCGCCCACGCTCGATGACGCCGCAATTGCTGCCCGCCTGGTGCTCGCCCCCCGCGCCACGCAGATCCCCGGCGAGCCCGAGGCCGAGGCGCCGGAGCCGGAAGCGCAGCCCGAGACCGAGCCGGACACCACCGCCAAGCCGCAAGAGGATGTCGTGCTGGAGGCCGCCCGGGCCGCGATTCCGCCCGGCCTGCTCGACCGGTTGCAGGCCGAGGCGCGGGCCCGGCAGCAGAGCGTGGGCAGCAAGGGCGCGCTGCAATCCGGGCGCCGCGGCCGGCCGGTGGGCGTGAGGGCTGGGGATCCCCGGCGGGGCGAGCGGCTGAACGTGGTCGAGACGCTGCGCGCGGCCGCACCCTGGCAGCGCCTGCGTCAGCGGCAGGATCGCATCGAGATCCGGCGGGACGATTTCCGCGTGAGCCGCCTGAAGCAGCGATCCGAGACCACGACGATCTTCTGCGTCGACGCCTCCGGCTCGCAGGCGATGAATAGGCTGGCGGAGGCCAAGGGCGCCGTCGAGCTGCTGCTGGCCGAAAGCTATGTGCGGCGGGACCGGGTGGCGGTGATCGCGTTCCGGGGCCGGGGCACGGAGCTGCTGCTGCCGCCCACGCGGAGCCTGGTGCGCGCCAAGCGGGGCCTCGCGGGCCTGCCGGGCGGGGGCGGGACGCCGCTGGCCCAAGGGATCGATGCCGGGGCAGAGCTGGCGCTGCTGGTGCGGCGCCGGGGCGGCACGCCGACGCTGGTGCTGCTGACCGATGGGCGCGCCAATGTCGGGCGGGACGGGCGTGGCGGGCGCGCGCGGGCGGAGCAGGAGGCGCTGGCGGCAGCGAGGGTGGTGCGGATGGCCGGGCTGCGCGCCGTGTTGATCGACACCTCCACCCGGCCGGATCCCGCGAGCCGCCGCCTGGCGGAGGCCATGGCCGCGCGCTACGTGCCGCTGCCGTATGCAAGGCCCGAGCTGGTGAGCGCGGCGGTGCGCGGGTGACGGAGCTTCCCGCCACCTGGCCGAACCGGGCCCATAGCCGGTTCGTGCGCGCCGCCGGGCTGCGCTGGCATGTGCAGGTCATGGGTGACGGCCCGGCGGTGCTGCTGATCCACGGGACCGGCGCCTCCACCCATTCTTGGCGCGGCGTGCTGGCGCCTTTGGCCCGGCATTTCACGGT
Source organism: Acetobacteraceae bacterium (assembly GCA_965246835.1). Lineage (GTDB taxonomy): Bacteria > Pseudomonadota > Alphaproteobacteria > Acetobacterales > Acetobacteraceae > JANPPS01. Next base: position 1,463,884 of record CBDFFQ010000001.1, on the reverse strand, counting down.
CGTGGCGCCCGATTTGCCGGGTCATGGTTTCACCGAAGCGCCGGCCGCCGCGCGGCTGTCGTTGCCGGGAATGGCGCGGTCGGTGCAAGGCTTGCTGCAGGTGCTGAACCTAGATCCCATCCACGCGGCCGGGCACTCCGCGGGGGCGGCGATCCTGGCGCGGATGGCGCTGGATGGGCAGATCGCGCCGCGCGGGATCGTAAGCTTCAACGGGGCCTTCCTGCCGTTGCAGGGCGTGGCGGGGCAGGTATTTTCGCCGTTGGCGCGGGTGATGGTGGGGCTGCCGGGATTGCCGCAGCTATTCGCCTGGCGGGCCGGGAAGGCGGGGGTGGTGGAGCGGCTGCTCCGTGAAACAGGCTCGACCCTCGATGCGGAGGGCACGGCGCTCTACGCCAGCCTGGTCGCCAACCCGCGTCACGCCGCGGCTGCACTGGGCATGATGGCGCATTGGCATCTGGAACCGCTGGTGCGGGACTTGCCGCGCCTGCCCGCTCGCCTGCTGCTGGTGGCCGGGGATGCCGACCGCACGGTGCCACCCGCGCAGGCGGAGCGGGTGCGGGCGCTGGTGCCGGGCGCCATGCTTCGGGTGCTGCCCGGGCTCGGCCATCTCGCGCATGAGGAGCGGCCCGCCGAGGCCGCCGCCCTGATCCTGGAGCACGCCGCGATGGCCCCCGCATGACGATCCTGCTGCCGCCCGAGCACCCGCAGCGGATGCTGCTGAACAACGAGGTGCATGCCCGCCCGCCCGAGGCGCTCGAGGCACCGTGCCGCATTTCCTATTTGGCGCTGATGCTCGATCCCACGTCGTGGGAAGCCGGGTGGCAGGCGGTCTGCACCTTGGCGGAGCGGTATGGCGCCGTGCCGCCGCCGGCCGGGAGCAATCACTACATCGCCGATCTCGGCCCGTTCCGCGTCAAGTGGGAGCGGCATACCGAGTTCCTGCGCTACACCTTCATCGTGCCTGGCGCCGGGGACGATCCGTTCGCGGACCCCGCCATCAATTCCGTGCCGGCGCACTGGCTGGCGAACCTGCCGGGCAAGGTCATGGTGGCCGCGCACGTGGCGCTGCTGCCGCCCGCTCATAAGCTGGCGGCGCCGGAGCAGGACCCGGTGACGCTCGCAACCCAGGTCTTTGCCCGCAGCCAGCTGGTGGGCTCCAACGTGGCGGGCGGCGCCGCGGTGGCGTTCACCGATTTCCGGGTGCAGGCGGACGGGTTCAGCCGCTTCCTGCTGCTCGATCGCGGCATGACGCCGTGGCAGGCCGGGCGCGTGGTGCAGCGGCTGCTGGAGATCGACACCTACCGTCTCATGGCGCTGCTGGCGCTGCCGGTGGCGCAGGGATTGGCGCCGGTGATCGCGCGCTGCGAGCGGGAGGTGGCGGAGATCACGGCCGGGATGGTCACGGCGGCCGAGGTGGACGAGCCGGTGCTGCTGGACCGGCTCACCCGGCTGGCGGCCGAGATCGACAGCCGGCAGGCCGATAACCTGTACCGTTTCAGTGCCGCGGTGGCCTATGACGAGCTGGTGCAGCGGCGGATCGCGGAGCTGCGGGAGGTCAGGATCTCCGGGTTGCAGACCTGGCAGGAGTTCACGGATCGCAGGCTGGCGCCCGCGATGAACACCTGCCGCTCGGTCGCGGGCCGGCAGGAGGAATTGTCCCGCCGGGTTGCGCGGGCGACGCAGCTGCTGGCGACGCGGGTGGGGGTGACGCGGGAGCAGCAGAACCAGTCTTTGCTGGCGGGGGTCAATCGCCGGGTCCGGATGCAATTGCGGTTGCAATCCACGGTGGAGGGGCTCTCGATCGCTGCGGTCACGTATTACATCGTGGGGCTCGTGGGCTATTTCGCGAAGGCGGCGCGGGCGGCGGGGGTTCGGGTGGATGCGGATATCGCGATGGGGGTGGCGATCCCGGTCGTCGGGGGATTGATGTATCTGGCGCTGCGCAAGACCCGGGCGCTGCTGCACAAGGACGATTGATGGCGGGCTGGTTTGCCGATGGGCGCGTGCTGCTGCTGATCATGGCGGGGATGGCGGTCGAGGGAGTGGCTCTGGTGGCGTGGCATGCGCGCACCGGGCGGGGCGTGGCGCCCGGCGCGCTGCTGCCGAACCTGCTGGCGGGCATGGCGCTGCTGGGGGCGATGTGGCTGGAGCTCGCGGGCGCCTGGTGGGGCTGGGTATCGGCGTCCTTGCTGGCGGGCGGGGTTTTGCATGGGCTGGACCTGCGGCGCCGCTGGATGTGACCTGGATCATAGACATTTCGATACAGGTAGATAACAATCTGCCTTGTCACAATCGGGGCTGGGACGTCCGATGCCGCAACAGGTCGTGGATGGCGCGCAGATCGCTTGCAGCTTCGGGGCGGCGCCCGCGGCGCTGAAGGTGCTGCCGGTCAACCGGGTGAAGGTCGGCAACATGCCGGCGGCCACGATCCAGGACCATGTGCCGATGCTGAACATCCCGCCCTTCGGCATGTGCTCGGCGCCCACGAACCCCACCGTGATCGCGGCAACGGCGGCCAAGCTGGGCGTGTTTTCGCCGGCGCCGTGTATCCCGGCGACGGCGGCGCCTTGGATCCCCGGCGCGCCCACGGTGCTGATCGGCAATCAACCGGCGCTGGATAACGTGTCCAAGTGCCTGTGCACCTGGTTGGGCATGGTGTCGGTGGTGATGCCGGGCCAGACCACGACGATGATCCCGTAGCATGGGGATCCGCTAGCATGGCCGACAGCGCCCAGTCCGAAGCCGCGATCCAGCTCGATTCCGCGCTGAGCTTCGGCGAGGATGACCGGGACGTCTTGCTCGCGACCGGCATACTGGGGCAGGAGGCGATCTCCCGCCCGTTCGTCTATACGCTCACGGTCCTGTCGCGGGACTTCGCGATCGCGCCCGGCAAGATCCTCGGCACCGCGATCGGCATCCGCATCCGGACCGGTCCCATCGAACAGAAGGTGTTCCGCGGCTATCACGGCTTCGTCGCGGGCTTCTCCGCCGGCCCCTTGCATCCGAAGCGGGAGGAGTTCCGGACCTATTCCCTGCGGGTGGTGCCGTGGCTCGCGATGCTGGACCAGGGGTCGCAATACCGGATCTTCCAGGACAAGACCGCGCTCGACGTGATCCGGACCGTCCTGGGGGATGCGGTGCGGGAGATGTTCCGGGGCGCGAATGCCGGGCTGTTCTTCGACCTGCGGGCGCAGCCGGGACCGCGATTCCCGGTGCTGCAGTTCTGCGTCCAGTACGACGAAACCGATTTCAACTTCGTCTCCCGGCTCATGGAGCAGCACGGGCTGCATTATTTCTTCGAGCAAAGCGACCACAGCCATGTGATGGTGATCGTGGAGGGCCCGCCCTACAAGGCGGTGGACCAGACCCCGCTCAGCTTCGTCCCGTCCACTGAGGCCAGGGGCGTCGTCAGCAACTGGACCCACAGCTTCGTGCCGCGGCTCAAGCGATGGACATCGCGGGACCGCGACTACCGGCTCAACCCGCCCGTGTACCAAAAATCCGAGGAGACCGTGCTGGCCGACGTCGCGCGGTCCACCGAGGGCGATCACGTGCAATATCCGGGCGGCACCGCCGTGCTGGTGACCCCCGGGGAGGAGAGCGCCTACGCCCAGATCCTGCTGCTGACCCGGCTGCAGGAAGACGAGGCGCGGTTCGAGGTGTTCCACGGCAACACCACGCGCGTGACGCTGGCGGCGGGGCGGCGGATGCGTGTCGTGCACGTGAAGGAGGAGGAGGCGGCGCATCGCCTGCCGACGGAGGAGGACCGGGACTACCTGATCACGACCGTCAACTTCTCCGCGACCGAGACGGCGTTCACCGGGGACAAGACGCTCGAGGTGTTGAGCCGGCTGCTGCACGACGCGCTGATCGCCGGGGTGTCCGGCGGGCAGGACAGCTTCAAGGATGCGAAGGGCAACCTGCCGGACGTGAACAAGGCGGTGGAGAGCCTGCCGAAGATCGCGAGCGTGGCGGCGGCGTTCGGGGCCGGGTTCGCGGCGCCGCTGGTGCCGTTCCTGCTGGAGCTGGCGAACCCGGTGCTGTCGAAGCTGCCGGTCCTGAGCCTGCTATTCCCGAAGCCGCCGAAGCCGGAGCGGTATACCAACTCGTTCACCGCCGTCCCGCTCGGCAACGCCTATCGCTCCCCCAGCCTCACGCCCCGGCCGCAGGTGCGCGGGCCGCAGACGGCGATCGTGTTCGGGCAGACCAAGGAGGAGGTGGAGACGGACGAGCTGGGCCGCATCCGGGTCAAATTCGACTGGGACCGCACGACCAAGGGCGGCGCCGATCCGGAGACCAATTCCTGCTTCCTGCGGGTGGTGCAGGGCTGGGCCGGGCCGAAATGGGGCATGCAGTTCATGCCGCGCGTGGGGGAGGAGGTGCTGGTCGACTTCCTCGACGGCGATCCGGACCGGCCGATCATCACGGGCCGCGTCTACAACGCCCTGCACAAGCCGCCCTTCGAATTGCCGAAATACAAGCTGCAGAGCGGGCTCAAGACGCGATCGGTGCCGCTGGGGGACAAGGCCAAGGACCGCTACCACATGCTCCGCTTCGACGACACGGCGAACAAGGAGCAGGTGCTGCTGCGCTCGCAGAAGCGGCTGGACATCCGCGCGTTCGGCTCGACCTACGAGACCACGAGCGGCAGCCGGTTCGCGCATATCGGCTACAAGGACCCGGATGCCGACAAGCAGGGCGGCGATTTCGACATCACCGTCGGCAACGACTACCAGCTGCATGTGAATGGCGGGCATTTCGAGCGGGTCGAGAAGGACCTGAACCTCACCGTGCACGGCAAGATGGTGCAGGATTTGCAGTCCGACGCGGCCTATATGGTGAAGGGGACGGCGTCCGTGAGCGCCGGGACGATCATCCTGGAGGCCAAGCAGAAGATCAGCCTGAAAGTCGGCGGCAACGCCATCGTGATCGACCCGGCCGGCGTCACGATCATCGGGACGTTGGTCAAGATCAACTCGGGCGGCCAGGGGACGGAGGCGCCGGACGCCGATATCGAGGACCCCGTGGACGCCGCCGTGTCCGACACCGGGGAGCCCGGCTGGCTCGAGCATCACAGGGGCGGGCCGGGCGGCGGGCGGCGGCGGCGGCATCTGTCGGCGCAGCACTACATTGCACCGCCGCGCCCCGGTGAAAACCCGGCGATGACGGCGCTGCGCAACCGGCTCAACCAGACGCCCACGGGGCGGAATGCGGTGAACGTGTTCGACCGGGATAACGTGACGTTCGTGCCTGGCACGGCGGGGCAGGGCACGTTCTACACGCCGCCCTATGGCGCCGGGCTCGGCAACACCGTGACGCTCGATCCCACAGATCAATCCCCGGCCTCCACCTTTGCGCATGAGATGAACCATGCCGACGCTCAGCACAGCGGCCTGACGCCCGATCCCACGAAGATGTCCCGCGCCGACTACATCAATGCCCGTATGGCCGAGGACGCGCATGGCGAGGCGATCGCTCAGCGCGAACACAACGAGCTCGCCGGGGTTCACGATCCGGAACCCGGCACTGGCAGCCCGTTCACCAGGGGCGTCTATGATGCGGCGGCGCAGCAAGGCGAGGCCGATTACCGGGCCGCGCACCCCGATGCGACGCCGGACGAGATCAAGGCGGCCGGTGAGCAGGCGGGCGAGAACCGTATCAATCAATCCTATCAAAACGGCCTCGTGCAAGAGAGCACGCCGCCCAACAAGACCTATAATCAACGGGCCGGGGAGATCTGGGATGCCGCGCACCCGCCCCCCCCGCCGCACCCGTAACCCAAGCGGGGCCGTGCTGGCGGCCATCATGACGATGCTGATCGGCACGGCCGCGTCACAACCATTCCAGAGGGAACAGGCCATGGACGACAAGACCGTGCTGGCGAACCTGGTGGAGCCCGTCAACCCGAACCAGGCCGAGCTGATCCGCCGCCCCGCCACGAAGGTGCTGCGCCTGCCGGTGCCGTTCCTGCAGCGCGGGCTGATCTTCCGCTTCGACTGGGATGGTCCCTACCGCACGATCTCGGGCACGATCGGCTTTGCGCGCCCCGGTAACACCATCCACTTCCTCGCGGCCCAGCCCGCCGAGTTCGACGCGCTGGTGGCACAGGCGGGCCTGGTGATCGACACGGAACAGCAGCGGCTGGACTACGCGCTCACCCGCCTCGAGGTAACCCGGCGCTTCGACCAGACGTTCACCGTATTGCGCAGCTTCGACCAGCTCAGGCTAATGACCGACCCGACGCCCGAAGTCGCCGAACGGTTCAAAACGATCCAGAAAGCCTACGCCGCGAAGATCAAGCCGCCCGTGGTGGAGCGCGTGGGCGCCGGGTGGGTGGTGCCGGTCTATGTTATGGTGGGGGACGATCTGTGCCTCTATACCGTGACCATCGCCGCCGATGGACGGAGTGCCCATAGCCGCACCGTGCTGGAGGCGCACACGCTGATGTTGTTGAAGTGAGGTGGCGCGCGTCCGATCAACATGGATCGGGCGTGCCTCGATAGCAGGATCCCGCGAAACAAACCGTTCGCCCTGAGCTTGTCGAAGGGCGCACAACCGGCCAGCGCTTCGACAAGCTCAGGACGAGCGGAGCCTTGAGGCGGACATGCGTTATGCGATGCTCAGCGCCTCGAACCGCGTGACGCTATCCGCCTTCGTCCAGAGCGCGACCCGGCCCGGGCCCGCGATGATGCGGTCCCTGGCGGTGAACACTTCGCGGCCATCGAAGCTCACGGCGAACATGTCGCCCGCCGCCCGGATCGCCAGGGTGTGCCACACGCCGCCCGTCACCTTCGCCCCGGCGCCCGCGATCTGCCGCCGGTCCCCGCGCACCACGCGATAGAGCCGCACGTTGTCCTCCAGCGCGTTGGCGCGGACAACCAGGTAATTATCGGCATCCGTGAGGCGCACCGCCAGCCCGCCCGCCTGGTCCTCCATGCCGGAGACGGCCTTGAATCGTACGCTGACCTCCACATCCGCCGTCGCCAGCCCCTGCCAGATCAGGAGCGGGTAGCGGTAATCCGTCGCGTCCGCCTCGGTTTGGGTGACGGCGTGGCCGGCCTTGGCCGTGGGGTCCGCGACCATCTCCCATTTCGCGGGGCGCCCGTTCCCGGTGCGGGCCGCGACGAACCCGTCGGGCATACCGGTCGCGGGGGCCTCCGAAAGCGGGAAGGCCTGCGCCAGGGCGCGGCCCGGTATCGCGGCGAGGCTTGCGAGTACCAGGCGGCGTGAGATCATCAGGGCACTCCCAACACATGCAGCATGATGCCAGACGCGGCGGCGACGCCAAGGGTGCGCACCACGCCCCATCGAAGCCAGAACAGGCATAGCGCCGCCACCCCCGCCAAGGCCAGCGCCACGGGATCGACGCTGGCCAGGACCGGCCATTCCAGCGCGATCGGCCCGGCCTGCACCGGGACCAAGGCACGGAACAGCACGCGCAGGCCGAACCAGACCGCGAGATTCGCAACCACCCCCACCACCGCCGCCGTGATCGCCGCCAGTGCCCCCGACAGCGCCCGATGGCCTTGCAGCCGCTCCACCCACGGCGCCCCCAGGAACACGAAAGCGAAGCACGGCATGAACGTGACCCATAGGGTCAGCCCCGACGCCACGATGCCACCGGCCAACCCAGTGAGGGCGCCCGGCGCGCGAAATCCGGCCAGGAAGCCGACGAACTGCAACACCAGGATCAACGGACCGGGCGTGGTTTCCGCAAGGCCCAATCCCGCCAGCATCTCGGGCGGACTGAGCCAGCCATATACCTGCACCGCGTCCTGCGCGACATAGGCCAGCACGGCATAGGCGCCGCCCACGGTGACGACCGCCATCTTGGAGAAGAACAGCGCCACCTCGGCATACCGCCCACCCACCATGGCGAGCAACGCGACCGGCAGCAGCCAGGCGGCCAGCGCCACGAACCCCGCCCGCCGTGCGTCGGCCGCGAGGCGCGCCGGGCGGCCTGGATCGGCCTCCAGCACCGCATCGATCAGCGCCGGCGCGTCCCCCTTTGCCGCGCCATGCAAGGAGATCGCGAACGCGCCGGGCGCCAGATAGCCGATCACCCCGGCCGCCAGCACCACCAGCGGGAACGGCACCGCGAACACGAACAGCGCCCCGAACGCCGCCGCCGCCAGCGCCCACGCTGCGCGCCCCTTCAGCGCCCGCCGCCCGATCCGCAGCAAGGCCTCCAGCACCAGCACCAGCACCGCGCATTTCAGCCCGAAGAACAGCGCCGCGATCACCGGCACCTCGCCCCAGACGGCATAGATGGCGGAAAGCGCCAGCATCACCGCGGCACCGGGGAGCACGAACAGCCCCCCGGCCAGCAGCCCGCCGCGAACGCCATGCATGAGCCAGCCGAGATAGGTCGCGAGCTGCTGCGCCTCCGGCCCCGGCAGCAGGGTGCAGAAGTTCAGCGCATGCAGGAACCGCCGCTCCCCGATCCAGCGCCGCTCCTCGACCACCTCCCGATGCAGGAGCGCGATCTGCCCGGCCGGGCCGCCGAACGAGAGCAGGCCGATGCGCAGCCACACGCGGGTGGCGGCGGCCAGGGTGGGGAGTTCGGTCATGACCGGGCGGGCCAGTTATGCGTCTCATCCGTCGCGTCCCGGCACCAGCGGTAGAACGCGTCATAGAGCGCGAGCCCGGCCTCGAGCTGCGCCAGATCGTCCCGATACATGCGAGACAGACCGAGCGAGGCGGCGAGCAGGCCGGGCGCTTCGGGCGCGAGGTCAGGCCGCGCGGTGTCGGCGCCGCGAACGATGCGGGCCAGGCGGTCGAGGGCGGGCGTATGCAGGCCGAATCCGTCCAGCATCACATCGAATGTGCAGCCCTCTTCGCCGCCGGCGATGGCGCGATGGCTCCAGAACACGCCCTCGATGTCGAAGGGGGTGGCGCCGAAGCGGTCGGCCACGGCCGTGACTTCCGCGGGCGTCACGAACAGGAACACGGCGGCGGGATCGACGAAGCGGCGGATGAGCCAGGGGCAGGCAATGCGGTCCACCTTGGGCCGGGCGCGAGTGACCCAAACGGTGCGGCCCTCGCTGTCGCGCGGCGGCATCGGCCCGGGTTTGATCAACGGCAGCCCGGCGTCACGCCAGGCGACGAAGCCGCCTTCGAGGGTTTCCGCCGGGCTGCCAGCATGGCGCAACCAGGCGGCGGCGCCCTGGCTGAGTTTTAGCCCCCTTTCGCAGACCAGCACGACGGAGTGCCCCTCATACGCCGCACCCCAGTGGGCCGCAGCTTGCCAGTCGCGACGCTGCGCTCCGGGGATGAAGCGCGGATCGAGCGCGAAATCTTCCGGCGTGCGGATATCGAGGATCACCGGCGCGTCTGGCAGGCCGATCAGGCGCGCGAGTTGGGATAAGGTCATGGTTGTGGGAGACGGCATGGGCGTCCACTCCGGGAGATGGACGCGATATTTGGGCCGTGGCCTCACGGGGCGATCGCGGAAACTCCCCTTGCAAACGACCATGCGGAACGGGGCCAAGCGTGTCAAGCAAACCGACAAACAACGCTTTTCCCGAGTGTCAGGATGTGTTTACACTTGCGGAAATGACGCCCCAGGGAGGGTTCGGCACGATGCAGCCTGACGCCGCGACAGATCTGATGGCTTGCCGGGCCATGCTGTGCACGGGCTCCCGCTCGTTCCATGCGGCCTCCCGCCTCTTGCCCCGGCGTGTGCGCGATCCTGCGACGGCGCTGTATGCGTTTTGCCGGGTGGCGGATGATTTGATCGATGAGACCGGGGATGCGTCGGCCTTGCATGAGCTGCGGGCGCGGCTGGGCGCGATCTACGCCGGCTGGCCGGCCGATGCGGCGCCGGACCGCGCGTTGGCCCGCGTGGTGCGCGATCATGCGGTGCCGCGGGCGCTGCTGGATGCGCTGCTGGAGGGGTTCGCCTGGGATGCGGCGGGGCGGCGCTACGAAGATTTGGCGGCCCTGCACGAGTATGCGGCGCGGGTGGCCGGGTCCGTGGGGGCCATGATGGCCGTGTTGATGGGCGCGCGCGATCCGGAGGCGGTGGCCCGTGCCTGCGACCTCGGCATCGCCATGCAGCTCAGCAATATCGCGCGGGATGTGGGGGAGGATGCACGGGCCGGGCGGATCTATCTGCCGCTTGCGTGGTTGCGGGCGGAGAGGATCGATCCCGACGCCTTCCTCGCGGACCCCCGCCCCAGCCCGGCGCTTGCCCGCGTCGTGCAGCGCCTGGTGGGCTCGGCCGAGCCGCTCTATGCCCGGGCGCGCTCCGGGATCGCCATGCTGCCGCTCGATTGCCGGCCCGGCATCGGCGCCGCCAGCCGGCTCTATCGCCAGATCGGGCGGCAGGTGCTGGCGGCCGGGGGCGACTCCGTGAGTTCCAGGGCCGTGGTGTCGCGGGGCCGCAAGTTGCGCGTGCTGGCCCGGAGCGTCGCGGCGGCGCCGTTCGCGCGGCGGTCCGGTCCGGTGGTGGCATTGGCGGCCGTGCAGGGCTATGTGATCGCGGTGCAGGCGCACCGCGTCCCGGTACCGGCCGGTTTCGATGGCCGGGCCGCTTGGCTTTATGACCTGTTCACCCGGCTTGATGCGCAGAAGATGGCGTCTCGGTGAGCGGGGTCGGCCAATGGGAATGGGCGATCCTGCTGGTGGGGTTCCTCGGCATGCTGATCTGGGAGCTACGGTCGGTTAATCGCCAGATTCGGGACGCGAAGCAGCGGGCTAACACCCCTGGGTTGCCGGAAGGCTCAACTAAGATAGAACGCCCCGAACGATAGATCAGGGCGTTCGATGGTGTCTGACATGCCGATCCCCGCCACCGTGGTGTGCGGGCCCACCACGACGCCCCTGCTGGGCGTCGCCGGAGCTGCGTTCCTGTCGGCGTTCGCGCTGCGGCCGCATCACGAACTGGTGGAGACCACGGGCTATGTCTGCTTCGTCCCGCTGATTTCGACCTACGCGCTGGTGCCGGGGACGCGGATCGTGGACCCGAACTTCGACGCGCTGGACCTGATTCCCGACCACATCCGGGCGGCGGCGGCGGCGGGGCGTTGTCTGCTGGTGCTGGATTCCGCCTCCGAAGGGGACCCGCTGGTCGCGGCCGGGTTCGCGCATCTGCATGGCTGGCTTGCGGCGCACGGCATACCGCGACAGCGTGTGGTGCTGGTGAACCAGAATCGGTTGCTGGGTGACCTGTATGCCGGGTCGTTCGGGGCGGGCGTGCGCTTCCTCGTCTATGATTCCTACATCAAGGGATTCCTCGCCAAGGTGGTGGCGGACGATGCGGTCCGGGCGGAGATCCATGCGCTGCGGGCGGCCCGGCCGGCACCGTATGCGTTCCTGTGCATGAACGGCACGCCGCGGCCTAACCGGCTGCTATTTGCCGCGGCACTGAAGCGGAGCGGGCTGCTAGCGTCGTGCTACTGGTCCATGCTGGGCGTAGCGTCCGGCAAGGCGGAGGCGACGGTGGAGGCCGCAATGGGGTATCGCGACACGATCGGCGCGACCTGGGTCACGGATAACGACATCGAGGCGATCGTGGCCCTGATCCCCCGTATTTTCCGGGATGAGACGGCGCAGATCGCCGGGCTCGCGACGGCGAACGACCTTGCCAACCACATCAATCCGGCCTCCTTCGCGATCACCCAGGGCTCGCTCGTGACCGAGACGGAGTTTTCCGGGGGCGACGTGGTGCGCATCACGGAGAAAACCGTGAAGGCCGCGAGCGTCGGGCATCCGCTGGTGGTGGCGGGCAACCCGGGGGCGCTGCGACTGCTGCGGGAGCTCGGTTTCCAGAGCTGGGGCGCGGTGATCGACGAGGGGTATGACACGCTGGCCGATGCGGAGGCGCGGCTGCGCGCGGTGATCGCGGCGGCGCAGCAATTGCGGGCTGTGATGGCGGCGCGCGAGGGCGCGGATTTCGCGGCGATGGAGGCGGTCTGCCGGCACAACGAGGCGCATGCCGCCGGGCCGGCGCTTGGCCTGTATGAGGCGACGATCGAGGCGGCGTTGCTGCAAGGGATCCGGGCGGCGGTGGGATAAGGACGGACGCCCGCTCCGGGAAAGGGTGGAGGGTGGAAGCCACACACCCGGGCCGTCGTGAGCGCGGCCCCACCCTCACCCTAACCCTCTCCCGCCAGCGGGAGAGGGATATAGTTTCTACGCCTTGTGCTTCACGAACCACTCATAGGTGGACCGGATCCCCTCCGGCAGCCCGATCGTCGGCTTCCAGCCCTTCGCGAACAGCCGCGTGCTGTCCATCAGCTTGCGCGGCGTGCCGTCCGGTTTGGTGGTGTCGAACGTCAGCCGTCCCTGGTAGCCGACGGCGGCGCCGACCAGGCGGGCGAGGTCCCCAATCGACTGCTCGGTGCCGGAGCCGCAATTCACGTGCTCGTATTCGTCATAATGGTCCAGGCAGAACACGACGCCGGCCGCGAGGTCATCCACATGCAGGAATTCCCGCAACGGCGAGCCGGAGCCCCAGACCACGACCTCGTCCCGGCCCGATAATTGCGCCTCGTGGAACTTGCGCATCAGGGCTGGTAAGACATGGCTGCTTTGCAGGTTGAAGTTGTCGTGGGGCCCGTAAAGGTTGCACGGCATCACTGAAATGTATCGCCGCCCATACTGCTTGCGATACGCCTGGCACATCTTGATGCCGGCGATCTTGGCGATGGCGTACCACTCGTTGGTGGGCTCCAACGGCCCGGTCAGCAGGTATTCTTCCTTGATCGGCTGCGGCGCCAGGCGCGGGTAGATGCAGGACGAGCCCAGGAACACCAGGCGGTCCACCCCGGCCTCATGCGCGCCATGGATCACGTTGGTTTCGAGCACCAGGTTGTCGTAGATGAAATCGGCCGGGTACGTGTCGTTGGCCAGGATCCCGCCCACCTTGGCAGCGGCGAAGATCACCGCGTCCGGCTTGTTGCGGCGCAGCCAGTTGGTCACAGCACTTTGGTCCCGCAGATCGAGGTCGGCGCGGTTGACGGTGATCACCGTCTCGCCCTTGGCCTCCAGGTTGCGGTGGATGGCGGAGCCGACCATGCCGCGATGGCCGGCGATCCAGATGCGGCGGTCAGGCATGGGGGCTCCTTGGGCGGTGGTCGCGCCGGGCTTACCGGTCCGCTCCCCTGCCTGGCAAGCGTCACCCCCGGCGCGGCACCCGGAACGGCAGCAATGCCTGCACCCACGGCATCCGGAACCGGTCGAGCGACAGGCTCTCATGCACCGCCGTCACATCCTGCCCGAACAGCCGCGTGCCGATCACGCTGCGGGCATAGAATGGCGTGTCCTCCATTCGCTGCAGCCGGCGCGGCTGGTGCCCGGTATCCGCCCTGGTGTCCTGCGCCATGCGCCACAACGTGCGCGGCAGCGGCGCGACGGGCGGCGGCTCGCGCTCCGTCACCACGCCGTCCCGCGCCACTTGCAAGGCCAATGCTTGCTCGCCTCCTGTGCGGCGGTGGGCGTTATACAAGATCGTGGCCCCCTCCGGCGTCGGCGCGCGGCACCAATCCCAGCTGACAAAATCCTGCTCCAACGGCACGGACCCGGCATTGGTGTCGAAATAGCCAGGGCCGGACCAGCGCAGGCCCGGGGAGGTCAGCGCGACCTCCACCCGTGACACCGGGGCGATCGGGGACCAGCGATGGCGGCCTGCGGAGTCCAGCGTGAACTGGCGGCCGGTCAGCGCGGCCGGATGCACGCGGATGGTGCCGCGCAGACGGGTGGGGACCGGGACCGTGACCTCGTCCACGTGGATCACCAGCGTGTTGCCATCCCAGTCCAACCGGCTCGGCCCGATGGCGAGGTGCCGGGGCCCGGACTCCAGCGCGGCCTCATTCCGCTCCGTCATCGCCCAGCGCTTCGGGCGGCCATACAGGACGGCGTTCAGCGACACGTGCTGCTGCGGGCGGGCCGGCGCACCGCCCCGGCGGGCCCAGGCGTACCAGGGGCTGAACACGCTGCCGATGAAGGCGATGATCGTGAGGCCGTGCGCCCCGTCATCGCTTAGCGCATCGACATACCACCAGGCATAGCCACGGGGCGGGACCGGCGCATCGAACCGCGGTCCTGCAGAATCGCCGCCGCCGCCACCCGGCCCGACAGCGCCGCCATCGGCACCCCTGCCCCCGGATGGGTGGCGCCCCCCGCCAGATAGAGGCCCGGCAGCTTCGTCCGCGCGCCCGGCCGCCGGAAGGTGCTCATCGAGCCGTGAACCGCCGGGCCGTACAGGGCGCCCCCCGTCGCCGGGAACAGCCGCTCCCAGGCCGGCGGGTCCGTCGTGATCGTCTCCCGTGGCTCGAGCACCAGGCCGCTGCGGGCCAATAGGCGTTTCGTGGTCTCCAGGCATGCAGCGGTCTCCGGAAAGGGGCGGCGGTCCCCGTGGGGGGGCGCGTTGATCAGCAGCAGCAGGCGCTCTGGCCCGGCGGGCGGCGCTTCGTCGGTATCGGCGCGGTCTTGCGCGCAAATATAGGCGGTGCCGGCGGCGGGGATGCGCCCGGCTTCGAGGTCCCGGAACTCGGCCGGGTAATGCTCGGAGAAGAACACCGTGTGGTGTAGGAGGGGAAAGCCGCTGATCTCCGCCGACATGGCCCAGGTGATGGCGGAGAGCGAACGGTCCGCCACCCGCGTGCCGGGCCCCGCTTCCCGCGCCGCCCGGCCCGCAAGCCCTGCGGCCAGCGCGTTCGGGTCCCCGTTCCACACGATGCGGTCGGCGGCGATCCGCTCTCCCGTGGTAAGGCGCACGCCGGCGGCGCGGCCTGCGGCGACCAGGATTTCGGCGACGTCCACGCCGTAGCGGAACCGGGCGCCCTGGCTCGCGGCGAGGGCGGCGGTGGCGGCGGCCAGGCGGGCCATGCCGCCCTCGATCAGCCAGACCCCGTCCTGCTCCACATGCGCCACCAGCATGAGCGTGGCCGGGGCGCGGTAGGGGGAGGAGCCGCAATAGGTAGCATACCGGCCGAATAGCTGGCGCAGCCGGGGGGCCCGGAAATGGCTGCGCAGCGCGGTCGCCATCGTGTCGAACGGCCGCACGCCCAGCATGGGCCCGATCCCGGCGCCCAGGGCGAGGGACATGGCGGTGGGCCTCGGGCTCCGCAGGAAGGGCTTCTCCAACGTGCGATAGATGCGCCGGGCTTCGGCCACGAAGGCGCGGTAGCCGGCGGCCTCCCCACAGAAGGCGCCGATCGCGTCGGCGGAGCGGTCGATGTCGGCAAACAGGTCGAGTCGTTGGTCTCCCCAGGCATGCCGGGCCAGGGTCGCGGCTGGGGTGAGGTCGACGTGCTCGGCCAGCGTGGCGCCGGCATCGCCAAACAGCTCCTCGAACACCCAGCGCATCGTGAACACCGTGGGCCCGGCGTCGATCCCGGCCATGCCCACCCGGCGCATCTTGCCGCCCGGTGCCGCCTGCCGTTCCAGCACCGTCACGTCGCACCCCTGGCGCACCAGGTCGAGCGCGGCGGACAGCCCGCCCATGCCCGCGCCCACCACCACGACCCGCTCCGCCATCCTGCCCCAACTTTCCGCTTGACCCCACTGTCAGGTCGGATTGACAGTCGTAATTGACAAGAATGCGTGACACAAGCGGGGGCGGCGGATGGACGTGATAAGCCGGATCGAACGGGCGCTGCAAACCGCCCTGGCCCGCGCCGACCAGCCGGGCTGCCCGCCCCGCCTCGCCGCCGCCATGCGCCATGCCGTGTTCCCCCGGGGCGCCCGCATCCGCCCGCGCCTGTGCCTGGCCGTGGCCGCCGCGTGCGGCGAAGACCAGCCGGAGGTCAGCGAGGCCGCGGCGGTCGGGATCGAGCTGCTGCACTGCGCCTCGTTGGTCCATGATGACCTGCCGTGTTTCGATGACGCCGATACCCGCCGCGGCCGGCCCACGGTGCACCGCGCCTTCGGCCAGCCGCTCGCGGTACTGGCCGGGGACGCGCTGATCGTGCTGGCGTTTCAGGCCGTGGCCTCCGGGGCCGCCTTGGCGCCGCTGCGGATGGGACCGCTGATGCTTGTGCTCGGACAGTCCGTGGGGGTGCCGGCCGGCATCGTGGCCGGGCAGGCCTGGGAGTGCGAGGACGCGATCGACCTGGCGCAATACCAGCGCGAGAAGACCGGTGCCCTGTTTGCCGCCGCCACCATCGCGGGCGCGGCCTCGACGGGCGCCGAAGCCGAACCCTGGCGCCGGCTGGGCGCGCGGCTGGGGGAGGCGTTCCAGGTGGCGGACGATATCCTGGACGCGACGGCGCGGGCCGAGGATGTGGGCAAGCCGGTGAACCAGGACGTGGCACATGACCGCCCGAATGCGGTCCGCGAGCTGGGCCTCGATGGCGCCATCGCCCGGCTCGAGGAGCTGTCGGCCGAAGCGGTCGAGAGCGTCCCGCCCTGCCGTGGCATGAGCGAGCTGCGCAGCCACATCGCCAGCGAGACCCGGCGCCTGCTGCCGAAGGAGCTGGCGCGGCACGCCGCCTGATGAGCGCCACGCTGACCATGGGGCGCCCGCGCTGGCGGGACCGGCTGATCGCGAGCCCACGGTTCCGTGCCTGGGCCGCCGCCTTCCCGCTGACCCGGCCCCTGGCGCGGCAGCGAACGCGGGCGCTGTTCGATCTGTGCGCCGGCTTCGTCTATTCGCAGGTGCTGGCCGCCTGCGTGCAGCTCAAATTGTTCGACCTGCTGTCGGCCGGGCCGCTCGGGGCGCCCGCCCTGGCGCAGCGCACGGGGTTGACCGAGCCGGCGATGGAGCGGCTGCTGCTGGCTGCCGTATCATTGAAGCTCCTGCGCCGCACCCGCCAGGGTTTCGGGCTGGGACCCCTGGGTGCCGCGATGGTCGGCAACGGCGCCATTGCCGCGATGGTGCAGCACAACGCCATGCTCTACGCCGACCTGGCCGACCCCGTGGCGCTGCTGCGCGGCGAAACCGGGACGACGCTGCTGGGACGGTACTGGGCCTATAGCAGTGCCGCCCCCGGCGCGATCGGCGCGGCGGATGTGGCCAATTACAGCACGCTGATGGCGGCGTCCCAGCCCTTGGTGGCCGGAGAGGTGCTGGCCGCCTATCCGCTGCATCGGCACCGCTGCTTGCTGGATGTGGGCGGCGGCGAGGGGCGGTTCCTGCAGGCGGCGTGCGCGTCCGTGCCCGGGCTGCGCGGCATCCTGTTCGACCTGCCGCCGGTGGCGGAGCGGGGGCGCCTGCGGCTCGGGCAGGCCGGGCTGCGGGAGCGCGTGACGGTCGTGGGCGGCGATTTCGGCGCGGGCGCGCTGCCGACGGGGGCCGACGTGGCCTCCCTCGTGCGGGTCATCCATGACCATGACGATGATGCGGCGCTGGCCATCCTGTCGGCCGTGCGGGCGGCGCTGCCGCGGGGTGGAACCCTGGTGCTGGCGGAGCCGATGGCGGGCACACCGGGGGCCGAGCCGATCGGGGACGCGTATTTCGGCTTCTATTTGCTGGCGATGGGGCAGGGGCGGGCACGGACCCAGGCGGAGCTGACCGATCTGCTGCATCGGGCCGGCTTCGGCCGGGTGCGCCGAGCCGCCACGCACACGCCATTGCTCGTCAGCGTGCTGGTCGCTGTAAATGATCGTTGACACTCTCACCCGTCAGTCTAGGCTGACACTTCACTACGGGCACTCAGGCCCGTGGAACGTAGCCGGGGAGGCGCGCATGGATGCAAAAGCAGTCGTTCTCTCCGCACCGCGGGACCTCGCTCTCGTCGACCTGAAGCTGACGGCGCCGGGTGCGGCGGACGTGGTGGTGGATGTCGAGGCCAGCGGCATCAGCACCGGGACCGAGCGCTTGCTGTGGTCCGGGACGATGCCGGCCTTTCCGGGCATGGGATATCCGCTGGTGCCGGGCTACGAAACGGTGGGCCGCGTGGTGCAAGCTGGCGCCGAGTCCGGCCTCACTGCGGGCGACCGGGTTTTCGTGCCCGGCGCCCGCTGCTTTGGCGATGTGCGCGGCCTATTCGGCGGCGCCGCGTCCCGCTTGGTGGTCGAGGGCAGCCGCGTGACCCGCATCGGCGAGTCGCTGGGTGATGAGGCCGTGCTGCTGGCCCTGGCGGCGACAGCGCGGCATGCGATCGCGGGGCACGCTTTGCCGGAGCTGATCGTGGGCCACGGCGTGCTGGGCCGATTGTTGGCCCGGCTGACGGTGCTGGCGGGCGGCGCACCGGTGGTGTGGGAGCGCAATCCGGACCGCGCGGCCGGTGCCATGAGCTATTCGGTGATCGATCCGGAATCGGATGTGCGGCGCGATTACCGTGTGATCCATGACGTGAGCGGCGATGCCGGGCTGCTGGATGCGCTGGTGGCGCGGCTGGCGCCGGGCGGCGAGGTGGTGCTGGCCGGCTTCTATGCCGAGCGGCTGTCCTTCGCCTTCGCCCCGGCCTTCATGCGGGAGGCGCGGATCCGCGTCGCCGCGCAATGGCAGCCGGCGGACCTCGCCTTCGTTGCGGCCTTGGCGGGGGAGGGCCGGCTCCGGCTCGATGGCCTCATCACCCACCGCGCCCCGGCGGCCTCGGCGGAGAGCGCCTACCGCACCGCGTTCGGGGATGCCTCGTGCCTCAAAATGATCCTGGATTGGAAAGCCGCATGAACGCGATCGTTCCGAAGGCGTCGATGACCGAGGCCCTGCGCGAAGAGGCCAGCCACGAGCCCGACGCCGTGCCGACCGGTCCGGTGAAGAAAGAGACGCAGATCATCGCGATCTACGGCAAAGGCGGCATCGGCAAGAGTTTCACCCTCGCCAACCTCAGCTACATGATGGCGCAGCAGGGCAAGCGTGTGCTGCTGATCGGGTGCGACCCGAAATCCGACACGACGTCGTTGCTGTTCGGCGGCCGCTCCTGCCCCACGATCATCGAGACCAGCAGCAAGAAGAAGCTGGCCGGGGAAAAGGTCACGATCGGCGACGTGTGCTTCATCCGGGACGGCGTGTTCGCGATGGAGCTGGGTGGCCCCGAGGTCGGCCGCGGCTGCGGCGGGCGCGGCATCATCCATGGCTTCGAGCTGCTGGAGAAGCTGGGCTTCCACGATTGGGGCTTCGACTATGTGCTCTTGGATTTCCTGGGGGACGTCGTGTGCGGCGGCTTCGGCCTGCCGATCGCGCGGGACATGTGCCAGAAGGTGATCGTGGTCGGCTCCAACGACCTGCAATCGCTGTATGTGGCGAACAACGTCTGCTCGGCCGTCGATTACTTCCGCAAGATGGGCGGCAATGTCGGCGTGGCCGGCATGGTCATCAACAAGGATGACGGCACCGGCGAGGCGCAGGCCTTTGCGGACGCGGTCGGCATTCCCGTGTTGTCGGCGATCCCCGCCAACGAGGATATCCGCCGCAAGAGCGCCAATTACGAGATCATCGGCAAGCCCGGCGGCGAATGGGCCGCCATGTTCGAATTGCTGGCCGAACAGGTGGCCGAGGCGCCGCCCGTGCGCCCCACGCCCTTGACGCACGACGCGCTGCTGAACCTGTTCAAGGGCGACGCGGTCGGCCGCGGCGTGGTGCTGACGCCCGCGACGGAGGCCGATATGTGCGGCCAGGTTGCGGTGCAAAAGCCGTCCCTCGAAGTCATCTACGAGGGTGTCTAGCGTGGACGGAGGCTGCCACGGCGGACGGGAGACGCTGGACGCAGCCGCACGCGCGGCCGGCAAGAGTGCCGCCATGGACCAGCTGATGGCCGACTATCCCAGGGGCCCGCACGACCAGCCGCAATCCATGTGCCCGGCCTTTGGCTCGCTGCGCGTGGGCCTGCGCATGCGGCGCACCGCCACGATCCTCTGCGGCTCGGCCTGCTGCGTGTATGGCCTGACGTTCACCAGCCATTTCTACGGCGCCCGGCGCACGGTGGGATACGTGCCGTTCAACTCGGAGACGCTGGTCCGCGGCCAGCTGTTCGAGGATATCCGGGACGCGGTGTATGAGGTCGCCAAGCCCGCCGACTACGATTGCGTGGTGGTGATCAACCTGTGCGTGCCGACGGCCTCCGGCGTGCCGCTGGACCGGTTGCCGAAGCAGATCGACGGTGTGCGCGTGATCGGGATCGACGTGCCGGGCTTCGGCGTGCCGACGCATGCGGAAGCGAAGGACGTGCTGGCTGGCGCCATGTTGCGCTATGCCCGGCTGGAGGCCGAGCAGGGGCCTGTCGCGCGCCCCCGCACGGCACAGGATAAGCCGACCGTGTGCATGATCGGCGAGTTCTTCCCGGGCGATCCCCCCGGTGTCGGCGCGCTGCTGGCGCCCATGGGCATGGCGGTGGCGCCGCAACTGCCGTCCCGCGAGTGGCGCGATCTGTATGCTGCGCTGGACTGCCAGGTCGCGGCGGCGGCGCACCCGTTCTACACCGCGACGGTGCGGGAATTTGCCGCGGCGGGCCGGCCCGTCGTGGGCTCCGGCCCCGTGGGCATGGACGGGACCGCTGCGTGGCTCGAGGCCGTGGGTGCCGCAGCGGGCGTGTCCCCGGCGCAGATCGATGCGGCGAAGGCGGCGGCGCTGCCGGGCATCCGCGCGGCGTTGGACAAGCACCCGATCAAGGCGCGCGTCACCGTGTCCGGCTATGAGGGGTCTGAGCTGCTGGTGGCCCGCCTGTTGATCGAGGCCGGGGCGGAGGTGCCGTATGTCGGCACGGCCTGCCCGCGCACGGAGTGGAGCGACGCCGATCGCGAGTGGCTGCTGGCGCGCGGCACGCACGTGCAATACCGCGCCTCGCTCGAGCAGGACATGGCGGCGATGCTGGATGTGCGTCCCAACCTCGCGGTGGGCACGACGCCGTTGGTGCAGAAGGCCAAGGAGCTCGGCATCCCGGCGCTCTATTTCACCAATATGGTCTCGGCCCGGCCCTTGTTCGGTGCGGCCGGTGCGGGCGCGCTGGCGGGGATCGTGGCGGCGCAGACGGCCGGGGTGAACCGGTTCGGGCGCATGGTGTCGTTCTTCGAGGGCGTGGGATCCGGTGCGACCGCCGGGTATGGCACCACGGGCGTGCCGGTGGAGCCGAAGGGCGCCCGCGATCGCTACCGCAAGACGCTGGCGGCCCGCGCGAAGGCGGTCGAGGCGGTGGGGACGTGACGCTCGTCCTCGATCACGATCGGGCCGGCGGCTATTGGGGCGCCGTCTATGCGTTCACCGCCATCCGCGGCCTGCGGGTGGTGATCGATGGGCCCGTGGGCTGCGAGAACCTGCCGGTGACGGCCGTGTTGCACTACACGGACGGGCTCCCGCCGCATGAGCTGCCGGTGGTGGTGACGGGCCTGAACGAAGACAGCCTGTCGATGAACGGCACCGAGGGCGCGCTGCGCCAGGCCGCCGGCACGTTCGAGCAGGACATGCCGTCCGTGGTCGTGACCGGCAGCATCGCCGAGATGATCGGGGGCGGGGTCACGCCCGAGGGCAGCAATTTGCTCCGCTTCGTGCCCCGCACGATCGACGAGGATCAGTGGCAGGCGGCGGACCGCGCGATCTATTGGCTGTGGACCGAGTTCGGCGCCAAGAAGTCCAAGATCAAGCCGCGCCCGGCGCGGGCCGAGGGCGTGAAGCCGCGCGTCAACATCATCGGACCGATCTACGGCACTTTCAACATGCCGTCCGACCTCGCCGAGATCCGTCGCCTGGTCGAGGGCGTCGGCTGCGAGATCAACCTGGTCTTTCCATTAGGCTCGCATATCGAGGACGTGGCGAAGCTGCCGGACGCCGATGTGAATGTGTGCATGTATCGCGAGTTCGGCCGCCAGCTTTGCGAGGAGCTGGACCGCCCCTATCTGCAGGCGCCGATCGGCATCTTCGCCACGACCAACTTCCTGCGCAAACTGGGCGAACTGACCGGGATCGATCCCGAGCCGTTCATCGCCGCCGAGAAGCACACCACGATCAAGCCGATCTGGGATCTGTGGCGCTCCGTCACGCAGGATTTCTTTGCGACCGCCAGCTTCGCCGTAGTCGCGACCGATACCTATGCGCGCGGGCTCGTGGGCTTCCTCGAGGGCGAGCTGGGCATTCCCTGCACCTTCCACGTGAGCCGCACGGCCGGCACCAAGCCCGACAACCAGGCCGTCCGCGCCGCGCTGAAGGCCACGCCGCCGCTGGTGCTGTATGGCTCCTATAACGAGCGGATGTATGCGGCGGAGTTGGGTGGGCGCTGCATGTTCATCCCGGCCTCGTTCCCCGGCGCCATCATCCGGCGGCATACCGGCACGCCATTCATGGGCTATGCCGGCGCGACCTACCTCGTGCAGGAGTATTGCAACGCGCTGTTCGACGCGCTGTTCCACATCCTGCCGCTCGCGACCGACATGGACCGGGTGGAGGCGACGCCCACGGCCGCCGCCGACTGGAGCGCCGATCCGTGGGATCCCGAAGCGCTCGCCCTGCTCGATGAGCATGTGGAGGCGGTGCCGTTCCTGACCCGCATCTCGGCCGCCAAGCGGTTGCGGGACCGGGTGGAGCGGGATGCGCGGCTGGCGCGGGAGGGCCGGGTCACGGCCGTGCGCGTGCGGCAATCCTTGCGTGAGATGGAGACGGCCGCATGAGCGCCGCCCATCGAGAGATGTCCGTCGGGAGCCGCGTGCGGCGCTCTGCGGCAAACGGCCGGGGCATCCGCCTTGGCCAGACCTGGCCGCATGGAGCGCGGCGAACCGGCAGTCCCAAGGAGGGCCCACACTATGTCTGACATGACCCGAACCAGCTCCACATCGGGGCTGACCGATAGCGAGGCACGGGAGTTCCACTCGATATTCATGCAGGGCTTCATCGGCTTCACCGCCGTGGCGCTCGTGGCGCACATCCTGGTGTGGTTCTGGCGCCCGTGGCTGCCGGGGCCGAATGGCTACACGACGTCGTTGCTGGACGGCGTCCAGACCGTCACCGCGTTCCTGGTTTAGGAGAACATATCATGTGGCGTGTATGGTTGCTGTTCGATCCCCGCCGTCTGTTGGTCGCGCTCGGCGTGTTCCTGTTCGTGCTGGCGATCCTGATCCACTTCATCTTGCTCAGCACGAGCCGGTTCAACTGGCTCGAAGGCCCCGTCCGTGGCGCGGGCCCGGTCTCGCAGCTGTCGCCGCTGCCCCAGGCAACACCACGATAGTTCCGACACCACGATAGTTGTTACGGCGGCGATGGGTATTGTCCCATCGCCGCGTCCACCCCCAGGTCAGGGATACGCACCATGGCGTTGATGAACTTCGAAGCCAAATACCGCGTCCGCGGCGGCACGCTGGTGGGCGGTAACCTGTTCGACTTCTGGGTCGGGCCTTTCTATGTCGGGTTCTTCGGGGTCACGACGATCTTCTTCGCGACACTCGGCACGTTGCTCATCATCTATGGCGCGGCCATCGGGCCAACCTGGAACCTTTGGCGCATCAGCATCGCGCCACCTGACCTTTCGTATGGGCTGGGCTTCGCGCCGCTAAAGGAGGGGGGCCTGTGGCAGGTCATCACCATCTGCGCGGTCGGCGCGTTCGTGTCCTGGGCGCTGCGGCAGGTGGAGATCACGCGCAAGCTTGGCATGGGCTACCACGTGCCGGTGGCGTTCGGCGT
Source organism: Acetobacteraceae bacterium (assembly GCA_965246835.1). Classification (GTDB taxonomy): domain Bacteria; phylum Pseudomonadota; class Alphaproteobacteria; order Acetobacterales; family Acetobacteraceae; genus JANPPS01. Next base: position 1,440,390 of record CBDFFQ010000001.1, on the reverse strand, counting down.
GGCGATCTTCGCGTATGTCAGCCTGGTGGTGATCCGGCCCGTGCTGATGGGCGCCTGGGGCCATGGCTTCCCGTATGGGATCATGAGCCACCTCGATTGGGTGTCCAACACCGGCTACCAATACCTGCATTTCCACTACAACCCGGCGCACATGCTAGCCGTCACCTTCTTCTTCACCACCACCTTGGCGCTCAGCCTGCATGGCGGCCTGGTGCTGTCGGCGGCCAATCCGCCCAAGGGGTCGGAGATGAAGACGGCCGAACACGAGAACACGTTCTTCCGGGACACCATCGGCTGGTCGATCGGCACGCTCGGGATCCATCGGCTGGGCCTGTTCCTCGCGCTGTCCGCCGGGTTCTGGAGCGCGGTGTGCATCCTGATCAGCGGTCCGTTCTGGACCCGCGGCTGGCCCGAGTGGTGGGGCTGGTGGCTGAACCTGCCGATTTGGAAGTGAGGGGGACGCGTCATGGCTGAATATCAGAACCTTTTCACCCGCGTGCAGGTCCGTGGCCCCGCCTATGCCGGGGTGCCGACCGAGGGCGGCGGCTTCACCCGGTCGGGCAAGCCGTTCTTCGTCCACCTCGCGGGCGTGGTGGGCGATGCGCAGGTGGGGCCAATCCATCTCGGCTTCCTCGGCATCGCGTCGTTGATCTGCGGCTTCATCGCGTTCGAGATCATCGGGCTCAACATGTGGGCCTCGGTCAACTGGGACCCCGTGCAGTTCCTGCGGCAGTTGCCGTGGTTGGCGTTGGAGCCGCCGGCACCGTCCAACGGGCTCAAGCTCCCAAAGCTGGCCGAGGGCGGCTGGTGGCTGATGGCCGGGTTCTTCCTGACGGCGTCGATCCTGCTGTGGTGGACGAAGATCTATACGCGGTCCCGCCAGCTCGGCATGGGCAGCCATGTGGCCTGGGCGTTCGCGGCGGCGATCTGGCTCTATCTGGTGCTGGGCTTCATCCGCCCGATCCTGATGGGCTCCTGGGGCGAGGCGGTGCCGTTCGGTATCTTCCCGCATCTGGATTGGACGGCGGCGTTCTCCATCCGCTACGGCAATTTGTTCTACAATCCGTTCCACATGCTGAGCATCGTTTTCCTGTATGGCTCGGCGCTGCTGTTCGCCATGCACTCCGCAACGGTTCTGGCCATGAGCCGCTACGGTGGGGAGCGGGAGCTGGAGCAGATCGCCGATCGCGGCACGGCGTTCGAGCGGGGGGCGCTGTTCTGGCGCTGGACGATGGGGTTCTGCGCGACGGCCGAGAGCATCCATCGCTGGGCCTGGTGGTTCGCCGTGCTGTGCCCGATCACGGGCGGCATCGGCATCCTGCTGACCGGGACGGTCGTGGATAACTGGTATCTCTGGGGCGTGAAGCACGGCCTGTCCTCGCCCTACCCGGCGATGTGGGGCCCCGTGATCGACCCGCTGGCCGCAGGAGCTCCGCGATGATGAAGGGGATCGGCTACGCCCTGGCCGGGATCGGGGTGGTGGGCGGCACGCTTTTGGGCATCGCGATGCTGACGAAGTTCGAGCGGCCGCCGGTGATCGCGGTGCAGGGCGGCTATCGCGGCGTGGCGATGGGGCAGCTCGTGAACCCACGCGAGATACCGGCCTACCTCGCGGCCAACGGCGTCCCGGCCTCCTTGCCGCCGGCGCCGGCCACCGGGCCGAAGGCGGGGGTGGTGTATAAGAACGTGCAGGTGCTGGGTGACCTCAGCGTCGCGCAGTTCACGCGGCTGATGGTCAGCATCACGCAATGGGTGTCCCCGAAGCAGGGCTGCAATTACTGCCACAACCCAGCCAACATGGCGGAAGACAACCTTTATACCAAGGTGGTTGCCCGGCGCATGATCCAGATGACGCAGGTGGTGAACGCCGAGTGGAAGCCGCATGTGCAGGCCACGGGCGTCACCTGTTACACGTGCCATCGCGGCAACAATGTGCCCAACAACATCTGGTTCAACGATCCCGGCAACCAGCGCACCGGGGGCGTGGTGCAGGCGAACTCCGGCATGGGGATCGCGACGGGGTCGATCAACAACTCGTCGTTGCCCTATGACCCCTACACCCCGTTCCTCGAGCACGATTACAACATCCGCCAGCAGGGTACGACGGCGCTGCCGGCCAACACGGGCGTGCGGCACTCCATCAAGGAGACGGAGTGGACCTATGCGTTGATGATCCACTTCTCGCAATCGCTGGGGGTGAACTGCACCTACTGCCACAATAGTCGCGCGTTCGGCGAGTGGGAGCAGAGCTCGCCGCAACGGGTCACGGCCTGGCACGGCATCCGCATGGTGCGGGCGCTGAACAACGAATACCTGAATCCGCTGCAAAGCGTTTTCCCGGACTATCGCCTGGGTAAGCTCGGGGACGCGCCGAAAGTAGGCTGCGGCACGTGCCATCAGGGCGCCTACAAGCCGCTCCTGGGGGCCAGCATGCTGCAGGCCTTCCCGGAACTGGCGGCGCCTGGCCCGCAGAAGGCGGCGGCGCTGCAATAGGACAGGACGGGCCGAAGCCAACTAACGGTTTCGGCCCGCGTTTCCCTTGCTAGTCGGCCAAGTTTCACCATGGTAGTGAGGCGCGCGACAAGGGAGACGGGTTAGATGGCTGGCTTGGAGATCAACAAGGCGTCTGCGGCGGTGCTGGTGGCCGGCATCGTGTTCGTCGGCACTGGATTGCTCAGCAACGCGCTGGTGAAACCCAAGGAATACCATGGCACCGCGATCGCCATTGCCATGCCGAATGCGGCGCCCACGGCTGCGGCGCCGCAAGCCGATCCGCCGATCGCGTTACTGCTGGCCTCAGCCGATGTGGGCCGGGGTGAAGCGCTGACCAAAAGCCAGGGCTGCGTCGCGTGCCATAGCCTGAACGAGGGCGGTAAGAACGGCGTCGGACCTAACCTCTATGGCGTCATAGGTGCGCAGCGGGCGGCCCATGCCGGGTATGAGTATTCGGCGGCGCTGAAGGGCAAGGCCGGCGAGTGGTCGTTCGACGACATGAATGCCTGGTTGAAGAAGCCTGCCACTTTCGCGCCGGGCACGAAGATGAGCTATGCCGGCTTAGCTGACCCGGCGAAGCGGGCGGACATCATTCAGTATCTTCGCTCGCTCTCCGCGACGCCGGTCGCATTGCCGGCGCCACCTGCCCAGTCGGCGCAGGCAGCCTCACCGGCACAGCCTGCCACCGCGGGCGCACCCGGGCCCGTGACGGGCGCCCCGGCCCCGGCGCCCGGACCGGCTCTGCCGCCGATCGGGCCGCGACTGGCCTCGGCAGATTTGGCAGCCGGGCAGTCCAACTTCGCCAAGCTCGGCTGCGTGGCCTGCCACTCGGTCAATGACGGCGGCAAGGCCGGGATCGGCCCGAATCTCTACGGGGTCGTGGGGCAGCCGATCGGGCAGCACATGGCGGGGTATGCTTATTCGAACGCGCTCAAGGCCCATAACGGCGAGAAATGGACCTATGAGGAGCTGGATAAGTGGCTGCTCAAGCCTGCGACGTATGCGCCGGGCACCAAGATGTCGTTCGCGGGCATCGCCGATCCGCAGAACCGCGCCAACGTGATCGCCTATCTGCGGAGCCTGGCTGCCACGCCGGAGCCGCTGCCGGCGCCCTAAGCTGAGCCGGGTGGGATGCCGGTTGGCCTCCCACCCGGTCTGGATCAGCCCTCCTTGGGGGCGAAGGCCACGCACCAGCCGTTCGGGCTGATCTGCCCGGCTACGATCGCGCACGCGTTCGGCGCCACCCATTGGGCGCATGCGCTGCATTTGGCGCCGTCCTTGGGCTGGTTCTGGTACTGCACCAGCTCCTGCGCGATCTTCTGGTCCTGCGCGCGGGCCCGCCCCGCGGCCACCAGCCCGGCGCCGCCCGCCAGCACCGCGATCCCGGTCCGCAACACGCTCCGCCGCGTCCCGCTCTTCGTCGTCAACTCACGCATCGTTCGTTCTCCCTCATGCGGACCGTGCGCGGCCCCTCTTGCCACTTAAACGTTCTCTGGCGGCTGTGAAGGCCGTCGCCGCGCACGCTGACGTTATGCGACCCGTTTGAGGCTCAATTCCGACCAAACCGTCGAGAGCGCACCCACGAGATGCTGGATATCGGCCGAGGTATGCAGCGGCCCCGGGGTGATGCGCAGCCGCTCCGTGCCGCGCGGCACCGTGGGGTAGTTGATGGGCTGCAGATAGACGCCGAACCGGCCCATCAGCTGGTCGCTGATGGATTTGCACAGCGCGGCGTCCCCGACCATGACCGGGACGATGTGGGACGGGTTCGGCATGTGCGGGACGCCCGCGCGATCCAGCGCCGCCCGCAATTCGGCCACCCGCGCCTGCTGCCCATCCCGCTCGGCGCTGCTGCGCTTCAGGTGCCGGATGCTGGCGATGGCGCCGGCGCACACGGCCGGCGGCAGGGCGGTGGTGAAGATGAAACCGGAGGCGAAGCTGCGCACAAAGTCGATCATGGCGGCGGACCCGGCGATGTAGCCGCCGATCACGCCGAACCCCTTGGCCAGCGTGCCCTCCGTCACGGTGATCCGGTGCGAGATGCCGTCGCGTTCAGCAATCCCGCCGCCGCGCGGACCATAGAGCCCAACCGCGTGCACCTCATCGAGGTAGGTGAGCGCGCCGTGCTTGTCGGCCACGTCGCAGATCTCGGCCACCGGTGCCACGTCCCCGTCCATGGAGTAGATGCTCTCGAACACCACCATCTTCGGCCGACCGGGGTCGATCTGGGAGAGCTTGCGGTCGAGATCGGCCGGGTCGTTGTGCGCGAACACCATCTTCTCGGCGCGGCTGTGGCGGATGCCCTCGATCATGGAGGCGTGGTTCAGCTCGTCGGACAGCACGACGCAGCCCGGCAGGCGCGCGCCCAAGGTGCTGAGCGCCGCCCAGTTCGACATGTAGCCGGAGTTGAACAGCAGCGCGCTCTCGGCGCCATGCAGGTCCGCCAGTTCCTGTTCGAGCAGCACGTGGTAGTGGTTGGTGCCGGCGATGTTGCGGGTCCCGCCGGCACCGGCGCCGCATTCGTCGAGCGCCTGGTGCATCGCGGCCAGCACCTCCGGATGCTGCCCCATGCCGAGGTAGTCGTTGCTGCACCAGACGGTCACGTCCCCCTTGATCCCGTCGGCCATGTGCACCGCGGCCGGGAAGCTGCCGGCCTGACGTTGCAGGTCGGCGAACACGCGGTAATTGCCGTCGCGGCGGAGGGTGTCGAGTTCCTTCTTGAAGAACCATTCGTAGTTCATGGCCTATCTCCTCTCAAGACACGACGGCAGGGGGGGCGGCGGCCGGGCGGCGCCAGGCGAGCGCCCAGTGCCAGAGCCGCGCGAACGGGATCGGCAGGATCAGCACCCAGTGCTCGATCACCGCCAGGGTGAGCATGGTGACAAGGAAGGTGAGGCCCGCCGCGGCGGCTTCCGTGATGTCCGGCGCCATCGCCTGCTGCACCAGCACGGCGATGCCGACGGTGCCGGCGGTGACCGAGAACGGGAACAGCGCGTTCATCGGCCGGCGGCGCAGGTAGGATTTGAGGTAGGCCAGATGCGGCGGGATGAACTCCTCACCCAGGTTCAGCACGCCCAGGAAGAAGTTGAGCTTGGCCGATTGCCGCATTGCCCAGAGCAGCAGGAAGGTCGAGGTGCCGACCTGGTTGGGTTGTCCCCAGCTGCTCGCGACGATGACGGCACCGGTCGCGACGATCGCGAGCTCATGATGCAGGCAGGCCTGGACACCATGGACGAAGCGCCGCCACTCGCTAACGCCAGCCGGGCTGCCGGTGCGGCGGGGTCCGGTGACGTAGCCCATGAAGAAGCTCATCTCCTGCCAGCCCCAGGCCAGCACGGCGTAGGTGAAGGCGGCATAGGCGCCGGCCACGCTGGTGTCGGCGCTATTGGCCTGCAGACGCCACAGCGCCACGGCGAACAGCGCGGTGCCGAGGATCATGCTCCAGCGGAAGGTGCGCGGCCGCAGGTCGAGCCAGATGATCGCACCGGTGCTGAACCACCAGACGAACAGGGCAAACACGGCCGGGCCGGCGTAGAGCGACATCCCCTACCAGGCGGGCGCCAGGCGCACCTGCGCCGGGGTGACATTTGAGACGGTCGGGATCAGATACAGCCGCGCGAAATTGGCCGCCGCGGCCAGCGTGAGCCCGGCGCCCTTGATCCGTCCCACGATCCCGCCCTGCTTGCGCGCCGCCCGCTTGCCCTCGGTGATGCGCTGCAGGCGCTGCAGGGTCGGCAGGAAAGCCGGGTGGTCGAGGTCGAGGGATTGTGGGAACACCTGCTTGCAGATCTCGGTCGTGATGCGGAACACCTGCATGTCGTATTCGGTGGGATCGACGCCCAGCGCCGCATGGAACACGGGCCGCGCATGGTCCCGCACGAACATCGTGGCGAACACGGCGTTGAGGAAGAAGCGGATCCACAGCTTGTTGCCGCCCCGCAGCAACCGGGGGTCCGATCGCATCAGCAGCGCGAACGCCTCGCCATGGCGGAACTCGTCTTCGCACCATTGCTCGAACCAGGCGAAGATCGGGTGGAACATGCGGTCCGGGTTGCGCTGCAGATGCCGGAAGATGGTGATGTAGCGGGCATAGCCGATCTTCTCGCTGAGATAGGTCGCGTAGAAGATGAACTTGGGCTGGAAGTAGGTGTATTTCTTGACCTTGGTCAGGAATGACAGGTCCACGCCGACGCCGAAATCCTTCAGGCTGTCATTGATGAACCCGGCATGCCGCGCCTCGTCCCGGGTCATGAAGTTGAACAGCTCGTGGATGTCGCCTTCCTTGATGCGCTTCTTGATCTCGGCATACAGCACGCAGCCGGAGAACTCGGCGGTCACGGAGCTGACCAGGAACTCCAGGAACTCGGCGCGGAGCGCGGGTTCGAGCCCGGAAAAATCCTGGTCGAACACGTCGGTGCGGAGAAAGTGGTTCTTGTTCGTGTCGGCGCGCAGCTCTGCGATCAGCCCGTCCCACTCGGCGCGCACGCCCGAGACGTCGATCTTTTCCATCGCGGCGAAGTCGGTCGTGTAGAAGCGGGGGCTGAGGACCGTGTCGTCCTGTGCGGCCAGCCGGGTGCTGTCGTTCAGGGGGCGCGAGATGGCGTTCATGGTGTTTCCTTCGGGAGGAAGCCGACCTCGTAGAGTTCGGTCAATTCGAACAGCGCGGTGAACGACGTCCAGGCGCGCAGCAGGGCGCCGGCGCGGGTGACGGTGGCGGGGCGCTGGCAGGTCATCTTCTCGCCAAAGCCGAGCAGCGGGGCGCCGTGGACCAGCACGCTGTCGCCGGGGCGGATGTCGATGCCGTGGGGCACGGCATGGGCGTGGAAGCTATAGGGCGTCTGCTCGATATCCACGTCACAGACGATCTCGACCGTCCGGCTCATGACGCGCGGCCCAGAGCCAAAAGAAGCAAGCGATCGAACACGGCGCGGTTCTCGGAGCCGAATGCTTCCAACTCGATCCGGCGCCCGGTCGCGGTGTCATCGAGCGTGAGGCGGCCATCTGTCCAAGCCGTGAGGCGGAAGGGCGGGGCGGCGCCAATGCCCTCCGCACGGCGATTGCGGGCCAGGCCGCGCATCGTGCCGCGGATGAAGCCGTTCTCCCCGGTCATGGTCTCCAGCACGGAGTTGTCGGTCGCCCGGCGCACCAGCACCGACCCGTCCGGCCCATCCTCGAACCGCAGCTCCTGGCTCGCGACCGCGGTGCCCGAGACCGGGAGCGCCACGGGCCCCTGCATCCGCCCGACGACCGCCACCAGCAAGGAGGCCGCCAGCAGCCCGGCGATGCCCAATAGCGGCGCCCGGGAGAACAGGGGTTGAGTGGCAGCCTTGGGCACGGCAACTCCTCCGTCAGGCCAGCACGGCACTCTGCTCATGCTGCGTAGTCTGGACCGGAACCGCAACCGGCGCCGGCATTTCCGCCGAGGCGGCGAGCGCCCGGGCCAGGATCTGACCCACGCGCGCCGCATCCGGCACGGACCGCAGGCTCGGCTCCGGACGCGCGAGGCGCCAGGGCCGGGCATGCGGCCATAGTAGCAGGTAAGCTAGCTTCTCGCCCGGCGTTAGCAAGAGCGAGATCGTGCCGGTTCCGTCCGCCCGCACCGTCATCGCCGCGGTTTCGATCCGGGAATAGGGCAGGTTGATGGTGAGCGGCAGCACGATGCCGATGCGCAGCACCACGCGCTGGTCGGTGATGGTGTAGGTGACGCCGCGGCTGGTGAGCCAGGCATAGGCGAACGCCAGCGCCACCGGCGCCACCGCCAGCCCGGCATAGCGCGCGATGTCCAATGCCCCGCCGCCATCCTGCCACACGCCATAGAGGCACCAGGCGAACACCGCCGCGAGATAGATCGACATGCCGCGCACGTGGAACACCGCCCGCGCCAGCGCCCGCCAGTCCGGCCGGCCCTGCCACAACAGGCGCTCCCCTTCCGGCAACGGGCCCGGCAGGCCTGCGGGCGGGCCGAGCTTTACCCGCGCGACGCTCACAGCAGCGGCGCCGTGCGCGTGGGGGTGCTGTAGAACAGGCCGCCGCCGTAATAGGCCATGATCTTCTCCTCCTCGAGCATGGTCACGACCTCGGGCTGCCGCAGCCGGGGGGCGCCGGTGAACTGCGCGCCAGTGATGGTGTTGGTGCGGATCTGGCGCAGCTTCGGCTTGATGGTGAGGAAGTTCATCGGCAGCAGCACCCGGCCCGTGCCGTCATCCATCTCGATCTCGACATAGCGGATCACGACCTCGGACCGGTCCACCCAGGCGTCCACGACCGTGCCGGCTTGCACGCCGTCATGGCCGTGCACCGTCATGCCGATGACCGCCGGGTCCTCCCAGGCGAGGAAGAAGTCCGGGACGGAGCGGAGCGGCACGATCTTCGGCCCATGGTCGTCGAAGCAATGGTCCGGAACGTCCGCGCGATGCTGGGCATAGGCGCCGGGGCCCATGCCGGCCTGCATCGGATCGCCCGTCGGCGTGAGCGGGGCGCCCGGGAAGCCGGCGATCGGGGTGCCGTTCACGACGTCCGCCGGCTCGGCGCGGGGGGCATAGGCGTGTTCGTTGTTGGCCAGGATGAACGTCTTGGGGGCGGGCACGAAAGGGAAGCCCTCCACATGTGCGACCCCGGACCGATCGTCGATCAGCGGGTAGCCCTCCCGCTTATTCTCCCGATGCAAGTAGTAGATCAGCCCGGCGAAGAAGATCCAGAAGGCATACAGCGTGAGCTGCGCGACATCGATATACCCCGTGATGGCACCCGTCTGCATGATGACCCCCTTAGCAAGAACGAAGCGGTGAAGCGTACCCGGGACTGACCGCCCGGACGAGCGGGCCGACCGCCACCAACGTGGCGAACAGCAGGCCCAATTCGATGACATAGACGGCCACGTATCCCGTGGCCGGGTGCACGAGCGTGACGCCGAGCGCGCTCTGGTCCGCCAACCAGCCGACGCCGTCCCGGATCAAGCCCCCGGCGGCCACGGCACATCCCGCGGCGGTGGCCTGGACGGCGCCCCAGATGCCGAGGGTCAGTCCGACATGGCCCCGCGGCGCCCCGGCCATCGCCGCCGTCAACGTGCAATGTGCGAACAGCCCGGCGCCCAACCCGATCAGCGCGACCCCCACGGCAAACAGCCCGGCGCTGTCGAACGGCGCTGCGAAGATCACCGCCGTGAACGCGAGCAACCCGACCAGGGCGCCGACGCCGGCCAGCCGATACGGGTCCGTGCCGCGCCCCAGCCACTGCGCCGCCAGCCCGAACCCGAACAAGCCACCCACGGCCAGCAGCGCCGTCATGCCCGTAGTGGCGCCGACGCCCAGGCCCAGCACGTGGCCGCCATAGGGCTCGAGCAAGATGTCCTGCATGCTGAACGCGACGGTGCCAAAGCCGAGCGCGATCAGCCGGCGCCGTGCCTGCCCGCCCTGGCTGAACTCCCGCCAGGTTTGCGCGAAGCTGGGGGTGGCCCGCACGCCCGTCAGCGCCGGCTGCCGCGCCTCCTGCTTCCACAGCGCGACCAGGTTGACCAGCAGCGTGGTGAGCGCCGCGCCCTGCACGACCTGGATCAGCCGGAGCTGGCTGAACTGCGCCAGCAATGCCCCGAACAGCAGCCCTGAGACCACCATGCCCAGCAGCAGCATCATGCACAGCAACGCCACCACCTTCGGATGGGAGTCCGGCGGCGTGATGTCGGTGGCCAGCGCCAGCCCCACCGTCTGCGTCGTATGCAGCCCCGCGCCCACCAGCAGGAACGCGAGCGCCGCCGCGGCATGCCCGATCCAGGCCGGGCCGGTGCTGTCGCCTGACAACAAGATCAGCGCGAACGGCATGATGCTGAGCCCGCCGAACTGCAGCAGCGTGCCCAACCACAGATACGGCACCCGACGCCAGCCCAGCACCGAGCGATGCGTGTCCGACTTCCAGCCCACCACGGCGCGGAACGGCGCGAATACCAGCGGCAGCGCCACCATGGACGCCACGAGCCAGGCGGAGACGCCCATCTCCACGATCATGACCCGGTTCAGCGTGCCGATCAGCAGCACGACGGCCATGCCGACCGTCACCTGAAACAGGCTGAGCCTGAGCAGCCGCGGCATGGAGATGCCGGTGGTGTCGGCGAACGGCAGGAACGCGCTGCCGACCCGCGCCCATTGGCTGGCTGCCCGGTTGTTGAGCGCGCGCAGGTTCATCGCCGCACGAGCTCCGCCGCCTGCGAGGTGTAGAAGCCGCTGGCGATCCGCAGCGTGCGACCTGGCGTCCAGCCGCGGAGCGACGGCGTGCCGCGCAGCAGGGCCTGGATGTGCCGGGGGCTTACGGGCTCGATCGCGGGCGCACGGTCCCCCCGCGGGAACAGCCGGCCGGCGGTGTGCATGACGGTCAGCAGCGGCGTGCGCGGCGCGAAGGTGAACAGGACGGAGCGGGTACAGAGCGCCGCGAGCCCGGCCACCACGCGCGCCATGTCCGGCGCCTTGTAGTGGATCAGGCTGTCCATGCCGACGACGTGGTCGAAGGTGCCGAGCGAGGGATCGAGCATGTCCCCGCTGCGGAAGGTGATGTCGAGGCCTTCGGGGCAGCGGTCCCGCGCGACGGCGACCAGGCTTTCGGCGAGGTCGATCGCGACCACCTGCGCGCCCCGCTGCGCGGCCTCTACCGCGAGGGCGCCGGTGCCGCAGCCGGCGTCCAGCACGCGGAGGCCGGTCATGTCGGGCGGCAGCCAGGACAGCAGCGTGGCGCGCATCCGATCCCGGCCCGCGCGCACGGTGGCACGGATACCGCTGACCGGCGCGTCCGACGTGAGGCGCGCCCAGGTCGCGGAGGCCGTGCGGTCGAAATACTGCTCCAGCTCGCCGCGGCGGGTGAGGTAGGTGGGGGTGTGATTGCGAGCGGGGCCGGCGCTGGCCCCCTCACCCCGGCCCTCTCCCAGCGGGAGAGGGGGAAGCAAAGCGGCGTCAGTCATAGCCGAGCAGATCGAAGATCTCGCGGTCCTTCAGCGGCGCGCCCATCAGCGGCTCGCTCCCGGCCCACAAGCCTGCGGCCAGGCGCAGGTATTCCAGCTTCACCGCTTCCAACGCCGGGGTGCTATCCATCTCGAACAGCGTGCATTTCTTCAACCGCGAGCGCCGGATGTCATCGAGATCAGGGAAGCACGCTAGCGTCGAAAGCCCGGTCGCATTGTTGTAGCGATCGATCTGGTCCGTGGCCGCACTCCGGTTCGCGATGACGCCGCCGAGCCGCACGTTGTAGTTCTTCGCCTTCGCCTGGATCGCCGCCACGATGCGGTTCATGGCGAAGATGCTGTCGAAATCGTTGGCGGTCACGATCAGCGCCCGGTCCGCATGCTGCAACGGGGAGGCGAAGCCGCCGCACACCACGTCTCCCAGCACGTCGAAGATCACGACGTCGGTCTCTTCGAGCAGGTGATGCTCTTTCAGCAGCTTCACGGTCTGCCCGACCACGTACCCGCCACAGCCCGTGCCGGCCGGGGGGCCACCGGCCTCCACGCACATCACGCCGTTATAGCCGGGGAACACGAAATCCTCGACCCGCAGCTCCTCGGAATGGAAATTCACGCCCTCCAGCACGTCGATCACGGTCGGCAGCAGCTGCTTCGTGAGGGTGAAAGTGCTGTCATGCTTCGGATCGCAGCCGATCTGCAGCACGCGCTTGCCCAGCTTGCTGAACGCGGCGGACAGGTTGCTCGACGTCGTGCTCTTGCCGATGCCGCCCTTGCCATAGACGGCGAACACCTTGGCGGTGCCGATCTTCAGATCGGGGTCGAGCTGCACCTGCACGCTCCCCTCGCCATCGCCTCGGGAAACGCGGTTCTTCACGGGATAGGGAAGCGTTGCGAGGGTCATGCGGCCAACTCCACGTCGATGCCTTCGAGCCGGTCCTCGAGATCTTCCCCGGCCCGGCGCAACGCATCGAGCGTCGCTGCATCCGGGGCCCAGTAGTTCCGTTCGGTCGATTCGATCAGCCGGTTCACGATCTTCGCCGACGCCTTCGGGTTCAGCGCCGCCAGCCGGTCCCGCATCTCGGGATCCAGCACGTATGTCTCGGCCAGCTGCTGATAGACCCAGGGGCTGACTTCCCCGGTTGTCGCGGACCAGCCGAGCGTGTTGGTGACGTGCGCCTCGATCTCGCGCACGCCCTCATAGCCATGCTTCAGCAGGCCCTCATACCATTTCGGGTTCAGCGCCCGTGTCCGCGTCTCCAGGCTGACCTGCTCCGAGAGGGTCCGCACCAGGCCGTCGCCGCGGGTTTGGTCGCCGATATAGACCTTGGCCGGTGTGCCGCCCCGCGCCTTGCGGACGGCGCGGGTGATGCCGCCCAGCGTGTCGAAATAATGGTCCACGGTGGTGACGCCGAGCTCGATGCTGTCGAGGTTCTGGTAGGTCACGTCCACGCTCGCCAGCACATGCGCCAGCACGGCGTTGGAGCGCTCCGGCCGGCCGGTCACGCCATATGCAAAACCCTTGCGGGCCACGTAGGCGTCACCAAGCTCGTCCTCGTTTTCCCACGCGCCGCTGCCGACGAGGGAGTTGACGTTGGCGCCGTAGGCCCCGTCCGCATTGCCGAACACGCGCAACGCCGCCTGCTCCATCGTGCCGCCATGCTGCGCGATGAAGTCCAGGCAGTGCTTGCGGACAAAGTTCTGCTCGGGCGCCTCATCGGCCTCCGCGGCCAGCAACGCCGCTTCCGCGAGCAGCTTGGTCTGCAACGGGAGCAGGTCACGAAAAATGCCGGAGAGGGTGATGACCACATCCACACGCGGCCGCCCCAGCGCCTCGAGCGGGATCAGCTGTGCGCCCGTGAGCCTTCCGTAGCTGTCGAAGCGAGGGGCGGTGCCCATGAGCCACAGCGCCTGCGCGATCGGGCCGCCCTCGGACTTTAGGTTGTCGGTGCCCCACAGCACGATGGCGACGGTTTCCGGCAGGCCGTTGCCGTCGGCGGCGTGCCGGGCCAGCAGGCGGTCGGCCTGACGGGCGCCGTCCTGCACCGCGAAGGCACTCGGCAGGCGGAACGGGTCGAAGCCATGCAGGTTGCGGCCCGTGGGCAGCACCGCCGTGGTGCGCAGCAGGTCCCCGCCCGGCGCCGGCCGCACATAGCCGCCATCCAGCGCATGCAGAATGCCCGGCAGCTCGTGGTCTTCGGACAGCAGCCGGTCCAGCCGGACCCGCTCGGCGCCCTCTGGGATGCCGGCAGCGTCCAGCATCTCGCTCCGCTCGGCGGCGTTGGGCGGCTGGCCGATCACGTGCAGGCCGTGCGGGATCAGCGTGTATTCCAATTCCAGCAGCGCGGCGGTGAGGCGCACGATCTCGGCCTCCGGCGCGTCCCAGGCGGGCTCGGCCGGGGACAGGTCCACCGCGGCGGCCTGCGCCTGCAACAGCGCCGCCAGCTGGCCGCGCTGCTCCGAATCGGCGTCCGGGTCCATCGTCCGCCACCGGTCCAGCGTCGCCTTCAGGTCCAGCAAGCCGCGATACAGCCCGGCCGAGGTCACAGGCGGCGTCAGATACGAAATCAGCACCGCGTTGGCCCGGCGCTTGGCGATCATGCCCTCGCTCGGATTGTTCGAGGCATACAGATTGAAGTTCGGCAGATGGCCGATCAACCGGTCCGGCCAGCACGCGGCGGACATGCCGGCCTGCTTGCCGGGCATGAACTCGAGCGCGCCGTGGGTGCCGAAATGCAGCACGGCATGGGCGCCCAGATCGTCGCTGATGTAGCGGTAGAACGCGCTGAACGCATGGGTCGGTGCGAAGCCATGCTCGAACAGCAGGCGCATCGGATCGCCCTCGTAGCCGAAGGCCGGTTGCAGGCCCACGAACACGTTCTCGAACTGGCGTCCCAGCACGAACACGCCGGTGCCGTCGCTGAGGGCGCGGCCGGGCGCCGGGCCCCAGCTGCGCTCGGTCTCGGCCAGGTATTTGTCGCCGCGGACCAGACCGTCCGTCGGCAGCACGGCGGCCACGTTCGCGTCGGTGCCATAGCGTTCGGCATTGCCTTGCAAGACCAGGCTGCGCAGCGCCTCCGCGTCCGCCGGCAGGTCGCCCACCGTGTAGCCGGCGCCGTGCATGGCGCGCATCGTGTTGAACAGCGATTCGAACACGCCGAGATAAGCGGCAGTGCCGGCGGCGCCGGAGTTGGGTGGGAAGTTGAACAGCACCAGCGCCACCTTGCGCTGGGCCCGCGCGGTGCGGCGCAGGCGGACCAGGTGCGCCACGCGCAGCGCCAGCATCGCCGAGCGCTCCGGATGCGCGATCATGTCGCGGGCGCAGGCCTTGCCGACGCAGCCGGGGCAGGGGTTGGCCGTGTCCGCCCGGCCGCAGCGGCCGCCGAACGTCATGGGCGCCATGCCGCCATCCAGCTCCGGCAATGCCACCATCATCGTGGCCTCTACCGGGAGCAGGCCGCGCGGGTCATGCTCCCACTGGTCCAGCGTCTGGAACTCGACCGGATGCGCCGTGACGTAGGGCACGTCGAGCCCGGCCAGGATGTGCTCCGCGGCCGCGCTGTCGTTGTAGGCGGGGCCGCCCACCAGGCTGAAGCCGGTGAGGTTCACGATGGCGTCCACCGCCGGCACGCCGCTTTTCTTGAAATACAGCTCGATCGCCGGCCGCGCATCGAGGCCGCTGGCGAATACCGGCACGACTTTGAGGCCCCTGGACTCCAGCGCCGCGATCACACCGTCATAATGCTTGGCGTTGCCGGAAATCAGGTAGGAGCGCAGCAGCACGAGGCCGACGGTGCCCGCGAGTCCCGCGACCGGCAGGTCCGCCAGCCGCTCCGTGATGCGGCCCGGCAGGCCGGGGTGATAAAGGCCCACTTCCGGATACTCGACCGGGGCCGCCGCCGCCTTCAGTCCACGGCGCTCCCCGGTGGCATACTTGCCGACCAGCATGCGCACCATGTTGGCCAGGTTCTCGTCCGAGCCGCCCAGCCAATACTGCAAGGCGAGGAAATAGGTGCGGACGTCCTGCGCGGTGCCGGGGATGAACTTCATCATCTTCGGCAGGCGCTTCAGCATGCGCATTTGCCCCTGGCCGCTGGAGGCGTTGCTCCCCTTGGCGCCCGGCTTGCCGCGCAGGCGCTTCAGCATGGCCATGGCGCCCGTGGCTTCCTTGGACATGTCGAAGCGGCCGAGCTTGGTCAGCTTCGTGACCTCGCCGGCGCTCATGCAGCACACCATGGCGTCGCAATCGGGGCGCCGGGCCAGGAGGGCGGGGTGGACGGCGCGGATGTGGTCCTCGAGGAACAGCATGGTCGCGACCACGATGTCACCGCGGGCGATGTCGGCATGGCAGGCGGCCAGCGCCTCCGGATCGCTGCCCCATTCGTCGGCGGCGTGGATGGCGATCGTAAGGCCCGGCATCTCCCGCTGCAGCTCCTGCTCGGCGCGCAGCACGGCGCTGGACAGGTGGCTGTCCATGGTGACGAACACGACTCTGGTTCCCGGGGCGGGCTCAGCGGCCATAGTGCGCCTTTGCGTCATAGAGGGTGTCGACGGTGATGGTCGCGAGCTCGCGCTCGGCGGCGAAGCGCTCCGTGTTGCGGCGGGCCTTGCCGCGGACGAAGAAGGGGATCTTGCCCAATTCCTTCTCGGCGTCGGGCGCCCAGCGGGCCGCGAGCAGGACGGCCACTCCCTCTCCCGCTGGCGGGAGAGGGTCGGGGTGAGGGTGGGACACCACAGGCAGGCTTGTATCGGTGACCCCACCCTCACCCAGCCCTCTACCGCCAGCGGGAGAGGGCTTCGAACCCAAATGCGACGGCGCGGCGTCGGCATGGAACTCGAAATCGCCGCGGAACATGCCGATCAGGTGCTCCTCCAGCCCCATCATCAGCGGATGCACCCAGGTGTCGAACAGGACGCTGGCGCCCTCCCAGCCCATCTGCGGTGAGTACCGCGCCGGGAAGTCCTGCACGTGCACCGGGGCGGAGATCACGGCGCAGGGGACGCCCAGGCGCTTCGCGATGTGCCGCTCCATCTGCGTTCCGAGCACCAGCTCCGGCGCCGCCTCGGCCACGCGGGCCTCGACCTCGAGATAATCATCCGTGATCAAGGGCTCCACGCCATACAGCGCGGCGGCCGCACGGATCTCGCGGCCGAACTCGCGGCTATAGGTGCCGAGGCCCACGACGGTGAAGCCCAGCTCATCCTGCGCCACGCGGGCGGCGGCGATGGCGTGAGAGGCGTCCCCGAACACGAACACCCGCTTATGGGTCAGGTAGTTGCTGTCGACGGAGCGGGCATACCACGGCATGCGGGACGGGGCGCCGGCCAGAGCCGGTTCGGGATCGAGCCCGGCCAGCGCCGCCACCTCCCGCACGAAATCCTCCGTGGCGCCGATGCCGATCGGCACGGTCTTGGTCGATGGCTGGCCGAAATTGCGCTGCAACCAGGACGCTGCTTGCCCGGCGATCTCCGGATACAGCACGACGTTGAAATCGGCGTCGCCCAGGCGCCCGAGGTCGGCAGGGGTGGCGCCCAGCGGGGCCGTCACGTTGATCGTGACGCCCATGCCGGTCAGCAGCTTGGTGATCTCGGCCACATCGTCCCGATGGCGGAACCCCAGCGCGGTCGGGCCCAGGATGTTGGCGCGGGGACCCGGCGCCCGCGGACCCGGCCGTGGCGTCCCCGCACAGGCACGAACCAATTGGTAAAAAGTCTCGGCGGCGCCCCAATTCTCTTTTTTCTGGTAGGCCGGCAGCTCGAGCGCCACCACGGGGACGGGCAGGCCGAGCGCCTTCGCCAGGCCACCGGGATCATCCTGGATCAGCTCGGCGGTGCAGGAGGCGCCGACCAGCAGCAGGTCGGGCTGGAACCGCTCATAGGCGTCATGCGCCGCGGTCTTGAACAGCTCCGCCGTGTCCCCGCCGAGGTCGCGGGCCTGGAAGGTGGTGTAGGTCACGGGCGGGCGCTTCTGCCGGCGTTCGATCATGGTGAAAAGCAAATCGGCATAGGTGTCGCCCTGCGGCGCGTGCAGGACGTAGTGGACGCGCTCCATCGCGGTGGCGATCCGCATGGCACCGACGTGGGGTGGGCCTTCGTAGGTCCAGAGGGTCAGTTGCATCGGCTAGACCTTCAGCCTCGTGCGGCGCACGAGCGGGCGGGCGAACAGCTCGGCCAAGTCCGCGGCCTGCTCGTAGCCCTGGATCGGGGTGAACAGCAATTCGATCGACCATTTCGTGCCGATCCCCTCGTTCTCCAGCGGGTTGGCGAGGCCGAGGCCGCAGACCGCGAGGTCCGGTTGCGCATCGCGGCAGCGGTCGAGCTGGCGCTCCACGTCCTGGCCTTCGCTGAGCGCGGTGCCGGCGGGCAGCAGGGCCAACTCTTCGGCCAAATGCTGCCGGTGCAGGTAGGGTGTGCCGACCTCGACGAGCGCCATGCCCATCTCGCGCGCCAGGAAGCGGGCGATCGGGATTTCGAGCTGCGAGTCCGGGAAGAAGAAGATGCGCTTACCTGCGAGCTGCGCGCGATGCCGGGCGAGCGCGCCGTCGGCCCGGGCGATGGCGGGGGCGGTCACCTCGGCAAAGCGGGCGGGCGGCACGCCCCAGGCGGTGGCGGCGGCCTGCAACCAGGCGGTCGTGCCCTCGATGCCGAGCGGGAATGGCGCGGGCAGGCGGACGGCACCGCGGGACTCGAGCGCGCGGGCGGTGTCGGCCAGGAAGGGCTGCGCCAGCAAATAGCGTGTGCCGGGCCCCACGGGCGGCAGGTCGGTGGAGCGGCGGGGGGGCATGAAGTGGACGTCCGTGATGCCGAGACCGGATAGCAGGCGGCGCAGCTGGTCTTCCACCACCTCCGCCAATGCGCCCACGACCAGCAGCGACTCGGCCGTGCCGCGGGGCAGGATGGGCACCAGGGCGGCGAGGCAGGCATCCTCGCCCTGGGTGAAGGTGGTTTCGATCCCGCTGCCGCTGTAGTTCAGCACGCGGACCTGCGGCATATGCGTGGCCGACAGGCGCTCGGCGGCGCGGGACAGGTCGAGCTTGATGACCTCGGACGGGCAGGAGCCGACCAGGAAGAGCAGCCGGATCTCGGGCCGCCGGGCCAGGAGCTGATCCACGACGCGGTCCAGCTCGTCATTGGCGTCGGCGAGGCCCGCGAGATCGCGCTCATCGATGATGGCGGTGGCGAAGCGGGGTTCGGCGAAGATCATCACCCCGGCGGCCGACTGGATCAGGTGCGCGCAGGTCCGCGATCCCACCACGAGGAAGAAAGCGTCCTGGATCTTGCGATGCAGCCAGATGATCCCGGTCAGGCCGCAGAACACCTCGCGCTGACCGCGTTCCCGCAAGACGGGCGCATCGGTGCAGCCGGGGGCCGCGATGGCGCCTGGCGTCACGAAGTCAGGCCCATCCCGGCTGGATTGAAGCTGGCCATTTGCCGCGCCGCGCGCAGCTTCAGCACGAACTGGATCGCATTCACGACATAGGTGGCGTAGGCCGCGAGCGCCAGCAGCATCAAACCATGGGAGGAGAGCGCCCCGGTCACGAGCCCCGCGAGATAGGCGGTGTGCAGCGCCAACACGCCCATGCTGACCACGTCTTCCCAATAGAAAGCCGGGGCGAACAGGTAGCGGCCGAACACCTCCCGCTCCCAGATCGAGCCGGTGACCATGATCGTGTAAAGGGTAAGGGTCTTGGCGACGATCGAGGCCGTTGCGGCGCCTTCACCCTCACCGGTCAGGAGAAAACGCGCGACCAGACCGAGGCTGACGAGAAAAACCACGAATTGGAACGGTGCCAGGACACCCTGCACCAGGGTCCACGGCGTCGCGTCCCGGCGGCGGCGTTCGTCGGGGGTGTAGAGCGCACGACGTTGATTCAACGCGTCAATTCGTTGCGCCCGGACCAGGGCAGGGTGCCGTCCGGTGGCGCCGCCCCAGGGCGAGCCGTCAATTTGGTCGATCATGCGGCCGAGGAGATCAGTAAACATCGCTTGACAACGCCTTCCCTGAAAGGTGCGCTGGCCGACGGGTGAGGCAAAGTTCCCGACAAAGCTCGGCCGACACGATGAGTTGAGCAGTCCAGCGACGTTGCCGTGCCCCTCGTGGTCCTGGTTCACCCCGGGATCCTCGATGAGAGAAAGCTAGGGCCAGCCCGGATCGAGTGTCAAGCGCGGTTTACGTAAATCAATCTTGACACTTACCCGGGCAGACCCGCACCTTGGGAAGGAAGCTGCAGATGGACCGCATGACACCACAGCTCGCGACGCAGGATTGCTGGACGGAGGCGGACGCCATGCGCGCCGGCCGCCAGCAGCGCACGCGCGCCGAGGCTGACCGGGCCAGTGGGCAGCGGCGCCGGACGATCCTGACGCAGACGGTGGAGCTGGACGTGATCCCCGCCCTGCTGAACCTGCATCGCCCGGCCCTGATCGAGCCCCGGCCCATCGAAGCCCGCACCATCGCGATCGGGCAGGAACAGGTGTCGGCACTCACGCAACTCGTGCTGGCCGACGATGAGCCGGCCGCCATCGCCTTCGTGGACGCGCTGCATGACCAGGGCGCGGGGGCGGAGGCGCTGTATCTCGAGCTGCTGGCCCCCACGGCCCGGCTGCTGGGTCAGATGTGGGAAGACGACACGTGCGACTTTACGGACGTGACGGTCGGGCTGTGGCGGCTGCAGAATGCGATGCGGGCGCTTAGCCACAGCTTCCTGGCCAATTCAGTGGCAATGCCGGTGGCGCCCCGAGTCGTGCTGGTGCCGCTGCCGGGCGAGCAGCACACGTTCGGGCTCAGCATGGTGTTCGACTTCTTCCGCCGCGCCGGCTGGGACGCCTGGACCGGTCCGATCGAGACCAGCGCGGAACTGGGCGCCATCGTCCGCAAGCAGCGCGTGTCCGTCCTGGGCTTCTCGTTGGCGTGCGACGAGCGGGTCGCGGATGTGCGGCAGGAAATCCTGTCGGTGCGCAAGCACTCGCGCAACCCGGATATCGCCATCATGGTGGGCGGCCCCGGTTTCACCGCGAACCCGGCGCTTGCGGCCGAAGTGGGTGCGGACGCGACGGCCATCGATGGCGCCCATGCGGTGCTGCAGGCGGCCGCCCTGCTGACCACGGAGGCGCGTCGCCGATGATCCGACCCGTCCCCCCGTGTGGATAACGGCGGCATCATGCCGGGCGCCGTGCAGGTGGGGATGGCATTTCCATTGAAGACCTTCGTTTCTCCGGGCACGGCGCTGGGCGCGCTGGATGCCGGGTCTGCGGCGGCGTTGATCACCGCGGCGTCCGATCTCACGCTGATCGTGGATCCCAAGGGCATCATCTTCGACACCGCGATCCCCAACGCCGAATTGCTGGACGATCTGGATGACAGCGGCACCTGGGTCGGCCGCGCGATCGCCACGACGCTTGCGACCGACAGCCGGCCCAAGATCGTGCAGATGCTGAACGAGGCCGCGATCGGCACCGCGCCGCGCTGGCGCCATCTCAACCACCTCACCACCGATGGCCGCTCCGTGCCGGTGCTGTATTGCGCGGTGCAGGTGGGCGAGGATGGGCGGATCGTGCTGTTCGGCCGCGATCTGCGCGCCATGTCCGCGCTCCAGCAACGGCTGGTGAACGCGCAGCAATCGATGGAGCGCGACTATTCCCGCCTGCGCGAGGTGGAGGCGCGGTATCGCCTGCTGTTCCAGATCTCGGCCGAGGCGGTGCTGATCGTCGACCCCGCCCGCCGCCGCGTGGTGGAGGCGAACCCGGCGGCGCAAGACCTGCTCGGTCAGGCGGAGTTGGTCGGCCAGCCACTGCAAGACGTGTTCCAGCCGGACTGCTTCGACGATGTGATGATCCAGGTCGAGCAAGCCAAGGCGGGAGGCGCGCCGGAGGAGTTCGCCTCGCGCCTGCACGGGGGTGGGCGGCCCGTGCTCGTGCGCCTGATGCAGTTCCGGCAGGAAAGTGCCACCCTCGTGCTGATGCGCATCTCCCCGGTGCATGCCACGCAGTCGGTCGCGGTGCTGCCGGACCTGCAGAAGAAGCTGCTGCATGTGGTGGAAAGCGCCCCGGACGGGTTCGTGGTGACGGATGATGACGGGCTGATCCTGACCGCCAACGCCGCCTTCCTCGAGATGGCGCAGCTCGGCAGCGAGGACCAGGCGCGGGGCCAGTCGCTCGACCGCTGGGTGGGGCAGAGCGGCGTTGACCTCGATGTGCTGACGGCGAACCTGCGGGCACGCGGCTCGGTGCGGTTCTTCTCCACGACGCTGCGCGGCGAGCAGGGGGCGAGCGCCCAGGTGGAAATCTCCGCCGTCTCGGTCCGAAACGGGGGCCAGCCCTCGTTCGGCTACGCGATCCGCAACGTGGGCCCGCGGCTGCAGGTGCAGACCCAGGTCACGAAGCAGCTGCCCAAGAGCGTGGAGCAGCTGACGGAGCTGATCGGGCGCGTCGCGCTGAAAGATCTGGTGCGGGAAGCGACGGAGGTGATCGAGCGGCTGTCGATCCAGGCGGCGCTGGAGCTGACCAACGACAACCGCGCCTCGGCCGCGGAGATGCTGGGGCTGAGCCGGCAGAGCCTGTATGTGAAGCTGCGGCGCTATGGGTTGGGTGATCTCAACTCGGCGGAGGAGGAATGATGTCGGGCGTGGTGGCCGTCCCGTCCCGGCCGAGCCTGTCCGCCATGGTGGAGCTGTTGAAGCCCATCACCTGGTTCGCGCCGATGTGGGCGTTCGGCTGCGGCGTCGTGTCGTCGGGCGTGGCGGTGCAGGGGCGGTGGCCGCTGGTGCTGGCGGGCGTGGCGCTGGCGGGGCCGCTGGTGTGCGGCACGAGCCAGGCGGCCAATGACTGGTTCGACCGGCACGTGGACGCGATCAACGAGCCCGGCCGGCCGATCCCGTCCGGGCGTCTGCCGGGTCAGACCGGGCTGGTGATCGCGGTGGTGTGGACCGTGGTGTCGCTGGTGGTGGCCGCGGCGCTGGGTCGGTGGGCTTTCGGCGCGGCGCTGGTGGGCGTGGCGCTGGCCTGGCTGTATAGCGCGCCGCCGGTGCGGCTGAAGCGCAACGGCTGGTGGGGCAATGCCGCCTGCGCCGCGTGCTACGAGGGGCTGCCGTGGTTCACCGGCGCCGCGATCATGGCCGGCACGGCGCCCGGCTGGCAGATCGTGGGCGTGGCGGCGCTGTATAGCGCGGGCGCCCACGGGATCATGACTTTGAACGATTTCAAGTCCGTGGATGGCGACCGGCAGATGGGGATCGACAGCCTGCCGGTGCTGCTGGGCCCGGATCGGGCGGCGCGGCTCGCGTGCTGGGCGATGGCGCTGCCGCAGGTCGTGGTGATCGCGCTGCTGCTGTGGTGGGGGCATCCGCTCTATGCGGCGGGCGTGGTCACGCTGCTGGGCGTCCAGGGCATGCTGATGATCCACTTCCTGGGCAATCCGAAGCGGCTGGCGCCCTGGTATAACGGCACTGGCACCACGCTGTATGTGCTGGGCATGCTGGCCGTGGCCTTCGCGATCCGGGGTGGCGCATGACGTGGCTCGGCATCGTGCGCCTGGGGCTGATCCAGGCCTCGCTCGGCTCGATCGTGGTGCTGGTCACGTCCACCTTGAACCGGGTGATGATCGTGGAGCTCGCCCTGCCGGCGCTGGTGCCGGGCGGGTTGGTGGCGATGCACTACATCGTGCAGGTGCTGCGGCCGCGGCTGGGCTATGGCTCCGACGTGGGTGGGCGGCGGACGCCGTGGATCCTGGGCGGCATGGCGGCGATGGCGCTGGGCGGGACCGGGGCGGCGGTGGGCACGGCGATGATGGCGACGGCACCCTGGCTTGGCTTGTCCATCGCGGCGCTGTCGTTCCTGGCGGTCGGCCTGGGCGTGGGCGCGGCCGGCACCTCGCTCCTGACGTTGCTGGCGAGCCAGGTGGATGAACGGCGGCGTGGCCCGGCGGCCACCATCCTCTGGCTGATGATGATCTTCGGCATCGCCGTCACGGCGACCATCGCGGGCAAATTGCTGGACCCGTTCTCGCTGACGCGCCTGGTTGAGGTCGTGGGGGCTGCGTCGGCCGGAGCCTTCGTCCTGTCGGTTCTCGCGCTTTGGGGCATGGAGGGCGCGCCGGTGCGCCGCGTGGCCAGCGGCCCGGCGCCGGGCTTTTTCGCGGCGCTCCGGGGCGTGTGGGCGGAGAAGCAGGCCCGGCGCTTCGCGATCTTCGTGTTCGTCTCGATGCTGGCCTACTCCTCGCAAGAGCTGGTGATCGAGCCGTTCGCCGGCGCCGTGTTCGGGCTGACGCCGGGGCAGAGCACGGGCCTCACGGGCCTGCATCATGGCGGCGTGCTGGTGGGCATGGCGGTGGTGGCGGCCGTGACGTTCTGGACCGGCGGGCTGCGCAGCGGCGTGTTGCGCGGCTGGACGATGGGCGGGTGCCTGGGTTCGGCTGTGGCGATCCTGGCGGTGGCGGCCACGGGCTATGCCGGGGAGGCCGGGGCGATGCGGGTGATGGTCGGCGTGCTGGGCGCGGCCAATGGCGCGTTCGCGGTGTCGGCGATCGGGGCGATGATGGGCCTGGCGAGCAGCGGGCGGGAGAGCCGGGAGGGCACGCGCATGGGCCTGTGGGGCGCCGCACAGGCCTTGGCATTCGGCGCCGGCGGGCTGTTCGGCACCGGGCTCAGCGATGTGGCGCGGGCGGTTATCGGGTCGCCGGTGCCGGCCTATGCGGCGGTGTTCGCGGCAGAGGCGGCGCTGTTCCTGGTAGCCGCCGGGTTGGCGGCGCGGGTGTTCGGCGCGGCACGGGCGGAGGCGCCTTCCGGGGCGGTCCCAGCATGACGGAGAGCAGCATGTATGACGCGGTGGTGGTAGGCGGCGGACCGGCGGGCGCGACCGCGGCAGCGGACCTCGCGCGCAACGGGCGCCGCGTGCTGCTGCTGGACCGGGCGGGCCGGATCAAACCCTGCGGCGGGGCCATCCCGCCCCGGGCGGTACGCGATTTCGGCATCCCCGACAGCCTGATCGTGGCGCGCGCGACCGGCGCCCGCATCGTGTCGCCGACGGCAAAAGAGGCGGACATGCCGATCCCCGTGGCGAGCAAGGATGGCTATGTCGGCATGGTCGATCGCGAGCATTTCGACGAATGGCTGCGCGACCGGGCGGAGGTCGCGGGTGCCGAGCGGCGGACCGGGCTGTTCGACCAGGTGACGCATGACACGGACGGCGTGGCGATCGTGCACTACACCGGCAAGGACGGGGTGGCGGCCCAGGTGCGGACCCGCACCGTGATCGGCGCCGACGGGGCCAAGTCCAAGGTCGCCAAGCAATGCGTGAAGGGCTGGGACCACATCAAATACGTGTTTGCCTACCACGAGATCGTCAAGACGCCGCCGGGCCATGATGGGTCCCGGTGCGATGTCTATTACCAGGGCACCTTGTCCCCGGATTTTTATGCGTGGGTGTTCCCGCATGGCGAGACCATGAGCATCGGCACCGGCTCCGCCCATAAGGGGTTCGGGCTGCGCCCGGCGATCGCCGAGCTGCGGCGGCAGGCCGGGTTCGACACGTTGGAGACCGTGCGGCGGGAAGGGGCGCCGATCCCGCTGCGGCCGATGAAGCGCTGGGATAACGGCCGGGACGTGGTGCTGGCCGGGGACGCCGCGGGCGTGGTGGCGCCGGCCTCCGGTGAGGGCATCTACTACGCCATGCTCGGCGGGCGGCTCGCGGCGGAGGCGGTGGAGGCCTTGTGCGTGACGGGCGATGTGCGGTCCCTCCGGTTGGCGCGGAAGCGGTTCATGAAGGCGCATGGCCGGGTGTTCTGGATCCTGGGGATCATGCAAACCTTCTGGTATTCCAGCGACAAGCGCCGGGAATCGTTCGTGAAAATGTGCCGGGACAAGGACGTGCAGCGCCTCACCTGGGAGGGCTACATGAACAAGGAGATGCCGAAGCGCGACCCGATGGCGCATGTGCGGATCTTCTTCAAGGATTTGGCGCACCTGATGGGCTTTGCTCGTGCATAAGGCGGGCGCATGAGCGTGACGGCCGGCCGCCGCTGGAACCCGGTGCTGGTGGCGTTCCTGGCCGCCGTGTTCGTGGCCATGCTGGGTGCGGCCGCAACCGATATCGGCCCGTGGTACCAGGCGCTGCGCAAGCCCGCCTGGCAACCGCCGGATTGGCTGTTCGGCCCGGTCTGGACCATCATCTACGCGCTCACGGCCTATGCCGGCGTGCTGGTCTGGCGCAGCTTGGACCGGCGGCGCACCGCGATCATCGGCCTGTTCGCGGTGAACGCGCTGCTGAACGTGCTGTGGAGCGAGCTGTTCTTCGGGCTGCACCGGCCGGACTGGGCGCTGATCGAGGTGGTGCCGTTCTGGCTGTCGATCGCGGCGTTGATCGCGGCCGTGGCGCCCGTCACACGCCGGGGCGCCTGGCTGCTGGCGCCGTATCTGGCCTGGGTGAGTTTCGCGGCCGTGCTGAACCTGGCCTTGGTTCGGATCAACGCTCCGTTCGGGGCGGCACAATGAACAAGAATGCTTTCGGGGAAGCGACGATGGATCTGGCGACTGATGCAGCCTGCGGGCGAACCGATGCACCCGTGACCGAGCAGGTCTGCCTGCGGCCCGGTGCGGCCGCTGTGAACTCAGGACGGACGGCGCCGCGCGTCAAACCGCATCACCACGGCCTGCCGCTGCGCGTCGGCACCCGGGCCTCGCCGCTGGCGCTGGTGCAGACGCGGGATTTCCTGCGCATGCTGACGCAGTTCTGCCCGGTGCTGCGCGGCATGGACGTGTTCCAGGAGCACGCGATCCGCACCACGGGCGACAAGACGCAGGCGACCGGGGAGCGGCTGGCCGATATCGGCGGCAAGGGACTTTTTGCCAAGGAAATCCACGAGGCGTTGCTGGACCGCCGGATCGACTTCGCGGTGCACAGCCTGAAGGACCTCGAGACCGAGCTGCCCGCCGGCATCGTGCTGGCCTGCACCTTGAAGCGGGAAGACCCGCGCGACGTGCTGATCCTGGGCGCCGAGTGCGACGTGCCGGATGGGGATGACCCCTATGCCGCGTTGCCGCAGGGCGCCATCGTGGGATCGAGCTCCGTGCGCCGGCAGTCGCAGCTGCTGCATGCAAGGCCGGACCTGCAGGTGGTGAACATCCGCGGCAACGTGCATGGCCGGCTCGATAAGGTGAAGCGCGGGGACTACCAGGCCTCGCTGCTCGCGTTGGCCGGGATGAACCGGTTGGGCCTCGAAGACGAGGCGTCGGTGATCATCGACCCCGAGATCATGGTCCCCTCCGCCTGCCAGGGCATCGTGGGCGTCACGATGCGCGCCGAAGACACCGAACTCCACGCGCTGCTGGGCGCGATCGAGGATAAGCCGTCCCGGGTGCAGGCCACGGCGGAGCGGGCGCTGCTGGGGGCCTTGGACGGATCGTGCCACACGCCGATCGGCAGCTTCTCCCGGCTGCTGCCGGACGGGCGGATGACGCTGACCGGGTTGGTTGCGCGGGCGGATGGCAGCTTCGTGCTGAAGCGCAGGATCGAGTGCCTGCAAGCCGATGCGCAACGCGCGGGCGAGTCACTCGGGGACGAACTGCGCCGGGACTGCCCGCGGGACGTGTTCGGCTAGCCTCACTCCACCCGCAACGCCATCCGCACGCCCACGGCACCGGCGGGATCCTCGAACCCCGCGAGCCGCCCGGCCGCGAGCGCCGCGAAGCGGTGCAGCAGCGCGCGGCGCCGGGCTGGCGAGAGCGGGTGGGACGGCGCCGGGCGCAGCATCTCCGCCTCCCGCCCGCACGCCACCATCAACCCGGTCTCGGCTGGCAGCAGCTCCAGCGGAAAATCCTGGTCCACGGCGAAATACAGCTCGTCTGCGAAATCCCGATACTCCGGCCATTTCGTGTCGGCCAGGAAGTCTCGCGCGCCCGACTTCACCTCGATGCAAGCGAACCCGCCATCGGGGCGCAGCGCCAGGATGTCGGCCCGCCGCCCGTTCGGCAGCGGCACCTCATGCACGGGGGACCAGCCGAGCTGCAGGCAGAGCCGCGCCGTGGCCCGGCGCACCAGCAGCGACCGTTCGGGAAAACTCGGTTCGTTCATGCCCTGTTCTAGCGGGATCGGGCTCGTGTGTCACCTGAGATCGTCGATCGCCCTTGCCAGACGGACGTCCCGCTCGGACAGCCCGCCCGCGTCATGGGTGGTGAGCACGATCGTGACCCGGTTGTAGACGTTGCTCCATTCCGGATGATGATCCTGCTGCTCCGCCAGTCGCGCCACCTGGCACATGAACCCCCAGGCGGCGTTGAAATCCTTGAACTTGAAGTCACGCTTCAGGGCATCGCGGTCATCCGTCACGTGCCACAGCGGCAGGGCGTTCGGCAGCTGGTCGCGGTCGGACGGGCTCAGTTTCTGCATTCGGCTTGACCTCCGGGCTGCAATCGGGACGTTAGGCGCATGAGCACCTATACGCTGCCGCCGGGCCCTGAGGACATCGCGGATCTGGCCGACCGCGCTTTGGCCGCCATCCCGGCGCCGCTCCGCGCCCATGTGCGGGGCGTGTCGATCCTGGTGGAGGAGGTCGCGGATGACGAAACGCTGGCCGCGCTGGAGATCGAGAACGCCTGGGAGCTGACCGGCCTCTATCGCGGCGTGCCGATCGGGCAAAAGGGCGCCGGCGAGACCCGGCAGGAGCCGGACCTGATCCTGCTGTATCGCGAGCCGATCCTGCTGGAGTGGATCGAGAGCGGGGAGGATCTGTTTCAGCTGGTCCGGAACGTGCTGATCCACGAGATCGGGCATCATTTCGGATTCAGCGATGCAGATATCGCTCGGCTGGAGGGGGAGGGGGACTAGCGGCGTTCCACCTGTCAATCACCAGCCCCGGCTATCCGCTACCGACCTCGACTGGACCAGGAGGGACGGACGCCGGGATTGATCTTACACGCTGAACATCCGCGCGAGCGCATCGTGCTCCGTCAGGAACGCAGCCCCATCCTGCTGCACCTGCGCCAAAGCCTGCGCAAACGCCATCGCGCCCATCGGCCGGCCATACACGTGGGCATGCACCGTGAGATCCAGGCACGCGGGCCGCGCCGCGAGCGCTCCCCAGCCCTCGAGGATGCGCGCCACCGTCCGCGCGTAGGCCTCCGGTTCCTGGCCGTAGCGCACGCTCATCGGCATGTCGTTCACCTCCATGGTGAACGGGACCGCCACCATGGGCCCGTGCGCCGTGCCCACCATCCGCGGCAGGTCCTGGTCGAAGAAGTCGCTGTGCCAGCTGAACCCGGCTGCCGCCAGCAGCTCCGTGGTGATCGCACTCGGCGTGCAGCGCGGGCTGATCCAGCCGCGCGGGCGCTCGCCCACCGCGGCTTCGAGGGCATGCACGCAGCGCAGGATGTCGGCCGCCTCGACCTCCGGCGTCTGCGTGGCGGGAATGATCTCCTGCGCCCAGCCATGCGCTGCCACGTGATGCCCGGCTTGCACGATGGCGCGCACCAGCTCGGCGTGCCGCTCGGCCAGGAGGCCGCTGATGTAGAACACGGCCCGCACCCGCGCGGCCGCCAGCACGTCCAGCAGCCGCCACGTCCCGGCGTTCACGCCGTAGGCCGCCCAGGAGCGCGCCTGCAGATCCAGCACGCCCGGCTTGAGCACGTTGCCCATGGGACCCACACCGGGGGCCGCGCCATCGCTCCACCCCTCGAGCATGACGGACACCGACACGGCCAGGCTCCGCCCGGCAGGCCACCCACCCGGTACACTCATGCGATCCCTCCGATCCCGATCCGCACGCCCAGCGCCTCCAGCAGCGCCAACAGCTCCGGCCCGATCGGCACGCCGCCCGCCACCCGGGCCGCCCGGCGCCGGGCGCGCTCGTCACCGGGGAGCCGGATGCCGTCCACGCCGGGCAGGCGGTCCGCCGCGCGCAGCTCCGCGCCATGCGCCTGCACCAGCACCCCGAACAGCGCCGGATCCATGAACCGCGCCACGTCCAGCGCCAGGATGAATTGCCCCGTGTTGGCCGGGGTTGCGCTATCGGCGTTGAAGTCCACCACCGCCCGCCCCACCCCGGCGCCGTTCAGCGTGCCCGCGAGCAACCCGAGCATCATCGCGAGCCCGGCGCCCTTGTAGCCGCCCACGGGCAGCAGCACGCCCTCGTTCGCCCGGTTCGGGTCGGTCAGCGGCGCACCCGTGGCCCGATCGATCATCCAGCCCTCCGGCATCGGCTCGTTCCGCAGGGCATGGGCCTTCACCGTGCCGTAGCTCACCACCGTGGTCGCCATGTCCAGCACCACGGGCGGCCCGTCGCCCGCGGGGATCGCGATGGCGAGCGGGTTCGTGCCCAGCAGCTGCTCCGTGCCGCCCCAGGGCGCCATGTGGTTGGCGCTCGCCACGGCCGAGTAGATGCCCACCATCCCGTGTTCGAGCGGCATGGCGGCATAGATCGACGCGGGGCCCGCATGGTTCGAGCCGCGGACCCCCACCCAGCCCAGCCCGGCCTCGCTCGCCATCAGGATCGCCTGGTCCGCCGCGCGGCGCATGACCAGGTGGCCCATCCCGTTGTCGCCGTCGAGCAGCGCCGTGGCGGGGCCCGACCGGTCCACCCTAATCCGCGGCGTGCGGTTCACCGCCCCGCCCTCGATGCGGCGGATGTATTGCGGCAGGCGGAAGATGCCGTGCGCGTCCGCCCCCACCAGGTCGGCCTCGACCATCAGGCCGGCGACCACCTGCGCATCCGCCTCCGGCAGGCCCACGGCCATGAAGGCGCGTTGTGCGAACCCGATCAGCGTATCGGCCGAGAGGCTATTCGGACTGGATGTTGGCGGCACGCAGCAGCTCACCCTTCGCGTCGTAGTCGGCGGCGATCAGCGCGCGGAGCTGCTCCGGGGTGCCGCCGATCACCTCGTAGCCCAGCTGCTCCAGCCGCCGCCGGGTCTCGGGCTCCGCCAGCGCCTGGTTCGCGGCCGCGTTCAGCTTGGCGATGATCGCAGGCGGTGTCCTGGCGGGCGCCAGCAGCGCGCCCCAGGCCGTGAACTCGAACCCGGGCAGCCCGGCCTCGTCCAGCGTCGGCGCGTCCGGGATGGTCGGCAGGCGCTTCCTGTCGCCCGTGCCCAACACCAGCAGCCGTTTGTCGGCCAGGAAGGGCAGGGGCGTCGGCAGGGCCGTGAACATGACCGGCACATGGTCCGCCACCACCTCGTTCAGCGCGGGTGTGGCGCCGCGGAAGGGGACGTGGGTCAGCACGATCCCGGCCTGGCGCATCAGCAGCTCCATGGCGATGTGCTGCGGGCTGCCCTGGCCGCCGGAGGCGAAGTCGATCTTCCCCGGTTTCGCCTTGGCTGCCGCGATGAACCCCCTCAGGTCCGTGGCACCGAGGCTCGGCCCGGCCACGAGCGCCCAGTGGATGCGGACGAGCTGCACGATGGGCGTGAAGTCACGGCGGGGGTCGTACCCCGCGTCCTTGCGGAGGTTCGGCAGCACCGTGACGACACTGTCGTTCACCGCCAGCAGCGTGTAGCCGTCCGGTGCGGCGCGCGACCCGGTGCGCATCCCGATCAACCCGGCCGCCCCGGGCTGGTTGTCCACATAGAGGTTTTGCCCGAGGATCGTGCCCATGCGGTCGGCGACGATCCGTGTGACCACGTCCACCGCGCTGCCCGCCGCCAAGGGCTCCAGCACGCGGATCGGGCGCGCCGGGTAGTCCTGCGCGAAGGCCGCCTGAATACAGGCGGGCGCCGCCAGAAGCAGCGCCGCCCACAGCCAGCGCTTCAAGCCGAGAGGCCCATGAACCGCGCCGCGTTGCCGCCCAGGATGCCCACCCGGTCGGCGTCGGCCATCGGCGTCATCAGCACGTGGTCCACCGGATGCAGCTCCCACGGGATCGGGCTGTCCGTGCCCAGCACCACCTGGCTGGCGCCCACCTGCGCCACCAGATGGCTCAGCGCCTGTGGCGTGAACACCAGCGCGTCGAAATAGATCTGCCTGAGGTAATCGGTCGGCCGCTTCTTGAGCCCGACCTTCGGCTCGCAGTTCCAGGGGCTGACGAAGCAGGCATGGTCCGAGCGATCCCCGTAGGAGCCGAGATAGCCGCCGCCATGAGCGCCCAGGACCTTGAGGCGCGGGAATTTGTCGAGCGTGCCCTCGAAGATGAAGTGGCTGAGCGCGATGGTCGTCTCGAGCGGGTTGCCGATGGTATTGGCCAGCCAGCCATTGCCCACGAAGCGCTTCGCGAGCTCCGGCGTGCTTTGCGGATGGATGAAGATGGTCGCGCCGAGCTCCTCCGCCTTGGCCCAGACGGCGTCGAACTTCGGATCCGCATAGCTCTCGCCCAACATGCTGGCCCCGACCGCCGCACCCACGAGGCCCTTGGTGCGCACCGCATCCTCGAGCTGCTGCACCGCCAGGTCCGGGAACTGCATGGTGAGCGAGGCGAAGGCCCGGAACCGGTCCGGATGCTGTGCGCAGAGCTGCGACAGGTTCGTGTTGTTGATCGCGACGATCTTCTGCGCCGTCTCCCGGCCGGTGCGATACCAGGTCGGGTTGATCGACAGCACCTGCATGTCGATGCCCATCGCGTCCATCGCGCGCAGCCGCTGCTCGACGCCGCCCTTGCCCGATGGGTGGCCTTCCGTGCCCAGGAAGTGCGCCTCGACCCCCTTCGTGCTCGGCAGCACGGCCTTGGCCTGCTCCGGCCCCAGCAGGTCCAGCGTCTCCTGAAACAGGCAGTGCGCATGCGTGTCGATGGTCCGCACCCGCTTGCCGCCGATCGTCACGGGCAGCACGGTGCCGCCCCCCTCCGTCTGGGACCGCGTCTGTTGCGCATGCGCGGAGTCCAGCATGCCGCAGCTGCAGAAGAGCAATCCCCCCAGAAAACCGCGCCGAGTTGCCATGACGCCTACCCCTTCGCCTTGAGACCGAGGATCTGCCGGGCCTCGGCGACCGTCGCCAGCTCGCCGCCGAGCTCATCGATGATGTGCGCCGCCTTGGCGCACATCGCCGCATTGTCCGGCGCCAGCACGCCGCGCCGCAGGTTCACCGCATCCTCGAGCCCCACGCGCACGTGGCCGCCCAGCAGATAGGCGCTCGCCAGCATCGGGTAGGCCATGCGCCCGATGCCGAACCCGGCCCACACGGCGTCACGCGGGAGCATGGAGACGGCATAGGCCATGGTCTGCGGCGTCATCTCGAAGCCGAAGCGGATGCCGGTCACGATCTGGAACAGCACCGGGCGCTGGAGCACGCCCTGCTCGATGAGCATCTTGGCGAGCTGGATGTCTCCGCTGTCGAACACCTCGAGCTCGGGCTTGCTGCCCGCCTCGTACATGGCCTTCGCCATCGCGGTGATGCTCTCGGGCGAGTTGATGACGGCCGATGTGCCGGACCACATGGTGTTCAGGTCCAGCGTGCAGATCTCGGGCTTGAGCGCGACCACGTGCTCCACCCGCCGCTCGGGCCGCATGAGCGTCGTGCCCGGTGCCGCGACGCTCGGGTCCGTCGTGCCGGGGATGAAGCGCTGACCGGGGCCGGTGGTCAGGTTGATGATCAGATCCGTGCTGCTGTCCCGGATGCGGTCGACCACTTCCTTGTAGTGCCCGAGCTCCATCGAGGGCCGGCCGTCGTCATGGCGCACGTGGATGTGGGTGATGGCGGCCCCGGCCTTGGCGGCCCCGATGCAGGCATCGGCGATCTGCTTGGGCGTGCAGGGCAGGCCCGGGTGCTGCGCGAGCGTCGTCTGGTTGCCCGTCACGGCACAGCTCAGGATCGTCTTGGCCATCGTCACTCCCCTCGTGGCGCCCGCTTGACAACGGGGCTCGTTCGCACCGACGCTATACGAACGTTCGTATCAGTCAATCGGGAACATGCTCGCAACGCTGGACACAACCGGCCGCCCTTCGGTCAGGGACCGCCTGATCGAGGCGGCGGAAAAGATGTTTGCCGAGCATGGCTGGCAGGCAGTGAGCATCCGCGCGATCGCCGCCGAGGCGCAGGTGAGTTTGGCGGCGCTGAACTACCATTTCGGCGAAAAGGAGAACCTGCTCGCCGAGATCTTCGCCAACCGCGCCGCCCCGATCGCGACCGCCCGGGTGCGGCTGCTGGCCGATATCGAGGCGAGCGGCGGGTCCACGCTCGAGCAGGTGATCGAGGCGTTCCTGCGCCCCGCCCTCACGGCCGGGTCGGAGCTGGGGGGGCGCGTGTTCATCAAGCTCCGCGCCCGGCTCGCGGCCGAACCCGGCGAACTCTGCCGCCGCATCATGGCCGAAGCCTTCGACGAGAGCAGCAGGCGCTACATCGACGCCCTGCAGGCGTTGCTGCCGGGGCTCACGCCCGAGCAGCTCTACTGGCGCTTCCACTTCCTGCTGGGCACGATGGTGTACACCATGGCGGATGCCGGGCGGATCCAGTCCATGACGCAGGGGCGCTGCGACCCCGGGGATGCGGAGGCGGCGCTGCGGCACCTGGTGCCGTTCCTGGCCGCCGGGTTCCGCGCCGCGCCACCCGATAAACAACAGCCACCCTACAAACAACAGCCGCCCTACAAGAAACAACGGAGGCAACGATGGACAGCGCCATGAAGCCAGAAATGGGCATCAAGCCAGAAATGGGCCGCCCCACCTTCGTCGACCGCAAGCGCCTCGACGAGACGGCAGCCCGGCTCAAGAACTGGGGCAAGTGGGGGCCGGACGATCATGTCGGCACGCTGAACTACACCACGGCGGACGACGTGGTGGCCGCGACCAGGCTCGTGAAGGATGGCCGCGTGGTCTCGCTGGCCCTGAACTACGACAAGGACGGCCCCCAGGGCGGCAAGACGAAGTTCCCCCCCGTGGGCCGCTTCAACCCGGTGCACACCATGCTCCGCAGCGGCTCGGACGCCTATGCCGGCACGCTCGACAAGCGCGGCATCCGCAGCGCCGACGACATGGTGCTGTTCCCGCTGCAGGCCGGCACGCATTGGGACGGGCTGGGCCACATCTTCTTCGACGACCACATGTGGAACGGTTACGACTGCCGCGAGGTTTCTTCCTTCGGCGCCGCCAAGGCGGGAATCCAGCATACGCGGGAGAAAATGACCGGCCGCGGGGTGCTGCTCGACATCGCGCGCCACCTGTCCGTGGACTGCCTGCCGGATGGCTTCGCCATCACCAACGACATCCTGGACGGCGCCTGCGCCTCGCAGAAGGTGAGCGTGGGTCGCGGCGACCATGTGCTGATCCGCACCGGCCAGATGGAGAGGTGCCTCGCCGCCGGCTCCTGGGACGGCTACCCGGGCGGCGACGCACCGGGGCTCGACTTCGAGACGCTGGACTGGCTGCACGCCAAGCAGGTGAGCGCGGTGGCGACCGACACCTGGGGCGTCGAGGTCCGCCCGAACAATTCGGAGGGCATCAACCAGCCCTGGCACTGGATCTGCATCCCCATCATGGGCCTGACCATGGGCGAGATCTTCAAGCTCGACGAGCTCGCCCGGCTCTGCGCCGCGGACGGCCGCTACGACTTCCTGTTCGTGGCGCCCGCGCTGCCGATCACGGGCGCCGTCGGCTCGCCGCTCAACCCCATCGCCATCCGCTGACGCCGCCCTCCCGTGCGGGAGGTGGCCGCGAGACCACACCAGAAGCGCCGAAGCGCGCCAGGAGGGAGGACATGATGACCGTAAGCCGCCGCCGCGCCCTGATCGGCGCCGGCCTCGCCGCGCTGACCAGCCCGGCCCGCGCCGCCGCCTACCCGGACCGCCCCGTGAAGATCATCGTGCCGTTCGCGCCGGGCGGCCCCACGGACATCATGGCCCGCGTCATGGCGGCCCACCTCGGCGACGCCCTGCGCGGCTCCTTCATCGTCGAGAACCGCCCCGGTGCGGGCGGCAACATCGGCGCCGGCGCGGTGGCGAAGGGGGACCCGGACGGGTACACGCTCCTGCTCACCTCGAGCGCGCTCGTCGTCAACCCGGGCCTTTACAAGCGCGTGCCGTACGACCCCACCAAGGATTTCGCGCCGATCGCGGAGCTGGGCACGTCACCCAACATCTTCGTCGCCGGGCCGGCCTCGGGCATCAAGACCATGGCCGACCTCGTCGCCCGCGCGAAGGCCGCACCGGACAGCCTCAGCTACGCCAGCGCGGGCATCGGCACCACGCCGCACCTCTCGGGCGAGCTGCTGAAGCTCGAGGCCGGAATCCGCATGACGCACGTGCCCTTCGGCGGTGCCGGCCCCGCCATCCAGGCCGGGCTGGCGGCCACCACGCCCATCACCTGCGTCAGTCTGCCCCCCGCCCGGCAACTGGTGCAGTCCGGCGCGCTCGTCGCCCTGGCCGTCACGGGGCCCAGGAGGTGGTTCGACCTGCCGGACGTGCCGACCATGGTGGAGCTCGGCTACAAGGACTTCGTCACCGACACGTTCCAGGCGTTCCTGGCCCCCAGCAAGACGCCGCCCGAGATCGTGGAGGCCCTCGCCCGCATGTCCCTCGAGATCCTGGGCCGCCCCGCGATCCGCGAGCAGCTGCAGAACAACGGCTTCGAGGTGCTCGCGGGCGGTCCCGCCGCCCTGAAGCGCCGGATCGACGAGGAACTGCCGAAATGGCGCGACCTGGTTGCCAAGGCCGGCATCACCGCGGTCTGACGGTGCGCATCACCGCCATTCATGAGCGTGCGGTGCCGGTGCAGTCGGCGATGCGCAACGCCGCCTTCGACTTCTCGGAGATGACGACCAGCGTCGTGGCTGTCGTGCTCGAGGGCGCGCGCCGCACGGTGGGCTACGCGTTCAACTCCACCGGCCGATACGCCTGCGGGGCGGCGATGCGGGAGCGGTTCATCCCGCGCGTGCTGGCCACGCCGCCGGACGAGCTGCTGGACGAGGCCGGGCTGATCGACCCGGCGCGCGTGGCCGCCCGCATGGCGCGGCGGGAGAAGCCGGGCGGCGACGCCGAGCGCTCCATCCCGATCGGCACCATCGAGGTCGCCGTCTGGGACGCGCTGGCCAAGGCGCTGGACTGCCCGCTTTGGCATTTGCTGGCCGAGCGGTATGGCGCGCCCGGCCGTGCATGGGACTCCCGCGAGCGTATCCCCGTGTATGTGGGCGGCGGCTGGTATCAGCCCGGTGACGACCTGGCGGCGCTGCAGGACGAAATCAGGCGGCACCTGGATGCCGGGTACACCCACCTCAAGATCAAGGCCGGCGGCGTGCCGCTCCATCAGGACGTGCGCCGCATCGAGGCCGCCATCGCGCTGCTGGGAGACGCCGGGCGGCTGGCGATCGACGCCAACGCCGCCCTCGAGCCCTCCCGCGCCCGGGCCTATGCCGAGCGCCTCGCTCCATACGGCCTCCGCTGGTTCGAGGAGCCCACGGCGCCGCAGGATTTCGCCAGCTTCGCCGACCTGGCTCGCGACTACGAACCCGCGCTCGCCACCGGGGAAAACCTGTTCTGCCAGGCCGATGTGGAGAACCTGTTCCGCTTCGGCGGGTTCCGCCCCGGTCGCGACGTGCTCCAGCTCGACCCGCCCCAATCCTACGGCATCGCCGCCTACGCCGCGATGTGCACCCGCGTGGAGGCGCTCGGCGGCTCCCGCGCGCGCATCATGCCGCATGGCGGCAACATGATGGGCTTCGCCGTGACCGCCGGGCTGGGCCTCGGCAGCTGCGAGGCCTACCCCGGCGTGTTCGGCGCATTCGGCGGCTACGCCGAGGGCATGGCGGTGGAGAGCGGCACCCTCAACCGCCCGGACACTCCGGGGATCGGGTTCGAGAAACAACCGGCGCTGATTGCGCTGATGCAGGAGATGGCATGATCCTGACGATTTCGACCGCGCCCGGACCTGCGCCCCGACCGGCGCCCGGACCGGCGCCATGACCCACTTCGCCGCCAACCGCGACTACTACGCCGGGGCCACCATGGCCTTGATCGGCGCTGGCGCCATCTACGAGGGCTCGGAGTATGGCATCGGCACCCTGTCCCGCATGGGGTCCGGCTTCTTCCCCGTGGCCATCGGCGCCGGGCTCGTGCTGATGGGCGTCATCATGGCGCTGAACCGCAGCCCGGCGCCCGAGGCCGATGCCCACGGCCCGGGCGCCTTCGACGTGCGCGGGGCCCTGGCCGTGACGGCCGGGGTGGCGCTGTTCATTGCGCTCGCCAAGGGCGCCGGGCTGGCGCCGGCCATCTTCGCCTGCGTGTTCGCCTCGGCGCTGGGCGCGCGCACCACCACGCTGAAGCAGGCGCTGCTGCTGGCCGTTGGCGTGACCGTGTTCGGCGTTCTGCTCTTTCACTACGGGCTGCACGTGCAGTTCCCGGTCATTCGCGGGGTGGTGTGATGGATGGCGTCGTCGGCCTGATCCACGGGTTCTCGGTGGCGCTGCAACCGGGGAACCTGCTGTGGTGCTTCGTGGGCGTCATGGTGGGCAACCTGGTGGGCGTGCTGCCCGGCATGGGCGTGCTGTCGGCCATCAGCATCCTGCTGCCGCTCACCTTCG
Organism: Acetobacteraceae bacterium; assembly: GCA_965246835.1. Classification (GTDB taxonomy): domain Bacteria; phylum Pseudomonadota; class Alphaproteobacteria; order Acetobacterales; family Acetobacteraceae; genus JANPPS01. Next base: position 1,402,535 of record CBDFFQ010000001.1, on the reverse strand, counting down.
GCATGCCGCCCGTGTCGGCGCTGCTAATGCTGTCGGGCATCTATTACGGCGCGCAGTATGGGGGGGCCATCTGCTCCATATTGCTGAACCTGCCCTGCCACCCGCCCCACGCCGTCACGTGCCTCGACGGCTATCCCATGACACAGCAGGGCCGCGGCGGCGTGGCGCTGGGCATCACCATGCTGGCCGCGGTGTTCGGGGCGGCGTTCGGCATCCTGCAGATGATGTTCATGGCGCCCTACATCGCCAACATCGCCTTCCAGTTCGGCCCGCAGGAGATCTGTGCGCTGATGCTGCTCGGCCTGCTCGCCGGCTCCACGCTGAGCAAGGGCTCGGCGGTGAAGGGCATCGCCATGACCCTGTTCGGCATCCTGCTGAGCCTGGTCGGCACGGACGTGAATACCGGGAGCGAGCGCTTCACCTTCGGCCATCTGGAGCTCGCCGACGGGCTCGAGCTCGTCACCGTCAGCCTCGGCCTGTTCGGGATTGCCGAGTTCCTGAAATCGGTGAACGTGCTGCCCACCACGGGCCGCACGGTGCGGCTGGGCGTCCGGGACCTGCGGCCGCAGCGGGAGGATCTGCGGCGCGCCATGCCGCCCATCCTGCGCGGCACCATCATCGGCAGCCTGTGCTCGCTCATCCCCGGCACCGGGCCCACCATCGCCAGCTTCATCTCCTACGCGGCCGAGAAGAAGGTCTCGAAAACCCCCGAACGCTTCGGCCATGGCGCGATCGAGGGCGTGGCCTCCCCCGAGGCCTCTACCCATTCGGCCGTACAGGGCGACTTCATTCCCACCATGAGCCTCGGCATCCCGGGCGACGCGGTGATGGCGCTGCTGCTGGGGGCGCTGATGATCCACGGCATCCAGCCCGGCCCGCGCCTCATCATCGAGCAGCCGGATATCTTTTGGGGGCTCATCGCCAGCTTCTGGATCGGCAACCTTATCCTGGTGGTGCTCAACGTGCCCATGATCGGGCTCTGGGTGCGGCTGCTGAGCGTGCCCTACCGCTACCTCTACCCCACCGCGCTGTTCTTCGTGTGCATCGGTGTGTTCGCGGCGCGGAACGAGATGTTCGACGTCGCGGCCACGCTCGTGTTCGGCGGCTTCGGCTACCTGCTTCTGCAGCTGGGCTTCGAGCCGGCGCCGATCCTGCTCGGCTTCGTGCTGGGCCCGCGATTGGAGGAGAACTTCCGCCGGGCCGTGCTGATCTCACGCGGGAGCCTGAGCACCTTCATCGAACGCCCGATCTCGGCGACGTTCATCGCGCTGAGTGCGATCCTGCTGCTGACGCAGGTGTATTTCGCGCTGCGGCGCACGAAGCCGCCGGTGAAGATCCCGGCGGCGGCGTACGATTGAAGGCTAAGGAGCCGGGCGAGGTAAGGATGCGCCCACCCTACCCCTCCCCCAACACCGGCAGCACCACCGTCACCCCCGTCCCCAACCCCACCGAACTCTCGATCTCCAACCGCCCGCCCGATTGGCCCGCGAACCCCGCCACCATCGACAGCCCAAGCCCCGTGCCGCGCCCCCGCTCCTTGGTAGTGAAGAACGGCTCCGTCGCCTTCCGCACCACCTCCGGCGCCATGCCCGCCCCGGTGTCGGCCATCGTAAGCGTCACCCAGCGCCACGCCTGATCGTGCCGGATCGCGGTCCGCACCGTGAGGGCGCCGCCGCCGGGCATCGCGTCGCGGGCATTGCGGGCCAGGTTCAGCAGCGCCAGTTCGAGCTGCCCGGCGTCCAGCAGCACCGGGCAGGGTTCGGGTGTCAGCACCAGCGTGACCGTGACGGCGGGGCCCGCGACCTGGCGCAGCAGATCGTCCATCCCCGTCACCAGCCCGTTCAGATCGGCCCGGCGCGCGTCGTGGAACTGGCGCCGCGCGAACGACAGCATCTGCTGCGTGAGGCGGCCGGCGTGGCGGGCGGCCCAGTCCACGCGGGTGAGCTGCTGGCGCTGCTTGTCATCGACCGCGCGGGCCAGCGCCTGCTGCGCGCTGCCGACCACGATCGTCATCAGGTTGTTGAACTCGTGCGCAACGCCGGAGGCCATGCTGCCCAGCGCCTCCATCCGCTGCGATTGCTGCAACAGCGCCTCGGCCTCGCGCCGGCGGGTCACGTCGAGCTGGCTGGCGAAGTAGTAGATCAAGGCGCCGCTGGAATCGTAGACCGGGCTGAGATAGAGCGCGTTCCAGAACGGCGTGCCGTCCTTGCGATAGTTCAGCAGCTCGACCGTCGCATCCGTCTCCTGCCGCAACGCGTCCCTGACCTCCTGGATGGCAGCCGGGTCGGTGCCTTCGCCTTGGAGGAAGCGGCAGTTGCGGCCCAGGATCTCGTTTTCGGGATAGCCGGTCATACGCTGGAACGCCTCGTTGGCGAACACCAGCGGCTGGTCCTTGCGATGCGGGTCCGACAGGCACATCGGCATGCGGGACATCTGGACGGCGGCGAAGAACACGTCTTTCCCACCGAGCCCCTGGCCTTCGGCGGCGATGTTGCGGCCCTCGCCGCTATGGTGGCCGATGCTGTCCATGCTGCGCGGCAACGCGGGGCCGCCTGGGTCGTTTCCGGCGGAGTCCATGCACGGCTGTCCTTCTGGTCTCGCGAAGCTGTGAATCCCGGGCCTCTATGCCCAGGCCCGGCGCAGGCAACAAGTTACCGATTGAGATGTTGCATCCGTATGATCGAAGCAGGTGTGGATTTGAGTTTGGTGGGTGTGGGCAGGCGGGTCCTGGTGGTGGAAGACGAGGAGCTGGTCCGGCTGATCCTGGCGGAAACGCTCGGAGACGCCGGGTTCGCCGTGGTGGAGGCCGCCACGGGCGATGAGGCCGTGGAGTTGATCGACGATCCCGACGGGTTCGACCTGATCGTGACCGACATCCAGATGCCCGGCCGGCTGGACGGGATCGGCGTCGGGCGCCACGCCCGGGCGCAAGATGCCGGCGTGCCGATCGTGTATGTCACGGGCCGGCCGGATAGCCTGTCGTCGATCGGGTCGCTCGGTCCGCGGGACGCCTTCGTGCGGAAGCCGTATGGCCCGCTGGACGTGATGGCGGCGGTGGATCGTCTGTTGGCCGCCTAGCGCCCGGTGAACACCGGTTTGCGCTTCTCCATAAACGCCGTCCGCCCCTCGGTATAGTCCGCGCTGTCGAAGCAGGTCGCGACGGCCTGGTGCACCGCCGCCATGTCCCGGTCCCCGGCATCCTGCAGCACGGCGTTGGCGATCGTCTTCATTCCCAGAAGCGAGAGCGGGGCGTTGCCGGCGACGGTGCGGGCGATGCGCTCCACGGTCGCATCCACCTCCGCATCCGGCACCACCTGGTTCACGAGCCCGATGCGGCCGGCCTCCGCCGCGCCGATCCGCTCCCCGGTGAATAGCAGCATGCGGGCATGGGCTGGGCCCACGAGGGCGGTGAGACGGCTCACCATGTCGAACCCGTAGGCGATGCCGAGCTTGGCGGCCGGGATGCCGAACTGCGCGCCCTCGCCACAGATGCGCAAATCCGCCTGCATGGCGATGCCGAGGCCGCCGCCCAGGCAGAAGCCATGGATGCGCGCGATCACCGGTTTGGCGAACGCCGCGAGCTTCCGGCGGCCGGCCCCGGTCAGCTTGTCGTATTCGCGCTGGGCATCGGCATTGCTGCGGCTGGCGCCGAACTGGCTGATGTCGGCGCCCGACACGAACGCCTTGTCCCCGGCCCCGGTCAGGACCACGACGCGGACCGCGGGGTCATGCTCCCAGGCGTCCAGCGCTGCCGTCATGCCGTCCCACATCTCGACGGACATGGCGTTGCGCTTCTCGGGCTGGTTGAAGGTGATCTGCCCGACGCCATCCGCCGTGGCCGCCAGGATCTTCCCCGCCGCATACGCCATCTCGCTCAAAATTCCATCCCCGGCCGATTTCGGCAAAGGGTAGGGTCCGTCATCGCCGGAGGCAAATTGGCACCTAACGCGCTCGATCCGGATGCGGAGTGGCTGGAGGCCGATGGCCAGGGCGGGTTCGCCATGGGCACGGCCGGGGGGCTGCGCACCCGGCGCTACCACGCGCTGCTGCTCTCGGCGCTCACGCCGCCCACGGGGCGGATGGTGCTGGTGGCGGGGGTCGAGGCGTGGGTCGACGGCGTGGCGCTCAGCACGCAGATGTATGCGGGGGATGTCCGTTATCCCGATAACCGGGAGGTCCTGGAGGGGTTCGAGCCGCTGCCCTGGCCGAGATGGCGGTTCCGCCTGCCGGATGGGCGCCTGATCGAGCATGACCTGTTCGTCGACAGGGCCAGTTGCACCACGGTGCTGCGCTGGCGGGGGCGGGGCGGGCTGGTGGTGCGTCCGTTGCTGGCGGCGCGGGACTACCATGGGTTGCGGCGGGAGGCGGAGGGGTTCCGGTTCAACGCTACGATGCTGGGCGGCAATGTGTGCTGGCGCCCCGGCGTCCCGATCGCGGCGCTCACCAACGGAGCGTATGCACACGACCCCGCTTGGTATCGGCAGTTCCTATATGCAGAGGAGCGGGCGCGGGGCCTCGATTGCCTCGAGGACCTGGCGGCGCCGGGCCGCTTCACCTTCGATCTCGACCGGGGTGAGGCCGTGATGCTGCTGCGGCAGGGCGACGGGTTGCTGGTGGACGCCGCAGCGCACGCGGCGGTGCTGGCGGCAGAGCGGAGCCGCCGGGCGGGTGCGGCGCCGACCCCTCTGGCGCGAGCGGCCGAGAGCTACGTCGTGACGCGGGGCGCGGGGCGCACGGTGATCGCCGGGTTCCCGTGGTTCACCGATTGGGGGCGGGACACGTTCATTGCGCTGCGCGGGTTGCTGATCGGCACTGGGCAGCTCGACCGGGCGGCGGAGGTGCTGGTGGCGTGGGCGGGCACGATCTCGGGCGGGATGGTGCCGAACCGGTTCCCCGACCAGGGGTCCGAGCCCGAGTTCAACAGCGTGGATGCGGCGCTCTGGTTCTGCGTGGCCGTGCATGACCTGCTGCAGGCCGGGTGGGACGGGGTTGGGGCTGGCGCGCTGCGGGAGGGTGTGGAGGCCGTGATCGCGGGCACCGTGGCGGGCACGTGGTATGGCATCGGCGTGGACGACGACGGACTGGTGCGGGCGGGTGCACCGGGTCAGCAGCTGACGTGGATGGACGCCAAGGCCGGGGACTGGGTCGTGACGCCGCGGCGCGGCAAGCCGGTGGAGGTGCAGGCGCTGTGGATCAATTCGCTGCGCATCGCCGCCGGCTGGACCCAGCGCTGGGCGGCGCTGGAGCGGCAGGCGACGGCCAGTTTCATCGCCCTGTTTCCCGACCCGGCAACAGGCGGTTTGGTGGACGTGATCGGACCGGATGGCGTGGCGGACCGGCTGGTGCGGCCGAACCAGATATTTGCGATAGGCGGGCTGCCTTATCCGATCCTGGAGGGGGTGGCGGCGCAGGGCGTGCTGGACCTGGTGGAGCGGCAGTTGCTGACGCCCATGGGCCTGCGCACCCTGGCACCGGACCAGCCGGGCTATTGCGGCCGGTATGCCGGCGGCCCCCTGGAGCGGGACGGCGCCTATCACCAGGGCACGGCGTGGCCCTGGTTGATGGGGCCGTTCGTGGAGGCGGCGCTGCGGGTGCGCGGACCGGTCGCACGGGGCGATCTGATCGCGCGCTGCCTGGTTCCGCTGCGACGGCACCTGGGCGTGGCGGGGTTGGGGCATGTGTCCGAGGTGGCGGACGGGGATGCGCCGCATGCGCCGGGGGGCTGCCCGTTCCAGGCGTGGTCGTTGGGTGAGTTGATCCGGATCGAGGCCATGCTGGATCCCAGGGAAAATCCCAAAACCTAACAAGACCTGGCGGGTGTCGGGAGGGTTGGCCTGTCAAAAAGGGGCGAGGCAAAAACGAGCGGCCCCCCATGCAACACTTGATGACACGGCGTAGAATGTTGACTGGCGCAGGTGCGGCCAGTCTTATTCCTGTAACCGCATCGGCAACTCCGATCGAGGTCAACCCAGCTTATGGGTTTTGGTCAGATTTACGCTTCGTCGATCATGATGGAAGCCTGTTCTCGCTGGCCGGAAAGGGCCATGCGCTGACATTCGTCAATGTCTGGGCGCACTGGTGTTCGGCCTGCTGGCGGGAGATGGCGTCGTTGGAGAACATGGCGGCGCGCCTGCCGGGCCAGGTGGATGTCGTGATGCTGAGCCATCCCGATAACTGGGACCGGGACCGGGACGCGGCGCGGCGCCACAACATCACCCTGCGGCTGGCTACGTTGGCGCCGGGCACGGATTACTGGACCCGCTCTGCCGCGTTCGAGGAGCGTGACCGGACCTATACCGTGCCGCGCTCCCTCGTGTATCGACGCGACGGCAAAGGGATTGTCCTGGCGCAGCGCGGGTCCGAGCAGTGGGACAGCGCGGCCAATTTGCGCCGCCTGCGAAGCTTTCTGCCGGCTTAGCCCATCAGGACCGGCGGTGACGCCGATGCGCATAGATGGCCAAGACGGACGCGGCCACGAACAGCAGCACGCTGCCGGGCGCGTCCACCGCCACCGGATTCGTGGTATCGGGCGTTGCAGTGTCCGGAATGGAGATCACGGGTTGGTCCGGGCTGACGAAGGACGGCACGACCGGGGCCACGAACGGCGTCGTCGTTGTGCCGCCCGAGCCTGCGGGACTACCGCCGAACCCCCCGCCGGCCAGCGTTCCGGCCGCGGCCGCCCCAGCCACTCCGGCCGCGGTGCCCAGGGCGCCGGCCGGCCCAATTCCGGAGAATGGCCCGGCAGACGGCCCCGCAAACGGCCCCGCTCCCCCCGGCAGCAGGCCGGCAGCCGGAGCACCGGGGCCCGCGGGCAAGACGCGGCCCGCACCCGGGGGGCCGCCTGTCACGCCACTGCACTCCGTGGAGGGTGTAGGCGCGGCTTTGGCCGGGGCCGGTGGAGCGGCCGGGCCATGCCGGTGGACACCGACATGACGCCGCACGCGAAAAACGCGACGGAGCCCCCCGATGCGGGCAATCGCTGGTGCGGGCGCGCAAGGATCGATCACGGGCAACTCCTCGAAACATCTCGGCCGCTGTCTCGAAAAGCGATCCGATGAGGCGAAAGGTATCTCATTAAAAACAACTTATCAGATTATGAGGCTGTTAACCAGGGTATTCTACCCTTACCGGGTCGGAGTCGCGACCGACTCGCCCGTCCTGCTGCACTGCCGCAAGCCGACCGTGTTACCGGAGCAACAGTGCAACCGACGCGGTCCATCCCGTCTGGTGCGACGCACCCAGGCCGCGCCCACTGTCGCCGTCGAAATACTCGTGGAAAAGCAACGGGTCCGTCCCGGCCGCCGCGCCCATCGCCGGACGTGCGCCGCCCGGACCGGCCAGGAACAAGCGGGAGAGGCGCAGAGAAATTTCTTCCGCAATTTCGGCTAAATTCATCATGGATCCCGATCCGACCGGGCATTCGATCCGGAAATCCTCTCCGTAATAGCGGTGAAACTCCCTCAAGCTGTCGATCAGCAGGAGGTTCACGGGCATCCAAACCGGGCCCCGCCAGTTGCTGTTGCCACCGAAGGCGCGCGTCGTGCTGTCCCCGGGCACATACCCGATCTCGAACCGCTGCCCGCCCTGCTCCCACACATACGGCGCGCCGTCGAACGCCTTGGATAGCGAGCGCACGCCATGCGCGGACAAGAACTCCGTCTCGTCCAGCATGCGCCGCAGCAGCGCCTTCATCCGATGCCCCCGCAACAACGACAGCAGGGTGCGGGCCCCGGCGCCCGGCTCCGTCCAACGCGACACCAGCGCCGCCATGGCCGGCCGGTGTTCCAGGAACCACGCCATCCGGCCCGCAAAGCCCGGCATCTTCGCGATCATCTCGGGCTCCAGCACCTCCACCGCGAACAGGGGGATCAGCCCGACAATGGTACGCACCTGCAACGCCCGCGCCGTCCCATCCGGCAGGCGCACCACGTCGTAGAAGAATCCGTCCTGCTCATCCCACAACCCACCGTTGCCGAGCTCGGCCATCGCCTCTGCGATCGACAGGAAATGTTCGAAGAACTTGGTGGCGATGTCTTCGTAAACCGGGTTCTCCTCCGCGAGCGTCAGCGCGATCCGCATGAGGTTCAGCGCATACATCGCCATCCACGCCGTCCCATCCGCCTGATCGAGCGTGCCACCGGTCGGCAGCGGCTTCGAGCGGTCGAACAGGCCGATATTGTCCAGGCCCAGGAACCCGCCCTGGAACACGTTGCGCCCCTCCGGATCCTTGCGGTTCACCCACCAGGCGAAGTTCAGCATCAGTTTGTGGAACACCCGCTCCAGGAACGCGTGGTCCGCCACCCCCGTGAGCTGCCGATCCTTGCGATACACGCGCAGCGCCGCCCAGGCATGCACGGGCGGATTAACGTCCCCGAACGCCCATTCATACGCCGGCAACTGCCCGTTCGGGTGCATGTACCACTCGCGGGTCAACAGCAGCAGCTGCGCCTTGGCGAAAGCCGGGTCGATCGCGGCGAAGGTCACGGCGTGGAAGGCGAGGTCCCATGCGGCATACCAGGGGTATTCCCAGCTATCGGGCATCGAGAGGATGTCCGCGTTGTTCAGGTGGCGCCAATCCTGGTTGCGGCCGTGTTTTCGCCCCGGGGGCGGGGCGGGCTGCGCCGGGTCACCGTCGAGCCAGGTGGGGATGTCGAGGTGGTAGTATTGCTTGGTCCACAGCAACCCGGCGAAGGCCTGCCGCTGCACCAGCTTTGCCTCCGCGCCTGCGATATCGCGCGACACGGTGGCGTGGAACGCATCCGCCTCCGCACGGCGCCGGCTCATGATCTCGTCGAACGGGGCGCAGGCATCGTCCGGCAAAGCGAGCCGCGCCCGGAGCTGCACCATGCCGCCGGCCGGGATCTCGAAGCGGGCGTGGGCCGCGCATCTGGTGCCGTGATCGCCCCGGACCGCCTGGACATCGCCCTGCACGACGGCGTCGCCGATGCCGTCCTTGAACGGACCCGGCGCATCGACGCCATACAGCCGCCTGACATTGGTATCGTTCTCGCAGAACAGCCAGGGATGCCCACCCTCCACCGTGAACTCCCGCGCCCGCCAGTTGGCCCGCTCCGCCCGCACCGACCCGTCCGGCTGCAAAGCGAGCGAAGGCCGGGGCGCGCCGTCCTGCCATGACCAGGTGTTGCGCGCCCATAATTGCGGCAGCACATGGAGCGCGGCCGCCGGCCCCCGGTTCTGGACGGTGACCAGCATCAGGATGTCGTCGGGGGCGCCCTTGGCGTATTCGATCGTAACGTCGAAGAACCCTGCGGCGAAGATGCCGGTATCCGACAGCTCGAATTCCGGCCGATCCAGGCCGCGGGCGCGGTTCTGGTCCAGCAGCGCCTGGTAGGGGAATGCCTGGTGCGGGTAGCGATACAGCATCTTCATGTAGGCGTGGGTGGGCGTGCCGTCGGTGAAGAAGTATTGCTCCTTCACGTCCTCCCCGTGGTTGCCCTCGCCGTTGGTCAGGCCGAACAGCCGTTCCTTCAGGATCGGGTCACGCCCGTTCCACAGCGCGAGGCCCAGGCACCAGAGCTGCTGGTCGTCGCTGAACCCGGCCAGCCCGTCCTCGCCCCAGCGATAGGCGCGGCTGCGGGCCTGGTCGTGCGGGAAGCTGTCCCAGGCCGTGCCGCCCGGGCTGTAATCCTCCCGCACGGTGCCCCATTGCCGCTCGCTGAGATACGGACCCCAGCGGCGCCAGCGCATCCCGGGGCCGATGGCCAGAAGGCGCTTGCCCTCCTCGGTGTCGAACAATGGATCCATCCCGGGAGTGTGTCATGCTCCGCCGGGTTCGCCCATGAACAATGGACGGCAGGAAGCCGGCGGGTCCATGCTCGGCCATGACCCGGATCGCCATCCTCATGCTGGCCGTGCTGTGCAGCGGCGCCGCGGCGCAGACGGACCCGCCGCTCACGCAGGAGCCGGTGCATCCCGCCACCATCACCACGATCCTGGGCCGTGCCGTGGTGGACCGCGGTGGGAGCCAGGTGGCGCGGGTGATCGACGTGCTGGTCGATCAGGAGGGGCAGGTGCGCGCGGCAGTGCTGGAGTTCGGCGGCTTCATGGGCATGGGGCAGCGCCGCATCGCCGTCACCTGGCGCTCGTTGAAGTTCACCCCGGCCGACCAGCGCATCGTGCTGGAACTGGACGCGGCGGCGGTGCAGGCCATGCCGGATTACCGCCCGGCCGCCCCGGTGCAGATCGTGACCCCGCAGCCCGACGTGAAGTGATTGGCCCCGCTCCACTCATCCCGCGCCCTCGACGCCCTGAACGCCCTCATCGCCAGCAGCCAGACCGGTTTCGGCGCGTTCATCGCCGTCTATCTGACGCAGCAGGCCTGGACGCAGGGCGACATCGGCCAGGCGCTGAGCCTCGGCACCATCACGGCCATGCTGAGCCAGGTGCCGGCGGGCGCGCTCGTGGACCGGATGCGCAGCAAGCGGCTGGCGATCGCGGCGGGCGGCGGCGCGGTGCTGATCGCGGCCCTGGTGTTCGCGCTGACCCCGGCCCGGGCGCCGGTGCTGGGGGCGGAGCTGCTGCACGGCTTCGCCAGTTGCATGATCGCCCCGGCGATCGCGGCGCTCAGTATGGAGATGGTGGGCCATGCCGGGCTAGGGACACGGCTGGGGCGCAACGCGCGCTTCGCCTCGATCGGCAGTGCCGTGGCCGCGGCGGCGCTGGGCGGCATTGGCACCTTCGTCTCGACCCAAGCCGTGTTCTGGGCGACGGCGGCGCTGATGGCCGCGGCCATGCTGACGTTGCGCCGCCTGCCGCCCGGTGCGGAGGTTCGGGTGCAGCGCGGCGGCGTGTTGCGCGGGCTGCGGGGATTGTTAGACCGCCGCTTACTGGTGTTCGCCGCCTGCCTGGCCCTGTTCCAGCTTGCCAATGCCGCCATGCTGCCGCTGGTGGCCGGCGAGGTCACGCGCAGCGCCGGGCGATGGGCGACGATCGTGATCGCGGCCAGCATCGTGGCGCCGCAAGCGATCGTGGCCCTGATGTCGCCCTGGGTGGGGCGTCGCGCCGACATGGCGGGGCGGCGGCCCTTGCTGTTGCTGGGCTTCGCGATCCTGCCGCTCCGGGGCGCGCTGCTGGCCTCCACCGCAGACCCGATGCTGGTGCCGGTGATCCAGGCGCTGGATGGCGTCAGCGCCGCCGTGGTCGGCGTGCTGGTGCCCTTGATCGCCGCGGACCTATCGCGCGGCACGGGGCGGTTCAACCTGTGCATGGGCGTGCTGGGCCTGGCGGCCGGGATCGGGGCCACGCTCAGCACCACGCTGGCGGGGGCGATGGCGGACCGGGCCGGGTCATCGGCGGCGCTGGCGGCGTTGTCCCTGGTGGGCGCGGTGGCGGCGCTGGGCGTCATGGCGTTGCGGGAAACACGAACGGATTGAGGATCAGCGATGTATAGGTTTGCCCTGGCCGCCCTTCTCTGCGCGACCCCTGTGCAGGCCGCTGGCCTCGTGGTGGTCGAGCTGTTCACCTCCCAGGGCTGCTCCTCCTGCCCCCCGGCCGACGCGCTGCTGACCGAGCTGTCACGCACTGACCCCGGCGTGCTGGCGCTCGATTTCCACGTGACTTACTGGGACCGGCTCGGTTGGAAGGACCCGTTCTCCCTCCCGGCCGCCACTGCCCGGCAGGAGCAGCATGCCCGGCATCTGCATCTACCGAACATCTACACCCCCCAGATGGTCATCCAGGGGCGGGAGGACGTCGTGGGCTCCGACCGTGCCGGCGTGCGGGAGGCGCTGACCCGGGTGCGGGCGGGTGGCCCGGCCGTGACACTCACCGCGCGCCGGACCGGGCAGCAGGTGCAGATCGGGGTGGGCGAGGGGCTCGGCACCGGGACGGTGATCGTGGTGGGCTACGATTCCAGCCACACGACGCCGATCGCCCGCGGCGAGAATGGCGGCCGCACATTGCAGGAGACCAACGTCGTGCGCGCGATCGCCCCGGCGGGCGCGTGGAACGGCGCGCCGACGGAGATGGCCGCCCCGGTGCCGGCCGGGGAGCGGATGGCGGTGTTGTTGCAAGGGGCGGATGGTCGGATCCTGGGGGCGGCGGTGGTGGAGTAGGCTGGCACCGATTTCGGTGGCGTATAACGAGGTCGATGGCCGCGCCAGATAGGCATTCATCTCCCATGGGGCCTTGACCTTCCCACCATGGCGATCACTACGTCCGCATCCACGCGAAGCCATTCGGCGCGTTCGATCGGAGACCGTCATGAGCGAGCACCAGACCGACCACCGTCCTGAGAGCAAGGGCGGCTGCGGCTGCGGCCAAAGCGTCCCGGCCGGGGTTGCCCCGGTCCTGGACCCCGTCTGCGGCATGACTGTCGACCCGGCGACGTCCCGGCATCGCCACGAACACGGCGGGGTGGCCTACCATTTCTGCTCGGCGGGCTGCCGAGCGAAGTTCTCGGCCAATGCCGAGAGCTATCTGAAGCCGAAGGCCCCCGAGACGGCGAAGCCCGGCGCCATCTACACCTGCCCGATGGACCCGCAAATCCGTCAGGTCGGACCGGGGAGTTGCCCGATCTGCGGAATGGCACTCGAACCCGTGGAGATCAGCGCCGAGGCGGTGCCCAACCACGAGCTGGCCGATATGTCCCGGCGGTTCTGGTTCGGCCTCGTGCTGACGCTTCCGGTGTTCATCCTCGAGATGGGAAGCCACGTGCCGTGGCTCGGGCTGGAAAACCTGGTGCCGGAGCAGTGGTCGATCTGGATTCAGTTCGCCCTGTCGACGCCCGTCGTGCTGTGGGCCGGGTGGCCGTTCTTCCAGCGCGGGGCGGCGTCCGTGCGGTCGGGCCACCTGAACATGTTCACGCTGATCGCGCTCGGCACCGGGGCTGCCTACCTCTACAGCCTGGTCGCGACCTTCGCGCCCGGCCTGTTCCCGGCCGGGTTCCGCATGATGGGCGGCCCCAACTCCGCACCGATCGTCGCGGTTTACTACGAGGCGGCGGCGGTCATCACGGTCCTGGTATTGCTGGGCCAGGTGCTGGAGTTGAAGGCACGCGACCAGACGGGCGGGGCGATCCGCGCGCTGCTGAACCTCGCGCCCAAGACGGCGCGGCGGATGCGCGATGGGGGCGACGACGAAGAGATCGCCCTCGACCAGGTGCAGGTTGGCGATCGCCTGCGCGTGCGGCCCGGTGACGGCGTACCGGTCGACGGCACAGTGCTCGACGGCCAGAGCGCCGTCGACGAATCCATGGTCACGGGCGAGTCGATGCCGTCGCTCAAAGCCGGGGACGACAGGCTCATCGGGGGCACCGTCAACGGCACCGGCTCGCTCGTGATGCGAGCCGATACGCTCGGGGCATCCGGGATGCTGTCGCGCATAGTGGCCATGGTAGCGGAAGCGCAGCGCAGCCGAGCGCCCATCCAAAAGCTGGCCGATACCGTGGCGGGCACCTTCGTGCCTGCCGTGCTCGGCGTCGCTGGTGTGGCCTTCATCGCCTGGGCGGTCTGGGGCCCACCCCCTGCGCTCGCCTTCGCGCTGATCGCGGCCGTGTCGGTCGTCATCATCGCCTGCCCCTGCGCACTGGGCCTGGCCACGCCGATGTCGATCATGGTTGCGGTCGGCAAGGGCGCCGGCGCGGGCGTGCTCATCAAGACGGCCGAGAGCCTGCAGTGCATGGAGAAGATCGATACGCTGGTAGTGGACAAGACGGGCACGCTGACCGAGGGGAGGCCCAGGATCACAGCGATCGTCCCCGCCGCCGGCCTGACCGAGGACGATATCCTGCGGCTGGCCGCGAGCCTGGAGCGATCGAGCGAGCACCCCTTGGCCGCTGCCATCATGGTTGCGGCCAAGGCGAAGGGCATCACGACCGAAGAGCCAACCGGCTTCGTGTCAGTCACCGGGAAGGGCGTGACCGGGACCGTCGGGGGCCGTCCGGTGGCACTCGGCAATGCCAAGCTGATGTCAGATCAGCGTGTCGCGATGGGTGACCTGCCGGCGAAGGCGGACGCTCTGCGCGGCTCCGGCGCCACGATTGTGTTCGTGGCCACCGATGGCAAGCCCGGCGGCGTCATCGCCATTGCCGACCCGATCAAGACCACCACACGGGCAGCGCTCGATAGCCTACGTGCGGACGGCATTCACGTCGTCATGCTGACGGGCGACAACGCGACGACCGCGCGGGCCGTGGCCACGCAGCTTGGCATCGACGATGTCGAGGCGGACCTGTTGCCGGCGGACAAGAGCCGCATCGTGAAGAAGCTGCGGGCGGACGGGAAGATCGTCGCCATGGCCGGCGACGGTGTGAACGACGCGCCCGCCCTGGCGGAGGCCGATGTCGGCATCGCGATGGGCACGGGCACCGAGGTCGCAATCCAAAGCGCCGGTGTAACGCTGGTGAAGGGCGATTTGGCCGGCATAGCCCGCGCTCGGGCGCTGAGCCGCATGACGATGCGCAACATTCGCCAGAACCTGGTGTTTGCGTTCGCCTACAACGCGATCGGCATCCCATTGGCGGCGGGCGTGCTGTACCCGACCTTCGGCATCCTGCTCAGCCCCGTGATCGCCGCGCTCGCGATGTCACTGAGTTCGGTATCCGTCATCGCCAACGCCCTGCGCCTCCGCGCGGCGCATTTATGATTTCCGCTGTGTGAGGCGATCCCGACGCTCAGCGGCCGGTGCAGGACACGACGGCCGTGATCAAGGACCGGTCGGACTAAGCCCGCCTCCCGGGGTCCGACAGCCGCTATTTTCCCCGCCCGGCCTTCGGCACGAACCGATACGGCGAATCGCTCGCCAGCGCGGGGTCGAGCGCCAGGCGGTGCTCCAGCGGCGGGAAGGCGCGGCTGCGGCAGCCCTCGCGTTCGCACAGCCGGCATGAGAGCCCGATCCCGACCGTGGCGCGCTCGAGGTCCAGACCGTCCGCATACACCACCTGGTCCGCCTGCGAGACCTCGCACCCCATGGCGATCACGTGCCGGGGCGCCGTGTCGCCCCACGCGGTCGCCCGGCCCACGACGCAGCGGGCGAAGCACAGGAACGTGGCGCCATCCGGCAGCTGCGCCACCTGCACCTGCACCTGGCCCGGCGCCGCAAACGCCGCATGCACCACCCAGCGCGGGCAGGAGCCGCCATAGCGCGCGAACGGGAAGCCGGCCGCCGTGAACCGCTTGCTCACGTTGCCCGCGGGGTCCACGCGCAGGAAGAAGAACGGCACCCCGCGCGCGCCGGGCCGCTGCAGGGATGAGAGGCGATGCGCCGCCTGCTCGAAGCTCACGCCGAAGCGGTCCGACAGCGCATCCACGTCATGCCGCAGCTCGGCCGCGGTGGCGCGGACCCGCTCGTAGGGCATCAGCAGGGCGCCGGCGGCGTAGTTCAGCAGGCCGAGGCGGACCAGGCTGCCGGCCTCGGGCGTGCTGGGCGCGGTGGCCTCGACCTGTGCCTCCACGGTGTCACGCAATTCCAGAAGCGCCAGCTGGAACGCGAGGTGGAAGCCGCGGCTCTCGCGCGGTAGCTGTTCCGACAGGAATAGGCTGCGGGTGGCCGGGTCATAGCGGCGGAGCGCTCCCTCCAACGGACCCACGCGGATGTTGAGGCCGTGGCGGTTGCGCAGCCGCTCCGCGATGGCGTGGTTCAGCTCCGCCGGTTGCGCCGGCAGCGCCACGCCCTCCGCCGCCGTCTCGATCGAGGGGAAATGGTTGCCGCGCTCATGGAAGGCGTCCCGCGCCTCCTCGTTCGGCAACAGCATGCGGCGGCCGGAGGGGAGGGCGATGCCGCTGCTATCCTCCCGCGCCACGCGCCATGCCCGATACAGCGCCAGGATGGCCCGGCCCGCCGCGGGCGAACTGGCCGCCAGGCCCGCCAGCTCCGCATCCGGCACGGTCTGATCCAGCAGCGGGTCCTTGAACACTTCCCGCAGCCCGGCCTCGAGCTGACGCTCCTCGGCACCGGACAGCGCGGCGAGGTCCACCCGCAGCGTTTCGGCCAACTTGATGAGGAGGTTCGCCGTGACGGCCCGCTGCTCGTGCTCGATCAGGTTGAGGTAGCTGCCGGAGATGCCGAGGCGCACGGCGAGGGCCTGTTGCGACAGACCCTGCTCGGTGCGGAGGCGTCGGACCGTGCGGCCAATCTGGGGAGCAGCCATTTACAACCTTTACGGATTTACAGAGTGTTTGAACAATTCAGCAACATGATTGCGTTTCTGAGCGCAGATTAGGGCTGTTCTTCGCAGGCGCAATGTAAATATTGACAGGGTCACTTCCGACTTGAGGAGCCCACCCGATGACGCCCACCCAGACCTTCCAGCCCGATGGCATGACCGCCGGCTCGAACGAGCCCGAGCGTTTTCAAGGCATCCAGCGCGACTACACGCCGGCCGATGTCGAGCGCCTGTCCGGCAGCTTCCGCGTCCGCCACACGATGGCCGAGCGGGGCGCGCAGCGGCTCTGGCACCTGCTGAAGACCGAGCCCTACGTGAACACGCTCGGCGCGCTCACGGGCAACCAGGCGATGCAGCAGGTGAAGGCCGGGTTGAAGGCGATCTATCTGTCCGGCTGGCAGGTGGCGGCGGACGCCAATACGTCGAACGAAATGTATCCGGACCAGTCGCTCTATGCCGTGAACTCGGTGCCGCAGGTGGTGAAGAAGATCAACGCCTCGCTGCGCCGCTGCGACCAGATCGCGCAGATGGAGGGGGATCGCAGCCAGTATTGGATGGCGCCGATCGTGGCGGATGCGGAGGCCGGGTTCGGCGGCGCGCTGAATGCGTTCGAGCTGATGCGCGCCATGATCGAGGCCGGCGCCGCCGGCGTGCATTTCGAGGACCAGCTCGCCAGCGAGAAGAAGTGCGGCCATCTCGGCGGCAAGGTTCTTATTCCGATCAGCCAGCATATCCGCACGCTGAACGCCGCGCGGCTCGCGGCCGACGTGGAGGGCGTGCCGACGGTGCTGCTATGCCGGACGGACGCGCATTCGGCGCAGCTGCTGACCGCGGATGTGGACCCCAGGGACCGCCCGTTCCTGACCGGGGAGCGCACGCCCGAGGGCTTCCACCGCATCAAGTCCGGCGTCGGCGTGGACTACGCCATCGCCCGCGGCCTCGCCTTCGCGCCGTATGCGGACCTGCTGTGGTGGGAAACCAGCGAGCCCAACCTGGCCGAGGCCCGCCGGTTCGCGGACGCCATCCACGCGCAGTTCCCGGGCAAGATGCTGGCCTATAACTGCTCGCCGAGCTTCAACTGGCAGAAGAAGCTGGGCGCCGAGGACATCGCGACCTTCCAGCAGCAGATCGGCGCCATGGGCTACAAGTTCCAGTTCGTGACGCTGGCCGGGTTCCACAGCCTGAACCTCAGCATGTTCAACCTGGCCCGCGGCTACAAGGAGCGCGGCATGGCGGCGTATTCCGAGCTGCAGCAGGCGGAGTTCGCGATGGAGCCCGAGGGTTACACCGCGACCCGGCATCAACGGGAAGTCGGCACCGGCTGGTTCGACGCTGTGGCGGTCGCGGCGTCCGGCGGGCGCAGCAGCACGACGGCGATGGCCGGCAGCACGGAGACCGAGCAGTTCCACGACGCCCCGGCCATCCCGGCACCGGGGCACCATGACCATGATGACGGCCTGGTGCATGGGCATGCCTGGGCGGTGGCGTCACCGGAGAGGTAGGGCGATCGCTTCCCCCTCTCCCGCTGGCGGGAGAGGGTCGGGGTGAGGGTGGGGTGACGCCCAACGGCCGAATTTCGTGCTGCCCCACCCTCACCCAACCCTCTCCCGCCAACGGGAGAGGGCTTCTTTTTTGCACGCCGCCGTCTATGGTCCCTCCACCACCGGGAGGGGACCCACGCCGCAATGACGGCCGCCTTGACACTCGATGACGTCACCGTCTCGTTCGGCGCCTACACCGCCGTGGCCTCCACCTCCCTGCATGTGGAGGAGGGCGAATTCCTGTCCGTGGTCGGCCCCACGGGGTGCGGTAAGAGCACGCTGCTGAACCTCGCCGCCGGGCTGCTGGCGCCCACGCGCGGCACCGTGCAGGTGAGGGGCGCGCCGTTGCGCGGCGTGAACCGCCAGGCCGGGTATCTGTTCCAGGCCGACAGCCTGATGCCGTGGCGGAGCGCGCGGGACAATGTGGCCGCCGGGCCGGAATTCGCGGGACGGTCCCGGACGGAGGCGCGGGCGCAGGCCGATCAATGGCTCGCCCGCGTGGGCCTGCGCGGTCACGGCGCCAAATACCCGCACCAGATGAGCGGCGGCATGCGCAAGCGGGCGCAGCTGGCGCAGACGCTGGTGCTGGACCCCCCGATCCTGCTGATGGACGAGCCGTTCAGCGCGCTCGATGTCCAGACGCGCCTCATGATGGAGAACGAGCTGCTGGCCTTGTGGCAGGCCAACCGCAAATCCGTGCTGTTCATCACGCATGATCTGGAGGAGGCGATCAGCCTGTCCGACCGTGTGGTGGTGCTGTCCGCCGGGCCGGCCACGCGCCCGATCGCCGAGTTCGCCATCGACCTGCCCCGGCCGCGCGACGTGGCGGAAATCCGCATGACCCCGGCCTTCCAACACCTGCAGGAACGCATCTGGGCCGTGCTGCGGGACGAGGTGCTGCGCGCCTACCAGACCGGGGTGCACGCGGCGTGATCACGGCGGCCCGGCTCGGCATCGGTTTCTTGTTACTCGCCCTCTGGCAGCTCGGGAGCGTGACCGGCGTGCTGTCGCCGCTGTTCTTCGGGCGGCCGGAGAAGATTGCGGGCGTCATCGCCGCGTGGTTCGGCACGGGGTTCATCTGGCCGCACTTGGCTGTGACCATCGCCGAGACGCTGATGGCGTTTGCGACCGGGACCATTGCGGGCGTGCTGGCCGGGCTGTGGCTGGGCTTGAGCCCGCGTACGCAGGCGGTGCTGGACCCGTTCATCAAGGCCGCCAACGCCATGCCCCGCGTGATCCTGGCGCCGATCTTCGCGATGTGGTTCGGGCTGGGCATGACGAGCAAGGTGGCGCTTGGTTTTACGCTCGTGTTCTTCATCGTGTTCTTCAACGTGCTGCAAGGCGTGCGGGAGGTGAGCCCCACAGTGCTGAACGCCACCCGCATGCTGGGCGCCACACGGCGGCAATTGCTGCGCCACGTGTATCTGCCGGCCGCGCTGAGCTGGGTTTTTTCGTCCCTCCACGTCTCGGTCGGCATGGCGTTCGTGGGAGCGGTGATTGCCGAATATCTAGGTAGTGCCGCCGGTGTCGGCTATCTGATTTTGCAGGCCGAGGGAGTGTTCGACGTGGACACCGTGTTCGCCGGCATCGTGGTGCTGACGCTGTGCGCGCTGGTGCTGGATGCCTGCGTGACGCTGGCCGAAACCAAGCTGCTTGTGTGGCAGCCACGCGCGGACACGCCGCGAGACACTTGAATGGAGCACAGATCATGCTGACCCGCCGCACCGCCCTGACCCTGACCGCCGCCACCCTCGCCGCCCCGGCCCTGGCCCAATCCCGCCAGAAAGTCCGCATCGCCGGCGGCGGCGTGGCGCTGTATGGCTACATGCCGTTCTTCGTGGCGGTGGGTCAGAACCTGTTCGCCAAGCACGGCATCGACGCCGAAGTGGCCCAGTTCCCCGGTGGCGCCCGCGCGATGCAGGCGCTGCTGGGCGGCTCGAGTGACATGGTGTGCGGCTATTACGAGCACACGATCCAGCTCGCGGCCAAGAACGCGAAGCTCACCGCCTTCGTGCTGCAGGCGCGCAACTCCGGCCTGGTGCTGGGGGTTCGCAAGGCGCTCGCCAGTGAGATCAAGACGGCGGCGGATCTGAAAGGACGAAAAATCGG
Organism: Acetobacteraceae bacterium; assembly: GCA_965246835.1. GTDB lineage: Bacteria > Pseudomonadota > Alphaproteobacteria > Acetobacterales > Acetobacteraceae > JANPPS01. Next base: position 1,382,762 of record CBDFFQ010000001.1, on the reverse strand, counting down.
CGTGTCGGCGCCGGGTTCGGCCACGCATCTGTTCGCGATGCAGCTGATGGTGAAGGCCGGGCTGAAATCGACGGATGCGGCGGCGATCGGCGTCGGCACCACGCAGACCGCGATCAGCGCGTTCGAGCGCGGGGACATCGATGCGCTGAGCCTGTTCGACCCCATCATGAACGATCTGGAGCGCAAGGGCACCGTCACGATCCTGGCCGACGCGCGGGACGCCGCGGGCACGCAGGCGATCTTCGGCGGCCCCTACGCCTCCGGCTGCCTGTATGCCGACCCGGCCTGGATAGCGAAAAACGACGCCGCCACGCGGGGCTGCGCCGCGGCGGTCATGGAGGCGCTGACCTTCCTGAAAACGGCCAGCGCCGAGCAGGCGACGGGCGCGCTGGAAAAGGGCATGTGCGCCGTGGGGGCCGACGTCTGCACCGCGGCGTTCGAGCGGAACAAGGACGCCTTCCAGCACGATGGGCGGGTCACGATGGCGATGGCGGAGACCGTGAAGCGCATGCTGACCGGCTTCGACCCGGCGATCGCGGCGGCCACGATCGACCTTTCGGCCACGTTTACGGATCGGTATTTGCCGGGGTGAAGCGATCTAGACCGCTCAATAATAGGAGCTGAAACTGGCTCGGCTAAAGGGGCAAGAAGCCTCGTGCAATCCATCGGACGGCAAACAAAAAACTAATTGCAGCCACGACAGGAATGCAAGCCACTGCAAACCCTGGAATAATTGTCTTTTCGATAATGTATCGCTGATCCGTAGGATGAATACACTTTTCAGTCTGACCCGGCTGACCACCGCGCCCACCCGGCCGAACGAAGCTCGCACGCCGGGCACTCTCCACAGCCATACCCCCAGTCATGCCGATGCACCCGGTCCCCCCGGTAGCAGGTATGGGTCATCTCCACCGTCACATCCAGAATCCCAAACCGGTCCGCCATCGCCCAAATCGCCGCCTTATCCAGCCACATCAGCGGCGTCTCCAGCACCAGCCGCCGCTCCAGGCCCAGGTTCAGCGCCACCTGCATCGCCTTGATCGTGTCGTCCCGGCAGTCCGGATAGCCGGAAAAATCCGTCTCGCACATGCCACCCACGATCTGGCGGAGGTCGCGGCGGTAGGCCAGGGCCGCCGCGTAGGTCAGGAACAGCAAATTGCGGCCGGGCACGAAGGTCGTGGGCAGGCCCTCCGCCCCCATCCGGATTTCGGCGTCCGACGTGAGCGCCGTGGCGCCCAAGGCGGCCATCGAGGCCGTGAGGTCGATCACATGATCCGGTCCCAACCGGTCCTGGTGCGGCATCGCGTCCCGCACCGGGCCGCGGCACGCCAGCTCGATCGCGTGGCGCTGGCCATAGGCGAAGCCCAGGGTCTCCACGTGCTCATACCGGTCCAGCGCCCAGGCCAGGCACGCCGCGCTGTCCTGCCCGCCGCTGAACAGGACCAATGCCCTCTCGTTCATCATGTCTCCGCAGCCTATGTATCGCAGCATGGACCTGGATTTCAGCGAAGACGAGATCACCCGCTATTCCCGCAACATCCTGCTCGCGGAAGTGGGCGGCACCGGGCAGGCGAAGCTGCGCGCGGCGCGGGTTCTGGTGGTGGGCGCCGGGGGACTGGGGTCGCCCTTGCTGCTGTATCTGGCGGCGGCGGGGGTCGGGACGCTCGGGATCATAGACGATGACCGGGTGGATCTGTCCAATTTGCAGCGCCAGGTCGCGCATCGCACGGACGGGATCGGGATGGCCAAGGTGCAGTCGGCGGCCCACGCCGTCACGGCGCTGAACCCCGGTGTGACGATCGAGCCGCACGAGACCCGGCTCACGGCCGCCAACGCGATGGAACTCGTGTCCCGCTACGACTTGGTGTGCGACGGGAGCGACAATTTCGCGACCCGTTTCCTCACCGCCGATGCCTGCCACTTGGCGCGGCGCACGCTGGTGTCGGCGGCGGTGCTGCGTTTCGACGGGCAGCTCAGCACGTTCAAGTCCAGCATCGGGGGCAAACCGGGCGGTCCCTGCTACCGCTGCCTGCATCCCGCGCCGCCGCCGCCGGGCATGGTGCCGAGTTGCAGCGAGGCGGGGATCCTGGGCCCCGTCACCGGGGTGATGGGCACCTTGCAAGCCACGGAAGTGTGCAAGGAGATCATGGGCATCGGCGAGGGCCTGTCGGGCCGGGTGCTGATCTGGGATGCGTTGGCGGCGCGGATCCGGATGGTCCGGCTGCCGCGGGATCCCGCTTGCGCGCTGTGCGGACCCGGCGCCACGATCCATGATTTGTCCGCGCATGGCTGAGCCACTCGGCATCCTGCTGATCTCGGGTGTTCCGGAGCGGGCGCATTACGCCTGGGTGGTTGCCGCGGCGGCGGCGGCGGTGGGGCGGGAGGTGGTGCTGTTTGCCACCAACGAGGGCTGCCGTGCGCTGCTGGCCGTGCCCGATGCCGATCGGCGCGCGTTGCACGGCGTGGCCGACGCGGCGGAATTGCGGGCGGCGGCCGTGGAGTTGGGGGTGCGGCTGATGGCGTGTGACGCCGGGCTGCGGCTGGCGGGGATCGAGGCGGGGGCGTTGCTGGCGGGGGTGGAGGTGGCGGGGGTGCCGAGTTTTCTGTCTGCCACGCGGGGCGGCCAGATCGTGACGCTGTGACGGCCGCCCCTTCTCCCGCTGGCGGGAGAAGGTTGGGATGAGGGTGGTAGGACAGGGGCGATGGCCGGTGAGCGTGACCCCACCCTCACCCCGACCCTCTCCCGCCAGCGGGAGAGGGCGAAGGGGCTTGACCCCGGGCGCGGCATCTTGGCATCGGAGGGGATGGCATCCACCCTTCGCATCGCGCTCGCCGGCTGGCTGCTCACCGGCAGCGCATGGGCACAGCCCGTGCCGCCGCGCCCGCCGGCCGCCCCGCCTGCACGGCCGCAGGAAGCGCTGCGGCCTGTGCGCCCCGCCCCGGCCCGCCCCACGGCCGCCCGCCCGCCTCCCGCCCGCCCCACCCCCGTGGTCCCGGCCCGCCCCGGCCCCGCCGCACGCCCCGCCCCGCATCGTCCGGTGCCGCAGCGCCCGGCCCCGCGCCCCGTCCCCGTCCCGGTGCCAACCCCGGCGCCGGAGCCCGAGCGCCCCGCCGCACCCACCAAGGGCAGCAATTCCGGCCAGATGCTGCCCCGCTTCGCGGCCCTCCGCTCCGACGAGGTCTACATGCGGTCCGGCCCCGGCCCGCGCTATCCGATCGAGTGGGTCTACAAACGCCGCGACCTGCCGTTGGAGATCGAGCGCGAGTTCGACATCTGGCGCCTCGTGCGCGATCAGGAGGGCGTGCGCGGCTGGGTCAACACCCAAACGCTCTCGCCCCGCCGCACCGCCGTGGTGACGGGGGGCGAGCGCGTGCTGCGGCGCGATCCGCGCGATGACGCCACGCCCGTCGCCACCCTCAAGCCCGGCGTCATCGTCCGCCTCCGCAGCTGCGACGCCGCCTCCGACTGGTGTCAGACGCAGGTGCAGGACTATCGTGGCTGGATGAAGCGCAGCGATGTGTGGGGCACCTACCCCGGGGAGGCGATCCAATGAGCGAAGCACACGGGACAGAAGCTCGGGCCCATCACGACATGGGCGGCGTGCCCAAGTTCCTGTGCGAACCGATCGACACGGAGCCGCACGCGCTGGACGACTTCGATCGCACCGTGGACGCGCTGCGCCAAATTCTGGGCGCCAAGGGCGTGATGAGCGTGGACGAGCTGCGCCGGGGCATTGAGGCGATCCCGGAGCCCGATTACCTTCGCCTGACCTACTACCAGAAATGGATCCGCTCGATCGCCGGCAATCTGGTCCGCAACGGGGTGTTTACCGAGGCCGAGCTGCACGCCGCGCTGGACGCGGCATGACGCCCGGCACCCAGGTCCGCGTGAAGGATGACTGGCCGGAGACGCGCGGCCCCTGCCATATCCGCACGCCGCATTACCTGCGCGGACACATCGGCACCGTGGTGCGGCACCTGGGCGACTTTCCGGACCCGGAGGAGCTCGCCTTCCGCCGCCCGGCACCTCGCCTGCCGCTCTATCACGTGGCCTTCGCGCCCCGCACGCTCTGGCCCGATGCCGGCGCCGACGAGATCGTGGTCGAACTGTTTTCCAAATGGCTGGAGCCCGCATGAGCACCGTCTTCGAGGCCCCACCGGATCGCCTGCTGGCCGCCGTGCGGGCGCTCCTGGCGCAGAAAGGCATCGCGGCGCCTGACGAGATCGCGGCCCGCATCGAGCAGACCGACCGCGCCAGCCCCGCCCAGGGCGCCGCCATGGTCGCCCGCGCCTGGACCGACCCGGCGTTCCGCACCCTCATGCTCCAGGACGGCGCCCAGGCGGCGGAGGCCATGGGCGTCGCGATGCGTGGCCTGCCGCCCCTGGGCGTATTGGAGAACACGGCTGAGGTGCACAACCTCGTGGTCTGCACGCTATGCAGCTGCTATCCCCGCGCCGTGCTGGGCTACCCGCCGTTCTGGTTCAAATCGCCGGGCTACCGGGCGCGGGCGGTGCGGGACCCCCGCGGCGTGATGGCGGAGTGGGGCACCGTGCTTCCCGACCAAATGCGCATCCGCGTGGTGGACAGCACGGCGGATTACCGCTGGATGGTGCTGCCGATGCGCCCGGCCGGCACCGAGGGCTGGGACGTTGAACGGCTGGCGGCGCTGGTGCGCGAGGGGGACATGATCGGCGTCACGGTGCCGTCGCCATGACGGCCGTGATGGACGCGCTGGCGCTGCTGACCCCCTATGACATCGACCGCCCGAAGATTCGCATCGGGCCGCCGACGGATGGCGGCTACGTGTTCGCGGACCGCCTGGTGCCGGCGCAGACCATCGTGAGCTACGGCATCAGCACCGAATACCGGTTCGACGCCGAGATGGCGGCGCGCGGGCACCGGGTGTTCATGTTCGACCACACGATCGACGGCATCCAGGCCACGCATCGCAACATGCTGTGGTTCAAGGAGGGCGTGGCGGGCGCGTCGGCACCAGGTCAGATGCTGTATTCGATCGAGGATCACCTCAAGCGTCACGCGATCGCTGGCAACGACCTGATCCTGAAGATGGACGTGGAGGGCGCCGAGTGGGAGGCGCTGGATGCCTGCCCGGACGAGACGCTGGCGCGGTTCGAGCAGATCGTGATCGAGGTGCACGCGCTCAATGCCATGGCGGACCCGGTGTTCCGCGCGCAGTTCACCGAGGTGATGCGCAAGCTGAACCGGCATTTCATCCTGTTCCACGTGCACGCCAACAACTGCGACGGGCAGAACGGGCTGTCGATCGTGGCGGGTATGCCGGTCTCGGCGCTGCTGGAGCTGTCCTATGTTAGGCGCGATGTGTGCCGGGCGGCGCCGTCACGGACGCTGTATCCGACCTCGCTCGACTACCCGAACGTGCCGGCGCCCGAAAAACTGCTGTGGTTTTTCCCGTTCCTGCCGACCACGGCGCCGCTGGACGCGTTCCGGATGTGCTATGACCGGGTTGACGCGCTCGAGGCGCGGCGGACGCGGTAGGGGAACGGCGATGCGGCTTCCAAGCGTTCTGGTGCTGTCAGCCCTGGGTCTCGCCGGCTGCGTGGCTCAGCCCCCGCCGGCGCAGGTGCCGCTCGTCGCGATCCCTGGCCCGACCAAGACGGAGGCCGCTTTCCGGCAAGATGACGTCGCCTGCCGGGTGGCGCTGGTGCCGCTCCCGGCCGCCGATGGTGACCGCCCGACCCTGCCCGCGGCCCCGCTCGACGGCGCGGCGCCCGCCTACCCGCCCGGCGTGCAATACCTTCGCTGCATGGCGTCGCGTGGCAACACGATCGAGCCGTATGGACCGGTGCCGGTCTATGCCGTTTATGCGCCTTATCCGGTGTATTACGGGTTCGGCTACGGTTTCCCGCAGTATTACGGCTATGTCAGCTTCGGCCTCGGCGGCCGGTATCACGGCGGTTATGGCGGCCGGTATTACGGCGGCTATGGCCGCGGCGATCATGGCTGGCGTGAGTCCCGCGGCTTCTATGGCGGCGGTGGTGGCGGCTGGGGCGGGCATCATGGCGGGTGGCGCCGCTAACCGCGATCGCTCTACAAGCGCGGATGGACATCTACTCAGCCTGGCCGTTTTTCGTGTCCTTGGCGCTCCTGTTCGCCATGGCCGCGACGCCGGTCTTGGCAGCGGCCGACCAGCCGCCCAGCGATCGCCCGAACCGCCTCGCAACGCTCGACGGGCTTCGCGGCTTCCTGGCACTGGCCGTCGTGTTCCACCATGGCGCCATCTACCACCTCTATCTCCTGGAGGGCAGTTGGCGCCTGCCGCCAAGCCCGTTCTACGCGATGCTGGGGCAGGCGGGGGTGGCCGTGTTCTTCATGGTGACGGGCTACCTGTTCTGGTCTCGCCTCATCGGGGAAGCTGGCCGGCCGGCCTGGATTCGGCTCTTTATCGGCCGGGTGTTCCGCATCGGACCGCTTTACCTGGCCGCTATCGCGGCCATGTTCGCCATCGTCGCGGTCGAGTCGAGCATGAGCCTCAACGTAACGCCGCGGCAGCTCCTGGCCAGCGTTGCCCCATGGCTCGCGCTGGGGTTCCTGGGCGGTGGCGATGTAAACGGCTACCCATCGACCTGGATTTTGCTGGCCGGCGTCAACTGGTCGCTTCGCTTCGAGTGGCTGTTCTATCTGAGCCTTCCCCTGCTCTCCCTTGCGGCACGAAGCCGGCGTGCGCCGCTACCCTTGACGCTCGCGGGGCTCGTGATCTGCCTGCTGGGCCTGGCGCTCAGGCGATCGGCTGGCCCGGTTGGGTTAAGCGAAAATCTCACCTGCGCCACGCTGTTCCTTGCCGGCATGGCGGCGGCGGCCTTGCGTCGCGGCGGGTGGCGTCGCGGCGGGTGGCGTCGAAGCCTGCCGGATTGGCTCAGCTCGGCGCTGCTGGTCACGCTCGTGACGGTGACGTTCCTCGCCTATGACGCCGTCGACGGGCCCGGGCCGGTGTTGTTGCTGGGCGGCGCATTCTATCTCGTCGCGTCCGGCTGCTCGGTATTCGGGCTGCTGTTGACCCGGCCCGCCCGGCGTCTGGGCGACATCAGCTACGGCATCTATCTGCTGCAAGGGCTCGCCCTCCACCTCGTGCTCCGGCCTGCCCCGTTGCGCGCAATGGCGCTCTCGTCTCCGACCCTGCACTGGCTGCTGGTTCTCGTCAGCGCCGTGCTGCTGGTGCTGATCGCCACCGTCGCGCATGTCGTGGTCGAGCGCCCCGGCATCGCCGCCGGCCGCCTGCTCGCCAATCGCCTCGACCGCCGGGCTGCTGTGAGCCCGTGAACTACGCCGCCTGATCCCACGCCGGCGCCCAGCCCGGGTTCACGAAGCGGTTCGTCTTCGGCAGCATCGCGATCACCGCGCGGTCCGTGTCATCCAGCGTGATCTTCAGCGCGTCCAGGTTCGCCTGCTGGCTCTCGGCGCGGCTTGCCTTCGGGATCGCGCCCACGCCGTCCTGGTCCAGCAGCCATTTCAGCGCCACCTGCGCCGGGGTCGCGCCGTGCTTGCGGGCGATGGCCTGCAGCTCCTCGTGCTGCGCCAGCCGGCCTTGGGCCAACGGGGCGTAGGCCATGACGGCGACAGCCTTGGACTGGCAGTAGGAGACCAGCCGGGTCTGGTCCAGCAGCACGTGGTACTCGAACTGATTGCAGGCGATCGGCGCCTGGATGTCCTCCACCGCCTGCTTCAGCAGCGCCACGGGAAAATTGCTGACCCCGATCGCGCGTGTGAGGCCCTGGTCCTTGATCCGGACCAGCGCCTCGAGCGCGCGCGGCAAGTCCATGCCCGGCGCCGGCCAGTGGATCAGATACAGATCCACATAGGGCGTGCGCAGCTTCTCCAACGACGCCTCGATCGCCGCCTGCATCCGGTCGGGTGCCAGGTTCTCGTACCAGACCTTGGTGGTGACATGCAGCTCGGCGCGCGGCACGGATGGGAGCGCGGCGCCCACTTCCGCCTCGTTGCCATACATCTCGGCCGTGTCGATATGCCGAAAGCCCAGCGCCAGCGCCTGCTCGACGGAGGCGGTGCACTCCGCGCCCTTCATGCGCCAGGTGCCGAGGCCGAGCTTGGGCATGTGCATGCCCTGATTGGTTAGAACTTCCATGCCATCCTCACCGCTTGCTGAAATCCACCAACGCGGCAAACCCGGTTTCGGTGCCGATCGCAAGCTGTGCGCCGTCCGGGCTCCACGCCAGCGCGGACACGGACCCGCGCCCGGGCCCGGCCACGGGCAGGATGCGGCCCGACACCACATCCGCCAGCACCACCAGCCCATCCGCGAACCCGGCCGCCACCGCCTCATGCTGCGGGTGGCAGGCCACGCGCGTGCATTGCTGCGTGTCCCCGCCCGCCAGCTCCGTCGGCGTCTTGCCCATCGGGCCGCCGCCGGTGAAGGGCCAGAGCACGATGCTCTCGGCGCCGGCGGTCGCGAGCCATTTGCCGGATTTGGTGAACCCCATGCTTTCGGTCTTTGCCGGGTAGCCGCTCATGCGCATGTGCTGTCCGTCACTGAGGCGCCAGCCATGCAGGCTGTTTTCCTGCATGGCGCTGACCACGGCCTCGGCCGCCGGGTGGATCGCGACGCCGGTGTGGCTGCCCTTCCAATCCAGCAGGCGCGGCGTGTCGATCTTCGCCGCCACGAACCACAGGCTGACGCCGTTATAGTGGGAGGCCGCGATGCGCTTGCCGCGGGCATCGATGGCGAGGCCCGTGACGCTGGAAGGATGGGTCAGCCCCTTATGCGGCGTGCCGTCACTTCGAAAGACATGCACCTGCTTGCCGACGGCGCAGGCCAGCACGCCATCCGGGTGCGATGCCACCTGCTCCACCCATTTCGACCCGAATGTCTGCAGGTCGGTCACGCTGCCATCCAGCGCCACGCGCCGGAACCGGCCATCGTCGCCGCCCGTCACGAAGCCGGCGCGAACATCCGCCGCCATCGCCAGCACGGCGCCATCATGGGCCTGCACGGTCTGCCACCGCGCCGGGTCCGCCCGGTGCGCCAGATGCAGGGTGCCGTCGCCCAGCGCGAACGCCGCCGCCGCATTGCCGCGGTCGAACAGTGCGGCCACTACATACTCGTCCAGCGAATGCGAGACGCCCCGGGAGTCGAGCAAAAAATCCGGGGAAGCGAGGTCGCTCAAGAGGCCATCGCCGCTGGTCCGCCGGCTGCGATTGCTGCCGGTCCGCCGGCTGCGATTGCTGCCGGTCCGCCGGCTGCGATTGCTGCCGGCACCCCGGCCTGGCACGCCTCGAACCCGCGGCGGAGCTGGGGGCGGTTCAGGTTGCGGCCGATGAACACCAGCTTCGAGCGGCGCTCCGAACCCGGCGCCCACGGCCCGATGAAGTCCCCGTCCGCGATCATGTGCACCGCCTGGAAGGCAAAGCGCCGATCGTCGTTCTGATACGACAGGATGCCCTTCGTGCGGAGCAGATCCTGGCCCTTCTCCTGCAGCAACGTGCTGATCCAGGCATTGAACCGCTCCGGATCGATCGGGCGGCTGACCTCGAAGCTCATGCTGGCGATGTCGTCGTTGTGGCTGTGCTCGGTGTCTTCCAGGAAATCCGGTTCGCGTTCCAGCACGCGGTTCAGGTCGAACGCGCCTTGTTCCAGCACCTCCGATACCGGCACCGCCGACTTCGTGGTGCGGTGGATGCGGGCGAAGCGGTTGATGGCGCGGATTTGCGCCTCGACGGCATCCAGCTCGCCGGGTGTGACAAGGTCCACCTTGTTCAGCACGATCACGTCGGCAAACGCGATCTGCTCCTGCGCCTCCGCGGAGTCCGTGAGGCGGGCCGGCAGGTTCTTCGCGTCCACCACGGTCACGATCGCATCGAGCCGGGTGCGGCTGCGGATCAGGTCGTCGACGAAGAAGGTTTGGGCGACGGGTGCCGGGTTCGCGAGGCCGGTGGTCTCGATGATGATGCCGTCGAGGTTCTTCCGCTTCAGCAGGCCGCCCACGATGCGGATCAGGTCGCCGCGGACGGTGCAGCAGATGCAGCCATTGTTCATCTCGAACACCTCCTCGTCCGCATCCACCACGAGGTCGTTGTCCACGCCCAATTCGCCGAACTCGTTGATGACGACGGCGTATTTGCGGCCGTGCTGCTCCGTCAGGATGCGGTTCAGCAGCGTGGTCTTGCCGGCGCCGAGATAGCCGGTGAGCACGGTGACGGGGATCTGGCCGGTGGTGGGGTCAGGCATATCGGGGCCTCATGGGTGTTTGCCCTGCATATAGGCGCGGCTTTCGGCCAGGCCCAACCCTAGCAGCAGGAAGAACCAGCCCGAGAGCGGCATGGAGGTGAAAGCCGACGCGCTGGCGACCGGCCATTCGTGCAGCAGCGCGGCCACGAACAACCCGACACGGAGCGGGGAGGGGTTCCGCCACAACCCGCGCGAGAGCGGTCGCAACCAGGCGAGGATCATGGCTGCAAACAAAATCAGGCCAGGGACGCCACCCTCGACGAGCGCCTGTAGATAGTGGCTATGCGGGTGCTGCACGCAGATCGCCGCGCCCCCGCCTTCTCCCCCGTCCCAGCCCCGGAAGTAGGCGGGATCAGCGCATTCGTCCCGGAACCCGTCGAATCCGGCGCCTCGCCACGGATGCGCCCCGGCGATCGCCAGCGCCCGCGCCGCGATCTGCCCGTAATGGCTCTCGGGAAAGTGCGCCATCTGCGTCGAGAATTTGGTCACCAGCCGCGCGAAGGTGGGTGGCGACACGACCGAGGTGGCGCCCAGCAGCAGCCCTATGCCCACGCAGGCCATCAACACGGCGCCGCGCAGCCGGGGCAGCAGCAGTGCAGTGACGAACAGCCCCAGCAGCGTCAGAAGAAGCGGCATGCGCTGCCCGATCAGCACCATCACGCCCACGGAAGCCAGCGCCAGCGCCGCCCCCGCCAATGGCCACCACGCCCCCCGCGCCAGCCATGCCGCCACCGGGGGCAGCACGGAGGGGAACAGCATGCGCGACAGCGGCGGCCCCGCGCGTGGGTTCTGATACGGCCCGGTCAGCTCCCCATCCGCGCCGCGCGGAAAGCCGAACAGGTTCCGCCCGGTGGCAAACTGCACCAATGCCTGCGCCGCGATGTAGAGCGCCGCGGCCTGCACCACCCTCAGCAGCCACACCCGCGTGCCCGGTGCCCGCAACGCCCAGTGCTCGAGCGCCGCCACCAGCAGCAGGAAACGTCCGACCGCCAGAGCCTGCGCGGGGGCGGGCATGGAGCATAGGACCAGCCAAACCCACCAAGCGGCGGCGAACCAGAGCCATCTGGTTCGGAGCCAAGACCAGTCGCGCGACAGGGCGCTTCGGACGAGGAACAGGGCGCCGATCATTCCCACTACGGCCTCGGCAATCCCGCGGCCATGCAGGAGAAACAGGGGCAGAATCAGCGCGAGCAGGGCTCCGGCGCGGTCGATGCGGGAGGTCAATGCCCCCTCTTTCGCCGGCGGGAGAGGGCCGGGGTGAGGGTGGTTGGCGCCTCTCGATACCGGCGGTGCGTTTGGCCCCACCCTCACCCTTTCCCTCTTTCGCCAGCGGGAGAGGGGACCAGGCCGGCCCTCAAACCGATCAGCGCCCTTGCCGCAAGCTCGGCCGAGAACCCCGCCGCCCGCGCCCGCCCCGCCGCGCCCAGCCGGGCCCGCTCCCCGGCATCGCCCGCCAAGGCCAGGAACGCCGCCTCCAGCGCGCCCGGCGCGTCGGCTTCCGCAAACACCGCCGCGTTCCCCGCCACCTCCGGCAGCCCGCCGCGGGGCGCGCAGACCAGCGCCGCGCCACATGCCATCGCCTCCAGCGCGGTCAGGCCGAACGGCTCCTCCCACCGGCTCGGCACCGCCACGATCGCGGCGCGCTGCATCACTTCCATCACGGCGTCATGCGGCCGGTGCCCCCACATCTCCACTCCCGCCGCCGCCGCCGCCGGGCGCAGCGCGGTCACGAATGGCGTGTCCGGCGCATCGGGCGCGAAACGGTCCGCCCCCACGATCGCCGCGCGCCACCCCGGCAGGCGCGGCAGCACTGCGCCGCAGGCCGCCACGAACCGATCCACTCCCTTATCCGCCACCACCCGCCCGGCAAACAGGATCAGCTGGTCCCGCGCCGTGTTCGAGGGCGGGGGTAGGTCGATGCAGTTCGGCAGCACCGTGACCTCCTGCGGCGTGACCCCATCCAGCAGGCGGCGGCGGACCCAGTCCGAGGCGGTGATGACGCGCGCCATGCGGGCCAGCAGCCGGGTGCGCTCGGCCGGGGTGCGGGCGCGGCGCATGGTTTGCGGATCGTTATTGAGCCACAGCACCACCGGGGTGCCGGGGAAACGCCGGGCCAGGCCGAGGGCGATTTCGGGCCGGTTGTGCACTTCGATCAGCCCTGGCCGCAGCCGCCGTAGCACCCGCGTGACGCCACGCACATACCGCATGGCCCGAGTGAACCCGAGGCCCGGGGGCGCCGGGTGGAACGGCACGTCGGCGAAGGGTGGGTATCGCGGTGGCGCGCCCACCACCACGCCCGGCGCCCCCGCGCGCACCAGCCGGTGCACCAGCAGCCCGATGGCGCCCACGGCCTCGGGCGAGAACCCTTCGCCGGGCGGCAACACGATCGCGGTGGTCAGACCGAATGCTCGTATTTGTCCAGCCGCCAGGCCACGGGCTCCTGCGCGGCCAGCTCGTACCAGCGCGCCACGAGCGGATGCGCCCGCACCGCCTGGCAATAGGCGAGGGTGTCCGGTGCGAGCGGTGGCTGGTAGGTGAGCAGCCGGGCCACGACGGGGGCGTACATCGCATCCGCGGCGTTGAACGTGGCTCCGAACAAATAGGGCCCACCCGCCCCATGCGCCGCGCGGGTCTCCCGCCAGACCGCCTCGATCCGCGCGATGTCGGCCAAAGCCTCCGGCGTCTGCCCCAGCCCCGCGCCGTCCCGCCCCAAGTTCATCGGCATCGCCTGCCGCAGCGCCCGGAACCCTGCATGCATCTCGCTGCCGATCACCCGCGCGTGGGTCCGCGCCGCGAGATCCTGGGGCCACAGGGCGGGCGAGAGCTCCGCGCAATACTCACAGATCGCCAGCGTCTCCCACACGCGCAGCCCGCGATGCTCGAGATAGGGAACCAGCTTATTCGGCGACACCGCCGCCACCGCCGGCGTGGCGCCATTGCCCTCGAGCGGGATCACCACGTCCTCCACATCCAACCCGGCCAAGTGCACCGCGAGCCAGCCGCGCAGCGACCATGACGAGTAGCGGCGGGTGCCGATGAACAGGCGGCCTTCGGGCATGGTGCATCTCCTTCCCGCTCCCTATGCCACGCTTGCCCCGAAGCTGCCAAAGCGCGATCCTGCTGCCAGGAGAGCCCCATGAACGAGATCAGCCGCCCCAACAACCTCGATGCCTTCTGGATGCCCTACAGCGCCAACCGCGCGTTCAAGGCGGCGCCCCGCATGCTCGCGCGGGCCGAAGGCATGTTCTACTACACCAACGACAACCGGGAGGTGCTGGATGGCACGGCCGGGCTGTGGTGCGTGAATGCCGGGCATGGCCGGCGGGAGATCGTGGAGGCGATCCAGAAACAGGCGGCGGTGCTCGATTTCGCGCCCACCTTCCAAATGGGCCACCCCATCGCGTTCCAGGCCGCAGCCCGCCTGGCGGAGATTCTGCCGGATGGGCTGGACCGCGTGTTCTTCACCAATTCCGGCAGCGAAAGCGCGGACACGGCGCTGAAGATCGCGCTGGCCTATCACAAGGCGCGCGGCGAGGCGCAGCGGGTGCGGTTCGTGGGGCGGGAGCGGGGCTATCACGGCGTGGGCTTCGGCGGCATTTCCGTGGGCGGCATCGCGCCCAACCGGCGGCAATTCGGCGCGCTGCTGCCCTATGTGGACCATTTGCCGCACACCCATGCGCCGCAGCACAACGCGTTCACCAAGGGTGAGCCGGCCTGGGGCGGGCATCTGGCGGATGCGCTGGAGGGGATCGTGGCGCTGCATGGGGCCGAAACGATCGCAGCCGTGATGGTGGAGCCCGTCGCGGGATCGACGGGGGTGCTGGTGCCACCGGTGGGCTATTTGAAGCGCCTGCGGGAGATCTGCACCAAGCACGGCATTCTGCTGATTTTCGACGAGGTCATCACCGGGTTCGGCCGCATGGGCACGAATTTCGGGTCGGAGCGGCTGGGCGTGGTGCCGGACCTCATGACGATGGCCAAGGGGCTGACCAATGCCGCGGTGCCGATGGGGGCGGTCGCGGCCCGGAACGACATCTATGCCACCATCGTGGATGGCTCGCCGGCAGGGATCGAGCTGTTCCATGGCTACACCTATTCCGGGCACCCGCTGGCCTCGGCGGCGGCGATCGCGTCCATGGATTTGCAGCAGGCCGAGGATCTTCCGGGCCGCGCGCTGGCGATCGAGCCGTATTGGCAGGAGGCGGTGCACAGCCTGCGCGGCACAGCCGGTGTCATCGACATCCGCAACGCCGGGCTGATCGCGGGCATCGAGCTGCAGCCGCGGCCCGGCATGCCGACCGACCGTGCGGTGCGCGTGTTCCAGCGCTGCTTCGACAATGGGGTGCTGGTCCGCACCACCGGGGACATCGTGGCGCTGTCACCGCCCTTGATCGTGGAGCGGCACCATATCGACCGGATCGTGGAGACGCTGTCGGACGCGATCCGGGCGGAGGCGGCGTAGGAGCCCAGGCAGAGACCAGGCTCAGAGACCAGGGTTCAGGGGTCAGGGAATCTTGCGGGTCCCGATCGGCGCCGATCGGCGGGCTTTCTCGACGACGCCGCTCACGCCTTCCCGCCTTGCCAGTTCGGCCCACACCTCCTGCGGCTCCACGCCAACGGCGATCCACATCACCAAAAGGTGATACAGCACGTCGGCGCTTTCGCTCACGAGCGCCGGGCGGTTCTGCGCCACGGCCTCGATGAGGCATTCGACCGCCTCCTCGCCGAATTTTTGCGCGACTTTGGCGGGGCCCCGGGAGAGCAGTCGCGCGGAGTGGCTGAGCGCCGGATCGGCGGTGCGGCGTTCGAGGATCACCGCGTGCAGCCGATCCAGCACGTCGGCTGCAAAGGAGGCTTCGGCCACAGGAGGAGGCAGCTTGCGGTTCTTCGCCACCGCCTTGGGCTTTCTTGCCAGGGCCTTCTGGGCTTCGGACAGCTTCACGGGCTTGCCCATCAGATCATCCTCACGGGCAGCCCGGCCGACTGCATGGCCGATTTCACGCCCGCGATGGTGAAAGTGCCGAAATGGAACACGCTGGCCGCCAACAGGCCCGTGGCGCCGGCCGCCGCGCCCTCGGCAAAATGGTGCAGCTGCCCCACCCCGCCCGAGGCGATCACCGGCACCCGCACCGCGCCGCACACGGCCCGTAGCAGATCGAGGTCGAAGCCCCGCCCGGTGCCATCCCGGTCCATGGACGTCAACAGGATCTCCCCGGCGCCCAACGCTGCCACCTGCCGGCACCAGGCTACAGCATCGAGCCCCGTGCCGGTGCGGCCGCCATGGGTGAACACCTCCCACCGCCCCGGTGCCGTCACCCGCGCGTCCACCGCCACCACCACGCATTGGCTGCCGAACCGCTCCGCCCCCTCCCGCACCAGCTCGGGGCGCGCCACGGCAGCGGAGTTCATGCTGCATTTGTCGGCGCCAGCCAGCAGCAGGCGGCGCATGTCGTCGGTGGAGCGCACGCCGCCACCCACGGTCAGAGGCAGGAATACGCGCTCCGCCGTTCGGGACACGACGTCCAGGATCGTGTCGCGGTTCTCGTGGCTGGCAGTGATGTCGAGGAACGTCAGCTCGTCGGCGCCGGCCGCGTCATACACGGCCGCCTGCTCGACGGGATCGCCGGCGTCGCGCAGGGACACGAAGTTCACGCCCTTCACGACGCGTCCATCCTTCACATCCAGGCAGGGGATCACGCGCAGCTTCAACATCTCATGGTATAGCTATGCAATCACGACGCTATGCAAGCGGTTCCCACGCAGGGCAGCCCATTGTGATGTTCGTTCGATGCGGCACGCCGCAGCGTACGACGGGATCAGTCGTTATGCAGTCCTGCCAGCAGCGCCAGCGCCGCCCGCGGCTCGATCCGGCCATCATACAGCGCGCGGCCGACGATCACGCCCTCGATGGCGCCCGTGAGGCCATGCACCCGCGCCTTCAACGCCGCGAGGTCCTCCAGGCAGCCGACACCCCCACTCGCGATCACCGGGGTCTGCAACGACCCCGCCAGCGCAAGCGTCTGGTCCAGGTTGAGCCCGGTCAACATGCCATCCCGCCCGATATCGGTGTAGATCACCGCCGCCACGCCGGCATCCTCGAACCGCAGCGCCAGCTCCAGCGCCGGGATGCCGGTGCCCTCCGCCCAGCCTTGGGTCGCGACCAGCCCGTCCCGCGCATCGATGCCGACCGCGATCCGGCCCGGGAAGGCGCGGCAGGCCTGGTGCACCAGCTCCGGCGTCTCGACCGCGGCGCTGCCCAGGATCACGCGGGTGACGCCCGCCTCGATCCAGCGCTCCACCGCCTCCATCGTGCGGATGCCGCCACCCAGCTGCACCGGCACCCGCGCGGCGCGGAGGATTTCTTCCACGGCCGTCCCGTTGACCGAATGACCGGCAAAGGCGCCATTCAGATCCACCACATGCAGCCAGCGGCACCCGGCGTCTTGCCAGGCCTGTGCCTGCGCCGCCGGGTCGGTGCCGTAAACCGTCGCGTCCGCCATGTCCCCCCGGCGTAACCGGACGCAGGCGCCGTCCTTCAAATCGATCGCCGGGTAAAGGGTGAGCCCACTCATTTCTCGGTTTTCACGCTGAGCAGCTTGGTGAAGAACAGTCCGCGGATCGTTCGGCCGCCCACGCGGGCATAGGCCGGATGCTCCCCCCAGCGGTGGTAGCCGAGCCGCTCGTACATCCGGATCGCCGTCTCCTGCGTCTCGCGCACGTCGAGGTTCAGCACGTGGTAGCCCAGAGCCCGCGCCCCTTCCTCGACCCGTTGGGTCAGCAGGGTGGCGAGGCCGTGCCCGCGCGCATAGGGGGCGATGAAGGCGTGCATGAGGGTCGCGGCAAAGGCCTGCGCCTCGTTGTTGCGCGGCGGACGCACCAGCTGCACGGAGCCCACGATCATGCCGTCAAGCCGGGCCACGAACAGCTCGCGTTCCGGCACCAGCAGCACGCCCTTGAAGTAGCTCTCCAGCGCCAGCCGGCCCGGGGACTTCACCCAGCCGAAGCCGCCGCCCTCGATGATCGCGGCGTCGGCCGCCTCGCACAGCGATGCAAGATCGTCTTCCGGCAGCTCCAGCGCGCGTTCCACGGCCAGTTCGTGCGCGAGCGCCCCGGTCATGGCGCCCACCGCAGGAAGTTTTCCAGGATGCGCAGGCCGACCGCCTGGCTCTTTTCCACATGGAACTGCGTGCCGGCCCGGTTGCCTGATACCACGATAGCCGGCACGGCGCCGCCATAGTCGGTGGTGGCGATCACGTCGTGATCAGGACCGCGCAGGGCATAGCTGTGCACGAAATAGGCGTGATCGCCTGGCGCCAACCCGTCCAGCAGCGGATGCGCGCCCGGTGTGAACAGCAGCTCGTTCCAGCCCATTTGCGGCAGGCGCAGGCCGGGCGGGTCCATGGCGGCGATCTCACCTTCGATCCAGCCGAAGCCCTCGGTCGTCACATGCTCGAGACCCCGCCGGGCCATCAACTGCATGCCGACGCAGATGCCGAGGAACGGCCGGCCCCGTTCGGCGCTGGCCTCGATCGCGTCCCGCATGCCCGGCACGGCGCCCAGGCCCCGCGCGCACTCGGCAAACGCGCCCTGGCCCGGCAATACCACGCGATCCGCCGCCGCGACCCGGTCCGGATCACGGGTCACCTCGACCGTGGCCGCGATCCCGGCGCGATCGGCCGCAACCTGCAGCGCCCGGTGGGCGGAGGCCAAATTGCCGCTGCCGTAATCCACGACGGCCACGTGCATCACCGCAGCCGCTCGACCATCTGCGCCGCGATCTCGGGCTGCGCGGTCAGCAGCCGGGACAGCGCGCCCTCCGCATCGCGTGCGGCCAGCACGTGGCCCAGCACATAGCCCCGCCGCTCCAGCGACCAGCGCACGAGGTCCCGCCCCATGGTGCCCAGCGCCACTGCCAGGCCCAGCGCCACGATCGGCTTCAGCGCGGCTGGCACCAGCACGGCATTGAGCACCAAAGCGAGCAGCGCAAAGACCGCCGGGATCCACGCCCGCTGCGCCAGTAGCCAGAACGGCCCGAACAGCGCGGCGCCCCAGCTCCAACCCTCCCGCACCAGCACGGGCTCCCGCCCATAGCGGAGATGCGCGGTCCAGCTCGTCATAGCGACCCCTTGGTGGACGGGATGGCGCCTTGTCCCCGTGGGTCACTCTCGACCGCCTGGCGGAGCGCGCGGGCCACGGCCTTGAAGCAGGCCTCGGCCACGTGATGCGCATTGGTCCCGGCGAGCTGCCGCACATGCAGGGTCAGCAGCGCATTCATGGCAAAGGCGCGGAAGAACTCCTGGAACAGCTCGGTATCCATCTCGCCCACCTTGTCCCGCGCGAACACGGGATCCCAGGCCAGGAACGCCCGGCCCGACAGGTCGAGCGAGGCTTCGACCAGCGCCTCGTCCATCGGGACCGAGGCGTGGCCGTAGCGCACGATGCCGCGCTTATCGCCCACCGCCTGCGCCAGCGCCTGGCCGAGCACGATGCCGATATCCTCGGTCGTGTGGTGGAAATCGATATGCAGGTCGCCGGTGGCCTCGATCGTGAGATCGCACAGGGAGTGCCGGGCAAATGCGGTCAGCATGTGATCCAGGAAGCCGATCCCGGTCGCGATCTGCGCCTGCCCGGTGCCGTCCAGGTCGAGCGTGAGGGCGATCTGGGTCTCGGAAGTGGTGCGCGTGATGGTCGCGCGGCGAAGGGGCGGGCTCATGGGCGGAGACCTAGCCTATCGGACGCCCCGGGGGAACAGGTGCATCGCTGGGCGACGGGCGGCCCGGGTGCCACCGGACCGCCCGTCGCAGCGAGGCTCCCTACGCAGCGCGGGGCAGGATCATGCCCGCGGCACTCGGGTCCGTCACGAACGAGGTCAGCGCGGCGTAGGACTGCGTGCCCGCCGGGTCCGGCGTGGCGGCCGGGGCTTTCGGCAGAATCCCGGCCGTCACGTCCAATGCTGTCAGCGGGGCCGATGCGGTCAGCGGGGCCGAATAGGCCGGCGCGACCTCGCCATACACTTCGTCCTGCACCAGGAATAGCGGCCCGGCCGGCTGGTTCAGACCGGTCGTGGCGGCGATGGTGTCGCTGGTCAGCGCGGCCGCGGAGCCCGGCACCGACAGCGTATAGAGCCCGCCGTGATACAAATTGGCGCCGACGCCCTTGACCGCCACGCCATCATTGCTGACCACGCCGGCATACAGGTTGCGGTCGCCGGTCGGCCCGGCGTCGTCATTCAGGAAGTTGATCGCGAGCGAGTGCGGTCCCTTGGCGAAGCCGGTCAGCGTCAAGGTTTCGACCTGGCCCAGCTTGGCCTGCGCCGTTTCGGTCCGGACGCCCCCGATCTGAATGCCGTCGACCGACAGGGTGTAGCGGGCATCGACGCCCTGATAGGCGTCTTCGTTCAGGTTCAGCACCAACACGCCGGTGGTTGGTGTGGGTGTGGGTGTGGGTGTGGGCGTTGGAGTGGGAGTGGGAGTGGGAGTGGGAGTGGGAGTGGGAGTGGGAGTGGGCGTGGCGGCCACACCATAGAGTGCCTGAACACCGGCGATGTCCCCGGCGTTGAGATCGGTGTTGGATGTGCCGACCGTCGGATACATGACCGAGTTCGGATCCGTGGAGTGGCCGAGCCCGATCGCGTGGCCGATCTCGTGCAGCGCGACCTGATACAGCGTGGCCGTCAGCCCCTGATAGGTGAGGACGCCGCCGGTGCCGCTGGCGAGCGGGACTTCCGCCGGGTCCTCGAGCCGGACCACGACGTCCGGTGCGAAGGTCTGGCCGCTGGGGGTGTTGCCATAGCGGTAGCTGGTGACGCCGACGATGTGCGAATTGGCGGTGTTCAGCGCGCCGAAGCCGATGCGGATGTTGGCGGCCCCCAACGGGTTGGTGGTGTCGGGCACCTGAGTGAACGCGACGCCCGAAACGGTCGCCCAACGCTGGAAGGCCTGCTGGATCAACGATTGGTAGGCGGCGCCGATCGGGTTGCTGAAGGAATAGGAGGCATCCGACGTGTAGGTGGAGGTCTCGAAGCTCCAGGTGACCGGTTTCGAAGACCATTTCGGCCCTTCGAGCACATAGGTGGGTGCCGGAGTCGGCGTGGGTGTCGGCGTGGGTGTCGGCGTGGGTGTTGGGGTCGGCGTAGGCGTGGGCGTGGGCGTCGGCGTGGGAGTGGGAGTGGGAGTGGGAGTGGGAGTGGGCGTCGGCATCGTGGCCGGGATGGCGAAGTTGCGGGTCCCGGTGGTGTAGATGGCGCCGCCGCCAGTCAACGGGGTGCCATTATAGCTCGTCAGATCCACAAACAGGTTACGGTCGCCTGTCGGCCCGGCGTCGTCGTTCAGGAAGGTGGCCGAGAAGGTGTGGGGCCCGCTGCCGAAGTTCCCGGTCAGCGTAACGGTTTCGGACGAGCCGAGCGGCACCGTTGCGGTTCGCACGCCCCCCTGCTGCACCCCGTCGATCGCCACGGTGTATTGCGCGTCGATTCCGAGATAGGAGTTCTCCGAGACCTGGAACACCAGCTTGTCCGTCCCCGTCGGTGCCGGTGAAGGGGTCGGCGCCGGCGAGGGCGTTGGTGTAGGCGTCGGTGTAGGCGTGGGTGTAGGCGTCGGTGCCGGCTTCACGGCCGGGATGGCCAGGTTGCTGACCCCGCCGTGATACAGATTGGCGCCGACGCCCGTGATCGCGACGCCGTTGAAGCTGGACACGCTGACATAAAGGTTCCGGTCCCCGGTCGGCCCGGCGTCGTCGTTCAGGAAATTGACCGAAAGCGTGTGCCCGCCACTGCCGAACGCGCCGGTCAGCGTCACCTGCGAGGCGCCAAGCTGGGTGCTCGCGGTGCGGACGCCGCCGATCTGCAAACCGTCGACCGCCAACGTGTATTGCGCATCGATCCCGAGATACTGATCCTCGGCCACCTGCAAGACCAACGTGTCCGTCCCAGCCGAGATCGGCGTCGGCGTCGGCGTCGGGGCCGGAGCCGGAGCCGGGGTGGGCGTGGGCGTCGGCGTAGGCGTAGGCGTAGGCGTGGGCGCCGGGGTCGATCCCGTGAAGGCCACGGCGGCGGTGTCCAGAACCGGGCGGGCGGTCAGCACGATGGTCCCGGATTCGGTCGCGGCGCCGTAGCTGAGCGCCCGGCCGGCGAACCCGTAGACCGAGTTCCCCGTCAAGCTCACCGTGGCTGCGGAGTAATTCAGCACGGCATAGCCGGTCGGCCGGTCGGTGACGATCGTGTTGTTCGACGCACTCAGCGACGAATTGGCCACGCTGCCCTCCACGCCGAACTCGATGACGTTCGGGTTCGATGACTGCACGCCCTTCTGGATCACGTTGTTGCTCACGACCGCCACGCCGCCATTGGGCAGATCGATGTCGTAGCTGGCGGTTCCGCTCGCGTTGTTCTGGATGCGGTTGCCGGTGATCGTCGTGGACGCCGCCCGGCTCTTGATCTCATGCCCCACGACAGCATCATGGAAGTAGCTGTTCTGCACCGTGAGCGACTTGATGGCGCCCACATAGAGCCCATGCGAATAGCCGTCCCCGGCGCCATTATGGGCGAACTCGGAGTTCTGGATCAGGATCGTCCCGTTGGCGTCGGGATTGGCCAGCAGGCCTTCCTGGTTGTCCTTGAAGATCGAGTTCTTCACCACGAGGTTGCCGCCCTCATACCGGATTCCGGCGCCGTTATTATCGGCCACCGACACGCCGGAGAAGGTGAAGTGATCCACCGTGACGTTGCCCGACACGTCCAGCATCGCCTTGCCGTTGGGCGGCGCCGAGGTGGCGACCATGTTCACCTGCCCGCCCACGCCCACCAGATTGATGTTGTGCGTGACCGTCAGGAAATCGTTGGTGTAGGTCCCGGCCTCCACCGCGACAGTGTCCCCATTCTGAGCCGCCGCAACGGCTGCTGCGATGCTGGTGAACTGGGATTGCGCGCCGACGGTCAAGGTGGCCATGGGTGGATGATCTCCGTTCAGTAACACCATTTCGGGCCAGACCGGTTTTAGGTCACGCCACGATTGGTCGAGTTCCGTAATGCTTCGTTGGAAGCAATCCGACCTGGCCTGAACAACTCCGTCCAGGCATGTTCACAGAACAGCGTGATGGAATATCGGCGGAATGAGGTCAACCGCTAAGGCCGACTCTAATTCCGAATTAACGGATTTATGTTCCCTTTAGGATTAGTCAAAGCTTTGTGGAATATCGGTAATGCACATCTGTATTAATCCACGATGCGCAACGACTCCACCGTATACTTCAGGCCAATGATGCGATCGAGAACCGGATCATGAAGTTCGGCCGCGAAGGAGTGTGCCGGGCGGATGCCACCAAGCACCGGAAGCGTCCCGCCGAACAGCATCCCGCCCTCCTGCAGCTCACCGGCCGCCGCAAGCAGGTCCCGCGGGGCCAGCATCGCCGCGACCCCGCCATCCTGATACGGCACGCCATCCGCCCAGGACCGCAGCAAAAGCCGGTCCCAATGCGCGGCCACATCCGGCAGCGGCCAGAACACTTCGCCGATCGGCTTGTCGCACATCTGCTTCGACACGGTGATGCCGTAGGCTTCGACGGCGCGATCGGTATGGTCCGAGCCGATGCCGACCCAGAGCCGGTCGCGGCAGCGCAGCAGCACGAACTCCGCCTCCCCGCTGCTGGAACCGCCGGTGCATTGGATCGTGTCCGCGGTCGTGACCCGCGCCGCCGCTACGCGATAAAATACCGGCACCTGCGCCGGAGGCCGCACGCCCAGCGCCGCCAGCTCGGCGATATGGGCCTGCACCCCGGCCGCATCCCGGCCCGTCCACCCCGCGATCGTCAGCTGCTCCACCGCAACCGGCACCGCGCGCGGCGCATCGCCGTCCAGCAGCGTCAGCAGCAGGCGGGTCATGCCGGGTCCTTGTCCGCGGCCCCGGGCAGGGCGATCCCGGCCAACGCCTCCCACACCCGGATGACGAAGGCGTCATCCTTCGCCCCGTGCCCCGCCGCCGCCGCCGCGAGGAACAGCTGATGCGCCGCCGACGCCATCGGCAGCGGGAAAGTCAGCGCCCGCGCCTGATCCAACACGATGCCGAGGTCTTTGACGAAGATATTGACGGCCGAGCGCGGCGTGTCGTCCCCATCCAGGATGTGCGGCACCCGGTTCTGGAACATCCAGGAGCTGCCGGCCGAACTGCTGATGACCTCGAACAAGGTCCGCGGGTCCGCCCCGGCGCGGATGCCGAGCGCCATCGCCTCCCCGGCCACCGCGATATGCACCCCGGCGAGCAGCTGGTTGACCATCTTGACGGTGCTGCCGATGCCGGGCTCGTCGCCGAGGCGCCAGACCTTGCTGGCGATCGCATCCAGCACCGGTTGCGCGCGCAGGAAGGCGGCCGGCGCGCCGCTGGCCATCACCGTCATGCTGCCGGCCCGCGCCCCCACGGCGCCGCCCGAGACCGGGGCATCGAGGAATAGCCGCCCGGCCTCCGTCACACGCCGGCCAAGGGTCCGCGCCGCCTCGGGCGCCACCGTCGTGCAGCACAGCACCACGCCGCCCGGCGCCACCCGCTCCAGCCCGCCGGCCTCGAACAGCGCGGCCTCCGCCTGCGCCTGGTTCACGACGAAGACGATCAGCGCATCGAGCCCGTGGGGCAGGGCGCCCGGTGTGGTAACGGCGGCACCGCCCGCGGCCTCCAGCTCGGCGCCGCCACCGGGGCGCACTTCGCAGCCGGTGACCGCGTGCCCCTTCTGCACCAAGTTCAGCGCCGCCCCTGATCCCATGGAGCCCAACCCGATCACGCCGACCTGCATCATGTTCACCTTACTGTTCGGAACCGCTCCACCGCGGACACCAAGGCCCTGCGCACGCCGGGTTCCAGTGCGGAGTGCCCGGCATCCGGGATTACCGTGAGCCGCGCCGAGGGCCACGCCGCCGCCAGCTCGAACGCCGTGCGCGCCGGGCAGACCATGTCATAGCGGCCCTGCACGATCTCCGCCGGCAGATGGCCGATGCGGTGCATGCCGCCGAGCAGGCCGCCCTCCGGCAGGAACAGGTCATGCGCGAAGTAATGCGCCTCGATCCGCGCGAGGCCGAGCGCGGTGCGGTCCTGCGCGAACGACGCCACGGTGTCCGGGCTGGGCAGCAGGGTGCTGCACGATCCCTCATACACGGACCAGGCGCGGGCGGCGGCCATGTGGATCACGGGGTCGGGATGGGTGAGGCGGCGGAGATAGGCGCCCAGCACGTCCCCCCGCTCCTCGGGCGTGAGATGTCCCACGAAGGCGGCATGCGCGTCCGGGAACACGGCGCCCAAGCCATGCAGGAACCACTCCACCTCCTGCGGGCGGCCCAGGAACACGCCGCGGAGCACCAGGCCGCGCACCCGGTCCGGATGCGCCTGCGCATAGGCGAGCGCCAGGGTGGAGCCCCAGGAGCCGCCGAACAGCAGCCACCGCTCGATCCCCAGATGCTTTCGCAGCGTCTCGATGTCCGCCACCAGGTCGGGCGTGGTGTTCTGCGCGAGGCTGCCGAGCGGGCGGGAGCGGCCGGCGCCGCGCTGGTCGAAGATGACGATGCGCCAGAAGCTCGGGTCGAAGAAGCGGCGATGCACCGCGCCCGCCCCGGCGCCGGGCCCGCCGTGCAGGAACAGCACCGGCTGCCCCCGCATGGCGCCCACCTGCTCCCAATACATGACGTGCCCGCCCGACAGCGGCATGTAGCCGGTCTCGAACGGTCCGATCTCGGGATAAAGGTCGCCACGGGGCATGCCGGGCAATGTACACGCTCGGGCGCCATGGCGGAACCGGGCAGCGGGCGGTAAAAGCGACCCGATGAATGACAAGTTTCGCGTGTGGGTGGCGGTGGGTGCCGTGTTCGGCCTGGTCGCCGTGGCGGCCGCAGCCGGGGGCGCGCACCTCGCGGTGGACCCGGCGCCCGCCCGGGCCCTGGCGAGTGCGGTGCAGATGAACGGCTGGCACGCGTTGGCGCTGCTGTTCTGCGGCGTCTGGGCGCGGGGGCGGCTCACGCATGCCGCCGGCGCCGCGTTCACGGCCGGCACGGTGCTGTTCTGCGGCAGTGTGTATGCCGGGGTGCTTGGCGTGGCGGTGGGGCCGGTGGCGCCCGTGGGCGGGGTGCTGCTGATGGGGGGCTGGGCGCTGCTGGCCGCCTCCGCGCTGCGGCGGTGATCGGCGCGGCCTACCTCGCAGCCGAGGGGCTGGAGCAGCCCTTGCTCGAGGAACTGACCCGGCGCGGCGCCGCCATCACCGCCTGGCACGGCCGGCTCGCCCTCTCGCCCGATCCGCCGGTGCCATCGGCCTGGGCGCTCGAAACCTGGATGGCGCCGGCCGAGCATGCGGCGCCGTCTGTGAAGGCCGCGGCCGACGCGCTGCGCGGCATGCAACGGAACTGGACGGCGTATGGCGCCGCGCACCACCGTCGCATGGCGCTGATCCAGAACCGCCTGCCGCCCGTGCGCGCCCGGCCGCTGGTGTTTCCGGAGCCGGCGCCCCCCTCCCATCTCGGAGCCTGGACCTTGCTGGCCCCCGATCGCCTGCTGGCCAGCCCCACCACCACCAGCCCGGTGCCGGGCGGCGCCTGGGTGTTCGAAGAAGACCATATCGGCCCGCCCAGCCGTGCCTACCTTAAACTATGGGAAGCGCTGACCCGGCTCGGCGCCCGCCCCGGCCCCGGCACACACTGCGTCGATCTCGGCGCGTCTCCGGGCGGCTGGACCTGGGTGCTGGCGCAATTGGGGGCCGACGTGCTGGCGGTGGACAAGGCGCCGCTCGATCCGCGCGTGGCGGCGATGCCGGGCGTGCGATGCTTGGCCGAGAGCGCCTTCGCCCTGGCGCCGGTGCCGGTCGAGTGGCTGTTCAGCGACGTGATCGCCTACCCGGCGCGGCTGCTGAGCCTGGTGCAGCGCTGGATCGATGCCGGGGCGGTGCGGCGCATCGTGTGCAGCGTGAAGTTCCAGGGCGCCACGGACCATGATGCGGCGGAGGCGTTCGCAGCCGTGCCGGGCGGGCGGTTGCTGCATCTCAGTCACAACAAGCATGAACTGACGTTCTTCTGGGAACGGGACGCGCCTCCCTAGCCCGGCCCGCTATGACCCGGGCCCACTTCTTCAGATTGGATGGCAGGTCCTTCGACTCAGCCTCCAGGCCGGCAAACAGCGATCCGGTCCGGAAGGCCACGTGCAAATTGGTCCCATAGCTTCGGACGGCGAACCCGGATCGCTGCCACACGCAGCGCAGGGCCTCCGCGGAAAAGATCGTCACGTGACCGAGGCGAGGGGCGATGTAGGGCCAGGCCAGGCCGTGCCGCATGATGTCCGGCGGCTGCACCGTGGTCGAGAAAACCGCGATACCGTCCGGAGCCAGTAAGGTGGCGAGCCCCTGGATGAGCGCGTGCGGCCGGGTCGCATGTTCCAGCATGTCGAAACAGGTCACGACCGGAAATAGCCGGGCTCGCGGCGGTGCCTGCCGGCACAGGCGGGGATCGTAGGCTTCGGTTACCATCCCGTGCTCCGACCGGGCGAGCTCGGCGAGCCGGCCATCCCCGCCGTAGTCCAGGAGGCTCAGATCCCCGCATGACGGGCCGAACAACAGACCGAGAAGGTGGGCCCCGGCAGCCGGAGCGTTATCGCGGTAGTCGGGGTCCGCTGCCGGGTGGCCCTCATTATAGATATGGGTCGACAGCTCCGTATCGGTCCAGCCATCGAGGTCCGTCGTGAACAACAGCGCGCAGTCGGGGCAGCGATGGTAGGTCACGGCCTCGAGCGGGACGGCGGCGGCGAACGCGACCGAACCGAAAGCTGGCGCCGCCGAGCCGCAGGCCCGGCATGGCGGTTCCAGGCCGGTGCCATGCCGGGACGCGATCCGGCTCCCGTTCCGGCTTGGGAATGCCGCTGCCAGCTGCGTGAGGTCATGCGCGACCCTTGCGATCGTGCTCGCCCAAATCCCGGGTTGCGACTGGCGGTAGATCGCCATGCCCGGATACCAGGGGCTGTCCGACCGGTGATGCAGCCAGCGCCAGCAGCCGAGGAAGCGGGACAGCAGCCACACCGGCTTGCCCATCGTGGCCGCGAGATGCGCCACCGAGGTGTCGACGGCGATCACGAGGTCCAGCTCCGCAATCAGCGCCGCCGTGTCCGCAAAATCCTGCACACCGGGCATGGGATCGATCGCGCCCAACTCGACCGGAAGCTCGTCCTGGGGCTGGTGCTGCAAGCTCACGAACTGCACGCCGGGAATCCCGGCCAGCGGCACCAGATCCGCGGCATCCAGCGAGCGATGGCGGTCGTGGATGTAGTCGCGGTTGCCCGACCACACCAGGCCAACCCGCATCCCGTCGACATCCCCGAGGCGGGACGGGGCGCGGGCATAGGCCTGGGGAGGGTAGGGGATCGGGGGCGGAATGGTCCCGATCGTGGTGCCGAGGATGCCCGGCAGGCTCAGGAGCGGGCAATAGAGATCGAACGCCGGCAGCTCATCGCCAATCGCGACCACCTGCGCCACCCCGTCCATGTAGCGGAGCAGCCGGAACAAGGACGGTTGAACCACGAGGACGATCCGCGCGCCGTAGGACGCCAGCAGGGGCACGTAGCGGACGAACTGCACCGTGTCCCCCAGGCCCTGCTCGGCATGGAGCAGGAGCGTGCGGCCGCGTATGTCCTGCCCCGTCCACCGCGCCGCCGTCGCCGTCCAGCCCGGGACGTCATGCAGGTGCAGGCGGGCCTCGAATAGCTGCCACGCGCTGGCCGTCATGTCCCCCAAGGCGAGCCGGGACGTCGCGAGATTGAAGCGCATCAACGGGTTGTCCGGCGCCGCGGCCAGGGCTTGCTGCCCGGCGACGATCCCCTCCTCGAACAATCCCACTCCCTTCAGGGCGGTGGCGCGAGCGTTCAGGAGTTCGAAGCCTTGCCCGAACCCGGTCACCTCCAAGGCGGCCGTGTAGTGGCCGGCGCCGTTCAGGGCGTTCGCAACTCCGACGGCCCGCGCGTAGATCGGTTCAATCCGGAGCGCCGTCAGTGCCTGCCCGATCCCAGCTTGGGTCTGCCCAAGGGTCAGCAACGCGTCACTCAGATCGTAGTGTGGCTCCGCATCCCCCGGCTCGATCTCGACCGCCCGCTGCAAAATCGGCAGAGCGGTCTGGCTATGACCCATCCGGTGCAGTACGCGGCCCGCCAAGGCCAGCATCCCGGGGTGATCCGGATGGGTGTCGAGCCCCGACAAGGCGCAGGCCAGACCCTCCTCGAAACGGCCGGCAGCCACGAGCGTCTGGCCGCGGCACGACACCAGCTCCGCATCGTCGGGCGCCGACGCCGCGAGGTGATCCCACTCCTGCAACGCGTCGGCGAACCGGCCTGCTTCGGTGAGGGCGATGGCAAGGTTATGCCGAGCCTCCCGGCAATCGCTCGCCGCCAGGAGGGCCGCGGAGTAGGCCCCGATCGCCTTGGCCAGGTGGCCGGAGCGATGCAGTCCGATGCCGCGTTGGAGGTGGCCGTTCGCCTTGCCCTGGCGGCCGAGCCGGGTGGGCGAGAGGCTGCGCTTCAGGTTCATCGGCCTCCCTCCGGCTTATCGGTCCCGGAGCTTAGGCAGGAGAGGTTAAGGGCGCGTGAATGTCTGACCGGTAACCGGATAACCCGTCGCAGTGATGTCCGTGAGCTCGACCGGCCATTCCAGCCGCGTCTCCCCCACCTTCCGGAACAGCACGAACGACGCCAGCGCACCGGCCGGCACCTCGGCGAACGCCGTTTCGGGCGAGCAGCGCTGCGCCACGATGTAGGCGGGCTCCCCCATGGCGGCGCCCAGGATCTCGAAGCCGGTCGCTGGGTTCAGCAGCGCGGTCCAGGCGCGGTCGGAGAAGCGCCAGAAATCCCAGGGCTCGTCATGCAGCGGCCAGGTCTGATGGGTGGTGAACAGGCCGATGGCGCCGGGCTTCAACACGCGGTTCAGCTCGATCACGAATTTCCACGGCATCAGCAGGTGCTCCAGCACCGAGAACGCCATCACCGCGTCGAACTGCCCGGCGGCGTAGTGCCGCGACACCTGATGCGCGTCCCCCACCACATCGACGTTGGGGCCCGCCACGATGTCGAACCCGCTATAGCCCCATCCCGGTGGGGCGACATCCCGGCGTACGAAGCCGGAGCGGGCGCGCGAGCCCACTTCCAACATCTCGCCCGGCGGCCGTTCGGCCAGCAAGCGGGTGAACTCGGCCGAGAGCGCGTGCGCCGGGTCATGCAGGGCGGCACCGAGATGGGTGAGGCGCTGCGTCGTGCCGTCCGCCCGGATAATCAGCAATGTTCCCTGCGCCACCTCGACCGGGTCCGCCGTCGTGGCGATCCGGGCGTCGATGCGGGGCGGCGCCCCTGAGAGCGGCAGCGCGTGCGTGCTGCCGCCGGGGAACGCGAGGGTAACGGATTGGGCGCCGGTTTCCAACGTACCCACGATATGCAGCACGCCCTGGAACAACGAGTAGCGCGCGATCCCATCCGCCTGCATCCCGTTGGTGCTGCCAGAGAACCGCATGCGCCATGACTGGGCCATTGGCGACGATGCCAAGCGACGCACCCATGCGAGGCGGCGGACATGCCGGGCGAGGAGGGAATCGCGATATCGCCAGAACGCGCGGGAGAGCAGGGTCACAGACCGGTGTATCGCCTCCGCCGCACCGGCGGGCAAGATTCAGCCGCCGGCTGCTTTTTCAGTCTGCTCGCGGTCCGAGGTCGGGTGCCCCGTGGCTTCCGTGCTGGGGTCTTGGTCCGGGATGCCGTTCGGGGTGGTCCCGGTCGGGTTGTGGTCGGGCGGTGCGCCCTGGGGCGGTGGGTCTTTGGGTTGCTGGGCCATGCTGTCTCCTTGAACCAGAGGAAACATCCGGCGCCCGGGCGGGTTCCGTTATCCGACGGCCGCCGCCATCGCGGCGCAGACCCGCTCCACGTCGGAATCGCTGAGATCGGGATGGATCGGCAGCGCCATGATGCGCGCCGACAAATCCTCGCTGACCGGGAGGGCGGCGCCGTCATGGGCGGCGGCGTAGGCGGGTTGGTGATGCAACGGGCGAGGATAGTAGATGGCGCTCGGCACCCCAGCCGCCTTGAGCGATGCTTGCACCGCGCTGCGCTGTGGGCCGTCCCGCAGCAGGATGGCGTAGATGGCCCAGGCGCTGGTGCTGTCCGCAACGCGAGCTGGAATCTGGACCAAATTGCCGAGGCGGCGGTCGTAGATGCGGGCGATCTGCTCGCGCCGGGCCAGTTCGTCAACGAAAACATCCAGCTTCGCGAGCAGGATCGCCGCCTGCATCGTGTCGAGCCTGCCGTTCATGCCAGTGCGCAGCACGTCGTAGCGTTGCGCGCCCTCGCCATGGCTGCGCAGGCTGCGATATAGCGCGGCCCGATCGGCATCGTCGGTAAACAGCGCCCCGCCATCGCCATAGGCGCCGAGCGGCTTGGAGGGAAAGAAGCTGGTGGCCGTCGCCATGGCCTGGGTGCCGAGCGGCCTGCCATGCAAAGTGGCGCCGAAGCTTTGCGCCAGGTCATCGAGGGTGAACAGGCCTTCTTCGGCCGCGATGGCGTTGAGCGTCGGCCAGTCCGCGGGCTGTCCGAACAGATCGACGCCCACCAGCGCGCGCGGCCGCAGCTTGCCCCCGGCCCGCACGGTCGCGATCCGATGGCGAAGATTCGCCGGGTCGATCTGGAAGGTGGCGGGATCGACGTCCACGAACACGGGCGTGGCGCCCAGCACCAGCGGGACCTCCGCCGTCGCGGTGTAGGTGAAGGCCGGCAGGAACACGGCGTCCCCGGGCCCGATCCCCTCCGCCATCATCGCGATCTGCAGCGCGTCGGTCCCGGAACTCACGCCCACGCAATGCTGGGCGCCGCAGAACGCCGCAAGCCGGCCCTCGAGCTCCGCCACCTCCGGCCCCAGCACGAATTGGCAATGCGCCAGCACGGTTTCGAGCCGGGGGCGCAGGGTCGGCATCAGGCGGGCCTGCTGCGCCTTGAGGTCGAGGAAGGGGATGTCCATTCAGGCTCCTGGGACGGCCGCGACGGATTGCCCGTCCGGCTGATGGGCGAATTCGGGGATCATGCGGCCCAGCAGGGCCAGCGCTTGACCGGCCTGGCCGCGGGCGCAGGCGGCGGCGATCTCGTCGATGGCGCGGCCGACCAAAGCGGGGTCCGCGGCACGGGGCGCGGCCATCAGCAGGCCGGGATGCCCGGTCGGCACTGGCGGCTCCTCGCCATGGAACAGCTCCTCAAACAGTTTTTCCCCCGGGCGGAGGCCGCTGAACTGGATGCGGATGCCGCCTGGCGCGTCCGGCGCATCGCCCTCGATGGGACGCAACCCGGCGAGGCGGATCATCTGCCGCGCCAGGTCCGCGATCCGAACGGGCTCACCCATGTCGAGCACGAAAATCCCGCCCGCGAGGCCGGCCGGAAGATCGGCGTCCTGCACGCCCACCACGCTCGCCTCCAGCACCAGGCCCACGGCCTCCCGCACCGTCATGAAATAGCGCTCCATGTCCGGATGCGTGACCGTGAGCGGTCCGCCGCGTTCGAGCTGCCGGCGGAACAGCGGCACGACGGAGCCGGTGCTGCCCAGCACGTTGCCGAAGCGCACCGTCACACAGCGCATGCCGCCGCCGTCGCGCCGTGCCGAGAGGTCCAGCGCCTGGCAATACCGTTCGGCCAAACGCTTGCTGGCGCCCATGACGCTGCTGGGGTTCACCGCCTTGTCGGTCGAGATCAGCACCATCGCCTGCGCGCCCGCTGCCCGCGCCGCATCCGCCACATGCCGCGTGCCGATCGCGTTGGTGAGCAGGCCCTCGAGCGGATTGGCCTCCACCATCGGCACATGCTTCAGCCCGGCGGCGTGGAACACCAGCTCCGGCCGGATCTCCTGAAACAGCGCCATCACCCGGCCCCGGTCCCGGATGTCGGCGATGCAGGCCCGGCGCGGCACGGCGGCGTGCGACTCCGCCAGCTCCAGGTCGATCTGCCACAGCGCATACTCGCCATTATCCAGCAGCACGAGCTGCGACGGCGCGAGCCCGGCCAGCTGCCGCGCCAGCTCCGACCCGATGGTGCCGCCGGCGCCCGTGACCAGGACGCGGCGGCCCTGCACCAGGCGCGCCATGCCGGCGCGGTCGAGCGGGACCTGAGGGCGGTTCAGCAGGTCTTCGATCACGACGGGCGCCAGCTCCAGCGGCGTGTCGCCGCCGGTCTCCTGCAGCGCGGTCGGGCGCGGCACCCGGCGCACCGGGACCCCGGCATCGTCCGCCACCGCCAACAAGCGGGACAGCACGGGACCGCCGAGGTCGGATTGCGTGACCACGATCTGTGCCGGGGGGCGGCCTTCTTCCCGGAGCCGGGCCAGCACGGCTCCGGCGTCCCGGACGGAACCCAGGATGGTATGGCCATGCAGGCGGCGGCTCTCCTGCCCCTCCCGCAACGATAGCAGGCCCAGCACGCGGTAGGTGCGGCCGTGGCCGAACTCGAGCGCGCGCAAGAACAGGTCGGCGCCGTCGCCTGCGCCCACCAGCAGCACGGGCTGCGCATCAGAATTGCGCCGCGCGCCCCGCTGCGCGAGCCGCAGCCGATAGATCACCCGCGGCGTGCCGAGCACCACGAACAGCACCAGTGCATGGATAACCGGGAAGGTCGGCGTCGGCAGCGGAAAGCCGGAAACGAGCAACAGCGCCGCGAACAGGATGGCGCTGGCGATGCAGCCGCCCACCAGCCCGATCAGGTCCGCCACCCCGGCGAACCGCCAATATTGCTGGGGGATCCGGAACGGCAGCCCGGCCAGCAGCAGCGTGATGGCGCCCCCCGCCACGAACCATAGCGGCCGCAGCAGCCCGCCGCCGGGGTCCGCGATGTAGCGGGCCAGCGGTGTGGCCAGCGCAGCCAGCATGCCGTCCAGCAGGACGTTGAGCAGGATACGGTTCCAGGAGCGTTGCGAGGCCATTATTCCCCCCGTATAGCCCAGGCTTCCCGCAACCTGGAAACTGCCCTGCATGACCGTGCCGGCCTTGCTGACGCATTTGCTGTTCCTGGCGGCGCTGACCCTGCTCTCCGCCCTGATCGTGCGGGGCATGATCGCCGTGGGTCCGATCGACATGCCGGACCGGCGCAAGGCGCATGCGCGACCGGTGCCGAAGGGGGGCGGGGTCGGCGTGGTGCTGGCGTTCCTGGTGGGGATCGCGGTGCTGTATGGCTTCGCCTCGTTCTCACGCCTGGCGGACGGATATTTTCGCGGGCTGATCCTGGCCTCCGCCGCGATCGCGCTGGTGGCGTTCCTGGACGATCTGCGCGATTGGCCGTTCACCGTGAAGCTTGCGGCCCAGGTGGGGGCGGGGCTGCTGGCCGTGGGCAGCGGCCTGTATGTGACGGAGGTGCGGCTGCCCTGGTGGGGGCCGGTGGCGCTGGGCTGGGCCGGGGCGCCGCTCACGCTGGCGTGGATCCTGTTCGTGACCAACGCTGTCAATTTCATGGATGGGCTCAACGGCCTGGTTTCGGGGGTTTGTTTGATCGCAGCCCTGGCGCTCGCGGCGGCGGGGTGGTGGTTTCAGGGCTGGTTCGTCTATTTCGCGGCGGCCCTGTTGGCAGCGGGGCTGGCAGGGTTCTTGCCATTCAATTTTCCGCGCGCCCGCATCTTCCTGGGCGACGTCGGCAGCCAGTTCTGCGGTTTCGTGCTCGCGGTGCTGACGGTGGCCGCCGGGCGGTTCCAGGGGGTAGATCTGTCGGTGATGCTGGTGCCGGCGCTGCTGTTCGGCGTGTTGTTCGACGTGGCGTTCACCTTGGTCCGGCGGCATCTGGCCGGGGACCGGGTGACGGAGGGGCATCGCGGGCATCTGTATCAGCTGGCGCATCGGTCTGGCCTGCCGGCCGTGCGGGTGACGCTCGTGCAATGGGGGTTTGCGGCCTGGGGCGCGCTGTGTTGCGCCGGGTTCCTGGCGGCGTCGGGCGGGTGGAAGCCGCTGCCGTTACTGCTGGTGCTGCCGCCGCAGATCGCCTGGGCCGCCTGGGTTTTGGCGCGCGCACGCAGGCGGCTGTTGGAAAAATGGTGAGGCCCCCCTAGTGTCTACTAGGGATCGGAAAGGGATCAGGGCCATGCTGCGTCATGTCGGAGCCGTTATCGTGTTCGTGCTGGGCCTCTGTGGCGCTGCGGTGGCCCAGAATGCCCCGAATGCACAAAACCCGTCTTTCAACCTGATCAACCGCAGCCGCAGCACGATCAACGAGGCCTACGCCACCCCGGCCGGCATGACCACCTGGGGGCGGGACCGGCTCGGCGACAAGTCCGTCCCACCCGGGGAGAGCTTCGCCGTGCGCCTGCCGGCCGATGGCAACTGCCTCTACGATGTGCGGGTCGTGTATGCCAACGGCGCCACGGACGAGCAGCGGCGGCTCAATACCTGCACGCTCGACAACGTGACCTTTCCGCCCGCGGGCGGCACCGGCAGCGCGGGTGGCACCGGTGGAAACCGACGGCAAGCCGCTGACGACCCCTCGTTCCGCCTGGTCAATCGCGGGCGGACCGAGGTGACCGAACTCTACGCCACCCTGACCGGGGTGGATGATTGGGGCGTGGATCGCCTGGGGGACGCCACGGTCGCGGCGGGGCGGAACAAGACGATCCGGCTGCCGAACGGGCAGTGCATCTATGACGTGCGCATCGTCTATGCGAACGGCGAGGCCACGGAGAAGCGGCGCCTCAATCTCTGCACCATCACGGACCTCCGCGTGCCCTAATGCTGGCCTAGGGCCTCGGAAGCGTGGTGTAGTCGCACTGTCGTCCGGCACAGACCGGGCGCGGGAGGAAGCATGAGCACCAGCCTCGCCGTGACACAGGCGGCCCTTGCCAGCCGGGCCCGCCGGCGGCGCAACTATGCCCGGCACTACTGGCCCTTCATCGTGCCAGCCGGCATCGTCGTGTTCGCCGTCATCCTGTTCCCATGGCTGTTCACGCTGTTCATGTCGGTGCACGATTTCCATGTGGGCGGGGATCGCAGCTTCGCGGGCCTGGCGAATTACACCCGCATGCTGACCGACGAACGGTTCGGCATGGCGGTGGTGCGGACGCTGTATTTCACCGCGCTCTCGGTCCTGCTGCCGCTGGTGCTGGGTGTGGCGGCGGCCGTGTGTTTCCATCGGAATTTCCCGGGCCGCGGCCTCTTCCGCACGCTGTTCATCATGCCGATGATGGCGACGCCCGTGGCGATCGCGCTGGTGTGGACCATGATGTTCCATCCGCAGCTCGGTGTGCTGAACTACATCCTGACCAGCATGGGCCTGCCGCCCAGCGCCTGGGTCTATGCGCCCGGCACCGTGATCCCGACGCTGGTGATGGTCGAGACGTGGCAGTGGACGCCGCTCGTGATGCTGATCGTGCTGGGCGGCCTCGCGAGCCTGCCGACCGATCCCTACGAAGCCGCCGTGCTGGATGGTGCGAGCGGCTGGCAGGTGTTCCGGCACGTGACCTTGCCGCTGGTGTGGCCGTTCATCGTGGTGGCGGCGGTGATCCGCGGCATCGATGCGATCAAGGCGTTCGACACAATCTTCGTCATCTCCAACGGCGGACCCGGCACGGCGTCCGAGACGCTGAATATCTTGCTTTATTTGCAGGCGTTCAGTTTTTACGACATCGGGTATGCCTCCGCCGTGGTGGTGGTGTTCTTCCTGCTGACGCTGCTGATCACGTTGCTGATGCTGTATGTCCGGCAGAAGGATCAGCTCGCGTGAGGTCGCCGAGGGCCCGCCGGGTCCGTCGCGTGCTGGGGCGGATCGGCCTCTATGCCAGCGTCCTGGCCCTGGTTTCTCCGGCCGTGCTGGTGTTTCTCTGGATGCTGTCGCTGTCACTCAAGAACGAGGTGGACAACACCGCATTCCCGCCTGTCTTCGTGCCGAACCCGCCGACGCTCAAGAACTTCGTCGAGGTATTCGCGAAGAACGACTTCCTGCAATACGCCTGGAACTCGGTGGTCGTGAGCTTCACCGCGACCGGTGCCGCGCTGCTGATCGGGGTGCCGGCCGGGTATGGGATCGCGAAGGCGAAGGCCACGCGGGCGGCGCTGCTGATCCTCGTGGCGCGGATCACCCCGGGATTGTCGTATCTGATCCCGTTATTCCTGCTGTTCCAGTGGCTGGAGCTCACAGGCACGCTGACGCCCATCGTGATCACGCATTTGGTCATCACGGTGCCGATCGTGGTCTGGATCATGATCGGCTTCTTCGAGGGCCTGCCGCCCGAGCTCGAGGAGGCGGCGCTCGTGGACGGCGCTACGATCTGGCAGGCATTCCGGCACGTGGCGCTGCCGCTGGCCCGGCCGGGCATCACGGTCGCCACCATCCTCGCCTTCATCTTCTCCTGGAACAACTTCATCTTCGGCATCGTGCTGGCGGGCCGGGAAACGCGCACGCTCCCGGTGGCCGTCTATAACGTGCTGACGTTCGAGCAGGTGAGTTGGGGTCCGCTTGCCGCGGCGGCATTGCTCGTGACGGCGCCCGTCCTGCTCCTCACGCTGCTGATGCAGCGGGAGATCGTGGCGGGCCTGACTGCGGGCGGCGTGAAGGGCGGGTGAAAGAGGGGGCTGCCGCCCCCCTTTCCAGTGTGCAGGCTAGGCGGTCGCCATCTTCAACGACGAACCGGCCTGCGACGCAGCGGCCGCCGGCTTTTTCGACGCGGCACCGGCCTCGGTCATGATGCCCCGGAGGTCCCGCAGGAAGCTCTGCCCCTTGAGAGTCCGCTGCACTAGGACGCTGCGGCGATCGGCCGGATCCAGCTTGCGGCGGGCAAGGTCGAGTTCGCCGAGGCGATCGAGCGCCCGCGTGATGGCCGGCTTGGATACATTCAGGTCCGACGCCAGGCCGCGAACGGTATGCGCCCCTTCCTGCAGATAACAGGTCAGGAACACGCCGAGCTGCCGGGAAGACAGATCGGGCCCATCGCGCCGGACAAGGGCGACGATGGTGTCGCGCAAGATGCCCACGAGCTGGTCGGAGTTAGGAGGGGTTGCCAAAATAGAAATCCTTTCATGGTGGGGGCCGGTGAGCCGGTCCCGGGCGCTTCGATGCACCTCTCCGAATCGAATTGGTTACACCTTACAACGTTAACAGTGCGGCCGGACCGGAAACATCCCAGCTTTGTGGCGAATGCGGGGCTTGACGCGATTTAGCCAACTTTGTGACCAAGAATTAATCTCGATACGGTGGCGAACAGGGTCCTTAAGCCGAGCGCCTCGCCGCCCTCAGGCCGTCCGGGGCGCGTAGATTCGTTCCAGGCATAGGTGTCGAGATGCCCCCAGACCGTTCCGGGCGCCACAAACCGGGCAAGGAACAAGGCTGCAACGATCGCACCGGCCATGGGTTTGGCTGAAACATTGTTCATGTCTGCGATCGGGCTCGTGAGCCAGGAATCGTACCCTGCCCAGAGCGGCAGCCGCCACACCGGATCCGCCGATTCGACACTTGCGGTCGCCATGATCTCCGCCAGCCGGTCCCCTTCCGGCGTATGGGGCGTGAACAAGGCGGGAAGATCGGGGCCCAACGCCACCCGCGCCGCCCCGGTCAGCGTGGCGGCGTCCAGCAGCAGATCGGGCTTGGCGTCCGACGCCTCGGCCAGGAGGTCGCACAGCACCAGCCGCCCCTCGGCATCGGTGTTGCCGATCTCGACCGTGAGGCCCCGCCGGGTCCGGATCACGTCGAGCGGTCGCATGGCGTCACCGGAGACCATGTTCTCGACACAACCGATCCGCACCTCGAGCCGCACCGGCAGGTCCGCCGCCATGATCATCCGCGCCAGGGCCAGCATGAGCGCGGCCCCGCCCATGTCTTTTTTCATGCGCAGCATGCCGGCGGATGGCTTCAGGTCGTAGCCGCCGCTGTCGAAACACACCCCCTTGCCGCACAGCGACACCAGGAACGCGTCGGACCCGGCGCCGCTGCCGGCCCAGGCGAACCCCGCCACCGCCGGCGCCCGCACGCTGCCGCGCCCCACCGCCGCCACGGTCGGATAGGCCGATCGCAGCGCATCCCCTTCGGTCAGCGTGACCGCTGCGCCGAAGCTGCGGCCAAGCGACAGCGTAACCTGCGCCAGCTCGGCGGGGCCGAGTGCATTGGCCGGGGCGTTGATCAGGTCGCGCGCCAACCAGGTGGCCCGCGCGGCGGAGCGGGCCGCGTCATGCCCCTCGGTCGCCAGCTGTGCCGGGTGCCGCTTCGGGGCGGTGTAGGCGGTGAAGCGATAGGCGCCAAGGCAAAAGCCGAGGACCGCCGCATCCATGGCGAAGTCACCGGGGACGAGGTGCCAGACCCCCTCTGGCAGCGCGAATGGCAAACCCCCGTGTGCATAGACGGAGCGATCGTCGCCCAGCCCCACCACTGCGCCCGCCACGCCGGCGGGGCCCGGCACCAGGGCGAGCTGCCCTGCTGCGCCAGTGAAGCCAGACCCGGCCAGGAACGCCAGTGCCGCGGCATCGAGCGAGGGCAGGGCGCCTGGCCGTGCGGAGTGAACCGGGAGCCCCGGGGATGGACCCGGCGGCACGAGGCAATCGAGGTCGCGGTCGAACGGGATGGCGTCCATCGCGCGATGCTCCGCCAGGCTCCCGCGCCGGGTCAACCCAGGGAACGCGGCCATTGAAACGCGCTTGCATTCTGACCCGGCAGGCCCAACCCTACCGCCATGTCGGGCTTTCCATCCCGGGTGAAGGCGGTGCTCGGGCCCACCAACACCGGCAAGACCCATCTTGCGATCGAGCGGATGCTCGCGCACTCGTCCGGCATCATCGGCTTCCCGCTGCGCCTGCTGGCACGCGAGAATTACGACCGGATGGTGGCGAAGAAGGGCGTGAAGAACGTCGCCCTGATCACCGGCGAGGAGAAGATCGTGCCGGCCGGCGCACGCTGGTTCTCCTGCACGGTCGAAGCGATGCCGCTCGATGCGCCGGCCGAGTTCGTGGCGGTGGACGAAATCCAGCTCTGCGCCGACCCCGATCGCGGTCATGTGTTCACGGAGCGCCTGCTGCACGCGCGCGGCCTGGTGGAGACCATGTTCCTGGGCGCCGAGACGATCCGCCCCTTGCTGCAGCGCTTGGTGCCGCAAATCGAAATCCAGACGCGGCCCCGCCTGTCGCAATTGACCTATGCCGGGCCAACCAAGCTCGGGCGGTTGCCGTTGCGCACCGCGGTCGTGGCGTTCAGCGCCAGCGAGGTTTATGCGATCGCCGAGCTGATCCGCAGGCGGCGGGGCGGCTGCGCGGTGGTGATGGGCCGCCTCAGCCCGCGGACCCGCAACGCGCAGGTGCAGCTGTATCAGAACAAGGAAGTGGATTTCCTGGTCGCGACCGACGCGATCGGCATGGGCCTCAACATGGACGTGGACCACGTCGCCTTCGCCCGGCTGTCGAAGTTCGACGGCCACAAGCCCCGGCGGCTCACGGCGGCCGAGGTGGCGCAGATCGCGGGCCGGGCCGGGCGCGGCATGCGGGACGGCACATTCGGCGTGACCGCGACCTGCCCACCGCTGGATGACGAGCTGGTGCGGGCGGTGGAGGGCCATGATTTCGAGCCGCTGGAGGCGCTGTATTGGCGCAACGCCGCGCTGGATCTTTCCTCGGTGGACGCGTTGCTGGCCAGCCTGAACGCCGGGCCCACCCGCGCCGGCCTGGTGCGCGGGCCGGAGGCGACGGACCTGCTGACGCTCACCGCGCTGGCGCAGGAACCGGACATCCGGGCCCTGGCGCGCGGGCGGCGGATGGTGCGGCTGCTATGGGAAACCTGCGGCATCCCGGACTTCCGCAAGCTGTCGGACGATACCCATACGCGCCTGTGTGCCCGCGTGTTCGGGCATGTGGCGAAGGACGGCACGGTGCCGCCGGACTGGCTCGAGAGCGGGATCGCCGTGCTGGATCGCGCGGATGGCGACATCGACACCCTCATGGCCCGGCTCTCGGGCGTGCGCATCTGGTCCTACATCGCGGCGCGGGCGGATTGGGTGCGGGATGCGCCGGCCTGGCAGGCGAGGGCGCGCGAGGTCG
The DNA here is from genome assembly GCA_965246835.1 of Acetobacteraceae bacterium. GTDB lineage: Bacteria > Pseudomonadota > Alphaproteobacteria > Acetobacterales > Acetobacteraceae > JANPPS01. Next base: position 1,342,538 of record CBDFFQ010000001.1, on the reverse strand, counting down.
AGGACAAATTGTCGGACGCTTTGCATGAGCGGCTGACGGCCCGCTTCGTGGACCGCCGCGCCGCGCATCTCATGCGCCGCCTCGATGAGATCGACGGCGAGGAGCTGCTGTCGGCTGTGACGGCGCGCGGCGAGGTGGTGGTGGAGGGGCACTCCGTCGGCCATGTCGGCGGGTTCAAGTTCATCCCGGACCCGCTGGCGGAGGGGCCGGAAAAGCGCCTGGTGCTGCGCGCGGCGCGCCGGGCGCTGCGGGAGTGGATGCCGCGTCGTATCCAGGAGATGGAAGCCGCGCCGGACGCCGCGCTGGCCTGGACCGGGGATCACCGCATCGCTTGGGACGGGGTGCCCGTCGCCCGGCTCCGCCCCGGCGCCAGCCATGTGCGGCCGCAGGTGGAGGTCCTGGACAGCGAGTTCCTGGACGGGCCGCAGCGGGAGCGGGTGCGGCTCCGGCTGCAGCGGTTTGTGACCGAGATGATCGAGCGCGAGCTGGCGCCGCTGTTCCGGGCGGCCGAGGCCGTGGAGCGGGAGCCGGCGTTACGCGGCATCCTGCACCGCATCGTGGCGGAGGGAGGGGTGGTGCCGGGTGCCACGGAGGCGGAGGTGGCGCCGGAGTTGCGGGCGCGGCTGAAGCCCTTGGGGGTGCGGGCGGGTCGGTTCGCGCTGTTCCTACCGGCGATGCTGAAGCCGCGGGCGATGGCGGTTCGGGCGCGGCTGTGGGCGTTGGGCCGGTCGGATGGACAGGGGCAGCCAAGCCCTCTCTCCCCCCAGCCCTCCCCCGGAGAGAGAGGGGGTGCTGCTTTTTTCCCGGTTATGGCGAGCCTGGACACACCCGCCCTACCTCCACCCGGTCTGGTATCCCTGCCCGCCGCGGACTGGCCCCTCGATTTCGCTCGCGCCACGGGCTTCGTCCCAGCCGGCCCGGTCCTGCTGCGGCTCGACATCGCCGAGCGGGTCGCGGCCGAGCTCGCCTATCTGACCCGGCACCACCCCTGCGCGCTCCCGGACGGCCTGGCGTCCCGCCTGTCGATCCGGGCGGACATGCTGCCGGCCGTGGTAAGGGCCCTCGGCGTCAGGCTCGCACCCGGCGGCGTGTTGCGCGATGACGAATACGGCCCGCCCACGCCACCCCTGATGCTCCCAGCCCGCCGGCGGGAGCGCCCGGCGCCGCCCCCGCCACCCCGCATGGAGGGTCCGTTCGCAGCTCTGGTCGGCCTGCGTCGTTGAGCGGGGAAGACCGCGACTGGCAGCGGCTGGACAAATGGCTGTGGTGCGCCCGCATGATGAAGGCCCGCGCCGATTGCGCCCGGCTGGTGGCCGAAGGCGGGGTGCGCATCAACAAGCAGCCGACCGATAAGCCGCATGCGCGCCTGCGCCCCGGCGACGTCATCACCCTGCCGCTGCGCCAGGAGGTGCGCGTGCTGCGCGTGGTGAGCCTCGCACTCCGCCGCGGCCCGGCGCCGGAAGCGCAGTCCCTCTACGAAGAGCTGCCCGACGGTTTGCTTCCCGATGGCTTGCCCCCTCTTGGCTTGCCCCCTCTTGGCTTGCGTAGGGGGTGAAAGGCCTGCATATCGCCCCACCTAAACGGCTGTCTGGAACAAGGGGCGTGCGATGACCTATGTGGTCACCGAGAACTGCATCAAGTGCAAGTTCATGGATTGCGTGGAGGTGTGTCCGGTGGACTGCTTCTATGTCGGGGACAACATGCTCGTGATCCATCCGGACGAGTGCATCGATTGCGGCGTGTGCGAGCCGGAGTGCCCGGCCGAAGCGATCGTGCCCGATAGCGACGACAAGGCGACCGCCTGGGCCGAGCGGAACCGCGTTTTCTCCACGCAATGGCCGAACATCACCCGCAAGGGAGAGCCGCCGGCCGACGCGGAGGAGTGGAACGGCAAGCCGGGCAAGGAAGCACTGTTCTCGCCCGATCCCGGCTAGTTGAACCTCTCCACGCTGCTATGCGTGCCCTGTCGCGACTCGGGGCTGACTTTGCGACAATTTTGTGCTAAGGCTCTGAAGTCCGAATAAAGCGGGCCTTCGCCTTTCGCCGGCTTCGCATGCGGAGCCGGTCGGAGTCCGTTGCACACCTTATTGCAAGCGCCTGCGGCCGCGCAGGCCAGGAGTCATGCCCGGTGCCGACCAAGACCGCCCCTGCCAAGGCTGCTGCCCCCACCAAGACTGTTCCGACCAAGCCCGTTCCGACCAGCACTGCTGCGCCCGTTCGTGCCATGAAGGCTGCGGCCACCAAGGCGCCCGTGAGACCACCCTCCATCGCGGTGGCGCCAGATCTGGAGCCAGAGGCAGAGCCGGTGCCCGTGCCAGCTCCCGTGCCAGCTCCCGTGCCAGCTCCCGTGCCGCCGCCCGCGCCCGTCGCGGCAGCGCCCGAGCCGCAGTTTCGCCAGCCGCCGAAGATGCCGGGGCACATGCCGGGCATGCATGGCCGGCCGCAGATCGTGCCGCGCGCCATGGCCGCCAAGGAGAACTTCGTGGAGGGAGACTACGTCGTCTATCCAACCCACGGCGTCGGCAAGGTGGAGCGGATCGCGACGGAGGAGATCGCCGGCCACAAGCTCGAGCTGATTCACATCACCTTCGAGGAGAACCGCATGACCCTGCGGGTCCCGGTCGCGAAGGCGCGGACCGCGGGTCTGCGCAAGCTCGCGACCCGGGTGGTGTTCGACAAGGCGCTGGCCTTGATGAAGGGCCGGGCGCGGATCAAGCGGACCATGTGGTCCCGCCGGGCGCAGGAATACGACCAGAAGATCAACTCGGGCGATCCGATGCAGATCGCCGAGGTGGTGCGGGATTTGTATCGCAACGCCGGGCAACCGGATCAGAGCTTCAGCGAGCGGCAGATCTACGAGAACGCGATGGACCGCCTGGCGGCCGAGTATGCCGCGCTGGAGAAGGTGGACAAGGCGACGGCGATGCAGCGCCTGCTGGACGATCTCAAGACCGTCGTGAAGGGCGCCGCCGTCGAGGTGGATGCCGAGGATGTCGAGGTCGAGGCGGAGGCCGTCGTCGAGTAGGTTCGCGGCTCACCCTATGAAAAAGGCCCCGGAGATCGCTCTCCGGGGCCTTTCCTTTGATCTCAGGGTTAGTTGCTGCTGTTGCGGTTCCCGAACAGATTCAGCAACAGCATGAACAGGTTGATGAAGTTCAGGTACAGCTTCAGCGCGTCATAAACGCTGCGCTTGGCCGCGCCGTCCACGCCCTCGGCATAGGCATACTGGTTGTAATCCAGCTTGATCTGCTGCGTGTCGTAAGCCGTGAGGCCCACGAACACCAGCACGCCGATGATCGAGATCGCGAACTGCATCGCCGTGCTGCCGATGAACATGTTAACCACGCTCGCCAGCACGACGCCGATCAGGCCCATCATCAGGAAGTTGCCGAAGCGCGAAAGGTCGGTCTTGGTCGTGTACCCATACAGGCTCATGGCGCCGAACGTGCCGGCCGTGATGAAGAACACGCGGGCGATGCTGCCCCCGGCATACACCAGGAAGATGTTCGCGAGCGAGGCGCCCATCGCGGCGGCGAACGCCCAGAACAGCGCCTGCGTCGCGGTGCGGGACAGGCGATCCACCCCGAAGCTGAGCACCATGACAAAAACCAGCGGCGCGAACATCGCGGCATAGCCCAGGATCGTCGGCTGCACGGCCACACCGCGCGCCGTCATCACGCGCTGGTAAAACAGCTCGATTAGGCTGGTGTTCGCGATGCCATACGCCACGATGCCGGTCAGCAGCAGGCCCGACGTCATCCAGTTATAGACGCCGAGCATATACGAGCGCAGGCCCGTATCGAGTGCCGCGCCGTCCGCGGCGGTCGGCGCGTAGGTCCGAGAATCCGGTAGGAAGGCCATGGTCCTCATTTCCTCACGTTAGGGGCGAGACTGCCCGTGCGCGCAATGTTGGTACAAACGTTTGCTGGATCAAGCCTTATTCGTTCCGCCCTACTCGTTCCGCCCTACTCATTCCGAAGATACGGTGCCGCCCGCGCCCGCAGCGCCGCCGACGTCCCGGCATAGCCGAACCCCAGCATCAGCAGCGTGCACCCGCCCACGGTCGCGGCCAGGATGCCGGGCAGGAACACCCACTCAGCCCGCATGACGAAATGCACGACGCCCCAGCTCGCAACCGTGCCGATCACCGCCGCGATCAGCCCGGCGGCGGCGCCGATCAGCCCGAACTCCACCAGCCACGCCGCCCGGATCTGCGCCCGCGTGGCGCCCAGCGTCTTCAGCACCACCGCCTCCGCCACGCGCCGCCGCTGGCCGGATGCGACGGCCCCTGCCAGCACCAGCGCGCCCGACGCCAGCGTGACCGAACCCGCCGCCGCCAGCGCCGCCGCCAGCTTGCCGACGATCGCGGCCACCGCGCCCAGCACGTCCGCCACGCGAATGCCCGACACGTTCGGCAGCGCGTCCGTCACCGCGCGCAAAACGCTGGACTCGCTGGCGCCCGTGGTGCGCACCGTCGCGATATGGCTGTGCGGCGCCCGCTCCAGCATGCCCGGGGAGGCGACCATGGCGAAGTTCAACGACAGGGACCGCCACGCGATCTCCCGCAGGTTGGCGATGCGCAGATCGATGTCCCGCCCCAGCACATTCACCCGCAGAACATCCCCGATGCCGATCCCCCACCCCTTCGCCAGCCCGGCGTCGAACGACACCAGCGGCGGCCCCGCATAATCCGCCGGCCACCACGCGCCCTCCGTCAGGCGCGACCCCTCCGGCAAAGTCGCGCTGTAGGTCAGGCCGCGATCGCCGCGCAGCGCCCATTGCGTCTCTGGCGTGGCCTTCACCTCCTCGGCCGGCACGCCGCGCACGCTGATCAGGCGGGCGCGCAGGCTCGGCACCTCATGGATGTCATCGACGCCGGGCTGGGCGGCCAGCACCTGCTTGAACTGCGCCAGCTGGTCGTTCTGGATGTCGATGAAGAAGAAGGTGGGCGCCCGCGCCGGCAGCTGCGCCAGCACCTGGTTGCGGATGTTGCCCTGGATCAGCGCCACGGCCGCCAGCGTGGTGAGGCCGAGGCCCAACGACACCAGCATGAGCGCGGTGCCGGCGCCGGGTCGATAGAGGTTGCTGACGCCAAGCCGGGCCCAGGGTGCCGGCATGCGGGGCGCCCGCCGCGCCAAAGCCATCAGCGCCGCGCCACCCAGCCGGAACAGCACCAGCGTGACCGCGGCCGCGCCGCAGAACCACAGCGCGAATTTCCGGTCCGGCGAGGTCAGCACCGTCAGCGCCACCAGCGCCGCGACCAGCGCGGCATTGGCCGCCAGCAACAATGGCCGCGCCCGCATCCGCACCGGCAGCAGCGCGTCCCGGAACAGCGCCGCCCCCGGAATCTGCGCCGCCCGCGCCAGGGGCCACAGCGTGAACACCCCCGCCGTCAAAAACCCGAACGCCGCCGCCAGCGCGAGGGGCCGCGGATACACCCCGGATTGCGGCGGCACCGCCAGCGCGTCCCCGAACGCCCAGATACCGAGGATCGGCAGCACCGCCCCCAGCACCAACCCGATCGCCACCCCCACCGCCGTCAGTGCCACGACCTGGATCAGGAAAGTAGCAAAGATCGTGCGGGTCGAGGCACCGAGGCAGCGCAGCGTCGCGATCGTCCGCGCCCGCGCCTCGAGCCACGCGCGGACCCCCGTCGCCACGCCGATGCCGCCCACCAGCAGCGCGGTCAGCCCCACCAGCGTCAGGAACAGGCTGACCTGCTCGACCGCCCGCGCGATGCCGGGCGCCGCTTCGCTGGTGGTGCGCAGCCGCCAGCCCTGGTCCGGAAACGCCGCCCTGATGTCCCGCACCAAGGCCGTGATGTCGGTCGTGCCGGGCACGGTCACGCGCAGATTGTAGTTCAGCAGCGACCCCGGCTGGATCAGCGCCGTCTCGGCCAGCGCCGCGGTGCCGATCATGGCGCGGGGGCCGAGGATCGTGGGCGCCGCCGTCCGATCCGGCTCGGAGTCCAGGGTGCCGGCAATCCGAAATGTGCTGCGGCCCAGGCGGACGAGGGCGCCGGGCTGCACCCGCAACCGCTCCAGCACCAAGGGCTCCACCACCACGCCGGGCACGCCGTCCTGCGCCGCCACCGCCGCCTGCAGCGAACCCGGCGTCACCGTCGCGGCGCCCACCAGCGGGTAGGGCGCGTCGATGGCCTTCAGCTCCACCAGCAGCCGCTCGCCATTGGCGGCGACCAGCATGGAGCGCATCTGCACGACCTCCGACACCTGGCCGCCCCGGGCACGCAGGAAGGCGCGGAGCTCCTCCGGCAAGGGCTGCGCACCGGACTGCACCTCGAGGTCCCCGCCCAGGATGCGCCGCGCCTCGCTCGCCAGCCCGGCGTCCACGGCCTCCCGCAGCGAGCCCACCGCGGCGATCGCGGCCACGCCCAGCGCCAGGCAGGCCAGAACGATCCGCAGTCCGCGCACCCCGCTGCGCAGTTCGCGCCGGGCAAACCTCCATGCGTTCATGCGACGCGCCCGTCCGCGATGCGGATCTGACGGCCGCAGCGGGCGGCGAGCGCCGGGTCATGCGTGATGAGCAGCAGCGTGGTCCCGGCCTCCGCCTGCATGGCGAACAGCAGGTCCATCACGGCGCGACCGGTGCCGACATCGAGGTTGCCCGTGGGCTCGTCCGCCAGCAGCAGCCGCGGTCCGGTCCCGAGCGTCAGCGGCGCAAAGGCGCGGGCCAGCGCCACACGCTGCTGCTCGCCACCCGAAAGCTGGCCCGGCAGGTGCCCCAGCCGGTGCCCCAGCCCCACGCTGCGCAGGCTGGAGGCCGCCCGGTCCGCCGCATCCGGCACGTGCGCCAGCTCCAGCGGGACAGACACGTTCTCCAGGGCCGTCATGGTGGGGATGAGGTGAAAGGCCTGGAACACGATGCCAACATAGGCGCGGCGGAACCGGGCCAGCGCGTCCTCGTCCATGCGCGTCAGGTCCTGCCCGGCAACCACCACGGTGCCGGACGTCGCCTGTTCCAGCCCGGCCAGCACCATCAGCAGGCTGGTCTTGCCCGAGCCCGAGGGCCCCACGACGCCCACGGCCTCCCCGGCGCCAATGTCCAGGTCCACCCCCGCGAGGATGTTGACCGGTCCGGACGCGGCGGGCACGGTCAGACGGAGGTCCCGGACCCGGACGATCTCCGGTAGGGATGGCGCAAGGATGGATGGGTGGGCCGGGGCGATGTCCATGACGGTTTCATATGGCGCGCGTCGCGTCCTGGCCAACGCCGTGGTGCTGACGTTATTATTGTGGCCCGCCATGGGCTTGGCGCGCCCGCTGCGTATCCTGGTGCTGGGCGACAGCCTGGCCGCCGGCTATGGCCTGCCGGCGCCGGACGGGTTTCAGGCGCAGATGGCGGCCGCCTTGCGCGCGCGCGGGCATGAGGTGGAGCTGATGGACGCCGCCGTCTCGGGCGACACCACCGCCGGGGGCCGCGCCAGGCTGGAATGGGCCTTGTCGGACCCGGGCGGCCCGGCGGACGCGGCGTTGATCGAGCTCGGCGGCAATGACGGGCTGCGCGCGCTGCCGCCGGAGGGGACCGCCGCCAACTTGGCCGCAATCCTGGATGCGCTCGTGCAGAAGCGCATCCCGACCCTGCTTTCCGGCATGTTGGCGCCGCCCAATCTGGGCCCCGAATACGGCGCGGCGTTCACCCAGGTGTTCGAGGCGGCGTCAAAGCGGCCCGGCCTCCTGTACGATCCGTTTTTCCTCGAGGGCGTGGCCGGGGACGCCGCGCTCAACCAGGCCGACCACATCCATCCCAACAAGGAAGGCGTGCGCCGCGTGGTGGCCCGCCTGTTGCCGGCGATGGAGCGGCTGATCGCGGCGGTCCCGCAACCCCTCAAGTGAGGCTGTTCGTGGCGCTGGACCTGCCGTCGTCGTTGCGGGAGCGGCTGGCCTGGATGGCCGGCGGCTTGACCGGAGCGCGCTGGGTGGCGCCCGAGAACTATCACATGACACTGCGCTTCATCGGCGAGCTGCCGGGCTTCCGGGCGGAGGAGGTGGATCATGCCCTGGCGTCGTTGAAGGCGCCGGGCTTCGAGATCCAGATGGCGGGCGTCGGCACATTCGAGAAGGGCGGGCGCGTGACGTCCCTCTGGGCCGGGGTGGAGCGCACGCCTCCGCTGGAGCATCTGCAGTCCAAGATCGAGACGGCGTTGCAGCGCGCCGGGCTGGAACGCGAACGCCGCCGCTTCGCCCCGCATGTGACCTTGGCACGGCTGGACGGCGTGCCGGAGATCAAGGTGGCGGAATGGGTCGCGAGCCACAATCTGTTCCGAAGCGAGGTGGTGACGGTGGAGCATTTCACCCTGTTCAGCTCGCGCTTGGGCAAGGAGCAGGCGGTATATACCCCAGAAGTGGAATACGAGCTGGCGTGATGCTGGAGGCCTTGGCGACGGAGGTTCGCGCGTGCCGGGTATGCACGGATCTGCCGCTGGGTCCCCGCCCGATCCTGCGCGTTTCGACCACGGCCAGGATCCTGATCGCGAGCCAGGCGCCCGGCACCAAGGTGCACGCGAGCGGCACGCCCTGGACCGACGCTTCGGGCGTGCGGCTCCGCACCTGGTTGGGCATGGATGAGGCCGAATTCTATGACGGCGCGCGGATCGCGATCCTGCCGATGGGGCTTTGTTACCCCGGCCGCTACGCCCAGGGCGGCGACCTGCCGCCCCGCCCGGAATGCGCGCCGCTGTGGCGGCGGCGGTTGCTGGATGCGATGCCGCAGCTGCGGTTGACGCTGCTGGTGGGTTCGTATGCGCAGGCGGACGCGCTGGGGCCGGGCCGGATGACGGACCGGGTTCGGGCCTTCCGCGAGTTCTTACCCCGCTACTTCCCGCTACCGCATCCGAGCTGGCGGACGGGTATTTGGGAGGTGAAAAATCCCTGGTTCGTGACGGAGGTGCTGCCGGCGCTGCGGGCCGAGGTGCGGGGGGCGCTCGACGCTTAGCGGCCTACAAATTCAAGTTGCTCACGAATTATAGCTGGCTATATACCCGGGATCGATGGAGGCAGAGATGTCCAGCAACGCTCAAAAGCGTGCCAACGAGGTGCATCGCCAGCGGCTGATCGAGCGGGGATTTGCACGGTTTGAGGTGCGGGGGCTCGGAGCGGACAAAGACCTCATCCGCAACATCGCACGGTGCCTGGCTACGAACGATGAGCGGGCCGGTGAGTTACGCAGGGATCTGGCGCGCAGTGTCGGCGGCGACAAATCGGCCCAAACTGGCGGAGTACTGGCCGCGCTACGTCGTTCGCCGCTGGTCGGAGCGGAGCTCAACTTTGAGCGTGACGACACACCGGGTCGTGACGTGGGCCTTTGACAGCACGTTTCATTCTGGACACTAGAGCGGTTCTCGTCCGGTCTGAATCAAAGGGATTCCCCGACGCGGGCGTGATGTGATTCACCATGCAGGCTGGTTAGGAGGCCAGCGTGCATGGGGAAGATTCTTTCCGTCGATCTACGGTCCCGGCTTGTTGCGGCGGTTGCAGACGGCATGTCTCGGCGCGCTGCGGCGGAGCGGTTTGGTGTTTCAGCTGCGAGCGCCGTCCGGTGGGTGCAGGCAGTCAATACGACCGGGTCCGTCGCGCCCAAGCCGCAGGGCGGCGACACCCGCTCGCGTCGGATCGAGGCCTTCAGCGGCGTGATCCTGACAGCGGTCGCGGCCCAGAAGGACATCAGCTTGGCTGAGCTGTCGGACCTGCTGCGCGACCACCACGGCGCCTCGTTCGGCCCCAGCACCATCTGGCGCTGCCTCGACCGCCACGGCCTCACCTTCAAAAAAAACAGCGCACGCAGCCGAGCAGGAGCGGCCCGACGTCGCAGCCCGACGGCGAGCCTGGTTCGCAGGCCAGCCTGACCTCGACCCCAAGCGCCTGGTCTTCATCGACGAGACCGGCGCATCGACCAAGATGGCCCGGATCCGCGGCCGCGCCCGCAAAGGCGAGCGCTGCCGCGCCGCCGTGCCGCATGGTCACTGGAAGACGACCACCTTCACCGGCGCGCTTCGGGTCAGCGGCATGACCGCGCCCATGGTCCTCGACGGCCCGATGAACCGCATCGCCTTCCAGGCCTACATCGAGCAGGTGCTGGTGCCCACGCTCCACCGAGGCGACACCGTCATCATGGATAATCTGCCCGCGCATAAAGGCGCAGACGTGCGGCGGGCGATCGAGGCAGTTGGGGCCACGCTACGCTACCTGCCGCCCTACTCCCCCGACTTCAACCCAATCGAGAATGCCTTCTCCAAGCTCAAAGCCTACCTGCGCAAGGCAGCAGCACGCACGATCGACGACCTATGGGACGTGATCCGCAACGCGCTTCCCTGCTTTACCGCGCAGGACTGCGCCAGCTACTTCACTGCCGCCGGGTATGAGCCAGAATGAATGGAAACCGCTCTAGCATCGTTAGCGAGGCGACGAAGGCGCACCCTTCGCCAGCCCTGACAACGTGGCTCCGCGAACAAGCCGACGAGGGCCCTCTACATCACCCGCTAAGGGTGTCGGAGATCCGGCGCGGCACTCACCGGGCTTGTGTGACGTTGCCCGGGGCGGTCACCGCGGCAGCAAATGATGCAACCGTGCCACCAGTTCGGCCAAGGCGAATGGCTTGCGGAGATAAGCATCCGCGCCGAGGTCGAGGCCGCGCACCACGTCATCCTCGCCATCGAGCCCGCTGACCAGCAGCACCGGCAACGTGCGGCCCTCGTCCCGTAGCTGGGCGCAGAGCTGCCGTCCGTCCCCATCGGGCAATTGCACATCCAGCAGGAGCGCGTCGATCCCGTTCTGCGGCGCATGCAACGCCCGTTCAGCCCCGCGTAACGATGTCGTGGTTTCGGCCGTGAAGGCGCCGGTGGACGTCAACTCGGCCACGATCGTGGAGCCGAGGTCATTGTCATCGTCAACCACCAACACATGAGGAATAGAGGGCATTTTTTTGCGTCCTGCGTCGATCCGTCGGGGAGTGTAGCGCAGGCCGTGGCAGAATCGTTCCGCGTTCAACAAAACTAGACGTTAATCGACAGTTGATCGCGAACGCTGCGGCCCGATCAGCCAAAGGCCCAGCGCAACGTGCGCGCGATCCCCAACGTGCCGGCACGCACCAGCGGGCGGCCCATGACCGGGTTCTGCAACCCATGCATCCGCCGCGCCCAGTCGGGCAGCAGATCGACCCCCGCCTGCATCGTCAGGGCTTGCAGCGGTTCCGCCCTCGGGCGCGGCGCCTTCTGGTTCAGCACCAGCCGGCAAACTTCCCGCGTGCGATCGTCGACCACGAGGTGGGGCCGGGTCGCGTCGATCAGGCGGCGGGCCTCGGCCCGGTTGCGCGGCACGGGGTCGGCGCCCAGCGCCATCGCGACCTCAGCCATCTCGGCAAGATACCGGTCCTGGTCGCGTCCGGACATGCCGGGTTCGCCGTAGCGGATCCAGGCTTGTAGGAAGCTGGTCGCTTCCGTGACGTTGACCCAGGCCAGCAAAGCCGGATCGTTGGCGGCGTAGGGCGTGCCGTCGGGCAAGGTGCCGCTGACATGACCGTGGATGCCGCGCACCCGGGCGATCACCGCCTCCGCCTCCGCCCGCCCGCCATAGGTGGTGAGCGCGATGAACCGGGCGGTGCGCCGCAGCCTTCCCTGCATATCGTTGCGGAACCGCGAATGGTCCCACACCCCGGCCAGCACCGCCGGGTGCAGCATCTGCAGCAGCAACCCGGCAACCCCGCCCACCATCATGGACGCGACATCCCCATGCACCCGCCACATGACGGAGCGTGGGCCGAACAGGCCGTCGGTGCGCCGCGTGACCGGCGCCTCCCCGCGGGAGCGGTCGTTGAACAGTGCCACCACTTGGGACGCGATGGCGCGCTTCAGTGGCTGCACGAGGCTGTCGGGACGGGGTTGCGACCCTGAAGGGGCCGCCTGGGGGTGATAGCTCATGCCAATCAAATGGCGCGCGCCATTGCTTTGCGTAGGGCTCAGGCTGCGGCCTGCAGCTTCCGTGGCTGCGGCGGACGAAGCGAAACCGGCTTTTCGATCACCAGGAACAACACGGCGGACGCCGCGAGCGTCAGCGAGAATACCGGCGCCAACGCCGTCCAGAACGCCCAATCCGGCATGCCGTCCGGCAGCAGTCGGCGCAAGATCAGCATCGCCGCCTGCACCACGAACCCATGCAGGAGATAGTAGGAATAGCTCATGTTCCCCAACCAGCGCAGCGGCGCCCAGGTCATGGCCGCCGATATCCGCCCAGCATCCCGAAAGCATACGCCGCACAGGCAGAAAAATGCCGCGGTATGCATCACCTCGATCCACAGCGCGCCGAGGTGCAGACATACGCCCAATGCAAATGCGACGGCCGGGGCGGTCCAGCCTAGCCAGGCGGGCACATGACGGCCCGCGCCTTCCGCCAGCAGCATCCCTGCGAAGAAGGGCAGCATACGCACCGGCACACCCGGAATATCCAGCCAACAGGCCACCATAAAGAGGGCCAATGTCCAGGCCAGCACGGCCACCCGCGCGCCCTGTCCGGCGCGTCCTAAACCCGCGCCGAGCACGAGAGCGGCGGTCACGAGATAAAAGAACATCTCGTAGCTCAACGACCACGCGACCTCCACGATGCGGGCGATGGGGAACAGGCCCGGCAACAGAGCGAGGTTCGCCCCGACGAGCCCGGCGGCCGCCCAAGGGTCGGCAGGCAGTTTGCTGGGAAGCGGCAGCACCACCGGGATCGCGAGCGCTATGCCGAACACGACAAGGAAGGCAGGGTAGATCCGCACGATACGCCGGGTCATGAACGGCACGAACCCCGGCCGCCGCCGCACGAGCGTACCGTAGATTAGGAAGCCGCTGAGGACGAAAAATAGCTCGACCCCCATATTGCCGTATGCGCGCATCACGCTGGCGAAACTGGCCGTCCACCCTGGAGCCAGCCCAATCAACTGGCACTGCACCGTGTAATGTTGCAAAAACACCAGCGTGACAGCGACCCCGCGTAGTCCTTCCATCGGCAACAATCGAGCGTGCCGGGGATCCTGCAGTTCAAAGGCCCGGCCAAGCCAGAAAGCAGATATGTCACGGAGCCGCATCGGTCAGCCTTTCCACAGTCCCGCCCAGTGGTCAACGCGCGTGGTCCATCATAGGATCAGACCTGGGAGAACGCATGGCAGGGCTGCGCTACCACGAATTCAGCGTCGGGCAGGTGTTCGAACATACCTGGCGCCGCACGGTCACGGAGACGGACAACGTCCTGTTCTCCAGTATGACCATGAACCCGGCGCAGCTCCATCTCGATGCCCACTACGCCAGCCAAACCGAGTTCGGCCAGGTGATCGTGAACTCGCTGTTCACGCTGGGCCTCATGATCGGCATGAGCGTGAACGACACGACGCTCGGCACCACCGTCGCCAATCTCGGCATGACGGACGTGACGTTCCCGAAACCGGTGTTTCACGGCGACACGCTGGGCGTGCGAACCACGGTGCTGTCGATGCGTGAGAGCAAGTCCCGCCCCAACGCCGGCATCGTCGAGTTCCAACACAACGCCTTCAACCAGCGTGGCGAGACGGTCGCGACCTGCCGGCGCACGGCGCTCATGCTGAAATGACGGATACATTCCCAAAACTGCTGCTGCACAACGCCGCCAATCGCCCCGGCCGCGCGGCGATCCGGCACAAGGATCGCGGCATCTGGCAAAGCTGGACCTGGGCTGAGGTGCTCGGCGAGGTGCGGTCATTCGCGCTCGGCCTGCAGACTCTGGGTGTCATGCCGGGGCAGCGCATCGCGATCGTGGGTCATAACCGGCCGCGGCTCTATTGGTCGATGGTGGCGGCACAGTCGATCGGGGCCGTGCCGGTGCCCGTCTATCAAGACGCGATCGCCGACGAGATGGTCTATGTGCTGGCCCACGCCGAAATCGTGCTGGCCGTGGTGCAGGACCAGGAGCAGGTGGACAAGATCCTGTCGATCCAGGACCAACTCCCGGCGTTGCGCACCATCGTCTATGACTGGGAGCGCGGTCTTCGGGATTACGACCACACGCATCTGCATGGCTTCGCCGACGTGCAAAAGCTGGGCGGCGATGCGGCCGCTTGGGAGAAGCGGTGCCAGGCCGGGTCGGGGGCCGATCTCGCGACGGTGCTGTATACCTCGGGCACCACGGGCAAGCCGAAGGGGGTGATGCTCAGCTTCGACAATCTGATCACCTCCGCCCGCAACGCCAACGCGTTCGACCGGCTGACGGAGACCGAGGAGGTGATTGCCTATTTGCCGATGGCCTGGGTCGGGGACCACGTTTTCTCCTACGCGCAGGCATATTGCGCCGGGTTCTGCATCTCGTGTCCGGAAAGCCCGGCGACGGCGGTGGCCGACCGCGGCGAGATCGGGCCCACCTATTTCTTCGCGCCGCCGCGGGTGTTCGAGAACCTGCTCACCTCCATCACCGTCCGGATGGAGGATGCGTCGGCCATCAAGCGCCGCCTGTTCAAATACTTCATCGATGTCGCGAACCGCTGGGGCGAGCCGATCCTGAATGGCGAGCGCGTGCCGCTGTCGGCCCGGTTGCTTTACGGCCTGGGCGGCCTGCTGGTGTATGAGCCCTTGAAATCGCAAATGGGCTTCGGCCGCCTCCGCGTGGGTTACACGGCCGGGGAGGCGATCGGGCCGGAGATGTTCAGGTTCTATCGCTCGCTCGGCCTCAATTTGAAGCAGCTCTATGGCCAGACGGAATCGACCGTGTGGATCACCTTGCAACCGGACCGCGAGATCAGCGCCGAGACCGTGGGCCGCCCGGCGGAGGGGGTGGAACTGCACATCACCGATGCCGGTGAGGTGCTGTTCCGCGGCCCCGGCGCCTTCCAGGGCTATCTGCGGGACCCCGACAGCACGGCCGGCACCAAGGATGCGGAGGGCTGGGTCAAGACCGGGGATGCCGGGTTCATCGATGCGAAGGGGCACCTGCGGATCATCGACCGGGCAAAGGACGTGGGAAAACTCGCGGACGGCACGCTGTTCGCGCCGAAATACCTCGAGAACAAGCTGAAGTTCTATCCCGTCATCAAGGAGGCCGTGGCGATCGGCGACGGCCAGGCGTTTGCGAGTGTCATGCTCAACATCGACCTGGTCGCGGTCGGTAACTGGGCGGAACGGGAGGGCATCACCTATGCCTCGTACCAGGAGTTGGCGGCGCATCCGCGGGTGCATGAGCTGTTGCTGCAGCGCGTGCGCTCCGTGAACGAGACGCTGGCGGCCGAGGGTGGGCCGCTTTCGGGCTGCGCCATCCGCCGCTTCCTGGTGCTGCCGAAGGAGCTGGACGCCGATGACGGGGAGCTGACGCGCACGCAGAAGGTGCGGCGGCGCTTCATCGGGGAGCGGTATGCGAGCCTGATTCAGGCGCTGAACGGCAGCGCGGGGGAGGGGACCGTGACGCTCGAGACGGTGTTCGAGGACGGGCGCCGCGGCGCGTTCACCGCCCGCGTCGCGATCATCGACGTGGCGCCGGCGCCGGTCTTGGCGCGCGCTGCATGACCGAGGTGCTGCTGGATATCCAGGACGTGTCGCTGCGGTTCGGCGGCATCAAGGCGATCGCGGGCGTGTCGTTCGACATCCGCCGGGGCGAGATCCGCGCCATCATCGGCCCCAACGGCGCCGGCAAGACCAGCATGTTGAACGTCATCAACGGCTTCTACCACCCGCAGGAGGGCCGCATCACCTACAAGGGCGAAACCCGGTCCCGCATGCGCCCGCACGTGGCCGCCAGCCAGGGGATCGCCCGCACGTTCCAGAACGTGGCTTTGTTCAAGGGGCTGACGACGCTCGAGAACATCATGGCGGGGCGGTCGCTCCGCATGAGCCGCGGCTTGTTCTGGCAGGCGCTGCGCTTCGGCCCGGCGCGTGCGGAAGAGATCGAGCACCGCCTGGTCGCCGAGCGCATCATCGAATTTTTGGAAATCGAGCACATCCGGAAAACTCCTGTCGGCACCTTGCCCTATGGGTTGCAAAAGCGGGTGGAGCTGGGCCGGGCACTCGCGATGGAGCCGGATTTGCTGCTGCTGGACGAGCCGATGGCCGGCATGAATCTCGAAGAGAAACAGGACATGTGCCGCTACATCCTCGATGTCTCGGCGCAGCTCGGCACCACCATCGCGCTGATCGAGCATGACATGGGCGTGGTGATGGATTTGTCGGACCGCGTGGTGGTGCTGGAATACGGCCGCAAGATCGCGGACGGGACCCCGGACGAGGTGCAGGCGAACCCGGACGTGATCGCGGCCTATCTCGGCGTGGCGCATTGATGCTGTATCAGGTGTTCGTGGCGCCGTTCCTGGAGATGGCGGGGGCGCCGGATTTGCTGGTGCAGACGCTGTGGGAGGGCCTGGTATCGGGCGTGCTGTATGCGCTGACGGCGCTCGGCTTCGTGCTGATCTACAAGGCGTCCGGCGTGTTCAACTTCGCCCAGGGCATCATGGTGGTGTTCGCCGCCCTCACGCTCGTGGGCCTGTATGAGCGGGGTGTGCCGGCGCCGTTGGCGTTGCTCCTGGCGGTCGCCATCATGGGGTTGCTGGCGGTCGTGATCGAGCGGGTGATGCTGCGCCCCCTCGTGAATCAGCCGGAGATCGTGCTGTTCATGGCGACGTTCGGGCTCACCTACTTCCTGATCGGCTTCGGCGAGCTGGTATTCGGCGGCGAACCCAAGACGATGCCGGCAGCGCAGCTCGGCTTGCCGTCCGGCGCGCTGGATATTCCGTTCGCGGGCGGGTTCGTGTCATTGCAGAAGCTGGACATCGCGGCCGCCGTGATCGCGTCGCTGATGGTGGTGGTGCTGGCGGTGTTCTTCCAGCGCACCCGGGTGGGCCGGGCGCTGCGGGCGGTGGCGGATAGCCATAAGGCGGCGCTCTCGGTCGGCATCTCGCTGAACCAGATCTGGGCCATCGTGTGGTTCGCCGCCGGGATCGTGGCGCTGGTGGCGGGCATCATGTGGGGGGCCCGCTCCAACGTCAGCTTCGCGCTGCAGATCGTGTCGTTGAAGGCGTTTCCGGTGCTGATCCTGGGCGGGTTCACCTCGATCCCGGGCGTGATCGTAGCCGGGCTGCTGATCGGGTGCATCGAAAAATTGGGCGAGTTCTATTGGGGTCCCCTCGTGGGCGGCGGGATCGAGAGCTGGCTGGCGTATGTGCTGGTGTTGCTGTTCCTACTGGTGCGGCCACAGGGGCTGTTCGGCGAGAAGCTGATCGAGCGGATCTAGGAGTTGCCCTCTCCCGCTGGCGGGAGAGGGTTGGGTGAGGGTGGGGCCGAACGAGGCTGAGTGTCGGTGAGCGTGGCTCCCACCCTCACCCCGGCCCTCTCCCGCCAGCGGGAGAGGGGGAGTTTTCGGGTGTTCTATCGCGAGTCCGGCCAGTTCAAGAGCAGCTACCAGGCCGACATGGCCGTGTTCCCCATCCGGCAGGACCGGATCGGGATGGCCATCATCTTGGCGGTCGCGTTCGGCGTGATCCCGATCTTCGGCAGCACCTTTCTCCTGACCGCCGTCATGATCCCGTTCCTGGTGCTGTCCTTGGCCACGATCGGGCTCAACCTGCTCACGGGCTACACCGGCCTCATCTCGCTCGGCACCGGGGCGTTCATGGGGGTGGGCGCCTATGCCTGCTTCAAGCTGACCAACGCCTTTCCACAGGTGAATGTCCTGGTCTGGGTGCTGGTGTCCGGCTTCTTCGCCAGTGCGGTCGGTGCCGCGTTCGGGCTGCCCAGCCTCCGCATCAAGGGCTTCTATCTGACCGTCGCGACCCTCGCGGCGCAGTTCTTCCTCGGCTGGTGCTTCCAGCGCATCGGCTGGCTCCGCAACGACAGCACCTCCGGCGCCATTGAGCCCGGCACCCGCACCCTGTTCGGCGCCGCCATCACCGGCCCTACCGCCTCACCGCAGCTGCGATACTTGGTCGTGCTGACCGTCGTCGTGGCACTTACCTGGGTCGCGTCCAACATCGTGCGCGGCCGCATCGGGCGCATGTGGATGGCGACGCGGGACATGGACCTGGCGGCCGAGTTGATCGGCATCCGCCTGCTGCCGACCAAGCTGCTGTCGTTTGCCGTCAGCTCCTATTTCGCGGGCGTGGCCGGGGCGTTGATGGTGTTCTTCTGGTATGGCGCGGCGGAACCGGACGTGTTCTCGATCGACCTCAGCTTCCTGATCCTGTTCATGGTCATCATCGGCGGCCTCGGCAGCCTGATCGGCTCGTTCATGGGCGCCGCGCTGATCCATATCCTGCCCATCGCGCTCCGCGCCGTATCTTCCCTGCTGGGCCTACCGATCCAGGCGGCGACGATCGAGCATCTGACGTTCATGATCGTGGGCGCCATGCTGATCGCGTTCCTGATCGTGGAGCCGCATGGATTGGCCCGGCTCTGGCAGGTCGGCAAACAGAAACTCCGCGTCTGGCCATTTCCCTACTGACGTGCTTCGCTCCGTCAAAATATCGTCCCGGGAGGCGTGAATGAGGTTTTCAGCACTGATCGCGGCGGCCGCCTTGGCCTTTGGCGCCCTGCCGGCGTCTGCGCAAGAAACGATCTACGTCCCGCTGTTCACCTACCGCACCGGGCCGTTCGCGGGGTCCGGCGTGCCGGTGGCAAACGGGATGCACGACTATCTCGAGATGCTGAACCAGCGCGACGGCGGCATCGGCGGTGTGCGCCTGGTGATCGAGGAGTGCGAGACCGGGTATGACACCAAGAAGGGCCTCGAATGCTACGAGGCCGTGCGGGCCAAGAACCCGGTCATGATCAATCCCTGGAGCACCGGCATCACCCTGCCGCTGATCCCACGCGCGGCAGTGGATAAGATCCCGGTGCTGTCGATGGCCTATGGCCTCTCGGCGGCGGCGCGGGGCGACACGTTCCCCTGGGTCTTCAACCCGCCCGACACGTATTGGGATGGGATGTCGATGATCCTGAGCTACATCGCGACGCAGGAAGGCGGCAAGCCCGACGACCTCGCCAAGCTCAAGGGCAAGAAGATCGGCTACATCTACCTGGACGCCGGCTTCGGCAAGGAGCCGCTGCCGCTGCTGGAACAGCTCGCCCGCACGCATGGCTTCGAGCTGAAGCTGTATCCCGTGGCCGCCGCCGACATGCAGAACCAGTCCAGCCAGTGGCTGGGCGTCCGGCGGGACAAGCCTGACTACATGATCATGTATGGCTGGGGCGCCCTGAACCCGACCGCGATCAAGGAAGCGGTGAAGATCAACTACCCGATGGACAAGTTCGTCAGCATCTGGTGGCCGAGCGAGGAGGATGCGCGCAACGCCGGCCCGGCCGCGGTGGGGCTGAAGGTTCTGAACTGGCATGGCGTCGGCAATGCCTACCCGGCGCTGCAGGACATCCTGCGCACCGTCTATGACAAGAACCTGAGCCAGGGGAACCGGGCCAATGTCGGGGACGTGCTGTATAATCGCGGCATCTACAATTCCGTGTTGATCGCCGAGGCCATTCGTGGGGCTCAGGCGCTGTCGGGCAAGAAGGTTGTGACCGGGGAGGATGTGCGCCGCGGGCTCGAGACGCTCAGCCTGACCGAAGCGCGCTGGAAGGAGATCGGGCTGGCCGCGTTCGCCGGGCCGTTCGCGCTGTCGTGCCAGGACCATAACGGCCACCGTGCGGCGTTCATGCAGCGGTGGGACGGCACGAAGTGGGCGAAGGTGTCGGAGTTGATCGAGCCGCTGACGCAAACGCTCGAGCCGCTGATGACCGATGCGGCGCGGGACTACGTGGAGAAGTCAGCGGGCTGGCCGAAACGGACCGAGGTGTGCGACCGGGTCTGACGATGACCGACACCATCCTCAGCGTTCGGAATGTCGAGGTGGTGTACGAACGGGTGATCCTGGTGCTGAAGGGCGTCTCGCTTGAGGTGCCCAGGGGTGGGATCGTGGCCTTGCTGGGGGCGAACGGCGCCGGCAAGACCACGACGCTCCGCGCCATCAGCAGCCTGCTGGCGGCGGAGCGGGGGCGGGTGACGAAAGGCTCCGTCGCGTTCCAGGGCGACGCGGTGCAGAATGCGTCGCCCAGCGAGTTGGTGCGGCGCGGCTGCATTCAGGTGATGGAGGGCCGGCATTGTTTCGGCCATCTCACCATCGAGGAGAACCTGCTGACCGGCGCCTATACCCGCACCGACGGGCGGGCGGCGGTGCGGGCGGACCTGGAACGCATCTACCAGTATTTCCCGCGGTTGAAGACACGCCGCACCGCGCTCGCCGGCTACACCTCCGGCGGCGAGCAGCAGATGTGCGCCATTGGCCGGGCCATGATGTCGCGGCCCGTGCTGGTGCTGCTGGACGAGCCCTCGATGGGCCTCGCGCCGCAAGTGATGGACGAGATTTTCGAGATCGTGGCCAAGCTGAACCGGGAGGAGGAGGTGTCTTTCCTGCTGGCCGAGCAGAACACCAATCTCGCGCTGCGGTATGCGAGCCACGGCTACATCTTGGAGAGTGGGCGCGTGGTGATGGATGGCGCCGCGGATGCGCTGTTGGCCAACGATGATGTGCGGCAATTCTACCTCGGTATGGGCGATGGCGGGCGGAGGTCGTTCCGGGACGCCAAGAACTACAAGCGACGGAAGCGCTGGCTGTCGTGAGAGGGTGGGGTCGAGGGTATGCGGACCGTGAGCGTGGCCCCACCCTCACCCGCCAGCGGGAGAGAGGGCAGTTCGATGTTCGACGACCGTGATACCTGGGATCCCGCCGCCCGCGAGGCCGCTTTGCTCGCGCGGCTGCCGGCTCTGGTCGCCGCCGCGCAACAGGCGCCTGGCTGGGCCCGGCACCTCGCCGCGGACCCGGCCGCCATCACCAGCCGCGCCGCCCTCGCCACCCTGCCCATCCTCCGCAAATCGGACCTCCCCGCGCTGCAAGCGGCGGACCCACCCCTCGGGGGCTTCCGCACCGGCTGGCCCCGGGGCGGCCGCGTGTTCGCCTCACCCGGCCCGATCTTCGAGCGGGAGGGCGCCGGCGCCGATCCGTGGCGCGGCGCGCGGGCGTTCCATGCCGCCGGGTTTCGCGCGGGGGACCTCGTGGTCAACACGCTGTCCTACCACCTCACCCCCGGCGGCTTCATCCTCGAGACCGGCGCCCGCGCGCTCGGCTGTGCCGTCCTGCCGGCCGGGCCCGGTAACACGGCGCAGCTCGTGGAGATCGCCTCCCGCTTGCAACCCATCGGCTATGCCGGCACGCCCGACTTCCTAAAGATCCTGCTCGATGCCGGGGCCATTTCGTTCAAGAAGGCCCTGGTCTCCGGCGCCGCCTTCCCGCCCAGCTTACAACGCGAGCTGAGCGCCCGCGGGGTCGAAGCCTATCAGGCCTATGCCACGGCGGACCTCGGCATCATCGCCTACGAAACCCCCGCCCGGGACGGCCTGCTGGTCAACGAGGACATCCTGCTCGAGATCGTCCGCCCCGGCACCGGCGACCCCGTGGCGGAGGGTGAAGTCGGCGAGGTCGTGGTGACCTCCTTCAGCGAAGAAGAGCCGTTGATCCGCTTCGCGCTCGGGGATCTCTCGGCGCTGATGCCCGGCCTGTCCCCCTGTGGCCGCACGGCGCCCCGCATCCGCGGCTGGCTGGGCCGGGCCGACCAGGCGGCGAAAGTGCGCGGCATGTTCGTCCGCCCGGAACAGATCGCCGCCATCGCCCGACAGACCGGCCTCACTAAACTCCGTTTGGTCATCACCCGCGCCGACGAGCAGGACCGCGCCACGGTGCGTGCCGAAGGCCCGGCCGAGGCTGCGGAGGGGCTGGCCGCCGCATTCCAGGACCTGACCAAGCTCAAGGCCGTGGTGGAGATGGTGGCACAAGGCGCCCTGCCGAACGATGGCAAGGTGATCGCGGACGAACGGCCGCACTAACCGGATGGCGCGGCCAGCGAGATCGCGCTGAGATCGCCGCATGGACCTGGACTGGACCGCGATCGGGCAAGCATTGGACGCGCAGGGCTGCGCCACCACCGGCCCCGTGCTGAGCCCGGCCCAATGCGACGCACTGGTCGCGCTCTATGACGTGCCGGCCCGCTTCCGCAGCCGCGTCATCATGGCCCGGCATGGCTTCGGCCGCGGCGAATACCAGTATTTCGCCTATAAGCTGCCGCCATTGGTCGCGGAGCTGCGGGCCGCCCTCTACCCGCCCCTGGCCGCGATCGCCAACCGCTGGGCCGCCGCGCTCGATCAGCCCGCCTACCCCGACGACCACGCCGCCTTCCTCGCGCAATGCCACGCAGCCGGCCAGGCCCGGCCCACGCCCTTGCTGCTGCGCTACGGCCCCGGGGACTATAATTGCCTGCACCAGGACCTGTATGGCGCGCTGGCCTTTCCGTTGCAGGTCGCGTTCCTGCTCACCCCGCCCACCGCGTTCGAGGGCGGGAGTTTCGTGCTGACGGAACAGCGGCCGCGGATGCAGAGCCGGGTGGAGGTGGTGCCGCTCCGCCAAGGCGAGGGCGTGATCTTCGCCGTGAACGAACGGCCGATCCAGGGCGCGCGCGGCCCCTACCGCGTCCGGATGCGCCATGGCGTGAGCCGGCTGCTCTCCGGCCAGCGGCACACGCTGGGCGTGATCTTCCACGACGCGGCCTGACCCCTCAGCGGCGGGAGGTATGCGCCGCCGGGTTGGGTGGTGCGGGACGCAGGATGACGACCAGCAGCAGGAACGACGCCACCACCACCGCCAAAATCGCGAAGCTCTCGATATAGGATTGCACGTTCGCCTGCGTCCGGACCGCGCCGGAGAGCAGCGCCGTCGCCCGCGCGGCGGCCTGCGCCGGGCCCGTCGATTGCCCCTGAACAGACGCGGCGTACTCCTGTAATCGCTGGGCGACGGCGGCATCCCCGGATTGCAGATGCTGCCCGATGCCGGCGGACGCAACCTGCTCTCGCACGCGGGTCCAGGTGGTGATGAACGCGGTCCCGAGCTGGCCGCCGAACAGCCGCGCGATCTGCAGCAGCGCGCCGAACGTGATCGCGTCCTGCGGCCGGAGGTTCAGGATGGCGAAGAATACGACGCCCGACATGGCGAAGCTCTGGCCCATCGCCAGCATCAACTGGCTGGGCAGGAACTCCGCCGTGCCCCACTCCCGCGTCAAGGTCTGCGCCACGATCCAGCAGGCGGCGCCCGCCAGGCAAAGCCCTGTCGCGATCACATACCGCGCATCGACCCGGCGCAGCAGCCAGCCGGCGAACGGCGCGATCACCAGTTGCGGGATCGCGATCCACATCAGGACCCGCCCGGTCTCCAGCGCGCGATATCCCTGCACCGTGCCCAGGAATTGGGGCACCACATAGGCCGTGGACAGGATCAGCAGCCGCAGCCCGGCGATCAGCACCATAAGGATCGGCAGGTTCCCGGTGGTCGCGACGCGGATGTTGAGCCATGGGCTTGCCGTACTTCGCTCATGCACGAAGAACGCGGTCAGCAGGATAGACCCGCCCGCAAGCAGGCCCACAACCAGGCCGGAGCTCAGCCAGTCGAGCCGGTTGCCTTGGTCCAGCGCCGCATAGATCAATGACAGGCCGGCGCCCAGGAAGGCGATCCCAAACCAGTCCGTCCGTGCCCGCAGCGCCCGGTCCACCGCTTGCGGCGGGATCCCGCGCCAGACGCACACGGCCATCGCCAGCGCCAGCGGCACGCCCTGCCAGAAGATCCACCGCCAGGACAGATGCTCGATATACCACCCCTCCAGCGAGGCGGCGACATGGAGCGAGAACTCGAGATTGAGTGCATAGGCGGCGATGCCGTAAGCCCAGAGCCGTGGCGGCAGGTTGCGCACGACGAAGCTGATCGTGAGCGGGACGAAGGCGCCGGATCCAAGTCCGGCCACGAATTGCAGCACCAGGAAGCTGGGCAGGTCCCGCGCGAACGGCAGCCCGGTGGACGCCGCGGCAAACAGCAAACAGGTCCAGAACAGCACCCGGCGCGGACCATAGACCATGCCCGCCCATCCCGCGGCCGGCCCGATCAGCATCTGCGCCACGGTGGACGCCGTGAGAATCCAGGCCCCCTCGTCCACGCCCGCGTGCAGCGCGCCGCGGATGTCGTTGATCCCGAACGCCGAAAGCCGGCCGGTGATGGTGGCGATGCAAGCGCCCAGCAGCACCGCGACGATGCCGATCCAGGGCCGGATCGCCAATGGCGGGCGGGACGCGGCCGCCACTTGGGACGTGGACGCGAGCGGCGGGGCCGCGCCGCTCATGGGCTGGTCGTGGCGATGCCGGGGGCGGCGGTGTCGATCGTGCTGACCACGGACATGCCGGGCCGCAACCGGTCCTGCAATCCAGCCGGATCATCGAGGACGATCTTGACCGAGATGCGCTGCACCACCTTGGTGAAGTTCCCCGTGGCGTTGTCGGCCGGCAGCAGGGAGAATTGCGCGCCGCTGGCGGGGGCGTAGCTGTCCACATGCCCCTTCAGCGTGTGCCCCGGGAAGCTATCGACCGTGATGGTGGCGGGCTGTCCGAGTTGCAGATGCGTGAGCTGCGTTTCCTTGTAGTTGGCGACCACCCACACCTTCGGCAGCGGCACCAGCGTCATCACCTGGCTCCCCGGCGCCACGTATTGTCCGACCCGCACCTGTCGCTGCCCGACCATGCCGTCCGCGGGCGCCGTGATCCGGGTGTAGCCGAGGTTGAGCGTGGCGATCCCCAGCATCGCCCGCTGCGCCCCGAGCGTCGCCAGCGCCTGTTGCTCCTGCGCATCCAGGATCTCCAGCTGCCACTGCGCCGCCGCGAGCTGGGCGCGGTTCTGCGCGAGCGTGGCGGTGCCGAGCTTCTCGTTCGCGTCCGCCTGCTCCACCAGCTGGCGGGTGCCGGCGATCCCGGTCCGCAGAAGGTCCCGTTGCCGTTGCGCCTCCGACCGGGCGCGGTCCAGCGTCGCTTCGGTCGCCTGGATCACCGCCTCCGCCGCCTGAATGTTGGCCTGCTGCAGCCCGCGTTGCGCCCGCACGACAGCCAGCGCGGCATTGCCGCCCGCGACGGTCGCCTCCGCCTGCGCGAGCTGCGCCCGGTAGTCGTCATCCGCTATCTCGGCCAGCACGGCGCCGGCCCGGACGGTCTGGTAATCCTGCACCGCCACGCTGCGCACATAGCCCGGCACACGCGCCGCCAGCGGGGTGATGTCCGCTGCCAGAAACGCATCGTCCGTGCTCTGCCGCCCCGCCAGGCCGGTCCAGCGGTTCCATTGCGTCACCACCGTGACCACGACCACGGCGGCCGCCGCGAACACGGCCACGCGGACCAGGGTCGCCCAGATGGTGGGGGAGGCCGGGGGCGCTACATCGCTCATGCAGCAACAAACCTTGGGGACCGCAAGGGTTCCCTAGTGCTCTAGCCCTAGAGGTCTAGACGGTGTGGATGGTCGTGAAGTCCTGGGCCGGCACCCGCGTCGTGACGAGCGCGTTCGCGGGCTCCTCCGGGTCCCTATGGCCCAGCGCCATGCCGGAGACGACGATATGCTCGGGGGCGATCGCGAGTTGCCGCCGGATGATGGCATGGAACGGGGCAAATGCCGCCTGCGCACACGTATCCAGCCCCGCGCCCCGCGCGGCGGTCATGACTCCCTGCATGAACATGCCGAGATCGAGCCAACTGCCTTGGCCCAACCGCCGGTCGATAGTGAAGATCAGGCCGACGGGTGCGCCGAAGAATGCGTAGTTGCGGCCGAGCTGCCGGGCCATCTTGTCGCGGTCGGTGCGGCCGATGCCCAGCAGGCCATAGAGCGCCCAGCCGACCTCCCGCCGGCGGCCCAGGAAGGGCTCGATCCATTCCGGCGGGTAGTATTGGTATTCCATCTCCGGCGCTTGCCCGGCCTCATGCGCCGCCAGAATCTCCGCCGTGAGCCGGGTGAGCGCCGGGCCGGTCACGACATGGACGCCCCAGGGTTGCGTGTTGGTCATGCTGGGCGCGCGGCTGGCGAGGGTGAGGATGTGCTCGATCGTGGCGGGCGGCACGGGCTCCGGCGTGAAGCCCCGGATGCTGCGGCGGGTGGCGAGGGCGGCTTCGACGGCGGGGTCCATGGTCATGGCGCCAGGGTGGCGCGGGCGCGGCGGGGCGGCAAGCGGCCTCCTAGAGCACTTGCCGACCAGGCGGCATCGCCTGGACGGTAATAGTGCTCGCCAAACCTGAAAAACTGGAGCCCAAGCCGACCCATCTCGGTCGGATTGGGCTCTAGGGCGGCGGCGGGCCGATCCGGATTGTGTCGGCTGGTGCGAACGGCAGTTCCTCCTCATGTAGGACGGTATCCGCAGCCGTGGAATAGGGCGGGGGACGGTTCTCCAGGAACACGAGCGGCCGGGGCGAGTTCGTGTCGAGCCCGACCCTGACCTTATAGGCGCGGACCACGACGCCCCAGTCATTCGCGATCTTGCGCAGGAACTCGGTCGCCCCGCCGATGCGGCAGGTCAGCAGCACGACTTCGTATGGCTTGGTCGTCCGAAATGCCTGGGCGATCTCCTGATACACCCTCCAATGCGCCAGACGGGTCGCCTTCGGGTTGTTCTTCAGATCGAAGTCCAGATCCGACTGCTGGCCCGGCCCGTCCGGCGCCTTGTCGTAGAACACGCGGACGAAGCCTGGCGGCACCGAGCCATTGAGGCCGACCAGCCGCATCACGCCACCGGGCGCCAGCTCCACCATGCCATCGATGGTGGAACCGTCCACGGCCACGCCATGCCCGACGCTGATGATGACCGTGCCCGTCGTGCCCGCCTCCGTCACGGCGCGGATCAGGGCCGCCTTGGCCTCGTCCACCGTCGGCTTTGCGCCGATCAGCATCTGCGTCCGGGCCAAGGGCTGGCGCTTGACGAAGTTGTCGCCCCATTTGTTCCACTGGCCATCCATGATCGAAAGCAGGACCGTGCGTGCCATGGCCGCCCCTATCTGTTCAGGCGCGGCTGGGTCTCGCCCAGCAAGACCTCCCGGTCCAATGCCGCGATGGTCATCTTGCCCACGATGTCGTCGGCCTGGGTCTGGTAGGCGCGGTTGACGATGTTGCGCTTCTTCTTGAACGCCAGGACGGAGGCGGCGGTGCTGGGGCCATAGACGCCATCCACGTATTCCGCCCGCGGGACCTGGCTCTCGCCCAGCCGCACCAATGCCCGCTGGATCAGGCGGACATGCTCGCCCCGGGCGCCGCGCTGGATGTGCGCCTGGTCGTTGATCAGGCACGCCTCCAGTTCCCGCACGCCGCGGAACAGAAACGAGGTCAAGGCCACGCTGCCCTCCACCAATGGTTCGTTGCAATATCATAATGGCAAAGCGGCGTCGGCCTGTCGAGTGTCCCCGGTCACCCCCTTGCCTACGGCCATCCACCCGGCGAACATTTCCAGGGAGGCAGCGCATGACGGCATCGGCCTACGCGGCAAGCTGGGGTGTGGGACCCGGCGCGCCATTCGCCTGGTCCATCCCGGCCCGCTTCAACATCGCCCGCGCCATCTGCGACCGTCACGCCGCCGCCGATCGGGTGGCGCTGGTGTGGGAGGGCGGCGCCATCGGCTTCGCCGGGCTGCGGGACATGGCCTGCCGGCTCGCCAACACGCTGATCGCCCACGGCATCCGGCCCGGCGACCGCGTGGCGATCCTGTTGCCGCAATGCGTGGAGACCGCGGCCGCGCACATCGCCGCCTACCGCATGGGCGCCATCGCGCTGCCGATGTTCCCGCTGTTCGGGCCGGAGGCGCTGGCGTTCCGCCTGCGGGACAGCGGCGCCCGCGTGTTGATCACCAACCACGAAGGCCTGGCCAAGCTCGACGGCATCCGGCCACAAACGCTCGAGACGGTGCTGTGCACCGAAGGCGCCGGCCCTGGCGCGCTCGACCTTCATGCGCTGCTGGCCCGCGCCTCGCCCGAGCACGACGTGCTCGACACCGCGGCCGATGATCCGGCGCTCATCCTCTATACCTCGGGGACCACCGGGCAGCCCAAGGGCGTGCTGCACGCCCACCGCGTCCTGCTCGGCATGCTGCCGGGCGTCGAGCTGCCGCATGACCTGTTCCCGCAACCAGGTGACCGGATGTGGACGCCCGCGGACTGGGCCTGGGCCGGCGGGTTGCTGGACGTGCTGCTGCCCAGCCTGTTCCACGGCGTCCCGGTGCTGGCGCACCGCTTCCAGAAGTTCGATCCCGACGAGGCGTTCGCCCTCATGGCCCGGCATCGCATCCGCAACGCCTTCCTGCCGCCCACCGCTCTCAAGCTCATGCGCACCGTGCCGAACCCGGGGCGCCATGGCGCTGCGCTGCGCAGCATCGGCAGCGGCGGAGAGCGCCTGGGCGTCGAGCTGCTGGCCTGGGGGAAGGAGGCGTTTGGCCGCGTGATCAACGAGTTTTACGGCCAGACCGAGGCCAACCTGACCGTGGGGGGCTGCGCCACGCTGCTGCCGCCGCGGCAGGGTGCCATGGGCCGCGCCTATCCCGGGCATGACGTGCGCGTGCTGGACCCAAATGGCGCGGAGCGGCCGCCCGGGGAGCAAGGGGAACTCGCGGTCCGGGTCGACAGCCCGGCATTGTTTCTCAAATACTGGAACAATCCGGATGCGACCTTCCGCAAGCTCGTTATCGGACCGGGCGGGGCCCGCTACCTGCGCACCGGGGACATGGCGCGGGCCGACGGCGAGGGCTTCCTCTGGTTCCTGGGCCGCGACGATGACGTGATCTCAAGTGCCGGCTATCGCATCGGGCCGGATGAGATCGAGCAATGCCTGATGCGCCATCCCGCGGTCGGCATGGTGGCGGTGATCGGCGTGCCGGATGCGATGCGGGGGGAGGCGGTGCGGGCCTTCGTCGTGCCGGCGCCGGGCCATGAACCCGGCCCGGCGCTCGCGGCGGCCATCCAGGATTTCGTCAAGTCACGCCTGTCCCCGCACGAATACCCGCGCTCCATCGTGTTCCGCGACGCCCTGCCGACGACAGTGACGGGGAAGATACGGCGGCGTGACCTTCGCGACACATAGGTGAAGATTCGCTTTGATCAGGCAACGGTCCGGCCCTAGGGTTACTGGAACGTTATGATGGAGGATGCCATCCGCTCCTGCTGTGCCGCGATGGCCTCGTTGCTTGCTGCCACGGCGGCCGTGGCGCAGCCCGCCTCCGGGGTGGGCGGGGCGCTGCCGCAGGGATCGCCGATCCCCCGCGTGCTGCCGTCCCCTACGCCACAAGTGGCACCGAGCCTCCCGCTCGGCCCCGTGCAGGGCGGGGTGCCGGCCACGGGCAATGTCGGTATTCGGTCCGTGACGCTGGAGGGCGCCACCGCCTATGCGGACCCGGTGCTGCGGGAGAAGCTGGCCGGGCTGACGGGACCGGCCGTACCGCTGGCGCGGATCGAGGCAGCGCGGCTCGCGATCCTCAATCTTTACCGCGCCGACCGGTTCGCCTTGACCACGGTGACCGCGACGCTGGATTCGCAGGGCGTACTGCGCTTCGCAGTGGTCGAGGGCCGGATTGCGGACGTTAAACTCGACGGCGATATCGGCCCGGCCGGCACGCAGGTGCTGCGCTTCCTCAATCACCTGACCGAGGTCAGGCCGATCGACACGCGCACGCTGGAGCGCTGGCTGCTGCTGGCGCAGGACGTGCCGGGGATCACGCTGCGCGCCGTGCTGCAACCCTCCGCCGCCGAGCCCGGCGCCCTCACGCTGGTCGCGCAGGTGGACCGCAAGGCGGTCGGTGGGTTGCTCACGATCGACAACCGCGCCTTCCGCCTGACGGGCACCGAGCAGGGGCTGGCGGTGCTGGATTTCAACAGCTTCACCCAGTTCGGGGAGCGGTCGCAGGTCACGCTCTATCACACCAGCGGCAACACGCAGGATTTCGGCCAGGGATCGAGCGAGTTCTTCGTCGGCGGCTCCGGCCTGCGCGTGAAGGCGTATGGCGGCTATGGCGAGGCCAATCCGGCCGGCTTCCTGCGCGACATCGGCTACCACGGCACCACGACGGTGTTCGGCGTGAGCGCGACCTACCCGTTGATCCGCTCGCGGCAGGCGACGCTGAACCTCAATGCCACGTTCGATGGCGTGGAGACGCAGATCCGCACCAATACCGGGCCGGGCGGCAGCTCGATCCGTTCTGGCCGGGATTCGCTGCGCGTGTTGCGGCTGGGCGGGGACTACGCGCTGGAGGATGGGCTTCTCGGCGATGAGCGACCGGCGGTGAACACGCTGACGGTCAAGCTGTCGCAGGGCCTGCCGGCGTTCGGCGCCAACAGCAATGGCGGCGCGGATGGCAGCCGGATCGGCGCGAAATTCGACTTCACCAAGGTCGCGATCGACGCTTCGCGCACGCAGACGCTGTTTCAGCCCTGGGAGTCCGCCAGCGTGGCCTTGCGCGGCCGGGTGCTGGGGCAGCTGAGCGGGGACGTGCTGCCGCCTGCGGAAAAGTTCTTCCTGGGCGGGCCGGACTATACCCGCGGATTCTATTCCGGGGAGGTCACCGGAGACAATGCGCTGGTGCTGTCTGCGGAGTTGCAGCTCAACACCTCCTACGACGTGCCGCTGTTCGGCCGGTCATTCCCCATTGCTGTGCAATATTACGGCTTCTTCGATTACGGCCAGACCTGGGAGCGGCAGAAGCTGGACGCCAATGCCCGGCTGTCGTCGATCGGGCTCGGCTTCCGGTTGAATGTGACGCGCTTCACAGAGTTCGACCTCGAAGGCGTGCATCGGAACACAAGGCTGGTGCGCAGCGGCTCGGCCGCGGTGTCGCCGTTGAAGGCGGACGCGTTGTATTGGCGCGTCGTGACGCGGTTCTGAGGGGGCGGGGATGCACAAGCCTTACATCGTCATCGCTTCGCCAAGGGGTTCGCAATGACAATGTCGGCCTTCAAGGGACGGCTGCTGTGCGGGACCGCGCTGCAGGCCGTGGCGCTGCTGGTGTTCGGGCAGGCCGCTGCGCAACCGGCGCCCGGCGCGCGCCCGATGGGCGGGCAGGTCGTGGGCGGCGCCGCCAGCATCGGTCAGACCGCGGCGCAGACCACCGTCAACCAGGCCAGCCAGCGCGCCGCGATCGACTGGCGCAGCTTCGACGTGGGGCGGGACCATACCGTCCAATTCAACCAGCCCGGCGCCACCGCGATCGTGCTGAACCGCGTCACGGGACCGGACCCCTCGGCCATCGCCGGGCGTATCCAGGCCAACGGCCAGGTGGTGATCACCAACCAATCCGGCGTCACGTTCCACCGGGGCGCGCAGGTGGATACCGCCGGGCTGGTGGTCAGTGCGGC
Organism: Acetobacteraceae bacterium; assembly: GCA_965246835.1. Taxonomy (GTDB): domain Bacteria; phylum Pseudomonadota; class Alphaproteobacteria; order Acetobacterales; family Acetobacteraceae; genus JANPPS01. Next base: position 1,311,324 of record CBDFFQ010000001.1, on the reverse strand, counting down.
GGGCATCAGCACGCAGAACTTCATGGCCGGGCGCATGGTGTTCGATCAGGCGCCGCGGCCCGATGCGGCGGTGAGCAATGCCGGGGACATCACCGTAAAGCAGGCCGGGCTCGCGGCCCTGGTGGCGCCGCGCGTGGCCAATTCCGGCACCATCCGGGCGCCGATGGGCAAGGTGGTGCTGGCCGGCGCCGAGACGCACACGGTCGATCTCTATGGGGACGGCTTGCTGTCGATCGACGTGACCCGGCAGGTCCGCACCACGCCCCGTGGCGCCGATGGCAAGCCGATCACGGCCCTGGTCACCAACACCGGCACCGTGATCGCCGATGGCGGCACCGTGCTGCTGACGGCCGCCGCGGCGGACGGGATCGTGCAGACCCTGGTGGAGGCCGGTGGCCGCATCCAGGCCAACAATGCGGGCGGGCGCACCGGGCGCATCGCCGTTGCGGGCGTGGGCGGCGACATCCGGATCGAGGGCCGGGTCGCGGCCGATGGCGGTGCCTCCGGCAGCGTCCCAAGTCAAGGCGGGGGCGGCAGCGTCGCAGTGGGCGGCGGCATGGCCGGCAGCGTCTATGTGGCGCCCACCGCGCGCATCTCGGCCAACGGGCGCGGCACCGGCTCCGGCGGGAGCGTCACGCTGCTATCGCGCCAGCAGACCACGCTCGCGGGCCGGGTCGCGGCGAAGGGCGGCAAGCAGGGCGGCAACGGCGGCGCGGTCGAGGTCTCGGGCACCACCGTCGGCATCACCGGCCGCATCACCACCGCGGCGCCGGCGGGCCGCGTGGGCACCATCCTGATCGACCCCACCGACGTCGTGATCGCCAATGACGGCCGGCCCAACGCGATAACATCGGCCTCGATCGAGGCGATGAGCGGCACCATCACCATCCAGGCCACCAACAGCGTGGTCGCCGCGGCCTCCGTCACGCTGACATCGCCCAGCGTCGGCAGCTTCACGCTCGATGCGGGTAATTTCGTGCGGGTGGATCCCGGCGTGACGCTCACGGCGCCGCACAACCTCATCTTCCGGGCTGGCGCGGGCGGCGTCTCGATGCTCGGCAGCGCGATCTCCACCAGCACCGGCGTCAACACCAACGAGGGCATCCAGTTCTTCACGCCGGGCGCGGTCACCCAGGGCGCCGCCAGCACGCTGAGCGGCCCGTCGCTCGGCGGCACCGTGGGCTCGGCCGCGCTCGACAGCCGGCTGAACCAGTTCGCGTCCATCGGCGGCGGCACCTTCTTTCCACAAAGCCTGACCGCGACCGCGGGGGACATCGGCGTCGTGAACCGCGTCGCACTCACGGTCGGCTCTCCCAGCCCCGGTGGCGGCATCCAGGTCCCCACGGGCCGGCAGGTCACGCTGACCACGGATGGGATCACGCTCGTGCCGGGCACGCAGTTCGGCGGTCCGCCGCAGCCCTTCGCCATCTCGGCGCCGGGCGGGAGCGTCGCGATCCGGCCGTTCACGGCGGGCACCCCGCTCGAGCTGACGGCGGGAGCGAAGACGGCCGGCAGCCTGTCATTGACCAATGCCGATCTGGGCACGATCCGGGCCGGCGCATTGACGTTCGGCGCCGCCACTGCCGGCGCCGCCACCATCTCGCCCGGGACCACCGGTGCCGTCACGTTCCCCGCCACCCTGCCACGCCTCAACCTCCTCAGCGGCGGTGCCGTGACGCAGGGCGGGCAGCTCACGGTTGGCACCCTGTCGGGTCAGGCGGCCTCTCTCACGCTGGGCAACACCGGCAACGCCGTGCCGGTGCTGGACGGCTTCGTCGCGACCGCGGGCGACGTGTTCTTCCACACCGGCCAATCCTTGCTGGTCAGCGCCCCGGTGCAGGGCGCCAATGTGGATTTGTCATCCGCCGGGCTGCCGACCGACCAGATGACCCTCGCGGCCAACGTGACCGGCGCCCGCGTGCGGCTGGACAGCACCACCGGCAGCGGCCCGGGCAACCCGATCGACCAGACCGCCGGGATCATCACCGCGCAGACCCTGACCGGCGCTGGCGGCAACGTGACCTTGGCGCAGCCGAACCAGGTGCAATCCCTGGGCCCCTTTGCCGCCGGGTCGTTCCTGCAACTCGTGACCGTGCCGAGCCTGTCTTTGGCCGGGACCGTGAGCGCCGGAGCACTCGTGCTGCAATCCGGTGGCGCCATCACGCAGGCGCCGGGCAGCGCGCTGCAGGTGGGCTCCTTGGGTGGGCAGGCGGCCAGCGCCACTTTCGACTCGGCGGCCAACCAGGTCGCGCGGCTCTCGACGTTCACCACCACGGCGGGCGATTTCGCGCTCACGACGCAGCTGGTGCGAGGCACGCCGCTCAGCATCGCGGGCACCAACGCCGTGGCCTCCGGCCGCAGCGCGACCATCACCGCAGACCAGGTCGCGTTCGATCAGGACCTGTCATCGTTGACGGCCACGGGCGGCCGCATCGCCTTCGCGCCGTTGACCCCGGGCCGCGGGATCGAGCTGACCGCCACGGGCGCGACCCCCACACCGGGCACCCTCTCGATCCAGCAGGACGGCATCTCCCGGCTGACGGCCGGGACGGTGCAACTCGGCACCGCCACCACCGGCCCCATCGCGATCGGACAGGCGGGCAATGCAATCGACTTCACTGGGCACGCCGCCACGCTCGACCTGCGCAGCGCCGGCGCCGTGACGGAGGCGGGCACGCTGACCGTCGGCACGTTGACCGGCGTCACGGGCTCGGCCGCGCTGAACGGCGCCAATGCGATCGGCACGCTGGGCGCGTTCAGCACCACGGGCGCGCTGTCGTTGCGGGACGGGACGGCGCTGGCGGTCACGGGCCCGGTCACGGCGGGCACCTCCATCGACGTCGCGACCACGCGCGGCCTGACGCTGGCGGGCACCGTCACAGCCCCCTCGGTCATTCTCGCGGCCGGCACGCCCGGCATCCAGCAAGTATCCGGCATCGTGACCGGCACCAACACGCTGGATCTGAATACGCCGGGGCCGATCACGCAGACCGGAGGCACAGTGGCCACGGCGCTCCTGACAGGCAGCGCGGGCTCGGTCTCGCTGCCATCTACGGGCAACCAGGTCGCATCCATCGGGCCGTTCACCACCACGGGCAATTTCCTGCTGACCGACGGCCGCACGCTTACCGTCGTGGCCCCGGTCGATCCCGGCGACGTCACGCTCAACGTCACCGGGGATCTCGTGCTCAAAAGCTCGGTCACCGCCAACACGCTGACGTTGAACGTCTCGGGCGCCGTGACGGAGGTGACGGGTCCCAGCACGTCCGGGGCCGTGTTCGCCACCACGTTGCGGGGGCAATCCGGGTCGGTGCGGCTCGATCTCACCAACCAGGTCGGGACCGTGGCCGGGTTCTCCAGCACTGGCGGGTTTCTATTGTATGACAGCACGCCGCTGACGGTCGCGGGCCCGGCGGTGGACCAGACCGGCATCACGCTGCGCAGCACCGGGCCGATGACGCTGTCGGGCACCGTGTCCGCACCGGACGTCACGCTGATCACGCAGAACGTGCGCGGGCAGCTGCTGGCGCCGATCACGCAAACCGGCGGGACCGTTTCGGCGCCGGGCACGCTCACGCTCACCAGCGCCGATGCCATCCAGCAGAATGCCGGCACCATCGTGGCTGGCACCGTGACCGGCCAGTCCGGCGCCGCGACATCCTTGACCTCGGCCGGCAACCAGGTGACGCGCCTCGGCCCGTTCGCCAGCGTGGGCGGGTTCGCGCTGACGGACGGGGTGGCCCTCACCCAATCCGGCGCCCTGACCGACACGCTGCGGATCGCGCTCAACGACCCCGCCGGCTTGGCGCTCACCGGCACGCTCAACGCCCCCTCCGTCGATCTCCGCGGCGGCGCCGTGACGCAGCCGGGCGGCGCGATCACCACCACGACGCTCACCGGCGCCGTCGCCTCCGCCACGCTGGATCGCCCCAACGCCATCACCAATCTGGGCGCGTTCACCAGCATCGGAGACGCCAGCCTGTCGGACGGCGTGACGCTGAACGTGACCGGGGCCGCGAGCGTCGGCAGCGGGCGCACCCTCGCTTTGACGGCGGACCAGATCGCGCTGCAACCGGGCGGCAGCCTTGCGGCACCGGCCGGGACGGTCGCGTTGGCGCCGCTCACCGCGGGCGCGCCGTTCTCACTCGGCAGCTTCGTGCCGGGTGGCACCGTCTCGGCCGTGACCGCGGACACCCTGCGCGTTGGGTCCGCCAGCGCCGGGACGGTGTCGATCGGGGGCTCGTTCAACCTCACGGGCGTCACCACGCTCGATCTCCGCTCCGGCGCGGACATTGTCGAGGCGCCGTTCGCATCGTTGAATGTCGGGCGGCTCACGGGGGCCGCGCGGTCGGCAGCCCTTGGTGGCGGGAACACCATCGCAACGCTCGGGCCGTTCACGACCACCACGGGCTTTACCCTGGGGGATTCCGCGGCCCTGGTCGTGACCGGCCCGGTGCGGGATGGCGCGTCGATCCAGATCGCCGCGTCCGGACCGATCACGGTGCAGGGTGATGTGTCGGCGCCGAGCGTCGTCCTGAACACGCCCGGCGCATTGACGCAGACGGCCGGCGCTGTCACGGCCGGCACGCTGGGCGGCAGTACCGGGAGCACGTCCCTGCCGAGCGCCGGCAATCAGGTCGGTACTTTGAGCGCCACGGCTGGAACGTCGATCCTGCTCAAGGATTCGACCGGCCTGATCGTCACGTCCCCGACCGGGGGGGCGTCGGCGACGCTCGATGTGGCGGGCGATATCCTATTTCAGAGTTTCTACAATGCGCAGCTGTTGAACCTGACCGCCACTGGCCGGATCACGGCGGGCGCCACCGGCGGCGTAGTGGCCGGCACGCTGCAGGGGCAGGCCGGGTCGATCGTGCTGAACGGCAGCCGGGTGGGGCAGCTGAACGGTTTCAACGCGCCGGGCGGGGTGACGCTGGCGAGCACGGTGCCGCTCAGTGTGACCGGGAATGTGACCGGCAGCACGATCGGCCTGAGCAGCAGCGGGCCGCTCACGATCGGGGCGAACCTGACAGGCGGCACAGTCGCGCTGTCGGCCAGTGCTGCGCCGGGCACGACGGCGCCGGGCACGATCACGCAAGCCGCCGGTTTCATTGCGGGCACGACGCAGGTGAGCCTGAATGCAACCGACACCATCGCCCAGACCGGCGGCGGCATCATCACGCCGTTGCTGACCGGGTCCGCCGGTTCCGACACGACTCTGACGGCACCTGCCAATGGCATTGGCGCACTCGGCACGTTCACCAGCCCCGGCACGCTGCGCCTGGTGGACGGGCAGGCGCTCGCGCTGACCGGCACGGTTACCGCCTACACGCTGGACCTGTCGGCCGCGGGGGGCATCACGCAGCCATCGGGCCAGATCGTGGCGAACACGCTGCAAGGGCGGGGCGGCGGTGCGGTGGGGTTGGACCGCCCGGGCAACACCATCGACAATCTCGGCGCGTTCGCCGCGTCGGGCGACCTGACCCTGATCGATAGCCGCCCACTGGCAGTGACCGGCGCCTCCAGCGCCGGCTCCGGGCGGACCCTGTCGGTGGCCGCTCCGTCCATCGCGATCCAACCCGGCGGTGGGCTCTCGGCGCCCGGCGGCACCGTGGCGCTCCAGCCCAACACGCCCGGCACGCAATTCACGCTCAGCAGCTTCGTCCCGGCTGGCACGGTGGCGGCGATCACGGCCGACACGCTGCAGGTGGGCGCGCCCACGTCCGGGACGATCACGGTGGCGGGGCCGTTCGCGCTGCCCGGCGTCGCGACGCTATCGTTGCTGAGCGGCGCCGGGCTGATCGAGGCGCCGGGGGCGAGCCTGTCCGTGGGGCGGCTGACGGGTCAGGCAGCGTCGGCGACGCTGGATGGGGCGAACCAGGTGGGCACGCTGGGGCCGTTCACGACGACGGGCGGGTTCTCGTTCACCAACGCGCAGCCGTTAACGGTGGGGGGCACCGTGCAGGATGGCACGCGCGTCCGGGTGCGGGTCGATGGCGCCTTGACGCTGGCGGCGGACATCGGGGCGCCGCTGCTGGACCTCACCTCGACGGGCGCGATCACGCAGACCGCGGGTGCCGTGCGGACGGGTGCCTTGACCGGCAGCGGGCAGTCGGTGTCGTTTCCTTCTGCCGGGAACCGCATCGCGTCGTTGGGGTCGTTCCAGTCCGACGCGTTCACGCTGACCGATAGGCAGGCGCTGACCATCGCCGGGCGAGTGGTCTACGGCGCCGGGGCGTTCACCGTCTCTGGCGATCTGGTGATCAACGGCGCCCTGGCCGCCTCCGGCGCCGGAACGACGCTGAGCGTCACGGGTGCCGTGACGGAGGGGCCGGGCGGCCAGGTAACGGGGGCGCTCCTGAGCGGCCAAGCGCAGACCATATTCCTGGACCAGAACAATACCCTTGTCACCGTGCAGGGCCTGACGGCGCGCGACCAGCTCTCGATCTCCAATGCCGCGCCGCTCACCGTGAATGGCGTCACGGGCGGGTCCGCGGTCGCGCTGAGCAGCGCCGGGCCACTGACGGTAACGGGTGACGTCCGCGCCCCGTTCGTTGTCCTCGCGGCTGCGCAGGGTGCCGGCACTTCTGGCGTGGGCAGCATTACGCAGACGGGCGGCACGGTTGCGGCGGGTCTGCTGTCGCTGCGCGCCTCCGACGTGATCGTGCAGTCCGGTGGGGCAGTGTCGGGCTTCCTGAGCGGCACGGCCGGGGGCGCCGTCCGGCTCACGTCCGATGGCAACCGGATCGCCACGCTGAACTCGTTCTCTGCCGCCTCCTTTGCCCTCAGCAACGGCCAGGGCCTGACAGTGCAAGGGCCGGTGCAAGCCGGGTCGATCGCGCTGGTTGCGCCCGCGATCACGCTGTCCGGCGGCAGCCTCGCGGGCGGACCGATCACACTGCAGGGCGGGACCATCACCCAGACCGGCACCACCTCGATCGCGGCGCCCACGCTGACCATCAGCGGCGGGCCCATGGTGTTCGCCAACCTGATCGCGCCGCAAACTGCCGTCACGCTGAACCTCGGCGGCTCGAAGGCGTCCGGCACCGTCAATCTCGGCAGCTTGCTGGTGGTAGGCTCCGGCGGGCAGGCCGATCTGTTCGGGGTGGTTGCAAGCCGCACCGGGTTCGACGCCGCCATCGCGTCCCGCATCAACCCGCGTTTCGACCCGGCGTATCAGGTCAACAATTGCGCCATCGCCTCTATCACCTGCACCGCCGTGCCGCCCCCACCACCTCCGCCGCCCACGGCCACGCCGAACCCGGTGGCGCCGCCCGTCACGGTGCGCGTGTTCGTGCTGAACCGCCTGTTTCCGCAGAGCTTCCTCGTGCAGGGGTTCCTCCGGCCCGATCTGTTCACTGCCGATCTCGTCACCCTTGCGGTCGCGCGCGATCCCACGGACCCCAGCATCGTGCTGCCCAACATCTCGGACCGGGATTACTGAGATGAACGCACGTGGCATGAAAGCACCTGGCGTGAAAGCACCGGGGATGCGCACGCTCCCCCTGCTCCTGGCGCTCACCGCCTGCGCCGTCCCTCCGCCCGAGGCCTATACCGGGGGCTCCGCCGGGTTGGGCGCGCGGTTCGCGATCGGGGCCAATGCGTCCGGCGAGGCTTGCACGCAGCAGGGCGGCGCCGGGCGCAGCGCAGACGTGTTCTGCGGCACATGGACCCAGCCCAGCGCCCACATCGCCGCCATTGGCCCGGCGCAGCCCGGCGACCTCCCGTCACTCGCGGCCAGCAGCCCGTGGCGCACCGGGCTCGACGCCCGCCTGCTGTGCGAGGCGCCGCGCCCCACCACGGTGCTGAACGGCCCGGCGCTCATCCTGAATTGCGTGCGCAAGGCCGGCGGCTGGCCGCAAGTGGCGCTGGTCACCGTCGTGAACGGCACGGCCTATGGCGCGGACGGCATCCAGCCCGCGCTGCCCGTGATCCCGCGCGCGATCGGCGTCCTGTCCGGGACCGTCTCGGCCGAGGCGGCGCCCGCGTTGCCGCAACAGGGTGCGGACGCGCTGCTGGCCAGCCGGCTCGCGGCGCAGGCGTTCAAGGCCGGGGATGTCGGCCAGTTCGAGCAGCTGATCCAAGCCGGCACCCGCGCCAACCTGGCCGAGGCCTTTGCCCCGGCCGAACAGGCGTTTCGCGCCGCACTGCAAATCCAACAAAAGGCGCTGGGCAAGCAGAACCCGGACACCGCGCTGCCGCTCATGCTGACCGGGCTGCAAGTCTCCAACCAAGGCCGGTTCGCGGAGGCCGACGGCCTGTTCGCATCGGCCGGCACCCTGGCGCCCCGCGCAGCCGACGAGGCCACACCGGCGCGCCTGCTGCACTACCGCGCCCTCCATGCCCTCAATCAAAAGCAGCCAGACCGCGCGCTGGCTTTGCTGCGGGAAGCAGAGACCGGGTATGCCGCCGTGCTGCCGCCCGAGGCGCTGGCCACACGGGGGCCCGCCGTCACCACCCTGGCGCTCGGCCGCTCCGGCGCCTCAGCTGTCAACAACCCGGTGCCAGCCGACAGCACCGTGATCGCGCCCGCGCAACAAAACGCGCTGATGGGCATGATCGAGGCGAAGCGGTATGAGGCGATCGCGCTGCGCGACCTCGGCCGCCCCGCCGAGAGCGAGGCGGCGCTGCGCCAGGCCACGGCGTGGGTCCGCGCCCAGGGCCTGCGTCAACCGATCCTCAGCGCCCGATTGCTGCGCACCGGGGCGGCCGGCGCCGCGGTGGAGGATGCGTCCGACGGTCTGGGCCTCGCCTCCGTGCAGTTCGACCAGGCCGTGCCCGGCACCCGCCCCGTCGCCGCCACGCTGCTGCTGCACGCCGCGCGACTGCAGTCGCAGGGGCGGGACGGCGCCGCACTCGCGGCCTGCCGCCGCGCCGTCGTGCTGCTGCGGGAATTGAAAGCAGGCACCGCGCAGGACCTGCTGCACCCCTGCCTCGGCCTCTATGCTGCCGCCCCCGGCGACCCCCAGGCGAACCTGGCGGAGATGTTCGAGGCCGCGCAGCTGGCGCAGGGCGGCATCACCAGCCAGCAGATCGCCCAAAGCGCCGCCCGCCTGCAAGAAACCGCGCGTGACCCGAAAGTGGGTGCCGCCATCCGCGCCCGGCAGGATTCCGGCGAGCGCCTGGCGCTCCTACAAAGCGAGCGGGACGAGGCTGGCAGCCGGGGCGTCGGCGTGGCCCCCACCCCGGACCGCCCCCGCCTGCTGGGGACTGCCGACCTCGATACGCAACTGACCGAGGCGCGGCAGGCCAATGCGGAGGCGGACGCGGCGCTGCAAGCCGCCTCGCCCAATTTCGGCCAGCTGGTGCAGGACGTGGTGCCCGCGTCCCAGGTGTTCGCGGCGCTGCGCCCCGGGGAGGCGTTCGCCCTCATCACGACCTCCCGCAGCACCGGTTGGGTGTTTGCCCTGCGTGATGGCCGGATCGCCGCGGCCCTGCTCGGCGCCCCCCCGGCACAGGTCGCGGCGCTGGTGCAGCGCTTCCGCGCCGGGGTCGTCAACTCCGGGTCCGGCCCGGCGCCGTTCGACACCGCGGCCGCCCAGTCCCTCTATGACGCGACGCTGCGCCCCGTGCAGGCCAGCCTCGAGGGCGCGGAATCGGTGGTGATCGCCCCCTCCGGCCCGCTGTTGTCCGTCCCATTCGGCGCGTTGCTGACGGGCCGCGCCGATGGGTTGCGGGAGGCGCCGTGGCTCGTGCGGCGCATGGCCGTGTCGCATGTGCCGGCGGCGGCGAATTTCGTGGCGCTGCGCCGGATCGCCGGGCTGTCCCGCGCCGGGCGGCCGTGGCTGGGCCTTGGCGATTTCCGGCCTGTGACGGTGGCGCAGGCGCGGGCGACGCTCGGGCCCGGATGTGCGGAGGATGCGCGCCTGTTCGCCGGCCTGCCGCGCCTGCCGCTCGCGGGGCCCGAGCTGAACGTGGCGCGGCAGGTCATGGGCGGCACCACGCGGGACGAGTTGCTGGGCGCCGCCTACACCGTGCCGGCGGTGCAGCGGGCTGCGCTCAAGGACTACCGCGTGCTGCACTTCGCCTCCCACGCGCTGCTGCCGGCGGAGCTGCGCTGCATCGGGGAGCCGGCGATCGTGACCTCCGCCCCTACAGGCGCGCCGGATGCGCGGGGGGCGTTGCTGACGTCCTCGGCCGTGCTGGGGCTCGACCTCGACGCCGATACGGTGATCCTGTCGGCCTGTAACTCGGCGGGGCCGCAGGGGCCGGCTGGCGAGAGCCTGTCCGGTCTGGCGCGGGCGTTCTTTTTCGCGGGCGCGCGGTCGATGCTGGCGACGCATTGGTCGATCAACGACCAGGCCTCGGCGTTCCTGGTGGCGAATACGCTGGAGCGGTTGAAGGGCTCCCCCGGGCTCGGCATGGCCGGGGCGCTGCGGGCGGCGCAGCTCGGCATGCTGGACGGCGCCGGGCGCGGCACGCCGGCGGAGTTGGCGCATCCGTATTACTGGGCGCCGTTCGCGCTCATTGGCGAGGGCTCGGGCGCGCTGGGCCGGCTCGCGGGGCTGTAACGCATGCAGAAGCTGGGCAAATACGAGATCCGGTCCCGGCTGGGCGGCGGCGGCATGGGCGTGGTGTATGAGGGGTGGGACCCGCATATCTCGCGCCGGGTCGCGATCAAGACGGTGCGGCTGCTGGAGGGCAACGACTCCGCCGCGGATGTCGCGCGCTTCCAGCGGGAGGCGCAGGCCGCGGGCCGGTTGCAGCATCCCAACATCGTCGGCGTGTTCGACTATCTCGACACGCCGGAGCTGGCGGCGATCGTCATGGAGTTCGTGGAAGGCCGGTCCTTGAAAGACCTGCTGGAGGGCGGGCCGCTGCCGTTGCGGCAGATCGGGCGGATCATGGACGGCGTGCTGGCCGGGCTGGAATACAGCCACGCAAACGGCGTGATCCATCGCGACATCAAGCCCGGCAACCTGATGCTGACCAAGGATGGCACGGTCAAGATCGCCGATTTCGGCGTGGCCCGGATCGAGAGCAGCGAGCTGACGCAGGACGGGACCATGATCGGCACCCCGGCCTACATGTCGCCCGAGCAGTTCCGCGGCGATGGCGTGGACCAGCGGACGGATCTGTATGCGGCGGGCGTGCTGCTGTTCCAGATGCTGACCGGTCGGCGCCCGTTCGAGGGCAGCATCACCACGATCATGAACCAGGTGCTGAACGGCACGGCGCCGATGCCCTCCGAAACCGCCGTCGCGTCGCCGCGGGCGCTGTACGGCGTGGTGTCCCGGGCGATGGCGCGGCGGATGGAGGACAGGTTCCCGGATGCCGCTGCCTTCCGGGCGGCGTTGCGGGAGGGGATCGCGACGGCTGAGGGTGGCGACGATCGGACGCTGGTCGCGGTTTCGACCGCAGCTTCGGTGCCGATGCCGGTCCCGGCGCGTCCGTCCGTGGCGACGCCGGGCTCCCGCCTGCCGATCTTTGCCGCGCTGGCCGTGGGCGGGCTGGCGGTGGTCGGCGGCGGCGTTTGGTGGGTCATGCACCCGGCGCCGCCGCCGCCGCCGCCACCCCCGGTTACGCCGTCGCCCCCGCCCGTCACGCCGTCGCCGCCACCCATCACGCCGCCACCGCCGCCCGTCACGCCGTCACCGCCATCGCCCCCTCCGCCGGTCACGCCGTTGCCCCCGCCTCCACCCCCACCCGTCACGCCATTACCGCCGCCTCCACCCCCGCCAGTGACTCTGTCGCCCCCGCCCCCGCCACCGAAGGCGATCAACGACGAACTCTACTCCCCGGCAGCGCTGGCGCGCGTGCTCGGGCTGGCCGAGGAGCGCTGCGCCGCCCTGACCGCGCGCCCCGATGGCGACCGTGCGGTGATCGAGGGCCTGACGGGTGACGCCGGCGCCCGGCGCACCATCGTGGCCGGCATGCCTCTCAGCGGCGGCTCGGAAGAGCGGCTTCGCGCCGCCCTGGCGCGCGTGGCGCCGCTGGCGCAACTGGCCTGGGGCGCCACGGCGGTGGCGGCGGCCTACTGCCCGGTGCTGGATGTGGTGCGCCCCCTGGCCCGCATGCCCGAGCCCGGCACGCCGTTGCTGGGGTTGCGCGACGGCCGGACCAGCCTGATCAAGGACGAGCCGTTCCAACCGCAAGTCACCACCCCGGACATCCCGGCCTATATCCAGGTCGATTACTTTTCCAGCGACGGCAAGGTCTGGCACATGCCCGTCGCCGCCGCCGGTCCCTATCCACCCGGCACGGTGCTGCGCCTGGGGGAGGGGGTGGGCTGGCGGGTCGGCACGCCATTCGGCACCGACATCATGGTAGCGATCGCCACGTCCGCGCCCTTGTTCCCGGCCAGGTTACCGGAGGAGGAGCGGGCCGGCCCCTATATCGAGCGCCTGCGCGCCGCCTTGCCCATGGCGGGTCGCACTTCGGTGGCCTTCCTGCGGGTGGATACGGCGGAGCGGCGCTGAGGCCGGCCCGGCCGGCGCCGGGGCAGGGGGGTGCTGTCCTTGAGCCAGCCCGCTGGCATCCCCTCCCGGAACTGCGCCCGCAATTGCCGCACCCGCTCCGGCGTGAGGCCCGTCGATCGTGCCAGGTCGTAGCGCGGGTCGGGCGTGTGCATCAGATAGGCCTGCGTCTCGTTCGCCATCAGCTCCGGCTGGGTGCCGTCATAATCCGAGCGCACCAGGAACGCCGTGAAGGCCCGGCGGTCCGGCTCCGGCAGCGCCGCCCAGAACGCACGGACATACGCGGCATAGGCCGGGTTGGTGAAAAACTCCCCGTGGGACAATTCGTGCCGCAGGATGGCGCGCCGGGCCGCCGTATCGTTGCCGGCCGCGTCGTCCGGTGCGGCGAAGCTGATCAGCGCGCCGCCCTCCATGCCCTCCCGCCAACCGGCCTCCCGCAGCATCGCCCGGAGCTCCCGCTCCTCCACGGTCAGCGCGACCGACCCGGCTTCGGCCAGCGCGAAAAACCGCAGCATGTCCGCTGCCCGGTAGTCATGACCGAGATAGAACGTCGCCGGCGTGCTGCGCTGGGCCCGGATCGCGCGGTCGAGCTCGGCATCGTGGAGGATGCGGTTGCGGGGGAAATCTTTCTTTTCCAGGAACGCCGCCGCGCGGTTGAGGGCGCGGCCTTGGGCATCGAGGGTGGGGTAGTGCACGACGAGGATGGTGGGCGCCGTGGCGAAGCGAACGAGGCGCGGTTGGTCGGAACGGGTCTCGAGCAACTCCGCCTCCGTCGCGAGCGGCGGGGGTGCGGGCACGAGCGCGACCGCTTGTGCCGGCGCGGGCGGCGCGGGCGGGGCAGGCCACAGCCACCAGCCCATGCCGGACCCGGCGAGGCCCAGCAGCATGACGGCCGCAATGGCCGCCCGGGGACGGCGCCGCGGGGCACGGCGGATCAGGATCGTGTCGTCGCCGTCATCCTTCACGCGGCATTGGTCCGGCTAGGTGCCGAGATTGACGACCGTGACCCGGCGGTTCCTGGGGTTCGGCGTGTTCGGCGGCGTCGGCACCAGCAGCTGCTCCTGCCCGAGCCCAACCGCCTGGATCCGGGCGCGATCCACGTGGAACTGGGTGGCGAGATAATCCACGACCCGGGCCGCACGCTCTTCCGAGAGCTGCTTATTGCGCTCGGGGCTGCCGACCGTGTCGGTATGGCCCTCGATGCGGAAGCGGTAGCGGGCCAGCTCCGGGCTGCTGAGTGCGCGGCCCAGCTCGCCGAGCGTGCGAAGCGCGGGCGGTAGGAGCTGGGTCGAATTGGTGGCGAACTGCACCGTAAGGTCGAGGGTGGGCGCGGCCGTCGTGGTTTGGGGCGGCGCGGCCGGGCGGGTGGATGGCGGGGGACGGACCCGTCCGGCAGCCGGCGAGGCGGGCGCCGGGGCCGCTGCCTGAGGCTCCACGGGCGCGCGGTTCACCCCGCGGTCGACCGGTGAGAGGCGCTGGATCATGAGGCTGGACGATTGCGCCCAGGCGATCCCCGGCATCGCCAAACACGCAAGCAGCAAGGTGGCAGAACGGTTCATCGAAGGGCCCTCCCGGCGTTTCCGGGATCATAACGCGATCCCATCGATACGCACCAGCCTACCTGACACCACCGGGCCACAGCACGACGCGGATGGTCTGCAGGATGATCAGCACGTCGAACAGCACGGAGAAATTCTTCACGTAATACAGGTCGTAGCTGAGCTTGGACCGCGCATCGTTGATGGACGCGCCGTAGGGGTAGTTCACCTGCGCCCAGCCCGTGAGCCCGGCCTTCGCCGTGTGCCGCTCGTGATACAGCGGGATCTCCCCCGCCAATTGCGTGACGAAGGCCGGCCGCTCCGGCCGCGGGCCCACGAACGACATCTCGCCGCTCAGGATGTTGAACAATTGCGGCAGCTCGTCGACCCGGGTGCGGCGCAGGAAGGCGCCGATGCGGGTGATGCGGCTGTCCCGCTCCGCGGCCCACACGGCGCCACCGGCCTCCGCATTGACCCGCATGGTGCGCAGCTTGCGGATCGTGAACACGCGGCCATTCCGGGTCACCCGCTCCTGCCCGTAGAAGACCGGGCCGCCATCCTCCAGCTTGATCGCCAGCATGCCGCACAGCAGGAACGGCGACAGCGGCACCAGCAGCATGACGCTGACCACGATGTCGAGCGTGCGCTTCAGCACCCGGTCCACCAGGCCGAAATAGAACCCGTCGGAATACAGCAGCCAGCTCAGCTCCATGCGCTTCAGGTCGATGCGCCGTGTCTCCTTTTCCAGGAACGACAGATATTCCAGCACCGGGAACCCGGCGATTTTGCAGTCCAGCAGCCCCTCCAGCGGCAATCCCCGCCGCTCATCGGGCGCCACCACGATCTGGTCGGCGTCGAACCGGCGCGCGAGGCCCGGGAAGCCATCCGCGCCGAGCCAGACCACGGGCCCCGCGGACCCATCCGCCAGACGGGGATCGACGGGCCCGAGCGCCGGGTCCTGCACGAAGGTGATATTGTAATTGAGGTTCACCCCCTCCTTGCGGAGCATCCATACGAGGTCCCAGGCGCGCTTGCCGGCGCCCACGATCAGCAGGCGGCGGCAGAACAGCCCCCGGCGGCGCAGCGCATCGAAGGTGAGCCGCGCCCCCATCCCGGCACCCAGGAAGCACCCGGCCGCGATCACCGGCAGCGGCACCGGGCCGCCGAACCCGGCATAAGGCAGGCCCACCAACGCCAGCGCCGCCGCCGCCGCCGCCGCACCCAGGCTGGCCACCAGCGGAATGCGCCCAGCGGACCGCCGCAACTCGAGCACCACATCGCGCCGATACAGGCCCAGCGCATACGAGGCCAACAGATGCAGCACGGGATAGAGGATCGCCGAGAGCAGCACCGCCGGCGCCGTGCCCGCGGTCCGCCATGTCAGGAAGGCCAGGGCCGGGAACCAGAACAGCACGATCCCCGCCCCGTCCAGCAGGAACATGGCGCGGCCGGTCGGCAGGGTGGCGAGTGTCCGCATGACCCGAGGATAGCGGCATCGAGGTTAAATAAGAGTTTAGGATATGTTCGTTTGCCTCCCGCCCATTCCGGCCGGCGCGGCTTTTATGCCGCCTTTACGCCGGGCCGCCCTGCCGAAGCTGTTCGCTTTATGCGGCGAGGGCCAGGTGGGGACCACAACATCGAAGGCAAACCCATGCTCGACATCCTCGCCTCCGTGCTCGGCGCCGGCGGCATCCTGCTGCTGGCCGGCTATGCCGCGCTTTGCGACCGGATCTGACGCCATGCTGGACCTGATCGTCGGCGGGGCCGTGTCGGCCGGTTTGTTCGTCTACCTGGTCTGGGCGCTCGTGCGTCCGGAGGATTTTTGACATGAGCCTGATCGGATGGGCGCAGATCGCGCTGACCCTCACCCTCGTGTTCCTCGCGGCGGTGCCCCTGGGCAGCTACGTCGCGGGCGTGATGCAGGGATCGCGCACACCCTTGCTGCGGCCGCTCGAGCGCGGGCTCTACGCGCTGTGCGGCATCGATCCCGCGCGCGGCATGGGCTGGCGCGGCTACGCGGCGGCGTTGCTGATGCTCAACGCGCTGCACTTCCTGCTGCTGTATGCGATCCTGCGGCTGCAATTCTATCTACCGTTCAATCCGCAAGGCTTCAGCGGCATGGCGCCGCGGCTCGCGTTCAACACCGCCATCAGCTTCGTCACCAACACGAACTGGCAGGCCTATGCCGGTGAGACCACGCTGAGCCACGGCGCGCAGATGCTGGGGCTCACGGTCCATAACTTCCTGTCTGCCGCGACCGGCATCGCCGCTGCGGTCGCCGTGTCGCGCGCCTTCACCGCGGGTGGGCTGCGCACGCTCGGCAATGCCTGGGCCGATATCACGCGCGCCACGCTGTATATCCTGCTTCCGCTGAGCCTGGCCGTCGCGGCGCTGCTGCTCGTGATGGGTGTGCCGCAGACGCTCGCGGCCTCGGTGGACGCGACCACGCTCGAGGGCGCCAAGCAGACGATCGCCTTGGGCCCCGTCGCCTTCCAGGAAGCGATCAAGCTCGTCGGCACCAATGGCGGCGGCTTCTTCAACGCCAACTCCGCCCACCCGTTCGAAAACCCGACCGCGCTCAGCAACCTGCTGGAGAACTGGTCCTTCCTGGTGCTGCCGTTCTCGCTGGCGGTCGCGTTCGGCCACATCGTGGGGGACCGGCGGCAGGGGTTCGCGCTGATGTGGGTGATGGGCGCGCTGCTCGCGACCTTCGCCGGGCTGCTGTATGCATCGGAATCCGCGGGCAACCCGCTGCTGCATGCGCTGGGGATGGACGCGCTGTCCGGCAACATGGAGGGCAAGGAGGTGCGCTTCGGCGTGGCTGCCAGCTCCCTGTTCGCGGCCGGCACCACGGCCACCAGCACCGGCGCCGTGATCGCGATGCATGACAGCCTGACGCCGCTGGGCGGGTTCATCACCTTGCTGCTGATGCAGTTGGGCGAGGTCGTGCCCGGCGGCGTCGGCTCCGGGCTCTATGGCATCATCGTCTTCGCCTTGCTGGCCGTGTTCGTAGCCGGGCTGATGGTGGGGCGCACGCCGGAATATCTCGGCAAGAAGGTGCAGGCGCGGGAGATCAAGCTGGCGATGCTGGCGGTGCTGATCCTGCCGTTGTGCATCCTGGGCGGCACTGCGATCAGCCTGGTGACCCAAAGCGGCACGGGGTCGCTGTCGAACGCCGGGCCGCATGGGCTGAGCCAGATGCTGTATGCCTGGACCTCCGCCACGGCCAATAACGGCAGCGCCTTCGCGGGCATCTCCGCGGATACCGACCTGCTCGATTTCGGGTTGGGGATCGCCATGCTGCTTGGGCGGTTCGCGTTCCTGGTGCCCGTCCTGGCGATCGCCGGCAGCCTGGCGCTGAAGCCCAAATTGCCCGCCTCGGCCGGCACGTTCCCGACGCATGGGCCGCTATTCGTGGGCTTGCTGATCGGCGTGATCCTGATCCTGGGCGGGCTGCAATTCCTGCCCGCGCTGTCCCTTGGCCCGTTGGCGGAGCATTTCGCGATGCTCGCCGGCAAGACCTTCTAGGAACCCCATCATGGCACAAACTGCCGACACCATCGCGCTGTTCGACGGCGCGATCATCGCCCGGGCGGCGCGGGACTCCGTCCTCAAGCTCAATCCGGTCCGGCTGATCCGCAACCCGGTCATCTTCGTGACCGAGGTGGTCGCGGTGCTGGTCACGGGGCTCGCGATCCGCAACGGGCTGACGGCGCAGCCCTGGACCTTCGCTGCCTCGATCGCCGCCTGGCTGTGGCTGACGGTGCTGTTCGCAACCTTTGCTGAGGCCGTCGCCGAGGGCAGGGGGCGCGCGCGGGCCGAGAGCCTCCGCCGCGCACGGTCGGACGCCGTCGCCAAGCTGATGGCGAACACCACGGACCGCACGCGCACCACGCCGACGCCCGCCTCGGCCCTGCGCCGCGGCAGTATCGTGCTGGTGGAGGCCGGGGACCTGATGCCGTCCGACGGTGAGATCATCGAGGGCGTGGCCAGCGTCAACGAAAGCGCCGTGACCGGCGAGAGCGCCCCCGTCATCCGCGAGGCCGGTGGCGACCGCAGTGCCGTCACGGGCGGCACGCAGGTGGTGAGCGACTGGCTGGTGGTGCGCATCACCGCGGACCCCGGCAGCACCTTCCTCGACCGCATGATCGGCCTGGTGGAAGGCGCCTCCCGCCGGAAGACGCCGAACGAGATCGCGCTCGACATCCTGCTGGCCGGGCTCACGATCATCTTCTTGATTGCGGTCGTGACCCTGGTGGGCCTGGCGAAATACTCGGGCACCGACCTCGGTGTGCCGGTGCTGGCGGCGCTGCTGGTGACGCTGATCCCCACCACGATCGGCGGCCTGCTATCGGCCATCGGCATTGCCGGCATGGACCGGCTGGTGCGGTTCAACGTGGTCGCGACCTCCGGCCGGGCCGTGGAGGCCGCCGGTGACGTGGACACGCTGCTGCTGGACAAGACCGGGACGATCACGTTCGGCAACCGCATGTGCGCCGGGCTGACGCCGGTGCCGGGGGTGGACGAAAGGGGCATCGCCGAGGCTGCCGCTATGGCGTCCCTCGGGGACGACACGCCGGAGGGCCGCTCGATCCTCGCCTGGGTGCGGGACCGGCATGGCTTCGTGCCCGGGATGCCTGGGGACGCCACGGTGATCCCGTTCACCGCCAACACCCGCGTTTCGGGCCTCGATGCCGGGGGCCGGGCGTGGCGCAAGGGCGCGGTGGACTCGCTGCTGCAGCTCGCGGGTGACGCACCGGCCGCCTTCACCACTGCCGTGGACCGCATCGCCCGCGCCGGCGGCACGCCGCTGGGCGTCGCCATGGATGGCCGGCTGATGGGCGTGATCGAATTGAAAGACATCGTGAAGCCCGGCATCCGCGACCGCTTCGCCCAGCTCCGCGCCATGGGCATCCGCACGGTGATGATCACCGGAGACAACAAGGTGACGGCGGCGGCGATCGCGACCGAGGCCGGGGTGGATGACTTCCTGGCGCAGGCCACACCGCAGGACAAGCTGGACTACATCCGCAAGGTGCAGTCCGAGGGCCGGCTGGTCGCGATGTGCGGGGACGGCACCAACGACGCGCCGGCGCTCGCGCAGGCGGACGTGGGTGTGGCGATGCAGACCGGCACGCAGGCTGCGCGTGAGGCCGGCAACATGGTGGATCTCGACAGCGACCCCACCAAGCTGATCGAGGTGGTGGAGATCGGCAAGCAGCTGCTGATCACCCGCGGCAGCCTCACCACCTTCAGCATCGCCAACGACGTCAGCAAATACTTTGCGATCCTGCCGGCGATCTTCGTTGCGACCTATCCGGAGCTCGGTGTGCTCAACGTGATGCGGCTCACGAGCCCACAGAGCGCGATCCTGTCGGCGGTGATCTTCAACGCGCTGATCATCGTGGCGCTGGTGCCGCTCGCCTTGCGCGGCGTGGGGTTCCGGCCGTTGGGCGCGGCCGCGCTGCTGCGACGCAATTTGCTGATCTATGGCCTGGGCGGGCTCGTGGCCCCGTTCATCGGCATCAAGCTGATCGACCTAATCCTGACCGTGTTGAGGCTCGCATGAACATCGTGACCCCGGTTTCCCTCGCGCAGGAGGATGCGCCTGCCAAGGCGCCCATGGGCCTCCTCGCCGCGATCAGGCCCGCGATCGTGCTGATCGTGGCGTTCACGGCGCTCACTGGCCTGGCGCTGCCGCTGGCCTTCGTGGGCGCCGGGCAGGCGGTGCTGCCGGGTCAGGCCAATGGCAGCCTGATCGAGCGGGACGGCAAGGTGGTCGGCTCCGCGCTGATCGGGCAGGTGTTCACGGCGGACAAGTATTTTCAGGCCCGTCCCTCTGCCACCACCGACACCGATCCGGCGGACAGCACGAAGCAGGTTCCGGCACCGTACAACGCCGCCGCCTCGCTCGCCTCCAACATGGGCGCCACCAACAAGGATTTGTCGGCGCGGGTGAAGGATGCGGTGGCAGCGTCTGGCCCGGCGCCGGTGCCGGCGGATGCGGTCACCACCTCCGCCTCCGGCCTCGATCCGCACATCACGCCCGCCAACGCCGCCCGCCAGGTCACCCGCGTGGCGGCCGCGCGGCAGCTGCCGGAGGAGCGGGTGCGCGCCCTGCTGACCGAGGCGACGGAGGGCCGCCTGCTGGGCGTGATCGGGGAGCCCCGCGTCAACGTGCTGCGCCTCAACATCGCGCTGGACGCCGCCGCGCGCTAAATTGGCGCGATGGACGATACCCGCCCCGACCCGGACGCCCTGATCGCCGCCGCCGCCCGGGAGGGGCGGGGGCGGCTCAAGGTGTTCCTGGGCGCCGCCCCGGGCGTGGGCAAGACGTGGGAGATGCTGGCCCAGGCCCGCCGACGCCAGGCCGAGGGCCTCGATGTGCTGGCCGGCGTGATCGAGACCCATGGGCGCGCCGAAACGGAGGCGCAGGTCGTGGGCCTCGAAATCCTGCCCCGCCGCACCGTGCCGTATCGCGGCCAGACCTTGCAGGAGTTCGACATCGACGCCGCACTGGCCCGGCGCCCGGCGCTGCTGCTGGTCGACGAGCTCGCCCACACCAACGCCCCCGGCAGCCGCCACGCCAAGCGGTGGGAGGATGTGCGGGAGCTGCTGGAGGCCGGGCTGGATGTCTGGGCGACGCTGAACGTGCAGCATCTCGAGAGCCTGAACGAGGACGTGGCCCGCATCACCGGCGTGCGCGTGGCGGAAACCCTGCCGGACGCGGTGCTGGAGGGCGCCGACGAGATCGAGCTGATCGACGTGCCGCCCGCGGAATTGCGCGCGCGCCTGGCCGATGGCCGTATCTATCGTGCGGACACGGCGAAGCGGGCGCTGGAGGGCTATTTTAAGGAGGGCAACCTCGCCGCGCTGCGGGAGATCGCGCTGCGCCAGGCGGCGGAGCACGTGGACGAGGACGTGCGGAATTGGATGCGCACCGCCGGCGTCTCCGGTCCATGGCCCGCGAGCGAGCGGGTGTTGGCGTTGGTGGGCCCCGATGCGTCCGGGGAGGCCGTGGTGCGGCACGCAAAGCGCCTGGCGGACGCGCTGCATGCGCCCTGGACGGTGCTGCATGTGGAGCAGCCCCGCGCGGCACCGGACAGCCGGCCCTCATTGGCGTTGGCGCAGGGGCTCGGCGCCGAGGTCGAAACCCGCTCCGGCGAGGACCTCGCGGGCGTGGCGCTGACGGTCGCACGGGCGAAGAACGCGACCCACATCGTGATCGGCCGGGCCAAGCTGCCGTGGTGGCGGCGCTTGCTCGGGCGGACCTTGAGCCTCGAATTACTGCGGCGGGCGCCGGAATACACGCTGCATGTCGTGCCCTCGCCCGCCCTGGCGCGGCCACGGCCGGCGCGGGAGCCGGTCCGGCTCGAATGGGTGGGCTGGGCGGTGGCGACCGTGCTGGTGGCGGGCGTGACCGGCGCCGGGTTGCTGCTGGATGGCGCGATCCCGTCGGAGGCGCTGGGCATGGTGTTCCTGGCGGTGGTGGTGGCCTCCGCCAGCCTCCAGGGCCTGCAGGTCGCGCTGTATGCGGCGGTGATCGGGTTTCTGGCCTGGGACTTCTTCTTCATTCCACCGCTCTACGCCGTCACGATCTCCAACACGCACGATGTCGTGGCGGCGCTGGTGTTCCTCGCCGTGGCGGCGATCACCGGCGTGCTGGCGGGCCGCGTGCGGGCGGAGGCGCGGGCGGGGCAGGCGCGGATCGACAGCCTGCGCCGGGTCGGCGCGTTCAGCCGCCGGCTGGGAGAGCCCGCGACGGAGCCGGATTTGCTGCACGAGGTGGCGCGGCAGGCCGCCGGGATCGCGGGGCAGGGTGTCGTGCTGGACGTGACTAAGGACGGGGACGGGGAGGTGGCCTTACGCGCCGCCGAGCCCGGGACCGCGACGCTGGATGAGGGTGCCTGGGCCGCCGCGCGCTGGGCGGCGCAGCATTTGGTCGAGACCGGGCATGGCACCTCCACCCTGCCATCGGCCAGCTGGCGCTTCCTGCCGATGAAGACCGTGCGGGGCGGCAGCGGCCTGTTGGGCGTGCGCGCACCCGCAACGGGCAGCTTCGACCCGCCGACCGTGCAGGCGTTGGAGGCGCTGGCGGACCAGGCGGCGATCGCGCTGGAGCGGGTGCGGCTGGCCGGCCAATCGGCGCGCACGGCCGCGATGGAAGAGACGCAGCGCCTGCGCACCGCCCTGCTGAACTCGCTCAGCCACGATCTCCGCACGCCGCTCACGGGCATCCGCGGCGCGGCCGAGACGCTTCGGGAATCCTGGGAGGGCGTTTCGGCAGAAACCCGCGCGGACCTGCTGCTCTCCATCGAGGAAGACACGGCGCGCATGACCCGCTTCCTGTCCAACATCATGGACCTGACCCGGCTCGAAAGCGGCCAGGTCATGCCGCGCCTCGCTTCCGTGGACGTTCAGGCGGTGATCGAGGCTGCGATCGCCCGGGTGCCGGAAGCGGAGCATGTCGGCGTGTCCATCCCGGAGCCGCCGCAGGTGCTGCCCCAAATGCTGGCAGATGCGGCGCTGCTGGAGCAGGTGCTGGTCAATCTGCTGGACAACGCCGTGAAATACTCGCCGCAGGGCGCCCGCACGGCCGTCCGGGTTTCCGTCGGTACTGGCTTATCTGGACAAAAGGAGATTTCGATCGGCGTGGCTGATGAGGGGGTCGGCATCCCGGGTGCCGATCTGCCGCATGTGTTTGATAGTTTCTATCGTTCCCGAAACGGAGACCGGGTGGCGCCCGGCACCGGGCTGGGCCTGGCGATCGCCCGCGGCATGACGGAAGCGATGGGCGGCACCATCGTGGCCGTGAGCCCGCGCCTGGACCTGCCGCGGGATGGCTCGCCCGGCACCGTCGTCACGCTGCGTCTGCCGGCGGCGCCGTGAGCGGGGCGCTGATCCTGGTGGTGGATGACGAGCCGCAAATCCACCGCTTCCTCCGTCCGGCGCTCGAGGCGGCCGGCTATCGGGTCGAGCGGGCGGACACTGCGGCGGAGGGCCTGCGCCTGGCGGCGGCGCGGTCGCCAGACGTGGTCTTGCTGGATTTGGGCCTGCCGGACATGGATGGGCAGGAGGTGCTGGCCCGGTTGCGCGCGTTCAGCCCGGTGCCACTGATCGTGGTCTCGGCACGGGACCGGGAGGCCGAGAAGATCATGGCGCTGGACGCCGGCGCCGATGATTACGTCGAGAAGCCGTTCAGCGTGGGCGAGCTGCTGGCCCGCATCCGCGCCGCCTTGCGCCACGGTCGGGCGCAGGACGGCGTGCCGGAGGTGTTCCGCGCTGACGGGATCGAGGTGGATCTGGCCCGCCGGACGGTGTCCGTAGGCGGCGCGGGCGTGGTGCTGAGCCCGCGGGAATACGACCTTTTGGCGCTGATGACGCGCAATGCCGGGCGAGTGATGACGCACCGGCAGCTTCTGGTGGCGGTCTGGGGGCCGGCGCATGCCGGGGATGTGCAGTATCTGCGCGTATATGTCGGGCATCTGCGGCAGAAGCTCGGCCCTGCCGGGACCAGGCTGATCCAGACGGAACCGGGCGTCGGCTACCGGCTGCTGGAGGAGGCTACGTCCCCGCCCGCTGCAGCACTCGTCCCCCCGCCGCCCGGTTGACCCCCACCACGATCGCCACCGCGGCGACATGGACTACGACGTCCAGCACCGACGCGTCGTAAGGATGGAACAGCGCCAGCAACGTGGCGGAGGTGGCCGCCGCCGCCAGGCCCGCGAGCGCCGCCGTCAAGCCTGGCCGCAATGTAAACGCCTGCCGCAACAGTAGGATCAGCCCGATCGACAGCGGCACCGATAAGCCGAGGATGAACATGAGGCAATGCCGCGTGTCGTCCAACGTCGCCGGCGGCTCGCCAGGCAACGCCGGGGCGCGGAGGCACCCGAGCCCGCTGGCGCCCAGCCAGAGCAGCATCGGCGGCAGCGGCAGCCAGGCCCAGCCCCGGGCCCGGTCCACCATGGCGGACAGGAAGGCGGCGATCGTTGCCAGTACCGCCGTTGACGCCGCCCCCAGTGTCGCGAGGGCGATGTCTGTCACCGCGAGCTGCCGCGCGACGTCGATCCGGTTGGCGAACGCGGCCAGCACGGCCGCGAGCGCCGCCGCCGCCGCGAGCCAGCCCAGCGCCCGCCACACGGGATTCCGCACCCGCCGGACGGGGCGGAGCCCGCCGGCCAGGGCATCGATGAGGTCCGCAAGTTCACTCATCGCCACCTTCCCGGGAAAATTTCGCCTTCAATGCCGCAAGCGCGCGGTGGAAATTGACTTTCAGCGCAATCTTGCTCCGCCCCGTCTTTGCCGCCGCCTGATCCAGTGTTCGTCCGTGCAGCGCCAAATGTTCCATCGCCTCCCGCTGCCGGGGCGGCAGGGCGGTGATGGCCTGGCGGACGCGCCCGGCCTGGCCGGACCGTTCCAGGGCCTGCAGGGCCGGGGGCGCCGGGTCCGCATGGCCCTCATACGCGATCGGATCGTGCACCTCCCGCTGCCGCTGCCGGCCCTGGCTGCGCAGCGTATCCACCGCCCGGCGCTGCGCGATCACGCGAAGCCAGGGGGTGAATGGCCGGGCCGGGTCATAGGTGTGGCGGGCGCGGTGCACGGTCAGCAGCACCTCCTGCACCACGTCGTCGATGCGGTCCGGCGCCACGCCCTGCCCCCGCACCACGGCCCGGACCAGGCCCAGGATGTCACGCAGCAGCGTGGCATAGGCGGCGCGATCCCCGTCCTGTGCCGCGGCCATCATGGTCGCCAGGCGACGGTCCTTGTCGACGCTGTCACCGCCCATGTCGGATCATTTGTCGTATTGCTTGAACCCGTAATTGTTCATGACCCATTTCAGCATGTAGCCGTATTTCGGGTCGGTCGCATACACGCCGGTCAAGGCGTCGGCAAAGGCGTCGGGGTCCGCCGTCAGCTGCATGGCGGCTTTGTAATACTGGCTCGTGGCCAGCAGCTTGCCGTGCTGGTCGAACGCGTCCGTCAGGGTCTCGAATCTGCGAAATCGCGCCTGCTCCATCTGGCTCTGCCCGTTGCGGACCTCGCGCGTCAGGCTCTCGACCGCGTCCTGGCCGGCGACGGCCTTGATGCCGAACGGGTTGTTGCTGCCGGGCGGCATGGCCGCACCCCAGGCGCTTTCCACCACCCATTGCGCCAGCGTGATGCAGGCCGGCACGTTCCAGCGCCGCTTGGAGGCGATCGCCGCCTCCAGCACTTCGGGCGGGACCTGTCCCACATGGCCGAAGCGGGTCACGGGGGGCGGCGGGTCCGTGGGAAGGGGCCGGGCGGCGAGGGCGAAATAGGTCTTGCTGCCGGGCTCCACGCGGCCGCTGGGCGGGTTCATGTTCATCATCACGGCCTGGAACGCCTCGATCGCGAGGATGGTGCCGGGGTCCGCTACGCCGGTGACCGCCACGGGGGTGTGCGGCTTCGGCAGCCGATCGTTCAGGAGGGATTGGATGACGAACACGTCCCCGGGCGCATTCACCGCGTCCTGCCCCACGGACGTCATGATCGGGGGCGCCACGCGTCCCATCTCGTCAGTCGTGATCACCGGGGGCAGCGCCATGTCGATACGCCCTACAAACGTCCGGGTCGCCTGACAAGCAAGATCGCATCGCGGCGGCTTAAACGAACCCTTATCAAATCGAAACGCATCCGGTAGGGTTCCGCCATGGCATTGACGTTGACCACGCTGCGCTGTCCGGAGGCGGCCGCGCCCGAGACGCGGCGGGCCGGCGGCGGCGAATACAGCATCGGGCGCGGGCCGGACAATGACTGGGTGCTGCCGGACCCGGAGCGGCATCTGTCCAAGCGGCATTGCGTGCTGGCCTATCGGGCCGGTGAGTGGCAGGTGGCGGACCTCAGCGCCAACGGCACCTTCGTGAACCGCGAGTCCGAGGCGATCGGCGCCGGCGCCCCGCGGCGGCTGCGCAGCGGGGACCGGCTCCGGCTCGGCGCCTACGAGATCGAGGTGACGGTCACGGACGATCAGCCCGCACCCCGGCGGGCCGAGGCCGACCCGTTCGCGTTCGAGACGCCGCCCTCGCAGTGGGGTGACCGGCCCGATCCTCTGTTACAGCCGCCTTCGAACGGCCATGCCGTCGGGGTCGGCCACGGGCTCAGCACGAAATCCGTGCAGCTTTCACCGGGTTTCGATCCGCTGCTGCCCGAAGAAGATTTCTGGTCCGGCCCCTCGGTTGCCGACCATAGCCCGGCGACATCAGACGCCTTCCGCCCGCCGCCGCTCGCCGACATTCCGGATGACTGGCTGGACGGCATCGGCGCGGCGCCCCCGGTCCCGGCTCAGCCGCCGAGCGCCCCGCCGTCGCCGCAACCCATGCCCCCGTCCCCGCCGCAGATTCCGCGGGTGGACCCGTCGCCGCCGCATGCCGGAGACGCCGCGCTGCTCGCCGCCTTCCTCCGCGGTGCGCAGCTGGACGGGGTGGCGCCGCCCGACCCGGCCCACACCATGGAGATCGCCGGGGCCGCGCTCCGCGCCACCATCGCCGGCATCCGCCAGGCCCTGATCGCCCGCGCCAGCATCAAGGGCGAGTTCCGGATCGAGCAGACGATGGTGCAGGCCCGCGGCAACAACCCGCTGAAATTCTCCGCCGACGACGATGACGCGATGGCCGCTTTCCTGGGCCTCGGCCGCCGCACCGCCATGCCGGGGGACCAGGCCGTGACGGAGGCGCTGCGCGACATCCGCCTGCATGAGCTCGCCACCATGAACGCCATGCAGGTCGCGGTCCGCGCCATGCTGATGCAACTCGACCCCGGCACGATCGAGCGAACCGTGGAGGGCGGAGTACTCACCAAGCTGCCGGGCCAGCGCAAGGCGCAGGCTTGGGACGCCTACGAGGCCGCGCACCAGCGCATCACCCAGGGTCTGCAGGACGATTTCGACAGCGTGTTCGGCAAGGCCTTCGCCCGTGCCTACGAGCAGGCGATGCAGGACGCGCTCAACCGGGAGAACCCTTCGTGACCCTGCACCGCCGCGCCGCCATGGGCCTGCCTTTGCTGGCGCTGGCCCGTTGCGCCGCCCCGCCCCCGCCGCCGGCCGCGCTGGAGCTGATCGTTACCTGCGCCGCGGCCCAGAACCCCGACACCGCCGGCCGCCCGGCCCCCGTCGCGGTCAAGCTGTTCTTCCTGACGGCATCGGCGAAGTTCGAGCGGGCGGACGTGTTCGCGCTGACGGAGCGGGAGAAGGCGACGCTCGGCGAGGACAGCATGGGCTCGGAAGAGTTCGTGGTCCGCCCCGGCGAGACCCGCACGCTGGAGCGCAAACCCAAGCCCGGCGTGCAATTCATCGGCGCCGCCGTGTTGTTCCGCGACATCGACCGGGCCACCTGGCGCGCCGTGGCGCCCATCGCCGCCAGCGGTCTGACGAAACTCAAGCTCGACATCGCGGGCATCTCCGTGAAGCTCGGGGCCGCTTAATGAGCTGGACCAACCGTGTCGTGTGGCAGGAGGGGATGTTCCTCCGCTCGCAGCATTTCCAGCAGCAGGACCGCTGGCTGGAAAGCGTGGTGCGCGCCCGCACGATGGCGCTGCACCCGCATGGCTGGGGCCTGGCCGAGGGCGCCGTGAACCGCGATCTGCTGGCGACGGGGCAGTTCGCGATGGCCGCCGCCGCCGGGTCGTTCGAGGATGGGACGCCGTTCGGCATGCCCGGGGAGGCCGATCATCCGGCGCCGCTCGATCTGCCGGACAGCACGCGCAACGCCGTGGTGTATCTGGCCCTCCCGGTCCGTCAGCCCGGCGCCGTCGAGATCGCCTCCGCCCAGGCGCCGGGCGGCCGCTACGGGTTGCAGGAATTCGAGGCCTACGACACGCATTCCGGCTCCCCGCAGCCGGCGGAGGTGCAGGTCGGGCGGTTGCAGCTGCGCTACATGCTCGAGACCGAGAACCGTGCCGGGTATCTGTGCATCGGGCTGGCGCGGGTGGTGGAGGTGGGCTCGGACCGCCGGGTCACGCTCGATGACCGCTGGATTCCGCCTGCGCTGGCCTGCGTGGCGGCGGCACCGCTGGCGGGGTTCCTCGCGGAGCTCGCCGGCATGCTGAACCAGCGGGGGGAGGCGCTGGCCGGCCGGCTGACGGCACCGGGGCAGCGGGGCGTGGCGGATGTGTCGGATTTCTTGTTGTTGCAGACCATCAACCGGGCGCAGGCGCTGCTGAGCCACTGGGCCGATGCGGGCAACGTGCATCCGTGGGATCTGTATAACGCCCTGGTGCAGCTGGCCGGCGATCTGGCGACCTTTGCGGAGACCACAAAGCGGCCGTCGCGCTACCCGGCCTATCGCCACGAGGACCTGCAACGCTCCTTCGCGCCGCTGATCGCCGACCTCCGCCGCTATGCCGCGCAGGCCGATAATCCGCTCGCGACGCCGATCCCGTTGCGGGAGCCCAGGCACAACGTGCGGGTGGGGCCGATCGTGGACCGCAACGTCTTGCGCGCCGCGAGCTTCGTGCTGACCGCCACCGCCGATGTCCCGGCCGAAACGCTGCGGCGGCTATTGCCGGACCAGGTCAAGATCGGCGCCGTCGAGCAGATCCGCGAGCTGGTGAACGTGGCGCTGCCGGGCATCGCGATCCGGGCGCTGCCGGTCGCGCCGCGGCAACTGCCGTTCTATGCCGGCGCCACCTATTACGAGCTGGACGTGAAATCCCCGCACTGGGCGCAGATGCAGAGCTCGGCGGCGTTCGCGGTGCACGTCTCCGGCGAATTCCCGAACCTGAACCTGGAACTCTGGGCCATCCGCGGGGCCTGAGGGGGCGCAATGAGCGACAATCCGTTTGCCGAGCCCGATGACAGCGACAAGACGATCGTGCGGCCGGTTCCGGGTGGCGCCGCCCGCCGTCCCGCCGCCGCCCCGCCATCCGAGGCGCCTCGCCCGGCCGCCACCGGGCCGGAGACGGTGCAGAATCTCGCGGTCGGGGCCACCCCGCTCATCGCCGCCGCCGCCCCCCTGCTGCAGCTCATGGCCCGGCTCCGCAACACCGCCCGCGCGCCCGACACGCATGAGCTGCGGGAGCGCACGGTCCGCGAGGTCCGTGCCTTCGAGCAGCGGGCGCGCGATGCCGGCGTGCCGATGGAGCAGCTGCGGCCCGCGCATTACGCGCTGTGCGCCAGCCTGGATGACGTGGTGCTGAACACGCCCTGGGGCTCCGCGGGGGGGTGGGACGCGCAATCCCTCGTCTCGACCTTCCATCAGGAGGTCAAAAGCGGTCAGCGCTTCTTCGACCTGTTGAAGCAGATGCGGGAAGTGCCGGGCACGTTCATGCCGGTGATCGAGCTGATGTATCTGTGCCTGTCGCTCGGCTTCATCGGGCAATACCGTTTGTCGGCCCGGGGCCCCGCCGAGATCGACCGCATCCGCGAAGAGACCTACGCCGTCATCACCCGGCAGCGCGCGGCGGTAAATGCCGAGCTGTCGCCGCACTGGACGGGCGTCGCGGCGCCGTATCGCCCGAGCCGCGCGCGCGTGCCGCTCTGGGTCGCGGCGTCGGCCGGGCTGGCGGCGGTGGCGGGGCTGTTCCTGTGGTCATCCACGGGGCTCAACGCGAAGTCGGACGACCTCTATGCCCGCATGCTGGCCGCGCCGCCTGCGACCATGCCGGCGATCAGCCGCTCCCCCCTGATCCGTCCGCCGCCGCCGCCGCCGGACCTGCCATCCGGCACGCTCGACAAGCTGCGGGCGTTCCTGGCGCCGGAGATCGCGCAGCGCCTGGTGAGCGTGGTGGGGACGGAGGCGGTGCCCATCGTGCGGATCATGAACCGCGGCATGTTCCCTTCCGGCAGCGCCACCGTGAACCCGTCCTACAAGGCCCTGTTGGAACGGATCGGCGCGGCGCTGAAGGAGGAGCCGGGGCAGGTGCAGGTGGTGGGCTATACCGACAACCAGCCGATCCGCACCGTGGCCTTCCCCAGCAATTTCACCCTGTCGGCCGCGCGGGCGCAGGCGGCGCGGGCATTGATCCTGCCGGCGATGGGGGAGGCCGGGCGGATCACGGCGGAGGGCCGGGCAGACGCCGAGGCGATCGCGCCGAATGCCACACCGGAGGGCCGGGAGCAGAACCGGCGCATCGAGGTCGTGCTGCGTCGGCAGGGGGCTTAGATGCGGGTTCTACTGTCCCGCTGGACGCTCAGCTTCGTCGGCGTGGCATTGCTGGCGGCGCTGGTCTGGTTCTTCGGACCGCTGCTGTCCTGGTTCGAGGAGGTCTGGCCGCGCCTGCTGCTGATCGCACTCATGCTCGCGGTGTGGGCTGGGGTGAACCTGACGTTCGACTGGCGGCGGCGGCGGCGGGACCAGGCATTGGTGGTGGGTATCACCGAGACGGCGAAGGCCGATCCCACGGCGCCCGGCCGGGAGGAGGCGGCGGCGCTGGCGGAGAAGCTCGCGGGCGCGCTGGCTTTGCTGAAAAAGGCCACGGGCCGCCGCGGCTATCTCTATGAGCAGCCCTGGTATGCCATCATCGGCCCCCCCGGCGCCGGCAAGACCACGGCGCTGCTGAACGCCGGCCTTAAATTCCCGCTGGCGGCGGAGATGGGGCAGGGCGCCGTGGCGGGGGTGGGCGGCACCCGCATGTGCGACTGGTGGTTCACCGAGACCGCCGTCCTGATCGACACCGCCGGCCGCTACACGACGCAGGATTCGGACGCGCAGGTGGACCGCGCCGGGTGGGAGGCGTTCCTCGCGCTGCTGAAACAGACGCGTCCCCGCCAGCCGCTCAACGGCGTGCTGGTCGCGATCGCCGTGTCCGACATCGCAGCCGCCCCCGCGGAGGAGCGCCTGGCCCACGCCCGCGCCATCCGCCGCCGGATCAAGGAGCTGGAGGAGCGGCTCGGCATGCGCATGCCGGTCTATGCGCTGGTCACCAAGGCGGACAAGCTGGCCGGGTTCACCGAGTTCTTCGACGATCTGGACACCGAGAAGCGCAACCAGGTCTGGGGCACGACTTTCCCGCTCACGAGCACGGAAGGCGGCCCCGTCGCGGCGTTCGCGGCGGAGATGGGCCTGCTGGTCGGGCGGTTGCAGGAACGGTTGATCGACCGGCTGCAAACCGAGCGGAGCCCGGAGAAGCGCGGCCTGATCGCGGGCTTCCCGGCGCAGGTGGCCTCGATCGAGGCGCCGATGCAGGAGTTCCTGACCGAGGCGTTCGGCGGCTCCCGGCTCGACCCGGCGCCCTTCCTGCGCGGCGTCTATCTCACCTCCGGCACGCAGGAGGGCACCACGATCGACCGGCTGACCGGCGCCATGGCCCGCGCCTTCGGCCTGGATCAGCGCCCGGCGCCCAGCCTGCGGCCCGAGCGGGGGCGGAGCTACTTCCTGGGCCGCCTGCTGAAGGACGTGGTGTTCGGGGAGGCGATGCTGGTCAGCGAGCCGCCCGGTGCCATGCGGCGGCGGCTCGCTATGCGGGTGGGCGCGTTCGCCACGCTGGCGCTGGCCGCGCTGGGCTGCGGCGGATTCGTGCTGGCCCAACAGAGCGAGGCGCAGCGGGCGATCGATGGCTCGGCCACCGCTCTGGCGGGGTATGAACAGACGGCGGGCGGACTGCCGCTCGATCCCGTGGCGGATGGCGATCTGCCGCGCCTGGCGCCGTTGCTGGATCAGGCGCGGGCACTGCCGCATGGGGCGGAGCGGGCCGGCTGGTCCCTTGGCCTGTCGCAAGACGCCAAGCTCGGCGCGGGGGCCCGGGCCGTCTATCGCCATGCGCTCACCAACGCGCTGCTGCCGCGGCTGGTTTGGCGGCTCGAGAGCCAGATGCGCGGCAACATGGCCCGGCCCGAGTTCCTCTATGACGCCACCCGCGTCTATCTGATGCTGGGCGGCTCCGGCCCGCTCGACCGGGACCTGGTGCGGGAATGGATGTCGCTGGATTGGCAGGCTTCCTATCCCGGCGCATTCAACGCGCCGCTGGTGCAGTCCTTGCGCCAGCATCTGGACGCGCTGCTGGCGGAGCCGTTGCCGGCGGTGGCATTGGATGGGGAGCTGGTGGGCCAGGCGCGCGCGACGTTCAGCCGGGTCTCGGTCGCCGCCCGGGTCTATTCCCGCATCAAGCCCTCCGCCGCCGCGCTGCGCGTGCCGCCCTGGCGCCCGTCGGAGGCGCTGGGACCCGCTGGTATGCGGGTGTTCGTCCGCAACTCCGGCAAGACCCTCGATGACGGCATCCCGGGTTTCCTGACGGTGGAGGGGTTCCACAAGGTGCTGCTCCCCGCGCTCGGCCCCGCCACCAAGGAGGTCGCCTCCGAGAGCTGGGTGTTGGGGGAGCGGGCGGAGATCCGCACGGACGAGGCGCAGATGCGCACGCTGGAGGGCCAGGTGATCGCGCTGTATCAGGCCGACTACATCGCCGCCTGGGACGCGATGCTGGCGGACCTCAACATCGTGCCGCTGCGCAGCATATCGCAGGCGGCGCAGGACCTTTATATCCTGTCCTCCCCGCAATCGCCGATGCGAGACCTGCTGGCCTCGGCCGCGCGACAGCTCACCTTGTCGCAGCCGCCACCCCCGCCGGCGGGCCTCGTGGCCCAGGCCCAGGCAGCGGCGCAAGGGGCGGCGCAGAACGCCGTGACGTCGGCGCAGTCCCGGTTGCAAGCCACCTTCGGCCAGCCCGGCGCCCCGCCCGCCCGCCCGCCCGGCTCCGAGGTCGATGACCGCTACGACGCCCTGCGAAAACTCGTCGCGGGCGGGGCGGGGGCGCCGATCGAGCAGGTGCTGAAGGCGCTGAACGATCTGGGACAACAGCTGGCCAAGCTGAATGCACAACCGGTTGGCGGCGCCACCGCGCCTGCAACACCCGGCGTCAACGACCCCGGCCCTGCGCTCCGCGCCGAAGGCCAGCGCCAGCCGCAGCCCTTGGCGCGCTGGCTGGTGAGCATGGCGGCCTCCGGCACTACGTTGCGCGGCGGCGGCGCGCGGGCGCAGGTCGTGGCGGCGTTCTCCACCAGCGGCGGCCCGGGCGCGCTCTGCCCCGTCGCGATCAATGGCCGCTACCCGTTCACCCGGGGCGCCAAGGATGACGTGCTGATGGACGATTTCGGTAAGCTGCTGGCGCCGGGCGGGCTGATCGACGGCTTCTTCAACACCCAGCTCCGCCCCTATGTCGACATGAGCAGCAAGCCCTGGAAGCCACAGGCGGCGGACGGGGTGCCGGCCCCCGTATCCCCCACCGACCTCGCGCAGTTCCAGCGGGCGGCGGTGATCCGGGACCTGTTCTTCGCCGCGGGCGGCACCACGCCCGCCGTGCGGTTCGACATCACGCCGCTCGATTCCGATCCGGGCACGACGCAGGTCACGCTCGATTTCGACGGCACGCCGGTCACCTTCGCCCACGGCCCGCCGCGCGCCACGCAGATCACCTGGCCCGGCCCGTCCCGCATGCAGAGCGTGCGCCTGGTCTTCACCCCGCCGCCCGCCAACGGCACCGGCGTGCTGTCCGAAACCGGGCCGTGGGCGATGTTCCGGCTGTTCGGTCAGGGTACGCTGAAACAAGCCGGCGCCCAGGAAAAATACACGCTGGCGTTCCAGCTGGGCGAGCGGAGCGTGACGTATGAGATCCGCGCCGGGTCGGTGATCAACCCGTTCGCGCCCGATGTGCTGCAGGGGTTCCGGTGCCCCACCGTTCAGTAACCGGCTTCACCGGCAAGCTGCCGTCGCGCGGCGATTTCGTGCGGGCCGGGTTGCCGCGCGATTTCTGCGACGGCTGGGATGCCTGGTGGCAGGCCGAGCTGCCGGCGGTGCAGGCCTTGCCGGATTGGGTGGAGGCCTGGCTGGTGGCGCCGGTGTGGCGCTTCCACCTGCCGGCCGGGTTGTGTGGCGCGGGCGCCGTGCTGGGGGCGTGGCTGCCGAGCGTGGACAAGGCCGGGCGGTATTTTCCCCTGACGGTCGCTGCGATCGGCTCGACGGAGGCGCTGGATGGCGCCGGGTCGTTCCTGGATGGCGCGGAGGCGGCGGCGCTCGATGCGCTGGCGCTGGACCTGGAGCCGGATGTGCTGGCGGCCCGGATCGAGGGGAGTTTCGGCACCGGCGGTCCGCCGCCCAATGCGGGCACTTGGTGGACGGAGGGTGGCCCACGGGTGCCCGCGGGGGCGCAGACGCACGCAGGTCTGCCGTCCGGCCCGGCATTCGCGGGGATGCTCGGTCTTGGCTGACCCGGCCGGCATGATCCACATCACCTCCGAAGCGGGCCGCTTCCACTCCGCCGCTGCGACGCATCCTGGCACCGTGCGCCCGCATAACGAGGACGCTTTCGTCAATCGCCCCGACCTCGGCCTATGGGCGGTGGCGGACGGGGCGGGCGGGCACCAGGCCGGGGAGGTCGCGGCCGCGATGGTGACGCAGGCGCTGGAGGCCGTGCCCGCCGGGCTCACGGCGGCCGAGCTGCTGGCGGAGGTGCGGCAGCGCATGCAGGCGGCGCACGATGCGGCGCTGGCCGAGGGCGCCCGGCGGCAGGGCACGGTGGCCACCACGGTCGTGGTGCTGCTGGCCAGCGGCGACCATTTCGCCTGTCTGTGGGCGGGGGATTCCCGCGCCTACCTGCTGCGGCACGGCGCGCTCACGCTAGTCAGCCGGGACCACAGCCTGGTGCAGGATTTGGTGGAGGCCGGGGCGATCACGGCGGACCAGGCCGAGGGCCACCGCCACGCCAACGTCATCACCCGCGCCGTGGGGGCGGACACGCCGAGCTTCGAACTGGACAAGCGGGCCGGCACCTTGCTGCCCGGGGACCGCTTCCTGCTGTGCAGCGACGGCGTGTCGAAGGTGCTGACGGAGGCGGCGCTCCGGGCCTCGTTGGCTGGGGACGACGCGGCCTGCGCGCTGCTGAAGGCGGCGCTGGCAGCGGAGGCGCGGGACAACGTGACGGCGGTGACGATCCGGCTTGCCAACGAAGCCGCTCCGGGTCCAGCCTGACGGCAAAACAAGGGAGGCCGTCATGTCGTCACGTCGCCGGTTCATCGAGTGCGTGTTGTGTGCCGCGGGCGGCCTGATCGCCACGGGTGCCACGGCACAGACTCCCACCGCGCAGACTCCGGCCGCCACCACGGGCGGCGTGAAGCGCACCATCGTCAGCCAGATCGAGGGACCGATGCCCGGCTACATGACCGTGCTGGTGGAAGCCGAGATCGAGGCCGGCGCCACCGTTGCCCGGCACACGCATCCGGGTGTGGAGAGCACCTTCGTGCTGGAGGGCGAGTTCGAGCTGCTGGTGGATGGCCAACCCAACCGCATGATGCGGCCCGGCACCGGCTTCCAAATCCCGACCGCCACGCCGCACAGCGTGAAGAACGGCCCGAAGGCGGCCCGGATCGCAGCGAACTACGTGGTGGAGAAGGGCAAGCCGCTGGCATCTCCCGTGTGAGCCGCCAGGGGCTCAGGCCGCTGCCGCCGTCATCGCATCCGTCAGATGCGCGAAGGTGGCGATGGCGGCCGGCCTGCCGATCAGCCATCCCTGCACCTCCTCGCAGCCCATGGCCCGCAGCAGCGCAAGCTGCGTGGGTGTTTCGACGCCCTCGGCGATCACGGGCAGGCCCAGGCCGCGAGCCAGGCCGAGCACCGCGCGGACGATGGCCGCATCCTGGCCATCCATCGTCACCAGATCGGCGACGAAGCTGCGGTCGATCTTGATTTTGTCGAACGGGAACGCCCGCAGCGTCGCCAACGACGAGTAGCCGGTCCCGAAATCGTCCAGCCCGACCCGCACGCCATGCGATTTAAGTCGGTTGAGCGTTGCAAGCACCCGCTCCGTCTCGCGGATCAGCACGCCTTCAGTGACCTCGAGCATCAACCGCGACGGATGGAGCCCGGAATGCAGCAGCGCCTGTTCCACCATTTCCGCGAAGGGCCGGCCCTCCTGCACCTGCAAGGGGGAGACGTTCACGGCGATGCGGAGCGGTTTTCTCCACCGTGCCGCCTCATGACAAGCCTCCTGCATGACCCAGGCCCCGATGCTGGCGATGGCGCCGCAGGCCTCCGCGATCGGGATGAACACGTCAGGTGGCACAAGACCCCGCTCGGGATGGTGCCATCGTAGCAACGCTTCGAACCCATGGACCTCGTTGCCGGTCGCGGACGCCGCGATCGGCTGCCAGACCAGCTTGAACTCCCCGCGTGACGCCGCATGATGCAGGTCCCGCTCCAGCGCACGACGCTCCCGGAGCTCTCGGTCCATTTCCGGCCGATACAGGAAAGCCGTCCTCCCCCCCGCCCATTTCGCCCGATGCAGCGCGGTGTCGGCGTTGTGGAGCAGGGTGTCCGGATGGTCTCCATCGCTGGGATAGAGGGCGATCCCGAACGACGCCGTGACGGTGCCCTGATCCTCGCCACCGGCGAGGCAGTAAGGTTCGGCAAGTCTTTCCAGCAGCCGATCGGCCAATGCGCGCGCTGCTTCCGGCTGGACATCATGCAGTTGGATGACCACGAACTCGTCGGCACCGAGCCGTGCGACGACGTCGGTGTCACGCACGCAATGGCGCAGCCGGGCTGCCACCTCGCAAAGCAGGCGATCCCCGGTCGCGTGGCCATGCAGGTCGTTCACGGCCCTGAACCCGTCCAGGTTGATGCAGAGCACGGCCAGCGTGCCGCCGGCCTGCCGGGCGGTGCCGATCGCGTCCGAGAGGCGGAGCTGCAGCAGGGTCCGGTTGGCGAGCCCAGTCAGCGGGTCGTAATGCGTCAGCTTCTCTATTCGTTCCGCGGCGGTCCGATGTTCCGTGACGTCCTGGCACACGCCCCGGATCGCGGTGGGCCGGCCGCGCGCGTCCCGCTCGAGGCGAAGCTCCACCCAAAGCCGGGCCATCGCGCCGTCGGTCTGCATGAGGCGGCATTCGAGGCCGCCCCTGTCGAGCCCAGACGCCGCCACCGTCAGCGCGGCTGCAATGGGATCACGATCGTCGGGATGCAGCCGCGCCAACAGCTCCGCCCACGACAGGGGACCACCCGCCGGAACCGTGCCAAGCAGAAGGTGCATCTCGTCCGACAGGGCCACCACGCTCCCCGCCAGATCGCATTGAAAGGTGGCGATGCGGGCGATCCGGTGCACGTCCCGCAACTCGGCCGCACGCGTTTCCGCGGCCGCGCGGGCGGCCGCCGCTTCCACCGCACGCCGGGCAGCATCGAGCACGAAATTGGCAAGCATGGTCAGCTTCTGGACCGTCTCGTCCCCGCTGCCAGTACCGACGCGGAAATCGAAATCACCGGTGACGGCTCCGCAAAGCTGCGCACAGATCTCCTCGGTATCGGCCCTCAACCGGTCGCTTTCACAGCCGGCGGGCAGCAGCGCCGTCATGCGGCACTGCGCTCTTTGATGCCCTCGGCTGGCGTCTTTGCCTGCATCGGCAGCAGGTCTACCCGCATCGTGCAGGTCGCATCCGTCGGTCCTCCGGACTCGAACGTGATCAGCGCCTGGTCACCGAAGCTCGCCGCCAACTCGCCAGCGACGGTGACATACAGCGCAGCGAGACGGTTTGACGAATTGTAGTGGACCCGCACACCCGTCTCGGTCTCCTCGACCCGGAACTTGTCCGCGACCGACCGCCGTTCCGGATCGCGTAGCCCGGCGGCCAAGCTGGCGTGGATCGCCGGCTGCCGCAGGAGAAAGGCGCGCGTGTCCGTCACCCCGCGGAAGAAGCCGGGAAACGCTGCCTTGGCGCGGGCCAGGAAATAGGGCGCGAACAATGCGAAAGCCTGTTCTTCCGTCACGCCCAAGCGAACACAGGCAGTGTCGATGACCCGGCGGCACACCGGATCCGGCACGTCCTGGCTCAGGGCGAACTGCGTCGCGTCCCCATCCAACCCGGCCTCCGCCAGGATGACCCGCCGCTGCTCCGGCCCGGCCACCTGATCGAGAAAGCCCACCAGCACGTGGGGCACCCAGCCGATCACCGTGGAACCGCCTTCGGATATGCGAAACGCAGGGATGCCATGGCTGCCTCTGTCAGAATGTCGGCAGAAGCTAGCAAGAAGGGATTAAGGGCCGGTTAAGCGGGAGAGCGGGCAGGCGGTCAGCCCGGTAACACCCCCGCGACCCGCAGCATCGGCACCTGCCGCTCCACCACGCTCGCCAGCAGCGTTCGCAACTCGGCGTGCTTGTCCTCGGGCACGTCGTGCGACAAGTCCCGGAACCAGGACTCCAACTCGATCCCCGGCCGCTCCAACAGCCGCCCGGCCACGAACCGGGAGAGACGGCTCAGCGGAAGCGCGGCGCCCAGCCGGGGTGATGCCAATCCGCCCGAATTCTCGGGTCCGACGATGGATGTGACTTGCCGTCCCAACACCCGGTTGAGCCGCTGGGTGCCCTCACCCGCTTCGGCGTGCGGGTGGGCCAGCAGCATCGCTTGGCTGGAACCAACCAAGGTGGCGGCAAGCTCCGCCGGGTTGCTGCGGCCCGGGACGACCGACAGCAATTCCCCCACCGTCGCCGGGCCCTGGCCGAGCGCCGCCACCATGGGCGGAAACGCGGCGCCCAGCTCCGCCGTGCCGGCCGGCACCTCGGGCTTGTAGTCGAAGTCGGCCACAGGCACCGTCAGCATCAGCGTCAGCTCCCGTAGCGCCGCGTCCCGCGCTGCATCATTGAGGCGCCGGGCGCCGCGGACGAACAGGTCGTGCCGGAGATGACGCGACATGCAGGTGTCCTTCACCAACTCCCGCATGATCGGGTCATCGAACTGGTCCAACACGGCCCGCTGCTCCGTCGACAGGTTGAGGTCCGGGAACGCCTCCAGCAAATTGCAGGAGCCCACCCAGTCCAGCTTCGCCTCCGCAAGGGCCCCGGCCACGTCCGCGTGGAAGCAGGGCGACCAATGATCGTTCATGTATTCATGGGCGAGATAGGCGACGGAGGCAGTCTCCGCATACTCCAGCAGCTTGGCCGGCAGCGTTCCCTCATGCAGGAAGCGGGCCTTGGCCGCCAGCAGGGAGCGGGCGACGGCCAGGCCGGACGTCACCTGCCTATCGCTACGGCCACCCCCGCGCCGCCCGGCTTCGAACACCAGGCGCTGCATCCCGAGCGCGCCCTGCCACGACGGCAGGCAGTTGTAGCTGACATGCACGATTCCCCCGGGCGCCACCGCCGCCGCCAGCAGGCGAACCAGGCCCTGCCGCACCGTGGGCGACACCCAGCTCCAGACGCCATGCAGGCTGACCACATCCGCGGCGGGAAGGGTGGTGGGCCAGGGCGCCGTGACGTCGGCCTCGAGGAAGCTGACGTTTTGCAGCCCGGCCTCATGGGCCAGCCTCCGGGCATAGGCGATATGGGCCGGGTTGTAGTCGATGGCCGTGACGCGCCAGCCCGGGTTGGACGCGGCCGTCAGCAGCGCGTTCAGCCCCTGGCCGCAGCCCAGCTCCAGGTAATGCGCCGCCTCACCCGCGCCTGGCAGGCGCGCATCCACGCCCCCCAGCAGCGCGCCCAGCCTCATATGCGGCGCCGCCTGCTGCCGGTAATAGCCCGGCATGTAGTCGATATCCGCGACATAGCCGCCGGACCACGTCGTCATGCCAGCGCCTCCACGATCTCCGCCTCGAACACCGCGTCCGCAGCGGGGTGGCGGCGGACGGCAGTGGCGCCGGGAATCCAGCTATTCCAGCCGAGCTGCGGCCGGTGGGCCGCGGTGCCGCCCAGCACCAGGCCGGGCACCGCGGGCGCCGCCAGCACCGGATTGACCGCGAACCCCACCTCGAACCCCACGAAGGCCCGCACGAGGCCCACGAGCTCTCGCAGCGCCGGGCGGTCCGGCAGCAGCGCGGTGAAGGTGGCGAGGTCGAGCGGGCCGACCCGCAACACGATCCGGGCCTGCGGATCCCAGGCCCGAATGCCGATGGTGGCGTCCTCGCCCAGCCGGCTGAACGCCCCGATCTGTAGGCCACGGCCAAGCGCCGTGCGCTGATCGGGCGGCAGGGCGAGCCAGGCGCCGGCGAATTGCTCGACCTCGACCGGACGGCCGAGCCAGTCCGATACCAGGGACGCCAACCGGTCTGCCGAGCGCGGCCGCGTCGCGAACAGCCCGGCATAATGCCGCAAGGGCGACGGGCCGGACGGAAGACGATCGGCCAGGTGCGGCGTGCCATATCCGGTGAAGGCCAGCAGCGCCGCCGCGTGCGGGCCGCCAGCTCCATCGCCGGCCAGCGCGGCTTTATCGGCAGCGCGATGCGGTCGGTATTTGCTGCCGGCCGCCGCGAATTGCGCCGTGACGCCCTGGGCCA
The DNA here is from genome assembly GCA_965246835.1 of Acetobacteraceae bacterium. GTDB lineage: Bacteria > Pseudomonadota > Alphaproteobacteria > Acetobacterales > Acetobacteraceae > JANPPS01. Next base: position 1,271,175 of record CBDFFQ010000001.1, on the reverse strand, counting down.
TCACGTCCAGGAAATCCCGCAACGACCGGGAGCGCTGGCGCAGACCGGTCACCACGGCCTCGGTATAATGCCGGGGCAGCACGCCGGAGGGGCCGGTGAGGCCGAACAGGGTGACGGTGGCGGCCGGGCCGGGGGCGCCGTCCTGCACGGCCTGCACTTCGGCCGCCGGATAGGTGGCGCCCGAGGCTGCGGCGAAACGCACCGCGCGGCCGGGTTCTTCCATGCGGCGTCGCACGCTCAGCAGCCGGACCGCCGCGTCGAAGCTGAATCGCCCGGGTTCGCGCATCAGCCGCCGGACCGGTGTCATAACAGCACCCGCGCCCCCGCCCGCGCCGGCCAGGCGGCGGCATGGCCCGGCCGCCCGCGCAGCACGGCCCGGGTGCGCACGAACGAGTTCACCGTTGCGTGCAGCGCCAGGAACCGGTCCAGCACGGAGGCCAGCACGAACAGGCCGCCGGTGGACCAGGCCACGGGATCGAAGGTGAGCGTCACATCCAGCCCGCGGCAGAACGCGCCGGGCCGGGATCCCGCGACGCGTGCGGTGCCGGGCTGGGACGACACGCTCAGCAGCGCCCGGATGGCGGCGCGGGACTCCGCGGAGTCCCGGAAATCGTAGAGCCGCAGCACCTCCTGCAACGCCGCCGCCCCCTCGGCCCCGCCCACGACGCTGAGATGACCGAGCGATAGATGGGAGATCAGGCGCCACGCCCCTTTATCTTGCAAGGCCGGGCGCATCGTGGCGGTGGGCGCCGTGAGGCAGGTCACGCCCGTGACCACGGTGGTGCCGTCGGTCGGCGTGAGCGTCGGGTGGCCGCCGCCGAACGGCAGCGCGGCCGGCAGGTCCCGGTTGAGGCAGAGCGCGTCGATCGACAGCACGGAGTCCGCTACCTGCGCCGGATCGAATTCCGGGTCATGCGGCATGAGGAACACCTCCGTGCCGCGCCCCCGCCCCGTCGCCGGCCGGCGCACGGTGCCGTAGAAGCCGGAAGGCGCGTCCTCCGCTAGCGCCGGCCCCTGGGTGAGGCGGTGGAACGGCGCCCAGTGCCGCACGGTGCTGTCGGGCCGGCTCTCGCGCACACGGTCGACGGACCAGATTTCCGTTCCCTGCGGCCGCCTTGCGTCGGGGACGATGCGGTAGTCGATCGTGGTGTGATCGAGCGGGATGGGCTCGCAGCGCTGCTGGAACAAATTCACGATCGGCGTGCACCCCAGCGCCATCGCCCCTGCATCCACGGACCGCTCCAGATCCGGGAGCACGCGGTCCAAATAGACAAAGATGTCCATGCGGTTGCCGCCAGAAACCAGGGTCTTGGCGTCGAGCCGGGTCACGTCGAAGAACATGAACTTGTCGGGGGCCGCAAAATATTCGGTCAACAGCCGGAAGCCGGAGAAGGAGCGGGCGGGGAAGGGAAACAGCGCCTCCTCCGGTGCGAAACCTACGGGCGCCAGCACGCTCGGTGGCAGGATCACCGGCGCCGGGTCCGTGGGTCCGTCCGCCAACGCGACCGAGACGGCGTGCGCCATGATCAGCTCCAGCAGCGGCGCCGCCGTGGAGCCGCGGAGGAAGAAGCGCAACCGGTCCACGCCCAACCGCGTGAACGTCATGTCCGGCACCGCGCAGCGCAACGAGATGCGCACGCAGCCCACGGCGGCCGAGGCCACCGGGTTCGCGGGCGCCGGCAGCGGCAGGCCGGAGACGCGCACTGCCTCAATCTCGATCGGCCACAGCGTGAGCGGCGTCGTGGTGCGGAACCGGCACCGCTCGCCCCGCACCGGCTCGGTATCGAGCTCGAGCCCGGCGTGCAATTGCGCGGCGCCCGTGAGGCCGGGGTCCGCCGCGAAACAGGCGATCGCGCTGGAGGGAACCGGCGCCAGGTAATGCGGATACAGCACGCCCAGCAGCGCGTCCGTCAGCTCCGGGAACTCGTCGTCCAGCCGCTGGTGCACGCGGGCGGCGAGGAACGCGACTCCCTCCAGCAGGCGCGCCACGTGCGGATCGTCGACCGTGTCCTTGCTGAGCCTGAGCCGCCCGGCGATCTTCGGATGCGCCTCCCCGAACTCGGCCGCGAGCCGGCGCAGCGCATCCAGCTCCCGGTCGTAATACGGCAGCAGCACGTCCGACATTCAGCCTTCCTGCACGGTCACGGTCATTTCGGTCGTGGTGGTATCGACCACGGTGTCGAAGGTGACGGGTTCGGGCGCCGGTTCGGCGTGCAGCAGCGCCTCGATCCGTAGGCGCAGGCCGTGGGAGAGCGGGTTTTCCTCCCCCATGAGCCGCACGCTGACGCGGGCGAAGCGCGGTTCGAACCGGATGATGCTGGCCTCGATCTCGTGGCGCAGCTCCTCGCGCCGGGCCGGGTCGTTGAAGGCGCCGGCGGCGAAGTCCGGGATGCCGAAGCCGAGCGGGGAGCGGGCGAGCTGGCGGAAAGCCGGATCCCAGGACCGCCAGCGGCGGCGCGCGTTGAGCAGCGCCTCGAGGTCCGCGCGCACGCTGTCCCGCAGGATCGCGAGCGCGGCCGTGGCGGAAAGCGGACGGTCCACCGCGGCGTCCGGATCGGTATCCATCAGGCGGTCCAGCAACGGCAGCTGCGCCCGGCCGCGCGGGCCCGACCAGGTGTTGTCGATATCACTCATGCTCGCTACTCATGCCCGCTACTCATGATGAAAGGTGAGCGTCGTCAGCTCCATCATCGTCGCCGCGTCCTCGCCCACCAGCAGCGTTACGGCGCCCATGCCCCGCACGGGTCCGCTCTCCAGCCACTCCGTAGCCCGGCCCATCCGCAGATCCTCGCTCAGCGTGTCGCTGCCGGCGGCGTAGATGGCGGGGACATAGACCTCGCCCTCCGGCCCATCCTGCACGTCCATCGTGGCCCGGCGCCAATACAGGTCTCGCGGGCGCTTCGGCGCATGGAACGCGATCGTCCGCATGCGTTCGGCGGGAATCCAATAATATTTGCCGGTGGTGGTGATCACCTCGACCGTGCCGGCCAGCATGTCGTCCGCGTCCCTGAAATCGTCGAACGGGGCGCCGGCGTGGTCTCCCCTGGGATGCACCCGCCCCGCCTCCGCCGCCTCGGCCTGGCGCTGCGCCTCGGCGGCGTTGCCGTCCCGCAGCGCCACGATGGCCGCGAGCGCCGCGCGTTGGCAGGGGGTGGGCTCGCCCAGGAACTCCGGCACCCTTCCATCCCGGAACAATTGGCGCCGCGCGACCTCGCCCCGCACCAGCTGCCGGAACTCCGCCACGCCGACGGCCGCCGCGGGATCGAGGTCGGCGCAGGCGTCCAGCAGCACGTCCGCCCGTTCGAGGTTGCCGCCGAACACCAGCAGTTCGGCCAGCAGCAGCCGGGCGCCCAGCTCGGTCGGCGCCTTCTTCACCGCGGCGTTGGCGGCGGCGGTCGCGTCCAGGAGCCGGCCGGCGTTGAACAGGGCGCCCGGGCTTGTGACTTCGGCGTCATCTTGCATGGGACTCTCCTACCGCGCCCCGGGCGCGGCCAGTTCGGTGACCAGGCTGAACGTGCTGGCGACGTCGTCGAGCTGATGGTGTGGCTGCAGGCGGACGGTGCAGCCGAATACGCCGGGCTTGCCGGGCCGCTCGCTGACCCGCACGTCCCCGGCCACCAGCGGGAACCGCGCCCGGCTGTCACCGCTGCCGGTGATGTTGGTGTTGACGTAGCCTTGCAGCCAGACCTGCAATTTCCGCTCGATCGTGTCGGCCGTCTGCATGGAGCCCACCATGTCGCGGCCCATGACCTTGATCAGATGGGCGAAGCGGGAGGCGCACAGGATGGAGTTGATCTGGCTCGACAGCCGGGCGCTGGCATCCGCGGCGGCGGCACCGGTGCCCTGGTAGCTCTGCGGCATCTGCAGGCTGCGCGCGGCGCCGAACACGAGGTCGGTGCCATACGGCAGCGCCGCCACCGGCAGCAGCCCGGCGTCGATCAGCGCCCGCTCCTGCCGGTCCGTCAGGCGATACTCGATGCCGGTGCGGGGCCAGGCCGCCGGCGGTCCGCTGGCGAAGGGCTCGGACGGCACGGCGGTGACCAGCCCGCCGCCCACCCGATCGGTTTCCACGCCGCGCACGTCGGCCGGCCAGCCATGATTGGCAAAGGCGCGCAGGACGCAGGCGGCGAAGGCGTAGCCGGCGTTCATCCACGTGCGGTCCGCGACGGTGGGCGCGTATTCGCGATAGCGGAACCCGTCGCGGCGAAAGGGATCGTCCGCCCAGGGCAGGCGGGCCAGCAGGCGTGGCAGGGTGACGGCCACGAACCTCATGTCCGCCCGGCCCGAAAGGCCGCGCCAACGCGCGTGATCCGGGCTGCGCAGGGGCGCCGCGATGTCCTGGATTGCGCCGAGATCGTCGAAGCCATCGACTTCCAGCAGGGACGGATGCGCCGAGAGCACGACCGGGGTGAACGCCGCGGCCGCCACCGCCGAGAGCTGCGCCAAGGCCCCCACATCGTCGGACGGCGCCTCGGTGCTGCGGCGGTGGCGGACGGCGTGGTCGATGACCAGGAGGCCGAACGGCTCGCCGCCAGGCATGCCGAACTCGTCTTCGTAGATGCGGCGGAACAGATTGCTCTGGTCGAACTCCGGCGCCCGCTCCAGGTCCCGGCACAGCTCCGGCCAGGTCAGGTGCAGCACGCGCACCTTCACCCGGCGGGACGGCTCGACCCCTTGCAGCAACCAATGCAGGCCGCGCCACCGCCCCTCGAACGCCTGCACGCGCGGGGCGTGCAAGACGGCGTCGAGCTGGGTGGAGATCAGGGCGTCGATCGCCGCGATATCCCGGTCCAGCGCGTCCCGCACCGCATCCGGCCCGGCCTGGATCAGCGCGGCCAGGCCGTCCCCGAACCAGGTGGCCCCCAACTCCGCAAGCGTGCCGTGGCCGCTGACGAACACCGCCAGCGCCTCGGCGGCCTCGGCCCGGGCGGCGCCGAAGAACCGCCCGGCCAGCACCTCGTCGCGGAGGGCGGGCACGCTACGCCGCTTGAGGCACCCGGGCGACCATGCGCATGCTGGTCGTCAGCTCCTCCATCTGCAACCAGGGGCGGAGGTAGGCGACGGCGTTGTAGGAGCCGGGCTTGCCGGGGATCTCCTTCACCTCGACCTTCGCCTCCCGCAGCGGGAAGCGCGCCTTCATCTCCTGCCCGGCGTCCTCGTTGGTATTCACGTAGTTCTGAATCCACCGGTTCAACCAGCTCTCGACGTTGCTGGCCTCCATGAACGAGCCGATCTTGTCCCGCGCCATCACCTTCAAATAATGCGCGAAGCGAGACGTGGCCATCATGTAGGGCAGGCGCGCCGAGATCGCGGCGTTGGACGTTGCATCGGGGCGATCATACTTCTTCGGCTTCTGCGCCGACTGGCCGCCGAAGAACACAGCGTAATCGGTGTTCTTGTAGTGGCACAGCGGCAGGAAACCCTGGTTCGACAGCTCGAACTCGCGCCGGTCCGTGATGCCGATCTCGGTCGGGCACTTCGTGTCGGTGTCGCCATCGTCCGATGTGAACACGTGGGCGGGCAGGTTCTCGACCTTGCCGCCGCCCTCGGCGCCGCGGATGGCGGTGCAGAAGCCGTATTTGGCGAAGGCGTCCGTCAAGCGCGCACCCATGACGTAGGCCGCGTTGGACCAGCAATAATCCTGGTGCGCCATGGGCTTGGCGGCGCCGGCCGCATCCGCCGGCGCCTCCTCGTAATTGAATTCCTCGATCGGCTTCGTGCTGGCGCCATACGGCAGGCGGGAGATCACGCGCGGCATCACGAGGTTGACGAAGCGGGCATCCTCGCTGTCCCGGAAGCTGCGCCATTTCTGGTACTCGGCGGTTTCGAATATCTTGGCGATGTCCCGCGGCTTCGACAGCTCGGTCCAGTCGTCGAAGCCGAACATCCCGGCCCCGGCCGCGGTCACGAACGGCGCGAACGCCCCGGCTGCCACGTTGGACATCAGCCGCAGCGTCTCGATATCGTCCGGGTGGTTGCCCCATTCATAGTCGCCGATCAGCGCGCCGTAGGGCTCGCCACCAGGCGTGCCGAACTCGTTCTCGTAGATCTTCTTGAACAGCTGGCTCTGATCGAACTCGACCGCCTTCGTCAGGTCGCGCGTCAGGTCCCGCTTGCTGGCGTTCAGCATGCGGATCTTGAGCGAGGCGCCGGTTTCGCTGTTCATCACCAAGTAATTCAGCCCGCGCCAGGTGCCCTCGAGCTTCAGGAACTTGGGGTCGTGCATGATGGCGTTGAGTTGGGTCGAGAGCTTGTGGTCGATCGCGGCGATGGCGCGGTCGAAGGTGCGGGTCAGGTTCTTGTCGAACGTGACGGTGCCCGACAGCGCCTGCTCGACCAGCGTTTTCACCAGGTCTTGCGCGCGGTCCGGTTCGGTCTGCTTCGTGTTGGACAGGATCTGGTCCAGGAGCCCGGGCGCGGCCTCCGTCGTGGTGGTCGCGGCGGCGGCGCCGGTGGCTGCTTGGTCGGACATGGCTCAGCCCTCCTTCTTATCGAGGCCGAGCTCGCCCGAGAGCGTCTTCAGCTCCGCATCCGAGCGCAGCACCTGCTCCAGCAGGCTCTCCAGCTCCTCCGACCGGTCCACCTTGCTCATGAGGTCGCGCAGCTTGGCGCGGGTTTCCATGAGCGCCGCGAGCGCCGGCACCTGGGCCGCCACGCGGGCGGGCTCGAAATCCTCCAATTTATTGAATTTCAGGTCCACCGCGATCTGCGATCCGTCCCCGGCCAGCGTGTTTTCGACTTTCGTCTTTACGCCCGGGGTCATGGCGGCCATGACATCGTCGAAATTATCCCGGTCGATCTGGGTGAACTTGCGGTCCGCCATCGGCTTCAAGGGCGCCGTGGGGTCCCCGGAGAAATCCCCCATGACGCCCACGATGAACGGCAGCTCCCGCAGGACCTGCGCGTCCCCGGTCTCGACCTCGTAGGTGATGTGGACGCGCGGCTTGCGCACCCGATCTAGCTTCTGGTGGATGCTGGCGCTCATGGTGTCGCTCCGTCCCTTGCGTTGAAGTAACGGGCCTCGAACGTTTTTGAGACGCATCGGGAACCGTTGCTATTCCGTCTTGTTCGATCCTAGGCGCGGCGTTCCTCCGGGGTCAATCGTTGCTATTGCCGTTCAGCTCTCGTCGGTGGGTGGCTTGATGCCCAGCGCGGTCAACATGGCGTGCCGGGTCGTGGTATCGGGCACGATTTCGGCCAGCAGCTCGGGCCAGGTCATCTGCCCGCGCCGCACCGCTTCCTCCAGCGTGTCGGCCATGGGGGAGTGCGGCTCGTTCGCCCGGAACCACGCCGCAACCTCGCCCAGCCGCTGCAGGGCCTGGGTGCGGCCCATGCCTGCGGACGCCGCCATGGGCGCGGCGCCCGGCTGAACCGGTGCCCCCGGCGCTGCTGGCTCGGCCACGGGGGCGTCGCGGGGGGCGAACCGGCCCGCCGTATCCTGCATCGCCTGCAACAGGTCGCGGACGCGACTGGTGGAGGGGCTGTCCGCCCCCGCCGCCTGGTCCAACGCGGCGCCCATGGCCTCCCAGGCCTGCTGCGCCGCCACGATCTCTGCCCGCAGCGCCGTCCAATGCGCGGCGCCGGCCGCCCTGGCCTCCTTTTCCAATTCGTCGAAATCGAGGATGCCGGCATCCAGGCGGGACTGCCGCCGCACCGGGTCGGTGATGCCGGCCAGCTCGACCGAGAGCTCGTATTGCCAATAGGCGAACTCCGCCCCGTCTGCCCGGCGGAACAGCGTGGTCTTGCGCAGCGGCTGCATCAACGACCCGTCCACGCCCTGCCCGGACAGGCCGGCCAGCGGGCCGACCCGGGTCGCGATCCCGTCCTCGTCCGGCATGGGGTAGAGCTGGTCCCAATAGCGCTCCACCAGCCCCATGATCACCGCCGCCCCGGTCATCAACCCCGGCAACCCGGCGGACCGCACCAGCGCCTCCGTCAACCATGTCGCGAGTTCGAGGTCCTTGGCGTTCTGCGCCAGCCCCTGTTTCGCGAGCGTCTGCACCGTGCGCCAGGCCAAGGGCGGGGCGCCGTCCTGCTGTCCGCTGCCCTCCGCAATCCGCTCCGCCTCCCGCGCCTCGGCCCGGGCGTCACGCAGGCGGAAATAGATCGAGGCCGGGGATACGTCTTCCCGGGGATCGGGGCCGGCTGGCGCGTCACCCGGGATGGGGGCCAGGATCGTCTCCAGGTCGAAACCGTCCAGCGTCGCCGACATCGTTGCAATTGCCTTTACATCGCCCGTCGTAACACATAGGGTTTTCCTTGCAGGAAGGGAACGTCGTGGCCGCAATCGATCTGAAGTCTCTTGTGGGGCGGCTCAACGATGTATGCCGGCGGGGCCTCGAAGGGGCAGCCGGCATGACGCTGTCCCGCTCTCATTACAACGTGGAGATCGAGCATGTTCTGCTCGGTTTGGTGGATCGGGCGGACTCCGACATCTCGGCGATCCTGCGCCATTACGAGGCCGATGCGGCCCGCCTGATGGCCGACCTCAACCGCGCGCTCGATCGCATGAAGACCGGGAACGCCAGGGCGCCCGCGCTCTCGCCCGAGATCGTGGAGTTGGTGAAACAAGCCTGGCTGCTGGCCTCGTTGGAACAGGGCGCGACCCGGGTGCGCTCCGGCCATCTGCTGTGGGCATTGCTGGCCGATGAGGCGTTGGCCCGGCATGCCAGGGACGCCTCCGGCCAATTCGCCCGCATCTCGCCCGAGCTGCTGAGGCGCGACTATCTCACGATCTGCGCCAACACGGCGGAGGCGGCAGCGGCTACGACCCAGGCGGCGGGATCCGAAGGCACGGCGGATGTGCCGCGCCCCGGAGGCTCGGCCGCGCTGGACCAGTTCACGATCGACCTCACGGCGCAGGCGCGGGCCGGTAAGATCGACCCGATCCTGGGCCGCGATTTCGAGATCCGGCAGATGATCGATATCCTCACCAGGCGCCGGCAGAACAACCCGATCCTCACGGGCGAAGCCGGCGTCGGCAAGACCGCGGTGGTCGAAGGCCTGGCGCTGCGCATCGCCGAAGGGGACGTGCCGGAGGCATTGCGGGAAGTGACGCTGCGCACGCTGGACCTCGGCCTGCTGCAGGCCGGCGCCGGGGTGAAGGGCGAGTTCGAGAACCGGCTGAAATCGGTCATCGAGGAAACGAAAGCCAGCCCGAAGCCCATTATTTTGTTCATCGATGAGGCGCATACGCTCATCGGAGCCGGTGGCGCCGCCGGGCAGAACGATGCGGCGAATTTACTCAAGCCCGCCTTGGCCCGCGGCGAACTGCGCACGATCGCCGCCACGACCTGGGCGGAATACAAGAAGTATTTCGAAAAAGACGCGGCGCTGACCCGGCGCTTCCAGACCGTGAAGGTCGAAGAACCATCGGAGCCCGTGGCCATCGCCATGATCCGCGGCCTGGTCGGAACATTGGAAAAGCACCACAAGGTCCGCATCTTCGACGAGGCCGTGGCCGCCGCCGTGCGCCTGTCCGCGCGTTACATCCCGGCGCGGCAATTGCCGGACAAGGCAGTGAGCCTGATCGACACCGCCTGCGCCCGCGTCGCGATGAGCCAGACCGCGATCCCCGCCCCGGTCGAAGATCGGCGGCGGCGTATCGGCCTGATCGCGACCGAGGTGCAAATCATCGACCGCGAAATGGCCTCCGGCGCCGATCACCTGGCCCGGCGGGACGAGCTGGTGGCCGAGCGGGACCAGGTCACGGCAGACCTCGCAGCGATCGAGGCGCGATGGGGACAGGAAAAGGAGCTGGTGATCGAGATCACCGGCCTGCGCTCGGAGATCGAGGGCGCGGCCCCCGATGCCGACACGGCGCCGCATCGCACGAAGCTCGCGGACGCCACCAGCCGGTTCCGGACGTTGCAAGGCGAGCAGCCGCTGGTGTTCCCGGCCGTAGACGCGCAGGCGGTGGCGGAGATCGTCGAGAGCTGGACCGGCATCCCCGCCGGGCGCATGCAGTCGGACGAGATCCGCACCGTGCTGAATCTGGCAGACGCCATGACCAAGCGCGTCGTGGGTCAGAACCATGCGCTGGAGGCCGTGGCGCAGGCGATCCGCACCAGCCGCGCCGGGCTGACGGACCCGCGCAAGCCGATCGGCGTGTTCCTGATGGTCGGCACGTCGGGCGTCGGCAAGACCGAGACGGCGTTGACGCTCGCGGACCTGCTGTATGGCGGCGAGCAGAACATGACCACCATCAACATGACCGAGTTCAAGGAGGAGCATAAGGTCAGCCTGCTGATGGGCAGCCCGCCCGGCTATGTCGGCTATGGCGAGGGCGGGATTTTGACCGAGGCGGTGCGGCGCCGGCCGTATAGCGTGGTGCTGCTCGACGAAATGGAGAAGGCGCATCCGGGCGTGCAGGACGTGTTCTTCCAGGTGTTCGACAAGGGCAACATGAAGGACGGCGAGGGCCGGGATATCGATTTCAAGAACACCGTCATCATCATGACCAGCAACGCCGGCACCGACCTGATCGCCAAGCTGTTCGCCGATCCCGAGACGGCGCCCGATGCCGCGGGCCTCGCGGATGCGCTCCGGCCGGAGCTGTCGAAATACTTCAAGCCGGCCTTCTTGGGCCGGGTGACGCTGGTGCCGTATTTCCCGCTGCCGGACGCGATCATCCGGCAGATCGTGGCGATGCAGCTGAACCGCATCCGGCGCCGGGTGCATGACAGCTACCGCGCGGCGTTCGACTGGGACCCGGTGCTGGTGGAAACGATCGCGGCGCGCTGCACCGAGAGCGCGTCGGGCGCACGCAATGTGGAGAACATCCTGTCCCGCACCTTGCTGCCGGAACTGTCAGCCGAAGTGCTGTCGCGGCTGGCGGACGGAATGGCGGTGCAGAAGATCGATGTGGGCTTGAAATCCGATGGCGGATTCAGCTATATCGTAACTTGATCGAAACAACTTGGAACGGGGAGCAGCAGGATGGCGATCTATCTGAAGTTCGGCGACGTGAAGGGCCGCGTGACGACGGACGGTTTCAAGGAGTGGATCGAATGCCATTCCTTTCAGCTCGGCGTGGGCCGCGGTGTCACGAGCGGTGCCGGGGGCGCGCAGCGCGAGGGCAGCCATCCCAGCATAAGCGATATTACCGTCACCAAGGCATTCGACGACGCGTCCTCCAAGCTGTATCAGGATGGACTGGCCGGCACGTTCAACACGAAGGTCGATATCAAGTTTACAACAACGACCAAGAACAAGATCGACACGTTCCTGCATTACGAGCTGACGGATTGCGGCGTGAGCGGGTATTCGATGTCGAGCGGCGGTGACAACCCAACCGAGAGCATCTCGCTGAACTTCGCCAAGATCATGGTCAACCCCTCCCCGCTTGACGTGGCGGGCACGCCCAAGGCCGGGGCCAAGGTGACCTACGATCTGAAGACGATGAAGGCGAGCTGACGCATACCCGGCCCCGCTCGATCAGCGGCCCAGCAAGGCCTGCTTCAGCGCCTCGGTCGGCGGGGCCGGGCCCAGGAAAGTGCCGAGCAGCAGCCGCCCGAACTCGGTGCCATAAGTGCCGATCGGGCGGTTGTTGAGCTGTACCTGCAACCCCTGCGGCCCCACCGCATACGTCACGACATCCCCGGCCTTCACCGCCGGCGCCGCGGCCACGAAGGCGGCGGCATCGGCCGGCAGGCGGCAGGGGGCCACGCAATTCGCGTCCAGCGTCTTGCGCCACGCATCCTGAACGTCTGCCTGGTCCACGGCGCGCAGGGCATGCACCTCCAGCAGCTTCCGCCCGGGCGCCGCCAGGATTGCCTCGGGCGACGCGCTGGCCCGCTCCAGATACAGCCCCGCCGCATAGACCCGTATTCGCAACACCGAATATAGCCGTAGCCCGGCGCCGTTGCGCACCAGAGTCGTGCCCTGCACCACACGCTGGTCCGGGAAATCCACCCCGCCGATATCGAGCGCGGCCGCCGGGCCGGCCAGCAGAGCCAGCAATGCAATCCATCTGATCACGGTCGTTCCCCCTTCGCCTGTGGACGCCCTAGAGAGAAGCCGGCGCACACCGGATCGTGCACGCGCGCGCCGCATCTGCCCGACCAAGCCGGCGTTTCGTCCGGTATCTAACGGGAGAACCTGTCATGTTGAAAGCCGCCGCCTTGACACTGGTGCTGGCACTGGGCGCCGCCCCGTCCTGGGCCGCCAACGCGGATGCGCCGAACACCAACGTCGATAAGAGCAACGATACCGGCAACGATCGAACCGACCAGCTGAACCGCGCGCAGCAAAGCGCCCCGGCCCAGAAATAGGCCACTACCCGGTTAGCGAAACGGCGCGTTCAGCCGCACGATCTCCAGGTTGAGGCGTGCGGCGAACGTGACCCAAAGCAGGTAGGGAACGATCAGCAGGCTCGCGGTCTGATTGATGGGCCATAGCCCGACAATCAGGGCCACGAGCGATAGCCAGAGAAACGCGACTTCCAGCAGCGCCCAATCCGGCCGCCGCCATGTGAAGAACAGCGGGCTCCACAACAGGTGGAACAGCGCGTTCGCCCCGAATAGCAGCAACACACGATTCTGTGCCGCGCCGTCGGCCGCATTCTCCCACGCCAACACGCCCGAGCCGGCCGCCATGCCCAGGATCAGCGTCCACGCCGGGCCGAATGCCCAGTCCGGCGGTTGCCAGCTCGGCTTTCGCAGGGCCCGATACCACGGCCCGATCGTGGTCAACAGGCCCCCGGCGGCGGCAAGGGCGATGGCGGCGAGGGCTGCGACGACGATGGTGGCGGTCATGTCGTATAGATGGGATGGTCGCGCCTCGAAAACCACCGGAAACACCGCATGCTCCCCTCCGTCTCGGGTCTTCTATCGGTTCGACACGATGCCGTTCTGGAAATGCGGCTCGATCGTCCGGACAAGCTGAACGCCATCACCGGGGCGATGTATGAGGGCCTGATCGCCGCCTTGGCCCTGGCCGATTCGGACCCCGGCATCCGCGCCGTGCTGCTGTCGGCCACGCCCCCGGTGTTCAGCGCGGGCAACGACATCCGCGAGTTCCTGGCGATGACGGACATGGAGCAGGCGCCCGCCGCCCGGTTCGTGCGCGCCATCGCCACCTGCGACACGCCGCTGGTGGCCGCCGTGTGTGGCCCGGCCATCGGGGTCGGCACCACGATGCTGCTCCATTGCGACCTCGTATATGCCGCGCCCGCCGCCACCTTCGGCGTCCCCTTCGTCGATCTGGGCCTGGTGCCGGAGGCGGGCAGCAGCCTGCTCCTGCCGCTCCGGACCGGGCGGGCGCGGGCGAGTGCGTTGCTGCTGCTCGGTGAGACGATCGGGGCGGACGACGCGGTGGCGGCCGGAATCGTGAACGCCGTGGTGCCGGCCGACGCGGTGCAGGGCCATGCCTTGGCGGTGGCGCAGCGCCTGGCCCAGAAGCCGCCGCAGGCACTGGCGGCCACGCGGCGGCTGATGCGGCAGGGGCAGGAGGCATTGCTGGCGCAGATGGACGCGGAACAGGCGGAGTTTGGCGCGGCCCTGCGCGGGCCGGAAGCGCGGGCGGCGTTCGCGGCCTTCCTCCGCCCCCGGTCTCCCGTGTAACCGAAATGCCCTCTCGTACGCCCAATTGCCGCACGGCCGAGCATCCTATTGACAGTACGGGCGGCAATCGGGTCATACATTTGTGATGGATGCGTTAGCGTCGACGCTGTCCCAACAACCGCTTAAGAATTTTGGAGGAGCGCCGTCTTGATCCCATCCACCTGCTTCCGGGCGGCCTTGCTCGCGTCGGCCGTGTCATTCGGCATCTTGACCACGTCCCAGGAAAGTTATGCGGCGGCCTTCCAGTTGAAGGAAGACAGCGCCGTGGGCCTTGGCACCTCGTTCGCCGGCGCCGCCTCCGCCGCGAACGCGCCGTCCACCGTGTTCGACAACCCGGCCGGCATGACACAGCTGCCGGGGCTGCAGATCCAGCTGGGCGGCAGCGTGATCGTGCCGTCCGCTGTGTTCCGCGGCACCTCCACCAACGCCTTCGGCCGGCCGAATAGCGGGTTCGACAACCGCGACGCCGGTGACGCCGCCTTGGTCCCGCACGGCTTCGTCACCTACAAGGCCACGCCCGAGCTGTCGTTCGGCCTCGGCATCACGTCCCCGTATGGCCTCGCCACCTATTATGGCCCGAACTTCATCGGGCGGTATCAGGCCGACAAGACCGATCTCAAGACGCTGAACATCAACCCGGCCGTGGCTTACCAGGTGACGAACTGGCTCTCGCTCGGCGCCGGGTTCTCGGCACAGTATGCGCGGGCCGAGTTCTCCACGGCCATCAACTCCTCCACCCTGGGCTTCCAGGCGTTGGGCCGCCCCGTGAGCCTGCCGGATGGGTTGTTCCGCCTGCGTGGCGACGATTGGAGCTTCGGCTGGAACGTCGGTGCGCTGATCCAACCGGGGCCGCAGACCAATATCGGTCTGGCCTACCGCTCCCGCGTGCAGCAGAACTTCAGCGGCACCGCGGATTTCGTCGTCCCGGCGCCGCTCAACCTCAGCAGCCGGTTCCGCAACTCGGGCGGCAACGCCAAGCTGGTGCTGCCGGACACCGCGACGGTCTCGATCACGCAGGGCCTCGGTCAGGACTGGACGGTCTATGGCGAAGTGACCTGGACCAATTGGTCCCAGTTCAAGAACCTGAACGCCTTCCGCGATGACGGCACGCTGATCAACTCGACGCCCCAGCATTATGACAACAGCTACTTCGTCTCGCTCGGCGCCGCGTACAAGGTCACGAACGACCTGACGCTGCGGGCCGGCACCGCCTTCGACAAAAGCCCGGTGTCGCGCGCCTACCGCACCGCCCGCGTGCCCGATGCGGACCGCACGTGGCTCTCGGTCGGCGCCAGCTACAAGGTGCTGTCCGCCGTCACGCTCGATGTCGGCTACGCCCATGTCTTCGTGAAGGACAGCTCCATCCTCGAGCGGAATGCGACCGGGGACGTGCTGAACGGGCGCTACAAGAACAGCATCGACATCGTGTCGGTCGGAACCCGCACGACGTTTTGATGGCAGAACGGGGCTGATGCCAGAGCGGGGCTGATGCCGGGCGCGAACGACACCGGGCGGCTGTGGCTGGATCATTATCCGGCCGAGGTCGACTGGCATCGCGCCGTGCCCTCCGGGACGGTGCACTCCCTGCTGACGGACTCGGCGGCACAGTTCGGGAACCGGCCCGCCTGGGATTTTCTGGGCCGCCGCACCCTGTATGCGGAGGCGCTGGAGGCCAGCCGGAGGGCGGCCGCCGGGCTGCAACGCCTGGGTTTGCAAAAAGGGGACCGGATCGGCCTCTTGCTGCCGAATTGCCCGGCCTATCCGATCCTGTTCTTCGGCGCGCTGATGGCCGGGCTCACGGTGGTGAACTTCAACCCGCTTTACACGCCGCGGGAGCTGGAGGCGCAGGCGCGGGACGCCGGGCTGCGGCTGTTGGCGACGCTCGATCTGGTCGCGACCTACCCGAAGGCGGCGGCGCTGCTGGAGGCCGGCGTGGTGGAGCGGTTGATCGTCTGCCCGTTCGCGGACATGCTGCCGCCCGCTAAAAAACTGCTGTTCGGGCTGCTGAAGGGCAAGGACCGCGCCGCGCCGCCGCGGGATGCCAAGCATATCTGGCTACCGGACCTGCAACAGTCCGGCGCGCCCACACCGGTCCACATTGATCCCGCGACCGACATCGCCGTCCTGCAATACACGGGCGGCACCTCCGGCACGCCGAAAGGCGCCATGCTGAGCCACGCCAACCTGTATGCCAACGCCGTCCAGGGCAATTGGTGGTTCCACCAGACCCGCCCGGGGCAGGAGCGGGTGCTAGCCGTGCTGCCGTTCTTCCACGTGTTCGCGATGACGACCGTGCTGCTATTCGGCATCCGCGCGGGCGCCGAGATCATCATGCTGCCGCGGTTCGAACTGAAGCAGGCGGTGCGCACCATCAGCCGCCGCAAGCCGACCTTCATGCCCGGCGTGCCCACCATGTTCAACGCCATCGCCGGATTCAGTGGGAAAGCAGACCTCACCAGCATCCGCTACTGCATCAGCGGCGGCGCCCCGCTGCCGGCCGAAGTGAAGGCCCGGTTCGAGGCGCGAACGGGCTGCGTGGTGGTCGAGGGCTACGGCCTCACGGAAACCAGCCCCTGCGTGATCTGCAATCCGCCTGACGGCCTGAACAAGACCGGCTCGATCGGCATCCCCATGACCGCGACCGAGGTGGAGCTGCGCGACCCCGCGGACCCAATCCGCACCGTGCCGCAAGGGGCGCGCGGCGAAGTGTGCATCCGGGGCCCGCAGGTCATGCTCGGCTACTGGAACCGCCCGGCGGACACCGCGTCCAGCATGACCCCGGATGGCTGGTTCCGCACGGCCGACATCGCGACCATGGACGAGGATGGTTACATCTTCATCGTCGACCGCATCAAGGACCTGATCCTGGCCGGCGGCTACAACGTGTATCCCCGGGTGGTGGAGGATGCGGTGTATCAGCACCCGGCCGTGGAGGAATGCACGGTGATCGGCGTGCCGGACGCATATCGCGGCGAGACCGTGAAGGCGTTCATCGTCCTCCGCCCCGGCGCCACGCTGGATCAGGCCGGGCTCGTCGCGTTCCTGCGCGATCACCTGTCGCCGATCGAGATGCCGAAGCAGGTGGAGTTCCGCACTTCGTTGCCCAAGACGCTGGTAGGCAAGCTGTCGAAGAAGGAACTGGTGGCGGAGGAGCGGGCGAAGTTCGAGGTGGGAAAGGCTTGACCGACTGATCAATCGACCTTACGTATACGTCAATCTGGGGACGGAAGCGTGAAGGTGCAGCTCTTTACCATCGGCGAGCTCTCGACGGATTTTTCGCTCTCATCGCGGGCGATCCGTTTCTATGAAGATCAGGGCCTGCTGTCGCCGCAGCGGGTTGGGTCGAACCGCGTCTATACCAAGCGGGACCGGGCGCGGCTGCAACTGATCCTGCGCGGCAAGCGGCTGGGCTTCTCGATCTCCGACATCCGTGAGTTCCTCGATCTCTATGATACTGACCGCACGAAGCGGACCCAGATGGCGGTGGCGCTCGACCGCACGCGCAGCCGCATCCAGGATCTCGAGCAGCAGCTCGACGACATCACCGTGACCTTGGCCGAGCTGCGGGACATGGAGGCCGAGATCGTGGCCTATACGCAGCTTGCGGCCAACGACACCGCCGAACAGGGAGCCACCGCATGACCGCCAGCCAGCACCAGGCCGTAATCGCCGGGTTCGCCCGCTCTCCGTTCACCCCGGCCGGCAAGGGCGCGCTGTCCCGGGTCCGGCCGGATGATCTCATGGCGCAGGTGGTGCGGGCGCTGATCGACCGCACGGGTGCCCGGCCCGAGGATATCGAGGACATCATCATCGGCTGTGCCTTCCCGGAAGGCGAGCAGGGCTTCAACATCGGCCGCGTGGTCGGCTTTCTGGCGGACCTGCCGATCACGGCCGCGGGGTCACAGATCAACCGCTGGTGCGGCAGCTCCATGAGCGCGGTGCATATGGCGGCGGGCATGATCGCGGCCGGCGCCGGCGAGCTGTTCGTGTGCGGCGGGGTGGAGAGCATGAGCCGGGTGCCGATGCTGGGCTTCAACCCGGTGCTGAACCCGCGCCTGCAGAAGGAAAAGCCCGACAGCTACATCGGCATGGGCATGACGGCCGAGAACCTGGCCGAGCGTTACCAGATCGACCGTCACGCCCAGCAGGCCTTCGCCGTCACCAGCCAGCAGCGCGCCGCCGCCGCGGCCGCCGAGGGCCGGTTCAAGGACGAGATCGTGCCCATTCAGATCAAAGGCGGCGTGGTTGACCAGGATGGCTGCATCCGCGCCGACACGACGGAGGAGGGCCTGTCCAACCTCAAGCCCGCGTTCCTGGCGACCGGGACCGTGACGGCCGGCACCAGCTCGCCCCTGACCGACGGTGCCGCGGCCGTGCTGGTCTGCAGCGCCGCCTATGCCGAGCGCCATAACCTGCCGGTGCTGGCCCGCATCGAGGCGATGGCCGTCGCCGGCTGCGCGCCTGACATCATGGGCATCGGCCCGGTGCCGGCCGCCCGCAAGGCACTGGCGCGCGCGGGCGTCGAGATGGACAAGGTGGACCTGATCGAGCTGAACGAGGCGTTTGCCGCCCAGGCACTGGCGGTGGAACGGGACTTGATGCTGGACCATGCCCGGGTGAACCTGGATGGCGGCGCCATCGCGTTGGGCCATCCGCTGGGCGCGTCCGGCGCCCGCATCACCGGCAAGGCGGCGTCGTTGCTGGCCCGCACCGGCGGCAACCGCGCGCTGGCCACCATGTGCGTCGGCGGCGGCCAAGGCACCGCGACGCTGCTGACCCGGGCCTAAGCTGCGAGACGGCCGGGGTGAGGGAACGACAGGCCTTCACCCCGCAACACGAGGGAGACCACGCCATGCCAATCGAACGCTGCGCCGTGCTGGGCGCCGGCCTCATGGGCGCCGGGATCGCCGCCCACCTCGCCAATGCCGGCCTTCCGGTTCTGCTGCTCGATATGGAGGACCGCGCCAAGACCGCGATCGACAAGCTGAAAAAGGCCGACCCGCAGCCGCTGATGTCGCCTGACGCGGCGAAGTTGATCACGCCGGGCAGCTTCGATGACCTGAGTGGCCTGGCGCAGTGCGACTGGATTATCGAGGTGATCGTGGAAGACCTCGCGGCCAAGCGCGCGCTGTACGATCGGATCGACGCCGTGCGCAAGCCCGGCAGCATCGTCAGCTCCAACACCAGCACCATCCCGCTGCGCTCCCTGGCGAAGAAGCAGTCCGACGCGTTCCGGGCCGATTTCTGCATCACCCATTTCTTCAACCCGCCCCGCTACATGCGCCTGCTGGAACTGGTGACCGGTCCAGAGACGCGGCCGGACGTCGGCGTGGAGCTCACCCGGCTCTGCGACATCAGGCTCGGGAAGGGCGTGGTGGCGTGCCATGACACGCCGGGCTTCATCGCGAACCGGATCGGCACGTATTGGATCACCGCCGCCGTGAACGAGGCGATCGAGCGGGGGCTCACGGTCGAAGAGGCGGACGCCGTGCATCGCCCGATGGGCATCCCCAAGACCGGTGTGTTCGGCCTGGTGGACCTGGTCGGCCTCGATCTCATGCCGCTGGTGGCGAAGTCGTTGCTGATGAGCCTGCCGCCTGCCGACGATTTCCGGCGCGTGTTCAAGGTGCAGCCGCTGCTGATGCGCATGATCGAACAGGGCAGCACGGGCCGGAAGGGCAAGGGCGGCTTCTACCGCATGACCAAGACGGAAGCAGGCCGCACGAAGGAGGCGATCGATCTCTCGACGGGCGAGTATCGCGCAGCCACCAAGCCGAAGCTGGACGCCGTCGAGGCCGGGCGGCGGGATCTCGGCAAGCTCGTCGCCCATTCCAGCCCGGCCGGCGCCTATGCCAAGGCGGTGCTGGTCCAGACCCTTGCGTATGCCGCGTCCCTGGTGCCGGAGATCGCCGATGACATCCCGAGCGTGGATGAGGCCATGCGGCTCGGCTACGCCTGGGGCCGGGGCCCGTTCGAGCTGATCGACCAGCTGGGCGCCGGGTGGCTCGCGGATGCGGTGGCGGAGGCCGGGATGACCGTTCCGCCGCTGCTCGCCCATCGCAAGCCGTTCTACCGCGTGGAGAACGGCGTGCTGGAATGCCTGACCGTGGCTGGCGAGTATGCGCAGGTGCAGCGGCCGGAGGGCGTGCTGCTGCTGGCGGACGTCAAGCGCGCGTCCAAGCCCGTGCTGAAGAACGCCTCGGCGTCGGTGTGGGATATCGGGGACGGCGTGCTGTGCCTCGAGTTCACCAGCAAAATGAACAGCCTGGACGGCGAGATCCTGGCCATGCTGGGCAAGGCGGTCGGGCTTGCGGCCAAGGCGCATAAGGGCTTGGTGATCTATAACGAAGGGGAAAACTTCTCCGTCGGCGCCAATCTCGGCCTGGCGCTGTTCGCCGCCAACGTCGCGGCCTGGCCGGTGATCGAGCAATCGGTCGCCGGGGGCCAGGCGGCCTACAAGGCGCTGAAATATGCGCCCATTCCCGTGGTGGGCGCGCCGTCCGGCATGGCGCTGGGGGGCGGGTGCGAGATCCTGCTGCATTGCGCGGCCGTGCAGGCGCATGCCGAAACGTATATGGGCCTGGTCGAGGTCGGCGTCGGCCTGCTGCCGGGCTGGGGCGGGTGCAAGGAGATGCTGGCCCGCTGGCAGGCCAACCCGGCCGTGCCGCGCGGACCGATGCCGGCGGTGGCCAAGGTGTTCGAGATGATCTCGACCGCCGCCGTCAGCAAATCGGCGGCGCAGGCCCAGGGACTCGGCTTCCTGCGGCCCACGGACGGCATCACCATGAACCGGGACCGGCTGCTGTTCGATGCGAAGGCGAAGGTCTTGGCCTTGGCCGAGGGGTATCAGCCGCCCAAGCCCGCCGAATACCGCCTGCCAGGACCAGGCGGCCGCGTGGCGCTCGATCTCGCGGTGGACGGGTTCTTTGCACAGGGCAAAGCCACGCCACATGACGTCGTGGTGTCGAAGGCCGTAGCCCGCGTGCTGACGGGCGGCGAGCATGACGCGCTGGATGTGCTGACCGAAGACGATGTGACCACTTTGGAGCGGGAGGCGTTCATGACCCTGGTCCGCAACCCCGCCAGCCTCGCCCGCACCGAACACATGCTGACAACCGGCAAGCCTTTACGGAACTAACACCCGTCATTGCGAGCGAAGCGAAGCAATCCAGCGGCCACAAGCCGGCCTGGCGCCCCTGGATTGCTTCCCCAAGTGGCTCGCAATGTCGAAACATGGGAGACCTTCATGGCCACCTACACCGCCCCGCTGCGCGACATCCGCTTCGTCCTGCACGAATTGCTCGACAGCTCCAGCCTGAGCAGCCTCCCCGGCTACGACCAGGCCACGCCCGAGCTGATGGACGCCATCATCGAGGAAGCCGCCAAACTCAGCCAGGACGTGCTGTTCCCGCTCAACCTCTCCGGCGATGCCGAGGGCTGCACCTATGAAAATGGCGTGGTCCGCACGCCCAAGGGCTTCAAGGAAGCCTATACGACCATGATCGAGGGCGGCTGGACGTCCCTCGCCTGCGATCCCGAGTATGGCGGGCAGGGCATGCCGATGCTGGTCAGCACGGTATTCGAAGAGATGGTCAGCAGCGCAAACCTCGCCTTCGGCATGTATCCCGGCCTGTCGCACGGCGCCTACCGCGCCATCCACGCCCACGCCTCGGACGAGCTGAAATCCGCGTATCTGCCAAAGCTGGTGGACGGCACCTGGTCCGGCACCATGTGCCTTACGGAACCGCATTGCGGCACCGATCTCGGCCTGATCCGCACCAAGGCGGAGCCGGCCGGGGACGGCAGCTACCGCATCTCCGGCACCAAGATCTTCATCAGTGCCGGCGAGCATGATCTCACCGAGAACATCCTGCATCTCGTGCTGGCGAAGCTGCCGGGGTCGCCCGCGGGCACCAAGGGTATCTCCCTGTTCCTCGTTCCAAAGTTCCTGCCGAATGCGGATGGAACGCCGGGTCCGCGGAATGGGCTGATGTGCGGCAGCATCGAGCACAAGATGGGCATCAAGGCCTCGTCCACCGCCGTGATGCATTTCGATGAGGCGCAGGGCTGGCTGGTCGGGCCCGAGAATGCCGGCATGAAGTGTATGTTCACCATGATGAACGCGGCGCGCCTCGCCGTCGGCATGCAGGGGCTGGGCATCGCGGAGACCGCCTACCAATCTGCCGCCGCCTACGCCAAGGATCGCCGGCAGGGCAAGTCCGTCGCGCGCTCCGACGCCCGCGACACGAAAAGCAGCGAGCCCGGCGTCAATGCGGCGGACCCGATCATCGTTCATCCCGACGTGCGCAAAATGCTGCTGGAATGCCGCTCCATGACGGAGGCCGGGCGGGCGCTATCCTACTGGGTCGGGCTCGAGCTCGACCGCTCCGAACACGATCCGGACCCGGCCAAGCGGCAGGAGGCCGATGACCTCGTGGCCCTGCTGACGCCGATCGTGAAGGCGGCGCTGTCGGATCTGGGCTCGGAGGCCGCGAACAACGCGGTGCAGGTGCTGGGCGGCCACGGCTACGTGCATGAATGGGGCGTGGAGCAGCTGGTGCGGGACGCGCGGATCGCGCAGATCTATGAGGGCACCAACGGCATCCAAGCGCTGGACCTCGTGGGCCGCAAGCTGGGCCAGGACGCGGGCCGGCTGCTGCGCCGCTTCTTCCATCCCGTGAGCGCCTTCCTGGAGGCCAACGCCGACAACGAAGGCCTGGCCCCCTATGTCGGCCCCACCGCCAAGGCGTTCGGCCGCCTACAGCAGGCCACGCTGACCGTGGCCCAGCGCGGCATGGCCCGGCCGGAGGAGGCTGCCGCGGCCGCCACCGACTACCTCCGCCTGTTTGCGTTGGTGGCGATGGGGTTCATGTGGTGCCGCATGGCGGAGGTGGCGCAGAAGAAGCTGAAGGCCGGGGCGAATGGCGAGAGCCCGTTCTACCAGGCCAAGCTGGACGTGGGCGCCTTCTTCATGGCCCGCGTGCTGCCGCGCCACTCCATGCACTTCCAGGGCATCATGGCCGGGGGTGAGACGCTGACGCGGATGCACGCGGACGCGTTCTAGCGTGCTGTCCCTCGCCGGTGCCGCGCTGTTCTTCATCGCGATCCATCTCGGCTTCTCCGGGACATCGCTGCGGGATCGGGCCGTCCAGGCGATCGGGCTGCGCGGCTACATGCTGGCCTTCACCGGGCTATCGGTGCTCGGCATGGTCTGGCTGGTGATGGCCTACAACACCGCACCCTATGCCGAGACCTGGGGCATGCTGCAGGGCTGGAAGGGTGCGGCCGTGGCGCTGATGCTGCCGGCCTTCCTGCTGGTGACGATCGGCTTGACCACCCCGAACCCGACCGCCGCCGGGCAGGAAGGGCGGGTGGCGGAGGCGCCGCGCGGCATCGTGCGCATCACCCGGCACCCGTTCCTGGTGGGCGTGGCGCTCTGGTCCCTGGTGCACCTGATCGGCAACGGCAACTGGTCGGCGCTGCTGTTCTTCGGCGCGCTGTTCGTGGTGGCCGCGGCCGGCACCGTCTCGATCGACGCCAAGCGCCGCCGCACGCTCGGCCCGGCGGCGTGGGACGGGTTCGCCGCCCGCACCTCCATCCTGCCGTTCGTCGCCATCCTGGCCGGGCGCAACACGCTGTCCTGGAGCGAGCTTGGCTGGTGGCGGCCGGCGCTGGGCGTGGTGCTGTTCGCGCTGATGCTGGGCGGGCACGTGCACCTGTTCGGCGTCGTGCCTTACCCGCGCTGACTTACGCGAACGCCGACCCGGTCAGCCCCGTCACCCCCTGCAGCGTGATCCGCGTGCCATCCGTGAGGCTCAGCGTCGTGCTGCCCCCGGCACTCTGCGCCGTGGCCAGCGCCGCCGCGGCGCCGCCCGCGTAGCCCACGACCGCCAGCCGGTCACCCTCGGCCTGGTTGAAGTCCGTGATGGTCACGGCACCGCCTGCCAGCCCGTTGTTGAAGCTGAAGGTGTCGCCGCCCGCGCCGCCGATCATCGTGGCCTGGCCCCGCCCGGCGAAGAACGTCTCGCTGCCCGAGCCGCCGCCGATCAGGTTGGCGCCGCCGCCCGCGTAGTAGGCGTTGGCCCCCGTGCTGCCGGCGCCCACCAGCGTCGCGTTGCCGGTCGCCGCCGCGATCAGCGTGTCGGCCGTCGGCCCCACGGCATACAGCGTGTCACCGCTGCCGCCGCCGAACAGCGTCGTGGCGCCCTGACCGGCGATCAGCACGTTGCCGCCCGCCCGTCCGCCCGCCAGAAGGCCGCCGCCCGTGCCGCCGAACACCGTGGCGCTGCCACTTCCGGCCACAACCACGCTCTGGCCCGCACCGCCCAGGAACGTCAGTGCGCCGCTGCCGCCGAACACCGTGGCCGCGCCCGCGGTCTGCACCAGCGCGGTGCCGCCGTCGGCGATGATCGTGTCCTGCCCCTGCGCCAGTACGACGCTGCTGCCGCCACCGAGCCCGACCAGGTTGCGTCCGGCGCCGGTGTAGATGGTCTGCGCGCCCGCACCGCCCACCAACGTGTCATCGCCGTCGCCGCCCACCAGCGTGGTGCTGCCGGCGCCGCCGAACAGGACGGAGCCGGCCTGCGCCGCCACCAGCGTGGCACCGCCCGAGCCTTGCGCCACCAGCGTCCCGCCCGCCTGGGTCGCGGTCAGCAGGTAGTCGCTGCCCTGGCCGAACAGCGTGCCGGAGCCGGTCAGTGCGGCCGCCTTGTATCCCGTGGGCAACAGGGCCGTGCCGCCGCCGAAGCGCGCGACGTTGCTGCGCCCGGCCAGCGGCGGCGCCATCGCGCCCGCCGTGCCCGCGATCACGAAGCCCGTGCCGCCCAGCGCCGCGCCGATGAATCGCCCGCCCAGCGTGGACGCGCCCGCAACCAGGTCCGCCGCCGCGGCCGTGCCGGGCGACAGCACCTCGTCCGCCTTCACGCTCAGCACCTGGATGCGCTGGTCGCGGGATTGCGGCGTCTCCACGGCGATGTAAGGGTCGCCGGCCACGCTGTAGCGCGCCTTCAGATACTCGCCCAGCGCATCCTGCTCCGTGCCGGGCGCGGCGAAGGTCGAGAGCCCGGTGCCGAGCGCCGGGTTGTTGGTGAGCGCCACGACGTTGGTGGCATAGGACGCGAGCGGGTTCAGGTCACCGCCCACGGTGCCCACGCCCTGCGTGCTGGTGCTGATGAAATCGAGCGTCACCATCCGGATCGGCCGCGACGCATCCCCCACCACAACGCCATCGGCCACGATCACGTCGCGGATGCTGCCGTCATCGTTGGTGATCGCGAGGTTGCGCACCCGCTGGCCAGTCGTCGTGGGGTTGCCGCGGATGTCGACCACCTGCGCGGGACGCGTCAGGTCATAGCTCACGCGCAGCCCGCCCACCTGCACGAAGCCGCCCGGCGTCGCGGCGGGGTCCACGAGGCTCGCGCCGAACTCCATCTCCTGCTTCAGCTGCGCGGCGGTGATCGTGACCAGGCTGAGGTTGTTGTTGAACCGCAGCGTGTTCTCGATATCGAGCTGGCTGACCCCGTTGGCCGGCTTGTTGGCCAGCGGGTTCGCGACCGTGGGGATCGGGCGCGGGTTCAACCCCGTGGTGAAGCTGCCGATCACGTCCCGGATGCCGCCGCCGTTCTTGATCGAGACCGCGGTCGCGGGGTCCACCTGGCGCGCCACGAACAGATTGGCGTCGGCCGTGAGGTCGCCGAGGTTGCTCTCCTGCTGGCGCACCGTCACGCGGTTGCCGTCCAGGAACACGGCGCTGTAGCCCTGGAGGTTGCCGTCCTTGACCGAGATGACCGTGCTGAGCGGCGCGACCAGCGCCTTCACCGCGGCGCCGTAGCCCCCGGCGGCGTAGGGGTCGGCGCTGCCATACAGCGCCGCCACCTGCTCGTCGGTCGTGACGAAGTTGCGGGAGACAGCGGGGTCCACGCTTGCGGGCACGATCACGCCGTTCGCGTCGAACTGCGCCACGATGCGCCCGACATAGCTGTATTCGTTCTGCGTGTTGACCTGCAGCACCGGGTTGCCGTCGCCGCCCGTCAGGATCACGGGATAGGGCTGCTGCACCACGTCACCGGGGCGGATCGTGGCGCCCGGCGGCTCGAACAGCGCGTGGCTGCCCGCGGAGACCACGATGTCCACACCCTTCAAAAGCGGGATAAGCTGTTGCTCGAGCTGGTATTCCTGCAGATGGCTCGACAGCACGATCTTGTTGATGCCCTGCGCCGTCAGCGCGTCGATATAGGGCTGCAGCAGCTTCGCCAGCGCGGGCATGTCGTCGATGTTGCCGGTCTTGCTGTTGACCAGGCCGAGCGAGGTGATGGATTGCAGCACCTGCGTCGTGTCGCTGACGATGCCGATCTTCTCGCCGTTGATGGTGACCACGGCGCTGCCGGCGATCTTACCCTTGATGGAGGAGGCTTCCTGCCCCTCCGCCGTCACCCGGCCGCGCAGGTTCGGGTCCTTGCTGAAATCGTAGTTGGCGCTGAGGTAGGGGAAGTTCGCCACGCCCAGCGCGTCGTTGACCGGCCCGGTGCCGCCATCGAACTCGTGATTGCCGAAGCTTGCGACCTGGGTGCCGATCACGTCCATGAACGCGACCGACACGCGGGTTGACGCCGCGTTCGCGGTGGCGCCGCCGGGCACGCCGGCATAGGTGAGTGCCGCCCGCAGCGCCGGCGTCTCGCTCGGGTCGCCCTCGGCCGCATAGAACGGACCCGGCAGCCAGCCATCGCCCGAGATCAGCTTCAGCGTGTTGGCATACTGGTCATCCAGCTTGTCCACGATCGCCGCGAATTGCGGCATGCGGGACAGCGCAGTGTTCGCCGCCTCGAGGTCGGAGGCGTGGATGATCTGCAGCGTGAATGGTCCGGCCATGGTGTTCTCCGTCGCGCCAGGGCTCCACGGCCCCGGACGGGCGCTACTTGCCTTGTCACGTGTTGCAGGCGGATGCCGGTTGGATGACAGAATTACGAAGCTCGACAGGCCGCATGTTACAACATATCAAGTTGCGCTCGTAGGAGCAGCTATGAGGCGAAGATTCGTTTTGGCCATCCCGGTCGCGGCGGCGTTGACCAGTGTGCACGCGGCTGAAGCACCGGTGCGCGTGGTGGCCGCGCAGGCGCATTACGCTGACCTGGTCAGGCAGGTGGCGGGCGAGAACGCAGCCGTGGAGGCCGTGCCGATCGGGCCGAACCAGGACCCGCATGGGTTCGAGCCTGGCCTCTCGGTCGGCCGTGCCGTAGCCCAGGCAGGCCTCGTCGTGCTGAACGGCCTCGGCTACGACCCCTGGATGGGGCGGCTGCTGGGTGCGGCGCCGGTGCCGGTGCGGCTTGTGGTGAATGCGGCGGAGGTGCTGCGGCGCCGGGCCGGGGATAACCCGCATGTCTGGTTCGACCCGGCAGGCATCGCGCCCATGATCGAGGCGATCGTTCAGGCGCTCAGCCTCCTTCGCCCCGCTTCCCGCCCCGGCCTGCTCGCTGGCGCCACAGTCGTTCGCGAAGACATGCGACCGCTGCTCGACCGCGTGGCAGCGTTGAAGGGCCGCGTCACCGGCCTTCCTGTGACGGCCACGGAGCCCGTGTTCAACCCGATGCTCGAAGCGGTGGGCCTCAGTGTCCGGCATGAGCGGTTCCAGCGCGCCATCATGAACGAGACCGAGCCCCGCGCTTCCGACGTGGCGGCCATGGAGGCCGATCTGCGCGGCCGCCGGGTGCGTGCGTTGATCCACAATACGCAAACCACGGGCGGCAGTGCGGACCGGCTGCTGGAGCTGGCCCGGCGCGCCGGGGTGCCGATCGTGCCCGTTACCGAGACGATGCCGGCGGGCCTGCGCTACCAGGACTGGTTGCTCGGTCTGCTGGGTGGCCTGGAGCGGGCGCTTCTGGCATGAGCGCGATTACGCTGCGGGATGCGACGCTGGCGCCGGGTGGGCGGGCCGTCCTGCATGGGCTCACGCTCGATGTGCCGGAAGGGGCGTTCGTCGGCGTGCTGGGCCCGAACGGGGCCGGTAAGACCACGTTGTTCCGTGCGATCTTGGGCCTCTTGCCCCCCACGACCGGCAGCGTGCAGGTGGGAAGCAGGGCGGCATCCGGGCAAGATACCGGCTACATGCCGCAGCTCGGGGCGCTGCCGCCCGGCACCAGGCTGCGGGGGGACGCGTTCGTGGCCAGCGCCGTGCGGGGCGGGCGTTGGGGGTTGCCGCTCCTGACCGGGGCCGACCGGCGCGACGTCGTGCGGGTGCTCGATCTCGTGGACGGCGCCGCCCTGGCGCAGCGCCCACTCGGCAGCCTATCCGGTGGGGAGCGGCAGCGGCTGATGCTGGCGCAGGCGCTGCTGGGGAAGCCGCGCCTGCTGCTGCTGGATGAGCCGCTGCAGGGGCTGGATCCCCGGCGCCAGGCCGACATCGTCGCACTGGTGGCCCGGTTGCATCGCACCCTCGGTCTCACCGTGCTGTTCAGCGCGCATGACCTGAACCCGCTGCTGGGCGCCATGGACCAGGTGCTGTACCTGGGCGGCGGGCACGCGGCGCTGGGGACGGTCGAGGCGGTCGTGACGTCACCGGTCCTGTCCCGCCTGTATGGCGTGCCGGTCGAGGTCGTGCGGGCCGGGGGGCGCATCCTCGTCTTGTCGGACGCCGGACATGCGATGGAGGGGCCGTGCTGCCCGCCGGGGGCCGCCTTTGTTCCAGTATGATTTCATGGTCAACGCGTTCCTGGCCACGACCCTGGTGGGGATCGTGGCGGGACCGGTCGGCTATGTCTTGGTGCTGCGCGGGCAGAGCTTTGCCGGGCACGCGCTGAGCCATGTCGGCTTCGCGGGCGCGGCGTTGGCGCTGCTGCTGGGCGTGCCGCCGGCGGTGGGCATGGGGGCGCTGACGGTGCTGGGCGGCGCCGCGATGGGCGCGCTGGGGGCCGGGCTGGGTGAGCGGGATGTCGGCATCGGGCTCACGCTGTCTGTGGCGCTGGGGGCCGGGCTGCTGTTCCTGAGTTTGGTGGACGGCCCCTCCAGCCAGGTGACGGCGCTGTTGTTCGGCAACGTGCTGGGCGTGAGCCGCGCGATGCTGGGCGCGCTGGCGATTATGGTAGTCGCGGCGCTGCTGGCGGGTGCGGCCATCTTGCGTCCGTTGCTGTTCGCGACCGTGCAGCCGGAGGTCGCGGCAGCACGGGGCGTTCGGGTACGGTTGGTGTCCGTGCTGTTCATGGCGATCGTGGGCTTGGCCGTCGCCGCGTCGGTGCAGGTCGTGGGCGTGCTGCTGGTGTTTTCCCTCCTGGTCGCACCCGCCGCCGCCGCCCTTCGGCTCACGGGCCGGCTCTGGGGTGGGATCGCCGCGGCAACGGCGCTGGCACTGGCGGAGGGCTGGGGCGGACTCGCGCTGGCCTACGAGACGGATTGGCCGGTCAGCTTCTGGATCACGGCGCTGGGCGGGATCGTGTATGCCGGGTCATTGCTACGAAGGTAGCGCGGAGCAGGCGGCGCAGACCCCCTCGATCTCCACCACGGCGTGCGCGGGCCGGAAGCCGCGCCCCGCCGCCGCTTCATGGAGGGCGTGCTGGACGGCGTGGTCATCGACCTCGTCCACGATGCCGCAGACACGGCAGATCAGGAACTGCGCCGCATGCGTGTGGGCGGCCGCGCCGCAGCCGACATAGGCCTGCAGCCGCTCGACCCGGTGGATCAGCCCGTGCTGCATAAGGAAATCGAGCGCGCGATACACGGTGGGCGGCGCCGCGGCCCAGCGCTCCCCCCGCATCCGGTCCAGCAAGCCATAGGCCGTGACCGGACCGGGCGCCGACAGCACGAGGCCCAGCACATGCCGGCGCAGCTCCGTGAACCGCGCGCCGGCCGCAGCACAGGCGAGGGAGGCGGCGTCCAGCCGGCGCGCCACCTCCTCCGTCATCAACTCAGGCCTGGGCAGGCGGGAAGCCGCCTTCGAGGGCCACTTCCGCCAGCGGGCGGCGCGGGCTCGGGGTTTCGCGCTGCTGCAGCATGTCCGGCAGCATCGCCTTGTCGCCCGGCCGGCCCACGGCATAGGCGGCCTCCACCCGGTAGCCGGCCGGCACGTTCAGTTCGGTGAAGGCACGTTCGATGTCGAACCCGACCATGCCGTGCACCTGCCAGCCCATCAGCGTGGCCTGCAGCGCGAAGTTGCCGGATGCGGCGCCGGTGTCGAGCGAGTGGCTGTGCGACGGCACCGGCTTTTCGGCGCCGGGCGGCAGCATGGTCGACGAGCTGACCAGGATCACCAGCGCGGACGCGTTCTTGGCCCAGGACTGGTTGAACTCGTTCAGCAAGCCCAGAAACTTCGCCCAATGCGGCGTGTCCCGTCGCGCATAGAGGAACCGCCAAGGCTGCGAGTTGTAGGACGAAGCGGCCCAGCGCCCGGCCTCGATCATCGTCAGCAAATCGGCTTCCAGCATTGCCTCGCCGGTGAAGGCCCGGGGCGACCAGCGCTCCAGGAACAGCTTGTCGATCGGATGGTCGCTCGTGCGGAACGCGGTGGCAGTCATGAAAGCCTCGGTGAGGTTGAGACTGCTATATAGGGAGGGGCGGCGCCGGATCGAACCCGTCCGGCACCACGCCGCGGGGCCGGATCATGGGATAGGGAGGGACCGCAAGGTAGCGCCCGCTGCCGGGCGGGGCCTGCACGCGCCCATCCTGCATCACGATTTCGCCCCGGCGCAGCGTGGCTGTGGGCCAGCCGGTGACCGTCGTGCCCTCATACGGCGTGTAGTCGATCGCCTGCTGCAATGCCGCATTCGTGATCGTGACCCGGCGTTCCGGATTCCACAGCACCACATCCGCATCGGCCCCGGGCATGAGGCTGCCCTTGCCCATGAGGCCGAACAGCCGCGCCGGCTGCGTGGCCGTGAGGCGCACGAAGTCGGACGGGGTGATCCGCCCGGCCGCAACGCCCGCGCTGAACAGCAGCGGCAGCCGGGTGCCCAGGCCCGGCACGCCATTCGGGATATCGCGAAAATTCGCATCCGTGCCGTTCACGGCCTTGCCCCGGGTCCCGCCGAAGCTCCAGCCGCTATGGTCGCTGCTGACCACGTCCAGCGTGCGCATCCGGATCGCGTCCCACAGGCCCTCTTGCGCCGCGGCGTCCCGGGGCGCCGGGCTGCACATGAACTTGGCGCCCTCGAAACCCGGGCGGTCCATGTCGGCCGCGCCAAGATAGAAGTATTGCGGGCAGGTCTCACCCCACACGCGCACGCCCCGGCGCTGCGCCCGCGCGATCTCATGCGCAGCTTCCGGGCAGGAGACGTGGAAGATCTGGATGGGCTGATCCACCAGCTCCGCCAGCGCGATCGCCCGGGCCGTGGCCTCCCGCTCCACGACCGGGGGCCGGGACCAGGCGTGGTATTTCGGCGCCGTGAGCCCGGCGGCCAGCAGCGCCTCCGTCCGCCAGGCGATCGCGTCGTAATTCTCGGCATGCACCGTCACCAACGCGCCGAGCCGCCGGGCCGCCGCCAGCACGCGGAGGTATTGCCGGTCATCGAGCCGCAGCGGATCGTAGGTCAGGAACACCTTGAAGCTGCGAATGCCGGAGGCGACGATGCCCTCCAACTCCGCCAGCACCGCATCCGTCGGGTCCGTCACGATCTGGTGGAACGCGTAATCCACCATCGCGCGCGCGGCCCGGCGCCGATATTCCGCGAGGGACGGCCCGATCGGCTGGCCCTTGAACTGCGTGCTGAAGCTGACGACGCTCGTGGTGCCGCCCAGCAGCGCCGTGCGGCTGCCGGTCTCCCACGTTTCCTCGTCGGCACCGCCGCCTTCTTGCAATTGTTCGATGTGGCAATGCGTGTCGACGCCACCGGGCATGACAAGCTGGCCGGACGCATCGAGGGTGCGCGCGCCCTGCAAGCCGGCGCCGACCGCCGCGATCCGGCCGCCGCTGATGCCGAGATCCGCGCGAAAACTCTCATCGGCGGTCACGATCGTGCCGCCCTGGACCACGAGATCGAACTCAGCCATGGGAGACTCCGAAGCCGCGCGTATATCAAAGGGTGGTGCCGACGCCCAGGATTGAACTGGGGACCTACTGATTACGAATCAGTTGCTCTACCGCTGAGCTACGTCGGCCACGCCGTTCCTATACGCGGCGGGGCCAATGGCTGCAACCGCCGGGGTAAGGGCAGCGAACCCTGGGGGCCGGAACGGAACGGCCGGCGTCACGTTCTGGAGAAGGCATGCTGGACAGCACGACCCTCGAGCCACCCGCGATCGACGATTTGCGCGAATGTCCGCAATGCGGGCTGTTCCAGGTCGTGCCGGCCCTGCGTCCCGGTCTGGTGGCGGAATGCGGGCGGTGCGGCGCCCTGCTGCGGCGGCGGCGGCGGGATTCTCTTTCGGTCGTGCTGGCGCTGAATGTGACCGGGCTGGCGCTGTTCGCGATCGCGGCCTCGTTCCCTTTCCTGGGATTGCGCCTGGCGGGGCAGGAGCGGGCAACCGGGCTTTCGATGTTGCCGGTGGGCTTCGAGCAGCAGGGGTTGTGGCAGCTCTCGATCATCGTGCTCGCCACCACCTTGCTGGCGCCATTGGCTAAGTTGGCGTTGACGGTCGGCGTGATCCTGGGCCTGCGCTCCGAGATGCCCGCCGATACGCTGGCGTTCATGGCGCGCTGGCGGGAGCGGTTGACTCCCTGGGCGATGATCGAGGTGTTCCTCCTGGGCGCCTTCGTGGCCTACACGCGGCTGGCGGCGCTGGCCACGGTGCAGGTCGGCATCGCGCTCTATGCGCTGGGCGCGCTGATGCTGGTGATGGTCACGTCCGACGCCTGGCTCGACGACCATGCGTTATGGGACGCGATCGGGCGGCGGCGGGCCCGGTCTGGCGAAGCCGGGAGGATCGAAGGGCAAGGAGCGCCGATCGGCTGCGACGTCTGTGGCGAGGTGAGCCGCACCCCCCCCGGCGGCCCGTGCCCACGCTGCGGCGCGGCCGTGCGCTTTCGCAAGCCGGAGAGCCTGTCGCGCACCTGGGCGCTGCTGCTGGCGGCGGTTCTGTGCTACATCCCGGCCAACATGTATCCGGTGATGACGGTGATCCGGTTGGGCAAGGGGCAGCCCAGCACGATCCTGGGCGGGGTGCAGGAACTGATCGAGTATCGCATGTGGCCCTTGGCGGCGCTGGTGTTCGTGGCGTCCGTGCTGGTGCCGGTCATGAAGCTGGCCGGGCTGTCCTATATGCTGATCAGCACGCAGCGCCACGCCACCGGGCGTCTGCGGGACCGGGCCCGGCTCTATCGCATCGTGGACGTGGTGGGCCGCTGGTCGATGATCGACGTGTTCATGGTCGCGATCCTGGTGTCGCTGGTGCAGATGGGGATCGTGGCCACCGTGACGCCCGGGCTGGGCGGCGTATTCTTCGCCGCCGTCGTGATCCTCACGATGCTGGCGGCGTTCAGCTTCGATCCGCGCTTGATGTGGGATGCGGCCGGCGCTCCGGCGTGTGACGAGGCGGAGGCGGAGGGCCCATGAACGACGTTCCATCGAGCCCGTCGCCAGGTCAGGCCGCTCCCGGTCCCGCCCCCGCCCCCGTCACGCCGGCCGCCGCCGTCCGCCGGAGCAGAATCTCGCTCGTGTGGCTGATCCCGCTGGTGGCGGTGCTGATCGCTGGCTTCCTGGGCTATCGCACCATCTCGCAGGAGGGTCCGATCGTCACGCTCACGTTCCGCACCGGGGACGGGCTGGTGGCCGGGCAGACGCGGGTGCGGCACAAGGCGGTGGAGCTCGGCCAGGTCGAGACGATCCGCCTGTCGGACGACATGTCCCAAGTGGTGGTGTCGATCCGCATGCGGCGGGAGGCCGGGCCTTACTTGACCGACCGGGCCCGGTTCTGGGTGGTGCGGCCCCGGCTCAGCTCCGGCAGCCTCGCGGGGATCGAGACGCTGGTCTCCGGCAGCTATATCGAGATGGACCCCGGCGGGCGCGATGGCGAGAGCAAGCGGGAGTTCGTGGGATTGGAACAGCCTCCGGGCGTCCGCTCCAACGAGCCCGGCCGCACCTTCGCGCTGAAGGCGGACCGCATCGGCTCGCTCGGGCCGGGGGCCCCGGTGTTCTACCGGGACATCACGGTGGGCGAGGTGCTGGGTTACGACATCGGTGACGGCGTGGGGCCGGTCACGATCCAGGTCTTCGTGCGGGCGCCGTTCGACAATTTCGTGCGCCAGGGCTCGCATTTCTGGAACGCGTCAGGGCTGTCGGTGTCGCTGGGCGGCGATGGTGTGCGGGTCGAACTTGCGAGCCTGCAGGCCGTGCTGAATGGCGGCGTGGCGTTCGATGCGCCGCGGACCGGGGCGGGCGCGCAGCAGGCCGCGGGGGCGGAATTTCCGCTTTACCGCAGCTACGCCGACGCGCAGGCCTCGGGCTTCAAGAACTCGCTGCCGTTCCTGACCTATTTCACGAGCTCGGTCCGCGGCCTCAACCGGGGCTCCGCGATCGAGTTCTACGGCATCCAGATCGGCACCGTGCAGGACGTGAAGCTGGAGTTCGAGCCCTCGACCGGGGCCGCCCGCGCGCGGGTGGCGATGGAGATCCAGCCCGAGCGGATCATGGACGCGGACAAGCTGGCCGGTGAGGACCCGATCGAGGTCACGCGCCGGCTGATCCGCCGCGGGATGCGGGCGCAACTCAAGACCGCCAGCTATCTGACGGGCCAGATGGTGCTGGCCATGGATTTCGTGCCCGGCGCCGCACCGGCGGAGTTGATCCATCAGGGCGAGGACTGGGTGCTGCCGAGCGTCGGCGGCGGGATCGACAACATCCTCACGGCGGTCAGCGACATCGCGGCCAAGCTGGACCGCTTGCCGCTCGAGCAGATCGGGGCCAACCTGAATACGACGCTGCGCTCCGCCTCGGGCGCCATGGGCAGTATCGAGGCATTGGTGAAGAAAACGGATTCCGGGCTGACCCCGGCGCTGAAACGCCTGCCGGACATCGTGGCCGCGCTGCAGGAGACGGTGGTGCGCGCCGGGCGAACCTTCGGCTCGATCGAGAGCAGCTATGGCCAGAGTTCGCAATTCAATCGGGAGCTGGAACGCGCGATGACGCAGGTGGGCGATACGGCGCGGAGCATCCGCCTGCTGGCGGACTTTCTGGACCGCCATCCAGAGGCGCTGGTGCGGGGGCGCGCCGGGGTGTCATCGGTTCGATGAGGGTTCTGGCGGTCTGTCTGTTGCTGGGGGCCTGCGCCTCGGCCGAGCCGGCCTACTACACCCTGGCGGCCGTGCCCGGCGCCGGCCGGCAGGGGGCGCCGCGCCTGATCGAACTGCGCCGCCCCGGCATCGCCGGCTATCTCGACCGGCCGGAGATCGTGCGGGCGGGCGGCGCGTATCAGCTGCGGGTCGCCGGGACGGAGCGGTGGGGGGAGCCGTTCGGGGACCTCGTGGGCCGCATCCTGTCGGAGGATCTGAACACCCGCCTGCCGGGCAGCAGCGTGTTCACGGCCGCCGGCTCGATCTCGGCGCAGGCGGACGCGACGGTCGAGCTCGATATCCAGCGCTTCGACGCCGACGTCACTGGGCAGGTGACGCTGCTGGCGCAGGTCTCGGTCGCGCGCGGGCGCCGGGCCGCCAGCGCCGTGACCCGCGCTATCCGCCTGACCCGGCAGCCGGCCGGGCCGTCCACACCGGAGCTGGTGGCGGCGATGAGCGCGGTGCTGGGCCAGTTGGCCGACCAGGTGGCGGAGATGCTGCGTGGCGCTTGAGGGCGGACGCCAGTCGATGGGTTGCACCCATCCTACGTTCCACACCGTAGGATGGGTGCAACCCATCGACCAGCGGGCTCCCTACGGCCCAAGGCG
This sequence comes from Acetobacteraceae bacterium, assembly GCA_965246835.1. Classification (GTDB taxonomy): domain Bacteria; phylum Pseudomonadota; class Alphaproteobacteria; order Acetobacterales; family Acetobacteraceae; genus JANPPS01. The sequence goes on along the minus strand of CBDFFQ010000001.1, from coordinate 1,235,818 downwards.
GCGCAGCCCCTCCAGGATCGCGACCAGCTTTTGGTCTCGATCGGTTGCCAGTTCGAAAATGCTGCGCCCGCCGGCTTCGAGGATGACGCCGTCGATCAGGGCCTGCTGAAACGCCGGGCTCATGCTGGGCGTGCCGAGACCGGGCCAGAGGGCGGCCACGGGGATGTGGTCCAGCAAATAGCGCAAGCCCCCGGCGCCGCCCGCGAGGTGGAACGTGAGGATCGGGCCCATGAGCGCCCAGCGCAGGCCGGGACCTTGGCTGATCGCTGCGTCCACGTCGGCGACGTCAACCACGCCTTCCTCGACCAGATAGGCCGCTTCCCGCCAGAGCGCGGATTGCAAGCGATTGGAGACGTGCCCGGCAATCTCCTTGCGCAACCGGATCGGGTGCTTTCCGATCGCGGCATAGAACGCCATCGCGCGATCCATGGCCCCCATCGAGGTCTGCGCGCCGCCGGCGACCTCCACCAGCGGGATCAGATGCGGCGGGTTGAAGGGATGGCCCAGCAGCACGCGCTCGGGATGCCGCGCCCTGACCTGCATCGCGCTCGGCAGTAGCGTCGAACTGCTGCTCGCGATGATCACCTCGGGCGGCAGCACCTGGCTGATGGCCTCGAACAGCGCGATCTTCACCTCGATCCGTTCGGGCCCGCTTTCCTGGACGAATTGCGCGCCCTCCACGGCCCGCACCGGATCGGGTTCGAAGCGCAGCCGGGAGGGATCGGCACCTGAAGCGAGGCCAAGCTGCGTCAAGGCGGGCCAGGCTTGCGCCACGAAGTCCCGGAGAAAGATCTCGCCGTGGGGCGCCGGGTCACTGGCCACGACCTCGAGCCCGTGCGCCAGGAAATACGCGGCCCAGCTCGCGCCGATGGTGCCGCAGCCCAGCACGGCCACGCGGGTGATGTCGGTCATGCCGTCCTCCGCTGCCAGCCGCGTTCCATCTCGCCGATGATCAGCCGGGCGCGGGCGGCGGGGTCGGTGTGGCCGGTGATGGGGCGGCCGACCACGAGGTAATCCGCCCCGGCCTCGATCGCGCGATCCGGTGGGCCCGCGCGCTTCTGATCGTCCCGGCTTTCGCCATCCAGCCGGATGCCGGGCGTGGTGACCAGCAGGCGGTCCGACCCTGTCAGGCGCCGGATCTCGTCCGGATCGTCGTTCGGGGAGGCGATGATGCCGTCGATCCCGCAAGCCACGGCGTTCGTGACCCGCAGCGCCACGATCTCCTGCACCGTCCGGTCGAACCCCATGCTGCGCAGCCCGGCATCATCGATGCTGGTCAGCACGGAGATGGCGAACACCTTGAGGTCGCTATCGCCGCGCCCGTCCACGGCGGCCTTCATGATCTCGATATCACCATGCACCGTCAGGAAGCTGATGCTGCGCTGCGCCGCCGCCGCCACGCCGCGGCGCACGGTCTCGCCGATGTCATACATCTTGTAGTCGAGAAACACCTGCTTGCCGGCCGCGATGATCTCGTCGATGAGCGCATCGACGCCGGGCTGAAAGAACAGCCAGAGGCCGATCTTGAAGAACGACACGGTGCCATCGAGCTGCGCCACCAATGCGCGCGCGGCTGCGATGTCCGGCACATCGAGCGCGACGATCAGCCGATCGGGCATGGCGGGGAGCACCCGGCTGCCTCCCCCTCTCCCGCTGGCGGGAGAGGGTTGGGGTGAGGGTGGGGCGGCAGGCACGGACCCATCCGAAGACATCACGCCACCCGCTCCCGCGCCGCCTTGAACCCGGCCACGAACCGCGCCAGCGTGTCGGAGGTGGCGCCCCGCGGCAACATCGCCTCGATCAACTGGAACTTCCCACGCGTGGCATGCGCCCGCTCCAGCGCACCAGCCAGCTCGTCCCGCGTATGCACCCGCACGCCATCACCGCCCAGGGGCCCCGCCAGCTCGGCGAACCGCCAATCGTCGAGGTTGTTGAACTGGCTCTCCGGCTGGAACACCCGCAGCATCTCCCAGCTCGCGTTGTTGAACACCACGACGATGGGGTCCCAGCCGTAGCGCCGGCAATTGCCGAGCTCGAACCCCGTCATCTGGAACGCCCCGTCCCCCACCAGGATCAACGGCCGCCCCTCCGCCGCGACGCAGGCGCCCAGGCCCGCCGGGACGCCGTAGCCCATGCCGGCATAGTAGCCCGGCGCCACCAATCCGGTGTTCTGGATCTCCATGGCCGTAAACAGGCAATCGCCGATATCGGCCGCGATCGGCATTGGGCCGTGCGCGGCGAACAGATCGTTGATGGCGGCGGCGATGTCGCTGGGCGCCAGGGCCTGGTCATCCCGCGGCAGGGCGGCCGGGAACCGCTCCGGCGCCACCGTCACCGCCGCCCGGGTGCCCGGCGCCGCCGCTTCCAGCAACGCGTCGATTAGCGCGTCCATCGGCACATCCGGATACACATGATGCCCCACCTGCACCTGCCGGTCCGCTACCCGCATGGCGCGGCGCATGTCGATCTTCCGCTCGCTCACCGCGAAATTCGTGTCCGACAAGATCACACCGAGGAGCAACAGCCCGTCCGACCCCTCCACCAGCTGCGTGATCGCAGGCTGCCCGGCGGCGCCCATGTAGGTGCCGAGCACCAGGTCCTGATGCCCAGACAGCAAGCCGCGGCCCATGAAGGTGCACACCACCGGGATGCCGAGCCGGGCCGCCAGCTCCGCTACCTTGGCCTCCACGCCATAACGGCGGATTTCGACGTCCACCATGATGCACGGGCTGGCTGCCGCGGCGAGGCGCGCGAGGATTTCGACCGCGGCTTCGGTCAACGCCGCGGGCAGCACGGCGCTGGGCGGCAGCATCGGCACAGTGCCAGTCTCGGCGGAAACCAGATCACGCGGCAGCTCGAAATACACCGGCAGCGATTGCTCGCGGGCGCTGCGCAGCACGCGGGCGATGTCGGCGGGGGCGCGGGCCGGGTCATCGAGCACGGCGTGGTCGCAGGTGATCTCCCGGAAGATGCGGGTTTGGGTGTCGATCTCTTTCGACATGTGATGCAGGCGCCAGCCGCTGGCGCGCTCATGCACGCCGGGCGCGCCGGAGATTACCACGACGGGCACCCGCTCGGCATAGGCGCCGGCCACGCTGTTCACCAGGTTGAAGGCGCCGGCGCCCCAGGTCACGACGGCGGCTGACGGCGCGCCCCGGAACCGGGCGGCGGCGTCGGCGGCGAAGCCCACGGCGGGTTCGTGGCTGAGCGTGTAGAACGGAAGGACCGCGCTTTCCTCAATGACCTTGAAGAACGGCAGCACGAAATCGCCGGGGATGCCGAACAGCTCCTGCACGCCATGCTGCTTCAGCGCGTCCAGCAGCGCGCGGGCGAGGGTCGGCATCGGGCGGTCTCCGGTAGGTTCCGAAACCTACCGGGGTGGGGGCGGGCTGACAATGCAGCCCTCTCCACCGTCGGGAGAGGGCCGCCGCTGCGGATCAGAGCGCGACCAGCGGCGCGATCTTGTTGAATTGCGCCTGCGTCAGCACGCCCTTGGCCACCAGATCCTGCGGCGCCGCGTAGGGGCGGGCGGCCACGATGGCCTTGCTGCGGACGTCGCCGATGCCCGGCAGCGTCGCTTCGAGCTGCGCGGCGGTCGAGCTGTTGAGGCTGGCCAGCGCCATACCGTCCTTCGCCTTGGCGAACACACCCTGGGTCAGGATCTTCTTGCGAACCAGGTCACGCAAATCGGCATAGGGGCGGCCGGCGACGATCGCCTTGGCGCGCACCGGGCCGATGCCGAACAGGCTGTCGAGCTGCGCTTCGGTCGCGCTGTTGATGTCCACCTTGCCGGCGCTGGCCGGGCGTGCGGCCGGTGTGGCTGCCGGTGCGGCGGCGGTTGCTGCGGCGGCCGGCGCGGCAGCGGGGGCGGCCGTTGTGGGGCGGGCGGGCGTTGCCGTGGCTGTCGCCGGGGCGGTCTGAGCCGGGGTGGCCGGGGCAGGGGCCGCCGTGGTGGCGCGCGGCATCGCCGGCATGGTCGGCGTGGCCGGCGTGGCGGGGGTGGCCGGCATCGTGACGGGCGGGCGCGCCGGCGTGGTCACCGTCCCGGTGCTGGGCGCCTGGGCCAGGGCCGGGAAGGCGATCGCAGCCAGCAGCGAGGCAAGGCGAAGTTGATACGACATGGCAGTTTCCTTCTTGCTTTGAACTCAGACCCAGCGGACCTCGGGCGGCAGGCTCATCAGGATCGCTTCGACGTTTCCACCTGTTTTAAGGCCAAACAATGTTCCCCGGTCATGTAACAGGTTGAATTCGACGTAACGACCGCGGCGCAGCAACTGGTGGTCCCGCTCCGCCGGCGTCCAGGCTTCGTGCATGCGCCCCCGCACAATGGCCGGGTACGTACTTAAGAAAGCCCGCCCGACATCCTGGGTAAAGCGGAAATCCTCCCCCGCGTCGCCGCTCGACAGGTGATCGTAGAAGATTCCGCCGGCCCCGCGCGGTTCGTTGCGATGCGGCAAATAGAAATATTCGTCGCACCATTGCTTGAATTTCGGATAATAGGCCGGATCATGCGCGTCGCAGGCGGCGCGGAACCCGGCGTGGAAGCGGGCCGCATCCTCCACCGACTCCGGCGCCTCCATCCGCATGGGCGTGAGGTCCCCGCCGCCGCCGAACCAGCCGCGGGTGGTGACGAGCATGCGGGTGTTGAAGTGCGCCGCCGGCACGCGGGGGCTCGCCAGATGCGCCACGACGCTGATGCCGGAGGCCCAGAAGCGCGGGTCCTCCTCGGCCCCTGGGATCTGCTTGCGGAACTCCGGGCTGAACTCGCCCCATACGGTCGAGACGTTGACGCCCACCTTTTCGAACACGCGGCCGCGCATGACGCTGATCACGCCGCCGCCGCCCGGCACGCCATCTTCGGTCGGACGGGACCAGGGCCTCTGTTCGAACTGGCCAGGCGGGCCGCCGCCCGGACCATCGGCCTCGATCGCGCAGAAGGCTGCGCAGAGCTGGTCACGCAGGCTTTCGAACCAGGCGCGGGCGCCGGGCTTCAGCATTTCGTGTGGCGGGGGTATGTCGAGTGTCGGATGCCCTTGCGGCATGTCTAGGCCTTCCAATGTGCACGAAGCAGGGTAGCTGCGATCGTCCGTCTGTTGCAGGGGGCAAGCGGGCTGTCTATGGAAGGCTGCCGATTGACGAGGGAATTATGGCCGACACCGCTTCCGCCGAGCTGAACCAGGGCCACGGGCCGGCCGACCCGGCCAAACGTGACTTCCTGACCCTGATCACCGGCGCCTCCGCCGCCATTGCGGTGGGCTCCATCGTGTGGCCGTTCGTCAGCTCCATGAACCCCGCCGCCGACACGCTGGCGCTCAGCACGATCGAGGTCGATCTCGGCCCGGTGCAGGCCGGGCAGGGGATCACGGTGGTTTGGCGCGGCAAGCCCGTCTTCGTGCGCAACCGCACGGACGAAGAGATCAAGACCGCGCAGGGCGTGGCGATGAACCAGCTGATCGAGCCCGCCAAGGACAGCGATCGGGTGAAGGCGGGCCATGAAAAGTGGCTGATCGTCACCGGCATCTGCACCCATCTCGGCTGCGTCCCGCTCGGCAATCGGACGACCGATACACGCGGGGACTACGGTGGCTGGTTCTGCCCCTGCCACGGCAGCCAATACGATGTGTCCGGCCGGGTGCGAAAAGGCCCGGCACCGGCGAACCTACCCGTCCCGCCCTATGCGTTCATGGGCGACACCAAGATCAAGATCGGCTGAGGGAGCACAGATCATGGCCGGCCTATTCAAGTCCGAAATCAAGAACCCCGTCGCCAACTGGATCGACTCGCGCCTGCCGATCCTCACGTTGATGTCGAAGGAATATGGATCGTTCCCGACGCCGAAGAACTTCAACTATTTTTGGAACTTCGGCGCACTCGCGATGATCACGCTCGCGATCATGATCGCGACCGGCATTTTCCTGGCGATGAACTACACCGCCAGCACCACCATGGCGTTCGACAGCGTCGAGCGGATCATGCGGGACGTGAACTACGGTTGGTTGTTGCGCTACGTGCACGCCAACGGCGCCTCGATGTTCTTCATCGTGGTGTATATCCACATTTTCCGCGCACTCTATTACGGGTCCTACAAGGCGCCGCGCGAATTGCTGTTCATGCTCGGCGTGGTGATCCTGCTGCTGATGATGGCCACTGCGTTCATGGGCTACGTGCTGCCCTGGGGTCAGATGTCGTTCTGGGGCGCCACCGTCATCACCAATTTGTTCTCGGCGATCCCGATCGTGGGCGAGAGCATCGTGACCTGGTTGTGGGGCGGGTTCAGCGTCGATAACCCGACGCTCAACCGGTTCTTCAGCTTGCATTACCTCATGCCGTTCATGATCACGGGTGTGGTGTTCCTGCACATCGTGGCGCTGCACATCACGGGTTCCAACAACCCGTTGGGCATCGATGTGAAGTCGCCGCAGGACACCCTGCCGTTCCACCCGTATTATACGGCCAAGGACAGCGTGGGTGTGTGCGTCTACTTGATGGTGTTCGCGGTTCTGGTGTTCTTCGCACCGAACTTCCTGAACCACGCCGACAACTACATCCCGGCGAACCCGCTGGTGACTCCTGCGCACATCGTGCCGGAATGGTATTTCCTGCCGTTCTACGCGATCCTGCGTTCGGTCCCCAACAAGCTCGGCGGCGTCGTGCTGATGTTCAGCTCCATCCTGGTGCTGTTCGTGTTGCCCTGGCTCGACACCTCCCCGGTGCGGAGCGCGCGATTCCGCCCGATCTACAAGCAGTTGATCTGGCTGCTGGTCCTGAGCTTCCTGGTGCTCGGGTATGCCGGGCAGGCGCCGGCGGAAGGGATCTGGGTCGTGATCGGCCGCGTGGCGACCGCCTATTACTTCCTGCACTTCCTGGTTCTGCTGCCGATCCTGGGCAAGCTCGAGCGGCCATTGCCGTTGCCGGAAAGCATATCGCGCCCGGTGATCACCCGCCTGCCACCTGGCGGAGGCGGCGGGCCGATCCCGCAAGGCGCCACGGCCAAGACGATGGAGAAGCCGTGATGCGCGTCGCGTTCGCCCTGGCGCTTGGGCTGCTGGCCGGCCCGGCGTTGGCCCAGGGCTCCGGAGAGACCCATAACGGCAACAACGACCAGCGCGCCTCGGGCCACGAGGAGATCGTGATCCCGAAGCAGCTTTGGAGCTTCAGCGGCATCTTCGGGACCTATGATCGCGCCTCGATGCAGCGGGGGTTCCAGGTCTATTCCGAGGTCTGCGCGAGCTGCCACGGTATGAAGGAGATGTATTACCGCAACCTCACCGACATCGGTCTGAGCGCCGAGCAGGTGAAGGCCGTCGCGGCGGCGGTACAGGTTTCGGGAAGCACGGATGATTCCGGGCAGCCCGTGGACCGCCCGGCGCTGCCGTCCGACCATTTCCGCGCGCCGTTCGCCAACGAGAAGGCGGCCCGTGCGGCCAATGGCGGCGCATTGCCGCCGGATCAGTCGCTCATCATCAAGGCGCGGGAGAACGGCTCCAACTACGTCTATGCGCTGCTGAACGGCTACCGGGACCCGCCGCCCGGCGTGAAGGTCGGGGACGGGCAATACTACAATTTGTATTTCCCGGGGCACCAATTGGCGATGCCGCAGCCATTGCGGAACGACCAGGTGACCTATGCCGACGGCACGCCGGCCACGGTCGAGCAGATGTCCCGCGACGTGGTGCAGTTCCTGACCTGGGCCGCCGAGCCCGAGATGGAGACGCGCAAGCGGATGGGCATTAAGTGGGTGACCATCTTCGCGCTGCTGACCGGGCTGACCTACGCCGTGAAGAAGAAGATCTGGAAGGACGTGCATTAGTCCGATGCCGGAGATGACGCCGGTGATCGGGATCATCGGCGGCTCCGGCCTCTACGATATCGCGGGCCTCGCCGGCAAAGAGTGGCGCCGGGTCGAGACTCCCTGGGGTGAGCCGTCGGATGAGCTGCTGTTCGGCACTCTGGACGGCGTCTCCTGCGTGTTCTTGCCGCGGCATGGGCGGGGGCACTCGCTGTCGCCATCGCACCTGAATTACCGTGCCAATATCGACGCCTTGAAGCGCTCCGGTGTCACAGACGTGCTGTCGTTGTCCGCGGTGGGGTCGTTGAAGGAGGAGCTACCGCCGGGTCACTTCGTGATCGTGGACCAGTTCATCGACCGCAGTTTCGCCCGTGAGAAAAGCTTCTTCGGTGACGGCTGCGTGGCGCATGTTTCGGTGGCGGACCCCGTCTGTCCGCGGATCGGCGACGCGGTGGAGGAGGCTGGCCGCACGCTCGGCATGCCCATGACACGGGGCGGGACCTACCTGGTCATGGAAGGCCCGCAGTTCTCGACGCGGGCCGAGAGCGAGCTGTATCGAAGCTGGGGCTGCAGCGTGATCGGCATGACCAACATGCCGGAGGCCAAGCTCGCGCGGGAAGCCGAGCTTTGCTACGCGAGCGTCGCGATGGTGACGGATTACGATTGCTGGCGCGAAGGCCACGACGCCGTGACGGTGGACCAGGTGATTGCCGTCATGACCGCCAATGCCGAGCGGGCGCGGGACTTGGTGCGGGCCGTGGTGCCGGTGCTGGGCGCCCCGCGCGGCCCATGCCCGGCGGGATGCGACCGGGCGCTGACCTATGCGATCGTCACGGCGCCAGAAAGGCGTGCGCCGGCCCTGATGGCGAAACTCGATGCGGTCGCGGGGCGCGTGCTCGCCTAGCCCGGTGTTGCCTGCGACAAGTACCGCTCCATCACCTCCGCTGGCGCGCCATCTGCCACCACCCGGCCTTGGTCGAGCCACACGATCCGGGTGCTCCACTCCTCCATCACCGGCATGGAATGGGACGACAGCACCAGGATCTCGGCGCCGCGGACCATCTCCTCGAGCCGGGTCTTGGCCTTTTCCATGAAGGCGGCGTCCCCGGCCAGGAACCACTCGTCCATCAGCAGCACCTGCGGCCGGATCGCCGTCGCCAAGGCAAAGCCGAGCCGGACGATCATGCCGGAGCTATAGAAGCGCAGCGGCAGATCGAGGAAGGCGTTGAGCTCGGCAAAAGCCTGCACATCCTCCTCGAGCTTGGCGATGGCGGTGCGGGAGAGGCCGTTATAGAGGCCGCGCAGTGCGATGTTCTCGCGCCCCGTCAACTCCGGGTTCATGCCGAGATTAGGGTCCAGCAAGGCGCCGATGGTGCCGGAGACATGGACCTCCCCGGTCACGGGCTCATAAATCCCGGCCAGGGTGCGCAGAAACGTCGTCTTGCCGGCGCCGTTGCCGCCGATAAGGCCCAGGCGTTCCCCGGGCTTCAACGAGAGGCTGATGTCCCGCAGCGCCTCCACCACGATGCGATGCCGGCTATCTTCTTGCAGGCGGCCGGAGGCGGCGGCGAATACGGTTCGCTTTAGGCTGCGGCTATTGCCGTGATAGATCGGGAAGCTGACGTTGACGTGGCTGACTTCGATATGCGCCATCGCTACACCCAGAACGACAGCCGGCCGCGCACGCGCGCGAACAGCATCCAGGCGGCGCCGATCAGCAGGGCGCTGAACCCGAGGGCCGATGCCCACACATAGGCCGGCGCCGCCGCACCGAGCATCGGCGCCCGCACGATCTCCAACAGGGTAAAGAACGGGTTGAACGGCAACCAGGCCGCGCCGGACCCGGTCAGCAGTTCCGGCTTCCAGATGATCGGGCTGATGAAGAACGCGATCTGCATCACGCTGCCGACGATGGGCGGGATGTCCCGGAACCGCGCGCACACGGCGCCCAGCAAGTAGCAGCAGGCCATGCCGTCCACGATCCAAAGCAACAGGCCGGGGAGGACGAGCGCCGCGTGGACGCCGGGCCAGACGTTGAACACCGCATAGACCACCAGTATCACCAGCACGTTATGCGCCAGCACCAACAGGTTCCGGATGATGACCCGCATGGCATAGAGCGTGAACGGCATCCGGACGGAGCGGATCATGTTCTCGGCGGACTGGAAGCAGACGCAGGCCTCGCTCACGAGAGTCGAGACGAATTGCCACAACACGAGGGAAAGGGCGAGGAACGGCAGATAGTCGTGCAGTTCCATCTTGAACAGCGTGGAATACAGCACGCCGAGAGCCGCAACCATGACGGCGGTGGACAGCGTGAGCCAGAACGGGCCGAGCAGGGAGCCGCGATAGCGCAGCCGGATATCGAACCACCCGAGTGTCCAGGCGAGGCGCCAGAGGCTCAAACCCTGCCGCAGGTCGAGCCATGCCAGGCGCTGGCGGGCGCCGGTGGAGATGTCGGATAGCAGCACGAGGTCGGTGCGGCTGCGGGGTTCCAGGGCGGCGCTCATCTGTCGCGCCGCGTAGCCGATCCCCGGGGGCGGCGCAACCACGGCTGTCGCTGCCGCGGCACGCCGATGAAGGAATCGCGCGTTCGTTTTGAAAGCGTTAACTATTTCCGGCGATCTTGGCTTGCCGCGACTCGTAAGGGCGGCTAATGGTTTCCGGGGCCTTGTTCGCGGCCCACCTCAGCGACGGCCTGCGTGCCGTCGTGCCCTCCGGTTGCCACGCCCGGCAGCCGCGCCACGACGGAGGATGCGTTTCGATGCCGTTCCCCACCACCCGCGTCATCATGAGCCTGTCCGCGCTGGCGCTGCTGTCCGCCTGCGCGAGCAAGCCGCAGATCAGTGCGCAACAGGAGTCGACGCAATACCTTTCGCGCGCCAGCCGCAGCTACACGCCGCCGGGTCCGCCGAGTGATCCGTGGGGGCCCTACATCAAGGAAGCCGCGGCCAAGTTCGACGTGCCGGACAAGTGGATCCGGGAGGTGATGCGCCAGGAATCCGGCGGGAAGCTGTATGGCCGCGGCGGCCAGCTCATCACGTCCGGTGCCGGCGCCATGGGCCTGATGCAGGTGATGCCTGGCACCTATGACGAGCTGAAGGCGCGCTATTCCGAGCTCGGGGACGACCCGTTCGACCCACGCAACAACATCCTGGCCGGCACCGCGTATATCCGCGAGATGTATGACATCTACGGCTCGCCCGGATTTCTGGCCGCGTACAATGCCGGGCCGGGGCGGCTCGATGATTACATGACGCGCAACCGCACCCTCCCCGAAGAGACGCGCCGCTATGTGGCCGCGATCGGTCCGCGGATCAGCGGCTACAGCCCGAACACGCCGAGCCCCGGCGCGCAATATGCCATGAACGCGCTGCCGCTGCAGATCCCCGAGGGTCCGCGCTACCCGGCCACCCGCGCGGGCAGCAGCCTGTTCGCTGCGGCGGACGTGCCCCTTTCTGCCTCCTCCGTTTCCGCTCCGGTCGATACCGGCGCGCGCGAGCCGATCCGCCTGGCGCCGGCGGCGGCACTGGTCACGCGCTCGATGGTGGCGCCGATGCAGAGCCTCCCGGCTCCCAGCCCAATGGCCGGTCCGGCCATTCAACTCGCCCAGGCCGAGCCGCCGCGCCTCACCTTCCAGCCCCAGGAGCCGCTGCCGGTGCCCGCGCCCCGCCCGGCGCCGCTGCCCCAATTGTCTCGCCCAAGCTACACGCCGCCCGCCTTCATGCGGAACGCAACCCGGCTGACGCAGGTGGCCCAGCTGCCGGAGCCGCCACGCCCGGCCAACACGCCGTTCGCTACGGCACAGTTCGCGGCCTTGCAGCCAGTGGCGCCGCCGCGGCATGGCGGCTTTGCGCTCGTGTCCAGCGCCAACGCCGCACCCTCACGCGCTCCCTCGGCAGCCGGCGCGGTCCAGGGGCCGGGCGGGTGGGCCGTTCAGGTCGGTGCGTTTGCGAATCCCGGTCTCGCGACCTCGGCCGCCACCGCGGCGCGCGGTCATGCGCCTGAGGTGCTGAACACCGCCCGGCCGATGGTCGCCAGCGTGCGTCAGCAGGGCGGCACGGTGTTCCGCGCGCGCCTGACGGGCCTGTCGCGGGAGGGGGCTCAGCATGCCTGCGAGCGTCTGGCCCGCACCCGCACGACCTGCATCATGGTCTCACCTGACGCCCAATCGTAATGTCCGGGCTTTGAGGGCGTGACGCCGGGGCTATGATCCCGGCATGAACCGCTTCGCCACCCTCGACAGCCTGCTGCGGCCCACCAGCGTCGCCATATTGGGGGCCAGCACGGACCCGACCCGGATCGGGGGCCGGCCCCTGGCGTACATGCTGGCACAGGGATTCAAGGGCGAGATCATGCCCGTGAACCCGAACCGGGCCGAGGTGCAGGGCCTGCCGGCCTATGCCAGCGTCGCCGACCTGCCGCGCGTGCCCGATACGGCCATTGTGGCCGTGCCGGCCGGGCTTGCGGTGCAGGCGGTGGATGATCTCGGGGCGAGGGGCGTGAGATCCGCGATCGTTTTCACGGCCGGGTTCGCGGAGGTGAATGCCGAGGGGGCGGCCCAGCAAACCCTCCTGCTCGCGGCGGCGCGGCGGCATGGCATGCGGCTGCTTGGGCCCAATTGCCTGGGCCTGTTCAATGCGCGGATCGGTTTTTACCCGACCTTCTCCACCTCGGTCGAGAATGGCTGGCCGCTGCCGGGGCGCATCGGCATCGCGAGCCAAAGCGGCGCCTACGGCACGCACGTGTTCGCCACCGCCCGCAACCGCGGCATAGGCACGCCCCTGTGCGTCACGACCGGCAACGAGAGTGACGTTACGATCGGGGACGTGATCGGCTGGATGGCCGAGGACCCCGAGACCGACGTGATCGCCGCCTATGCCGAGGGCATCAGCACGGCCGACACCTTCCTGACGGCGCTGGCCGCGGCCCGGGGGGCGAAGAAGCCGGTCGTGATGATGAAGGTCGGCACCAGCGTGCTGGGCGCCCACGCCGCGCGCTCCCACACCGCCAGCGTCGCGGGCGATGACGCGGTGACGGACGCGGTGCTGGCCGAATTCGGCGTGGTGCGCGCCCGCACGACCGAGGAGATGCTGGACATCGCCCAGACCGCCACAAGGCGCATCTACCCCGTCCGCAACACGCTGGGGGTCATCACCATCAGCGGTGGCGCCGGGGTGCTGATCTCGGACGCAGCTGCCACGCTCGGGCTGCCGATGCCGGAGATGCCGGCAGCGGCGCAAGACCGGTTGCGCGCGCTGCTGCCCTTCGCCTCGCCGCGCAACCCGGTGGATTGCACGGCGCAGGCCTTCAACGACATGAGCCTGATCGGCGCCTTCACCGGCAGCATGGTCGAAGACGGCCAATACCGATCCGTGCTCGCGTTCTTCACCCAGGTTGGCGGGGCCGCCAGCATGGCGCCGCGGCTGCGGGAGCAGCTGCTGGCGGTCAAGGCTCGGCATCCGGACCGGCTGTACGTGCTCTGCATCGTGGGCTCGCCCGACCAGGTCCGTGACTATGAGGCGGACGGGTTCGTGGTGTTCGAGGACCCAACCCGGGCCACCGTCGCGATCCACGCCATGGGCAAGTTCGGCGAGGCATTCGCGGACCGGCCGGCCGAGGCGCTGCCGGACGTGCCGCCTACCACGCTGCCCGCCGTGTCACCGTCGGAGGCCGCGGCCAAGCGGCTGCTGGCGCTGGCGGGGATCGCTGCGGCGCCGGAGGCTGCATGCGCGACGGCCGAGGAGGCCGTGGCGGCCGCCGAGCGGTTCGGGGCACCGGTCGTGATGAAGATCCTGTCGCCCGATATCCTCCACAAATCGGAGATCGGCGGCGTATTGCTGGGCGTGCGTGGGTCCGAAGCGGTGCAGGAGGGCTTCCGCCAGTTGATGGAGCGCGCGGCGGCGGCGCGGCCGGAGGCGGTGCTGGAGGGCGTGCTGGTCGCCAAGCAACTCCGCGGCGGGGTCGAGTGCATCATCGGCATGCACCGGGACCCCGTGTTCGGCCCGGTCGCGGTCTTCGGCCTGGGCGGGATCTTCGTCGAGGTGATGCGGGACGTGGCGCTGCATCGCTGCCCGTTCGGGGTGGCGACGGCGGAGCGGATGATCCGCTCGATCCGGGCGGCCCCGGTGCTGCTGGGCGCCAGGGGGCGGCCCGTGGCGGATATCGCGGCCCTGGCGGCGATGCTGTCCCGCCTGTCGGTGCTGGCGCATCGGGCCGGGCCGCGGCTGCGCGCGATCGACCTCAACCCGGTATTCGCGATGCCGGACGGAGAGGGCGCCTTTGCCGCCGATGCGCTGATCGAGATCGGGGGTGAGGCGTGATCGATAAGCGCGTACAGACGATGGCGGACGCGCTGGCGGGCGTGCCGGACGGCGCCACGGTGCTGATCGGCGGCTTCGGCTCCGTGGGACAGCCCACTGCGTTGATCGACGGATTGGTGGAGCAGGGCGCCAAAGACCTGGTTTGCGTCGCCAACAATGCCGGCGCGGGCCACACGGGCCTTGCGCGGCTGATGGAGTTGGGCCGGGTGCGGCGCATGGTGTGCAGTTTCCCCCGGAGCGTGGGGTCCGTGGTGTTCGAGGCGCTGTATCGTGCCGGACACATCGAGCTGGAGATCGTGCCGCAGGGCACGCTGTCGGAGCGCCTGCGCGCGGCCGGTGCCGGCATTCCGGCTTTCTACACCGCGACCGCCGCCGGCACGCAGCTGGCGCGCGGCAAGGAGACGCGGGAGATCGCCGGCCGGACCTATGTGCTGGAACACGCGCTTCACGGCGACGTGGCGTTGGTGGAGGCGTGGCAGGCGGATCGCTGGGGCAACCTCACCTACCGCCGCAGCGGCCGGAACTTCAACCCGGTCATGGCGATGGCCGGGCGGCTGACGGTGGCGCAGTCCCAGCATATGGTGGAGCTGGGCGCGCTGGACCCGGAAGCGGTCGTGACACCCGGCATCTTCGTGGACCGGGTGCTGCATGTCCCATGCGGCGACCCCGTGAGTTGAAGGAGGCTGCGATGACGCCCTGGAACCGGACAGCCATGGCGGCGCGGGTCGCGGCCGACATTCCGGAGGGCTGGTATGTCAACCTCGGCATCGGCATTCCAACCATGGTCGCGGACCAGGTGCCGGCGGATCGCGAGGTGATCTTCCACAGCGAGAACGGCGTGCTCGGCATGGGTCCGGCACCGCCCCCCGATGCCGTGGACCCCTGGCTGATCAACGCCGGCAAGCAGCATGTGACGCTCGTGACCGGGGGCGTCTATGTCCATCACGCCGACAGCTTCGCCATGATCCGCGGCGGACACCTGGATCTGTGTGTGCTGGGCGCGTTCGAGGTTGCGGAGAACGGGGATATCGCGAACTGGGCCACGAGCGAAAACGACACGGCACCAGCCGTGGGCGGCGCGATGGACCTCGCTGTCGGCGCCAAGCGGCTTTGGGTGGTGATGGAGCACATTACCAAGGAGGGCCGGCCCCGGCTGGTGCGGCGCTGTTCGTATCCCCTGACGGCGCCGGGTGCCGTGGGGCGGGTTTACACCAATTTGGCCGTGCTGGATGTGGTGCCCGGGGGGTTCGCGGTGCGGGAGATGGCACCGGGCGTGACCGCAGAGGCGTTGCAGGCTCAGACCGAGGCGACGCTGATCTTCGCTTGAGCCTGGCGCCGGATGCGGCGATGGTCTGGGCGCGTCACCCCACCCTCACCCCGGCCCTCTCCCGCCGACGGGAGAGGGGGAAGAAGCGAGCATGCTGACCCGATCCCAAGACGGCGCCACCGCCATCCTCACCCTCGACTACCCGGCCCGGCGCAACGCGCTCGCCATGGAGATGCGCGTCCGTCTGATCGAGGCGCTGGAGGCGATCGAGGCCGATCGGGCCGTCCGCGCCATCGTGCTGACCGGGGCCGGCGGCGTGTTCAGCGCCGGGGGTGACATCAGCGGCATGGATGCGACCGATCTCGCGGCCGGGCGGGAGCGGTTTCGCATCACGCACCGGCTGGTCCGGCTGCTGATCAAGGGATCGAAACCGGTGATCGCGGCGGTGGAGGGATTCTGCGTCGGCGCCGGGCTTTCGGTTGCCCTGTGTTGCGACACGATCGTGGCAGGCGCCGGGGCGCAGTTCGCGGCGGGGTTCGGCCGCGTGGGCCTGATCGCGGACCTCGGCCTGCTGCACACGCTGCCGCTGCGGGTCGGGCACGGGCGGGCGCGCCAAATTCTTCTCTATGGCGGGCGGATGGATGGCGCCGAGGCCGAGCGGATCGGACTCGTGGATCACACCGTCCCGGACGGTGCCGCGTTGGAGGCCGCCTTGGTGCGGGCGCGGCTGTTCCACGCCATGGCGCCGCTCCCGATCGCCCTGACCCGGCACCGATTGGCCCTGGGCCTCGACGATGCCCTGGATTGGGAGCGGGATGCTCAGGCCGCGCTGTTCCTCACGCAAGACCATGCGGAGGGCAAGGCGGCGTTCCTGGCGAAGCGCGATCCCCGGTTCACTGGCGCCTGACACGTGATCGCGGTCAAAACCCGTCTGGACGGCCTGGCCGTCGGCACCATGCTGCTGCTTTGCGCCGCCTGGGGCGTGCAGCAGGTGGTGAGCAAGGTCTCGATCACCGAAGGCATCCCGCCTTTCCTGCAGGCCGCGCTGCGCTCCGCGATCAGCGGTGCGTTGCTGCTGGGCTGGATCGGGTGGCGGCAGGGGTGGGCCGGGTTGCGCGGGCTGACGGTGTGGGATCGCTCCTGGGGGCCCGGCGCCATCACGGCCCTGCTGTTCGCCGCCGAGTTCATGCTGCTATTCTCGGGCGTGGCCCGCATCTCGGCCTCCCGCGCCGTGGTGCTGTTGTTCACCGGGCCGTTCTTCACGGCGCTCGGCACCCATGTGCTGGTGCCCGGGGAGCGAATGCGACCGGTGCATGCCGCCGGGTTGGTGCTGGCGTTCGCCGGGGTGGCGCTGACTCTGGTGCAGGGCGGGGCCGAGGAATCCTGGACGGGCGATCTGCTGGTTCTCGGGGCCGCGGCGGCGTGGGGGTTCACGACCGTCGTGGTGAAGGCCAGCCCGGTGCTGGCGGCGGTGCCGGCGGAGCGGGTGCTGGCCTACCAACTATTAGGATCGCTCCCGATCCTGATCGTGGCGGCTGGGCTTGCCGGCGAGTTGGCTTGGCCTGAAGCCACCGCACGGGCGTGGGCGGGCGTGGCCTACCAATGTACGGTCATTTCGTTCGCGAGCTATCTGACCTGGTATTGGCTGGTGGCCCGCTACCCGGCCGGGCGGCTATCCGCATTCACGTTCTTAACTCCGTTGTTCGGCGTTGTCGCGGGCTGGGTCTTGCTCGATGAGCCCGTGACGATCTGGCTCGGCGCAGGGCTGGTTTGCGTGGGTGCCGGGCTGGTGCTGGTGAACCGGCGTTAGCGTGAAAGGCTGGGCGTTCTGTTGGTCGTGGGCCCCGTTTCGCGATCCGACGGCGTGTTGGCCGACGTGCCGGCCATGCCGGAGGGCTGGGCGCTGAAGGGTGAGGAACTGGCGGGGCCGGCCGTGTCCGTGCTGGCAGAGGCCGGGCCGCCCGTTCGCTCGGACGGGCGCACCGTGGCGGTGCCTGTGCCCGGCACCGGCGCCGGCGTCCAGACCTGCTGGGCCACGGCCGGACCGGACAGCAGCAGCGCGAGGATGGCAAGGGAGCGGCGCATGGGGGATGATCTCCTGATCAGACACTAACGCTCGGCGCTGGCCCGGGTTCGAAGGAGGGAAGCGGCTGCTCTGGATTCCGATCACGCTTACGGCTGCGCTGTTTCAAACGTGGCGCACGGCGCTGCAGCAACGGCTGCGCGGACGGTTCTCCGTCGGCACGGCGGGGCTGGTGCGATACGTGTATGCGGTCCCGGTCGGGTTGGCGCTGCTGGCGGCGTATGTCGCTGTGACCGGGGCGGTGCTGCCGCTACCGAATGCCGGGTTCCTGCTGGGGTGCTTGCTGTGCGGGATCGCGCAGGTGCTGGGCACGTCGTTGCTGATCATGGCGTTCGGCCATCGCAACTTCGCCGTCGGCACCGCCTATTCGAAGATGGACGCGGTGCTGGCGGCGCTGGTGGCGTGGCTGGTGCTGGGGGAGAGGCTGTCGGCAGGCGCGTGGTTCGGCATCGCGGTGGGGATGGCGGGCGTGCTGACCCTGTCGCTCCTGGGTATCCAGGGCGGCTGGCGGGTGCTGCTGCGCGCCTCGGTGCAGCCGGCGGCGTTGTGCGGCTTGGGGGCCGGGGCCGGGTTCGCGATCGCCGGGGTGGGCATCAAGCTCGCGACCCATGCGCTGCTTACCCCAGACCTGGTGCTGGCGGCGCTGTGTGCGCTGGTGGTGACCAACACGATGCAAAGCCTGATGCAGGGCGCGTTCATGGCCTGGCGCGACCCGCCGAGCCTCCGCGCCGCCTTCACCGCGTGGCGCAGTGCCATGTGGGTGGGGGCGCTCAGTGCCTGCGGCTCCGCCTGCTGGTTCGCGGGCTTTGCGCTGGCGCCCGTGGCGCTGGTGCGGACGCTCGGGCAGGTCGAGATGGTGTTCACGCTGGCGTTCAGCCGGTTCTATCTACGCGAAACGCTGCGCCCGGCGGACCTGCTGGGCCTGCTGTTGATCGTGACTGGCGTCTTGCTGGTGTTGCTGTTCCACTGACCGCGGGGAGGCCTCGATGACGGAAACCGTGCTGGATGTGAAGGGCATGACCTGCCCGCTCCCGGTGTTGCGGGCGAACCGGGCCATGCGGTCCCTGGCGCCCGGGGACCGGTTGCGCGTGCTGGCGACGGATCGTGCGTCGGTGCAGGATTTCCAGGCTTACTGCCGGGAAACCGGGCATGCCCTGGTGGCGCAAGGCGAGGAGGCCGGGGTGTTCAGCTTCACCATTCGCAAAGCCGACCCGAAATGAAGCCCGTGGCCCTGTTCACGCACCCGGACTGCCTCCTGCACGATACCGGCCCCTACCACCCCGAGCGGCCGGACCGGTTGCGCTTCGTGTTGCAGGCGCTCGAGCATCCGGATTTCGTGCCGCTCCTGCGGGAGACCGCGCCAGAGGCGACGGTGGCGCAGTTGGCGCTGGCGCACCCCGCCGACTACGTGCAGGCGATCCTCGCGATGCAGCCGGCGCGGGGCGAGACGATGCACCTGGACGGAGACACGCTGATGAGCGCCGGGAGCGTCGCGGCCACGAAGCGCCAGGTCGGCGGCGCCGTGGCTGCGGTGGACGCGGTCATGGAGGGCTGGGCCTCGGCCGCCTTCGCGGCGGTGCGCCCGCCCGGGCACCATGCGGAGCGGCATCGGGCGATGGGATTTTGCCTGTTCAACGGCGCCGCCATCGCCGCCCTGCATGCCCGGCAGCGCTGGGCGCTCCAACGGGTAGCCGTGGTGGATTTCGACGTGCACCACGGTAACGGCACCCAGGACATCTTCGAGAGCGACCCGGATCTGCTCTACGTCAGCACGCATCAATCGCCCTGCTACCCGGGCACCGGCCTGGCGCACGAGACGGGGGTCGATGGCAACGTTCTCAACATCCCGCTGCCGCCCGGCACCGGGGACGCCGCGTTTCGCGAGGCATGGGAGATGATCGCGCTGCCGGCGCTCGAAGCGTTCGGGCCGGAGCTGCTGGTGATCTCCGCCGGGTTCGACGCGCATCGGGCGGACCCGCTGGCGGAGTTGATGCTGTCCACCGAGACGTTCGGCTGGTTGACGGACCGGTTGTTGGCGGTCGCGGACCGGTGTTGCCAGGGGAAGGTCGTGTCCGTGCTGGAAGGCGGGTATGACCTGGCGGCCCTCGGCGCCTCCGCCGCCTTGCACGTGCGGCGGTTGATGCGGCATTAGGGCCGGGCAACGGGAGACGCCTATGCCGGACGACATCGCCGCCCTGTCCTTCGAGGACGCGCTGGCCGAGCTCGAGCGCATCGTGCGCGGGCTGGAGAAGGGCGAGCAGAAGCTCGAGGACGCGATCACCTGCTATGAGCGGGGGGACGCGCTGCGCCGGCATTGCGAGGCGAAGCTGGCACATGCCGAGGCGCGGGTGCAGGCGATCGTGGAGAAGGCGGACGGCTCCGTCGCTCTGAAAGAGATGCCGTGAGCACGACGGTGGCGATCGACGTGCCGGCCGCGCTGGCGGAGCAGGGGCGGGTGGTGGAGCGGGCGCTCGATGCGCTGCTGCCGCTGCCGGACGGGGCGGAGCGGCGGCTGATGGAGGCCATGCGATACGCGACGCTGGGCGGTGGCAAGCGGCTGCGGGGGTTCCTGGTTCTGGAGGTGGCGGGTCTGTTCGGCGTGGACGCCGGGGCGGAGTTTCCGGCCGGGGCGGAGCGGGTCGCGGCCTCGGTCGAAATGCTGCATGCCTATTCGCTGGTGCATGATGACCTGCCGTGCATGGACGATGACGATTTGCGCCGCGGCCAGCCCAGCACGCATCGCCAGTTCGACGAGGCGACGGCGGTGCTGGCCGGGGACGCGCTGCAGGCCCGGGCGTTCGAGCTGCTGGCCGAGCCCGCGACGCATCCGGACCCGCTGGCCCGGTGCGAGCTGGTGCTGGCGCTCGGCCTCGCCTCCGGCGCCGCGGGCATGGCGGGGGGGCAGATGATCGACATGGTGACCGAAGGCCAGGCCCTGACGGCGCCCGAGGTGGACCGGTTGCAGGCGCTGAAGACCGGCCGGCTGATCCAGTATGCGGCGGAGGCCGGGGCGATCCTGGGCCGGGCGGACGCGGCCACCCGGGCGGCGGTGGCTGCGTATGGAAGGGACCTTGGCGCCGCGTTCCAGATCGCCGATGACGTGCTGGACGCGGTCGGCACCACGGAGGGCATCGGCAAGACCGCCGGCAAGGACGCGGCGGCGGGCAAGGCGACGGTCGTGGCACTGCTGGGCGTGGACCGCGCGCGGACGCGGGCCGAAGCCCTGGCGGCGGCTGCGGCCCGGCATCTCGCCGGCTTCGACCACCGCGCCGACCGGTTGCGGGCGCTGGCGGCCTACGTGGTCGAACGGGGGCATTGAGACCGTTTGACGGTGCTACTACGGCGGCCATCCGACGCGGCTTCCCGGCGCTCCGCTGCTCACGGCCCAAACGGCCGCTGCGCTGCGGTGCTCGGAAAGGTACGCCGGGCGGCGCCAGCGGCGTCTCTGGCTCGCCGTAGCGCATTCTCAAACGGTCTCTGAGCCCAGGCCTTGCCGAAGCAGCGGGCGGATCAGATGCTGGTGGATCGCGGCCTGGTCGAGAGCCGGACGCGGGCGCAGGCCCTGATCCTGGCCGGCAAGGTCTGGAGCGGGGATCGCCGGGTCGAGAAGGCGGGTGATGGGCTGGCGGCGGACGCGGCGCTCGAGGTCAGGGGGCAGGACCATCCCTGGGCGTCCCGCGGCGGACTGAAACTCGATCATGCGATGCGGCAGTTCGGCTTGAGCGCCGAGGGCCGGGTCTGCCTCGATGTCGGCGCGTCCACGGGCGGGTTCACGAGCGTGCTGCTGGCGGGGGGCGCCGCCCGGGTGCATGCGGTGGATGTGGGCCACGGGCAGTTGGCGTGGTCGTTGCGGACCGACCCGCGCGTCGTGGTGCTGGAGCGGACGAATGCGCGCTATCTGACGGCCGAACAGGTGCCAGGGCCCGTGGGCGTCCTGGTGTGCGATGCGAGCTTCATCGGGCTGCAAACCGTGCTGCCGGCGCCCTTGGCCCTGTGTGCGCACGGGGCGTGGGCGGTGGCGCTGATCAAGCCGCAATTCGAGGCCGGACCGGGTCAGGTCGGGAGCAAGGGGGTGGTGCGGGATGCGGGCGTGCATCGGGCGGTGTGCGCGCGGATCGAGGCGTGGTGGGCGGGGCTGCCGGGATGGCGGGTGCTGGGGGTGACGGATAGTCCGATTACCGGGCCGGAGGGCAACCGGGAGTTTTTGATTGCGGCGGAGCGCAGGCGGACTTAGGTGCCATTGGAACTGCAGTCGGAGCAGGGGACCGTGGTGATGCGGGGCCGGGCAAAGACGGAGACGGTCCAGGTCTGGTCCGGGATCGCGAAGTTCAGGATTGATTTGTAAGTATAGGTCGCTTTCAGCATGATGACACTGTCGCCTTGATTGGGGAGCAATGCACTCGTCGCGGTTTTCGCGGCGGCGCTGCCGACAGATGGCGCTGTTGTGGCGCAGGGCTTGTCGTACTCCCAGTCTAGGGTTGTGCTGGTTCCCGATCCCTTCGTCATGCTCAATGCGGCAATGGCGAGGCTGCTCGTGCTATAGTTGCGCATGGTCAAGCCGAGGATGTTGCAGTAATCAGCAAGGTCGGACTTTGTCATGGGCGGAATACTGGGCTGGGCAGCGATCACGGTCGCCATGTTGGACGTTGCGGTAATAAACAGCGACTTCGCCCGTATCATTCGCACTGTTTCGAAAAAACTCATGACGATGATGATGAGAAGTGGCGCAAGCAGAGCGAACTCCAGGGCAGCAACGGCCCGGCGATCGCGCGCCACCAGGCAATTTTGCCACATGGGGCTCATGGTTCGTTCTGGAAGGCAACGGCCGACGTCACCGTCAGATAGCCTAGCCGTGCGATCGGTATGTAGAACGGGCTGGTATACGCGGTTTGGAGCAAAACTTTAGAAAGTCCAGCTCCGCTGTCGACGGTTGCGGGTGTAAGGGTGCTCCCGGCTACGACGGCCGGTGTGAGACTTGCAAAGGTGGCTCCGGATGTTACGTACACTTGGATATTGGTGCATGTTACTCCGAGGCCCGGCATCTGCCCGCAGATATAATCCTGCAGAGCTTTTGCAGTATTGCCGCGATAGGTCCCACCAATCTGTATCTCTCTCGCCACCGCCTGCGTGGCGGCATCCAATGCACCCTGTGTCAGGAGATGAACGCCAAAAACAATGATAGACACAACTGTAAATATGAACACCGACCCAACGACGCCAAATTCCATCGCGGTCGCGCCCCGCCGATCTGAGGCTAGATTAAAATTTCGGGGTGCAGGTGTCATTTGACGAGGTAAACTGCTTTTGGCGTGGTGCTGGAGTTCACCTTCCCAGTGTTACTGGAGGATGGCTTACACGAAACGCTGTAATATAAGTTCTTATAATCGAAGTCATCTGTTCCGGCGCCCATGTCATTCCACCAATACATGAATGTCCGCCCAGCCATCTGGTTGCAGCTTAAATTCGCGTATTGCGATCCCGAAGCGGGATCGTCAGGTGCGAAGCACTTGCCGGTCGCAGGTGGACCGCTGGGTGGATGATCGGCGTCAGCGATAATCTGTATCTGCAAAGAGCAATTCGTCTTGTTGCCGCTGCCGGCAGAGGAATACCTCGTGGCACCTTGGGTGAGTGAAGTGCTGAATATAGTGTTCAGGATGGAAGCAGACATGTCAGAATATTGGGATGGTGCCTGATTGATGGAGAGCGGTGCAGTCGACATCACCGCATACTGCCCGGTTTGTAGGCCATACTGATTGCCAGAACCATCATGGACGCCGCTGTTCATGTTGACAAACATGAAAGCAAGCGGTGTGTTTGCCGTAACCCCCGCAGGCGGCACCGGGTTCCACGCCGGTGCGATGGCTCCGTTCTGCCCATTGCACTTTGATGCCGTCGACCAATTCGGGTCGACCGCCTGAGTGCAGTTGCTCGCCGACTCACGAAGGTCCGCTTTCGCTGGAATGGCCAGATAGTTCGGTTTCCCGTTGTTCCCATTCGGAACTCCATACATGTAGAGGGAGTTCCAGTCATAAGCATTTGATAACGCCGATCCCGGCGTAATGTTGATATACAGAACCTCGTTCGCTGCGGCCGATTTCACCGAGACTGGCAAGGACATCACGTTAGCGATTGCCATGAAGGTTGTAGATATCGTGCCAGAAACTGAAAGCGTTACAGTATTGGCGGAGCTACTCGTATTGACTTGTGCGGTCCGGGAACTAATCGTTACGCCGGGTCCGGTTGCGCCCGCGTCAAAATACTTCAGGGCCACCGCCGCGGCGGCGTTGCCCGCATCCTCCGAATCATAGACAGCAGCCCCAGACAGCACTGCCGTGTCAGCGGCGCTCTGGATTGCGGCGCGGGCGAGAGCCAGGCGGGCCATGTCCACACCTACGCCTACGGCAATGAGCATCGGCACGGATGTTCCGACCATCGCGATCGCCACCGTCCCCCGCCGGTCAAGGAACAGGTGGCGGCGAACGGCGCCGATCCGAGCAAGCAATCCCATGCGGCGCGGACTATCCGCAGGATCAGAGCCGGGCATGTCATGCGATCCTGTTTTCATGATCGGCTAGACAATATAGCGTGAATTAGGACCAGTCGAGATCAGTATCAACAAGCATATTTAATAAACGTCGAGCCCGGAAACCATTCCCTTACATTACTAAACCAAGAAACCCCGAACCGCCGCCAGCGCCTCTGCCGGCGCTTCCTCCGCCAGATAATGCCCGCTCGTCACCGACCCGCCCGTTACCTCCCCATCGCAATACTCCCGCCACAGCACCAACGGGTCATACCACCCCCCGATCCGCCCCTTCGCCCCCCACAGCACATGCATCGGGCAGCGCACCTTGTGGCCCAGGCTGCGGCTGATGCGGTCATGCACCAGGTCGATTGTGGCGGCCGCACGGTAGTCCTCGCACATCCCGGCAATCGCCTCGGGATCGTGCGCGGCGGCCAAATAGTCCGCCAGCGCCTCGGGCCGGAAGAACCCGGCGTTCTTCGGTTCGCGTGAGGTATGGGCGCGAAACCAGGTTTCCGGCGCCGCATTGATCAGCTCCTCCGGGAACGGATGCGGCTGCGCGAACCAGAACCAGTGATAGTAGCCGAGCGCGAACGCCATGTCCGTCCGCTCGAAATGCTCGATCGTCGGCACGATGTCCATCACCACCAGGCGCTCCACCCGATCCGGATTGTCGATGGCCAGCCGGTGCGCCACCCGGGCGCCGCGGTCATGCGCCACCACGGCGAAGCGCTCATGGCCGAGGACGGTCATCAGCTCCGTCATGTCCCGCGCCATGCTGGATTTGGCGTAGGGCGCGTGGTCCGCCGTCGGCGCCGGCTTGAAGCTGCCGCCATAGCCGCGGAGATCCGGGCAGATCACCGTGTGGGTGCGCGCCAGCTCCGGCGCCACGGCGTGCCACATGGCATGCGTCTGGGGATTGCCGTGCAGCAGCAGCACTGGCGGACCGGACCCGCCATGGCGCAGGCGCAGCGTCCCGTCCGTCACCGGGATCGTGGTGAGCGTGAACCCGTCGAAGAAGCCGGCCATGACAAAATCCTCGGTCGCGTGCGTTGCAGCATAGACGTCACGGGTGGCACGATTGTGGCACGATAGCGACGGGAGGCTGCATGGACGATGTGATCGTGATCGGCGCCGGGGTCGCGGGCCTGTCGGCGGCGCTGCACCTGCGGCAGCGCGGGCTGCGTGTCACGGTGCTGGAGGCGGCGCCCCGCATCGGCGGCCGGGCCTGGACGACGCATCCGCCGCTCCTGGGTGGCGTGCCGTTCGATCAGGGCGCGTCCTGGCTGCATGATGCGGAGCGGAACCCGCTGGTGCCCTTTGCGGCCGGGTTGCCGCTCCGGGGCGGCTCGAACGCCAAGACCTGCCTATTCGTGGACGGCCACCCGGCGGACCCCGCCGCCTATGGGAATGCCGAGGCGGCGTTCGAGGCGCTGCCGGGGGCCCCGCAGGATCGCCCTCTGATCGAAGCAATGGCGCCGCTGGCCGGCAATCCCTGGGCGCCGGCCTTGGCCGCGTGGGAGGCCAGCATCATCGCGGCCGCCGACCCCGACACGCTGGGGGAGGCGGATTGGCGCATGAACGCGCTGAATGGCGCCAATTTCTCCGTGCCCGGCGGGCTCGGCGCGCTGATCTCGACAGTCCTGGCCGGCCCGGTCTGCTGCGGCACGATGGCGAAGACCGTGCGGTGGGACGGCGCGGCCGTTCGGGTCGAGACGGCGCGGGGCACGCTCAGCGCCCGGCACTGCATCGTCACGGTGTCGACCGGGGTGCTGGCTGCCGGGTCGATCCGCTTCGTGCCGGATCTGCCGGCGGCGGTGCAGGAGGCGGTGCAGGGACTGCCGATGGGGTTGCTCACCAAGGTGGCGCTGCCGGGCCGCCTCGATGTGCCAGACGGGTCGCGGCTCCTGCGGCAGATCGCGGCGAACGAGCCGGCGGTCACGTTCCTGGCGCAGACGGGCGGCGCGGTGCCATATGCGCTGGGCTTCGTGGGCGGCCGCGCCGCGTGGGCGGTGGCGGGGGATGACCGGGCGGCGGAGGCGCTGGCGCGGGCCGAGCTGCGGCGCATGGGGGTGGGGTTTGCCGCGAGGCCGGGTGCGGTGGTGACTGGGTGGGGCACGGACCACTGGACGGGGGGCGCGTATGCGTATGCCGGGCCTGGGGCCGCGGGGCTGCGGGGGATCATGGCGGCGGAGTGCCTCGGCGGGCGGGTGCGGTTCGCCGGCGAGGCCTATCGGATGGACGGCCTGGCCGGCACGGTGGGTGGCGCCTATCTCAGCGGGCGGGACGCGGCGGCCGCCATCACCGCTTGAGGGCCGCCCCGGGGGCGCCGCGTGCGGCCGACAGCACCGGGATCGCAGCCGCCAGCAAACCGCCGGCCAGGATCGCCGCGGCCAACCAGGCCTCGTTCGCACCCAGCGCCACCCCGATCGACAGCCCGGCTGCGCGGCCCAGCAGCCCGGCCCCGATCTGCGCCCCCACCCAGCCCAGCACCAGCCCGGCCAACACGCCAACGGCCAGCACGGCGCCCAACTCCAGATACAGTGCCGCCATGATGAAACCGGGCGGCGCCCCGATCGCGCGCAGCACCGCATGGTCGCGCGCCCGCGCCGTCACGATCGCGCCAAACGCCAGGAACACCGCCGCCACCACCAACCCCGCCGTCAGCGCCGCCATGGCGGACAGCACGGCGCGCACATCGCCCAAGGTCCGGAACAGTGACGCCAGGACCTCACCGGGGAACACGGCCGTGCTGCTGGCTGTCCGATACCGGGCGCGAAGCTGGTAGGCGCCGGCGATGCTGCGCGGCTTCACCACGATGGCCGGCGCCGCCCGGGCGCCGTCCTCCCAGGGCGGGCCGATCCGCTCGATACCAGGCGGGTGGCCATTGCCGAGGCCGTGGATCTCCCACACGCTCTCGATCGGCACCAGGATCGCGCGGTCCCACGGCGTCCCGGTGCGCGGCAGCCGGCCCACGACCGTATAGGGGCTTTCGGCATGGGCATGGCCGCCCTCCGGCATCTCGATCCGGCCGTGCTGCGGGGCGATGGTGTCACCCAGGCCGAGCGGGACGGCGGCGCCGATCAGGGCCTCGCTATCGGTCGCGAACGCCCGCCCCTCTGCCGGCGCGCGGCGGCCGTCCTGGGTGGCGAAGGCCGGGGTGACGCCCACGATCGGGTGCCCGCGCCACTGGTCGCCGAAGCCAATCGGGGACGCCCACACGG
The DNA here is from genome assembly GCA_965246835.1 of Acetobacteraceae bacterium. Taxonomy (GTDB): domain Bacteria; phylum Pseudomonadota; class Alphaproteobacteria; order Acetobacterales; family Acetobacteraceae; genus JANPPS01. The sequence goes on along the minus strand of CBDFFQ010000001.1, from coordinate 1,208,609 downwards.
CTTCCGGCTCTGCCATCACCTGGTCCAGCACGGCGCCGTCCAGCAGCGGGACGGTGTCGGGTTGTAAATAGACGCTGGTGAGCACGAGCTGGGTGGCGCTGCCGGGTGCGCCGATCACCAGGTCGAACACATCGGCGGATTGCGCCGCGGCCCGGCGCATCCCCCGCTCCAGCGCGCCGACCCCCACCCCCGCCGCGGTCGCGAGCGCCACCAGCAGCGCCATGGCCGCCGCCGACCGCCAGCCCCGGCGCAAGGCGGCGCGGGCGACGGGCCAGGGGTTCATGCGTGCTCCACCCGGCCGGCCACCAGGCGCAGGCGCGGCAGGCGCTCCAGCAGCGACGGGTCATGCGTGGCGATGACCAGGGTCGCGCCGGTTTCGGACGCCGCCTCGATCAGCAGTGATCCCACCGCGGCGCCGGCCACGCGATCGAGGCTGGCCGTCGGTTCGTCCGCCAGCACGATCGCCGGGCGGCGCAGCAGGGCGCGGGCCAGCGCCACACGCTGCCGCTCCCCGCGGCTCATGACGGACACGGCGCGAAGCGGCCCGGCCACGCCCAACCGGTCCAGCAGCGCCCCCGCCCGCTCCCGCATCGGTGCCGGCGCGCGGGCATGATCGAACAGCAGCGGCAGCAGCACATTGTCGAGCGCAGACAGGCCGTCCAGCAAATGCATGTCCTGGAACACGAGGCCCAGCCGCTCCCGCCGCCAGCGATCGAGCGCCGGGCGGGGCAGGGACCAGATGTCGTCCCCGTCCCAGCACACGCTGCCCTGCGCCGGGCGCTCGATCCCGGCCAGCGCGTGCAGCAGGCTGGTCTTACCGGCGCCGGACGGGCCTTCCAGGGCCGTGGCGCTGCCGGCGGCGAGGGCCAGCTCTGGGACCGTCAGGATCGGGCCGGCGCCGGGAAAGGCGAGCACGAGGTTGTCAGCCCTGAGGGCGGCCCCAGTCATTCGCCGGGACGCGGACGATGGTATAGAACGCGGTCCAGTTCTGGGACGAGGCGAAGTGCCACGAAACCGGATTTCAGCAAGACGCGGCAAGAGGCTGCGTTGTCGGGGTGAGCAAAAGCCTGCAATTCCTCGGGCACGAGTGTACGATCCGCCAGGGCGATACAGGCCGCGACCAACTCGGTCGCATACCCGCAACCCCATGCATCCCTAAGAAAGTAGTAGCCGATCTCCAGGCCCCAACCGGGCTCGAACGGATCGATGTAGAGGCCGCCCCAGCCGACGATTAGGCGCTCGTCGCGGGTTCGGATGGTCCAGGGCGCAATCCCGTCACGGCGGCGGCGCCATTCGTGGGTCACGACCCGGCGCCGGCACTCCGCCATCGTCGCGTCCGCATGGGTGAAGCGCATCGCCTCCCGATCACCGAGGATTCGAAATAATTCTGGCAGGTCGGACGGGATCGGCCGGCTCAGGATGAGGCGCTGCGTCTCGATCGGTGCCGCTCCGCTCAAATGCGCCGGACGCTCGCATCGCGCAGCCGGGCCTGGCTCACGAAGCCGGATGCCGGGTCGGTCCAGGAGCCGAGTTCGAGCGTGCCCGTGACCTCGATCACCGCGTTCGGCGCCGTGGGCTGCAGGTCTCGGTGGAGATAGGCCACCACGATGTCGGGCGGCCATTCCGCATCGGATGAGCAGAACGGGCACATGCTGAGGGGCTCGCGGGTCAGCACGAAGAAATCCGCCTCGGCCTTCAACGGTGGGGCCATGAACCCGGTCATGATCGTCGTGTGCCCCGTTAGGGCGCGAGCCTGGTCGGAGAAGCGCAGGCCGGTCACGCTCCAACCGGCATAAAGCTGGTCGAAGCGCAGCCGGTCAGCGGCCTGCGCAGGGGCAGCGAGCAGCAGCCCGGCCAGGACCGTGCGTCGGCTAGGGCCGGCCAAGGCCCAGCGCCTCCGCCATGGCGCGGAACACCAACGTGTTGTCGATGAAGCCATGCAACCGGTCCGAACCCGGCCCCGTCGCGCGGAGCAGCGCGTCGTCCACGGAGTGCACCCCCTGCTCGGCGTCCCGCGGCAGGTTGCCGACGCGGAGCATGGCGCCGGGCACGTTGTCCTTCTCATTGGCGACGAACGGGCCGCCGGGGCCGCTGCGCACCGCGGGCACGCGCAGCCCGTCCAGATGCGGGCGGAAGTTCTCGTAATGATCGGGGAAGGACGCGTAGAACATCGCCAGGCGGCGGGACACGTCGACGCTGGGCGGGTAGCCACGGGCGTCGGGCGGCGGGTAGTTCGGGAACCCGGCCTCGGCATAGACGCTGACCTTGTCGCGCATCTGCTCGGCCGGCACGTCGTCCCGCACAGTGCCCACGATCGCCACGCCATGCGTATGATCCGGCACCACGATTACCAGCGTGTCGTCCCTGGAGCCAATCCAGTCCAAAACCACCTTCAGCGTCCGGTCCAGCATGATGGTGTCATAGACCGAGCGCTCCCAGTCCAGCGGGTGGTTCGCCTTGTCGATCAGCCCGCTCTCGATCATGAGGTAAAAGCCCTCCGGCTTCTTCTCCAGCACGCGGAGCGCGGCCGCGACCTGTTCGGTGAGATCGGGCTGGTCCGGGAAGCGGGTGACGGTGCCCTTCTTCAGATAGAACCGGTCCAGCGCGCCATCCATGTTGCCGAGGTTGAACAGGCCCAGGAGCCGCGTGGTCGAGGGATCCGCCGCGGCGGTGGTGAGCGCCTGCGCCGTATCGGCAAAGACATATCCCTGCGCCTTGTAAGCGGCGAGCATGTCCTTCTCGTCTCGCCGGCGGCTGCCGGGCACGGATTGCGGCAGGAAGCTCGCGGAGCCGCCGCCCATCGCGACATCGGGCGCGAAGGCCAGCATCTGGTCGGTGATCGGCACGTAATCGCTGCGGCGGCGCGTATGGGCGAACACGCCGGCGGGCGTCGCGTCCTGAATTTCGGTGTTGGTGACGATCCCGACGGCCATGCCGAGCCGCCGCTTCACGACCTCGCCCAGCGTCTCCACCCGGGGATGGTCCAGCGTGCCGGCGGCGCGGCTGGCATAGACGCCCAGCGCATTCACGGCACTCTTGTGCCCGGTGTTGTAGGCGCTGGCGCTGTTGGCGCTGTCGGTCGCGATGCTGTCGGAGCCTGAGGTGCCGACCGTCGCCATCCGCGGCAGTCCGTCCATCGTCAGCGTGCGGCGATACCGGCCCTCGCTGATCTCACCCGACAGGATGCGGGCGGCGGTGACGTTGGCCATCGCCATGCCGTCCCCGATCATCAGGATCACGTTCTTGGCCCGGCGCGCCTGCGGGGCGGCATACACCTCCCACTTGACCGCGCGGGTGTTGGTGCCGTCCGTCGCCTCGACCGTGACGACGCCGGGCTGGTCGATCGTGACGCCGCGCAGGATGACGGAGGAGGCGTCCTTGCCGTCTTCGCGCGCCACGAACTCGGCCTGCCGGCCCAGGGCGGCGGCGTGGTCCTGGCCGTTGACCGTGACCTTGACCCGGGCGGGGTCGGCCACGCCCGGGAACTCGACCTTGAGGTCGAAGCGGCTGCCGGCCAGGATCTCGGCCCGGTCGAGTGGGAAAATCACCTGCGCGGCGGCGGGACCGGACAGCGCCAAACCGGTCCAAAAGGCCATCGTCGCACTACGCATGATCATCTCCTCGTCACGGGGCGGACCCTAGACGCAGAACCAAGGCGAGGGCAGTGCGTCATGGAAATGTAATGCCCTCATTCGGTGCGTCGCGCCTCCGCCAGCACGACGGCCGTGAGCGCATCCCGCTGCTGCGACCATATGATGCCCGTGGCCGGTTGCCGGGCGAAGGCGAAATAGGCCTGTGCCGCGGCGCGGCTGACGGCGGGATCGGTCCCGTCATCGACGCGGTTCAAAAAGGCCAGGACAGCGGCTTCGGATTTCTTGTCCCACAGCGGAGCCGATCCGGTCAGCGCCAGGGCCACCGAATTGGGCAGCGCGACGGTGCCCGCACGTCCCCCGGGCTGTTCGGAGGCGACCTCGATGATCGTGACATTATCGGGACGCCGGTCCTTGATACGGTCCGATACCGCCTGCTCGAGCACCTTTCCCTGCGCTCCCATGGCGATGGCGCGGGTGCATTCCGTGGGGATCGGAAACGTGTTGATCTTGGCCACGAGCCCGAGCGAGATGCTTTGCAGGATCGCGAACGGATTGGCGCCATCCACCCACGTGACCGGCACGGAGATACCGGTCCCCGGCACCGTGACGGAGCGATGCGCCAGCGGGTTCCAGATCACCTCCGCCTTGACGTCGGCATCGACCCGCAACGTGTGCGGCCCCTCTGCCGCGCGGTTCTGCTGCACGAGGCCGAGCAAATTGTCCCCGCGATTGCGCCCGTCGAAGGCCGGGTGGATCGCCATGGTGTCGAAGGTGCGGGCCAGCAGGCGCAGATCGTCCGGATTGCGCCCGGCTTCGGAAAACGCCGCGGGTTCCGTGATCGCCTCCATCACCAGGGCGAGTTGCCGCTCGCTCAGCTCCGTGCCGGCGGGCAATCTGAGGTAGCCCTTGTTGGCGCCGTAATCGATGACCCTCACCTCCGCCAGGCCATAGATGCCGCCCGACAGGAACGTGTCGGCCAGGGGTTTGGCGATCGCGCCCGCGACCTGGGCGGCCGGGAGCGCGGCGGGGCCGAAGGCGGGCGTGAGTGCCGCGCCGATCGCCGTGGCAGCGCCATCGATCGCGGCGTGGCTGAAGCGGCCAACCAGGGGGTTTGCGTGTTCGGGCGGCGCGGAGAAGGCCACCTGGCCCTGCCAAAAGGACTTCACGACGGCGTCTCGCATCAAGACGAAGCCGCCAGTGGCCGGATTGAGCTCGACCCGCGGCACGTAGTTGTCGCGATCCCGGTCATACGCGACCAAACCGGTGCCGTTCTCCGAGGCGAGGTTCCGGCTCAGGCTCAATTCGAAGAAGGTCGATTGCGTGATGAGCGGCACGCCCAACAGCTCGAGCCCCTCTTGCAGCTTGGTGAAGGCGGAGGATTGCGCTTCCTCGGTAAAGGTCGAGCGTCCGGGGCGAAGCACCGCATCCGATAGATAGTTCAGCCCATCCTGGATGAACCGCCCGGCATCCGATACGCCCTTCCAGTCACCCTGAGCAGCAAAGATGGCCATCCGATGGGTGCCGATGCCCAGGATATCCAGGAACGAATCCACCTCCCAAGCCTGCTTGTTCTGCTGGCGCGGCGTTGTTTGCGACAGCCGGATCAGCAGCTCTGGGATCTCCACCTCGATCCCCTCCCGCTCGAGGATCGGCTTCACCAGCGGGCTCTTCAGGAGTGCGTTCAGCGCGTTCAGCACCGGGGTTTCCGGCCGCCGTTGGTGGCGGTCCACGGTAGGTAGGTCTCCACCGGTGCCGGACAGGATCTTGGACGCGTTCAGAGCCGGGACGTCGATCGAGCCGGGCTCGACCTTGCCCAGCAGGCGCCCAGCCATGAAGCGCACCGCCCGGCCGACATCGCCGGGGGCCGGCAACGGATTGCTCGAAAACGGCCTGACGTCGACCGGCGCGTTGTATTTCGAGTCCGTTCGGAACGAGAACGGGCGCGCCTCGGCATGATCGCCAAAGACGAGTTCCTGCCGAACCCGAGCGATCTCGTCGGCCGGCCCCACGAAAATGGCGGGGATATCGCCCATCGGTGTCGCGATCACGGCCGTCGCGGCATGAAATCCCGATGCGACGAGCTGGTCCGCGGTGCTCCGCGCGGCCGCAAAATCCGCCGGATCGCCGGCGACGACCGTGCCCTCGGATGACCCGCATGCGGCTTGAACGCCGGCCAGGATGCGAGTGGCGGTGGCCTGCGCCGCGATACGGGCTTCGGGCCAGTCATGGGGATCGGCGGGGCGTATCGGTGCATCGGGCGGGACCTGCGGCCCGGCTGCCGCCGCGCGGGGCGCCGAGGGTGGGGCGCCCGTGTGCTCGGCCAACGCCTCCAGCGGACTAAGGTCGGAAGTGCTGGGCGTAAACGGCATCGAGGGGCGGCCGATGATCGCGACCTCGGGCCCCCGGTTGTTCGGGAAAGCGAACGGGATTCGTGATGTGGTCTGACGGGCCAAGGGAAACGATTGCGAAAAATCCGGGGATGGGGCGGATGACAGGTTCCGAGAAAAACGGTCGGACGGTTGTAATGGAAACATGAGCACTCCGGGCGTCGGGACGGCCGCAGAAGTGACAGGCGCGGCTGACCGGCTGCTGTCCCGTTCAAGACAGTTCGGCGTCTTGACCGGTGTCGTGAAAATATCATGTCCACGGGACGGTGAGATGCCCTACCTCGATCGCATGCGGACCCTATTGTCTCGGCGGATGCTGCTGTCCGGATCGTGCGCGCCGGTCCTGGCCCATGCCAGTCCGGATGCGCTGACATTCGCCACGCTGTATGGTGCGGTGACGGCCGAGGGTGTGGCGTTGACCGGGACGGCGAAGGCGCTGGTCGGGCGGCGGGTGACGATGCCGGGCTTCATGGCGCCGCCGCTGAAGGCCGAGAGCGACTTCTTCGTGCTGACCCGCCCGGTCTTTGGCTCCAGCAAGAAGGTTTCGTGACGCCGGACCCGAAATGACGTACACCTGCGACAAACGTCACAGCTTTCATTCCAACCGGGGATGCAAACCGGCACCGCGCCAGGACCAGAGATGGGGAGTGACATGCCAGACGGTGGTGAAGAGCCATTCGCCCCGGACCGGACGGCGCTCCGCTTCGGCCGCTTCGTCCTATGCCCGGCGTCCCGCGTGCTGCTGGAGAACGGCGCCACAGTCGAGCTCGGCAGCCGGGCATTCGAGGTGTTGCTGATGTTCGCCGAAAGCGGCGGCACGCTGGTGACCAAATCCGCGGTGTTCGACCGGGTCTGGGCCGGCCTCGCGGTCGAGGACAACAATCTGCAGGTGCAGGTCTCGACGCTGCGGCGGGTGCTGGGCGCCGATCGGGATTGGATCGTGACCATCCCCGGCCAGGGCTACCGCTTCACGGCGCCCGTCACGGCCGCCCCACTCCCAAGGCCGGCACCGGCCGTGCTTCCGCCCATCGCCGCCGCTTCGGACCCGCCAGCCCTATCGCTTCTGGTGCTGCCATTCGCCAGCCGGGGCGGCCATCCCGGGCTCGATTGGATCGCGGACGGCATTACCGACAGCCTCACGACCGACCTGGCGCGCGCCTTGCCGAGCTGTGCCGTGATCGCGCAGACGACGGCCAACACCTTCCGCGGCCGCGCCGTCGATGTGCGCGAGCTCGGGCGGACGCTGGGCGTGCGTTTCGTGCTGGAGGGCAGCGTTATGCAGGTGGAGCAGCGCCTGCGGGTCAACGCGCAGCTGATCCAGGCCTCGACCGGGGCACATGTCTGGGCGGAGCGGTTCGACAAGCCGGCCGGCAATGCGCTCCGCACCCAAGATGAGATCGTGGCCCGGCTCAGCCGGACGATCGGGCTGCAGATGATCACGTGCGAGGCGCGCCGGGCCGAACGGACGGACCAGGACCATCCGCAAACGAGCACGGCCGCCGACTTTGTGTTGCGCGGGCACGCGGCGGCGATGCAGCGCCTTTCATCCCGCACACGGTTTGAGTCCGCGATCGGCTACTACGCCCGCGCGCTCGAGATCGATCCGGCCGACCCGGACGCGCTGGCCGGGATCGCCAGCGTGCGGGTGTATCAGGTCGTGAACTGCTATTTCGACGCCAGCTCCGGCGCCTGGGACACCGCCACGCGGGAGGCGCACTTGCGGGAGGCCGATGACAAGCTGGCCCAGGTGCTCACGGCGATGCCGAACCATCCGCTGGCGCTCAAGACTCGTGCGGTCGCGTTGCGGGCGCGCGGGTTGTTCACGGAGGCGCTGGTCGCGGACCAGGCGTTGATGGCGCAGAACCCGAGTGATCCCGTGAGCTACCGTGAGACCGGGCTCAACATGCTGTATCTAGGCCGGACGGAGGAGGCGGTGGCGTGGTTCCGCCGGGCCGAGGCATTGTCGCCGGCCGACCCGTCCCGCTGGACCTGGTTGCAGGGCCTGGGCCGCGCCTTGATGCAGCTCGGCCGTGATGCGGAGGCGGTAGAGGCGCTGCGGCTCGCGATCGAGAGCAACCCCGTCCATGCCCCGGCCCATGCCTATCTTGCCGCGGCACTGCTGCTGGTGGGGGACCGCGAGGGCGCCCGGATCGAATGGGCGGAGTTCCGCCAGGCCGAGCCCGCAATGACGCTGGAGGCGCTGAGCCAGCGCTCGCCGGTGCCGGTCGAGGCGACCGCCCCCGCGTACCGCCAGCAGAACCAGCGCGTGCTGGACGCACTCCGCGCGGCAGGAACGGCCTGATATCGCGCATCCCGGGTGGGGGTAAGTTTAAGGGCGTTTCAAATCATTTCGTAACCGGCTCAAGGTTTATTCAGCGCGCCACCGCCATCCTGCCGTCTCAGCAATTGAAGGCGGCGATCCGATGCGGCTCCACGAAGAAGAGATAGGCGACTACGCCGGGCTCGCGGCTCGGGAGGGGTTGATCGAGGCCGGGTGGCACGACGTCCCGCGGCTACGCCCGGCAAGCCCGCCCCCGCCCGCACCCGAGCGGCCCGGCCTCGCAGCCCATTGGTGGCAGACCCCGGGCGGCGAACTGCATTGCATCTGGACCGCGATGCAGCGGAAACGAGTTCCGCGCCAGCCCCCGGCCGACCCGCCGCCCGACGACGACCAGCCCGGCCCAGCACAGAAGGACGCGCCCAGTTTCCAGACGCTGGCCTGGGTGATCGCGGTGATCGCCTTCGTCTTGCTGCTGAACGCCACCGGCACCCAGCTTGCGGCAATCCAGACGTTCCAGCCCGTTCCGTTCTGGGAATGAGGCCGCCATGGAAGATCACTGGCGCATCGTCGCCGAGGCGCGGCGGGAGCGGATTGTGGCCGCCAGGCGCTTTCTCCGATCCCGCCCGCCAATCGGCAGGGTGGGGCCGCCGGACATGCCCGAAATGGATAACATCCCACACAAGGAGCGCATCATGATCGGCATCGCGTCGATGACCTATGGCCTGTTTGCCTACGGCTTCTTTTTAGCCGTCTTCCTGTATGCGATCGCGTTCGTGGGCAATTTTCCGGTGCCACGGACGATCGACGTCCCCCCGGGGGACGCCGGCGAACCGATCTGGCTATCGATCGCGGTCAATGGCGCATTGCTCGCGATCTTCGCACTCCAGCACAGCGTCATGGCCCGTCCGGCCTTCAAGCGGTGGTGGACGAAGATCGTGCCGAAACCCGCCGAACGCTCGACCTACGTCCTGTTCGCCAGCCTGGCGCTGGCGTTGTTGCTCTGGCAATGGCGCCCCATCGCCGCCCCGGTCTGGTCGGTGACGAATGGTGTGGCGGTTGCGGCGATCCAGGCGGTGTTCTGGCTGGGCTGGATCACCGCATTGGTCAGCACCTGTCTGATCGACCATTTCGAGCTGTTCGGCCTGCGTCAAGTGAACGCGCGGCTCTGGGGCCACGACGTGCCCGGCACCGCCTTCCGCACTCCCGGGCTCTACCGTCTGGTGCGCCACCCGATCTATCTCGGCTTCCTCATGGCCTTCTGGGCCGCACCGGTCATGACAGCGGGCCATCTGTTTTTCGCAGCTGGCATCACGGGCTATATCCTGATCGGAATCCGGCTGGAGGAGCGGGACCTGGTCACAAGCTTCGGCGGCGCCTACTGCCGGTATCGACAGACGGTCCCGATGCTGCTGCCCGGCGCACGGATACCCGGCGGACCGCGTTCGACCGAAGCGAGCGATGTCTGACGTCATCGGCACTGGCAAGAACGGAGATCGACTATGACACACATCGGGACGTGCTTCTGCGGTGCCGTCACCCTCGAGGTCGAGGGTGCGCCCGAGGCGATGGGCTATTGCCATTGCCGCTCGTGCCGTTCCTGGTCGGGCGGGCCCGTGAACGCCTTTACCCTATGGAAGCCCGGTCAGGTGCATCTAACATCCGGCGTTGACCTGGCGACCTTCCAGAAAACCGAGATCAGCCAGCGCCACTACTGCGCCAAATGCGGCGGTCATGTCATGACGACCCATCCGACGCTGGATCTCATCGACGTTTACGCCGCCACAATTCCGACCCTTCCCTTCGTGCCAAGCGTCCATGTCAACTACGCCGAAACGGTCCTGCCGATCCGGGACGGCTTGCCGAAGTTGAGGGATTTTCCGAAGGAGTTCGGAGGGACTGGCGAGACGATCGCTGAGTAGAAATCCACGCCCCGTCCTGGTGTGAGCGATGGCGGAGAGGGTGGGATTCGAACCCACGGTAGGGGTTAACCTACAACGGTTTTCGAGACCGCCACCTTAAGCCGCTCGGCCACCTCTCCGAATACGCGGGTTTTAAGATAGATGCCGGCAGGTCGCAATATCGTTGTCAGCCAAGGTTGGCGTTCCGGCGCTCGGCATTCTGGTAGCGGGTCAGGCTGACGTCCAGGACTTGGCCGTTCTGCCGGGCAGCATAGACCGTCATTGCCAACCGGTTATGCGCATCCAGGAACACCACGGCTTCCTGAAAATCAGGGATCCGCCCCCTGTCACCGATCGAGCCGAGCAAGTCGGAGCCGCTTGGGAATTCGTGCGTGCTTTCGGTGCGATCACGCGGGCCGGTCGTGCGCGGGTGACTATGGACCAGCGCGACGAAGGTCTTCCCCTCTCGCATCAGCTTGCCGAACAGCGGACCCACCCTGGTGCCGAGCCGGTAGCGGTCGATGGCGCGCGCCTGATCGGAGGTATCGGCGCCGGAGGCGATCAGGCGCTGGGCTGTCGCAGCGTGCATCGCGTTGCCGCGGACGAAGATGTTGATGAAACGGTCTTGTGACGTCTTCACGACGAGGTAGCCGTGCTCCGCCTCCACGTTGAAGGGCTGGGTCAGGCGGTTCTGCTCATGGGTCGCGCGGCCGGCGCCGCCGAACATCGCATCCTGCACCGTGGCGAACCCACGTCCGTCCAGGCCCCGCGTCGCCGCGGCGAAATCTGTGGGCGGGCTCCAGTCGGGCAGCGTTTGAACACTCCATTGCACGATGTTGGGAGTGATTCCCTGCGGGCTCAGTTCGCTGCGGAGCACGGCGTCGTAGGTTTGTTGCAACCGGGCTTCGGGCGTGAGCGCCGCCTCTCCGGGTGTGGCCGGGATCGCACCCGCCCGCATGAGGTTGGACAGGGCCCGCTGCGCCTCCCCCCGGTTTGGCTGGCGCGGCTCGGCCAAATGAGCCGTGACGATCGTGGCCATCGTATCGAGGTCCGATTGCGGGAGGGACCGGAGGATCGTGAGGCCGGCGCTGTTGACGAAGGGGATCACCAACGCCGGCCCGGATTCGGCCAGCGACATCCCGCTTTCTTCGGGCTGCTGCTCGATGGCGCGGTCGTTCAACACGGCGCTGAAGCTCGGCAGGCCCGCCGTGGCAGGCAGGGCGGGCGGTAGCGGCCGGTCGAAGCCAGTGTTGATGGACAAATAAGGATCGCTCATGGTGCCTCCGTTCCTGGCCCGGAGTACCGCTTTACGCTGACGGCAGGCTGTCTCCGGATTGACTTCGGCCACAAGCTGCATATAACCGCGCGCTTCGGTGCAGCCGCACCCCATGCCCACAAGAAGGGCCGCCCATGATCTCGGGACGGCCAAACAGGATGATCAGAATGTTCGCAGTGATCCGCACCGGCGGAAAGCAATACCGCGTCATGGCTAATGACGTGCTGAAGATCGAAAAGCTGCCGGGCGCCGCCGGTGAGACCATCACCTTCACGGATGTGCTGGCCGTGGGCTCCAGCGCCGGCACCACGATCGGCACCCCCATCGTGCCCGGCGCCACCGTGACCGCCACCGTCATCGCGCAGGACCGGTTGGACAAGATCATCATCTTCAAGAAGCGCCGCCGCCAGAACAGCCGCCGCAAGAATGGCCATCGCCAGGAGGTGACCGTGCTGCGCGTGGCCGGCATCACCGCCGATGGCCACGTGGCACCGGTGCAGGCCGCGCCCGACGCGGCCGCGGCCGCCATTCCCGAACCCGCCCTCGCGTAAGGAGATCTCGCAATGGCACACAAGAAAGCAGGCGGCTCGTCCCGCAACGGCCGCGATACCGCCGGGCGCCGGTTGGGCGTGAAGAAGTTCGGCGGCGAGAGCGTCGTCGCCGGCAACATCATCATCCGGCAGCGCGGCACCAAGGTGAAGCCCGGCCTCAACGTCGGCGTCGGCACGGATCACACGATCTGGGCGCTGGTGGACGGGCATGTGAAGTTCCAGCGCAAGAGCGAGGGCCGGGTCCACGTCTCGGTCCTGCCCGTGGCGCAAGCAGCCGAGTAAGGCTTGGCCACCCCGCACACACCATCGAAGGGTCGGCGAGAGCCGGCCCTTTTCGTTTAAGCAGTAAGAAAATGAAATTCCTCGACCAGGCCAAGATCTACCTGCGCTCCGGCGATGGCGGGAACGGCGTGATCGCGTTCCGGCGGGAGAAGTTCATGGAGTTCGGCGGCCCCGACGGCGGCGATGGCGGACGGGGCGGGGACGTGATCTTCGTGGCGGCGCAGAACCTCAACACGCTGATCGACTTCCGCTACACCCAGCATTTCCGTGCCCCCAAGGGCGGCAACGGCGCCGGCAGCGACCGCACGGGCGCGGGCGCCACGGACGTGGTGATCCAGGTCCCGCTCGGCACGCAGATCATGGCCGAAGACAAGGAAACCTTGCTCGCCGACCTCGATCAGCCCGGCAAGCGCGTGGTGATGTGCCGCGGCGGCGACGGCGGCCACGGCAACGCGCATTTCAAGAGCAGCACCAACCGCGCGCCGCGCAAAGCGACGCCGGGCTATCCCGGAGAGGAGCGGTGGGTGTGGCTGCGGCTGAAGCTCATCGCCGATGTGGGGCTTGTGGGCTTGCCCAATGCCGGCAAGAGCACGTTCCTGTCGGTCGTGTCCGCCGCGCGGCCGAAGATCGCGGACTACCCTTTCACGACCCTGCACCCGCAGCTCGGCGTGGTGCGGCTGAGCCATGCGGAGGAGTTCGTGATCGCCGACATCCCCGGGCTGATCCGCGGTGCGCATGAGGGCGCAGGGCTGGGCGATCGCTTCCTGGGCCATGTCGAGCGCTGCGCCGTGCTGCTGCACCTGGTGGATGGCGCGGCCGGCAACGTGGTGCGGGCATGGCGCACGATCCGGGAGGAGCTTGTTGCCTATGGCGGCGGGCTCGCGGAGAAGCCGGAGCTGCTGGTGCTAAACAAGACCGATGCGATGACCGCGGCCGAGACCCGGTCCCGCCGCGCGGCGCTGATGAAGGCGTCGGGACAGGAAGTGATGCTGCTGTCGGGCGCCACCCAGGAGAACCTTCCCGTCGTATTGCGGGCATTGATGGACCGGGTGCATGCCGGGCGCCGGGTGCGGACTTTCGAACCCGTATGAACCCGCCCCAATGAACTTGGCCGAAGCCCGGTTGCTGGTCGTGAAGATCGGCAGCGCCTTGGTGACATCGGGGGCGGCGCCACGGGCCGGGTGGCTCGACGGGGTCGCGGCCGATATCGCCGTGGCGCGGGGGCGCGGCACGCAGGTGATCGTGGTGTCCTCGGGCGCCATCTCCCTGGCGCGCTCGGCCCTGGGGCTCACGCAGAAGCGGCTCCGGCTGGAGGAAAAACAGGCGGCGGCGGCGGTCGGGCAGATCCGGCTGGCGCAGGCCTGGGCAACGGCGTTATCGGCGCATGGCATGGTGGCGGCGCAGCTGCTGCTGACGCTGGAAGATACCGAGGACCGGCGGCGCTACCTCAACGCCCGCGCCACGCTGACCACGTTGCTGGGGCTCGGCTGCGTGCCGGTGATCAACGAGAATGACAGCGTGGCCACGGCCGAGATCCGCTTCGGCGACAATGACCGGCTGGCGGCGCGGGTCGCGGAGATGGTGCAGGCGGACCAGCTGCTGCTGCTATCCGACATTGACGGGCTCTATACCGCCGATCCCAAGCGTGACCCGGACGCGCGGCACATCCCGGAGGTGCCGCTGCTCACGCCGGAGATCGAGGCGATGGGCGGCGATCCACCGCCGGGCTATTCCAGCGGGGGCATGCGCACGAAGCTGGTGGCGGCCCGCATCGCGACCCAGGCCGGCTGCGCGATGGCGATCGCGGTCGGCGCCGTGCCGAACCCGCTGCAGGCCGTGGCCGAGGGCGCCCGCTGCACCTGGTTCCTGCCGGCGCCGGAGGGGCGGAGCGCCCGCAAGCGCTGGATCGCGGGCAGTTTGCAGGCGGCCGGCACGCTGGTGGTGGATGCCGGCGCCGCCCGTGCGCTGGCCCGCGGCCGGTCCTTGCTGCCGGCCGGGGTGCGCGAGGTGGAGGGCGCGTTCGAACGCGGGGACGCGGTGCTGGTGCAGGATGCGGCGGGGGTGGTGCTGGGCCGCGGGCTGTCCGCCTATGCCAGCGGCGACGCGCGGCGGATCGCCGGGCACAAATCCGAGGAGATCGAGGCGATCCTGGGCTGGCGCGGCCGGGACGAGATCGTGCATCGGGATGATCTGGTGTTGGGGTGAAAGCCTTCCGCCTCAACCAGCTCCCGTTGCTGGATCTCTGCGCGACAGGCTAGACGCGAGCGCGGGACAGCCGGTTCACCGCCAGGATGATCGCGAAGGTCAGCAGCAACAGCGCGATCCCCAGCACGGAGATGGCGCCCAGATCGCCGCTCTCGTTCAAATCGTAGATCACCACCGCGATCACCTTCGTCTTGGACGTGGTCAGCAGCACCGTCGCCGACAGCTCCCGGATCACGCCCACGAATACGATGCACCAGGTGGCCACGATCGAGGTCCGCATCAGGGGCGCCGTGATGGTCCACAATGTCCGCAGCCGGTTGGCGCCGAACACGCGGGCCGCCTCCTCCAGCTCGACATGCAGACCGGTCAATGACGCCTGCACCTGCTGGAACCCGGCCGGCAGCTCCAATGTCACGAAGCCGAGCAGCAAGATCCAGAGCGTGCCATACAGCACGAAAGGCGGCCGGGCATAGACCAGGAACAGGCCGACGCCCATGACGATCCCGGGGATCGCGAGCGGCGCCATCGCCAGGCTCGCCAGCGCCCGGTAGCCCGGCACCAGGCGGCGGCTCGACAAATACGCCACCAGCAGCACCAGCGCCGTGACCAGCGTGGCGCTGCCGAGGCCCAGCAGCAGGGTGTTGAGCATCGCCGGCCCGGTATCCGGATAGCCCCACAGCGCGAACCGCACATGCTCGAAACTGAGCGTGTCGAGCGTCAGCGGGTCCGACAAATTATGCACAAGCGCCGCCCGCAGCAGCGCGAGATACGGCAGGAACACCGGCAAGGCCAGCACGCTTAGGCACAGCAGCAGCGCAGGAATGCGCCAGGGGCCGAGCGGGATCGTGCGCGCCGGGCTGTTCTTGCCACCGACCACGACATAGGAGCGGCGGCCCAGCAACCAGCGCTGACCCTGCAGCGCCAGCAGCGTGATCAGCAGCAGCGGCATGGCGGCCGCGGCGGCCATGTTGGTCTGCGGCGGATATTGGAACAGGCTCCAGATGCGGGTGGTCAGCGTGTGGAAGCCGCCGGGCATGGCGAGGATCGCGGGCGTGCCGAAGATCGTCAGCGCCTGGATGAACGCCACCAGCGCGCCCGCCAGCAGCGCCGGCAGCACGAGCGGCAAGGTGATGCGCCGCACCGTGGTCCAGGCGCCGCCGCCCAGGATGGACGATGCGTCCTCGAGGTCCGCCGGCACCCGTTCCAGCGCGTTGACCAACAAGGTGAACACGAGCGGAAAGGCATAGCAGGCGATGGCGAACACGACGCCGGTGCGGGAGTAGATATCGAACAGGTAGTCGAACTCCTCCCACCCGAACAGATGGCGCGCGAGCTGGTTCAGCAGGCCGGAATTGGGTGCCGCCAGCAACTCCCACGCGATGGCGCCGAGGAAGGGGGGTGTGACGAACGAGGCCGTGACCAAAGCGCGGATCAGCCCCCGCGCCGGCAAATCGCTCCGCCCGGCCAGCAGCGCCACGGGCGTTGCGACCAGGCAGGCGGCCAGCGCGGCCGTGACCGCGATGCCGAGGCTGGTGAGCAGCGGGTCCCGCAGCGCCGGGTCGATCGCGAGGCGGCCGAGGTTGCCCAGCGTGGGGGCGCCGGCCGCGTCGGTGAACGCGAACCACACCAGCCAGGCCAGCGGCGCCAGCACCAGGATGGCGAGCACGACGGCGACCGTCGCAAACAACGGCCGGGACAGGTCGGGGGATCGCGGCGTGCTCAGGACGGCAGCGCCCGGCATTGCCCCGGCGGCAAATACACGCCCACGACCTCGCCGATCTCCGCCCGGACGTGGAGCGGCGTGGTGGCCCGGACCTGCTGCCCGCCCTCGAACTCCAGCTGGTAATCCCGCTGCGGCCCGAGATAGGTGTGGCGCACGACCCGGGCCGCGAAGGTGTTCGGGCCCGCCGCCATGTCCCCGATGGAGATGTCCGCCGGGCGGATCGAAACCGGGATGCGATCGCCCCGCGGCACGGGATTGCCGCACTGGATGAGCAAGGGCCCGCACTGCACCGCGCCGCCCGCCGCATGGCCATACAGGATGTTGGTGCCGCCAATGAATCGCGCCACGAACTCGGAGCAGGGCTGTTGGAACACCTCCTCCGGCGCGCCGACCTGCTCGACCCGGCCATGGTTCATCACCACGATGCGGTCCGCCGTCGTCATCGCCTCGATCTGGTCGTGCGTGACATACACGGTCGTGTAGCGGAACTCGTCATGCAGACGCCGGATCTCGGCCCGCATCTCCTCACGGAGGTTGGTGTCGAGGTTGGACAGCGGCTCGTCTAGCAACAGGGTCTGCGGATCCACCACCAGCGCCCGGGCCAGCGCCACACGCTGCTGCTGCCCGCCCGAAAGCGCACCCGGCGCACGATCCCGCAGCGGCGTCAGCTTGCAGATGTCCAGGATCCGCGTCACCCGCGCCTCGATCTCGGCCTTCGGCAGCCGGCGCAGCGTGAGGCCATAGGCGACGTTTTCCGCGATCGTCATATGCGGCCAGAGTGCGTAGGACTGGAAGATCATCGACATCCGCCGGCGCTCGGGCGGCACCGTGGCCTGCGCGCTGGACAGCACCTGGCCGCCGACCGCGATCGTGCCCGCGTCCAGCCCCATGAAGCCCGCGATCAGCCGCAAGGTGGTCGTCTTGCCGCAGCCGGAGGGGCCGAGCAGGCAAACCAATTCCTCATGCGCGATCGCGAGGTCGATGCCGTCGGCCACCATGAGCGGGCCATAGCGTTTGCGAACGCCCTGTAGGTCGACGGATGCCAAGCGATGTTTCCCCTGCATCCCCGTTCGCGGGGTTGGCGTCGTGTGTGGTCAATGCCGCCGCCGGTTGTCAATGGAGGCTCGGACAAATCATGACCCAACTTGGCCACTTCGAACTTGCAGCGCAGGTAGGCTGAGTTTAACGACACAATAACGTCCAGTCCGGCGGCAGCAGAAATGTTTTTTCGACGAATGCCTCATCGGATGTCTAGTTCAGGAGGTCGCATGGCCAAGTTTTCAGGGATGCTGGTCGCACTCGGTGTCTGGTCCATGGCCTCGACTGCATCCGCCGGGCCTAATCTCATTCAGAACGGCGACTTCGAGGCGGGCACGATTTCGCCGTGGATTACCTCCGGCTTGGTGAACATGACCACCATGATCCCGTATTTCGGCGGTGGGTCCCCTGCTGCGAACGGCGCATGGATGGTGACGTTCAATGACGGCGATCGCACCGCCAACGGGACCATCTCACAAAGCTTCGCCACGGTGGCCGGCGCGCAATACAAGGTGTCGTTCGACTACGGCACCAATAACGGCGACGGGCAGCAGATCACGGCGCAGGCCTCGGACACCTCGGGCACGCTCGCCTCGCTCGCGGCCGTCAGCGCCGTCGGCAGCATTGCGCTCAACCCGTATGGCTTTTCGTTTCAGGCCAGTTCATCCCAGACGACGCTCTCCTTCCTCGACGACCCCGCGAACTTCACCTACTCGACGGACGGCTTGCTGGACAATGTCGTGGTGTCCCTGGTGGCGGCGGTGCCGGAGCCCGCGACGGCGGTGCTGCTGCTGGGCGGGATCGGGTTGATGGCCGTGGGTCAGCGGCGGTTGCTGCGCGCGGCGCGGGTCTGACGCATGTCCCGCGGGCAGCCCCGAGCGCGGTAACTTCTCTAGAGCCCAATCCGACCGAAGTGGGTCGGCTTGGGCTCTAGTTTTTCAGGTTTGGCGAGCACTACTACCGTCCAGGCGATGCCGCCTGGTCGGTAAGTGCTCTAGTTGCCCGGCACCTTCACCACTTCGATCTGCACGGCCCCGTAATAGGCCGTCACGTCGGAAACCTGCTGTTCGGTCAAGGTTTTGGCGATCACCGACATCTGTTCGTGCACGCGGGTGCCGGTCTGAAAGGCCTGGAGCTGCCGGGTCAGGTAGGTCGCGTCCTGCCCGGCGAGGTTCGCAGCCTCCGGCAGCTTGGCGATGCCATCCGCCCCATGGCAGGCGGCGCAGGCACGGACGGCCACGCGGCGGCCAGCCGTCACGTCTTGAGCCAAGGAGGGCGTGGCGGCCAGGATAACCCCGGCCGCCACCAAAGCCAGTCGCATCCGCCTGGTATGGCTGATACGGCCAATCCGCATCAGCGCGCCTTGTAGCTGATGCGGTAGATCGCGCCCGCGAAATCGTCGGACACCAGCACGCTGCCATCCGCGAGCTCCGCCACGTCCACGGGCCGGCCGCTATACTCGCCCGTCTCGTCATTGAGCCAGCCGAACGCGAACGGCTCCGTCTTGTCGATCGAGCCATCCGCCTTGAACGTCGTCACCATCACCCGGGCGCCCACCGGGACGGTGCGGTTCCAGGAGCCGTGCTGCGCGCTGAAGATGGCGCCGCGGTATTGCTCCGGGAACATCTTGCCCCGGTAGAAATGCAGGCCGAGGTCCGCGGCATGCGCCACCATCTCGACTTCCGGGAAGGTCACGTCCGCGGGCGGGGTGCTGGTCTGGTATTCCACGGTGCGCGTCCGTCCGCCGCCATACCACGGGAAGCCGAAATGCATGCCGGGGCGGGGCGCCCGGTTGATCTCGCCCGGCGGCTGGTCATCGCCCATGCCATCGACCTGGTTGTCCGTGAACCACAGCTCGTTCGTGCGGGGGTTCCAGTCATGCCCCACGGAGTTGCGGACGCCGCGGGCGAAAACCTCCCGGTTCTTGCCGTCCCGGTCCATGCGAATGATGCCGCCGATGCCTTCGCGGGCATAGAGGTCGGCCTTGGCGGCGGGCGGCACGTTGTAGGGCTGGCCCAGCGTCACATACAGCTTGTTGTCGGGCCCGATCGTGCAGGTGCGGGCGCCGTGGTTGAAGCTTTCTTCGCTGCGGGGCACCAGCTGCTCGGCCACGACATCCACCGCGACATCCGGCCCCTCGTAGAAGAACTCGGCGGCCGGGAACACCAGCACGCGGTTGTGCTCCGCGACATAGAGCTGCCCGTCCTTGCTGAAGCAGACGCCGTTGGGCTGGCGGAACGCGATCGAGGGCGCAAAGACCTTCACCTCATCCGCCACGCGCGCGCGGCTGCGGTCGGTCACGGCCCATATCTTGGTCTTGCGGGTGCCGACGAACACCACGCCCGCATTGGTGCCGACCGCCATGTGCCGCGCATCCGGCACCAGGGCATAGAGATCGATGCTGAACCCGGGCGGGAGCTGGATCTGGGCCAAGTTGGCGCGGATCTGGTCGGCCTTGCGCCCGGTTTGCGGCACCGTCTCGAGGTCGAGCGCGGTGGAGGTGGGCTGCATGCCGCGCAGGCGTTCGAGGTTGCCGGGCGTGGTGGGCGCGGGCGCCTGGGCTTGTGGCGCCTGGGCTTGTGGCACTTGGGCTTGCGGCGCCTGGGGCGCTTGCGGGGCGGTTCGGGGGGCCTGTTGTGCCGAAAGGCCGCCGCTCAAGGTGACGAGGGCGGTGGCCGCGAGCAGGAACGATCTCATGAACGTCTCCGGATGTGCAACGCTGGTTGATGCCGCGGTGCTGGTTCGAGGCTGCAAGGTTCGTTGGACCGGATGCAAGTCAATCCATCGTCAAAGAACCGCTTGTCTACGTTGACGAAATCCGCGCCGGACCGGATGATGATCGCAAAGCCGGGGGACGTTCATCATGCACGTATTGGGTCGCCGCGCCGCGCTGGCAGGCTTGTCCGCGTTCCCGTTCGCGGCCCGCGCGCAGCAATCGGCGCTGGTGGCCGCCGCGATCAAGGAGGCCAATGTCGTGTTCCACACCTCGATCGAGGTGTCGGTCTGCGAGAAGATGATCGCCGGGTTCAACAGCTTCTATCCGGGCATCAAGGTGCAGCTGGAACGCACCGGGGCCGAGCGTATCCTGCAGCGCATCACCCAGGAATATGGCAGCAACATCTACGCCGCCGACGTGGTCGAAAGCTCCGATTCCGGCACCTTCCTGGAATGGAAGAAGCTCGGCTGGCTGGCGCAATTCGTGCCGGATGACGTGGCGGACCATTGGCCGACCGAGGAGCGGGACCCCGATGGCCGCTTCGCCAGCGTCCGCGCCTCGCTCAGCGTCCTGGCCTATAACACGCGCCAGGTGAAGCCCGAGGACGCGCCCCGCGGCTTCCAGGACCTGCTGGCCCCGAAATGGCGCATGCGGCTGGTGAAGGCGCATCCGAGCTATAGCGGCTCCA
This sequence comes from Acetobacteraceae bacterium, assembly GCA_965246835.1. Taxonomy (GTDB): domain Bacteria; phylum Pseudomonadota; class Alphaproteobacteria; order Acetobacterales; family Acetobacteraceae; genus JANPPS01. The sequence goes on along the minus strand of CBDFFQ010000001.1, from coordinate 1,187,971 downwards.
TCCTCACCAGCACGTTCGCGACCGCGAAGGCGATGGGCTGGGACTATATGGAGGCGCTCGGCAAGCAACGGGTGATGCAGGTGCAATCCGCGACGGAGCCGCCGAAGAAGGTGGCGCTGGGCGAGCGATCGGTACAGGTGGACGGCACCGAGTACGTGGTGCTGAACATGCAGGATTCCGGCTCCCCGATCCGCCCGATCTATGCGGTGGAGGGCTCGCCCATCTTCTCCGGACAGACCTGCGTGATGGAGCGGGCGGCGCACCCGGCGGCGTCCCGCGTGTTCGCGCAATACCTGTTCTCCGCCCATTGCCAGCAGATCATGTCCGACGTCGGCAGCCTGCGCTCCTTCCATCCCGCCGTGCAGGACAAGCCGGGGCGCATGCATCTGAAGGACATCAAGCTGCTGCGGACCTCCGCGGAGGAGCTGGCGGCCGGCGCCGAGGAAACCAAGAAGAGATACTCCGCGGCCTTCGGCGTTTGACGCCCGTCGCCGAGGTTCTGGGCGCCTGGATCGCAGCACCCGGCGATCTCGAGCCCTGCCGCGCCATGTCGCACCGCCTGCTGCTGGACGTGGCCGGAATCTGCGTGTCGGCCCGGCACGAAGCCTACGTGCAGGCCGTGGTCGCCAGCGCGGATGAGGGCGGACGCATGACCGCGATCGGCCATGACCGCGGGTTCGGCCCCTACGACGCGGCGCTGGTGAACGGCACGGCCGCGCATGGCGAAGATTTCGACGACACGTTCGAGGGCGGCCCTGTTCATTCCGGCGCCGTCGTGGTCCCGGCCGTGCTGGCCGTGTGCGAACGGGAAGGGCTGGGCGCAGACGCGATGCTGCGGGGCCTCGCCGTGGGGGCCGAGCTGATGTGCCGGCTGAGCCTGGTGGCGCCCAAGGCGATCCATGCCGCCGGGTTCCATCCCACCGCGGTGATCGGCGCGCTCGCGGCGGCCGGCGGCGTCGCGGCGGCGATGGGCTTGCCGGCGGCGCAGGCCACCTCCGCGCTCGGCATCGCCGGCAGCATGGCGTCCGGCATCATCGAATACCTGGCGGAGGGCAGCTGGACCAAGCGCGCCCATGCCGGCTGGGCGGCGCAATCCGGCCTCCGCGCGGCGCTGATGGCACGCGGCGGGTTCCTGGGGCCGCGCACGGTGCTGGAGGGAACGCACGGCTTTTTTCATGCCTTCGCGCCCTCCCGCACCCCCGATTTCGCCCCGGTGCTGGATGGGCTTGGGACCGAGTGGCTGATGCGGACGATCGCCTTCAAGCCCTACCCCTGCGGCACCATGACGCAGCCCTTCATCGATTGCGCGTTGGACCTTCGTCGCCGTGGCATCGATCCCGCCGCCATCGAGCGGATCGAGTGCGAGGTGGGCGAGGGCACCGTCCATCGCCTATGGGAGCCGCTGGCCACGAAGCACCGCCCGCCCACGCCCTATGCCGCCAAGTTCAGCACGCCGTTCTGCATTGCCGTGGCATTGGTCACGGGCCGCGCCGGGTTCGCGGCCTTCTCCGAGCAGGCGATCGCCGACCCGGCCGTGCTGCGGCTCGCATCCACCGTCCAGTATGGGGTGGACCCCGCCAACGAGTACCCGCGCCGCTTCACCGGCCATCTCCGCGCGACGCTGCGGGACGGAACCGTGCACGAAGCGCGGCAAGACCACATGCGGGGCGGCGCGCAGGCCCCGCTCTCCGATACCGAGCTGGAAGAGAAGTTCATGGACAATGCGGCATATGGCGGCATGGATTCAGCCGAAGCGACGGCGCTGCGGGCGCGGTTGCGGGGAATGCTGGCATGACGACCGCGATCGTCACGGGCGGCGCGCTGAATATCGGCCGCGCGATCTGCCTCGCTTTGGCGCAGGGCGGGGCCAAGGTGGTGGTCAACGCCCAGCACTCGGCTGCGGCCGCGGAGCAGACGGCGCAGCTGATCCGCGATGGCGGGGGGCAGGCGATGGTCCATCTGGCCGACGTCACGAACGAGGCGGCCGCGCACGGCCTGACGGAGGCCGCCGCACGCTGGGGCGGCAGCCTCGACATCCTGGTGAACAACGCCGCGATCCGGCGGGAGACGCGGTTCGACGATCTCACCTATGCCGAGTGGCGGGAGGTGACCGCGGTCATCCTGGATGGCGCGTTCCTGTGCGCGCGGGCGGCCGTGCCGTTTCTCCGGAAGTCCGGCGCCGGCGCCATCGTCAACATCGGGGGGCTTTCGGCGCACACCGGATCGCCCGGCCGGGCGCATGTGGTGGCGGCGAAGATGGGGCTGGTGGGGCTCACCCGGGCGCTGGCGCACGATTTGGCGCCGGACGTGACGGTGAACTGCGTCGTCCCCGGTCTGATCGACACCGTGCGCGGCGCCTCCGCCCAGGGCACCCCGGCCGTCAATCGGCACACCAATATCGCCGGCCGCCGCGGCACGTCGGAGGAGGTGGCGGCGATGGTGGCGTTCCTGTGCGGCCCCGGCGCCCGCTACGTCACCGGGCAGACGCTGCACGCCAATGGCGGTGCCTATCTCAGCGCCTGAACCGCCGGCGCCCGGCCCACGCCGACCATCACGGCCGCACTCACCAGTGCCAGGCCCGCCACGGCGAACACGCCCGGCCACTCCCCCAGCAACGGCCCCGCCAGCACGCCCGCCAGCCCCGGCGTCAATGCCGTGATGATCGTGAGCCGCCCCGCGCCCAGCAACGCGATGGCCCGCGTATAAAGGAACAGCGCCGCCACCGTGGACAGCAATCCCTGGTAGGCCCCCTGCGCCACCACCTCCCACAGCGCCACCTCACGCATCCGGCTCGGCAGCGCGATGGCCCAGACCGGGAGGAGGGTCAGCGCCGTGCCAAGCCCGACGGCGACGATGGCCTGCGTGGGCGTGACGCGCCAGCGCCGGGCCAGGACGGTGTAGGTGGCCCAGCACGTGGAGGCCGTGAGGAACAGCAGGTCCCCGCGCCAGGCCCCCTCCGGCGCCGCCTGCAACCCGTAGCTCTCGATCCCGATCAGCAGGATGCCGGCGGCCGCGATGCCCAGGCTCCATCGCCGCGCGCGCCCGAACGGGTCCCGGAACACGAGCCAGCCGGCGCCCGCCACCAGGAACGGCAGCATGCCCGGCATCAGCACGGCCGAATGGGCGGCCGGGGCGAAGCGGTATCCGGAATAGGCCGGCAGCGCGAAGCCGTATCCTGCAAACACCGCCAGCACCATGGCGCGATGGACCGCAAGGCCGCGCCCGCCACCCCCCAGCCACAGCGCCGCGGCGATCAGGCCCGACACGCCGAACCGTAACGCCGCCAGGTCCCACGGCGTGAGCCGCACCGCACCGGCCTGGGCCGCCGCGCCAAATCGGGAGAACAAGATGAACCCGGCCCAGATCATCACCAGCAACCCGGCGCACAGATAGCCGAGCTGGCGGTCACGCGCGGCGGTGCGGGTCGGGTCCATGCCGCATCATGTGGGCCGGTGCCGGCGCACACCAGCGCTGCACGAAGCGGGGCCGCCCCCTGCAACCGGCTCTGGTGCAATGGGCGCGGCGCGGGCAAGATCGCCGGCCATGACCGCGATCGACGAACCCTGCACGACCTGGCTGCAAGCCGCCGGCCACCGCGCCCGCGCCGCCAGCGCCGTTCTGGCCCGGACGGCGGAGGCGGCGCGCAACGCCGGGCTGCTGGCGGCGGCGGCGGCGCTGCGGGCGCGGCAAGGGGCGCTGCTCCAGGCCAATGCAGCCGACGTCGCGGCCTTCCAGGGCAGCGACGCCATCCGGGACCGGCTCACGCTCACGCCGGACCGGATCGAGGCGATGGCCGTGGGCCTCACCGAGATCGCGGCCTTGCCGGACCCCTTGGACCGCATCCTATCGGAATGGACGCGGCCCAACGGCCTCCGCTTCAAGCGCATCCCGGCGCCGATCGGCGTGATCGGCATGATCTACGAAAGCCGGCCCAATGTGGGGGCGGACGCGGCGGGCATCTGCCTCAAATCCGGCAACGCCCTGATCCTGCGCGGCGGGTCCGATAGTTTTCGCTCGGCCCAGGAAATCCATACCGCGATGATCGAGGGCTTGCGCGCGGCGGGCTTGCCGGAAGACGCGGTGCAGATGGCGCCGGGCACCGATCGTGGCTACGTGGCGGCGATGCTGGACGGCGCCGGTCTGATCGACCTCGTGATCCCCAGGGGCGGCCGCGGCTTGGTGGAGCGCGTGCAGCGGGAGGCCCGGGTGCCGGTGCTGGCGCATGCCGAGGGGCTTTGCCACACCTACATCCACGCCGCCGCGGACCCCGCGATGGCCCGCGCCGTGCTCGCCAACGCCAAGATGCGCCGCACCGGCGTTTGTGGCTCGACCGAGACGCTGCTGATCGACGCCGCCTGCGCACCCGCGCTCCTGCCGCTGCTGGTGGCGGACCTCGCGGCGTTGGGCTGCGGCTTCCGCGCCGACGGCAGGGCGCGCGCGATCCTGCCCGGCCTGCCCGAGGCGATGGACGAAGATTTCGCCACGGAATGGCTGGGCCCCACCCTCTCGATCGCCGTGGTGGATGGCGTCGAGAGCGCGCTCGCCCACATCGCCCGCTTCGGCAGCGAGCATACCGAGGCGATCGTGACCGAGGACGTGGATGCCGGCGCCGAGTTCCTGGCGGGAATCGGCAGCGCAGTGGCGTTGTGGAACGCCTCCACCCAGTTCTGCGACGGCGGTGAGTTCGGCTTCGGCGCCGAGATCGGCATCGCGACCGGGCGCATCCATGCGCGCGGGCCCGTGGGCGTGGAGCAGTTGACCACGTTCCGCTACGTCGTGATCGGCAACGGGCAGGTGCGTCCCTGAGCGATCCGATCCCGCGATGGGGGGACCGGCGGCGCACGCGGGTCGGCCTGTTGGGCGGCTCGTTCAACCCGGCGCATGCCGGGCACCGCCACATCGCGCAGGTGGCATTGCGGCGGCTGCGGCTGGATCAGGTTTGGCTGCTGGTCTCCCCGGGCAATCCCTTGAAGGCGGCGCGAGGGATGGAGCCACTCATCGACCGGTTGCGGAGCGCCGGGGCGATCGCGGATGGGCGCCGAATTGTGGCGACGGCGATCGAGAGGGGCCTCCACACGCGCTACACTTTCGACACGCTGCGGGCGCTCAAAGTGCGGTTCCCGGGGGTCCGGTTCGTGTGGCTGATGGGCGCCGATAATTTGGTGCAGCTGCCGCGGTGGCAGCATTGGATGGGCGTGGCGCGGGCCATGCCGATGGCGGTGCTGCCGCGCCCCAGCTACAACCACCGCGCCTTGGCGGGGCAGGCGGCGCAGCGATTGCGGCGCGCCCTGGTGCCCGCCCGCTCCGCCCCCGCGCTGCCCAACCTGCGAGGACCGCGCTGGATTTTCCTGCCGGCCCGGCAGAACCCGCTCTCGGCCAGCGCCTTGCGCGCCAGTTTTCCGCTGCGATGGCCGCAGCGCAGCGGAGCCGGACCTGCTATAGAGCGGGTTCGATCGCTTGAAGGAGCACGGACATAGCCCGGAAACCCACCCCCGACGCCGCCAAGCCCGCGCCGAAGCGCCGCGCGCCCAAACCGGCCGCCGGTCTGGCCGAAGCCGCGAAGATCCCCGGGACGCCGCGCAAGAAGGCCGCCGCCGCCGGGCCGCGCACCCGCAAGAAGGCGCCCGTCGTCCAAACGAACGAGGCGCTGGACCGGATGCAGGCCGTGATCGTGGAAAGCCTCGAGGCGGACAAGGCGGAGGGCGTTTTGACCCTCGATCTGGCCGGCCGCGCCGCGTTCACGGACCGCATGGTGATCGCGACGGGCCTGGCCGATCGTCAGATCAGCGCGATGGCGATGCATCTCGAAGAAAAGCTGGCGGAGATCGGCATCAAGCGGGTGCAGATCGAGGGCAGCGGCGGCTCCGATTGGGTGCTGATCGACGCCGGGGACATCGTGATCCACCTGTTCAAGCCGGAGGCGCGGGAGCTGTATGGGCTGGAGCGCATGTGGGGCCCCGAACTGGACGAGCCAGCTGCGGCCGAGCAGACCGTTAGCGCCGAATAGCGACGGGCGGGGCCGGCCGCGTGCTGCGGTAGGCCTGGCCGTCGAACGTGTAGCGGTCCACGTCCGTCACCAAATCCGCCATGCCGCGATGCCGGGTGGACGCCACGGCGATCCGGCCGCTGACGCCATCCAGGACCCGGCGGTAGGCAGCGCCGGACCAGGCGAACACCGTCGTGCTGCATCCCGCCGACCCGCATTCCCGCGGCGATTGCAGTTGCACGAACAGCGCCGGTTGCGCGCCGCCGAGGCGGGCGGTCCCGGTCAGCAGCAGCGGCTCCTCCCCGTTGCGGGCAGCCTCTGCGAGGTCTTGGGCCACGAGCTGCCGTGCCGTGGCGTCCGCCGGGGTGCCGGGCCGGGCGGCGAGGATGACGGCGGTGCCGGGCGGTGCGCTGGCGGGCGGGGCGGCGAAAGCAGGGGCGGCGAAGGCGGGGGCGGCCACAAACAGCAGGGCGGCAAAGAGAGATCGCATGGGGTCCTTAGCGTCGGATCGGCCACGATAGTTGCACGATGCGCCTGATCGCGGTTGGAAAACTACGGCCCGGACCGGAGGCGGAGCTGTTCGCGCGCTACCAGGCCCGGCTCCGCCCACCCCTCGCCGTGACCGAGGTGCCGGAGGGCCAGGGCGCACCCACGGAGGCGAAGCGGCGGGAAGCGGCGGCGCTGCTGGCGGCGGTGCCGGAGGGCGCGCTGCTCGTGGCGCTCGACCTCGGCGGCGTGGCGCCCGGCAGCGAGGGGCTGGCCCATCTGCTGGAGCGGTGGGAGAACCGGGCCTGCTTCGCGATCGGGGGCGCGGACGGGCTGGATGCCGCCGTGCTGGCCCGGGCCGGGCACGTGCTGTCATTGGGCCCCATGACCTGGCCCCATATGCTCGTGCGGGTGATGCTGGCGGAGCAGCTGTATCGCGCGCAGGCCATTCGCGCCGGGCACCCGTATCATCGCAGCGGACGGCCGTGCTAAGCCGATGGTCATCGCGATTCGTTAGGGTTTGTTGATGAGCGCCGTGCCCCGCCCCGTAATGCTTGTGATCCTGGATGGCTGGGGATGGCGCGAGGACCAGGCGGACAACGCCGTGCAGCTCGCCGACACGCCGGTATTCGACCAATTGATGGCCGGGCCGCACGCGTTCCTGCGCACCTCCGGCCTCGATGTCGGGCTGCCGGAGGGGCAGATGGGCAACTCGGAGGTCGGTCACCTCAACATCGGCGCCGGGCGGGTGGTGATGCAGGAACTGCCGCGGATCGGGCAGGCGATCCGGGATGGCAGCCTGGCGCAGAACCCGGCGCTGCTGAAGCTGATCACGGCGCTGCGGGAGACGGGCGGCACATGCCACCTCATGGGCCTGATCTCCCCGGGCGGGGTGCATGCGCATCAGGATCACGCGGTGGCGCTGGCGGGCATCGTGGCGCGCGCCGGGGTGCCGGTGCGGGTGCATGCCTTCACCGACGGGCGCGACACGTCACCCCGCTCGGGCGCTGCGGACCTGGCGCGGTTCCAGACGGCGCTGCCGGCGGGCGCCCGGATCGCGACGGTGTGCGGCCGGTATTACGCGCTGGACCGCGATCATCGCTGGGAGCGCGTGGAGAAGGCCTATCTCGCGATGGCGGAGGGCCGCGGCGCCAGCTTCGCCGATTCCGCCAGCGCGATGGACGACGCCTACGGCAAGGGTGTGACGGACGAGTTCGTGGTGCCCGCCGCGATCGGCGGCTATGACGGCATGCGGGACGGGGACGCCCTGCTGTCGTTCAACTTCCGCGCCGACCGGATCCGGGAAATCATGTCCGCGCTGGTCGATCCCGGCTTCGGCGGCTTCGCCCGGCCGCGCGCCATCCGGTTCGCCGCCGCGGTCGGCTTCACCCGATACAGCGACGCGCTGGCCCCGTTCATGGACGCGATCTTCGCGCCGCAGCCCATGACGCATATCCTGGGCGAGGTCGTCTCCGCCGCCGGCAAACGACAGATGCGCCTGGCCGAGACGGAGAAATACCCGCACGTGACCTATTTCCTGAATGGCGGGCAGGAGGTGGCGTTCCCCGGTGAAGACCGGACCATGGTGCCGTCCCCCAAGGTCGCGACCTACGATCTGCAGCCGGAAATGTCGGCGCCGGAACTGACGGACCGGGCGGTGGCCGCGATCGGCTCCGGCAACTACGACCTGATCGTGCTGAACTACGCCAATCCGGACATGGTGGGCCATACCGGCAGCCTGCCGGCCGCGATCCGGGCGGTGGCGGTGGTGGACGAAGGGCTGGGCCGGATCGTGGACGCGATAGGGGCGGCGGGCGGCGCGCTGCTGGTCACGGCCGACCATGGCAATTGCGAGCTGATGCGCGATCCCGCGACCGGCGGCCCGCACACGTCCCACACCACCAACCCGGTGCCGGTGATGCTGTTCGGCCCCCGCGGCCAGGCGCTGCATGACGGGCGGCTCGCGGATTTGGCGCCGACCCTGCTGGCGTTGATGGGCGTGGCGCAGCCGGCGGAGATGACGGGCCGGTCCCTGCTGGCGCAGCATGCGGCGACTGCTGCTCGCTAGCCTTCTGCTCGCGCAGCCGGCCCTGGCTCAGCAGGCACCGGCTCAGCAGGCGCTGGCGCAGGCCGCCCCTCCCTCGGCCGCGCAGGTGCAGGAGGCCGAGCAAGCCCGGGCGGCGCTGATCGAGGCGCAGCGCAATGCGGAGGAGCGGGCCGGTGCAGCGCAGCGGCAAGAGAAGCAGCTGGCGGAAAAACGCGTCGCCGCGGCGGCGAGGCTGCGGGTTGTAGAGGGGCAGGCCGCCATCATCGCCGAGGAGGTGGAGCGCCTGGCCGTGCGCCGTGCCGACGCCGAACGCCGGCTGACGGAGCGGGCGACCGCGTTGGTGCCGCTGCTGCCGCTGATGGAGCGGCTGGCGCTGTATCCGCAGGAAACGCTGCTGGCGGTGCCGGTCCCGGCCGAGACGGCGCTGCGCGGCCTTTCGGTGTTGCGCGGCGTAGCCCGGCAGCTCGAGGCGGAGGCGACCGCGCTGCGCATCGAGCAGGCGGAGCTGGAAGCGGCGCAACGTGCCGTGACGGAGGCCGTGCCCCGGCTGCAGGCGGCACAGGCCGCTCAGGCGGCGCAGGCCGCGGCGCTGGACGCGGAGATCGAGGCCGCGCGCAGCACACGGATGGAAGCGCAGGACGCCGGCGCCGACGCGGCACGGCGGGCGGCGGTGGAGGCGACGCGGGCCGACAGCCTCCGCGCCGCCATCGCCGGCATGGAGGCCGAACGGCTGCGGGCCGAGGCGCGGGCCCGGGCGGATGCGGCGCGGGCGGAGCGTCAGCGGGAGCAGGCCGCGGCGGCGGATGCCCGGCGCCGGGAGGCCGCGCTGGCCCGGCCCGCCGGCCCCGGCCTCGGAGCGCCGGGCTCGGAGGGCCACGTGGCGCCGGTGGCCGGGACGGTCGTGCGCTCCTGGGGAGACCGGACGGAGGCGGGGCCGGCCACCGGCGTCTCGTATCGCGCGCCGCCGCTGGCCCGGGTGGTGGCGCCGTGCAACGGGCGGGTGGCGTTCGCCGGGCCGTTCCGCAGCTTCGGATTGCTGCTGATCCTGGATTGTGGCGGTGGCTACCATTTCGTGATGGCGGGGTTCGAGCGGCTGGATATGCAAGTGGGTGTGGGGGTCGAAACCGGGGAGCCCGTGGGCGTGATGCCCGGTTGGGACCCGGAGGAGGGGGGCGCGCGGCCGCTGCTATATGTGGAATTGCGACGGGATGGCCAAGCCGTGAACCCGGCCCCCTTTCTCCGCGTGCATGGATAGCCATGTTAAGGTTTCGGTAAGAGCTGGCCTATACTATTCTGATTGGACGCTCAGGACGGGCGTGAAGGAATGTGGCGAATGAAGACTCGTAGCGGGCTGCTTCTGGGTGCGGCCTTCACCGCTGGGATCCTCGTGGGACCGGCCTCTAGCCTGCTGGAGCACCGGTTCGGTATCGGCTGGCCGATCGCCCACGCGGCGGCGCAGGACACGAATCGGCAGGAGACATATCGCCTGCTGACGCTGTTCGGGGACGTTTTCGAGCGGATTAGGGCCGAATACGTGGAGCCCGTGAACGATCGGGAGCTGATCGAGAACGCGATCAACGGCATGCTCACGGGCCTTGACCCGCATAGCAGCTACATGAACGCCAAGGCGTTCAAGGACATGCAGGTGCAGACCCGCGGCGAGTTCGGCGGCCTAGGCCTCGAGGTGCAAAGCGAGAACGGTCTGATCAAGGTCGTGGGTGCGATCGAGGACACGCCGGCGGCCCGCGCCGGCATGAAGTCCGGTGACCTCATCACGATGCTGGACGGGCAGACCGTGCAGGGCCTGACGTTGAACGAGGCCGTGGACAAGATGCGCGGCCCGCCCGGCAGCGGCATCAAGCTGACGGTGAAGCGGGAGGGTGTGAACACCCCGGTCGAGGTCGCGATCCAGCGGGAGGTGATCCGTATCCAGGCCGCGAAGTGGCGGCTGGAAGGTGATATCGCCTATGTCCGGCTTACCACTTTCAATGAAAAGACTAACGAGGGTCTTCGGAAGGCGATTGCTGAGCTGAAATCAAAGGTTCCGGCTGGATTGCGCGGCGTTATCCTGGATTTGCGCAACAATCCGGGTGGCCTCCTCGATCAGGCCGTGTCGGTGTCGGACGATTTCCTTGAACAGGGGGAGATCGTGTCGACCCGATCCCGTCATCCTGAGGAAAGCCAGCGTTGGAACGCGAAGTCCGGTGACATCACGGGTGGATTGCCGGTCGTGGTGCTGATCAATGGCGGCTCCGCTTCCGCGTCCGAGATCGTGGCCGGCGCGTTGCAGGATCAGCGCCGGGCCGTGGTGGTGGGCACGCGCAGCTTCGGCAAGGGGTCGGTGCAGACCGTGATGCCGTTGCAGGGCAATGGCGCCATGCGTCTCACCACGGCGCGGTATTACACGCCGTCGGGCCGGAGCATTCAGGGGCTGGGCATCACCCCCGATGTGGAAGTGGCGGCCACGCGGACGGAGGTGGCGCGCTTCGGACCGGAGCGGGAGGCCGATCTCAATCGCGCCTTGCGAAACCAGGGTGGCACGCCGCAATCGGCCTCTCCACCGGCTCGCACGGACTTGCCGAGCGTGGCGCGGGATATCCCGAAGCTGCCGCCGGAAGGCTTCGCGACGTTCGATCCGGCCAAGCCGGAGACGGATTTCCAGTTGCAGCAAGGCCTCGTGGTGCTCCGCGCCATGGCACAGCAGCGCCGGGCCGCGCGCTGAAGCTGAATGGCGGTTCGGCTGTCGACGGCGTGGACGGGGTGGCAGGGCTTCGCGCAGCGTAGGCTGCCACGTGCGCTGCCGGGGCCGCGGGCTCTGGGCCTGTTCTGGGCCGTGTTTCTCGGTACGGTTGCCCTGGGCGCCGCGACTCTCCAGTGGCTCGGGCCGCCCCGTTCCGCTGTGGTGGCGCCGCCCCCGGCTCACGTCGATCCGCCCCGGCCTGCCGCGCCACAATGGGATGGCAAGATTGCTTCCCCGGACCCTGCCTTGCTCGAACCGTCCGCCCAATTTCCCCCGGCCAAGCTGCCCCGCATCGCCGCCGATGGCCGAACGGCGCGGCAGGTTTATGCCCGGCCGGCGCCGGCGGATGGCCGGCCGCGGATCGCCCTGATCGTGTCGGGCATCGGCCTCTCCGACGCGGATAGCCGGGCGGCGATCCAGAAACTGCCGGGCCCTGTCACCCTGGCCGTCTCGGCCTACACCCTCGATGCGGAGCCGGTGCTGGCCGCCGCGCGGGAGGCCGGTCACGAATTCCTGCTCTCGCTGCCGATGGAGGGCGAGGTGTCGCAAGACAATGCCGGGCCGCGCGCGCTGATGACCGGTGCCACCCCGGCGGAGAACCGGCTCAATCTGGAATGGGCGCTCTCCCGCCTGCAAGGCTATGCCGGCGTGACCGGCGCCGCCGATAACGGCATGCGCGGCGAACGGTTTGCGGCGCAGACCAGCTCCCTCCAGCTGGCGTTGGAGGAAATTGCGCGGCGTGGCCTGTTGTATGTGGACCCGCGTCCCGGGAAGGCGGCGCCCGAGCGGGGACGGACGGTGGATGTGATCCTCGATGAGGAGCTGGGCCGCGCCCATCTGGAAGGCCGTCTCGCCGAGCTGGAGCGGGTTGCGCGGGAAAAGGGATCGGCCATCGGCCTCGCGGGTCCGCCACGGCCTGCGACACTCGATCGGGTCGCCGCATGGACGCGGGAGCTGGAGGGGCGCGGCTTCGTGCTCGTGCCGGTCAGCCAGCTGGCAGCGGCGCCATGACGCTGCCCTACCGGCCCAATGTTGGCGCCGTCCTGTTCGACCGTCGCGGCCAGATCTTCGTGGCAAGGCGAGCGGACTTCCCGAATGCCGAGGGAGCGCCGGGTGGCTGGCAACTCCCCCAAGGTGGGATCGACGAGGATGAAGATCCCCGGATCGCGGTCCTGCGCGAACTCGAGGAAGAGATCGGCACCGCACGCGCCACCATTATCGGCGAGCATCCGGATTGGCTGACCTACGATCTACCGCCCGAGCTGATCGGCCGGGCGCTGGGCGGTAAGTTTCGCGGGCAGCGGCAGCGTTGGTTCGCCCTCCGCTTCACTGGCTCGGACCACGACATCCGGCTCGACCTCGATCCCCATCCGGAATTCGATGCCTGGCGCTGGGTGCCCCTGACCGAGCTGCCCGGTCTCGCGGTCGGGTTCAAGCGGCCGATCTACGAATTGCTGGCGTCATCCTTCGCGCCGTTCGCCATACCGGGCTGATCGAGCCGCGCCTGATCCAACTGCCGGGACCGCAGCGTTTCCGCCTGGGCCGCCTGATCCCGATCCGCCTTGGTGCGGCCGAAGCGGATGCGATTGGCGTCAGCCCTTGCAGCCTCGTCCATCCGGGCGCGTTGTTTGCGGATGCGGCGCAGGTTGACGATGTCGGCCATAGCTGATGATGGTACACGAACGGCGACGGAGAGACGACATGCCAGATTTGAGACTGCAAGCCGCGGACGGGCACAGCCTATCCGCGTATCGCGCCGGGGCGGATGATTGCCGGCGCGGCCTCGTGGTGGTGCAGGAAATCTTCGGCGTGAACCATCATATCCGGGCCGTGTGCGACCGGTTCGCGGCCGAGGGCTACGCCGTGATCGCCCCCGCCCTGTTCGACCGCGTTCGCCCCGGTGCCGTGCTCGGCTACACACCAGATGACGTGCAGGCCGGGCTGGCGCTGCGGGCGGAAGTGCCGGAGCACGGCCCCATGCAGGACGTCGCCGCCGCCGCCGCCGCATTGGGGGACCGGCCACTCGGCATCGTCGGCTATTGCTGGGGCGGCACCATCGCCTGGTGGGGCGCGACGCGGGGGCTGGGGTTCAAGGCGGCGTCTGGCTGGTATGGCGGCGGCATCGCAGCGACCAAGGCCGAGGTGCCGCTCTGCCCGGTGCAGCTGCATTTCGGCGCGCTCGACCACGGAATCCCGCTCACGGACGTCGATGCGATTCGCGCGGCGCATCCGGATGTCGAGGTCAACGTCTATGACGGCGCCGATCATGGCTTCGGCTGCGACGAACGCGGCAGCTTCAATCCCGAGAGCTTCGCGCTGGCGCAGCGCCGCACGCTCGCCTTCTTCGACCGGTATCTCACCTGACTACCCTGGACCGCGGAAGGCCGTCCCAATGATCGTCCTCCTTCTGGTCATGCTGCTCGTGGGACTCATGGTCACGTCGCCGCTGCCGATCAGCGACTGGCAATGGGACACCGTGCCCGGCGGCTCCTCGGCCATCCTGCTACTCGTCGTCGTCGTGGCCCTCTTTATCTACCGGCCGTGAGGGTCAGTGCATCTCCTGCAGCCGGGCCAGAAGAAAGTCCCGGAACACCATGACTCGCTTAGAGTTTCGGAGCTCCTCCGGATAGACGAAGAACACATCGACCTTCGGCGCCTTCAAATCCGGCAGCAACCGGGTAAGCCCATCCAACTCGTCCGTCATCCAATCCGGTAGCACGCCGATACCAAGGCCGGACCGGATGGCGCCCGCCATGGCATGCAGGCTGTTGACCTCCAGCAACGCCCGCCGTGGTGACCCGGCACGGCGCCCGGCCTCCGCCAGCCAGTTGATGTCCGCCACCGGCGGGTGATAGTCGCCGAACAGGATCAGCTTGTGCGCGTCCAGCTCCTCGGGCCGGGTCGGCGTGCCGGCTTGTTTGAGGTAGTCGGGGTGCGCCACGACCAGCCAGCTGATCTGCATCAGGTGGCGCTGCACCAGGTCCGGCTGCTTGGGCGCATGCATCCGGATCGCGACATCGGCCTCCCGCATCGCGAGATCGAGGTCGGCGTCGTCCAGCAACAGGGTCATGGTCACGTCGGGATACATTTCCAGGAATCCCTGCAACCGCGGCGCCAGCCAGCTCGATCCGAAGCCGACGGTGGTTGTGACCTTGATACGCCCGGCCGGCTTCTCCTTGCTCTCGGTCAGCAGCGCCTCGGTCATCGCGAGCTTGGAAAACACCTCCCGCACCGTGCGGTTCAGGCTCTCGCCTTGTTCAGTGAGGATCAAGCCGCGGGCGTGGCGATGGAACAGCGGCACCTGCAGCGCCTCCTCCAGCGCCGAGATCTGGCGGGAGACGGCGGATTGGCTGAGGTTGAGGCTCTCGCCGGCATGCGTGAAGCTGCCGGCCTCGGCGACCGCGTGGAAAACGCGCAGCTTGTCCCAGTCCATGTCCCGGCCCCTCGTCCCGCCAGCCCGATTCGGCCGGATCGGGGAAGCCTACGTGGGATCGGCGCTTCCGCGCTACTCCGCTGCCAGCGACGCCGGTTGCGCGAGGGGGTTGGCGCTCACGAATTTCTCGGCTTCGAGGGCCGCGATGCAGCCAGTGCCCGCCGCGGTGATGGCCTGGCGCCAGAGCTTGTCCTGCACGTCCCCGGCAGCGAACACGCCGGGAATGTCGGTCTGGGTGAGGCCGGGCTTGGTGAGCACGTAGCCCTCGTCATCGAGCGCGACCTGGCCGCGGAACATCGTCGTGTTCGGCATATGCCCAATAGCGACGAACACGCCATCCACCGGAAGATCGGATAGCGCACCGGTCCCGGTGTCACGCAGCCGCACGCCCACCACGACCTCCGGCTGTCCGGCGCCCAGGATCTCGTCCACCGCACTGTTCCACACCACCGACACCTTAGGATGGGCGAACAGCCGCCGTTGCAGGATCTTCTCGGCGCGCAGGCTGTCGCGGCGATGGACCAGGGTGACGTGGTCGGCATGGTGGGTGAGATGCAGCGCCTCCTCCACCGCCGTGTTGCCGCCGCCGATGACCGCGACCCGCTTGCCGCGGTAGAAGAACCCGTCGCAGGTGGCGCAGGCCGACACGCCCGCGCCCTGCAGCCGCTTTTCCGACGGCAGACCGAGCCAGCGCGCCTGCGCCCCGGTCGCGATCACGACGCTTTCGGCCAAATAGACGTCGCCGCTATCGCCCACGCAGCGGAACGGGCGGCGGGAGAAATCGACCGACATGATCAGGTCCGCGACGATCTGCGTGCCGACATGCGCCGCCTGTTTCTCCATCTGCTCCATCAAGAAAGGTCCCTGGATCGCGTGCTCGAACCCCGGGTAATTCTCGACATCGGTCGTGATCATCAACTGCCCGCCGGGCTGCAATCCCGAGACGAGCACGGGCGCCATCGCGGCCCGGGCGGCATAGATTGCAGCCGTGTATCCGGCCGGTCCCGCACCGATGATCAGCATGGGTGTCGAGAGCGTGTTGGGCATGGCGTGGATCGTCCTCTGGCTGATCGCAGAATATCGGGGCCGGCTGCGATGGGCGCAAGCACCGCCGCATCCGGGTTTCCAAGCCGGGCAGATTGTAATAATCTTGCGCTAACGAGGAGACGGCGGCGTTATGAATGGGGACGAGAAGTCCGGGCTGGATGCGATCGATCGATGCATCCTATCCGAACTGCAAATGGACGGCCGGATGACCAATGTGGAGTTGGCCCGCCGCGCCGAGATTACGGCGCCCCCATGCCTGCGCCGCGTGCGCCGGTTGGAGGAGGCCGGCATCATCCGCGGCTACCATGCCGACACCGACCCGGCGCGCCTGGGCTGGCAGATCGTGTTCTTCGCCATCGTCGGTCTGGAAAGCCAGAAGGAAACCGTGCTGGCCGCGTTCGAGCGGGAGGTCGCCGGCTGGCCGGAGGTGCGGGAGTGCCACATGATCCGCGGCGGCGGGGACTTCCTGTTGCGCCTGGTGGCACGGGACACTGCGGATGAGAACCGGCTCACGCAGAAACTCACGGGCGCGCAATCCGTCAGCCGGGTGCAAACCCTGCAGACGATCCGCACCAGCCGCAATCTGGCCGGCGTGCCGCTTCAAGCCGGTTAAAGGCTGAACGTCCGGCTGAGATACGTCGGTTGGATCATCCCACGCCCGAGCCCTTCGGCGCCCGGCGGCAAGCTGTTGAGCGGTTGCGGCTGGCTCGCGGCATTCACGTTACCGGTCCCTGGCGGCGTCTGGCCCGACACGAGGGGCGGCGCCATGGGCTCGCCACAGCCCGCAAGCGCGATCATGACCAGAAGAATGGACCGCGTCACGCGCGGGACCGGGTGAACATGCGATACACCCATAGAATGATGACCGCGCCAACCACCGCGCCGATGAACCCGGCGCCCTCCCCATATCGATACCAGCCGACCGCACTGCCAAGCCAAGTCGCGACTTCTGCGCCGGCAATGCCCAGCAGGATCGTGATGATCCAGCCGCCGGGATCGCGCCCGGGCATGATCCATTTGGCGATGGCGCCCGCGAGGCCGCCGATGATGATCGCGCCGATGAACGAGAACATGAACCGGCCTCCAGCTATGTTCCCAGACCCTAGCACAACCGATCCCATGGTGGAATCACGGTCGCTTGCGATCCTGGCCTCATGAAATGGTATTGGGCCCTGGCCGCGCTCACGCTCGTGCGCCTGGCCGTGGCGTCGGCGATGCCGTTATCGGCCGACGAGGCTTATTACTGGACGTGGTCGACGGCGCTCGCTCCGGGATACCTCGACCATCCACCGATGGTCGCGCTGTGGATCCGCGCTGGGACGGCGTTGCTGGGAGACACGGCGCTAGGGGTCCGGCTGTTGGCGCCGCTGTCTGCCGCCGCCGGGTCGTGGCTGCTGGCATCGGCGGCGGCACGGCTCTATCCGGGCCGTGGCGTGGCGGCGGCGGCGTTGCTGAACGGAACGCTTCTGCTAGGGGCCGGCGGGGTGACGATGACGCCCGATACGCCGCTGCTGCTGTTCTGGACCGCGACGCTTGCGGTGCTGGTGCGGATTGGGCCGCGGGAGCGGGGCGGGGTGGGGCGGGGCGGGGCGCTGTGGCTGGTGGTGGGCGCGCTCGCGGGCTGCGCCATGGCCAGCAAGTATACCGGGGCGATGCTGGGCATTGGCATCGTGCTGTGGCTCGTGATCGTGCCGGAGATGCGGGGGTGGTTCCGCTCCGGCTGGCTGTGGGCCGGGGGCGCCGTGGCGGCCTTGGTGTTCGCGCCCGTGGTGATGTGGAACCAGGCGCATGGCTGGGCCAGCTTCGCGAAGCAGGGCGGCCGGGCCGGCGACTTCCGGCCGGCGGCGGCGCTGGGCCATCTGGCGGAGCTGCTGGGCGGCCAGGTGGCGCTGGCTACGCCCTGGATCTTCGTGCTGCTGGCGGCCGGCGTGGTGTGGGTGGCCCGCCGGACTTGGTCGAACCGGGCGCGGATGGAGCGCGGGGCCGCGCTGCTGGCGGCCATGACGATCCCGGGTTTGCTGGTGTTCGTGCAGCATGCCGTGGGGGACCGGGTGCAGGCGAACTGGCCTGCCATCGTGTATCCCGGCGCGGCGATCGCGGCGGCGGGTCTCGGCTGGCTCTGGCGCGGGCCGGTGGCGCTGGGTTTGGCTCTCACGGCGATCGTTTATGTGCAGGCGACGCTGGCGCCGATCGCATTGCCGCGGCGGCTCGATCCGACGCTGATCCGGTTGGCCGGCTGGGACGGGTTGGCGCGGGACGTGGCGGCCCTTGATCCCGGCCCCGGCTTCAGCCCCGCCCCCGGCTTCAGACCCGTCCCCGGCTTCACCCCCGCCTTCGTCGCGTCCGAAAATTATGGGGTGGCCGCTTTGCTGGCCTGGGAGCCAGGCCTGCCGGCCATCGCCGTGGAGCCGCGCTGGCGTCTGTTCAACCTGCCGCAGGCCACGGCCGGGCAAACGGGGCTGGTGGTGGTCAGCGAACGCCGCGCCGAACCGCCGGACCCGGCCTACTGGTCCGGTGTGACCGAAATCGGCCGGGTCACGCGCGGCCGCGCCGGGGTGGAGGCGGAGGCCTACCGGGTCTATCGTGCCACCCTGCGGCAGGATGCGCCCGCCGTGATGCTGCCGAGCAGGGGACACCGATGAACCTTCCGACCGCCGATGACGTCCAGGCCGCTGCCCGCCGGATCGAGGGCCGCGTCGTGCGCACGCCCGTCCTGCGCAATGCCGAGCTGGATCGCATCGTGGGCGGGACCGTGCTGCTGAAGGCGGAGGTGCTGCAACGGACCGGCAGCTTCAAGCTGCGCGGCGCCACCAACGCCGTGATGCAGTTACATGGAGCCACCGGGGTGGTCGCGCATTCCTCCGGTAACCACGGCCAGGCGATCGGCTGCGCGGCGGCCGCGGCGGGCCTGCCGGCCACGATCTTCATGCCCGCCGACGCGCCCCGCGTGAAGGTGGAGGCAACCCGGCGCTGGGGCGCCACCATCGTGCCCTACGACCGGCAACGCGACGACAGGGAGGCGATGTCTGCCGCGCATGCGGAGCGGACCGGTGCGGCGCTGATCCCGCCCTTCGAGCATCCGCACGTGATGGCGGGCCAGGGCACGCTGGCGCTGGAATTGTTCGAGGATGCCGGGCTCACGCTCGATGCGCTCCTGGTCTGCACGGGCGGCGGCGGCATGGTGGCCGGATGCGCGCTGGCGGCGGAGGGCGTGTCATCCGGGACGGCGGTCTATGCCGTGGAGCCCGAGGGATGGGACGACACCGCGCGGAGCCTGCGTTCTGGCGACCGGGAAGCGAATGCGCCGGGCGGCAGCTTGTTGTGCGACGCGCTGCTCTCTCCCCGGCCAGGCGCGATGACCTTTGCGATCAACAAGCCCCGGCTCGCGGGGGCGTTCGTCGTGTCGGATGCGGAGGTGCTGGCAGCCATGGCGTTCGCCTTCACGCACCTGAAGCTTGTTGTGGAGCCCGGTGGCGCCGTCTGCCTGGCGGCGCTGCTTTCGGGCCGGTTCGATGCGCGGGGGCGGGCTGTGGGCGCCGTGTTGAGCGGCGGCAACGTCGATGCGGCGGTGTTCCAGCGGGCGCTGGCGGCCTGATACCGCCGCCGGCTTAGGCCTTCCTTAAATCTTTCGCGACACACTCCGGTCTCGGTAGGACTGGAGCGTGGATCGATGGCAGGCAAGCCGGCGGGCGGGAAGAAAGGCGTGCGGCCCCTCATCATCATCCGCAAGGAGGAGGTGGTGGAGGGCGGGCACCATGGCGGTGCGTGGAAGGTGGCGTATGCCGACTTCGTAACGGCCATGATGGCGTTCTTCCTGTTGATGTGGCTGCTGAATGCCACGACGGAGGAGCAGCGCAAGGGCCTGGCCGACTATTTCAGCCCCAGCAACGTGCTCGCGCGCAGCCCGTCCGGGTTCGGCGCGCCGTTCGGCGGGCTGACCCCGAACGTTGAGGGCTCCTTGGCGTCGGACAGGGGCGCCGTGCAGATGGTCAAGGCGCCGACCCATCCGCTCGTGGAGTCCGACGAAGATGAGGGGGACGTGCCGGCCCGCGCCACCGCCCTGCGGCAGGCCCCCGGCCCGGCGCTGACCTCGACCGGAGAGGATGGCCGCGCCGCCCGGCAGCCGCCCGCATTCCCGGATGCGGAAGGCCGCCGGCAAGATCCCGCGACGGCGCCGAGGCCCCTGACCGGCCCGGCGAGCGGCGCCGCGTCGACCACCCCGTCCGAGGCGGAGTTGCAGGCTGAGCTGGAAAAGCGGGAAAAGGCCGCGTTCGAAAAAGCAGCCGAGCAGATCCGGGAGGCCGTGCGGCAAGACCCTGCGTTGGCCGAACTGGCGAAGCAGCTCACCATCGAACTGACCCCCGAGGGCCTGCGCATCCAGATCATGGACGAGGATCGGCGCCCGATGTTCCCGACGGGATCGGCCGTGTTGAACGAGCGGGCGCGGGCGTTGCTGGCCAAGGTGGCGCCGGTGCTGATGCGCCTGCCGGAGCCGATCGCGATCGCCGGCCACACCGATGCCACGCCGTATCGCGGGGCGGACCGGACGAATTGGGACCTCTCGGCGGACCGGGCGAACGCGACGCGGCGATTGCTGGTGGAGTCCGGCCTGCCTGAGGAGCGTATGCGCAGCGTGGCGGGTTACGCCGACCGGGAGCCGCTCGTCCCTGCCGACCGCTTTGCCGCCGGCAACCGCCGGATCGCGATCGTAGTGTTGCGGGACCGCGCTGCCCTGCTGCGGACCGCACCCGGCGGAGCGAACTGATCCGCCATGCTGACCATCGGCGGCCTCGTTTTCCTTCTGATGTGTGTGTTCGGCAGCTACGCCCTGGCCGGCGGCAGCTTCGAGCCGCTGATCGAAGCCATGCCGTTCGAATTGTTGACCATCGGGGGGGCCGCGATCGGCACCTTCCTGATGTCCAACAGCATCCATGACGTGAAGCACACGCTGGGCGGGTTCAAGAAAATCCTGAAAGGCGCCACCTACCACAAGAGCGATTATGTAGAGCTGCTGAGCGTGCTGTTCATGTTCACCCGGCTGGCGACAACGCGCGGGCCGATGGCGCTCGAGGCGCATATCGAGAAGCCGAATGACAGCACGGTATTCAAGAAGTTTCCCAAGATACTGGCCAACCATCACGTGACGGCGATCATCTGCGACTATTTGCGAATGCTGGGCATGAACGCGGACGACCCGCATCAGACCGAGGATTTGCTGGGCCGGGAACTGAAAAAAACCCTACATGAGGAGCTGCACGGCGCGCATGCGTTGCAAAACATGGCCGACGGCCTGCCGGCCCTCGGGATCGTGGCGGCGGTGTTGGGCGTGATCAAGACCATGTCCCACATCAACGAGCCCCCGGCCGTGTTGGGCGCCATGATCGGCGGCGCTCTGGTCGGCACCTTCCTCGGCGTGCTGCTGGCCTATGGCATGGCAGGCCCATTTGCGGCGCGGCTCAAGGGCGTGGTCGAAGAAGAAAGCAAGTTCTTCGAAGTGATCCGCGCCGTGCTCGTCGCGCATCTGCATGGCAACGCGCCGCAGATCAGCGTCGAGACCGGGCGCAAGATGGCACCGAACCAGCACATGCCCAGCTTCCAGGAGCTGGAGACTGCCCTGCAAGCGGTGCCGATGCCCTGAGCTTTACGTGCCGCCGCGCTCGACGGCTTCCGGGAAGAATAAGTCGGCCAGGTTCTCCGGCCGTCGCTTCAAGACGCCGGTATCGGCCATGAAATTGGCCACGCGCTGCACGTTGGCGGGCTGCAACGTGAACCGGTTGCCCGGCGCGCCCATCGCGGACATCACGCTCTCCGGCGTGTCCTTCTCGCCGCTCGCGGACAAATACAGTTCCGCGGCGCCGCGTGGATTGGCGTTGATCCAGTCCGTCGCCTCGGCAAACGCGGCGAGGCTCGCCTGCCAGGCGATCGGGTTACCGCTGCGAAAGGCCGAGGTCGCGTAGATCGTATTGGGGGTCGAGGTATCGACGCCCATGATGGTGTAGCTGTTGGTGATCTCCCGCACGCCGGGCTGTTGCAGGGCGCGATCCTGGAACGGGGTCGAGGAGAAATGGCAGGTGATCTCCGTGCGGCCCAGCATCTGCGCCATCGAATCCGGATGCGCGCGGGAGATCGTCTGCGCATCGAGTCGCGCCCACTCCGCCGCCCCGAACGCCTTGGCGGCCGCCATCTGCAGGTAGATCGCCTGCGGACTCACCTTGGTGGCGGGCAGCGCGATCCGGTCCTGCGGCGTGATGTCCTTGATCGACGCGATGGCTGGATTGACGGTCAGCAGGCGCTGGTTGGTGGCGTTCATGGCGAAGGCGGATTTGACGGTGCCACGCGTCCGATCCCACAGCAGCAAGGCGCCGGGCGCGCCGCCGCTGGCGAAATGCAGGCTGCCGGACAGGAGCGCTTCCGTCACCGGCCCGGTCCCGCCGAGCTTGACGTAGCTGGCCTTCAGCCCGGGCAGGCCGAGCCGGGCCGCATGCTTCTCGACCAGGCGCTGCTGCTCCATCACGTCCTGCTGGAGATAGAGCGTCCCGAACTGCTTGGAGATCAGCACTTCGCTGATTTCGGCATGCGCCCGGCGGATGAACGGGGTCGCGAGCGCGGCACCCAACAACAGGCGGCGCGGGGCTGAATGGTTCATGGATCGTCTCCCTACCGGGAGTATACCTCAGCTTTTTGGAAATCGTCTAACAGGGCGCAGCCTACTCCGGCCGGTCCGCCATCAATTCCAGCGCGGTGTCCGCCCCCACCAGCAGCTCCGCCAGGCGGAGCCGGTCGATGGTCGAGAGGGTTGTGGTCTGCGCCGCGCAGATGCCTTCGGCTGTCCGGTTCAGCACCTTGTCGAACGTGGCAGACGTCCCGAAACGCCGTCCAATCAGGCCAAGGCGGCGAATGTCCCGGGTCGCAGCCTCCAAACGGTCGGCACCGGCATCGTCGAGCGCATCACCGGACGCCGTGAGCGCCGGCAGGATCTGCTGTTCCAGCGCCTGCACCATGCGGTTGCGGCAAGCGGTTTCCGCCAGGCCGCGGCAGTCCAGGGCATGGTCGCGAAACCGGGCCAGGGTCGTGGGGCTGTCGATCGTCTCCAGCAGCGCCGCCGCCTGGACCGCCTGGCTACACGCGGCCGCCAGGCTCACGGTCGGCAGCACGCTGGCGAAGGTGTGGGTCGCCTTACGGAGGGTATGTTCGATCGCGGCCTCCGCATCGCCCCCAGGCAGGGAGGCGATGACGGCCAGCACCGTGTCGGCCACGGCAGGGTTCGACAGCAAGACGGAGATGACGGTGCCGACGCCCGCGGGATGGCGCTCCCGCGCCCGGGTCAGGATCTCGCCGACACAGGCATGCAAGTCATCATCATCCGGGAGGGTGTGCGGCCAGCTATCGAGGAGCACCCCCTGGTCCAGCACCGCGGCGATGCTGTGACGGATCGGATCGAAGCAGGCCTCTGGCAGGCCGGTCTCGATCCAGCCTGCGGGAATGGCCATCGCCGAAAGCGCCTTGGCGGCGGCTGGCCAAAGCTGCGCCCCCACTTCGGTTACCACGACGGTATCGGACCATAGATGGCCGCTCGCGCGGGGACGCACCCTGTCCACCACGTCGGCGATCTCGGTCATGAGCAGGCCGCCGATGAGCCCGAGGGCCGATCGAGGGACCGCCACGGAGCCCGGGCGCCATTGCGGGCCGGGTTCGATGACGCCATCCAGTGGCTTGAAGATCAGCCGTCCGATCTGAATGGGCCGCGCCGGCGCCAGCACGGCGAGGCGCGCCCGCAAGGGCTGGATCAGGGCGTCCGCGGCGCCGCGAACCTCCATCGAATCGACGAGCGCCACCACCTGGGTGAGGCGGTCATCACCGGCGCAGGAGAGCCGCTGTTCGAGGTCGGCCGTGGCCACCGGGGCATGTGTGACAGGCATCGCGTCAGCCTCCCAACGCACGAAGCTGCTCGTTGCGCGCCATGCCGGCCAGCCGTTCCACCCCGGTGCGCCAATCCTTGTTGGGCAGCACGGTCCGCTTCGGCTGTTCGACTTCGCCCGGGCCAGGCAGCTTCATGTCCAGCCAGCGGCCCGCTTCCCGCGGCATCACCGGCAGCACCATGTAGATCTCCTGCACCGCGGCCCGCTGCTCGGCGAGCGTGCCGGCGTGCTGCCACAGGAGACATGGCAAATCCCAGCCATCGAGGAACCAATCCGGCCGGTTCAGGGCGAAGCCGGGCACGGCACGATTCTTATCCCAGGTCGCGGCCTGGAACTTCAGGTCCTGCATGAGCGCCCGCGCATCCGTCAGCAGCCGGGCGCCGCCGCGGATCGCCAGGTCCGAGACGCTTCGCAGGGCTGCGACCACGCCGGAGCCGTCGCCATTCGCCTCGGCCCAGGCCTGGGTTTCGTCACGCAACGCCGCCATCCGAGCGAGCAGCAGCGGGATACGCGCCTCCGCGGCCTGCGGACCGACGCCCAGATCGGCCAGCCGTTCCGACAAGCCGGGCGCGTCAGCGTCTTTTTGGATACCGGCGCGGGCAGTCAACAGGCGGAGCGCCTGATCGTGCAGGGCCCGGTCCGCAGCGATCGCCCGTTGCGCCGATGCCCGGGCCTCTCGTCCGGCCGCGCCGCCAGCGGCCACCGTCCGCGCCGCGCGCCGCACCGTCGACGGAGTCACGCTTTCCGCTGCGGCAAGCGCGTCATGCAAAAGGCGATCATGGATCGAGGGCTGCCACACCTCCTTCACCCCAGCCCAGGACAGGATATACACGCCCCGGCCCCCCGCTGGGTTGGGCACCACGAACTCCAGCCCCATCTGTCCCGAACGCACCCGCGTGCCCGACAGCAATGGCGTCGTGGCCGGGAGGGTCACCCCCCGCTCCTCGAAAGTTTGAGGTTGATGCGGGGGCGACGGGAGCGAGAGTAGATCCATGCGGGCAGCCTCAAATGGACGCAAGCCGCGATGGTATCCGGCAGACCTTAACGAAACGTTGCGGCTGGGCCTTATGCGATCGTCAGAACCCAATAAAATTCGATCGCGTCCACCATCCCGGTCGGGTGATGTGACCAGATTTCCCGAAAGACCCCATGCTCACGCTGAATCCACGCAACCATCTCGCCGAAGCTGGCATAGGTCCAGCAATGATAGTGGATGGGGAACCGCTCGGCCCACTTCTGACGCCAGACCTGGTCGAACACCGCCTCGGGCTGCGGAAACGCCAGGCGGTAGAACTCCCGGAAGTCGGCCTGGTCCCGCTCCCGTGAGGGGTCCCGGTAATCCGCCACGAGATGCTCGAGCGGCGTGACCGGGCGGGCCCGGTCGAAGGTGCGCTCCTTATCGGGCACCACGAGGGCGATGCTGCCACCGGGCCGCAGCGTGGCCGCGCCGCGGATCAGCGCGCCGATCGGGTCCCGCGTATGCTCGATCACATGGGACGCGGCGATGAAGTCGAGGCTCGCCGGCCCGATCCCCTCGAGGCCTTCCAGCGTGGCAATGCGTTCCGGCACCACCAGGTCCAGCTTTTCCTGCCCTTCGTACGACAGCTCCCGCAATTGGTCGATCGTGAAGAAATCCGCATACGACACCCGGCAGCTTAGCGGCAGCGGCAGCGGAGCGGCGCCGGCGCCGAACTCGATCCCCTGACCCTGCAGCCCCGAGAGCATGATCTCCCGCATCTCGATCACGCCGGTGAGGCGGGGGGCTGCGCGGTCCGCCGCCGTCCAGTTCCGGGCGGCGACGCGGCCGGGGCGGAATGCCTCCAGCATCTCGGGCGCCACGTCCCGGAGGTCATCGGGCCAGCGAAAGCCGTTCTGGGCGAACCACGCGCCGTCCGTCACCCAATGCCGGTGCCCATCCGCACAGTAGAAGACCCTGTCGCCGAACCGCGAGCCCGGCGCCCGCAACACGACGCCCCTCACTCCCGGCAAACCCGGTCCAGCACGCCGTGGATCGTGGCGCAGGTCGCGTCCCAATCGGCATGACCGCGGGCGATGGTGGCGATGCCGCCCTGCACCAGCCGGGCCCGGAACGCCCCGTCCATCACCGCCTCCACGCCGCGCACCACGTCCCCTTGCGTCAGCTCGCACAGGCTGGCGTTCACGCCGTCTTGCAGCAGCCACGCGGTATGCGGGTTGCGGTTGGTCACGACGGCGGCGCCGGATGCCATCAGCTCGAACGGCAGATAGGAGGGATGCCGCGTCGCCATCGCCACCAGCCCGGCGTCGCACGCGCGATACAGCTCGCCGGTCCTGGCATACGGCAACAGGCCGAGATGCCGCACCACGCCGCCGAGCCCATGCGCCTCCGGCCGCCACTCGGCACCGGCCGTCAGGATGTCGATGCCGTCGCCATGCCGCTCCTTCAACCGGCGGAGCGCGTGGGCGAGCGTTTCGAAGCCATTGCGGGGCGTGGCGGGCCGGGCGTAGCAGAACAGGCGGAATGGCGCCCCTTCCGGCCGGGCGCCGCGCCGGGGATGGAACACGGCGCCATCCACGGCCGGCATGAAATGGTCCGCATCGCCGCCGAGGCCGCGGTAACTCTCGGCGAGCGCCGGGGTGTTGCAGATGGCGTGGAAGCCGAAGCGGTAGGTGGCCTCCACCAAGCCGCTGATGCTGCCGGCCGGGTAGAACAGCGGCTCCCAATCCTGCACGAGGTAGAACTTGCGGCGCACGTCCGGCGCGCGGAGGGCGCGGTAGGCGGTGATCCACAGCGTCGACACCAGCGCATCGACCGGCCCGCCGCCGAACGGCTCGTCCGGCCCGCGCAGGATTTCGATCGTGGCGGCGGCGGCCAGCGCCGGGAAGGCCTGGGCGATCACGGCGCGGACGGCATCTGGTGAGGAGCGGCCCGGTTCGGCGCCCATGACGGAAAACAGCGGGCGCACGCCGTGCCGGGTGCGCATGAACTCGGCGGTGCGGAGGATCGTGTAGATGCCGCCATAGAACGGCACGGCGAAGGGCGGCACGAGCCAGGCCACACTCCCAAGCGGTGCGGCCGGCGCGGCGGCGCAGGCGGCGCGGGAGCGGGCGATGTCCGCCGCATCGGCGTCATAGGCATGGGCGACGTAGCGGGCCTCGGCCGCGAAATTGTGGTCCGCCCCCGTGTCCTCCCGCGGCGCGCGGAAGCCCAGCCAGCCGGTGCCCGCGAAGGTCAGATGCGGGCTGACATGCGGGTCGCCCCCCGGCAGCGCCGCGACGAAGCGGGTGCGCAGCGCCTCCGTATCCGTGGTGACGAACGGGTCCGCCCGCCGCGCCGTGGCGATCGCGAACGGGTTCAGCAGGATGCGCCGGCCTTGTTCCACCAGCGCCAACGTGACGGAAAGATCGGCCCGGCCATGCACGGAATGCTGCGCCACGGACCGCCAATCGGCCCGGCGCATCGCCAGGAACCGCAGCGGCGCCGCGCTCGCATTGCCATACCAGGCCGAGTTGCCGAACGGCCCGCCCTGGCAAAAAGTGAGGCCGCCGAAACCGGGCCTGACCTCGCCATCGATGCAGAACGCGCCCATCGCGTCGATCGTGCCGTCCGGGCGATACGTCGCGCCCGCCACGGCCGCGATGGCGGGGTTGGCGAGCGGGCCCACCAGCTCGGCCAGCCACTCCGGCGCTTGCAACGCCAGGCCCGCATCCAGCACCACCAGGACATCACCGGTCGCGGCGGCGGCCAGCGCGTCCAGCATGGCGGCCGGTGAGCCCCGCGCGGCACGCAGGCCCGGCACGCCGGTCAGTGCGCCGGGCGCCGCCACGATCTCGACCCGGCCTGGCCAGGCGAACACGGGTGCAGCGGCCTCGGTGCCGTTCGGTAAGACCAGCAGGCTGATGGAGAGCTGCGAGGGCGGCCAGACCACGCGCAGCATCGGGCCGTCGAACGTGACGGAGGCGCCGGGCCAGCCGGTGGCATGGAGGTGCTTGGTAACGGCGCGGACCTGCCCGTCCGCGGCCCAGGGCTTGGCGTCGAACCCGCCTGCAGCCACGGAGGTCGCGACCTGGCGCCAATGATACAGCACGCGCGGCACATGGCGGACGCGGCCCTCGGTGCCGATCGCCCGGAAGAACAAATCCCAATCCTGCGCCCCATCCGTGTCCGGGTCCCAGCCGCCGATGGCGCGCAGGCGGTCGACCCGCATCATGTTCAGATGGGTCAGGTAGTTGGCGTTCAGCATGATGTCCGGTGACCAGGCCGGCTTCATGAGCGGGTGCTGCCGGGTCAGCCCATCGGCGCCGACCTGGTCCTTGTCGCTGTAGATCATCGCGGCGCCCGGGTCTTCCAGCGCGGCGCGGGCAAGCTCGAACAGCGCATCGGGCGTCAGCAGATCGTCATGGTCCAGCAGCACCGCCCACTCGCCGCGCGCCATGGCGAGAGCCGCGTCCGAGTTGCGGGAAATGCCGCCATTCTCGCTCAGGATGTGCACGCATATCCGAGGATCTTGCCCGGCCCAGCGGTCGAGCATGGCGGCACGGGCCGGGTCCGTCGTGTCGCCGACCGCGAGGCACAGCTCCCAATCGGGATAGGTCTGCGCCACGACGGAGCGGATCGTGTCGTCCAGCACCGCGGCATCGACCCGATAGACCGGGGTTAGAATGCTGATCAACGGCCGGCCCGGCAGCTCCTGCACCAGGCGGCGCTGCAGATCGAGCTCGGCCGGAACCAACCGGTGGCGTTCGATCCAGGCTTCGTAGGGGATGGTCGGGTGGCCCGGCTGGGGTGCTGCGGCACGAGCGGCGTCATGCGGCGCCCGGTGCCGCCCCTCATGCTGCCCGAAGCGGACCCAGTGCAGGGCGGGCGAGATGCCCGACGCCGCGACGTCCGGATTGGCCGCGAGATAAGACCCCGCGTCGAACGCGCCGGACCGGGTGAGCCGCTCGGCCTCCGCCTGTTGGGCGTGGCGCACGCGCAGGCGGAGCGGTATGCGCCAGACCAGGCCCCATTTGCCGGCCCGCACCGCCCGCCGCGCCACCTGGCCCAGCGCGGGCGATGCGTCCAGCGTGCGGCGCAGGGGCGCGGTGGCGCGCCAGGCGGTGGAGGATTGCACCATGCGCAGCGCCGCCGTGGTATCGGCCAGTTGCGCCCGGGCGACCTGCGCCTCCTGCTGGGCTTGGCCGAGCGAGTGGGACAGGGTGTCCGCCCGGCGGATGGCATCGGCCCGTGCTCGATCTGCCTGTTCGCGGTCGGTTTCGGCCAGAAGACGGGCGGCTTCATGGGCGGCTGCCGCTTCGGCGGCGGCGTGCGTGGCGATCCGGGCCGCCTCGGCCGCCCGGGTGGCCTCGTCCCGCTCGGCCACGGCTTGGGCCGCCTGCTCCCGCATCACACCGGCGTCGCGGCGCAGGCTTTCGGCCTCCTGCTCGGCGGCGACGGCGCGCTGCCGCTCCCGGGCCAGACGATCCTGCCCCTCGGCTTCGATCCGGGCGACGTCCTGGCCAAGCTGGTCGGCGCGATGGGAAGCCTGGAACGCCCGCTCGCTCAGCGCCACGTATTCGCGGCTGGTATGCGCGGCCAGCTGCACCGCCCGCATGTCCTGCACCCAGCGCTCACCCAGGAACGCGAAGCGCTCGCGCACCGCGTTGGCCGCCGGGTCCGGCAGGGTGGCCAGGCCGCGCACGGCCTCGCTGCCCTGCTGCCCCACGCACAGCACCCCGAGCCCATGGCCGTGCAGGAACTCGAACGCCGGGAACGCCGCCGCCAGCTCCGCCCAATAGCGCCACACGCCGAAGCCGCGCTCGCGGACGTTTGTGTCGTGGAACAACACCACGGCTCGATCCGACAGCTTGGGGTGCCAGGCCTCGAAATCATGCCGCACGGCCTCATACGTATGCAGCCCGTCGATGTGCAGCAGGTCGACCGAGCCATCCGGCACATAGTCCAGCGCCTGGTCGAACGTGCAGCGCAGCAGGTCGGAGAAGGCAGCGTAATGCAGGTCGTGGAAGCGGCGCAGATCGTTATAGACCTCCTCGCCATAGTGCCCGGCGTGTTCATCCCCTTGCCAGGTGTCCACGGCATAGCACCGGCAATCGAGGCGGCTGCGCTGCACGGCTTCGCAGAATGCGGCGTAGGACACGCCGTTATGCGTGCCCAGCTCCACGATCGCGCGCGGCTGCAGCGCGGCCACGATCCAGTGTGCGAACGGGACGTGGGCCGTCCAGGCGCTCTCGACCCCCATACGGGCGGCCGGCCAGAACAGGGGATCTAGCGCGGGCGTCCAAAGCGGGTGCAGATCAGTGCGGGAATCGTCGCCAGGCCGGTCCATCGGGCGCCTTTGTCGGGTGGTGCGTTTCCTTAGAGAGCGGCGGGCGCATCGTCCATGCTGGGCCGGCCGGTCCGATGCCGCCAATGATGCCAGAGCAGGCGGGCCGCCAGCGCGCGGGACGGGCGCCAGGCTTCCGCCAGGGCGCGCAGCGCGCGCGGGTCAGGCCGGGCGGGGAGGCCGAGCAGGTCCTGCGCGGCGCCGGCGATCGCGACGTCACCGGCCGGGAACACGTCCTGCCGCTCCAGGGCGAACAGGAGATAGACCTCGGCCGTCCAGGGACCGAGGCCGCTGACTGCGGTAAGCGCAGCCAGGGCGGCGTCATCGGGCATGGCGGCGAGGGCCGGGGCAGACAGGCGGCCCTCCGCAAACGCGCTGGCCAGGCTGCGGGCATGCGCGACCTTCGGGCCGGACAGGCCAGCGCCCCGCAGCGTGTCGGGTGGCAGGGCGAGGAGACCGGCGGGATCGAGGGCGCCGGGTAAGACGTGCAACCGGGACCAGATGGCGGACGCGGCGGCGTTGCTCACGACCTGAGCGACGATCGCTTGCAGCAATCCAGGAAAACCCTGCGGCCGCGTGCGCCAAGGCAGGGGGCCGGCCGCCGCCTCGATCCCTGCAAACCGCGGATCGCGCTGCACCAGGGCGTCGATGGCGGCGCGCATGGCCGGTGGCGGGTGGGGGAAGCTCATGCCGGGGAGGGTCAGCATGGCGTGCAACAAAGTGCAACGCGGGGCCATGCCCGCCTGACGCGGGGGCCCGGGCTGGCGTAGGTAGAGAGATGGAGACATCACCGCATCTGCTTATCGTCGATGATGACCGTGAGACCCGGGACCTGCTGACCCGCTTCCTGGAGCGGCAGGGCCTGCGGGTCACGGCGGTGCGGGATGGGCGGGAGCTGCGGCGGGCCTGGCCGGCCGGGCACTACCAGCTGGTGATCCTGGACCTGATGCTGCCCGGTGAAGGCGGGCTCGAACTGGCACGGTGGCTGCGCGGCCTGTCGGAGGTGCCGATCGTCATGCTGACCGCCATGGGCGAGGAGGCGGACCGCATCATCGGGCTGGAGCTCGGCGCCGATGATTATCTGCCGAAGCCGTTCAACCCGCGCGAGCTGCTGGCCCGCATCCGCGCCGTGCTGCGCCGCACCAGCGAGCGGGCGGCCCGGCAGCAAGCGGCGCCGCAGCCGATGCATTTCAACGGTTGGACGCTCGATCCCATCAGGCGGCGGCTGCTCAATGCGGAAGCGGTAGAGGTGCCGCTGACCGGGGGCGAGTTCGACATGCTGGTGGCCCTGGCGGAACGGGCGAACCAGGTGCTGACGCGCGACATGCTGCTGGACCTGTTGCGCGGACGGCAGGCCGGACCGGTGGACCGCGCGATCGACGTGGCCATCAGCCGGCTGCGCCGCAAGCTGGAGGGCGACGGGCGGGCGCCGCAGCTGATCAAGACCGTGCGGGGCGGGGGTTACGTGCTCGCGGCGGAAGTGGTGCGGGCATGACATGGCCGCAAAGCCTCGCGGCGCGGACCGCGGTTGTGCTGTTGCTGGGGCTGGCGGTGGTGCAGGCCGCCGGGCTCACGATCCATGCGCTGGACCGGATGGAGCTGCTGCGGTTGGCGGCGGCGCGGGATGTCGGGGTCCGTGTGTCCGGCATCTATCGCGCCATGGTGGTGCCGCCGCCAGAGGCCTGGGCCGCCACGGTGCGGGACATGGATGCAGGCGCCGGCCTTTCAGCCGCCGTGCAGGCGCAACCGGTGCGGGACGAGCTGCCGGCGGCGCCGCCGGAGCTGCAGGAGGCGATCCGGGCCTATCTGCGCTTCGGCAACTTGCCCGTGGCGGTCCGCCCGCGGGAGACGATGATCCGCGGCAACGAGAGCGCCGGGCAGGTGGTGCTGTCCACCCACTTGCCGGACGATCGATGGCTGGTGGTGCGGGCGGAGCTGCGGCCGCCACGGCCGTGGCATTCCTGGCACTTCCTGGCGGCGTTTCTGGCGATGAGCGCGGCGGCCTCGATCCTCACCTTATGGGCCGTCCGTCGATTGACCGCGCCGGTGCGGCTGCTGGCGGCGGCGGCGGAGCGGCTGGGGCGAGATGTGAACGCCCCCGCCCTGCCGGAGGACGGTCCGACCGAGGTCGCAACCGCCGCGGCAGCGTTCAACACCATGGCCGGGCGCATCCGGCGGTTCGTGTCGGACCGGACCTTTCTGCTCACGGCGATCGGGCATGACCTGCGGACCCCGATAACCCGGCTGAAGCTGCGAGCCGAGTGGATGGAGGATGACGAGCAACGGCGGAAGATGCTGGCCGATCTCGATGAGCTCGAAGCGATGGTGTCGGCCACGCTGGCGTTCGGGCGCGATATCGCGGGCAGCGAGCCCGCCGTCCCGCTGGACCTCCCGGCACTGCTGCGCACGGTGCTGGACGATGCGAGCGACGCCTGGCCGGCGGCGGCGGCGCAGATCGGCTATGTCGGGCCGGAGCAGCTGCGCGTGCAGGGCCGGCCGGTGGCGTTGAAGCGTGCATTCTCCAACCTGGTCGGCAACGCGCTGTCATATGGGGGCGGTGCGCAGATGGTGCTGCACCCCGCCTCCGCCGGTCTGATCAAGGTCGATGTCGAGGATAGCGGCCCCGGCATACCGGCGCCGGAGCTGGAACGGGTGTTCGAGCCGTTCTACCGCTTAGAGGGGAGCCGCAACCGCGAGACCGGCGGCACCGGGCTTGGCCTGCCGATCACCCGCAACATTCTGCGAGCGCATGGCGGGGACGTCAGTTTGGCGAACCGTCGCGAGGGAGGCGTGCGTGCGACGGTGATCCTACCGGCCTAGCGTGCCGTCAGGACAAGGCGAAAAACAGCGCGACGAGGCCGATGGCCCAGAACAGGATCGAGATCGACACCCCGATGACGAGTCCCCGACCGGGCGCCCGGTCTTCCCATTCCTCGACGGCATCCGACTGGTCCGCCACACTGCCGGGCTGCCGGAGCAACGGGACGAGTACCGGATGCACCGAGGAACGGCCAGGGCGCCGGCGGTCAGATACAGCAACGTCCGGCGCCGGTGTGGTGGATACAGGTGCGATGGATGGGGTTGCCGGCACGGCAGCGTCCGCCGGCTGGTCTGTCGCATCCGTTCCCGGGGTCAGCAGAGTTGTCTGTGGCATGCTCTTGTTCTCCCCAGGTCCCGTAACAGCCGGCGGCGGTACCTGTTCCATGATCGCCAGTATGGAGCAGTAACGCCGCCGGCATGTGTCAAGTTATGCCAAGAGAGCCTAATATTTCGTTAACAGGACCGGGCCCGACCGTTCACGCCTTTGTGCCTCGACCACCTCAACGAGTGTGGCACCGCACAAGCGGGTTCGGGAAATCGGCGCATCCCGGGAAACTGATCTCGTTCTCGCCCCGGCGCTGCACGTGCAGCACGTCCGGCGCCTCGCACCCGAACCCGCCGCGCGAGGGCGAAAGAGCCGTCGAGGGCGCCGCCCCGGTCGCGGCGAACCGGAACTCCGTCCCGCCCGGCGCCGCGCGGGCCGATTCGATCACACGCTGCACCAGGGTCTGCTCCGTGAGCGTCGCGCGCAGCACCAGGTCTTGCGTGAACACCACCACCGGCTGCGACAGGCAGGCCTGGGGCGGCATGTTCGCCGGCACCGGGAAGATGCCACCGGACCAGGTGCCGAACAGCCAGGCATGCGGCGGCGCGCCCTGCGCCTGTGCCGGTGAGGCCGCCGGGACCGGCACGCACAGGGCAGCGAGGAGGCAAAGGAAGGTGCGGCGCATCGAGGGACCCCTTGGTTGGCGGACGGCAGCATAGGGGGCCAAGCAGCCCGGCGGAAGCCAGGCCAGATTGCAGGCGAGCCGCGCGCATGGCATGGGCAGCGACCCGAAGGAGCCCCGTCGAATGCTGCGCCGCCTCTATGACTGGCTCCTGGCCCTGTCTGCCAGCAAGCGGGCGCCGCTCTGGCTCGCGGTGATCAGCTTCGCCGAAAGCAGCTTCTTCCCGGGGCCGCCCGATGCGCTGCTGCTGCCGATGTGCCTGGCCAAGCCGCGCCAGGCCTACCGCTTCGCCGCGATCTGCACCGTCGCGAGCGTGGCGGGCGGGGTGTTCGGGTATTGGATCGGCTATGCCCTGTATGACGCCGTGGCCGGGCCGCTGATCCGGTTCTACCACTATGAAGACGCAGCGAACGCCTTCGTCGAGCGCTTCAACGAGTACGGGCTGTGGGTCATCCTGATCAAGGGATTGACGCCGATTCCCTACAAGATCGTGACCATCGCCTCCGGCATGGCGCATTTCAGCCTGTGGCAGTTCATCTTCGCCAGCACCGTGACGCGCGGCGTGCGGTTCTTCGTCCTCGCCGCGCTGATCCAGCGCTTCGGCGAGCCGATGCGGGACTTCATCGAGCGGCGGCTCACGCTGGTAACGACCGTGAGCCTGGTCATCATCGTGATCGGCGTGATCGCGCTCAAATACGTCTGATCGCGTCCCGGATCTCGTCCAGGATGGCGGGGTCGTCGATGGTGGGGGGCGCCGGGGCGTCGATGCCGTCGGCCAGCTTGCGGATGGCGCCGCGCAGGATCTTGCCGGACCGCGTCTTCGGCAGGCGCAGCACCACGCGCGCCTCCTTGAACGCCGCGACCGGCCCGATCTGCTGCCGCACCAGCGCCACCAGCTCGCGCGCGACCTCCTCGGCATCGCGGCCGGCCCCGGCCTTCAGCACCACGAGGCCCAGGGGCGCCTGCCCCTTCAGCGCGTCCGCCATGCCGACCACGGCGCATTCCGCGACGTCCGGGTGGCTGGCCAGGACCTCCTCCATGGCGCCGGTGCTGAGCCGGTGCCCGGCGACGTTGATCACGTCGTCCGTGCGCCCCATCACCCACACATCGCCATCCGCATCGACCATCCCGGCATCCCCGCTGCGATACCAGCCCGGGAAATCGGCCAGATAGGCCTGGCGGTACGCGTCGACGCCGGACCACAAGGTGGGCGCGCAACCCGGCGGCAACGGGAGGCGCAGGCACAAATTACCGCTCTCCCCCGGCGGCAGCACCCGCCCCTCGTCATCCAGCGCCTGCACATCGTGCCCCGGGCAGGCGCGGCCGCCGGAACCGGGCTTCCAGGGGAAGGGGGCATAGGCGCGGAAGCCTGAGGTAATGGGCCATCCGGTCTCGGTCTGCCACCAATGGTCGATCACCGGCTTGCCCAGCAAGGCGCCGATCCAGGTCGCGGTGGGGGGATCGCAGCGTTCGCCGGCGAGAAACAGGGCGTCGAGCGCGGTGAGATCGTGCCGGGCCATGAGGTCGCCGTGGGGGTCCTGCTGCTTCATGGCGCGCAAGGCGGTGGGCGCGGTGAACAGCACACGGACCTTATGCTCCGCGCACACCCGCCAGAACGCCCCGGCATCCGGCGTCCCGACCGGCTTGCCCTCATAGAGGACAGTCGTGCAGCCGGCGAGCAGCGGCGCATAGACGATGTAGCTATGCCCCACGACCCACCCCACGTCGCTCGCGGTCCAGAACACGTCACCGGGGCCCACGCCGTAGATCAGGCCCATCGACGCCTGCAGCGCCACGGCATAGCCGCCGGTGTCCCGCACCAAGCCCTTGGGCCGGCCCGTGGTGCCGGAGGTATACAGGATATAGAGCGGGTCCGTCGTCAGCACCGGCACGGGCGCGTGCGGCACGGCCGCGGCCTCGGTCTGCACGAAATCATGGTCGCGGCCCGGCATCATCGCGGCTTCAAGCTGCGTCCGTTGCAGGATCAGGCAGGCCACGGGCTTGTGCGCGCTCATGGCGATCGCCGCGTCCAGCAACGGCTTGTAGGCCACGATGCGCCCGGGCTCGAGCCCGCAGGACGCGGCGATCACCACGCGCGGCGCCGCATCCTCGATCCGCTTCGCGAGCTCGGCGGCCGCGAACCCTCCGAACACGACGGAGTGGATGGCGCCCAGCCGCGCGCAGGCCAGCATGGCGATTACGGCCTCCGGCACCATCGGCATGTAGATGATGACGCGGTCGCCCCGGGTGACGCCGAGGGCCGCGAGGGCGCCGGCCACGCGGGCAGTCCGGTCGGTGAGCTCGGCATACGTCAGGCGCTGCTGCGCCGATGCCATCGGGCTGTCCCAGATCAGTGCGACCTGCCCACCGCGCCCGGCCGCCACGTGCCGGTCCAGGCAGTTATGGGCCATGTTGAGCCGGGCGCCCGGAAACCATTGGCCGAAGGCGCCGAGATCGGGGTCGAATACGCAGCCGGGCGGCGTGACCCACTCGATCGCGGTGGTCTGTCCAGCCCACCACGCCTCGGGCCCGGCGGCCCATTGGCCATAGGCGGCTGCATATTCGGGCCGGTTTTCGGACATTTTCATTCACGGAGGTCTCACAGAGATGATGCGATCTTGCAAACTGTGGCAACGAAAGTAAAACGTGCGGAGTCAAAGGGACTGCCGCCGCCCGGATTCGGGAAGGATGCGTCCGGTTGCACGCAATCGACGGCGAAACTGCCGTCCAGGAGGGAAGAGTCCATGAGCCTGTCCGCAACGGCCCCGGCCGGCGAGTCCGCCACCCGCGCGATGAGTCCGGAGGAGCGCAAGGTCATCCTGGCCAGCTCGCTCGGCACTGTGTTCGAATGGTACGATTTTTACTTGTACGGATCGCTCGCGGCGATCATCGGCGCGAAGTTCTTCAGCCAGTATGACGAAGCCACGCGCAACATCTTCGCGCTGCTGGCGTTCGCGGCCGGGTTCCTGGTGCGGCCGTTCGGGGCGCTGGTATTCGGGCGCATCGGCGACCTGGTCGGGCGGAAATACACCTTCCTCGTCACGATCCTGATCATGGGCCTCAGCACCGTCATCGTCGGCTGCCTGCCGACCTCGGATCAGATCGGCATCGCGGCGCCGGTCGCGCTCATCGTCCTGCGCATGCTGCAGGGCTTGGCGCTGGGCGGCGAGTACGGCGGCGCCGCCACCTATGTGGCGGAACACGCGCCCCGGGGGCGGCGCGGGTTCTACACGAGCTGGATTCAGACCACGGCCACGCTCGGCCTGTTCCTCTCGTTGCTCGTGATCCTGTTCACCCGTCAGGCGATGGGGGAGCCCGCGTTCCTCGATTGGGGCTGGCGCATCCCGTTCCTGCTGTCCGCAGTGCTGCTCGGCATATCGCTCTGGATCCGGTTGCAGCTGAACGAGAGCCCGGCCTTCCAGAAGATGAAAGATGAGGGCACCGGCTCCAAGGCGCCGCTGACGGAGGCGTTCGGCCAGTGGAAGAACGCGAAATGGGCGATTCTGGCGCTGTTCGGCCTGACGATGGGGCAGGCGGTGGTGTGGTACACCGGCCAGTTCTACGCCCTGTTCTTCATCGGCACGATCCTGAAGGTGGACGGGCCGTCCGCCAACCTGCTGATCGCCTGGTCGTTGCTGCTCGGCACCGGCGGGTTCGTGCTGTTCGGCTGGCTGTCGGACAAGATCGGCCGCAAGCCGATCATCCTGGCCGGCTGCGCGCTGGCGGCGCTGACCTACTTCCCGATCTTCGCGCGGCTCACGGCGGAGGCCAACCCGGCGCTCTATGCCGCACAGCAGAACATCGCGGTGACCGTCACGTCCGACCCGGCGGACTGCCACTTCCTGTTCAACCCGGTGAGCCCGCCCGTGCCGAAATCGTCGTGCGACGTGGCAAAGCAGGTGCTGGCCCAGTTGTCGGTCCCGTATAAGAGCGAGGGCGCGCCGGCCGGGGCCTTGGCGACAGTCAAGGTCGGCAGCTCGACCGTGACCTCGTTCGACCCGGCGAAGGCCGGTGCGGGGTCCGCCGCGGCGCGGGCTGCGTTCGTGAAGGACATGGGCACGGCGCTGACCGGGGCCGGCTACCCCCCGGCGGCCAACCCGTCCGTGGTCAAGCTGAGCGGCCCGTTCGACATCTTCCGCCCGCAGGTGATGACGATCATCGGGCTGCTGACGGTCCTCGTGATCTACGTCACCATGGTCTACGGCCCGATCGCCGCGGCGCTGGTGGAGCTGTTCCCGACCCGGATCCGCTACACCTCGATGTCGTTGCCCTACCATATCGGCAATGGCTGGTTCGGCGGCCTCCTGCCGGCCACGACCTTCGCCATGATCGCGGCCACGGGGGATATCTACTACGGCCTGTGGTACCCGATCGTGATCGCGGCCATCACCGTGGTGGTGGGCGCGCTGTTCATCCCGGAGACCAAGGACCGGGACATCTTCGCCGAGGACCACACCTTCCATAAGGTCTGACGCGGCGCGTTGAGACGGGCCCGGCTCCCATCCGACGATGGGGCCGGGCCTTTTTCATGCGCGGATGAAAATGCCTTGTCTCGGACATGATCTTGCCCCCGATCCGCCTTTCCGAGGCACTTTATTCCCGTTGTCGGCAATGACGCCGGCAGATCGAGGACCACACCCCCAAATGACCATCACTCGCCTGATGCTCGCCACTGTCCTCCTCGGCACGGTCGCGCTGCCGGCGTTCGCGCAGCCGCTCTCGGCCCATCGCGCCAGCCCGGCCCGGCATCGCGTGATCAAGCCGCGGGTCCACAACGTCGCGGCCCAGGCTCCGGCCACCCAGGCGCCGGCCGTGCAGACCCCGGCCGCCACCACGGCCGGCGTGACGCAGACCCCTGCCGTGACCGGCTCCACCACGACCGCCGTCAAGCCCGCGACCGCCACGACCACGGCGCCCAGCCTGTCCTCCACGCCCACGCTGGCCCGCCCGGCCGTGCCGAGCGTGAGCGCCCCCTCGGTCCCGTCGTTGACGGCGCCGAAGCTGTAAGCCTGAACGCCAAACCAGGCCGGGCGCACCCCGGCCTGGATTGACGCCGCCGTCCCGGCCTCCGATCCTGCCCTTCCGAACGGAGGGGCAGGATTTGGCGCTGGGGGCGGGACCGGAGACGCAGCAGGGGCGGCTGCTGGTGCGCAACATCGGCCTGATGCTGTCAGGCCGGCTGGAGGAGCCGATCCTCGACGCCGACACGCTGGTGGCGGAGGCCGGCCGGATCGTGGCGGTGGGGCGCCGTGCCGACGTGGATTTCGGCGAAGCCGCCGTCACCATCGACGCCCAGGGCTGCGCCGTCTGCCCCGGTCTGATCGACAGCCACGTGCATCCCGTGTTCGGGGACTGGACTCCGCGGCAGAACCAGCTCGGCTGGATCGACAGCACCATGCATGGCGGGGTCACCACCATGATCTCGGCCGGTGAGGTGCACCTGCCGGGCCGCCCGCGGGACATCGTGGGCCTGAAGGCGCTGGCGATCACGGCGCAACGGGCCTACGCCAACCACCGCCCGGGCGGCGTGAAGGTGCTGGCGGGGGCGCCGGTGATCGAGCAGGGCATGGTCGAAAGCGATTTCGCCGAACTCGCGGCGGCAGGGGTGACGTTGCTGGGCGAGGTCGGGCTCGGCACGGTCAAGGCCGGGTATGAGGCCAAGGAGATGGTGGCCTGGGCGCGCAAATACGGCATCCAGAGCACGATCCACACCGGCGGCCCCAGCGTGCCGGGCTCCGGCTACATCGATGCCGACACGGTGCTGGAGGCCGATGCGGACATTATCGGGCACATCAATGGCGGCCACACCGCGCTGCCGCTCCGGCAGATACGCTGCCTTTGCGAGGGCTGCGGGCGCGGGATCGAGATCGTGCATAACGGCAACGAACTGGCCGGGCTGAGCGCGCTGCGTTATGCGCGGGAGATGGGGCAGATGGCGCGGGTGATCCTCGGCACCGATGGCCCGGCGGGCTCGGGCGTGCAGCCGCTCGGCATCCTGCGCATGATCGCGATGCTGTCCTCATTGGGGGAGGTGCCTGCGGAGACGCTATTCTGCTGCGCCACGGGCAACACGGCACGGATGCGCAAGCTCGATTGCGGGATCATCGAGATGGGGCGGGCGGCGGATTTGGTGTTCATGGACCGCGCGCAGCACTCCGCCGGGCGCGACCTGCTGGACAGCGTGCAGCAGGGCGATTTGCCCGGCATCGGGATGGTGGTGATCGACGGGATCGTGCGCGCCGGGCGCAGCCGCAACACGCCCCCGGCGGAGCGGGTGCCGGCGCTGGTGTGAACGTCAGTGGCGCCCGCCTGTGCCGATCAGGCATCGCCTCGCTGCCGTCAGCCGGGGGCCAGATAAGCACAGCGCCAACCGCAAAACCACCATCACACCTTTCGTCCCGGCACCCGATGCCGGTACGACAGCGCCTCCGCCACATCCGCCCGCCTGATCTCCGGCACCCCAGCCAAATCCGCGATGGTCCGCGCCACCCGCAGCACCCGCGTGAACCCCCGCGCCGACAGCCGCAACCGCTCCGACGCCTGCTCCGCCAGCGTGCGCGCCTCCGCCTGCAAGGCGATGTCCCCCAGTTCCGCCTCCGCGTTGGTGGCGGGGCCGTCCCCGTAGCGGGCGCGCTGCACCGTGCGGGCCTCGAACACGCGGGACGCCACGGCGGCGCTCGGCTCGCCCGGTGCCGCGCGGGACAGTTCGGCCGGCGGCGTCGGCTGCACGGCCACCGTCATGTCGATCCGGTCCAGCAGCGGCCCGCTGATGCGGCCCAGATATTCCTCCCCGCACCGCGGCGCCTTGCTGCACTCCCGCGCGGCGTCACCGAGATGGCCGCAGCGGCAGGGGTTCATGGCGGCGATCAGCTGGAAGCGGGCCGGGTAGGTGATGTGCGCGGCGGCACGGGCGACGGTGGTGCGGCCGCTTTCCAGGGGCTGGCGTAGGGATTCCAACGCGGGCCGCGGGAACTCCGGCAGCTCGTCCAAAAACAGCACGCCGCGATGCGCGAGGCTGACCTCGCCGGGCCGGGCGCGCTGCCCGCCGCCCGTGAGCGCAGCCATCGAAGCGCCGTGATGCGGCTCCCGGAACGGCGGGCGCATCACCAGCCGCCCGCCCTCCAGCATGCCCGCCACGGAATGGATCATGCTGACCTCCAGCGCCTCCGCCGGGCGCAGATCGGGCAGTAACGTGGCCAGCCGCGCCGCCAGCATGGACTTACCGGCGCCGGGCGGGCCGACCAGCATGAGGTTGTGCCCGCCGGCCGCGGCGATTTCCAGCGCGCGCTTGGCCGTCTCCATGCCGCGGACCTCGCTGAGGTCGGGGCCGGCCACGCCTTCCTGCACACCGCCGGGCTCGGGCGGGGTCAGCACCTGGGTGCCGCGGAAATGGTTGATGATCGACAGCAGGTCCGGCGCCGCCAGCACCTCGATCTGTCCGGCCCATGCGGCCTCCCCGCCCTGCGCCGCCGGGCAAATCAGGCCGAGCCCGCGTTCGGAGGCGGCCATGGCGGCGGGCAGCACGCCGGCCACCGGGTTGATCGCGCCATCCAACGACAGCTCGCCCAAAGCGGCATAGCCCGCCACCTCGTCCCGCGGCAGCACGTCCATGGCGGCCAGCACGGCGAGCGCGATCGGCAGGTCGAAATGGCTGCCTTCCTTCAGCACGTCGGCCGGCGCCAGGTTGATCAGCACCCGGCGCGGCGGCAGCGACAGGCCCATCGCGGTGAGCGCCGCCCGCACCCGCTCCCGCGCCTCGCCCACCGCCTTGTCGGGCAATCCCACGATCAGGAAGGCGGGGAGGCCGGAGCTGATCTGCACCTGCACCTCGACCGGTGCCGCCTCGATCCCCGAAAAGGCAAAACTGCGGATGCGGGCGAGAGTCACCCCCACGCCCCGAGGAACCGCGCCAGCAATGGCCCGAGCGTGGCGGTATTGTAGCCGCCCTCCTGCACGATCGTGGTCGGCAGGCGCAGCGCGGAGATGGCGGCGGCGGCCCGGGCAAACCCGTCATCCGTCACGCGCAGGAACCGCAGCGGCTCGTTTTCGGACGCGTCGAACCCGAGGCTCAGCACCAGCGCCTCCACCCCGCAATGCCGCACCTGCGCCAGCCCGGCCTCCAGCGCCGCCAACCACGCGTCATCGTCGCTATCCCGCGGCAACGGCACGTTCAGGTTCCACCCGGCGCCGGCGCCCCCGCCCCGCTCATCGGCATGACCGACATACCAGGGGTAGTAGCCGCCGGGATCGCCATGGATCGAGACGAACAGCACGTCGTCCCGCGTCCAGAACGCGCCCTGGGTGCCGTTGCCGTGATGGCTGTCGATGTCCAGCACCGCCACCCGCCGGGCGCCCCGGGCCCGCAGCCGCTCCGCCGCGATGGCCGCGTTGTTGAGGTAGCAATGCCCGCCCGCCCGCGCCCGATAGGCATGGTGCCCCGGCGGCCGGCACAGCGCATAGGCCGTGCCGCCCGCATCCACGGCCGCCACCGCGCACGCCGCCGCGGCTTCGGCAGCTGGCCACGTCGCAGCGGTGATCGGGGACGACGTATCGGCCGTGAACCAGCCGAGCCGCCCGATGACGCCGCCGGGCTGCGCGCCCTGCGCCAGCATCTCCGGGGTGGGGTGCAGGTTCGGCACCAGCTCCGGCCCGGCATCCGCGAGGGCCGCCCATTCCGCCGGGCTGTCGGCCAGGAAGTCGAGATAAGCCGCGTCATGCACCGCCAGCAGGGAGGCGCGCCCGATCGCGGGTGGCCGCTCCGGCACGATGCCGAGCGTGGACAGGCCCTCCAGCAACGCCGACGCGCGCTCCGGCCGCTCGAAATTGGCGCGGACCTGGCCGCGTTGCAGGAAGAAATGCGGCGCGTGCTGCAGTTGAACCGGGTCCCAGAACGCACGCATCGTTTTCTCCTCAGGCGCCACGCTATGAACCGGCTTCCCGCTTGTCCATGCTGCGCCGCACGTTCTAACGTTCCTGTCACGCATTCGGGGATCATGGCATGGCACTCACGGACGGTCTGACGCGACGCGGGCTTCTGGCGGGAACGGCCGGGCTGATGACCGTGGCACAAGCTCGGGCGCAAGGTGTGGCGCCGAAGCGGGGCGGCACGCTCACCAGCATCGTGACGCCGGAGCCGCCGGTGTTGGTCCTAGGCGTGAACAGCCAGGGGCCGACCCTGATCGTGGCCAGCAAGATCTACCAGGGCCTGCTGAAATACGCGCCGGACCTGACGCCGCTGCCGGAGCTCGCCAAAAGCTGGACCCTGTCGGAGGATCGCCGCACCTACACCTTCACCTTGCAGGACGGCGTCACCTTCCACGACGGCAAGCCCATGACGTCCGACGACGTCATCTTCTCCATCATGAAGTTCCATTTGGAGCTGAGCCCGCGGGCCCGCAGCGTGTTCGCCAAGATCAAGGAAGCCGTGGCGCCCGATCCGCAGACCGTGAAGCTCACGCTCGATTCCCCGTTCGAGCCGTTCCTGCTGATGTTCGACGTGACCACGACGGCGATCGTGCCGAAGCACGTGTTCGACGGCACGGATTTCCGCACCAACCCGATGAACCAGACCCCGATCGGCACCGGGCCGTTCAAGTTCGTGGAGTGGCAGCGCGGCAACTTCATCCGGCTGCGGCGGCATGAGACCTATTGGAAGCCGGGCCAGCCCTACCTCGATGAGATCATCTACCGCGTGATCCCCGACAGCCAGGGCCGCGGCATCGCGCTGCAATCGGGCCAGGTGCAACTCACGGCCTCGGGCGATATCGAGCCGTTCGACGTGCCGCGCTTCCGCGAGATGCCAAACCTCGAGGTCACCACCAAGGGGTGGGAGTATTTCTCGCCGCTGATGTGGCTCGAGCTGAACCACCGGGTGAAGCCGCTGGACGATGTGCGCGTGCGGCAGGCGATCAGCCACGCGATCGACCGCGATTTCGTGCTGCGGCGGCTGTGGTTCGGGGTCGGCAAGGTCGCGACCTCCCCGGTGGCCTCCACCACGCGGTTCTATGACAAGGCCTCCAAGCTGCAGGGCTATGATCCGAAGGCGGCGAGTGCGCTGCTGGATGCGGCCGGGCTGAAACCGAACGCGCAGGGCATCCGGTTTACCCTGAAGCACCTGGCGCTGCCGTATGGCGAGGTCTGGACCCGGCTCGCGGAGTATCTGCGCACGGCACTGAAGGCGGTGGGGATCGAGCTGGTGCTGGAAAGCACGGACGCTGGCGGCTGGGCGCGGCGGATGGCGGATTGGGACTACGAAACCTCCATCAACTACCTGTATCAATACGGCGATCCGACCTTGGGCGTGGAGCGGACCTACGTGTCCAGCAACATCAAGAAGGTCACTTTCACCAACACCGGCGGCTACAAGAACGACGTGGTGGACCAGCTATTCGCCGAAGCCGGCGCAGCACCCGACCCGGCTTCCCGCCAGACCGCGTTCACCCAGGCGCAGAAGCTGCTGACCCAGGAAGTGCCGCAGATCTGGATCCTGGAGATGGCGTTCCCCACCATCAACGACCGCAAGCTGCACAACACGATCCAACTCGGCACCGGCGTGCACGCCAGTTTCGATGACGTGTTCCTGGCGTGAGGCTAGACCTTCCCCCTCTCCCTTCGGGAGAGGGTCGGGGTGAGGGAAACGACATGCCCGGCCCAATCCGGACATGATCAGACGCATCCTCCTCCGCCTCAGCAAGATGGCCGCGATCATCCTCGCGATCATGGTCATCAACTTCATCCTGATCCACGCCGCCCCCGGGGACCCCGCCAGCGTCATCGCCGGCCAATCCGGCGCCGCCGATCCCAAATTCGTGGAACAACTCCGCCAGCAATTCGGCCTCGACCGCTCGCTGCCCGAACAGCTCTGGATCTACCTGCGCGGCGTCCTCACCGGTGACCTCGGCATCTCCCATCGCCAGCAGCGCACGGTGCTGAGCCTCATCGCGGAACGCCTGCCGGCCACGTTGCTGCTGACCGGCACCGCCTTCGTGTTCGCGCTGGCGGC
This sequence comes from Acetobacteraceae bacterium, assembly GCA_965246835.1. Classification (GTDB taxonomy): domain Bacteria; phylum Pseudomonadota; class Alphaproteobacteria; order Acetobacterales; family Acetobacteraceae; genus JANPPS01. The sequence goes on along the minus strand of CBDFFQ010000001.1, from coordinate 1,143,242 downwards.
CGGCATCACCTTGGGCGCCATGGCGGCGCGCCGGGCTGGCAGCTGGGCGGACAGCCTGATCACCACGCTGGCGCTGGTGTTCTATGCCACCCCGATCTTCTGGGTCGGCCTCATGCTCATCCTGGTGTTCAGCGTGGGGCTGGGCTGGTTGCCGAGCTTCGGCATGGGCACGGTCGGTGCCGAGCTGCATGGCTGGGCGGCGATGCGGGACACGGCGCCCTACCTCGTGCTGCCATCCCTCACGCTCGGCCTGTTCTACATGGCGGTCTACGCCCGCCTGACCCGGAGCGCGATGCTGGAGGTCGCCGACCAGGATTTCGTCCGCACCGCCCGGGCCAAGGGCGCGCCGGAGGGCCGCATCCTGCGCCGGCACATCCTTCGAAATGCCTTGCTTCCGGTGGTGACGCTCGCCGGCATCCAGGCCGGGCAGCTCGTGGGCGGCTCCATCCTGGTCGAAACCGTCTTCGCCTGGCCCGGCATCGGCCGCCTCGCCTTCGACGCGCTGCTCGCCCGCGACTACCAGGTGCTGCTCGGCGTGTTCCTCTGCACCGCGGTGCTGGTGGTGCTGTTCAACCTGGTCACCGACCTGCTGTATGTCCTGATCGACCCGAGGATGGCGTGACCGCCTTCCTCCGCAACCGTGGCGCCGTTATCGGGCTTGTCATCTTGGGATTGGTCGGGCTTGCGTCCGCACTGGCGCCGCTGCTGTTCCCGGGCTCGCCGTGGGACATGGCGGGCGCGCCGTTTTCGCATCCGGGGGAGGACGGGTTCCTGCTGGGCTCCGACAGTTTGGGGCGGGATGTCGCGTCCGGCATCGCGCATGGCGCCTACGTGTCGCTGCTGGTGGGCGCCGTCTCCACCATCATGGCGTTGATCGTCGGCATCGGGCTCGGCGCCGTCGCGGGCTATGCCGGCGGCTGGGTCGATGACGCGCTGATGCGGTTCACCGAATTGTTCCAGACCATCCCGAGCTTCGTCCTGGCCGTCGTGCTGGTCGCGATCTTCACGCCCAGCCTGTCCAGCATCGTGGCGGCCATCGCCATCGTGTCCTGGCCGCCCGTCACCCGCGTGGTCCGCGCCGAGTTTTTGTCCCTGCGCACCCGCGAGTTCGTGCAGGCGGCGGAGGTGCTGGGCCGCTCCCGCCTGTCGATCGTGTGCCGCGACATCCTGCCCAACGCGCTGAGCCCGGTGCTGGTGCTGGCGAGCCTCATGGTCGCCTCCGCCATCCTGCTGGAATCCGCGCTGTCGTTCCTGGGGCTCGGCGACCCCAACCTCATGAGCTGGGGTTTCATGATCGGCGCCGGGCGCAGCGTGATCCGGTTGGCGTGGTGGATGAGCGTGTTCCCCGGCGTCGCGATCTTTCTCACGGTTCTGGCGCTGAACCTGGTCGGCGACGGGCTGGCGGACGCGCTGAACCCCCGCGTGGCACGGCGGCGATGAGCCTGCTCACCGTCGAGAACCTGGCGGTCCGCCTGCCGCCGGGTGCCGACCGCAGCCATGCCGTGGACGGCGTGTCGTTCACGCTCGATCCCGGCGAGATCCTGTGCATCGTGGGCGAAAGCGGCTCCGGCAAGTCGGTCTCCGCCGGCGCCATCATGGGCCTGCTGCCCCGCAGCCTGACCGCCACCGGCCATATCGGGTTCGAAGGCGCGGACCTGCTGCAAGCGAGCCCCGCCGCCATGCGGGACCTACGCGGACGCCGGCTCGGCATGGTGTTCCAGGAGCCGATGACCGCGCTCAACCCGCTGATGCGCGTGGGCGACCAGGTGGCGGAGGTCATGCAGGTGCATGGCGTGGCTGTCGGCCGGCGCGTGTCGGAGCTGCTGGAGTCCGTCGGCCTGCCGGACCCCACGGCCTTGATGCGCCGCTACCCGCATGCCCTCTCCGGCGGGCAGCGGCAGCGCGTGGTGATCGCGATGGCCCTCGCTTTGGAGCCCGCTATCCTGATCGCGGACGAGCCCACCACGGCGCTCGATGTCACGACGCAGATGCAGGTCCTGCGTCTGATCCGCGACATCCAGCGCCGGCGCGGCACCGGCGTCTTGTTCATCACGCATGATTTCGGCGTGGTGGCGGAGATCGCGGACCGCGTCGCCGTCATGCAGCACGGCCGCATCGTGGAACAGGGCGCCGCCGCCGCCGTATTGACCCGGGCCCAACACCCCTACACCCAGGCCCTGATCGCCGCCGTCCCCGCCCATACCCGCGTGGCCCGCGCGGCCGTCGATGCACCGGTGCTGCTGGCGATGGACGGGGTGCGCAAGGCCTATCGCGGCGCCGTGGCCGTGCAGGGCGCCGCCCTCACGATCCGGCGCGGCGAGACGCTGGGGCTCGTGGGCGAAAGCGGCTCCGGCAAGTCCACGCTCGCGCGCTGCATCGTGGATTTGGTCACGCCCGATGCCGGCAGCATCCGGTTCGACGGCGCCGAGCTGCGCGGCCTGTCGCGGGCCGGCTGGCGGCCCATGCGGCGGCGGATCGGGATGGTGTTCCAGGACCCGTTCGCGTCGTTGAACCCCAGGCGCCGGGTCGGTGACATCCTGGCGGAAGGACCGCGCGCGCATGGCCTGCCGTGGGACCCGCCGCGCGCGGCCGCCCTGCTGCGCCTGGTGCGCCTCGAACCCGGCGCCGCCACCCGCTTCCCGCACGAATTCAGCGGCGGCCAGCGCCAACGCATCGGCATCGCCCGCGCACTCGCCTTGGAGCCGGAGCTGTTGATCGCGGACGAGCCCGTGTCCGCGCTCGACGTATCGGTGCAGGCCGAGATCCTGCTCCTCCTGGAGGAGCTGCGCACCCGGCTCGGCCTCACCATGCTGTTCATCACGCACGACCTGCGGGTGGCGGCGCAGGTGTGTGACCGCGTGGCGGTGATGCGCCGGGGTGAAATCGTAGAACAGGGGCCGACGCAGGCCGTGTTCGCCGCACCCGCGCATGAGTACACGCGGGCGCTGCTGGACAGCGTGCCGGGCCGGGGCTGGACGCCGCCCTGCTTTGACATCACGGCCGCACCGGCGCTACGCCCGCCCGCATGAGCACCGCGATCCTGCTGGCCGCCGGCCTCGGCACCCGGATGAAGTCTACGCTGCCGAAATGCCTGCATCGCATCGCGGGCCGCCCCATGCTGCTGCACCTGATCGCGAGCTGCACCGGGCTGTTCGACCGCATCGTCGTGGTGACCGGTCCGGGTATGGAGGCCGTCGCCGAAGCGGCGCAGCCCCACGCCACGGTGATCCAGCATGACCGCCTCGGCACCGCCCACGCCGCGCTGCAGGCCGAGAGCCTGTTCGGCGAGGGCGACGTCGCGGTGCTGTATGCCGACAACCCGCTCATCCGCCCCGACACGCTCCGCCGCCTGCTGGCCGCGCGCCAGGACGGCCGCACGGCATTGGCCCTCCTCGCCATGCGCCCCGCGGACCCCGGCCGCTACGGCCGCGTGATCTCCGAGCACGGCGCCGTCCAGCGGATCGTGGAATATGCCGATGCGACCGAGGCGGAGCGTGCGGAAGGCCTCTGCAACGCCGGGGTGCTGTGTGCCGATTCCGGCGATTTCCGCCGCTGGCTCCATGCGGTCAAGCCGAGCCCCAAGGGCGAGTATTACCTCACGGATTGCGTGGCGTTGGCCGTAGCCGAGGGGCGCCGTGTCACGGCCGTCGAGGCGCCTGCGGAAGAGCTGCGCGGCATCAACTCCCGCCCCGAACTGGCGGAGGCCGAGCATACGGTGCAGGGCTGGTTGCGCCTTGCCGCCATGGAGGCCGGGGTGACGCTGACGGCGCCCGGCACTGTGTTCCTGCAATCCGACACCGCGCTGGCGCCAGACGTCGTGGTGGAGCCCCACGTGGTGTTCGGCCCCGGCGTCACTGTCGAGAGCGGCGCCACCATCCGCGCGTTCAGCCACCTCGAGGGCTGTCATGTCGGCGCCCACGCCCTGATCGGCCCCTATGCCCGCCTCCGCCCCGGCACCACGATCGGCGACCACGCCCATGTCGGCAACTTCGTGGAGCTGAAGGCCACCAGCCTCGGGGAGGGCGCCAAGGCCAATCATTTGAGCTACTTGGGTGACAGCACGATCGGCCCCCGGAGCAATGTCGGCGCGGGCACCATCACCTGCAACTATGACGGCTTCGCCAAGCACCGCACCACGATCGGCGCCGGGGTGTTCGTGGGCAGCAACGCGGTGCTGGTGGCGCCGGTGTCGCTCGGGGACGGCGCGTTCGTCGCGGCCGGCAGCGTGATCACGCGGGACGTGGCGCCGGACGCGATGGCGTTCGGCCGGGCGGCGCAGGTGGACAAACCGGGGCGGGCCGGGACGTTCCGTGCGGCGCGGCAAAATGCTACAACGGTTCCGCAACTCGTCCCGAAGGCCCGCTCATGATCTTGTCCGTCCGCGAGATCCAGGCTCGGTTCACGGAGGCCGCCACTGCCGCTGCACGGGGAGAGCGCGTCATCGTGACGCAGGACGGGCTTCCGTTCGTGGAGCTTGTTCCCGCGCAGAGTGACACCGCCATGGATTTGGACCGGGCGGCCAGCCTGCGCCAGGAATTGGGTCTCGATGGCCTCACCGTGAGCATCGGGTCTGATTTCGACGATCCCGCTTTCAGCCGGCAGGTGCTCGGGATCGCCGATTGAGGCTGCTGCTCGACACCCACTTCGTCATCTGGACGGCCCTCAGTCCGGACACCCTATCGAGTTCCGACCGGCAAGCGATGTCAGCAGCGGATGGCCGCATGCTGATATCCGCGGTATCGATCTGGGAGCTTCGGCTGAAATGGCACAGCTTCGACATCTCGGGTGAGAGGAAAGGTCCCGTCGACCCCGCCTCGATCGTGACTTTCGCGCGGCGGATGGGGTGGGAGTTGCTGCCGCTCACGGCGCATCATGCCGCATCGGGACTGATCCACGCGCTGCCGCATAAGGATCCTTTCGACGAATTGCTGCTGGTCCAGGCGCAAGAGGAGGGCGCCCGGCTGCTCACCCGTGACGCGAAGCTTTTCGGGCACCCATTCACCTATGCGGCAACGTCGCCGCCAGGCTGAGCTCAAGCCCGCTCATCCTTCGGCGAACCCATCACGATATACGACGTGAGTGACCGCACCTGGTCCAGCGTGCCCAGCACGTCGGTATGGAAGGCCTTGTAGGCGCGCAGATCCGCCACCTCCACCCGCAGCAGGTATTCGACCGTTCCGGTCACGTTGTGACACTCCAGCACCTCGCCCGCCGCCTGCATCGCGTGCTCGAACGCCATTTGCGCCGCCTTGGTGTGGGTCGCCAGGCCCACGGTGATGTAGGCGATGAACCCGCCATCCAGCGCCGCCCGGTCCAGCACCGCGCGATAGCCCTTGATCACGCCCGACCGCTCCAGCTCCTGCACCCGGCGCAAACAGGCCGACGGCGACAGGCCGACCCGCTCCGCCAGCGACAGGTTGCTGAGCCGGCCATCGCGGCTGAGCTCGCGCACGATCCTGCGGTCGATCTGGTCCAGTTTCGCCATTTGTTGCGAACAAACCATCGAAGCGCCGCGGATCGCAAGAACATTGCGCGGCGAGCGCGCTAGGGTTGCGTCATGACCCATGAGCAGTTGCTGGCGCTGGCCGCCTTCGCCTTCGTGACCTCGATCACGCCGGGCCCGAACAATTTGATGCTGATGGCGTCCGGCGCCAATTTTGGCGTGCGGCGGACGGTGCCGCACATGCTGGGGGTGGCGCTGGGGTTCGTGGTTATGGCGGTGTTGGTCGGCGCCGGGCTGTCGCAGGTGTTTGCGGCGGTGCCCGTGCTCTACACCGCGTTGAAATTCGCAAGCGTCGCCTACCTGCTCTACCTCGCCTGGAAGATCGCGACATCGCCGCCGCCCGGGGAGGCCGCGCGCGCCGGGCGGCCCATGAGTTTCCTGGCGGCCGCCGCCTTTCAATGGGTGAACCCGAAGGCCTGGACCATGGCGCTGACGGCCGTCACGGTCTATGCGCCGTCCCAGACCTTGGCCGGGATCGTGGCGGTCGCGATCGTGTTCGGCGTCGTGAACCTGCCCTCCGTCGGCGTGTGGGCGGCGATGGGGCAGGGGATGCGGCGCGTGCTGACGGATCCCGCGCGGATGCGGGCCTTCAACGTCGTGATGGCCGTGCTGCTGGTGGGATCGCTGATACCCGTCCTGCTGCACTGAGACCGGCGCTGACATCGGGCGCCGGCGCGCCTATCTTCCGGGGACCCGATTGTGCCGGAGATCTCCCGATGCTGAACCCCACCGCCCCGTTGCCGCTCCGCGACCCCAGCCTGTTCCGCCAGGCCTGCTGCATCGATGGCAAGTGGATCGAGGCCGATGACGGCGCCACACTCACCGTGCGCAACCCCGCGACCGGTGAGCCGCTCGGCACCGTCCCGGCCCTGGGCGCCGCCGAGACACGGCGCGCGATCGAGGCCGCCGCCCGCGCTTTCCCGGCCTGGCGCAAGCTGCTCGCCAAGGAGCGCGCCGCCATCCTGCGCCGGCTGTTCAGCCTGATGATCGAGAACACCGACGACCTCGCGCTCATCATGACAGCCGAACAGGGCAAGCCGCTGGCGGAAAGCCGGGGTGAGATCGCGTATGCGGCAAGCTTCATCGAATGGTTCGCGGAGGAGGGCAAGCGCGTCTATGGCGACACCATCCCGCAGAACCAAACCGGCCGCCGCATCCTGGTGACCAAGGAGCCGATCGGCGTGTTCGCCGCCATCACGCCCTGGAACTTCCCCGCCGCGATGATCACGCGGAAAGCCGGGCCGGGCTGGGCGGCGGGCTGCACCGGGGTGATCCGGCCCGCGAGCCAGACGCCGTTCTCCGCGCTGGCAATCGCCGTGCTGGCGGAGCGCGCCGGCATGCCGCCCGGCGTCTGCAACGTCATCACCGGCCCCTCCGGCCCCACAGGCGGGGAGCTGACCTCCAACCCGCTCGTGCGAAAACTGAGCTTCACCGGCAGCACGGAGGTCGGCGCCAAGCTGCTGGCGCAGATCGCGCCCACGGTAAAGAAGGCCAGCATGGAGCTGGGCGGCAACGCGCCCTTCATCGTGTTCGACGACGCCGATCTGGACCAGGCCGTGATCGGCGCCATGGCCAGCAAGTTCCGCAACGCCGGCCAGACCTGCGTCTGCGCCAACCGGCTGCTGGTGCAGGACGGCGTCTACGACGCGTTCACCGCCAAGCTGAAGGTGGCCGTGGCCGCGCTGAAAATCGGCAACGGCATGGACGAGGGCGTGACCCAGGGCCCCATGATCAACCAGGAGGCGGTCGAGAAGGTGGAGGCGCACATCCAGGACGCGACCGCCCGCGGCGCCACAATCGTGCTGGGCGGCAAGCGCCACGCGCTGGGCGGCACGTTCTTCGAGCCCACCATCCTCACCGGCGTCCCACGCACGGCCGACATCTTCCGCGAGGAAACCTTCGGCCCGGCCGCCGCGCTGTTCCGCTTCACCGATGAGGCCGAGGCGATCGAGATGGCCAACGACACCGAATTCGGCCTGGCCGCGTATTTCTACAGCCGCGATGTGGGCCGCATCTTCCGCGTGGCGGAGGCGCTGGAATACGGCATCGTCGGTGTGAACGAGGGCATCATCAGCACCGAGGTGGCCCCCTTCGGCGGCATGAAATCCAGCGGGCTCGGCCGCGAAGGCAGCAAGTATGGCATCGAGGACTACCTCGAAATAAAATACATCGCCCTGGGCGGGATCGGCGCATGAGCGCCTACGACTACGATCTGTTCGTGATCGGCGGCGGCTCCGGCGGCGTGCGGTGCGCGCGGATCGCGGCCGGGCATGGGGCGCGGGTTGGGATTGCGGAGGATGCGCAATGGGGCGGCACCTGCGTGAACCTCGGTTGCGTACCGAAGAAGATGATGGTGCAGGCGGCGGAATATGGCCGGCTGGCGGAGGATGCGCGCGGCTTCGGCTGGGACAGCCACGCCGGGCACCATGACTGGGCGAGCCTGATCGCCATCAAGGATGCCGAGCTCGCCCGGTTGCGCGGCATCTACGGCACCATGCTGGGCGGCAGCGGCGTGATCATGCACGAGGCGCGCGCCACCTTCACCGGGCCGCACACGCTGGATGTCGGCGGCACCGCCGTGAGTGCGGAGCGGATCGTGATCGCCGTCGGCGGCCATCCCGTGATCCAGCCGCCGATCGAGGGCATGCATCTCGGCATCGTCTCCGACCAGGCTTTTTCCCTCCCCAAGTTGCCCCGGCGCGTGCTGATGGTCGGCGGCGGCTATATCGGCATCGAGTTCGCCGGCATCTTCCACGGCTTGGGCGCCGAGGTGGACGTCGTGTTCCGCCAGCCGCTGCCGTTGCGCGGCTTCGACCATGAGCTGCGCGAGGCGCTGGCCGCCGCCATGACCAAGGACGGCATCCGGCTCCATCCCACCCAGACAGTACATGCGATCGAGGCCAGGGGGGACGCGCGACACGTCACGCTCACCAACGGCCACACGATGGAGGTGGATCTGGTGTTCTTCGCCGTGGGCCGCGCGCCCAAGACGGGGGGCCTGGGCCTCGAACACGCCGGGGTGAAGCTCGATGCCAAGGGCGCCATCGTGGTGGACGAGGAGTTCACCACCAACCACGCCCACATCTTCGCCATCGGGGATGTGTCGAACAAGCTCAACCTCACCCCGGTCGCGATTGCGGAGGGGCACCACTTGGCGGATCGCCTGTTCGGCAAGGGGAAGCCTCGCACCTGGTCCATGACCCCCGTCGCCACCGCCGTGTTCAGCAACCCGCCGCTGGCCACGATCGGCCTCACGGAAGAGCAGGCCGCTTCCCACGGCCCGGTGGATATCTATGTCGCGGACTTCAAGCCGATGCGCCATGTCCTGTCCGGCCGTGACCGGCGCACGCTGATGAAGATGGTGGTGGACCAGGCCAGCCAGCGCGTGCTGGGTGTGCACATGCTGGGCGATGACGTGCCGGAGATGATGCAGGGCATCGGCGTGGCGCTGACGGCCGGCGCGACCAAAGCCGATTTCGACCGCACGATCGGCATCCATCCGACCAGCGCGGAGGAGTTCGTGACGATGCGGACGCGCACCCGGGTGGCCGGGCTGGCGCAGGCGGCGGAATAGCGCCGCCCAATACAGCTTAACCCCGGGTTGGGGATTTCGTAAGAGTTGCGATCTGTCCGTCTAATTCGTCCAGCCGGCCCTCGAATCGCGTTTCGAAGTTGCCCAGGCGGCCCATCAACTCCGCCTTCAGCATAAGCTCGATGTCGTCTTTCAGCTCGGCAAGGTGTCGGTCCGCCCGGCGCCCTTGCTCGACCAGAGCCATCAGCAACTGGAGCTGCTTGTGTTGCTCCGCACGAAGCTCGCGCTGCTCCGACAGCACGTTGCGGATCAAGCCCCCGAGCAACTCGAGCGTCACGTTCTCCGGAACATCACTCATACGGACCTCTCAACTCGGACAGTCTATCATAACGTCTGCTGAAAGCACCCGTAACCGTGCAGGTAGCGTCCGCCCCGAAATCCTGGGATAACCCTCCGCTCGGCCGCGCCCCCTCGGCGCGCATGGAGCGACTGCGATGACCCACCCCGTCCCCGTCTGGACACCCGGCAGCTGGCGCGCCCATCCCGTGCACCAGGCGCCCACCTACCCGGACGCCGCCCGCCTTGAAGCCACCGAGCAGCAGATTTCCAAATACCCGCCCCTCGTCTTTGCCGGGGAGGCGCGGCGCCTGAAGGAGGCGCTGGCCCTCGCCGCGCAAGGCAAGGCGTTCGTCCTGCAAGGCGGCGATTGCGCCGAGAGCTTTGGGGACTTCACCGCCAACGTCATCCGCGACACGTTCCGCGTGCTGCTGCAGATGGCCGTGGTGCTCACCTTCGGCGCCAGCGTGCCGGTGGTGAAGATGGGGCGGATGGCCGGGCAGTTCGCGAAGCCGCGCAGCTCCGACACCGAAACGCAGGACGGCCAGACCCTGCCCTCCTATCGCGGGGACATCGTGAACGGCCCGGCCTTCACCACCGAGGCCCGCATCCCGGACCCGGCCCGCATGGAAACCGGCTACTTCCAATCCGCCGGCACCCTCAATCTGCTGCGCGCCTTCGCCAATGGCGGCTATGCCGATCTGCACGAGGTCCATCGCTGGAACCTCGATTTCGCCGCGCGCTCGCCGCTCGCCGCCAAATACCAGGACCTCGCCGCCCGCATCGACGAGACCCTTGCGTTCATGGCCGCCTGCGGCATGAGCAGCCTGAACACGCCGCAGATCCGCGAGACCGATTTCTACACGAGCCACGAGGCGCTGCTGCTCCCCTACGAACAGGCGCTGACCCGGATCGACAGCACATCCGGCGATTACTACGCGTGCTCCGCCCACTTCCTCTGGATCGGCGATCGCACGCGGCAGCCGGATGGCGCGCATGTCGAGTTCCTGCGCGGCGTGCAGAACCCGATCGGCATCAAGGTCGGCCCCACCACCGAGATCGCGCAACTGCTGCAGTTGATCGCGACCCTCAACCCGAAGAACGAGCCCGGCCGGCTCACGCTCATCAGTCGCATGGGCGCCGCCCACGTGCAGCGCAAGCTGCCGCCCCTGCTGCGCGCCGTGCAGTCCGAGGGCGCGCAAGTCGTCTGGTTGTGCGACCCCATGCACGGCAACACGATCTCGACCTCGAGCAGCAACGCCAACCCGGTGAAAACCCGCAGCTTCGACAGCATCCTCGCCGAGGTCCGCGGCTTCTTCGACGCCCATGCCGAGGCCGGCACCTGGGCCGGGGGCGTGCATGTCGAGATGACCGGGCAGGACGTGACGGAGTGCGTGGGCGGCGCGCATCGCCTGACGGAGGCGGACCTCGGCGGCCGTTACGAGACTTTCTGCGACCCGCGGCTCAACGCCGAGCAATCGCTCGAACTCGCCTTCCTGGTCTCCGAGGAACTGAAGGCCCGGCGCGCCCCGATCCGAGCCCCGGCGGTCGCCGCGCAATGACGATCGATGAGGACATCGCCAACCGCACCGACGCCTATTTCAACCGCACCCGCGAGATCGTCGGCCGCTTCGGGGACAAGCACGTCACCTACGCCGTCTTCCTCCGCCGCCCCGTGATCTCCGCGCCGCGGCTGATGCTGGACTGGCTCTGCGCCGTGGCCGCCGAACGGGGCGTGACGTTCGAGCTGGACCTGGTGCACGCCGAGGGCACCTGGGTCGGCGCCGGCGAGCCCATCGTCTACATCTCCGGCAGCTTCCATGCCTTGGCCGATTGCGAGACGCTGTTCCTGCAGAAGCTCGGCGCTGCCTGCGTAGCAGCCCACAACGCCTATCAGATGTGTGCCGCCCTGCCGGAAGCGGCCTTCCTCGCCATGGAGGCCCGGCACTGCGCTGGCGCCGAGATGCAGCGGATGATGGGCTACGCCGCCTCCGTCGGCAGCGCAGCCGCGAAGAAAGAGGGCGCGCGGGGCTTCACCGGCACCTCGTCGGACCTGGCGGCGCCCTATTTCGGCGGCACCAAAGGCCGCGGCACGATGCCGCACGCGCTCATCGGCTACGCCGGGTCCACGGTGCGCGCGGCCGAGATGTTCCACGAGACCTGCCCGGACGAGAACCTGACGGTGCTCACCGATTTCTTTGGCCGGGAAATCACCGATGGGCTCGAGGTCTGCCGCCGCTTCCACGACCTCGCCGCGCAGGGCCGGCTATCCGTGCGGCTCGACACCCATGGCGGCCGCTATCTCGAGGGGCTGGACCCGCAGGAGAGCTACGCCGTGCTGGAGCGCCACTCGCCGGGCGCCATCCGGCATTACCGGTCGGACCTCGAATTGCGGCACCTTGTCGGCACCGGCGTGTCCGCGGCGGCGATCTGGCGGATGCGGGAGGCGCTGGACGATGCCGGGTTCGCCCAGGTGAAGATCGTGGCCAGTTCCGGTTTCGGCGTGGCGAAATGCCGGGTGATGGCCGATACGCGGGCGCCGATCGACGTGGTGGGCACCGGCAGCTTCATCCCCGACGATTGGCACGAAACCTACGCCACCGCCGATATCGTGGACTATGGCGGGGAGGCCCGGGTGAAGGTCGGGCGTGAGTTCCTGCTGCGCGCGAGCCAGGACCGCCGCGTTGAAACGCCGACGCTGCAGGCCAAATCTGCCTGATGGACACGCTCAAAATCGCCCTCGCCCAGATCGACACGCATCTGGGCCAGGTGACCGCCAACGTCGCCCGCATTCGCCAGGCCCGCGCCGAAGCCGCTTCGTTGGGGGCCGATCTGGTGGTGACGCCGGAGTTCAGCGTCGGCGGCTACCCGCCCGAGGACCTCGTGCGCAAGCCCGCCTTCGTCGATCTGTGCGAGGCCGCGATCCAGGATCTGGCGACCGACACCGCGGATGGCGGCCCGGGCCTGATCGTGGGCGGGCCGTGGCGGGACGGGGACAAGTTGTTCAACGCGGCGTATGTGCTGGAGGGCGGCAAGATCCTGGCCCGGCGGGCCAAGCACGAATTGCCGAATTACGGCGTGTTCGACGAAAAGCGGGTGTTCGACGCCGGGCCGAGCCCGGGGCCGGTGGCGTTCCGCGGCTGGCGCCTGGGCCTCATGGTCTGCGAGGATTTCTGGCTGCCGGCGGTGTCGGAGGGCCTGGCCGAGACCGGGGCCGAGCTGCTGCTCAGCATCAACGGCTCCCCGTTCGAGGACGGCAAGCAGGCGCGGCGGGTGGCGCTCGGCGTGTCCCGCGTGGTGGAGACCGGGCTGCCCTTCGTGTTCCTGGCGCAGGTCGCGGGCCAGGACGAGCTGGTGTTCGACGGCGCCAGTTTCGTGCTGAACCGGGATCGCAGCCTCGCGGTGCAGATGCCGTATTTCCAGGAGGCGCTGACGCTGACCGAGTGGCGGCGGGAGGATGGGCATGTGAGCTGCGTGCAACAGACCTTGCCGCCGGAGCCGGATCGGCTGGACCTGATCTATCGCTGCCTGACGCTCGGCTTGCGCGACTACGTGCGCAAGAACCGCTTTCCGGGCGTGTTGCTGGGCCTCAGCGGCGGCATCGACAGCGCCATCAGCGCGGCCATCGCCGTGGACGCTTTGGGCGCCGGGCAGGTTCGCGCGGTCATGCTGCCCAGTCCCTACACCAGCACCCACAGCCTCGAAGACGCCGCCGAATGCGCTCGCCTGCTGGCCATACGATGCGACACCGTGCCCATCACCCCAGCGACCGACGCGGTCACCGAAGCCCTGGCGCCGCTGTTCCACGGGCGGCAATCCGACATCACGGAAGAAAACATCCAGTCCAGGACCCGCGGCCTGCTGTTGATGGCGATGAGCAACAAGTTCGGGGACATGGTGCTGACCACGGGCAACAAGAGCGAGATGTCGGTCGGCTACGCGACACTCTATGGCGACATGTGCGGCGGGTATTCCGTGCTGAAGGACGTGTATAAGACCACCGTCTTCGCGCTGTGCCGCTGGCGCAACGCGCATCGCCCGCCCGGCGCCCTCGGCCCGGATGGCCCCGTGATGCCGGAGCGCGTCATCACCAAGCCGCCCTCCGCCGAGCTGAAGCACGGCCAGACCGACCAGGACAGCCTGCCGCCCTACGAAGACCTCGATGCCATCCTGCACGGCCTGGTCGAGGGGGAGGGGTCCGTGGATGCGCTGGTGGCAGCCGGGCATGACCGGGCGACGGTGCTGCGCGTCTGGCGGATGCTAGACCGCGCCGAATACAAGCGGCGGCAGGCGCCCCCCGGTGTGAAGATCACCCCCCGCGCCTTCGGCCGCGACCGCCGCTACCCGATCACCAACGGCTTTACGGAGCTTGTCGCTTGAACGAGCCGCCAGTGCCTGAACGGGGCGTGCCCAACGATGGCTGGCGCGTCCGCATCCTCGATCTTTCCGGTGGCGCCGAGGACAACATTGTCGAGGACATCAAGGGCTTCCTGAGCCTCGACCACGCCAACCTGTTCGCCCGGCGCTATGTGCGGGACAGCATGGAGCGGTGCCGGGCGCAGGGGATGGAGGCGAAGGCGGTGCTGGACGCCTGGTTCGCCTATGGTGAGGACGCCGAGGTGCTGGAGGCCGGGCCGGCGGGCTGGCGCAGCGCGCCGGAGCTGCCAGATTTCGCCGCGCGCCGTGCCGCGAAGGCCGACAGGGATTGGCGCAGCATCGACCCGCGCCTGGTCGGTACGCCAGAGGACGAGGCATGAAACTCCGCTTCGCCCCGAGCCCGACCGGCCTGCTCCATGTGGGCAATGCGCGCGTGGCGCTCGCCAACTACCTGCTGGCCCGGCGTCACGGCGGTCATTTCCTGCTCCGCCTCGATGACACCGACCAGGAGCGCAGCAAGCCGGAATACGAGGACGCGATCCGGTATGATCTGAAATGGCTCGGTCTCGCCTGGGACGAGGAGTATCGCCAGGCCGACCGCACCGCTTTGTATGAGGCCGCCGCCGAGAAGCTGAAGGCGTCGGGCCGGCTATATCCCTGCTTCGAGAGCGAGGAGGAGCTGGCCGCCAAGCGCGAGCTGCGCACCAAGCGCCACCAGCCCCCGATCTACGACCGCGCGATGTTGAAGCTGACGCCCGAGCAGCGCGCGCAGGCCGAGGCCAACGGCAAGCGGCCGCATTGGCGCTTCCTGCTGTCCGGCTACCCGGCCGAGTGGGGGGACATGGTGCTGGGCGCCCGCACGGTCAAACTCTCGGCCATTTCCGACCCGGTGCTGATCCGCGCCGACGGCACGCATCTCTATACTTTCACGTCCGTGGTCGATGATCTGGAAAGCGGCATCACGCATATCGTGCGCGGCGAGGATCACGTAACGAATACCGGCATCCAGATCGACATCTACGCGGCGCTGGGTGGCCGGCATAAGAACCTGCGGTTCGCGCACCTGCCGCTGCTGGTCGATCAGGATGGCGGCAAGCTGTCGAAGCGGATCGGCGGCTTGAGTTTGCGCAGCCTGCGCGGCGACGGGATCGAGCCCGCGGCGCTGACCGGGTATCTGGCCCGGCTCGGCTCCAGTGACGATCCCGTGGCGCTGCCGCCGGACGAACTGGCGGCGACCTACGACCTCAGCCATGTCAGCCACAGCAGCGCCCGGTTCGATGCGCGGCAGCTGCTGGCGCTGAACCGCCGGGTGCTGCAATCGCTGCCGTTCGAGGCGGTGCAGGACCGCCTGCCCCCCGGCGCCACCCCGGCCTTCTGGCTCGCGATCCGCGGCAATCTGGATTTGCTGAACGAGGCGCGCGGCTGGTGGGACGTGGTCTCCGGCACCATCGTGCCGCCGGTGGTGGAGGGGGAGGAGGAGTTCCTGCACCAGGCGCTGGAGGCGTTGCCGCCAGAGCCGTGGTCCAACGAGATCTGGCCCGAATGGACCGATGCGTTGAAGACGGCCTCGGGCCGGAAGGGCAAGAAGCTGTTCTTGCCGCTGCGCCTGGCGTTGACCGGGGAGGATCATGGGCCGGAGCTGCGGGACTTGCTGCCGCTGATGGGGCGGGAGCGGGCGGCGTTGCGGTTGAAGCTGGCGGCGGCTTGATGGGGCGACGACTGACCGGAATGCTTGGTCGTTCGCTGGCCGGGTTGCTGATTTGCGTCGCGCTCACGCCTGCAGCGGCACAGACCGCGCAAAAGCCGCTACCCGGCCGGCTCGCCTTCAACACTATCAAGAAGGGCACGCCATACGCCACGGTCCGCGGCGACATGCTGCTCGCGGGGAACGTCCCCGACTACCACGCCGAAACCGATCCAGACTAGACTATTACCGGAGCTCAGGCGCCGAGACCTGCCCCAGACCTGTCATTGCGAGCCGCTTGGCGAAGCAATCCAGGGGCCAAAAGCGCCCTCGTTGCCCCTGGATTGCTTCGCTTCGCTCGCAATGACGGGATCTACGGACGCCAGGCTTCGGCGTCAGGTCAGCCAGTCTTCACAGCGCAACCCATCCACCCGCTTGAACCTCGCCCAGATTGCCCGTGACAACGATCAAGCCATGGCTGCGGGCATGACCGGCGATCAGCACGTCATATGCATCGATGCCTTGGCCTCGCCGCTCTAGGGCTGCTCTGATGTCGGCTGCATGGGCGGCGGCATCAGAGCCGAAAGTCAGCACCTCGAGCCTGGATGTCAGACGCTCCACCTCGCGTCGGTTTTCGGCCGGGCGATTTGACTTTTCGGCGCCGTGCATCAGTTCGAACAGCACGATCGTCGAGAGCGCCATCGTGCCGGCCTCGGCATTGAACCGGGACCGTAGCGCCGTCGGCCGGTCCCACAGAACGCGGATACACAGATTCGTATCCAGCATCGTGCGCAGCACTCAGAAGGGCTCACGATCCTGACCGAGTTGCGGCCCGCGTTCGACGTCGATGCCGGGGCGGTCGAAGAACTCGTCCCATGCCGCATCCGCCGGTGTGATCAGCAAGCGAGCAACCTCCCGCACGACAGCGACCTCATGGATCCCGGGCCCGAAAGCCAGCTCCTTCGGAATCCGGACCGCCTGGGACCGGTTGGTTCGGAAGAGGGGAGTTACCTTCACGGGACCTCATGGGATACCACCCCTTGATATCCCATTCTGGTCTTTCCAACAGGCTTCATGCCGAAAACGCCGTCCGCCCCTCCGCCTGCCCATTCACCAGGAAATGCGCCAGCGGATTGAGCCCGGCCGCCTTCACATCCGCATACGCCGCCAGATACTTCGCCGTGCTGAACGCCGCCGAGGGGTCGCGGCCCTCCCGCCAGCCATTCACCTCGTAATGCAGCAACGGATCGATATGCGCCGCCGCCACGTCCGGGTTATGGCTGAGGTAATACGCCGTGTTGAAGAACGCATTGGGGTTCAGCCCGCGCTGCCAGCCCACGCTGTCATAGCTCGCCGCCGCCTGCTGTGCCGCCGCCAGGCCGGAGGGCAGCAGCGTGGCGCCCAACTGCTTGTCGTAATACGCGGCATCCACCAACGGGTCGGTTGCCGCCTTGCTGCCCGTCAGGAACGCCAGCCGGCCCTCGGTCTTGCCACTCGAGAGATAGTGCAGCAACGGATTGAGCCCGGCCGCCTTCACGTCCGGATTGGCGGCCAGATACTGCGCGTCGGAGAACACCAGGCTCGGTTCGCGGCCTTCCTTCCAGCCTACCGTCTCGAAATGCGTCAGCGGATCGACCCCGGCCGCCCGCACGTCCGGGTTCTGGGTCAGGTAGAAATTGGTGTCGAACCAGGCATTCGGGTTGCGGCCTTCGTGCCAGCCGCTGGAATGGTAATGCGCGGCCGGGTCGATGCCGGCGTTTCTCACGTCTGGGTTGGCCGCGTAGTAGGCAGCCGCGTCCACGCCGGAATCGGATGGCCCGGCGGACGGGGCGATCGCCTTGCGGCCCTCGGCCTGTCCTGCCGTCACATAGTGCAGCAAAGCGTTGACCCCGGCCGCCTTCACATCCGGGTTGGCCGCCAAATAGTCCGTGACGCTGAACGCGGCCGAGGGGTCACGCCCCTCTTTGAACCCCGCCTGCTCGAATTGCAGCAACGGGTTCACGCCCGACTTCGCGACATCCGGGTTGTGGCTCAGATAATAGCTGGTGCTGAACAGCGCGGAGGGGTCGCGGCCCTCCTTCCAGCCGCTCGTGAGGTAGTGCAGGTAGGCGTCGACCTTGGCCGCCAGCACGTCCGGATTGCGCGCCAGGTAGAACACCGCATCGAACAGCTTGTCGAAATTGGGCTCCGGCACGGTCGGCAGCACGGTGCCGGTGGCCGTCGCGGTGGCCGCGCCCGCGGGCGCCCCGCCCAAAGTGACCGCGAAAGTCTCTGTCGAGGTGATCGTGGCGCCCTGCAGGTTGATCGTCAGCACGGCCGTGGCGGCGCCGGGCGCGAAGGCGACGGTGCCGACCGGGTTCACGATCAGCCCGGCCGGCGCCGGGTTGGTGCCCGATCCGGCGGCGCTGTAGCTGACGCTGGCGGCCGCACTCACATCCCCGGTGCGGGTCACGGTGAAGGTGTAGGGCGTCGTGTTGCCGGTCCCATCCGGTTTCGATGCATCGAGCGGCGTGATCGCGAACACGAACGGCGCCGATCCCGCTGGCGTGAGCGTCAAGAAAGCCGTGGGCGCCGAGCCGATCGATCCCGGATAGATGTCCTTCACCAGCGCCGTGCCGGCCGCGGTGCCGTTGGTGACATAGAGCTCGTTCCCGGTATTGGCGCCGCTCGTGTAGTTGTTCGCTACGAACAGGGCGGACCCATCGCCGATCGCGATGATATTGGCGGGGTCGGAGCCATTGGCGCCGGGCTGGATGTCCTTGACCAGCACGGTCCCTGCGGTGGTCCCGTCCGAAATCCAAAGCTCGCCCCCGGCTGCCAGCGTGTTGGCGTTGAACAGGAAGGAGCCGTTGCCGAGCGGGGTGAAACCGATCGCCAACTGCGCGGCCGCGTTTGGGATGGAGGCCAGCAGCCTGGTCCCGGCCGTCGTGCCGTCCGTCACGTAGATCTCGGCGGCTGCTGGCAGGCCCGTGACGTATTTGTCGGTGAGCCGGGAGAACACGGCCCGGCCATTGCCGATCGCGGTGACCGGGGTGAAGGCGTGATAGTCCACCACCTGCAGCAGCGACGTGCCGCCCGCCGTGCCGTCGCTGACATAGAGGCCGGTCTTGGAGGCCAGGGTGTTGTAGCCGAAGAACACGGCCCGGCTGGTCCCGATCGCGGCGTAGTTGCTCACGATCAAATCCGCGATCTTCACCGTTCCGGCCGCGGTGCCGTTGGTGGCCCAAACCTGCTGCCCGGAGTTGAACATTGCCGCCCCGTTGCCGAGCGGCGTGATCTTGTCGGCGCCGTAGATGCTGGCGGCGCCGCTGCCGATCGCGACGGTGCCGGACGCCGTGCCATCGGTCACCCAGAGCTGGGTGGAGTTCAGCGTGTCCGGCACGGTGAACACGGCGCGGCCATTGCCCAACGAGGTCAGGCCGGTGGCGTAGAAGCTGCCGAGATAGGGGATGCTCTTCACCAGCACGGTGCCGGCCGCCGTGCCATCCGTTACCCAGATGTCGGTCGGAACCGGGATCGCACCAGTGTTCCCGGCGCTGGCGTTATAGGTCGAGAGCTGCACCACCGCCGTCCCGTTGCCGAGCGCCACGGCCTGAAAGTTCTTGTTGAGCGGCGTGCCCATCGGCTTCAGCAGCATGGTGCCTGCCACGGTGCCGTCGGTCACATACAGCCCGAGGCTGTCGGGGTTGGCGACCGTATAGGCTGCGAACACCGCCCGATCCGCGCCGACGGGGCCGAACCCGGTCAGTGTGGTGTTGGAATTGCCGGAAAACCGGGTCAGCACGTCTTTTAGTAAAAACGTGCCCGCGGCCGTTCCGTCCGAGACGAATGGGCCCTGGCCCAGCGGCGAGTCGGCGTCGAACACGCTGAGCTTTTTGGCCATGGAATCCCTCGTTTCGTGCCGAGTGGACCTACATGCCTGCTTGATCTTTCACAAATAGTTTATTTTGAAGTCACACTAATCCAATGCCTTGAAGCCCGCCGAAAACACCCAGCGCGGTCGTGAGCCCCACAACCAGGATGACCACCCATAAGTAGATCCCCCGCAAACGCACCGCCGGCGGCAGCGCCCGCACCGCCAGCGCGATCAGGAAGCCCAGCACCACGGGTAGCAACAGCGCATTCATGATCTGCACGCCCACATTCAGCGACACGAGGTTCGGATACAGCCCCACCAGCACCGCGCATCCCACCACGCACCCGGCATACACGCCGTAGAACCACTTCGCCTGGCTCGGCCGCAGCTCCAGCGAGCGCTTGAACCCCGCCACTTCGCCCACGCCCCAGGCCAGCGCCAAGGTCGCGACCAGCGCCGCCACCATGCCGGCGCCCAGCACACCCAGGCTGAACACCAGGCGCCCCATGCCATCCCCCAGGAACGGGATCAGCGCGCCGCTCATCTCACCGACCGTGGTCAGGCTCGCATCCGGCTTGCTCCGCCCGATCGTGGCCGCCACCGCCACCAGCACCGCCGCCATCACCAGCTGCGTCAGGATGGCGCCCAGCGCCGTATCGAGCCGCGCCGCCGGTAGATGCTCCGGCCGTAGCCGCTTATCCGCCACCGCCGATTGCTGGTAGAACACCATCCACGGCATGATCACGGCGCCGATATTGGCCGCCGCGAGATACACATACTCCTTGTCCCGGAACGGAATCTGCACCGCACCGGTCGCGACTTCACCCAGATCAGGATGCGCCATCCACGCCACCACGAAGAACGCCAGCTCGAACAGGCCCAGCGCGATCGCCACCCGTTCCACCCGGCGATACGACCCCGTCGCGACCACGCTCAGCAACGCCACCGTCGCGATCGTAAGGCTCCAGCCCCGCGGCACCCCGTACAGCTCGCCCACGCCAGCCACGCCCGACAGCTCCGTCACCAACGCGCCCATCGTGGCAACCGCGAGCCCCGCGACGGAGAACCAGGCCCAGAAGGCGCCGAATGTGTCCCGGATCAGCTCGCCATGGCCCCGCCCGGTGAAGATGCCGAGCCGCACCGTCAGCTCCTGCACCATGAACAGGATCGGCATCAGCACGAATTGCAGCAGCAGCAGGCGATACCCCCACTGCGCGCCGCTCTGCCCGGCGGTGATGACGCTGCCGACATCGGTATCGGCCAGCATGACGACCAAACCAGGGCCGAACACGGCGATCGAGCGCGACAGGCGGGAGGGCGCGGGCAAGGTGCGATCCAAGGCTCTTCCAGTTCTTGCGAATCATTCGCAACCGGTGACTACCAGTCCTGATGGGCTGCCGCAAGTTGCGCCCCGCATCACGCTGCCGTTAAGAGGCGCCATGCTGACGCTCCACAACACTCTGACGCGCCGGCGCGAGCCGTTCGTGCCGATCGATCCCAGCCATGTCCGCCTGTATGTCTGCGGGCCCACGGTTTACGACCTGGCGCATATCGGCAACGCCCGCGGCATGACCGTGTTCGACGTGCTGACCCGGCTGTTGCGGCACCTGTATCCGCGCGTCACCTACGTCCGGAACATCACGGACGTAGACGACAAGATCAACGCGCGCGCGGCCGAGACCGGGGAGGGGATCGAGGCCGTGACCGCCCGCACCGGGGCGCAGTTCGCGGCCGATATGGCGGCCCTCGGCAACCTGCCGCCCGATATCGAGCCGCGCGCCACGCACCACATCGCCGAAATGATCACGCTGATCGAGCGCATGATCGCCTCTGGCCACGCCTATGCCGCCGAGGGGCATGCGCTGTTCGCCGTGGCGAGTTTTCCCGAGTACGGCCGCCTCTCGGGCCGGAATCCGGAAGAGCTTCTGGCGGGCGCGCGGGTGGAGGTCGCGCCGTATAAGCGCCATCCCGGCGATTTCGTGCTGTGGAAGCCCTCGCCGCTGGAGCTGCCGGGCTGGGACAGCCCCTGGGGCCGCGGCCGCCCAGGCTGGCACATCGAATGCAGCGCGATGGCCTGGCGCTACCTCGGCGAGAGTTTCGACATCCATGGCGGCGGCGGCGACCTGATGTTCCCGCATCATGAGAACGAGCGGGCGCAGAGCCTGTGCGCGTTGCCCGGCAGCGCCTTTGCCAAGGTTTGGCTGCACAACGGCATGCTGAACCTGAATGGCGAGAAGATGTCGAAGTCGCTGGGCAATTTCTACACCATCCGGGACGTGCTCTCCCGCGCCCCGGCCGAGGCGGTGCGGAGCATGCTGCTGAAGGCCCATTATCGAAGCGTGCTGGAGTTCAGCGACCAGGGGCTCAGTGACGCAAAGACCGAGCTGGACCGATTTTACCGGGCGTTGGCCCCGTTCCCCCCTCTCCCGCTGGCGGCAGACGGACGGGGTGAGGGTGGAACGCCGGCCGACACCGTCTTGGACGCCCTCAATGACGACCTGAACACCCCCAAAGCCTTCGCCGCGCTGCACGCCCTCGCCGACCTAGCCCTGGCCGGCAACGAGCAAGCCGCCCACGAACTCAGAGGGTCCGGCGCCCTCCTCGGGATCCTGCAACAGCCTGCAGAAACCTGGTTCCACACCGGCACGGACATCCCGGCCATTGAAGCCGCCATCCAATCCCGCCTGGACGCCCGGCGCGCCAAGGACTTCGCCGGCGCCGACGCCATCCGCGCCGACTGGCTGGCCCGCGGCGTCATCTTCGAGGATGGCCCCGCCGGCACCACCTGGCGCCGCATTTGAACATCCGTTCATGACCGGCCGCGACCCATGACCGGCCGCGACAAGGGCGCCGACCTCGCGCCGATCGGCAACAGCCCGGTCGTGATCCTGGTGCGCCCGCAACTCGCCGAGAACATCGGCGCCGTCGCCCGCGCCATGGCGAATGGCGGCCTGTTCCATCTGCGCCTCGTCGCCCCACGCGACGGCTGGCCGCAGGAGCGGGCCTGGCGCACAGCCTCCGGCGCCGATCGTATCCTGGAGGCATTGACGTTGCACGAAACCGTCGAGGACGCGGTGAAGGACCTGCACCGCGTCTTCGCCACCTGTCCACGGCCGCGGCATGTCATCAAACCGGTGCTGACCGCCCGCGCCGCTGCCGCCGCATTGCGCGAGATCACCGGCCGCAATTTGCGTGCGGGAATCCTGTTCGGGCCGGAGCGCGCCGGGCTGGATAACGAGGACATGGCGCAGGCGGACACGTTGGTCCGCTACCCGCTCAACCCCACCTTCAACTCGTTGAACCTGGCACAGGCCGTGCTGGTCATGAGCTACGAATGGTGGACCGCAGCCGATGAGACCGCAGCCGCCACATTCCAGACCCACGACACCCAGGTGGCCACCAAGGGCGAGTTGAATGGCATGCTCGACCACCTGATCGCCGAGCTGGACGCCAGCGGATTCCTGCGCAACGCGCCGAAGCGACCCGGCATGGTGCAGAACCTTCGCCACCTATTCCAACGCGGCAAAATCACCGAGCAGGAGGTTCGCACCATGCACGGCGTGGTGCAGATGCTCTCGTTGGGCCGGCAGGTCCGGGGCCGCGCAGCCGATCACCCCGCGGGGGACCGGCCGGCGGAGGATCAGCCGGGGTAGCGGCTGCGCATGCCGGGCTTGGCAGGCCGGGCCACGCGCGACAGGCGATAGGCGCCGTAGAACGCCACCACGACCGCGGCGCCGATCACATAAGGCCGCAGCTTAGTCGCGAGGCCATCGTCGAGCGCATCCTCGACCGCTTGCCGCTGCCGCTGGATCGTCTCGGACGCCTGCTGCCCCACATCGCGGGACCGGTCTTGCAGGCTGCGCCACAAGCCCAGCGCCGGGCCGGCGTAGTCCAGCAAGGTCGGCAGATAATCGAGAAGGCTCCGCGCCTGGCGTTGCGCAGAGCCCGCCATGTCCGATGCGGCCTGAGTGGCTGACGCGACGGCCGGGGCCGCCTTGTCTTCCCAAAGTCCCGTCGCCTGCGAGCGCAGTTCTTCGAGTTGGACCCCGTCCCGCCTGCGGGAGCTATATGTCATGGCCGGGTGCCTTAGTAAGTACGGGTGGTGGACAGGTTACCCGTGCCCGGCACCGGCCGCGCCGCACCGCCCGCCGCACCGGCCGACCCCGTGGCGTCGATGCCGGTCGGCGTCGAGCGCTGCACGCTGGCGGTCGGGGTTTCGCACGCCGCGAGGGTCACCATGCCGGCGGCCAGGATGGCGATGGCTGCGAATCTCATGTCTGAGTTCTTTCCTGATAGGCCGCTCAATAAGCGGTCAACGAAAGAACGTCGGGATATCAGAAAGGTTGCGTGATCAATCCGGCATGCCGGCCTGCTTCGCCAGCCGCCGGGAGAGCAGCCAGCCGATCAGGGCCGAGGCCGGAGCGCCGATGCAGACCAGGATCAATCCCAGCGGCTGCCCGTTCACCGCAAGGTCCATGCCGACCCCGAGGAACAAGCCGCCGATCAGGCCCCCGGTGGTGCCGGACGCCACGCCTAACCAGATGATGTCGCCCCTGGAGATCATCGCGGCCACGGGCCGGCGCCTGGTGCGGCACCCCCGCTCGTGCGCGGCTGCACCACGACGGCGGTTCCGTAGGCCACGATCTCGCTCATGGTATCCGCGATCTCCGAGCTGTCGAACCGCATCATCACCACCGCATTCGCCCCCATGGCGGCCGCGTTGTCCCGCAGCCGCTGCAGCGCATGATTGCGCGTATCTTCCAGCAATTTGGTATATTCCGGGATTTCGCCACCGAAAATCGAGCGGATCCCGGCGGTGAAATTGCCGATGGCCCCGCGGCTGCGGACGATGACGCCGAACACCTCGCCCAACGTCTGCACCGTGTCGTGCCCGGCGATGCTCTCTGTCGTCACGATGATCATCGGGGCCTCCAACATTGACAGATCGGCGCTCCGCCCGTAACACGCGCGCCTCGGACGGGAAACCCCGCCGAACATTGCCGGGAACGTGGACGGGCCTTCAGGGTCCGCGCCCACTGCGTCAGCAGGATACCGGTGCAACAAGCCATAACCGCGTCAGCGGACGGCACATAGAATGGAGTATCGCGCATGACCAAGCGCGCCGAAAGCAAGTACAAGATCAATCGCCGCCTGGGTGTGAACCTCTGGGGTCGGGCCAAGTCCCCGATCAACAAGCGTGAATACGGCCCGGGTCAGCACGGGCAGCGCCGCAAGCAGAAGCCGACCGATTTCGGTATCCAGCTGATGGCGAAGCAGAAGCTGAAGGGCTACTACGGCAACATCAGCGAGAAGCAGTTCCGTAAATATTATGATGAGGCTGTGCGCCGGAAGGGCGACACGTCCGAGAACCTGATCGAGCTGCTGGAGCGCCGGTTGGACGCGGTCGTGTATCGCCTGAAATTCGCCATCACCCCGTTCGCCGCCCGGCAGTTCGTGAACCACGGCCACGTCACGGTCAACGGCAAGAAGGTCAACATCCCGAGCTTCCTGGTGAAGGATGGCGACGAGATCGAGGTGCGCGAAAAGTCCAAGCAGCTCGCTGTCGTGCTCGACAGCGCGCAGTCTGGCGAGCGGGACGTGCCCGACTACCTCGAGGTCGACCACCGCGCCATGAAGGGCCGCTTCGGCCGCGCGCCGAAGCTGACCGACGTGCCGTATCCGGTGTCGATGGAGCCGAACCTCGTGGTCGAGTTCTACTCGCGGTAACAGGATCGACGGCCCCCTCTCCCGGTGGGAGAGGGGTGGTGAGGGTCGCGAACGGGACGGGCCCACATGTCGTGACCCTCACCCCGTCCCTCTTTCGAAGGGAGAGGGGAAGAAAGTGACTGCAGCCGAAGAAATCGCCCGCCGCCGCACCTTCGCGATCATTTCGCACCCCGACGCCGGCAAGACCACGCTGACGGAGCGCCTGTTGCGCGCGGGTGGTGCCATCCAGCTGGCCGGCAACGTGCGCGCCAAGGGCGAGCGGCGGCGCACGCGCTCGGACTGGATGGGCATCGAGCGGGAGCGTGGTATCTCCGTCGTGACCTCGGTGATGACGTTCGAGTATGGCGGCTGCGTGTTCAACCTGTTGGATACGCCGGGCCACGAGGATTTCTCCGAAGATACGTATCGCACCCTGACGGCCGTCGATTCCGCCGTCATGGTGATCGACGCCGCCAAGGGGATCGAGGCGCGGACGCGAAAACTGTTCGAGATCTGCCGGTTGCGGGACATTCCGATCCTGACGTTCATCAACAAGATGGACCGGGAGGCCAGGGATCCGTTCGAGATCGTGCAGGAGGTTTCGGACACGCTGGCGCTCGACACCGCGCCCGTGACCTGGCCGATCGGCCGCGCCGCCACCTTCGCTGGCACCTATGACGTCCGCACCCGGGACCTGCATCTGCTGGAGCCGCTCGGCCAGTCCGATCCGCGGATGGTGGCCTTGGGCGAGGAATTGGAGCTGGTGCAGGCGGCGCTGCCGGAGTTCGATCTGGACAGCTTCAACGCCGGGCACCTGACCCCGGTGTTCTTCGGCAGCGCCATCAAGGAGATCGGTGTCTCCGACCTGCTGGACAGCCTGGTCGCGTTTGGCCCGCCGCCGCGTAACCAACCCGCGGATACCCGCGTCGTTGCGGCAACGGAGGACAAGCTGACGGCGCTGGTATTCAAGATTCAGGCCAACATGGACCCGAACCACCGCGACCGCATCGCCTTCGCCCGGGTGTGTTCCGGCCGGCTCACGCGCGGGATGCGGCTGAAACAGGTGCGGACCGGCAAGTTGATCCCGCTGCACGCGCCGCAATTCTTCTTCGCCCGCGACCGGCAGATCGCCGATGAGGCGTTCGCGGGGGATGTCGTGGGCATCCCGAACCATGGCACGCTGCGGATCGGCGACACGCTGACCGAGGAGGAGACCCTCAACTTTGTGGGAGTTCCCCATTTCGCGCCCGAAATATTGCGCCGGGTTCGGCTCGATGATGCCATGAAGGCTAAGAAGCTGCGCACCGCGCTGCAAGAATTGGCCGAGGAGGGTGTCGTGCAGCTTTTCCGCCCACAGGATGGGAGCCAGCCGATCGTCGGCGTGGTCGGCACCTTGCAGCTCGATGTGCTGATCGCGCGGTTGGCCGGTGAATATGGGGTGGCGATCGGGTTCGAGCCGGTGCCCTACGCCCTGGCCCGCTGGATCGGCGGCGACAAAGCCGAGCTGGCCCGCTTCGTCCAGGCACAACGGACCAGCATGGCCGACGACGTGGACGGGGACCCGGTGTATCTCGCCAGCTCCGCCTTCATGCTGCGCCGCACCGCCGAACAGTATGAGAGCCTGAGCTTTCGCGACATCAAGGACGTCAGGGCGGAGGTGCCCGCGTAGTGGACAAACCGCTCGACCGTATCGACCGCAAGCTGCTCGCCATCTTGCAGAAGGACTGCACCCAGAGCATCGCCGCCATGGCGGACCAGGTGGGCCTGTCCCAGACCCCGTGCTGGAAGCGGATCCAGCGGCTGGAGGCCGAGGGGATCATCGAACGCCGGGTGGCGCTGCTGAGCCCCGAGAAATTGGGCTTGGGCCTCACGGTGTTCGTTTCGATCGAAGCCGGGGACCATTCGCCGGAGTGGCTGGCGCGCTTCGCCGACGCCGTCACCACGTTGCCCCAAGTGGTGGAGGTGCATCGCATGGCGGGCGATATCGACTACATGCTGCGCGTGGTGGTGCACGACATCGCCGCCTATGACCTGTTTTACAAGCGGCTGATCGAAGCCGTGCGGCCGAAGAATGTCAGCTCCCGCTTCAGCATGGAGCGGGTCAAGTCCACCACGGCGCTGCCGCTGCCCGAAGCCTGAGTCCATGGCCAGGATCCTGTTCGCCTGGGAGCTGGGCGGGGGGTACGGCCACGCGCACCGGATGGCCCCCGTGGCCCGGCCTGTCTGACCGGGATCGGGCTGGCGGGTCTGGCCTGCGCCCGCCGGCGGCGGTAATTTCCTGAGAAAGGCGGCGGGAAGATCAAACTTCCTCCCGCCGCCGGTGTCACAGCCGTGCCGATCTTATCTCGGGGACCGATGTTGCAGTGCGGTGACGTGCAGACCTAAGTCACGCGTGTCGCTGACCGAGGTTGGAAATGTCGTTCGCCCTGGCGCCACGCGCGCGCCCCCAGATCAAAAGCCGCATCACTCTCAATACGGGCATCATCGCCATCGGCTGTGCCGCCCTCGCCGGGTTGATGGCCGCCACCGCGTCCACGTCCGGCAATAGCTGGCGCGCGCCGGCGCTGGTGCTGGCGGGTGCTGCGATCGGCGCCGTGCTGCTGCGCACCACGTTCGGCTTCGCCAACGCGTTCCGCTCCCTGATCGAACGGCGGGATGCGTCGGGCTTCCGTGCGCATGCCGCCATGCTGGCGCTGGCGACCTTGTTGATGATGCCGTTGCTGTCCTTGGGCTCGGTGTTCGGCCAGTCGTTGAATGGCGGCGCCACCCCGGTGGGCGTCGGATTTGCGGTCGGCGCGCTGCTGTTTGGCGCCGGCATGCAGGTGGGCGGTGGCTGCGCGTCCGGGACATTGTTCTCGCTCGGCGGTGGAAATGCCAAGTTGATCGGCACCCTGGCCGGGTTCGTCGTGGGCTCCGCGATCGGTGCCGCGCATATGGGATTCTGGTGGTCGCTCCCCGCGCTGCCGGCCGCAACCGCGCAAGGCCTCGTGGGCTATGGCCCGGCCATCGCGTTGCAGCTCGGCGCGCTCGCAATCCTCTATGTCGCGGCGGGACGGTTCGGCCCGGCACAATTGCGCCGCGTGCCCGTGCTGGTGTGGGGCGGCTTGGCGCTCGCTGTCCTGAACGCCATCGTCCTGGTGTTGTCGGGCAAGCCCTGGGGCGAGACCTCGGCCTTCGCGCTATGGGGCAGCAAGGCGGCGGCGGCCATCGGCTTCGAGCCCGCGAGCTGGGCCTACTGGCAGCGGCCGGCGTTCAAGGGACAGCTCGACCGCACGCTGCTGCTGGACATGACGTCGGTGATGGATGCGGCGATCCTGTGCGGCGCCGCGATCACGGCCGCCTGGGCCGGCGTGTTCCGGCCGAGCTGGGGCGGCTCCGGCCGGGCCTGGGCGGGGGCGCTGCTGGGCGGGATCGCGATGGGCTATGGCGCGCGGCTGTCGAATGGCTGCAACATCGGCGCGTATTTCAGCGCGATCGCGGCGGGCAATCTGTCGGGCTGGGCGTGGATGGCGCTGGCGCTGGCCGGCAGCTGGATCGGCGTGCAGCTGCGGCCCCTATTCGGGCTGCGGAGCAGCAGCGGCCCGGTATGCTAGCGGACCTCCCTCTCAAGTCGGATCGACCTGAGAGGGATTTGGGCGCGCCCAGCCGCCGGGCCGGAACCCGTCAGGCGCGCTTGCGGCGGGTGAGGCCCAGCCCGGCCAGCCCTGCGCCGAGTACGACCAGGCTGATCGGCTCCGGCACTGCCGTGGCCGCCGCCGTTTCGAAGTTGAACGTCGTGGACGTGTCCCCGACCGCGAACACCACATCGTCCGCGAAGGCATGGTATTTCGCCGAGAAGCCGGAGCCGACGCCGACGCTGATGGCCGAGACATAGGCATTTTCTGAGTATGAGCTCTCCCAGGCCTTCACCGTCTGGTTGACCTGAGACCCGTTCGCCAGGGTCACGCCAGAGCCGGTCTTGAACTGGTAGAACACATCGTCGAACGTGGTCGTATACCACGTGTCGCGTGAGGTATTGCCGTAGGTGTTGTTGTAGACGCCTTCCCACACGAGTTCGCTGCGCTTGCCGGCGTCGAAGATGTGCAGACGCAGGGCAGGGGTCTGATCCACATTATACCCACCGCTGCTGTCGGCCGCCACGCGCCAACTGAACGATAGTCCCAGCACGTCGCTCAAACGGGCGATATTGCTGGCCGGGCTGTAGTAGTTGCCGTTGGTGAACCGGGTCCGGTCACCGAACATTTCGACCGAACCAGTGCCGTCGAAGGCCACCGTGCTGGTGATGACTGAGGACCCGCCACCGCTGCTCTCCCCGGGGATCACGCCCCAGGTCGTCCCCGGCAAGACCGTTACCGTACTCGCGTGTGCTGCTCCGGCCAGGGCGAGCACGCCCACCGCCATCGCGAAACCGATCCGAACCATCAAACCATCCCTTATTCGAGAATTGGCGTGATAATTGCCGTAAGGTTTCGTTAACGTAAATGAACATCTAATCACATTTTAGACAACGTCATCGATGGCCCGCCAGCCGAAGCGGAGCAGGGGCAAGGCGGCCTGGGCCAGGTCTGCAATGGCCGGCACCAGCTTCGGGCTCGTCAGGAACACCTCCGGCAACGGCTCCTGCACCAGGAATGACCGCATCCGGAGCGCCCCGGCGACCGGGCTTTCCTTCATGTCTTCGAAGCCCTTCGGCATGCGCGTCAGCGGATCGCCGGCCGACAGGCCCACCCCGGCGCGTCGCAGCTCCTCCACCATCGCCAGCCAGCGATCCGGATGCACCCGGATGCGCTCGCGAATGGCGTCCAGCGCCTCGGGCTCCGGCCGGTAGAACGCTGCCGCCACGAAGCAGCCCTCGGGCGCCAGGTGGAAATACAGCACCCCGACGCCGTCCTTGCCGCTGCCTTGGCGATACCAGACCGTGCCGGACGAGGTCTTGTACGGGCTCTTGTCTTTGGAGAACCGCACATCGCGGTGGATGCGGAAGGCGGACCGCTTGGGATCGCCCTCCAGCGGTAGCTCACGCCTTGCCAGCTCGGCCGAGACGGCGGTGATCAACGACGCCATCGGCGTCTTCACCGCGGACTCATACACGGCGCGGTTCGCCTCGAACCACGCCTTCTCGTTATGGGCCGCGAGATCCCGGAAGAAGCCGAGCGCCGCCTGGGAAAACCCGGCGAAGCCCGGCTTCGGCATCAGGCCGCCGCTTGGTGCGGCACGCCCTTTTCCGTCAGCAGCGTCTCGAGCTCACCGGACTGATACATCTCGGTCACGATGTCGCAGCCGCCGACGAACTCGCCCTTGACATAGAGCTGCGGCACGGTCGGCCACTGGCTGAACTCCTTGACGCCCTCGCGAAGCGCCGGGTCATCGAGCACGTTGGCGGTCTGGAACGGCACGCCGAGATGCGTCAGGATCTGCACCACGCGCGCGCTGAACCCGCATTGCGGGAACATGGCGTTGCCCTTCATGTAGAGCATGACCGGGTTGCTGGTGATCTCGCCCTGGATGCGTTCGGCGACGGGGTTGCTCATGGTCAAGGTTCCTATTGCGGATGGGACGTTTGCAGGGCGAGGGCGTGCAGCGCCCCCCCCATGCGGCCGCGGAGCGCGGCATAGACCATCTGGTGCTGCTGCACGCGGGAGCGGCCCCGGAAGCTTTCGGAGACGACGGTGGCGGCATAGTGGTCGCCGTCGCCGGCCAGGTCCTCGATCGTGATCGTGGCGTCCGGCAGGGCGGCCTTGATCAGCTGCTCGATCTCGCTCGCCACCATCGCCATGGTCAGGACTCCATCCAGGCCGGGAAGAAGCGCTCATGCGCTGCAACAAGGTCTTCAAGCGATATGAGCACGCCGCCCGGCAGTGTCAAACCGGTGCCGCCCGCGATGCCCAGGCGCCGCGCCGGCACCCCCACCGCCTTGGCCGCGGCAAGCAACGCCTGTGCGTCGCCGGCCAGAACGTAGCGGCCCTGGTCCTCGCCGAACCAGAAGGCGTGATCGCCCTCGGCGTCCAGCGTGGCGCCGGTCGCGCCGCCCAGCGCCATCTCGGCAACGGCGACCAGCAGACCGCCATCGCTGACGTCGTGGCAGGCCTGCACAGCCCCGGCCGCGATCTGCGCCCTTACGAAATCGCCATGGCGCCGCTCCGCCGCGAGGTCGACCGGGGGCGGCGGCCCGTCCTCCCGCCCCGCGATCTCCCGCAGCCATAGGGACTGCCCGAGCCACCCCTCCGTGTCCCCGATCAGCACCAACTCCTGACCCGGCGCCACCGCGAGCCCCACGTTGCGCGCCGCGTCCTCGATCACACCGAGCCCGCCGATCGCCGGTGTCGGCAGGATGCCCTGGCCCTCGGTCTCGTTATAGAGGCTGACATTGCCGCTCACGACCGGGAAGTCGAGCGCCAGGCACGCCGCGCTGATGCCCCGGACGGCCCCCACGAACTGACCCATGATCTCGGGCTTCGTGGGATTGCCGAAATTCATGTTGTCGGTGATCGCGAGCGGCCGGGCGCCCACGGCGGTGAGGTTGCGCCAGGCCTCGGCCACGGCCTGCTTGCCGCCCATCTCGGGATCGGCGTAGCAGTAGCGGGGCGTGCAATCCGTGGTGAGCGCCAGGGCCAGCTTGTGCCCTTCGATCCGCACGACGGCCGCGTCGCCGCCGCCGGGGCGGCGGATCGTCTGGCCGCCGATCGTGCTGTCATACTGGTCCCAGATCCAGGCGCGGGAGCACAGATCGGGGCAGGCGATGAGGGTCAGCAGCGCCGGGCCGATGCCCACGGGATCCGTGACGGCGCCCAGCGCGGCCCGGGGCGCAGTGTCGGTGAAGGGACGGCGATACAGCGGCGCCTCCTCCGCCAGCGGGTCCAACGGAATGTCCGCCTCGATCGCGCCGCGATGCCGCACCACGATGCGCCCGGTATCGGTCAGGTGACCCACGACCGCGAAATCCAGCTCCCATTTGTCGAAGATGGCCCGCGCCACCTCCTGCCGATCGGGCCGCAGCACGATCAGCATGCGTTCCTGGCTTTCGGACAGCATCATCTCATACGCCGTCATGCCGGTCTCACGCTGCGGCACCTGGTCGAGATCCAGCTCGATGCCCACCCCGCCCTTGCCCGCCATCTCCACGCTGCTGCTGGTCAGCCCGGCGGCGCCCATGTCCTGGATCGCCACGATCGCATCGGTCGCCATCAGCTCGAGACACGCCTCGATCAGCAGCTTCTCCGTGAAGGGGTCGCCGACCTGCACCGTGGGCCGCTTCGCCTCGCTGTCGGCGCCGAACTCGGTGCTGGCCATGGTGGCGCCATGGATGCCGTCCCGCCCGGTCTTGCTGCCGACATACACGACCGGGTTGCCGACGCCCGCGGCGGCACTCAGGAAGATGCGGTCGCGCGGTGCGATCCCGACCGTCATGGCATTGACCAGGGGGTTGCCGTTGAACGCCGGGTGGAAATTGACCTCACCCCCCACGGTCGGCACGCCCACGCAATTGCCGTAGCCGCCGATGCCGCGCACCACGCCGTCCACAATGCGCTTGGTGCGTCTGTCCCCGGGGTCGCCGAAGCGGAGCGCGTTCAGGTTCGCGACCGGGCGGGCGCCCATGGTGAACACATCCCGCATGATGCCGCCGACACCGGTGGCGGCCCCCTGGTAGGGCTCGATGAAGCTCGGGTGGTTATGGCTTTCCATCTTGAAGATGGCGGCCAGCCCTTCGCCGATATCGACGACGCCCGCGTTCTCGCCGGGTCCGTGGATGACCCAGGGGGCCGTGGTGGGCAGGGTTTTCAGCCAGACGCGGCTGGATTTGTAGGAGCAATGCTCCGACCACATGACGCTGAACACGCCGAGCTCGGTAAGGCTCGGGGTGCGGCCCATGATGGCGAGCACGCGGGCGTATTCCTCGGCATCGAGGCCGAAGCTGGCGGCGAGGGCGGCGTCAACCATGGCTTCTCTTCCCCCTCTCCCGCCAGCGGGAGAGGGTCGGGGTGAGGGTGGGGCACAACGGGCGAGCGATGGTGCGTGTGGCTTCCACCCTCATCCCAACCTTCTCCCGCCAGCGGGAGAAGGAGCAGCACCCGAGCTCCTCATGCCGCCAGCGCCTCGACCATTCCCGCGAACAACGGCCGTCCATCGACGCCGCCCATCATGGGATCCACGAGGTCCTCCGGATGCGGCATCAGCCCCATCACCCGCAAATTCGGGCTGAACACCCCGGCAATGCTCCGCGCGGACCCATTCCGGTTCGCGGCCGGGGTCAGCGCGCCATCGGGCGCCGCATACCGGAACGCGACCAGCCCCTCACCCTCCAGCCGGTCCAAAGTCGCGTCATCGGCAAAGTAGTTGCCATCGCCATGTGCCATCGGCGCCCGGAACACCTGGCCGCGCTGATAGTGCCGGGTATAGGCGGTATCGCCCCGCTCCACCCGCAAATGACAATCGCCCGACAGGAAGCGCAGCCCGGCATTCCGCAGCAACGCCCCCGGCAACAACCCGGCCTCCGTCAGGATCTGGAAGCCGTTGCACACCCCCAGCACATGCCCGCCCGCCGCCGCGAACGCGCGTACCGCGTCCATCACCGGGGACCGCGCCGCCATGGCGCCACACCGTAAATAGTCGCCGTGGCTGAACCCACCCGGCAGCACCACCAGATCGAGGCCCGCGACGGTCGTCTCGCGATGCCACACCATCCGCGGCTGGTGCCCGGTGGCGCCGTGCAACGCGATCGCCATGTCCCGCTCCCGGTTGGTGCCCGGGAAGACGACGATACCGGCCTTCACGGCGTCAGCGGCACTTATAGGCGTCGTTCAGCGCCCGCAGCACGATGCCGGACGCCTGCAGCGTCATGCGGTCCGGATGCGCCTTGGCCCACGCCACCACGGTCTCCCGCATCTGCGTGCCCGTGACCTCGTTCGGCGCGCAGATGTATGCGTCGAGCTTCGGCCCCTTGCTGCCGTTGGCAGGACGCAGGCGCTGGTAGAAGCTGGCCGCATCCGACACGCCCTCGATATACGACGTGCAATCCGTCGTATCCCGCGCCGTGCACATCTCCAGCAGCTTGGTGCCGTTCACCGCAGAAAACCGCTCCGCCTGTGCCGCTCCGGCCACCAGAACCAGCGCCGTCGTCCACAAAACAGCTTTCATGCCGCGATCTCCACTTTGAAGCCCTCGATGACGGTATTGGCCAGCAGGCGCCGCGCCATGGCCTCCGCGGCCTCGTGCGCACGCACCGGATCGGTTTCGGACAGTTCCAACTCGATCACCTTGCCGGCCCGCACCTCGCCCACACCCTCGAACCCCAGCGTGCCGAGCGCGTGCCCGATCGCGCGGCCCTGGGGGTCCAGAACGCCGGGCTTCAGCATGACGGTGACGATTGCCTTCACTGCATCGTCTCCGGGCCCTTCATGTCGTTGTTCCCGGCCTCCGGCAGGATGCCCAGGCGGCGGGCCACTTCCTGGTAGGCCTCCTCCACCTTGCCCATGTCGCGGCGGAAGCGGTCCTTGTCCATCTTCTCCTGCGTCTTGCTGTCCCACAGCCGGCAATTATCCGGGCTGATCTCGTCCGCCAGCACGATCCGCATGTCGTCTTCTTCCCAGAGCCGGCCGAACTCCAGCTTGAAGTCGATCAGCTGGATGCCGACGCCCAGGAACAGCCCGGTCAGGAAATCGTTCACCCGCAGCGTGAGGCTCACGATGTCGTCCATGTCCTGCGTGCTGGCCCAGCCGAAGGCGGTGATGTGCTCCTCCGCCACCAGGGGATCGTTCAGCGCGTCGTTCTTATAATAATATTCGATGATGCTGCGCGGCAGCCGCGTGCCCTCGGGGATGCCGAGGCGGGTGCTGAGGCTGCCGGCGGACACGTTGCGGACCACGACCTCGAGCGGGATGATCTCCACCTCCCGGATCAGCTGCTCGCGCATGTTCAGCCGGCGCACGAAATGGGTCGGGACGCCGATTTCCGCCAGGCGCATCATCAGGTATTCGCTGATGCGGTTGTTCAGCACGCCCTTGCCGGTGATGGTGCCCTTCTTGGCGCCGTTGCCGGCCGAGGCGTCATCCTTGAAATACTGCACCAGCGTGCCGGGTTCCGGACCCTCGAACAGCACCTTGGCCTTGCCCTCGTATAATTGCCGGCGGCGTGCCATGGCAAGGTCTCCCCAGTCGATGCCGGACCCGAAGCGGGACCCTTCGCGCGCCGTATAGCAGCCCCGGCCGTGGCATGCCACTTAGGCGGTGCAACCAAGGAGATCCGCGCCGTGGCCGATCCGAACACGCCGGCCCAGCCTTTCGCGACAGCCCTCGCCCCGCCGACGCCGCGGGCCATCGGCTGGCTGCTGCTCGTGATCGGCGTCTCCCTGCTGGGAGCGGGCGGCTGGCTGCTGGTATTCACGACGACCACGCCCGCCAGCGTGCCGGCTGGCATGGCCCGGCACTTCATGATCCTCCTGATCTGCCTGTGCCTCATGGGGGTCGTCACGGCGGCGAACGGCGCGTTCGTCCTGCGCACGGGGCGGCAGAACCTGGTGCTGCGCCTGGCGGCCCTGGCGTGCGTCGTCGGGATCGCCGCGATGGCTTACCTGATCGTCGAGTAACCTGCGGGAAGCGTGACCGGCCGGAACGGCGTCCGATCGGGCGGCCCGGCGGCAAACAGCCACACCGGCGCGCCCTGAGCCGGCAGCGCGATCAAGGTCGAGCACACCGTCCCGAACCCCCCGGCCTCCGTCACATTGAGCGCCGACCCGGCGGCGCCGCCCCGGTCCGCCAGCAATGCCTGCCACGCCGACCATTCTCCGGAATCGGGATCGGGCGCCGCCGCCGATTCGAACCGTGGGAGGGCGGCCGCGGCGCGGGGACTCCGCACATCGTTGGGATCATGGGCGGTCACGACGGAGAGCCCGGGCGGCAGCGCCCACGCCGCGGCGCGGCCGTGCCCGTCGCCCCGCATGAAGCGGGCGCCGTGACGGTCCGCGGTCACCAAATTGAATGGGCGATACTGCCCGGCGTCGATCGGTTCGCCCGCCAGCGCCCGCAATGGCAGCTCGCCCCGGCTCCGCTTGCCTATGGCGGGGCCGAGACTGCCGGGGCGGTTCAGCACGGTGGCCACGCGCCCGTGCTCGACGGCCAGCCAGGTACCGCCCGCCAGCCGGTCCCGCCCGGCCACCAGCCCGGGCCGCGCCGGCCAATGGGCGCCGGGCCGGTCCCAGGGCCGGCTCACCGCCTCGTCCCGGTTGGCGGCCAGCAGCAGCGGCCAGGGATGGCCGGGCCGGACCAGGACGATGACGGTGCACATAGCCAGCCTAGCGGTAGTAGCCTCCGAGGCCGTGACGCCGCCGCCATTCGGCCCGGCGCCGCCGCTCCTGCCGTTCCCGCCACTCGCGGCGGCGTTCCCGCTCGTAGTATTGGGCGGGAATGACGCCGGTTTCAGCCGTCCATGCGGGCAGGGACGACGCCGCGACGGCGGGGGCCGGGCTGAGCGCCGCGCCGGCACCCGCCAACGCCAGGGCCGCGATCAGGAACATTCGCATGGCTTAGTCTCCTTTTTGCAACTGTCCACGATAGGCACGCCGTCACCAACCGCGATAGTGTTCCCGCTCGCGCCACCGCTCCCGTGCCTCATGCCGCCGCCAATGTTCATAGGCCTCGCGGCGGCGCCATTCGGCCCGGCGGTGCCACTCCTCGCGCCGCTGCCAATCCTCGTGATACTGCACGGGCGCCACCACGATCGGTACGTCGAACACGCCAAACGCCCGCTCATGCGCCGCCGCCGGAACGGCCGCCGCACCAGCCAGAGCCACTAACCCGAACAGGATGTTTCGCATGATAGGGACCTCCTCTGATCCGTGCGGATGCTGTGGGAGAATCCTGGCGCGATCGGGTCCGGGCTATGGCGAAATCGGGGCGGCCGTACTCGTTTGCGTGAGGCCGAATACGCGTGCGAACACGTGGTCCACGTGCCGCAAATGCATGTCGGTCGCGGTGGCGCGCTCGAGTTCCTCCGCCGTGACCCGCCCCGCAATCTCCGGATCGGCCGCGATCGCCTCCCGGAAGCCGACGGAGTCCGCGGTGCCAAGCCCGGTCCAGGTCTGCATCGCGGTCCGCTGCACGATGCGGTAGGCGTCTTCCCGCGAGATACCGGCCCGGGTCAGCGCCAGCAGCACCTCCCCGGAATGCACCACCCCGCCCAGCGCCTCCACATTGGCGGCCATCTGCGCCGGATAGACGGTCAGCTTCTCGATCATCCCCGCCAACCGCACCAGCGCGAAGTCGAGCGTCACCGTCGCATCCGGCCCGATCGCGCGCTCCACGCTGGAATGGCTGATGTCCCGCTCATGCCATAGCGTCACGTTCTCCAGCGCCGGCACCACGGCGGCGCGCACGATGCGGGCGAGACCGGTCAGGTTCTCGCTCAGCACCGGGTTGCGCTTGTGCGGCATGGCGCTGCTGCCCTTCTGCCCGGCGTGGAAGAATTCTTCGGCTTCTCGCACCTCGCTGCGCTGCAGATGCCGCACCTCGGTCGCCAATCGCTCGATCGCGCAGGCGATCACGCCCAGCGTGCAGAAAAAGGCCGCGTGGCGATCCCGCGGGATAACCTGGGTCGAGACGTCTTCCACGGCGAGGCCGAGCTTTGCGGCGACATGCGCTTCGATCGCCGGGTCGATATGGGCGTAGGTGCCGACGGCGCCGCTGATGGCGCAGACCGCGATCTCCGCCCGCGCCGCGACCAGCCGCGCCCGGTTGCGCTTGAACTCCGCGAAATGCCCGGCGAGCTTCAGGCCGAAGCTCGTGGGCTCCGCATGGATGCCATGGCTGCGCCCGATCGTGATCGTGTGCTTGTGCTCCATGGCCCGGCGCTGCAACGCCGCCAGCACGAGGTCGAGGTCCGCCAGCAGCAAATCCGCCGCCTGGGTGAGCTGCACGGAAAAGGCGGTGTCCAGCACGTCGCTGCTGGTCATGCCCTGATGCACGAAGCGGCTATCGGGCCCGATCCCTTCGGCAAGCCAGGTGAGGAAGGCGATCACGTCATGCCGGGTCTCGGCCTCGATGGCGTCGATGCGGGCGAGGTCGTCCGGGGTGATGTGCGCGACCTTGGCGTCGCCCCTCTCGCGGATGGTGCGCGCCGCCTCGGCCGGGATGGCGCCTTGGATGGCCATCGCTTCCGCGGCCAAGGCCTCGATCTCGAACCAGATGCGAAAACGGTTCTCCGGAGTCCAGATCGCGGTCATCGCCGGGCGGGCATAGCGCGGAACCATCATCTGTCCTGACCTGTTATACTGTGGCACTAGTCCCGCCGAAACCGAGGAGCAAGCCCCTGTTCGATGCGATGTGGCCGGAGTTGGTGGCACTGGCCCAGGTGCTGTTCATCGACCTGGTGCTGGCCGGGGACAACGCCGTGGTCGTGGGCATGGCGGTGGCGGGATTGCCGGAGGCGCAGAAGGGCCGCGCCATCCTGATCGGCATCGCGGTGGCGACGGTGCTGCGGATCGGGTTCGCTTTCATCACGGTGCAGCTGCTGGCGATCGTGGGATTGCTGTTCGCGGGCGGCGTGCTGCTGCTGTGGGTGGCGTGGAAGATGTATCGCGAGCTGCGCCGCAGCCAGACCGAGGCGCATGCGGCGGCCCCGGCCAAGACGATGCGGGCGGCGATGACGCAGATCGTGCTGGCGGATATCTCCATGAGCCTGGACAACGTGCTGGCCGTGGCCGGTGCGGCGCGGGAGCATCCGTGGGTGCTGGCCGTGGGCCTCGTGATCTCCGTGGTGCTGATGGGCGTGGCGGCCCGGCTGATCGCGCGCCTGCTGGAGCGGCATCGCTGGATCGCCTGGGCGGGGCTGCTGGTGGTGCTGTATATCGCGGTGAAGCTGATGTGGGATGGCGGTCATGAGATCATGGCGCATGTCGCTTCGTAAGGGAGGGGTGTGATGACCGAGGCGCCGGTCAAAGGACCTGCTTCCTACTTCCCAGCCATCGAGAAGAAATACGGCCGGCCCATCGCCGAGTGGAAGGCGCTGGTCCGCGCCCGCTACCCGGCCAAGCACATGGAGCTGGTCGCGGCCTTGCGGGACGGGTTCGGCATGGGACACGGCCACGCCAACGCGCTCGTGGCCCACACATTGGCGGAAGATCGGGAATAGTCCCGCAGCGATTGTGTCGGCCCCGCGCCGCGCCTAGTGTGCGCGCGCCGAAACAACCCCGAAAGCCGCCCCCATGTCCCTGACCGCCGAGCGCCTGGACCGGATCAGCCCGAGCCAGACCATCGCCATCTCCACCAAGGCGCGCGCGCTGAAGGCGGCCGGGCGGGACATCATCAGCCTAAGCGCCGGGGAGCCCGATTTCGACACGCCGCAGAATGTGAAGGACGCGGCGATCCGCGCCATCCAGTCCGGCGACACCAAATACACCGACGTGGCCGGCACCAAGGCCCTGCGGGAGGCCGTGGCCGCGAAGTTCAAGCGGGATAGCGGCATCGACTACGCCGCCGACGAGATCATCATCTCGACCGGTGGCAAGCAGGTGATCTTCAACGCCATGGTCGCGACCATGAACGCGGGGGACGAGGCGATCATCCCGACGCCGTGCTGGGTCAGCTACCCGGACATCGTGACGCTGGCGGACGGGAAGCCGGTGTTCGTGCCGTGCGGCCAGAATAACGGCTTCAAGCTGCGCCCCGAAGACCTCGAGGCCGCGATCACGCCGCAGACCAAGTGGTTCATGCTGAACTCGCCCTGCAATCCGACGGGCGCCGCCTACACCGTGGCGGAGCTGCGCGCGCTGTGCGACGTGCTGCTGCGGCACCCGCATGTGTGGGTGTTCACGGACGACATCTACGAGAAGCTGACCTATGACGGCTTCGTGCCCTCCACCATCGTGCAGGTGGAGCCCCGGTTGCGGGACCGCACCATCACCATGAACGGCTGCAGCAAGGCCTACGCCATGACCGGCTGGCGCATCGGCTTCGCGGGCGGGCCGAAGGCGATGGTGAAGGCGATGGACAAGTTGCAATCGCAAAGCACGTCCAACACCAGCAGCGTGAGCCAGGCCGCAGCGGTCGAGGCGCT
This sequence comes from Acetobacteraceae bacterium, assembly GCA_965246835.1. Classification (GTDB taxonomy): domain Bacteria; phylum Pseudomonadota; class Alphaproteobacteria; order Acetobacterales; family Acetobacteraceae; genus JANPPS01. Next base: position 1,103,203 of record CBDFFQ010000001.1, on the reverse strand, counting down.
GAACGGCCCGCAGGACTTTATTGGTGAGATGGTCGAGGCCTATAAGGGAAGGCGGGATCTGGTCGTATCGATGCTGAACCAGGCACCCGGCATCTACTGCCATTCGCCGGAAGGCGCGTTCTACGTGTTCCCGTCCGTGCATGGCTGCATCGGCAAGACCAGTCGCGGCGGTGCCAAGATCACGGATGACGAGAGCTTCGTGACGGCGCTGCTGGAAGAAGAGGGCGTGGCCGCCGTGCATGGCGCCGCCTTCATGTATCCGGGCCATTTCCGCATCAGCTACGCAACCGATACCGAGAGCCTCCGCACCGCCTGCGGCCGCATCCAGCATTTCTGCGAGGGGCTGCGCTGAGCATGGACGCGGCTCAGCCCACGCTTGCCAACCGGCTGGCCCGCAGCCCGCAGGCCGCAACGGTCGCGATGACGGTCAAGGCCCGGGCCATGCGCGCCCAGGGCATCGAGGTGATCGCGCTCACGATCGGGGAGCCCGACTTCGCAAGCCCCCGCCATGCGATCGAGGCCGGCTATCAGGCCGTGCTGGCCGGGGACACCAAATACCCGGCGCAAGACGGCCAGGCCGCGCTGAAGCAGGCGATCCGGCGCAAATTCCAGCGCGATTCCGGCCTGGAGTACGCGCTGGACGAGATCATGGTCGCCAATGGCGGCAAGGGCGTGATCTTCGACGCGCTGATGGCCACCGTGAATGACGGGGATGAGGTGGTGATCCCCGCGCCGTACTGGGGCGCCTATCCGCTCACCACCCGCGTGGTGGGTGGCGAGCCCGTCGTGGTGAACTGCCCGCAGAATAACGGTTTCAAACTACGTCCCGAAGACCTCGACGCCGCCATCACGCCGCGCACCAAATGGGTCATCCTGAACTCTCCCAACAACCCGACCGGTGCCGCCTATTCCCACGACGAGATGGCGGCCTTGGGCGCCGTGCTGCTGCGCCACCCGCATGTCTGGGTGATGTGCGACGACATGTATGAGCACCTGGTGTTCGACGGCTTCCGGCATGCCACCATGGCGGCCGTGGAGCCGCGGTTGCGGGACCGGGTGTTGACGGTGAGCGGCGTGTCCAAAACCTATGCCATGACCGGTTGGCGCATCGGCTTTGCCGCCGGGCCGAAGGCGTTGATCAAGGCCATGGTCGTCATGCAGGGCCATGTGGCGGCCGGCGTGTCGACCATCGGTCAGGCCGCCGCCGCGGCCGCGCTGGACGGGCCGCAGGACTCGGTGCCTGTGATGGCCGAGGCGTATCGCCGCCGGCGGGACCTGGTGGTGGATGCGCTGAACCAGGCGCCGGGCATGGTGTGCCACCGGCCGGAGGGGGCGTTCTACGTCTATCCCAACGTCGCGGGCTGCCTGGACAAGACCACCGCGGCGGGCACGGTGCTCCGCACGGATGAGGATTTCGCGATGGCCCTGCTCGAGGAGGGACACGTGGCTCTGGTGCATGGCGCGGCGTTCGGCATGAGCCCGTATGTGCGGATCAGTTACGCGACCGATGATGTGTCGCTCGCCGAGGCCTGCCGCCGCATCCAGGCGTTCTGCGCCGCGCTGCACTAGCCTCAAGCTCGAGTGCTGCCCTCGCCAATGGAGGGGCTACACGCAGGCTTCGTCTCCCTGCATTGCTTCGCTGAGGGGCTATCATCCATAGCGGCCTGGTGCTGTGGCGCTCCCGCGGCGGACCCTAGGATGAAGTCGGGCGGTTCGAGTTTGCCGGCTAGCTCTTCGGCTCGACGTTCTCGGCGCCCGTGCGCGTGCCGCCGAACGTGTCGGCGCCCTTTTCGTCCGGGGCACCCGGCTTCTTGTGGTTGCCGGTGTCCTGCTGGCCATCCGTATGCTCGATCGTCTCTTCGGTATGCGGCTGCTGCATGGTGCGTCTCCCTGGGTTGTTGCTACAACCGCCGGGGCCGGCGCGGGTTGCGCCGGAGATGCGGGAGACCAGCGGTGATCCATGAGCTCAGAATCTACCATTGCATGCCGGGCAAGCTGCCGGACTTGATGAAGCGGTTCGAGGGCACGACCCTGGCGCTCTGGGACAAGCACGGCATTCGGCAGGCGGGGTTCTGGACCACGGTGCTCGGGCCGAGCAACCAGAGCCTGACCTATATGGTGGCCTGGGAAAGCCTGGCCGAGCGGGAAGCGAAGTGGGGCGCCTTCCAATCCGACCCGGCCTGGATCGCCGCCCGCGCCAAAACCGAAGAGAACGGGCCGATCGTCGCCAACATCGAATCCTCCATCCTGACCCCGACCGCGTTCTCCGCTGTCAAATAACGTGCCGCACCGGGTCCTGGTCGATCTGTCGCATGCGGCGGATGGCTACGTGGGGATCGCGCAGGACATCCGGCTGATCTTCGCCATGCTGGCCGGCTTGCCCGGGGTGGAGCCGACCGGGCTGCTGATGCCGCTCCGCCTGCATGACCTGCCGCGGATCGCACCGGGGCAGGCGCCGCTCACGCTCGCGGCCGGGATCGTTCATTGGATGTCCCGCGCGGCGACGGATCTGCCCCGGGGGTCGAAACTCCATCGCCTCCGGAACATCCGCCGCGTGCTGGCGTCCCGCTACGAGACCATGGCGATGCCGCGCCAGATGCAGGACGCGATCTGGCGCGTGCTGTTCGAGCAGACCCTGCCGCCGCAGGACCGCGCGCTGGTGCAGGCGCAACCTTTCGTCGGCACCGACCTCAGCGTGTCCCGCCTGCTGTTCCGGGGCGGCCGGCTGCCGTTCCTGCCGCCGGTGCAGCTGCAGGCCGGGGCGTTCGACTTCGCGCTGTTCTGCAACGCGCGGCCCATCCGCCTGCCGCCCGGCATCCGGCCGCTGGTGCGCTATCACGACGCGATCCCGCTGACCTCGGCCGATGTGGTGCCAAGTTGGCAGAACGGCGTGGTGCACCAGCGCATGGTGCAGGGCTGCGATCCCGCGACCTGGTTCGTGTGCGACAGCCCCGGCAGCGTGGAAGACCTCGCCTTGGTCGACCCGAAGCGGGCGGAGCAGGCACGGGTGATCCCCTGCGCGCTGGCGCCACCCGTGGCGGAGACCACGGCGATCGGCATCCCCGGCATCATCGCCGCCCGCCGCACCTTCCGCGCCGTGCCCGGCGGAGCACCCGCCCCCCCGATCGACCCGGCGCCCCGCTACATCCTGGCCGTCTCCACCTTCGAGCCGCGCAAGAACTTCGCCGGCATCATCCGCGCCTGGGAGCGTGTGGTGGCCCGGCACGATCCGGAGCTGCGCCTCATCTTCGTCGCCGGGCGCGGCTGGCTGGAGGAGGAGGGGCTGCGCCAAATGGCCCCGCATGTCGCGAGCGGGCGGCTCATCCACCTGGAGCGCCTGCCGCCCGACGAGATGCAGGCCTTGATGGCCGGCGCCGAATGTTTCGCCTTCCCCTCCTATGCCGAGGGGTTCGGCTACCCACCGCTGGAGGCGCTGCAGGCCGGCACACCGGTGATCGTGTCGGACCTGCCGGTGTTCCGCTGGACGTTCGGGGAGGCGGCGCTGTTTGTGGACCCCTACGACACCGAAGCGCTGGCGCAGGCGATGGCGCGCCTCTGTGCCGGACCGGATCGGCCCGCCATCCGGGCCGCGCTCCTGTCCCACCGGGATCGCACCATCGAGCGGTTCCGGCCCGCTTCTGTGGCGACCGCCTGGGCCAGCCTGTTCGACGACCTCGCCGCTCGGACGACATGAGTCGGCGATCTCTGACATTAAATAAACGTTAATTTTGCTGTAAGTGCCGTAAGTTTCCTCTGAACGAAAGTTTCGTTCGGAGGGACGAATGTGAGCGAGCCAGGCCCACGACGGAGGATGCGCCGTCGGCGGCGCACCGTCGACCGGGTGTCGCATCGCATGATGGCGCGGCTGCCGATGGGTTTCGTGCCGGAGGCGTGCCAGCCCCAACCGCTCAGCCCGCGTGCCCTGGCCCGGCAGCAGCGGCTGCGCTCGCGCATCGTGACCGCGCTGGTGATGGGCGTGGCCATGTTCCCGGTCGCGACCTTCGCGGACGTGATCTACGCCTCCTATCTGGGACCGCAGCAGGAGGCGCCGACCGCCGCGCAGATGACGGCCGGCGGGGTGCAGGCGGTGTATGGGACCGAGAGTTTCGACACGCGGCCCTTGTCGGCGCCGGGTGGCGGCGTGGCGTTCACCACGAATTTCGGCCTCTCGGGCTCCCCGATCAGCGCCACGATCGGCGGCAGTTTCGGCATTCTGACGGCCGATCAGTATGGCGGCGCCGGCGGCACCGGGCGCTACCTGGCGACGTTCAGCAACGCCCCCGGGATCACGATCACCTTCGCGCACACCGCCGCGGTCAAGGGCGTGAACTATTTCGGCCTCGCCGTGTCCGCCCTGGATGCCGGGAACGTGGTGACGGTGCTGAATCAGGGCGTGGTGCTCGCGACCTTCAACGCCGCCACGGTGGGCAAGGCGCTCGGCGCGTGTCCTGACATCAAGAACAAGTATTGCGGCAACCCGACCACGGGCCAGAACCCGGGCGAGCAATATGGCTTCCTGAACTTCTTCGACCTCAACGGATATTTCGACCAGGTCGTGCTGACGGAAGCCGGTAGCGGCGGGTTCGAGGTGGACAATTTCGTGGCCGGCTATCGCGCGGTGGACGTGACGTTCGGGCCGCCGCTCGTGCCGGTGCCGGCGCCGGGCTCGTTGCTGATGCTGGCGCCGCTCCTGGGCGTGCTGGGGCTGGCGCGGCGGTTCGTGTGGCGGCGCAAGACTCCATGTTGACGGTGATGTTGACGGGGAGGGCGTTTGTTGCGAGAGCGGCGGCATGTCCACCATTCAGCACGCCGTCCTGACCGTCACACCGCTGCAGCAGAATTGCACGGTGCTGTGGGATAGTCGCTCGCTCGAGGGTGTCGTCGTCGATCCCGGCGGAGATGTGCCGCGCATCCTGAGCTCCATCGAGACGCTGGGCGTGAAGATCGGGCGGATCCTGCTGACCCACGGCCACATCGATCACGCCGGCGGCGCCGCGGCGCTGCGGGATGCGCTGCATGTGCCGATCGAGGGGCCGGACCAGCGGGACGCTTTTTTGTTGGACGGATTGCCGGCAGCGGGGCGGGGCTACGGCATCGTGGGCGCCCGTGCGGTGCAGCCGGATCGCTGGCTCGTGGAGGGCGATACGGTCGGTGTGGGGCCGCATCGGTTTCAGGTGCTGCATTGCCCGGGACATACGCCGGGCCACGTGGTGTTCGTATCGGCGGCGTCCCGGTTGGCGGTCGTGGGGGATGTGCTGTTCCGCGGTTCCGTGGGGCGGACGGACTTTCCGTATGGGGACACCGACGCGCTGCTGGACGCGATCCGGGACAAGCTGATGCCGCTCGCGGACGATGTGGCGGTGCTGTGCGGCCACGGCCCCGGCACCACGATCGGGGCGGAGCGGCGGGGCAACCCCTTCGTGCGGGAGGCTTTGTCCCGGTAAACCTAGGCCGCCGTCATTGCGAGCGAAGCGAAGCAATCCAGGGGCGACACGCGCGATCGTGCCCCCGGATCGCTTCGCCAAGGACGTGCAAGAACGGTCGCTAAGCCGGATCGACCTCCATGGCGCGGATGCCTTCCTGCAGCCGCGGACGGAGCTTCAGCCCTTGGCGCATCGCCGAGATATTCAGCTGGTGATGCAGCGGAATGATCGCGTGGTCGGCCATGCCGAGCCGGGTCGCTTCCACATACAAGGCCTCACGCTGCTCGGTATCGAACACCGTCAGCGATTGCTCGATGATGCGGTCGATCTCGGGCGTGCCGTAATGGGAGGGCTTCGGGATCGCGCCGCGGCCCTTGTCCGGGTTGACGGAGGCGATGATCTGCACGAGCGGCGAGCTGGCGTCCCCGTTATCGGGCGCCCAGCCCGTGAGGTCCGCCGTGTATTCGTCCCGGCTGGCGCCGGCGAAGAACATGCTGGCCGGCGCCGTGCTGACTGTCGTCTTGACACCGACCCGCGTCCACATCTGGGCAATCGCCTCAACCAGCTGCCGGTCGTTCACGTAGCGGTCGTTGGGCCCATGCAGCGTGAGCTGGAACCCCGCGCCATACCCGGCCTCCGCCAGCAGCTTGCGGGCCTGCGCCACGTCATACCGCAGCGGGCGCAGGCCAGGATCGTAGCCGGAGGCGCCTTCGGGCACGAGCTGCCCGGTGGGCGCCGCGGCGCCGTCCATGATCTGGCTGCGCAGCCCCTCCCGGTTCACCGCCAGCGACAGCGCCTCCCGCACCCGGCGGTCCTGCAACGGGTTCTTCGCGAGCGGCTTCCCCGCGAGGTCGAAGGCAAACGGCGTCTGGGCGCGCCCGGTATCCAGATACAGATAGATCAGCCGGTTGCCCGCAGCACTGGTCACCTGCAGCTTCGGGTTGGCCTTCAGCGTCGCCACGTCCTTGGTGCTGACCTGGTCGATCGCGTCCACGTCCCCGGCCTGCAGCGCCGCGGTGCGGGAGGCGCCGTTCGCGATCAGGCGGTAATCCACCCGCTCCCACGCCGGCTTCTTCCCCCAATAGGCCTCGTTGCGGACGAACTGGATCCGATCGCCCAGCAGCACGGAACCGAGCTTGTAAGGTCCGGTGCCGATCGCGGCCTTGCCCGTATTGTAGTCGGCGGTGACGGCGCCCTCGCCAAATTTTCGGCTGACGATACGCGGCGCGCCAAGATTGAGCGGCAGCAGCGGCACGGGCTCGGCCGTGTGCATGCGGATGGTAAGCGGGTCCAGCACCTCCATCCGGATCACGGGCTTCACCGCGTCGTTGAAGCTGGCCGGGCTGTTCAGCACGGTGGGGATGCGGCCAAAGGTGAACACCACGTCGTCCGCGGTGAAGGGCGAGCCGTCATGGAACGTGACGCCCGGGCGCAGCTTGACCAGCCAGGCGAGCGGCGTCTCGGCCACCCAGCTGACCGCCAGGCCCGGGACCGGCTTGTAGGCGGGGTCCATGATCACCAGCGTGTCGAACAAATAGTCCGCGACCAGATTGTTGGGCGTGAGCCGGTGATAATGCGGATCGAGCGAGGTGAACGCGCCTGACGTGCCGATCCGCAGCGTGCTGGGCGGGGTCTGCGCGTGAGCCGCGAGCGGCGTGGCCAGCGCCGCGCCCAGCAGGGTGCGGCGCCTCATGGCACGGGGTCCACTTCCCATGAGCGTATGCCTTCTTGCATGCGGGGGCGGAGCGCCACCGTCTTCTTCATCGCCCACACGTTCACCTGGAAGTGGATCGGGATCAGCGGCAGCTCCGCCATGGCCGCCACGATGGTGTCGCGATACAGCGCCTCCCGCTTCGCCGGGTCGAACACGGTCATGGAGTGCTCGAACATCTGGTCGATGGTCTCCCGGGCGAAATGGCTCGGTTTCAGGATGGCGCCGCGGCCCTTGTCGGGGTTGGGTGAGGCGAGCAGCTGGCCGATATTGCTGCTGGCCTCCCCGGTGTCGCTCGCCCAGCCGATCAGGTTGATGCTGAACTCGTCCCGGTTGCCGGCCGGGAAGAACGTCGTGGTCGGCATGGTGTTCACCGTCGTCTTCACACCCACGCGGGTCCACATCTGGGCGATGGCCTCCACCAGGCCGCGATCGTTGACGTAGCGGTCATTGGGCCCGTGCAGCGTCAGCGCAAAGCCGTTCGGGAACCCGGCCTCGGCCAGCAGCTTGCGGGCCTGGGCCGCGTCGAACGGATCGGGCTTCAGCGTGTCGACGTACCCCACACCCCCCTCCGGCATGATCTGGCCGGTGGGCGCGGCATAGCCGTCCATGATCTGCGTGCGCAGGCCCTCCCGGTTGATGGCGAGGCTGAGCGCCCGGCGGACGCGAAGGTCTTTCAGCGGGTTGGCCGCCAGCGGCTTGCCTTGGAGGTCGAAGGCAAACGGCGTGATGGCGCGCTCGGTATCGACATACACGTAGATCAAGCGTTGGCCCGGCGGCGCCGACACCGTGAGCGCCGGGTTGGCCTTGAGCGTGGACACGTCCTTCGTGCTGACCTGGTCGATGATGTCCACGTCCCCGGCCTGCAACGCCGCGGTGCGGGAGGCGCCGTTGGCGATCAGGCGATACACCACGGTGTCCCAGTGCGGCGCCGGGCCCCAATGCGTCGGATTGCGCTTGAACACGAGCTTGTCGCCCAGCGCCACGCTGTCGAGCAGATAGGGGCCGGTGCCGATCGCGGCCTTGCCCGAATTGTAGTCGGACGTGGCGGCCCCGGTGCCGTGCTTGCGGCTCACGATGCGGGGCTGCGCCATGTAGTAGGGTAGCAGCGGCTCCGCGACCCGCGTGTGCATGCGGATGGTGAGCGGGTCCACGATCTCGATCCGCGCGATGGGCTTGACGGCCTGGTTGAAGCTGCTGGGGGAGTTCAGCACGGTCGGGATGCGCTCGAAGCTGAACACCACGTCATCGGGCGTGAAGGGCGTGCCGTCGCTGAAGCGGACGTTGGGGCGGAGCTTGAACTCCCAGGTCTTCTCGTCCACCGCCGTCCAGCTTTCCGCCAGGCCCGGGACGGGCCGGTAATTGGCGTCCAGCTCCGTCAACGCATCGAACAAATGGTAGCTGATGATGTTGTTGGGGCCGAGGTTGAAATAATGCGGGTCGATGGAGCTGAACGCGCCGCCCGTGGCGACCGTAAGGGTCCGCTGGGCCAACACCGGAGTGGCCATGAAAGTCGTGAGGATGAGGGCGGCGAGCAGTCGGCGCATAATTCCTCCGTTAATGTCGATAACGAGTGTGCACAAACCGGGCCAGCTAAGGAAGCACCTTGCCATGAAAGCTTCATGGACGGCGGGGTCGGCAGGGGGTGCCGGGTCTTGTATGCCCGCCGGGTTCAATCTCGAACCGACGGGGCACGATGTCGCTGCACACTGGCCAGGCCTATGACGCGCGTACGGACCAGAAGGCCGGGGGGGCCGGGGTCGGGCTGTTCCTGCGCCGGTGGCTCGCCAACCCGTTGCAGATGGGCTCCATCGTGCCGAGTTCGCCCGCCCTGTGCCGCCGGGTGGTGCAGCACATCAGGCGGACGGGCGACGAGTGGGTGATCGAGCTGGGCGCCGGCACGGGCGTCGTCTCCCGCGCGCTGCTGCAGGGCGGGGTGCCGCCGGAGCGGGTGATCGTGGTGGAGATCGTGCCCGACATGGCCCGGCATCTCCGCCAAATGCTGCCCGGCGTCGAGGTCATCGAGGGGGATGCGCGGGCGCTGCCCGATCTGGTGCCACCGCGGCTCCACGGCCATGTCGGGACGGTGATCTGCGGCATTCCGCTCGTGCTGCTGCCGGTGCCGGAGCAGCGGCGTTTCATCGATGCGATCGCCGCCGTGGCGCCCGGGCGGGGCTTCCTGCATTACAGCTATTGCGTGACCTCCCCGCTGCCCGCGCAAAAGCACGGGCTGGTCGCGAAGCGGGAGGCATGGACACCCCTCAACGTGCCGCCCGCCAGCGTGTGGCGATACGAGGCAGCGGGCAAGACGCTCGCGGCTTCATCCTGATTATGCAATGTTCCGCCGATATAAGCGACGGCGGAGGTTGAGATGGCTTTCACGCTGGCCCAGATTTCCGACACCCATCTGGGCGCCGGAACCACGTTGTTCCGCGGAAATTTCCGGCGTGTCGCGGCGATGATGCACACGCTGCACCCCGATCTGCTCGTGGCGTCAGGGGACCTGACGCTGGATGGCGCGGGGAGCGCTGGCGAGGCAGACCTGGCCTTTGCCGCCAAGGCTTTCGGCGAGTTGCCGGGCCCCGTACTGGCGGTGCCGGGCAATCACGACGTGGGCGATCATCCGGCGCTGACGACCACGCAACCCGTGGACGATGCGCGCTTGGACCGGTTTCGGAGCCATCTCGGACAGGATCGTTGGGTGGTGGATCGTGACGGCTGGCGGCTGATGGGCCTGAACAGCCAGATCATGGGCGCGCATGCCGGGGAAGAAGCGGCACAGGCCGGGATGATCACGGAGGCGCTGGCGAGCCTGGGCGGGCGGCGGCTGGCGGTGTTCCTGCATAAGCCGGTCTTCGTGGGATCGATCGAGGGAGACCCCTTCGATTACTGGTCCGTGCCGCCCGTGGCCCGGGGCGGGCTTGCGGCGGTCTTGGCGCATCCGGCCCTGCGCCTGGTCGCATCCGGCCATCTGCACGTGCAGCATGGGATGCGGTTCGGGGCGGTGTCGTATCAATGGGCGCCCTCGGTGGCGTTCGTGGTGTCACCCTTGGAGCAGCCGGGTCTGCCGGGAACGCGGCCCTGCGGCGTGTTGCTGCACCGGTTCGGCGAGGACGCGGTCGAGACGGAGCTGCTGGCGCCCGCCGGCATGGAGACGCCCGATGTCCGGGACACCGGGGTGTATCCGGCATCATGAGCACCGGATTGGTCGTGGAAGGCGTGCGGAAGCAGTTCGGCGGGACGGCCGTGTTGAAGGGCGTGTCGGCGTCGTTGGCACCGGGCGAGTTCCTGTCGCTGGTCGGCCCGTCCGGCTGCGGCAAGACCACGCTGCTGCGGATCATTGCGGGGCTCGAAAGCGCCGATTCCGGCCGGGTCTGGATCGGGGGGCGGGAGGTGACGGCGCTGCGGCCGGCGGCGCGGGACGTGGCGATGGTGTTCCAGAACTATGCGCTGTATCCGCATTTGACGGTGGCGCAGAACATGGCGGTGCCGCTGGTCATGCGGCGCCTGTCGGCGATCGAGCGGCTGCCGGTCATGCGGCATATGGTGCCCGGGCATCGTGGGCGGCAGCAGGGGATCGCAGCCGCGGTGCGGGACGCGGCCGCCACGCTGCAGATCGGGCACCTGCTGGACCGGCGCCCGGCGCAACTCTCGGGCGGGCAGCGGCAGCGTGTGGCGCTGGGGCGGGCGCTGGTGCGCCACCCCGCGGCCTTCCTGATGGACGAGCCGCTCAGCAACCTCGATGCCGAATTGCGGGCGCAGACACGGCGCGAAATCGTGGCGCTGCATCGGGCCGCGGGGGTAACCACGGTCTATGTCACGCACGACCAGGTCGAGGCGATGACGATGTCGGACCGGGTGGCGCTGATGCTCGATGGTCAGATCCTGCAACTCGGGACGCCGCGCGACCTCTACGATGACCCGGCCGATCTCAGGGTGGCGCAGTTCCTCGGCAGCCCCCGCATCAACGTGCTGGCGGGCGTGGCGGAGGCCGGTGGCGTGCGGGTCGGGGCGCTGCTGCTGCCGTTGCGGGCCGAGCTGCCGGAGGGCGCCGCGGTGCAGGTCGGCATCCGGGCGGAGGCGCTGTCCCTGGGGGGGACGGGCCTTCCGGCCCGGGTCGAGCATCAGGAGTTCCTGGGCGCCGAGCTGTTGCTGCATGCGCGCTTGATGGACGGAACGGCCGTGGTGGCGCGCCTCCCCGGGTCGGCTGGGGTGCAGGTCGGGGAGGCCGTAGGCTTCCGGGTCGATGATGCCGGGGCGTTGCTGTTCGGGATGGATGGGGCGCGGGTTCAGCTGCGGGCGCCGGCGCGGGCGGTCAGCCATGCGTGACGGGGGCTGGGCCGGGCTATGGCTCGCGGCGCCGGCCGTGATCGCGCTCGCGGTGCTGCTGCTGGTGCCGACCGGGGCGCTGCTCATGGTGTCGCTCACCGACCTCGAGCTCGGCGGCCCCGCCATGCGGTTCGTGGGCCTCGACAACTATGCCGAGCTGCTGCGGGACCGGGCGTTCCTGGGGGCGCTGCGCCATACTCTTATCTACGTCGCGGCGGTGCTGCCGGCGTCGTTGGCGTTGGGCCTAGGGATCGCGCTGCTGATCGAGGGTGGGGTCCGGGGCCGGGTGCTGTTCCGGGCGGTGTTCTTTCTGCCGGTCGTATCGCTGCTGGTCGCGATGGCGACGGCCTGGGAATATCTGCTGCATCCCACCATCGGGCCAGTGAACCGCCTGCTGGGCATGGTCGGCGTGGCACCGGTGAACTGGCTGGGATCCAGCGACTGGGTGCTGACCTCGTTGTGCCTGATCGGGGTGTGGGAGAACCTCGGCTACGTCGTGGTGCTGTTCATGGCCGGGCTGACGGCGATCCCGCCGGAGCTGCGGGCGGCGGCGGAGACGGACGGCGCGGCGCGGGCGTGGGACCGGTTCTGGCTGGTGACCTGGCCGATGCTGGGTCCCACCACGCTGTTCGTGGTGACGGTGACCGCGATCCGGTGCCTGCGCGTGTTCGACACGGTGGCGGCGCTGACGAAGGGCGGCCCGAACAATGCCAGCCAGGTGCTGCTGCATGTCATGTATCAGGAGGGGTTCACCTATTTCCGGATCGGCTACTCCGCTGCCATCACGGCGGTGTTCCTCGTGATCGTGCTGGGGTTGGTGTGGGTGCAGACGCGAGTTCTGGAGCGCCGGGTGCATTACGCATGATCCGGTTGGTCGTGTTGTCGGTGGCCGCGCTGGTGGTGCTGGCGCCGTACCTGTTCATGGTGTCGGCGTCGCTGAAGCCGGGGTCGGAGATCTTCCAGGCGTCCCTGCAATTGTGGCCGCATCGTTTTGCTGGCGTGGAGAACTACACCAAGGCGCTGACCTCCGTGCCGTTGCTGCGGTTCCTGCTGAACGGCGCCGTGGTGTGTGCGGTGATCCTGTTCTTCCAGCTGCTGTTCGCGGTGCCGTGCGCCTATGCGCTCGCGAAACTGCGGTGGCGGGGGCGGGAGGCGGTGTTCGCGCTGGTGCTGCTGGGCCTGCTGATCCCGGCGCATGTGCCGGCGCTGCCGCTGTATGTGGCGCTGTCGAAACTGGGGCTGCTCGACAGCTACGCGGCACTCGTGGCGCCGTTCGCCGTGTCGGTGTTCGCCATCTTCATGTTCCGGCAGGCGTTCAAGGCGATGCCGGACGAGCTGATCCAGGCGGCGCGGCTGGACGGCATGGGGGAGCTCGGCATCGTGTGGCGGGTGATCCTGCCGAATGCCTGGCCGACGGCGACGGCGTTCGCGACCTTCAGCATCGTGGCGCATTGGAACGATCTGTTCTGGCCGCTGATCGTGATCCAGACCGAGCGCATGGCGACGCCGGCGCTCGGCGTCCTGTTCTTCCGGGCGGAGGAGGCCGGCAGCGACATCGGGGCGCTGATGGCCGCCTCCGTGCTGGTCACGGCGCCGATGGTGGGGGCCTTCCTGCTGGCGCAACGACGTTTCATCCAGGGTGTCGCGACAGCCGGGATGAAGGGCTGATATTTCTCAATACATCACAGGAGTTCTTTATGCGTCGTCGCGATTTGCTGGCCGCCTCGCTGGCCGTGCCGTTCCTGCCGCGCCCCGCGGCTGCGGCGGTGACCGAGGTGGTGGCGCACTACGCCATGCCGGCGCTGTTCAAGGACGTGATGGAGCAGCTGGCCGCCGCCTTCACCCAAGCGCATCCCGACATGACGGTGCGCTATTTGGCGCCGTCTCCGACCTATGAGGACGGGTTGCAGCTGGTGATCCGGCAGGCCGCGGCGGGCGGGCTGCCGGATGTGAGCCTGCAGGGGCTGAACCGGCTGCGCTTCCTGGCGGAGCGGGATATCGCGGTCGATGTCGGGCCGATGCTGGGCGATGCGGCGGCGCAGGGCTGGGCGCCGAGCATGCTGCAACTGGCGCAGGTCGGCGGCAAGCAAGTCGGGCTGACGTTCTCCGCCAGCAACCCGATCCTGTATTACAATGCCAAGCTGGTGCAGCGCGCAGGCGGCGATCCCGACAATTTCCCGAGGGACTGGGACGGCGTGCTGGCATTGGCCGCCAAGATCGCGGCGCTGGGGGACGGCGTCTCCTCCATGTTCTATCGCTGGCCCGGCGATGACTGGATGTTCTCCGCCCTGCTGTATGGCTACGGCGGCAAGATGCTGAGTGCCGACGAGAAGACGGTGGCCTGGGGCGATCAGGGGCTCCAGGCATTGAAGCTGCTGGACCGGATGGTGAAGGAGGGCAAGATGCCGCCGCTCACGACGGAGGCGGCGTTCCAGGCCTTCTACGCCGGCAAGCTCGGCATGGTGATGGGGACCACGGCCTATATCGGCACAATGGTCAAAAGCGCGGGCCCGGACGTGGATCTGCGCACCACGCGGATGCCGGTGATCACCCCGGGGGGCAAGCTGCCGACCGGCGGGAACGCCGCGGTCATGCTGACGCGCGACAAGGAGCGGCAGGCGGCGGCGTGGAAGTTCATGCAGTTCGCGGCGGGGCCGGTGGGCCAGACGATCATGGTGCGCGGCACCGGCTATGTGCCGAGCAACACGCTGACTTTGAACGACGACAAGTTCCTGGGTGCGTTCTACCGCGACAACAAGCTGTTCCGCCCGGCGATGGAGCAGATCCCGATCATGCAGCCCTGGTTTGCGTTCCCGGGCACCAACGGGGTGCGCATCACGCAGACGATCGTGGACAATCTGGCGCGGATCGTGGAGCAGCGCGCGACACCGGAGGCCGTGCTGGCGGACGTGACGAGCGAGGTGCAGAAGCTGCTGCCGCGCGCGTGATCGCCGCCCTGATCAGTTGACAGGAGTGGGGTCGGGCCCTACGTCCGGCCCCTGCTGGAAGGGTGCCCGAGTGGCTAAAGGGGGCGGACTGTAAATCCGCTGGCGTACGCCTACGTTGGTTCGAATCCAACCCCTTCCACCAATCAACGGCCGTGCCGGGTGAGGCCGTGGATCAGCAGGAACGGACAGAGATTGTGGGTTATGGCGCCGGGGTAGGCGCGGCCTAATTCGCCGAGCCGCCCGCCCACGTGCCACCGCATGCCGACCGGATTGGTGCGCGGGACGGGCGTGTTGGCGTAGGTGACCATCCGGCTCGTATGCCACACGGTCCCTGACGCCTGCCCATCGAGGTCGTAGGCCATGCGGGTCATGGTGTTCACATCGATGCCCCGGGTGTTGAACTGGCGATGCGGCACGATGCCGTTGCTGAAGCTCGATGTGTGGATCTCGGAAAATTCGAAATCGTTGCGGAGATAGAGCGGGTCCACGGCGTTGATCGCGGCCGTGACGACCGCGGTCACCGCCTGTTTCCAATTTTGCAGGAACCCACCCAGATCGTTCAATTGGCTGTTCTTGTAGAACGGCACGACCAGGATCTGCGGTGCGCCCGACACCACGAGCTGCGAGCCGATGGCAGATGTGTATTTGTCCCACAGCCCCGTCCAATGTCGGAAGCTGTCATACATCGGATCCTGATGACCGCCCTGCCACGGGGCCGGGGTGAAGAACAGATGCGGGCGGCCCGGCATGATGCGGCCGAGCTGGTCCAGCGGCAGTACAACGCCGAACCATTTGATGCTGCACCCCGTGGTGCGGATGAGGAAGCGGCGGATGGAGGGGTTGATCGTCATCCTGCCGATCGGACCGTGGCCATCCAGGGTGGTCTGGTCGGCCACGACCCAAGCCTGCGCATTCGTCTCGTTGGTCACGATCTCCGCCGTCACGGGGGCTGGTGAGGCAAGCTGGTCCATCAGGCGCAGCGTGCCGCCGCCGGGATCGACCACCCCGTCGATCGTGGGGCGCCGGTTCCAGGTCTGGAAGGCCACGATGGCGGCGGCGACCTGCGGAATGAGGAGGGTGCGGGCAGGGCTCCAGAGCCCCGGTGTGGACGCGGTGCCGCCATTGGCGAGGGGGATGCGGTCGAGCAATCCCGTGATCGCCGCAAGATCCGCCGAGGTGTTCGGCATCGGCGCCGTGCCATTGCGGATGCCAACGGCCTGATTGATCGTGGTCATTCGTCCCGTCCCCGCCGCCACCATGTTATGCCATCAAAACAAATTAGCCTGGCGGCGGGGATAGGTGTCAATCATTTTGGTAGGAGATCGAGGGGTCGGCTTCCTCCGCGATCGGGATATGCCTGTCAAGCCATGTCTTGCGTCGGAGCGAAGTTTCTCCACAACACTCCGCTAACCACACGAAATTGTGAGGTTTTTTGGTCAGCTTTCCTGGGGCGATGGCACCGGGTTCATTCGGAAATTACTCAAAGGCGCGACTTTACAGCATCTTAGAACCCGACATGCTCACCCAAGCTCGTCAAGGTTTGTCGGTTATTGCGTGACAAAATGCCACGATACTGAAGCAATTGAAGCGCTTGTGGGTCCTAGCGCCCGTCCGATACCCCGATGCCGCCCCGATCATGCACAGAGTTGTCCACAGGGCGGCTTGCGGAGTGAAGGGTCGCCCATCGCTCGGTCAGGAGTTGCAGGATCGTCTCCGGGGGCAGCGTAGCGGGGATGGGCGGGCCGATCCAGATATGGACGGGTCCGGCATACTTACGAAACGACCGCCGGCCCCAGCGGAGGCCGGAATCGGTCGCCACCGGGATGATCGGCAGACCGGTCCGCGCCGCAATCGCGGCAATCCCCGGACGGAGCCGCGGGGTGGCGCCGGGCTCCACGCGGGTCCCTTCCGGGAATATCAGGATCTGACGCGAGTCCAGGACCGCCTGCTCGGCGCCGCGGAGCAGGCTGCGCATCGCGTTGGCCCCGCCGCCCCGTTCGACCGGGATCTGCCCGGCCGGCACCAGCAGCGGGCCGAAGAGGGGCCATTTCGCCATCTCCGCCTTGAACACATACGACACCCGCGGCACGAGACGGAGCCAGATCAGCGTGTCGTAGGCCGATTGATGTTCGGACGCGATCAGCGCGGCGCCCTGAGCCGGCAAGTGCTCGGCGCCCGACACCACCAGCCGCACGCCGCAGATCACCCGCGCCCCCCACAGCACCAGCCCGGCCCAGAGCTGCGCCAGCGCCAACGCCCGCCCCGGCGCGAACAGGCGCAGCAGGATGCCGTAGCTGCCAAGCACACCCGTGATGCCGAAGAACCACACATTGAAAAGGGCCGACCGGATCCAGCTCATGTCCCATCCTCAGTACGGCCCAGCCCGACCCAAAGCCCCGTCAACCCAAGACGGACAGCCAGCAGCTTGTCGAATTCGCTCGCCAATACGCGCAACTTCACGGCCGTGCGCGGCACGGGCATCGGGATCAGCTCGGCCTCCGGCATGGCGTGGCCGATCTCCAGCAAGGCGCGGGGCATGTGGTATCCGGCGGTCACCACCACCAACCGGCGCAGGTTGCGCGCGCGCGCCCACGCCACCGTCTCTGCGGCGTTGCCGATGGTGCTGGTGGCGGCGCGGCCCAGCGTGATCCGGGGCGCCAAGGCGGCGCGATCGCCCGCCATATGCGGGATCAGCCCGCCCAGGTCCGCCCCACCCGCCACACCCGAGATCAGCAGGACCGGCGCCACCCCGTCCTGCAGCAGGCGCACCGCCATCTCGATCCGGTCGGCGCCACCGGTCAGCGCCACGATACCGTCGGCCGCGGCCGGGGCGCGGCCTTTCTGCCTCGCTACGACGCTGAACCAGGCAAACCCGGCTCCCCAGGCTACGCCGGCCGCCAGCAGGGCCGCGCAGGCGAGCCGCAACACCCGCCTCACGGCAGCCGCCGCAGCCAGCGCCGCACCGTGCCCTGCGCCGTGACCCACCCGATGGCCGCGGCGAGGGCGGGCAGCGCCGGGAGCGCCAGCCAGAGCGTGAGCGGCAGGCCCGCCACCAGGTCCTCCCCATTGCTCCGTCCGAACGGCGCCGCGAGCGTGACCAGGCCCAGCAACACCGGCAGCGCCACCAAAGCCCCGGCCGCGGCGCCGAAACTGGCCAGCAGCGTGGCGCGGCGCGCGAATCGGGACGCGACGTAGCCGTCGGTGGCGCCCAGGCCATGCACGATCTCGATCGCGTCCCGCCGGGTCGAGAGGCCGGCGCGGGTGGCGACGGCGATCACCGCCACCGCCACGAACGCCACGACGCCCAGCGCAAGTGCCCCACAGGCCTGCAGGCTGCGCGCCAGGGCACCCAGCTGACGCACCCACTCGTCCTGGCTTTCCAGCAACGTGCCGGGCGCCACCGCCGCCACGCGGGCACCCAGCGCCACCAGGTCCGCGGCACCCTGCTCGGCCAGCCGCACCTCGATCACGGCCGGCAGCGGCACCGCGATCCGCCCGGCGCCGCTGCCGAGCCAGGGTTTCAGCAACTCCGCCAGCTCCGCCTCGTCGAGGGTGCGCGCCGATTGGATGCCCGGCGTGCCGCGGAGGATCGTCAGCACGCGGTCGAGGCGGTTACCAGGCTCGGTCGATTTCTCCAGCGCGCGCTCCGTCGGGCGCGGGACCTGGACGGTCAGCACCGCCGCCGCCCCCTCCCGCCAGTGCTGCGCCAGCGCGGAGGCGCCGATCGCGCCCGCCAGGGCCAGTGCCGCGAGGAACGCCATGGCGCCCACCAGCATCGGCAGCAACCGGTCCGACAGCGCCCGTTTGAGTCCCAGGTCGTCGAAGCCGCGGGGGCGCAGGATCGGTTTGGCGGAGCGTGTGGGAGGCCTAGTCATCATGCACCAGCCGGCCTTCGGACAGCCGCAGCGTATGCGCCGGGTGCCGCCCGACCAGGCCGTCATTATGCGTCGCGACCACGACGGTGGTGCCGAGCCGGTTCATTTCATGCAGCAGCTGCATCAGCCGCTCGGCCTGCGCCTCATCGAGGTTGCCGGTGGGTTCGTCCGCCAGGAGCAGCAGCGGCCGGGCCACCACGGCGCGCGCGATCGCCACGCGCTGCTGCTCCCCGCCCGAAAGCTCGGCCGGGCGGGAGGCCATCTTGCGTGCGAGGCCGACCCAGCCCAGCAGCTCCGCCACGTCCGCCCGGATCTGCCCCTCCGGCCGGCCGGCCAGGCGTAGCGGCAGGGCCACGTTGTCGAACGCAGAAAGGTGCGGCATCAGGCGGAAATCCTGGAACACCATGCCGATCCGGCGGCGCAGCAAGGGCAACTCCTCCCGCCGCGCGGCATGCACGTTGTGGCCCAGCAGGTCGAGCCGGCCGGAGGTGGGGCGGATCGTGAGGTTCAGCAGGCTCAACAGGCTGGTCTTGCCGGCGCCCGAGGGTCCGAGCAGCCAGCGGAACCCGCCCTCCGGCACGTCGAACGAGATGCCGCGCAGCACGCCCTCCCGCCCGGCGCTGCCGGCATACGCCAGACCCACCTCCTGCAGCCGAACCATCCATCCACTCCACGACTCGCCGGAGTGTTCTTTCCGGCACGGGGTTGGTATCACGGCGTCATGCGCATCGTCTGCCCGTCCTGCGAAGCCGCCTATGATGTGCCGGAGGATCGGTTGGCGCCCGGCCGCGCCGTGCGGTGTGCGCGGTGCGGGAAGGACTGGCTGCCGGCTGGCGCGGCGCCCGAGCCAGCACCGCCGCCGCCCCCACCGCCGCCGCCGCCACCCGCACCGCCGCCACCGCCGTCCGCTCCGATCCCGATCCTGGGGCCGCCGGAGCGTTTGCTGCCGCCGGAGCCGCTGCCGACGCCCCGGTCCCCGAACCGTGCCCTGGCGGCGGCCTGGGTGCTGACGGCCGTCGCCGTGCTCGGCATGCTGGTGGGCGCCGTCGTGTTCCGGGCCGACCTCATGCGCGCATTCCCGCCCAGCGAGCGGCTTTATCGAGTGCTTGGCCTGGCCTGATCCAACGCGGCGAGCACGGCCCCGGTCACCGCCCCGGTGCCGTCGGAGCCGCCGAGGTCGCGGGTGCGTGGCCCCGTGGCGAGCACGCTCCCGACCGCAGCCTCGATCGCCTGCGCGGCATGGCGGCACGCCGCGTCATCGCGCCGGTCCGCGAGCCACTCCAGCAGCATCGCGGCGGACAGGATGGCGGCGATCGGGTTGGCCAGGCCGCGCCCGGCAATGTCGGGCGCCGTGCCGTGGCTCGGTTGGAACACGCCCACCGCGGCCCCGAGGTCCGCAGATGGCGCCAGGCCCAGCCCGCCGCCGATGCCGGCCGCGATCTCGGAGGTGATGTCCCCGAACTGGTTTTCGCTCACCACCACGTCGAACCGCCCGGGGTCGGTGACCAGCTGCATGCACCCGGCGTCGATATACGTGCGCGCCGTGCCGATATCGGGATGCCGCGCCGCGACCGTGTCGAAAACCTGGCGCATGAAGGCCTGGCTGCGTAGCACGTTGGCCTTGTCCATCAGCGTGACATGCCCAGGCCGCCCGGCGGCGCGGCGCTGGCGGGCGAGGGTGAAGCACAATTCGAACAGCCGTTCGCAGCCCGCGCGGGTGACTGTCATGCGGTCCTGCGCCCGGTCCGGATCGTTGCCCGGCGCGTCATGCCGCCCGGCGAACAGCCCCTCCGTCTGTTCCCGCACGATCAGCATGTCGACCGCGCCCTGCGCCAGCACGCGGGGGACGCCGGGCCAGAGCCGGATGGGGCGGAGGCCGGCGAATAGTTGGTAGTGCTCGCGGATGTCGATCTGGGGTGCGATCTCGGTGCCGTCCGTGGCGCGGATGTCGGGCCAGCCCGCGGCGCCGAACAGCGCGGCGTCGGCGGCGCCGATCGCGGCCATGGTGCCGGGCGAGATGGCGTGGCCGGTGTCGCGATAATGGAACGCGCCGGCCGGATGCTCCTCCAGGCGAAGATGCAGGCCGGTCTGGCGCGCGGCGTGGTCCATGACCTGCACGGCGGCGGCCACCACCTCCGGCCCGATGCCGTCGCCGGGGAGGATCGCGATGTCGTAGCTGGGCTTCGCCATCCCTTACAGCGCGATGCGAAGGGTCACGTCGAAGCCGTCATACTCGGCCCGCAGCCCATCGGCGTCCCGTTCCAGTAGCCCGGCCGTCTCCAGGGCCTGCACGTCGTCATGCACCCGGCGGTAATCCCGTCCCAACGCGGCCGCGAGCTGCCGCACGTTGCGGGCCGGATGGGCATGCAGATGGCGGAGCAACTGCAGCCGCTTGGGCGATAGGACGCGCACCATCTGTTCCCATGTGGCGAACCCGAGATGCATTTCGGCGGAGTCGGCCCGTAGAAGGCCCTGCTCGGCCCGGTGCCAGGCGGAGACGAACCGGGCGCCCACGGTATCCAGGCTTTCCCCGAGATGAACGCTAACCGTCTTTACCACAAGACACCGCTCCGCCTTCACGTTGACCCTGATCTATGTCATGGGATGTCATAGATATCACAGCCAATTCCGTCAATGAGGCCCTTCATGCGAGCCATCGTCATCCACGGCGCCCACGATCTCCGGCTCGGGAGTGCGGACATCCCGGCGCTCGGGCCTGACGACGTGGAGGTCCGAATCCGAAATGGCGGCATTTGCGGGTCTGACCTGCACTACTACCAGCATGGCGGCTTCGGCACCGTGCGCATCCGCGAGCCGTTGATCCCCGGGCATGAGATCGCGGGGGAGGTGGCGGCCGTGGGCGCCGGCGTGACTCGGGTGGCGCCGGGCGATCGCGTGGCGGTGGACCCGAGCCGGCCGTGCCGGCACTGCGTGTATTGCCTGGAGGGCACCCCGCGCCATTGCCTCGACATGCGCTTCTTCGGCAGCGCCATGCGCTTCCCGCACGTGCAAGGCGGGTTCCGCGAGACGCTGGTGTGCACGGAGGCGCAGGCGGTGAAGCTGCCGCCGGGAATGGCGCTGGAACACGCGGCCTTCGCAGAGCCGCTCGCGGTGTGCCTGCATGCGGCGGCGCAGGCGGGGCCGTTGCTGGGCAAGCGGGTGCTGGTGACGGGCGCCGGGCCGATCGGGGCGCTGTGCATCCTGGTGGCGCGGCAGGCGGGCGCGCGGGAGGTGGTGGCGACCGACCTGGCGGACGCGCCGCTGGCGGTGGCACGGCGGATCGGCGCCGATCACGCGGTCAACATGCGCACGGAGCCCGGCGGCCTCGACCGCTTTCATGCAGATAAAGGGTACTTCGACGTGGTGTTCGAGGCGTCCGGCGCCGGCCCGGCCGTGACCGCCGCCTTGCTCGCCGTGCGGCCCGGGGCCGTGGTGGTGCAAGTGGGGCTCGGCGGGGATATCACGCTGCCGATGAACACGCTGGTGGCCAAGGAAATCCAACTGCGCGGCACCTTCCGCTTCGACCGGGAGTTCGCCTGGGCGGTGCAGTTCATCGCCTCCGGCGCCATCGATGTGGCGCCCTTGTTGACCGAGATCGTACCGATGGCGGACGCGGTGCGCGCCTTCGACTTGGCCGGGGATCGCAGCCGGGCCATGAAGGTGCAGATCGCGTTCTGAGGAGCCCGCATGACCCGCAAGCAGCCCGCCGACCTCCGCTCCGCCCGCTGGTTCGGCCCCGCGGATCTCCGCAGCTTCGGCCACCGCTCCCGCGCCATGCAGATGGGCTACGCGCCGGAGGAATGGAGCGGGCGGCCCGTGATTGCGGTGGTGAACACCTGGTCCGACCTGCAGCCCTGCCATGTGCATTTCAAGCAGCGGGTGGAGGATGTGAAGCGCGGCATCCTGATGGCCGGGGGCTTTCCCGTCGAGCTGCCGGCGCTCAGCGTCAGCGAGACCTACGTGAAGCCGACCAGCATGATGTATCGCAACATGCTGGCGATGGAGACGGAGGAGCTGCTGCGCTCCCATCCGGTGGACGGCGCCGTGCTGATGGGCGGCTGCGACAAGACGACGCCGGGGCTGCTGCTGGGCGCCACCAGCATGGATCTGCCGTGCGTGTTCCTGCCGGCCGGGCCGATGCTGCGGGGCAATTGGGGCGGCAAGACGTTGGGCTCTGGCAGCGATAGCTGGAAGTATTGGGACGAGCTGCGGGCCGGGACCATCACCGAGCAGGATTGGCTGGGGGTGGAGGGCGGGATTGCCCGCAGCTACGGCACCTGCATGACGATGGGCACCGCCAGCACGATGACGGCCATCGCGGAGGCCGTGGGGATGGTGTTGCCGGGCGGGTCTTCCGTGCTGGCGGCGGATGCCGGGCACATCCGGCTGGCGAGCGAGAGCGGGCGGCGGGTGGTGGAGATGGTGTGGGAGGACCTGACCCCGTCCCGCATCCAGACCCGGCAGGCGTTCGAGAACGCGATTGCGGTGGCGATGGCGATGGGGTGTTCCACCAACGCGATCATCCACCTGATCGCGATGGCGCGGCGGGCCGGGCAGGATATCGGCTTGGCCGATTTCGAGCATTACAGCCGCCGCGTGCCGGTGATCGGCAATGTGCGGCCGAGCGGCAGCCAGTATCTTATGGAGGATTTCTTCTATGCGGGCGGCATCCGGGCATTGATGGGGGAGATCCGAGAGCATCTGCATTTGGAGTGCCTGACCGTGACCGGGCGGACTCTGGGGGAGAACATCGAGGGTGCCCGTGTTTACGATGCCGACGTGATCCGGCCGTTGAGCAATCCCGTGTATGGCGAGGGGTCGCTCGCGGTGCTGCACGGCAACCTCGCGCCCGATGGCTGCGTGATCAAACCGGCCGCCATGGATCAGCGCTTCCTCCGGCATTCCGGCCCGGCGGTCGTGTTCGACGACTATCCGTCGTTGAAAAAGGCCGTCGAGGATGAGGCGTGGGACATCACGGCGGATCACGTGCTGGTGCTGCGCAACGCCGGGCCGCAAGGGGGGCCGGGGATGCCGGAATGGGGCATGCTGCCGATGCCGAAGGCGCTGCTGAAACAGGGGCACCGGGACATGCTGCGACTCAGCGACGCGCGGATGAGCGGCACGAGCTACGGCGCCTGCGTGCTGCATGTGGCGCCGGAAAGCTATGTGGGCGGGCCGCTGGCGTTGCTGCGGACGGGGGATTTGATCACGCTGGACGTGGATGCGCGCACGATCCGGATGGAGGTCTCGGACGAGGAGCTGGCCTCGCGCCGGGCGGCGTGGGTGGAGCCGGAGCGGCGGTTCGAGCGTGGGTATGGCTGGGCGTTCAGCAAGCATATCCAGCAGGCGAATGAGGGGTGCGACTTCGATTTCCTGCGGACGGATTTTGGGTCCGCCGTGCCGGAGCCGGTTATTTATTGAGGTCTGTTGATGGGTTTCACCCATCCTACGGGCGTTGGTGGGTGCAACCCGCCGCTGAATACGGTCGTTGGCATCGCAGCGGCATCAAGCCGCGGGAGGGACGATCATGCTCATACGCACTGTGATGATTGCCATGCTCGTGGCGGGCCCAGCCTTGGCGCAGACGACCCCCAACACGCCGCCGGGGACGACGCCGCCGGGTGCGCCGAGTTCGGCACCCCCGGAGCAGATCGCGCGCGATGCGCCGGGGACGGCCGTGATCGGCAAGACGGAGACGCAGGGTGGGGCCGTCCCGGGCAACACCGGCGGGACGGATAGCGGGGTTCGCAAGTAATTCGCCGGCCTCCCCCTCTCCCGCTTGAGGGAGAGGGGGAGGGCCGGGTCAGACCTCCCGCCGCTCCATCATGCCGGCGATGCTTCCCGCTTGCCGGATCGCCAGCGCCACGATCGTGAGCGTCGGGTTGCAGGCGGCGCCGCTGGTGAACTGGCTGCCGTCCGACACGAACAGGTTCTTGATGTCGTGCGTCTGGCCGAACTTGTTCACCACGCCGTCCCGCGCCTTCTCGCTCATGCGGTTGGTGCCGAGGTTGTGGGTGCTGGGATAGGGCGGCGTCGGGATCAGCCGGGTCGCACCCACCGCGGAATAGACGGCCGAGCCCTGCTGCACCGCATGCGCGCGCATCGCGATGTCGTTGGGATGGTCGTCGAAATGCACGGAGGCCACCGGCAGCCCCAGCTTGTCCTTGGCCGTCGCATCCAGCGTGATGCGGTTGGTTTCGCGCGGCATGTCCTCCCCGATCAGCCACATGCCGGCCATGTTGCTGTAGCCGTCCATGGCGCTGGTGAAACTGCGGCCCCAGGCGCCGGGGTCCATGAAGGCGGCCATGAACGGGACGCCGAGCGAGACCGTCTCCATCTCGTAGCCGCCGACGAAGCCGCGCTTGGTGTCGTGCTTCGCCTCATCCCGGATGATGCCGGCCATGGTGGTGCCGCGATACATGTGCACCGGCTTGTCGAAGATCGCATACACGTTGCCGGTCATGTGCCGCATGTAGTTGCGGCCCACCTGGCCGCTGCTGTTGGCGAGCCCGTCCGGGAACATGGCGCTGGCGCTGTTGAGCAGCAGGCGCGGGCTTTCGATCGAGTTGCCGGCCACCGCCACCACGCGCGCCTTCTGCCGATGGGTGGCGCCGTCCGCGCTCGCATACAGCACGCCGGTCACCTTGCCGCTGGCGTCATGCTCGATCTTCACCACGTGGGAGCCGGGCCGGACCTCGAGCCGGCCGGTGCCCTCGCCCTTCGGGATTTCGCTGTTCAGCGTGGACCATTTGGCGCCGGATTTGCAGCCCTGGAAGCAGAAGCCGATCTGCTGGCAGGCGCCGCGGCCGTCACGCGGCTGGCTGTTGATCGCCATGCGCCCGGTGCTGACCTCCTTGTAGCCGATCTTCTTGGCGCCGGCCTCCATCACCCGGAAATTGTTGTTGCCCGGCAGCCCCGGGATGCCGTTGGTCCGCGTGACGCCCATCTTGCTCTCGGCCTTGTCGTAATAGGGCGCGAGGTCGGCGAGCGTGATCGGCCAGTCCAGCAGGTTCGCCTCCGGCAGCGCGCCGTAATGGGTGCGGATCTTGAACTCGTGCTCATCGAAGCGGAGCGAGGCGCCGGCCCAATGCGTGGTGGAGCCGCCGACCGCCTTCACGATCCAGGCCGGCAGGTTCGGGAAATCCTTGCTGACGCGCCAGCTGCCGGAGGTGGTGCGCATGTCGGACCAGGCGAGCTGCGAGAAGCTCGCCCATTCGTCATTCACGAAATCCTGCGCCTCGTAGCGCTGGCCGGCCTCCAGGATCACCACCTTGACGCCCCTTTGCGCCAGCTCGTTGCCCAGGGTGCCGCCGCCGGCGCCGGAGCCGATGATGACGACCACGCCGTCATCGTTCAGGTCGAATTGTGCCATGATGCGCGCCCCCCTAAACCGTCGGCAGCCAGTTGATGTCGTCGAAGCCGCGGGCGATGTAGCCGCCATGCTCGGCGGACGAGCCCTCGTAGCCGAATTTCGGCCAGATCTCGGGCTGGTTGTAGAGCGACACGACCAGGTCGGAGCGGAGCGTGCGGAAGAACTTCGTGTGTTCGATGCCGCGCAGCAGCGCCACGCGATCGGCCTCCCACGCCACGGCCAGGTAATTCGATTTGAACTTTTCGCCCGCATCCTGGTCCAGCCGGGCCACGCCCTCGGCCACCATCGTCTTCAGCGCCGCGTCCGCCCCGGCCTTCGCGTCCCAGGGCGTGATGGCGCGGATGTAGAAGCTGTCGGCGATGTGGTCGTGCGGGTAGATGTCCCGCGCCGCCTTCACCAGCGTCGCCATCTGGTGCGGGGCCAGCGCCTTCGCGTCCTGCGCCCAGGCGGCGTCGGCGCCGATGCTGGCGCCGGCGACGATCGCGGCCGGGACCGCGGCGGCGCCGGTGCGCAGCAGGCCGCGGCGGCTGATGGGGGTGCGTCGATCGATCTCTCTCATGGCGATATCCTCCCTGTTATTATTTAAGCGAAACGTCCGCCGCGCTGCAGCACCTCGATGCTGTAGCCGTCGGGGTCTTTCACGAAGAAGAACCGGCCGAGGGGTTTTCCCTGATGCGCGATCTCCTTGATATCACCGGGGCTGGCGTCCGCTTCCGCCATGCGGGTGCGCGCGGCATCGAGATCGTCCACCGCGACCGCGAGGTGGCCGTAGCCGTCACCCAGATCGTAGGGCTCGGTCCGCCCGGCATTGACCGTGAGCTCCAGCTCGAAGGTGGAGGCGGGGTCGCGGAGGTAGATCAGCGTGAAACTATCGAACGCGAACCGGTCCACGATCTCGAGCCCCATCGCCGCGCGATAGAACGCGACCGACCGCGCCTCATCCAGCACGCGGATCATCGAATGGATCGGTTTGGCCATCAGTTCTGCCCTTTCAAATAGGCGATGATGGTCTGCCGGATCGCCGGGTCCCCTTGGCGATAGGCCATGATGCTGCCGGGAATCATCGCCTGCGGATTGGCGAGATAGCTGTCCAGGTGGTCTGCATCCCACACGAACCCGGCCGTCGCGTATCCGGGCGAGTAGGCGAAACCGGCCACGCTGCCGACCGGACGGCCCACCACGCCCGCCAGATGCGGGCCCTGCCGCGGCGGCTCGGTCGCGGAAAGGGCGTGGCAGGTGGCGCACTGGCGGCGGAACAGAATGGCGCCATCGACGGGCGCCGGCGCGGGCGCGACGAACTGGGCGGCCGCCGGGATGGTGGCCACCATCGCGGCACACACGAGCAAGGCGTAGCGCACCCAGAACCTCCCCCCTGAAGGCCTTATGAAGCTGCTTGGTAGCAGCGTTCCGCGGGTTGGGGTTCGGGGCAAGGGGGAATCTGCGGTGTCACGCCGTTTTAGCGTTCGCCAACCCCCTCGATCCGGCCGCTCGCCGCCGAGCGGAGTGCCGCTTCCAGAACGGCGACGGTTCCGATCATCTCGTGGGCCGAAATCGGATACGCGGCGCCACAATTGGCGGCGGCGGCGAACGCCTCGAGGTTGGCGCGCACCGTCGTTGCCGGTGGAAACTCCTGCGCCGTACGGGGCTGGGCGCGGCGGCTTACGGTCAATGTCCAGCCCTCCGGCGCCTCCGGATGCGCGCGGTCCCTGATCTCGGCCCAGCCCTCGCTGCCATAGACCGCGAACCGGCCGTCGAAGGGGGTCGCGAGGACGGCGCTGATCAGCGCGTTGGCCCCCCCGGCGAAGGTCAGCAGCATCGCCAGCGAGTCCCCGTTGGCGAGGAAATGGCCGGGTTGGCGCAACCGGGCCAGAACCGTCTCGGCGGGGCCCAGGATGCTTACCGCGAGGTCGAGCAGGTGGATGGCCGTCGCCGTCAGCGGACCGGCCGGTGCCTCGATGGGCGAGAGCCGCCAGTTGCCGGGGTCGAGTTGTAAAAACTTGTCCTGGCTGAAAGTGGCCTCGATCTGCAGCGGCGTGCCGAGCGCGGCGGACCGCACCAGCTCGCGCAGAGCCAGCACCGGCGGCTCGAACCGGCGTTCATGGCCCACGCCCAGGGTGACGCCCGCCTCCGCGCAGGCCGCGATCGCCGCCGCGGCGTCGGCCCGGGTGAGGCAGAGCGGCTTTTCGCAGAACACGTGCTTGCCCGCCCGCGCCACCGCCAGGATCTGGGCGGCGTGGAAGCGGTGCGGGGTGCAGAGGATGATGGCGTCGAGCGCCGGGTCGGCCAGCAAGGCGTCGAGGTCCGGAACGAAGGGCAGGCCGGGCAGGGCGGCGGCCGGGTCGAGGTCGGTGGAGGCCGCCACCCGCATCACGGGGCTGCTGGCCAGCGTGGCGACGATCGTGCGCCCCCACCAGCCCAGCCCGGCGATCCCCGCACGAAGCACTATTTGATGGCGATCGGGTTGATGGGCGAGCCGGTGCCGCCGGTGATGTTGAGGGGCGGGCCCGTGAAGAAGAACTCATACACGCGGTCCGCGGCGCAATCGCGCGCCAGCTCCGCCACGTCGAACATCTCGCCCATCGTGAGGCCCATCGCGGGGATCACCACCCAGTGCCAGGGCTGCTTCGCGTCAGTGCACTCGTTCGGGCGAACTTCTACGCCCCAGGTGTCGGAGCAGATCGCGGCGATTTCCTTTTCCTGGCACCAGTAGCAATTCTCGAACCGCACGCCGGGCGCGTCACCGCCGGCATAGCCGCCCCATCGGCCTTCGGCCCGGCATCGCTCCATCTGCCCGGTGCGGATGATCACGAAATCGCCCCGCTTGATCGTGACGCCCTGGGCGGCGGCCGTTGCGTCCAGCTCCGCATTGCTGATGCCGTAGCCGTCGGGCAGCCAGTCGAGGCCCTTGTGCCGGGCCACGTCCAGCAGCACGCCGCGGCCCACCATCTTGGCGATCGCATGCTCGATGCCGAGCTCGTGCACGCCGCCGCTATCCACGCGGTTCGCGCTGTAGCCGTTATACATTTTGTCATCGAGGAAGATGTGGCCGAGGCTGTCCCAATGGGTCGCGGCCTGCACGGGCATGTTGAGCGCGTCATCGGCGTAGCGCAGCGTCTCGCCGGCGCCGTTGGCGTCGAACCGGCCGGCTACCGCATCCGTCCCCGTCGCGAGCATGGTGTGGATTGGGTTCCAGCGCCCGCCGAACAGGCCATTTTGCGGGCCTTGGTTGTTGAGCGGGATGCCCATGGCGAACACCTGGCCGCGCCGGATCAGGCCGGCGGCGGCCACCACGTCCTCCGGCCGGATGTGGTTCAGCGTGCCGATCTGATCTGCGGCGCCCCAGCGGCCCCAATTCTTGAGTTTTTCGGCCGCCTCATAGATCGCGGGCCGCCCGGCGGTGATGTCCATCCACGTTCCTCCGGCGCCATCTCCCGCGGCGCTGTTGAGCGTATGGTAAATAAGGACGGCGAGGCGTCAAGCAGCCGGGAAATTCAGCTCGATGGTGACGCCGTTCGGGTCCTCGAGAAACACCTGCTCGAGGTTCAGGGACGGCACCAGCCGATCCCGGAACGGCACGCCGGCGGCGCGGAAGCGGTCTCGCATGGCGCCGACATCCGCGCCCACGAACGCCACGTGGTCGATCGTGCCGGTGCCCTTCGCGTCCATGTCCTTGTCGCCGAGATAGTCCTTGAGGCCCGCGGGGTCGTTCGGATCGATGCCGACCACATGCACCACGGCGATCTGGTCCTGATACAGCCACACGCCGGGGAACGGGAAACTCGGCCGCGGCCCCACGGCGAAACCCAGCACCTCGGTATAGAAGCGCTCCGTCGCGGCGAGGTCTGTCGTGCGGATGGAATAATGGTCGAGGCGGGTGATCGGCATGGCGGCGCTCCCTTGACGCCCTCACGGCAACCGCGATCTGTTGCCTCAGTCAAGAGGGGAATGGTCCTGAAAGCCGCCGCATTCGACTACGTCCGCGCCCATAGCGTGGCGGAGGCGCTGGACCTGCTTGCCCGGTATGGTGACGCGGCCAAGCTGCTGGCGGGCGGGCAGAGCTTGTTGCCGGCGCTAAACCTGCGGCTGTCGGCGCCGGCCTGGCTGATCGATATCGGGCGCATCCCGGAGCTGCGCGGCATCGAGGTCCAGGGCACCCGACTGCGGATCGGCGCCATGACGACGCATGCGGAGCTGGCGGCCTCCCCGGATGTGCAGCGCCTGGCGCCCATGCTGGTGCGGGCCGTGTCGCACATCGCCCACCCTGCCATCCGCAGCCGCGGCACGATCGGCGGCAGCCTCGCCAATGCGGACCCCGCGGCCGAGTTCTGCGCGTGCGCCCTGGCCCTCGATTTCCGCCTGGTCGCGCAAGGCTCCAGCGGCACGCGCGTGATCCCTGCGGACTCGTTCTTCACCGGCCTGTTCGAAACGGCGCTGGCGCCCGGCGAGATCCTGGTCGCGATCGAGCTGGACGCGAGCCCCGCGCCCTGGGGCTTCCAGGAATTGGCGCGGCGCAGCGGCGACTACGCGATCGTGGGCCTCGCGGCCCAGACCGTGCCGCGGGCACCGCCGCGCCTGGCCTATTTCGCCGTGGGCGCCACGGCTGTGCTGGCGCCCCACGCCGCGGCGGCATTGCCGCAGGGGATCGCGGCCGCGTGCGAGGCCTTGGCGCAGGATTTTACCCCGCATGCCGATTTGCAGGCCAGCGCCGCCACGCGGCTGGCGCTGGCGCGGGTGCTGCTGCGGCGCGTGGTGGGGAGATGGATCTGAATATCCGGCTGACGGTCAACGGCGAGGCGATCGAGGCCGCGGTGCTCCCGCGCACGCATTTGGCGGATTTCCTGCGCGACGGCCTGGGCCTCACCGGCACGCATCTCGGCTGCGAGCATGGCGTCTGCGGCGCCTGCACCGTGCGGCTCGATGGCGCCATCGTGCGGGGCTGCCTGGTGCTGGCGGTGCAGGCGGATGGCGGCGTGGTGGAGACGATCGAGGGCGTGTCCGACAGCGGCGAGCTCTCCGATTTGCAGGCGGAGTTCGCCCGGGTGAATGCGTTGCAGTGCGGCTATTGCACCCCGGCGATGCTGCTCACGGCGCAGGACCTGCTGCAACATGGCGGCGTGCCGGATCGCGCCGTCATTCGCGAGCATCTCTCTGGCAATTACTGCCGCTGCACCGGGTATCAATCGATCGTCGACGCGGTCGAGACCGTGGCGCGGGCGCGATCGTATAGCGGGGGGAGCGCGGCATGAGCCTGTCCTCGATCGATCGGCCCAACTCCTATATCGGGCGCGCGGTGCCGCGGCCGAATTTGGGCCGGCTCACGCAGGGCCGGGCCAGCTACGTGAGCGATTTGCAGCTGCCGCGGATGGTGCATGCGGCGTTCCTGCGCTCGCCCCACGCGCATGCCGAGATCGTGGCGATCGACGCGGCGGCGGCGCGGGCGGTGCCGGGGGTGGTGGCGGTGCTGACGGGCGCCGAGATGGAAGCGCTCTGCAGCCCCTGGACGGGTGTGCTCACGCATCTGGTGGGCCTGAAATCGGCGCCGCAGCACCCGCTGGCGGTGGGCCGGGTGCGCTGGCAGGGGGAGGCCGTGGTGATGGTGGTGGCCCACAGCCGCGCTGTGGCGGAGGACGCGGCGGAGCTGATCCATGTCGAGTACGAGCCGCTGCCAGCCCTGGTCGATGTGGAACACGCGCTCGACCCGGCGACGCCGCTGCTGCATCCGGAGCTCGGCACCAATTTGGCCTGGGAACGCCGGATCGACGCCGGGGCGGTGGATGCGGCGCTGGCGGCGGCGGATGAGGTGATCGAGGCAGAGTTCCGGTTTGCCCGGCATACCGGTGTGACGCTCGAGGCGCGGTCCCTGGTGGCGGATTGGAACGAGGGCGACGGGCGGCTCACGATCTACCAGGGCACCCAGGCGCCGCACATGATGCAGAATTTGTTCGCGCTGCATCTGGGCCTGGCCGAGCACCAGGTGCGCGTGGTGTGCAAGGATGTCGGCGGGTCGTTCGGGATCAAGATCCACGTCTATGGGGACGAGATGGCGACGGCGGCGGTGAGCCGGCATCTGCGCCGCCCCGTGAAGTTCGTGGCGGACCGGTTGGAGAGCTTTACCGCCGACATCCATGCACGCGGGCACGTGGTGCAGGGGCGGATCGGGGTGATGCGGGATGGGACGATCACCGCGTTCACCATCGATGACCTCACGGGCATCGGGCCGTATTCGATGTATCCGCGCACCTCGGCGGTGGAGGCGAACCAGGTGCTGAACCTGATGGGCGGGCCGTATGCCTGCCCTAATTACCGCGCGCATGGCCGGGTGGTGTTCCAGAACAAGGCGATGATGTCGCAATACCGCGCGGTCGGGCACCCGATCGCCACCACAGTGACGGAGGGGCTGGTCGACCTGGCTGCGCGCCGCATCGGCATGGACCCCGTCGCGATCCGCCGGCGCAATCTGATCGCCGATGACGCCTACCCGTGCGTGTCAGCCTCCGGCCTGCGGTTCGAGGCGCTGTCTCATCACGCGAGCCTCGACAAGCTGCTGGCGATGATCGATGTGCCGGCCTTGCGGGCAGAGCAGGCGGAGGGCCGGCAGCGCGGCGTGTATCGCGGCCTGGGGCTTGCGAGCTTCATCGAGATCACCAATCCCGGCCCCGGCTTCTACGGCGTGGGCGGCGCTCGCATCTCGGCCCAGGACGGCGCGACGGTGAGGCTGGACAGCGCCGGGCACGTGACGGTGCAGGCGAGCGTGACCGAGCAAGGGCAGGGGACCGAGGCGATTCTGACCCAGATCGTGGCGGAGGCGTTCGGCGTGCCGCCGGCCGTGATCCGGGTGCAGCTGGGCGACACCGACGTGACCCCCTATGGCGGCGGCACCTGGGCGTCCCGCGGTGCCGGTATCGGCGGTGAGGCGGCGTGGCAGGCGGGGCGGGCGTTGCGGGACCAGGTGCTGGCGCTGGCCGCTTCGATCTTGCAGGCCGAGGCGGCGGCATTGGACATCCGGGACGGCACCGTCGTGGACCTGGATGGGCGCGAACGCCTGACCTTGGCCGAGCTGGCCCGGATCGCCTATTTCCGGCCGGACACCTTGCCCCCCGGCGTTCAAGCCGAGCTGATCGTGACCCGGCATTTCGTGCCGCGCGCATACCCGTTCGCCTTCACCAACGGCATCCAGGCCTCCTGGCTCGAGGTCGATGTCGAAACCGGCTTTGTGACATTGCTCAAGCATTGGGTGGTGGAGGATTGCGGCACGATCCTGAACCCGATGCTGGTCGATGAGCAGATCCGGGGCGGTGTGGTGCAGGGGCTGGGCGCCGCGTTGTTCGAGGAGTGCCGCTACGACGATCAGGGCCAGATGCAGAACGCGACCATGGCGGATTACCTGGTGCCGATGGCGGGCGAGATGCCGGACATCGCGGTGGCGCACGTGACCACGCCGACGCGGGACGGCGCGCTGGGTGCCAAGGGCGCCGGGGAGGCCGGGACGGCGGGCGCGGCGGCTGCTGTGCTGAACGCGGTCAACGACGCGTTGGCGCCGTTGGGGGTGGTGCTGACGGAGGTGCCGCTGACGCCGGATGTGGTCCTGGGGGCTTTGGGGCGGGTCTGACAGCAATTCCCTCTCCCGCTGGCGACAGAGGGTTAAGGTGAGGGTGGGTCTTATGCGCGTAGGTCGGTGGGTGCTGCGTCCACCCTCACCCCGACCCTCTCCCGCCAGCGGGAGAGGGGGAAGCGAAGCCCATTGCGGCTCACCACACCGCCCCGTATCGTCCGATCAACAAAGATCAACGGGAGCGAAACAATGGCCATCGCCTTTCCGCCACTGACCCGGCGCGTGCTCCTCGGCGCCAGCGCCGTCCTGGCCGCCCCCGCCATCCTGCGCGCGCAAACTTCACCCATCCGCATCGGCTTCCCCGTGCCGCTCACCGGCCCGTATGGCACCGAGGCCACCGACCAGGTCCGCTGCGCCCAGATCGCCATCGCCGAATTCAATGAGGCTGGCGGGCTCCAGGGGCGCATGGCGGAGTTGCTGGTGCGGGACGACAAGTTGGATCCCGGGGAGGCGACCACGCGCACGCTCGAGCTGATCGAGAAGGACCGGGTGGATTTCGTGGTCGGCAGCCTCTCGGCCTCCGTGCAGCTCGCGATCAACAACGTCACCAAGCAGCGCAAGGTCTTGTTCAACTCGATCAGCCAGTCGGATCAGATCGTGGCGCTGCCGGATTGGAGTCCCTACACCTTCCATGAGGCGATGACGCCGCATCTGACCGCCGGTGCCGTCGGCCGGTATGCGTTCGGGAAGTTCGGCAAGAAGGTCGTGTTCCTGCGCGCCGATTATGCCTATGGGCATGAGATGGTGGCCGGGTTCAAGGCGGCGGGGGAGCCGATGGGGATCGAGGTGCTGGCCGATCTGCGGCATCCGCTCGGCACCACGGATTACTCCACGCTGCTGCCGCGGATCCAGGCGCTCAAGCCCGACATCCTGGTGCTGTGCAATTTCGGGCGGGACCAGCAGATCTCGATCAAGCAGGCGACGGATTTCGGCCTGAAGCGCACGACGAAGATCGTGGCGCCGATCCTGCTCTACACCTCCCGCGTGGCGGCGGGGCCGCAGGCGTTCGAGGGGGTGGTGGGCGGCACGTCGTATTACTGGGGGGTCGAGGACAAGCTGCCGAGTGCGCGCGCGTTCAACGACCGGTCCCGCGCCACGGGTGGCGGCAAGGTGCCGTCCGACTATGGGGCCTTGGGCTATGCCGGGGTGCGGAGCGTGCTGACGGCGGCCAAGCAGGCGGGGTCCACGGAGGTGGAGCGCGTGATCCCGGTCATGCAGACCCTGGCCTATGATTTCTACAAGGGGCCGCAGCACTATCGGGCGTGCGATCACCAGTCGATCCAGTCGGTGTTCATCATCGAGAGCAAGTCGACGAACATGGCGAACCCGTCCGACGTGTTCACCGTGCTGGATACCGTGGCGGCGGACGAGGCTAATTTCCTGACGTGCAAGGAGCAGGGGCACGGGTAAGCCATGCTCGATGGCATAACGCCGGACCTGTTGGCGTTGCAGGTGTTCACCGGGCTCGCTCTGGGCGCAATCTATGTGCTGGTGGCGCTCGGCATGTCGTTGCTGTTCGGCATGCTGACGGTGGTCAATTTCGCGCATGGCGCCTTCTACATGGTGGGCGCCTATGTCGCGGTGGCGCTCCTCGGGCTCGGCGCCAATTTCTGGGTGTGCCTGTTCTTCGTGCCGCTCGCCGTCGGCATGCTTGGCTTGCTGGTGGAGCGCGTGCTGATCCGGCCGCTGTATGGGCGGGGGATCGACTATCCGCTGCTGCTGACGTTCGGGCTCAGCTACGTGATGATCGAGGGCGTGCGCATCCTGTTCGGCACCCAGGGCCTGAGTTTCGACACGCCGGAGCTGCTGCAGGGCGCCACCGATATCGGCATCGGGTATTTTCCGACCTACCGGCTGTTCGTGATCGGGGTCACGGCCTTGGCGCTGCTGGGTCTGTGGCTGTTCCTGGAGCGCACGCCGTATGGCCTGATCATTCGGGCCGGGGCGCGGGATCCGCAGATCGTAAGCATCCTGGGCATCGATGTGGGCCGGGTGTGGCTGGTGGTGTTCGGGATCGGCACCGGGCTCGCCGCCTTGGCGGGGCTGCTGGCGGCGCCGTTGCAGGGGGCTAGTCCGGAGATGGGGGAGAGCGTGCTGGCCATCGCCTTCGTGGTGACCGTGGTGGGCGGCATGGGGTCGCTGCTGGGGGCCGTGCTGGCCGGGTTGCTGGTGGGGGTGGTGGTGAGCCTCGCCTCGCTGTTCGCGCCGGAGATGGCGCAGGTTTCTATCTTTCTGTTGATGGCCGTCGTGCTGCTGATCCGGCCGCAGGGATTTTTCGGCCGCGCCGGGCTTATGAGCTGATGGACAGCGCCTTGTCCGCGGCGCCACCGCGCCCCGGCTTGTTGGCACTGGCGAGACAGCATCGCGTGCTGCTCGCCGCGCTGTTCCTGATCGTGTTCCCCGTGTTCATGCCGTTCAAGGCGATCGCGGTGAATATCCTGATTTATGGCCTGTTTGCGGTCGGCTTCAACATGCTGTTCGGGTATTTGGGATTGCTGTCGTTCGGCCATGCGGCGCTGTTCGGCGGCGGCGCCTATGCGTGCGGGATCGCGATCGTGCATGGCGGCTGGCCGTGGTGGGCGGGGGTGATGGCCTCGATGGTCGCCGGGGCCGGGATTGCGGCGGTGATGGGTGGGCTCGCGATCCGCACGCGCGGAATCTACTTCGCCATGGTCACCTTGGCGCTGTCGCAATGCGTGTATTACATCGCCTACCAGGCCACGGGTATCACCGGCGGCGAGAACGGGCTGCGCGGCGTGAACCTCGGCCGCATCGGGCCGATCGACTTCCTGGACCCGACCACGCGGTATTACGTGGTGGCCGCCTTCGTGGTGGCGGCGTTGTTCGTGCTGTCCCGCATCCTGGCCTCCCCGTTCGGCGCGGCGATCGAGGCGTTGCGGGAGAACGAGGCCCGGGCGCGGGCCTGCGGGTTCGACGTGCGGACCACGCGCTGGCTCGCTTTCGTGCTGTCGGGCGGGTTTTGCGGGTTGGCGGGCGGGTTGCAGGCGCTGCATCTCGGCATCGTGCCGATCGAGACGTTGAGCGTCGCCACCTCCGGCAGCGTGGTGATGATGGCGCTGCTGGGCGGGATGGGCACGTTCTTCGGGCCGTTTATTGGCGCCGCAGTCTTCTTGCTGCTCGAAAACCTCGTTTCTCTATGGACGGTGCATTGGCAGTTGGCGGTCGGGCTCGTGTTCATCGTGTGCGTGCTGTTCTTCCCCCGGGGGCTGTGGGGCACGGCGCTGACGTGGCGGCGCGGATGAGCCTGATCATGGAAACCCGCGGCGTCGGCAAGAGCTTTGGCCGGTTCGTGGCGCTGAACAATATATCGGCCGGGTTCCGGCAGGGGCAGCTCACCGGCATCATCGGCCCCAACGGCGCCGGCAAGAGCACGTATTTCAACACGCTCAGCGGCGCGTTCCCGCCCAGCACCGGGCAGATCCTGTTCGAAGGGCGGGATATCACCGGCACGGCGCAGCACCGGTTCGCCGCCATGGGCATCGCCAAGTCGTTCCAGATCACCACGGTGTTTGGCCAGCTCAGCACGCTGGAGAACGTGCGGGTCTCGTTGCAGGCGCTGCGCTCCCGTTACGACGTCTGGCGGCCGCGCGCGCGCCATGCGGACCTCGTCGAGCAGGCCGGGGCGCTGCTGGACAGCGTCGGCCTCCATGCCCGGCGGGACCGGCTGGCCGCCACCCTCGCGCATGGCGAGCAGCGGGCGCTCGAGATCGCGATGGCGCTCGCGAGCCGCCCGCGCCTGCTGCTGCTGGACGAGCCCACGGCCGGGATGTCCCCGGAGGAGACGCGGGCGATGATGGAGCTGATCGTGCGCCTGGCCACCGAGCGCACGGTGATCCTGGTGGAGCACAAGATGAAGCTGGTGATGGGCATCTGCGACCGGCTGCTGGTGCTGCACCATGGCGAGCTGCTGGCGGAGGGCACGCCGGACGAGATCCGGGCCAACGAGACCGTGAAGCGCGTCTATCTCGGCCAAAGGTCGCACTGATGCTGGAGATCACGGGATTGCAGGCCTGGTATGGCCCGAGCCACATCCTGCAGGGCATCGACCTCACGGTGGCGCGGGGCGAGATCGTGTGCCTGATCGGCCGCAACGGCGCCGGCAAGACCACGACCTTGCGCACGATCATGGGCCTGGTGGACCGCCGCGCCGGCCGGGTGGTGTTCGACGGGCAGGACATCCTGGCCCGGCCCGCCCACGTCCGGAACCGCCTCGGCCTCGGCTACGTGCCGGAGGAGCGCCGCATCTTGCCGGGCATGACCGTCCGCGAAAACCTCCGCCTCGGCGTGCTCGCGGCGTCTGTCACACGTCCGGAGCGGGTGGTGGTGGATGAAGTCGCAGACATCTTCCCGCGCCTGGCGGAGCGGCTGGACCAGGTGGCGATCACCATGTCGGGTGGGGAGCAGCAGATGCTGGCCATCGCCCGCGCCATGGTGAGCCAGCCGAAGCTGATCATGCTGGACGAACCGTCCGAGGGGATCATGCCGGTGCTGGTGGACGAGATGTTCTCGCTGTTCGGCCGCATGCGGGATGCCGGCACCACGATCCTGCTGGTGGAGCAGAACGTGGAGCTGGCGCTGGCCTTGGGCGACCGCGCCTACATCCTGGACGGGGGCGCCATCGTGCATGAGAGCGGGGCGGCGGCGTTGCTGGCGGATGAGGCGGTGAAGGAGCGGTATTGTTCGGTGTAGGATGATACTAAACTAAGCCTAAACCATGTAGGATCCCAAGGGGAATGACCACGAAACCTCCGACCGCACCAGCCCCGTTTCCTTCTCGAATGTAGGAAATTACTCCCCAAGCCCAACAGCAAGCCAGACCAATAAGACAGGCGTAATAGAGCGCTTGAGTAAAAGAACCTCTGTAGTTGTCTGACCTTGATGCCATCGTCACGTTCCTCAAAAACTGCGATCGAGTAGTCGTTGCGTGGTGCTACTCCGCCGCCCTTCTCTCCCCCGCAATCGCCGCATTCACAAGCGGCATGACCTGCTCCGCCATCAGGACCTTGCTGCGCCGGGCCAGGTCGCGGTCCGCCCAGTCGTGCCCGGCATACAGCAACGTGCCGAAATCCCCGACCTCCTCCCGGAACGCCAGGATCTGGTCCGCCACGCTGTCCGCGGTGCCGTGGATGATCAACCGGTCGCAGATCGCGTCCAGCGTGACTGCGTGATCCGGCTGGTCGCGGCTGGTCTTGAACAGCTCGATCCGGCCGGCGCGGTGCATCTTGGTGAGCAGCTGGCTGTAGTAGAAGCGGTAGGGACTGCCCGGCCCCATGGCGTAGGCGCGGGCGGTGGCGGCGTCATCGGCGACGAAGATGCTTTTGGCCACGCGCCAATTGGCGGGGTCCGCCGGGCGGTTGGCGCGGGCGCAGCCCTCGACGTAGCCGGGCCAGTGGCTGCGCACCCATTGCGGCATCAGGAAGTTGGCGCTGATCGGCTCCCAGCCGCGGGCGGCGGCCTCGGTCACGCCCTTGGAGAACGGCGCCACCACGGTGCAGATGATCGGCGGATAGGGTTTCTGCAGCGGCTTCGGGATGATGCCCTGGCCGATGTCGGGGATGAAGGTCTTGGCGGTGGTGACCGACCAATATTTGCCCACGATGTCGTAGGGCGCTTCGCTCGCCCAGATTTTCAGCACCTGGTCGATGCACTCGACGAACATTTCGTTGCGGTTCATCCCGAAGGTGCCGAATGCTTCGGCATCCGACGGGAGCCCCCCGGGGCTGATGCCGAAATTCAGGCGCCCGTCCAGCATGTGATCCAGCATTGCGATCTCGCCTGCCACGCGGGCGGGATGCGTGTTGGGCAGGTTCACCGTGCCGGTGCCGAGCCGGATCTGCTTCGTGCGGCCCACGAGGCTCGCGAGGAACAGCACGCATGAGGTGATGTTTTCGGCCTGGTCGGTCGTGTGTTCGCCGACATAGGCTTCGGAAAACCCGAGCTTGTCGGCGAGAATGAAGGTCTCGCGGTCTTCGCGGAGCGTCTGGCGCCAATCCTTGTCCAAGGGGTGGATCGGCATGGTGAAGAAGCCGAGCTGCATGGGCTGACCTTTCGTTCCCTCAAACCAATCATCGCCCGGGTTGGGCGGATTACAAGCCTGTCTTGGCCTCCAGCCCCGCCGCGGCGATGCCGGCCAGCGCGCAGATCTCGTCGTTGTCGGAATTGTCGCCGGAGATGCCGACGGCGCCGATCACGTCGCCATTGCGGAGGATCAGCACGCCGCTCGGCACCGGCACCAGCCGCCCGCCGCTGATGCTCGCCAGCGCCGCCATGAAGGTCGGGTTGGCTTGTGTGCGGTTGAACAGCTCGCGCGAGCCGAACCCCATGCCGAGCGCGCCCCAGGCCTTGCCGAACGCGATGTCGAACCGGAGGATGCCCGATCGGTCCTCCCGCTTGAACACCACCAGATGCCCGCCCGCATCCAGCACCGCCACGCTCAGCGGCATGTATTTCGCGGCGCGCCCCTTGGCGAGGGCGGCGTCGGCGATCGTGGTGGCGAGGGCGAGGTTCATACTGAGTCCTGTGCGTGGTTGGGCCAAAATGCCGGGAGCCAGGTGCCGTCGCGCTCACCCCAGCCGGCGGCCCCGGCCTGGTCGAACACGGCCAGGGCCTGGGCCGCGACGGGCAGGGAGAAGCCGCGCGCCCCGGCCTCCGCCACCATGGTGCGGAGGTCCTTGCGGATGCTGTCGATATCGAACGTGACCGCGGCGGGCGCCTGGCCCCCCAGGGTGCCGGCAATGGCCGGGCCGCGATTCTTGAGCACGTTGGCGCCGCCCGAGGTGTCGGCATACAGCGCCATCAGCCACCCGGGATCGAGGCCGAGGTGCCGCACCAACGACAGCGACTCCCCCAGCGCCTGGTAGAACACGAGCAATGGTAGGTTGATCGCGAGCTTCATCGCCGCGCCGGCGCCCGTGGGCCCCACATGCTCGACCCGGCGGCACAGCGCCCCCAGCACCGGCTGCGCCCGCTCCAATGCAGCGGCTTCGCCGCCCACCAGGCCCAGCAACGTGCCCGCGCGCGCCGGACCGGTGGTGCCGCCGACCGGGCATTCGATGTGCGCGCCACCGGCTTCGCGAACCGCGGCCGCGAGGGCCACCTGCGCCTCCGGCCGGACCGTGCTCATCTCGATGAACAGCTTGCCCGGAGCCGATTGCAGCAGGCCATCGGGGCCATGGAACACCGGCCCGAACGAGTCCGCATCGAACAGGGCGGTGAGGATCACGTCGCAGCTGGCCGCGAGCTCCTTGGGGGTGTTCGCGATGGGAAGACCGCTGGCCTCGGCGCGCGAGCGGGTCCGGTTCCAGACATGGACGGCGAAGCCCTGGTCCACCAGGCGGGCGGCCATGGCGGCGCCCATCTTGCCGAGCCCGGCAATCCCTACCTGCATTGTAATGCTCCCCGGGCCGGCTAATGATCGACCGATCGGTAGCATGGGAGGCCGGGCGATGGAACAGGTGGTGGGGATCGTGGGCCTCGGCATCATGGGGGGCGCCATGGCGCGCAACCTGATGGCGTCCGGCTGGCGTGTGCTGGGGCACGATCCGGACATCCCGGTCGCGGCGGCGCTCGAGCGGGATGGCGTGACACTGCTGCCGGACGCGGCGGCGGTGGCGCATGAGGCGCCGGTGCTGATGACCAGCCTCGCCTCGCCCGCCGCGTTGCAGGCGACGGCGGCGGCCATCGCGGGCTCCGGCGCGCCGGGCCGGGTGGTGGTGGAGGCGAGCACGATGGCGCTGGAGGACAAGCTGGCGTTCGAGCGGGTGTTGCACGGCG
This sequence comes from Acetobacteraceae bacterium, assembly GCA_965246835.1. Taxonomy (GTDB): domain Bacteria; phylum Pseudomonadota; class Alphaproteobacteria; order Acetobacterales; family Acetobacteraceae; genus JANPPS01. The sequence goes on along the minus strand of CBDFFQ010000001.1, from coordinate 1,062,139 downwards.
CCGGGCACGTGGCGCTGGACTGCCCGATCAGCGGCACGGGGGCACAGGCGATCACGCGGGACCTCGTGGTCTATGCCAGCGGCGCCACGGCGGCGATCGCGGCGCTGCGGCCGTTTTTCGGGGCGTTCACCCGGGCGGTGCATGACCTCGGCGCCTATGGCAACGGGTCCCGCATGAAGTTCGTGGCGAATTTGCTGGTGGCGATCCACAATGTGGCGGCGGCGGAGGCGATGGTGCTGGGCATGAAGGCCGGGCTCGATCCGCATCAGCTGGTGGAGCTCGTGGGTGCCGGGGTCGGCACGTCGCGCGTGTTCGACCTGCGGGCGCCGATGATGGCGGATAACAGCTACGACGCGGCCACGATGAAGGTGTCGGTCTGGCAGAAGGACATGGCGGTCATCTCGGCATTTGCCGCCGCGGTGGGGGCGCCGACGCCGCTGCTGAGTGCCACCGTCCCGATCTACAACAGCGCGATGGCAGCGGGGCAGGGGGCGCAGGATACGGCGTCGGTATGTGCCGTGCTGGAGCGGATGGCGGGGATGGCGCGGTGAGGTCTGAGGCAAGTAAAAATATCTGATCTTGCTGTTGGTGCTTTGTCGAGGGTGCCGAGATGGGGGAAACAGCGTGCTATTGGCCCCTATCTGGTCTTTCCAAGATCATGGCAACTGAATGAAAGTGGCAAGGCCTCGGCTAATCTCTTTGATGTCCAAAGCATCGAAGACACCGCTCATCGGTATTGTTGGTGAGCCTTGTCCATCATACCACATAAGCCAAAAGACCTCCTCGCCGTCAGTGCTTAGAACGTGCTCAAGCCAAAGGCTGTAGCCGGGGCTGACGAGTGGCTTGGGAAAAACACTTCCTTTTTCTGTGCCCGGACCATGCGAATGCCCCTTGGAAACGTCAGTTCGATAGCGCTTGTTGGCACAAGTGAACGGCTGACCGTTCAGGCGATCTTTATCGGCCATTTTAGTCCCCTTGCTGGTTGCTGGTGGCCATAAACAAGGGCCGAATTGGTTACGTCAAGGTCGCAATCTCCTGGTGAGCTACCTGCCAAATGTCTGCCAGCTTGACACTCCTGCTGTCCGGGGGAGACGATCGACCGATCAATAGCCGGCGCAAAGACGGCGGATGGGGGAACGCGGCATGGCGAGCGACGATTTTGGACTGACACGGCGCGGGACCCTTCTGGCGGGCCTCGGCGCCCTTACCGCCGGCAGCGCCTTCGCCCAATCCAATGACCCGATTCGTCTGGGGTTCCTGACCGTGAAGACCGGCCCGCTCGCGGCCGGCGGCATCCAGATGGAGCAGGGGATGGTCCTGTATCTGAAGGAGCGCAACAACACGCTCGCCGGCCGCCCGGTGCAGCTGTTCGTGGCCGACACCGGCGGCACCCCGGCCAATACCCGCACCAAGACGCAGGAGCTGGTGGAGCGCAACAACGTCAGCGCCATCATCGGCCCGCTGGCGGCGTTCGAGCTGCTGGCGATCGACGATTACATGCGGGAAAAGCAGGTGCCGTGGATCGGGGTGGCGGCGGCGGAGGACATCACGCAGCGCAAGCCCAACCCGTGGTATATGCGCGTCAGCTCTTCGTCCGCCCAATGCACCCACCCGATGGCGGATTATGCGGCCAAGACGCTGAAGTATAAGCGGATGGCGACGATCGGCGATGATTTCGCCTATGGCCAGGAGCAGAATGCCGGGTTCCAGCGGGTGTTCGAGGATTCCGGCGGGAAGATCGTGCAGAAGATCTGGCCGCCGCTGAATGCGCCGGATTACGGGACGTTCGTGGCACAGTTCAAATCGGATTTGGACGGCATCTTCATGTCGTTCGCCGGGTCCAACGGGTTCCGGTTCTTCAAGCAGTTCAAGGAATATGGCGGCACCACACCGATCATGGGCGGCATGACGGCGGTGGACGAGGCGATCCTGCAGCAAATGGGCGATGACGCGATCGGCACGCTCAGCGCCTGCTGGTATTCGGCGCAGCTCGACACGCCGCTGAACAAGGCGTTCGTGGCGGGCATGCAGCGCGATTACAAGGTGGACCCCGGCTATTACTCGGCCGGCACCTACGTCGCGGGTGCCGTGCTGGAAGCGGCGTTGAAGGCGATCGGCGGCAAGATCGAGGACAAGACGGCGCTGCTGAAGGCGCTGCGGACCGATGTGGTGGACACGGTGCGCGGCCCGGTGCGGTGCGACGAATACGGCAACGTCGTCGGCAACGTGTATATCCGCAAGGTCGAGAAGAAGGGCGGGCGGCTGGTCAACACCGTGGTCCACACCTACCCGGATGTGAGCCAGTTCTGGACCTATGACCCCGCCGCGTTCCTGGCAGCCCCCGTCTATGGCCGCGACAGCCCGCCGGCCCGGTATTTGGAGAAATAGCCTGCAATTCTGGGCGATCCAGACGCTGAACAGCATCGCGTTCGGCGGCTTGCTGTTCCTGCTGGCGTCCGGCTTCTCGCTGATCTTCGGGTTGCTGCGGGTGCCGAACCTCGCGCATGGCGGGCTGTTCATGCTGGGGGCGTATCTGGGCGCCACGTTGCTGCGGGAGGGGTGGCCGTTCTGGGCGGCGGCCCTCGGTGGCGGCGTGCTGGTGGGCGTGCTGGGGGCGGCGATCGAGCGGGGGTTGCTGCGCCGGCTCGCGGGGAATGAGCGGGGGCAGGTGCTGGTGACGCTCGGCATCGCGTTCATCATCGCCGATCTGTGCCTGATGGTGTGGGGCGGGGATCCGATGCCGCTGGGCGCGCCGGCTGTGCTGCGGCCACCGCTCCGGCTGGCGGGGCTGGCGTTCCCGGCCTATCGGCTCGCGGTGCTGGGTGTAGCGGTGGTGGCCGTGATCGGGCTGGTGCTGCTGATGGATCGCACGCGGCTGGGTGCCATGATCCGGGCCGGCGTCGATGATCGCATGATGGCGCGGGGGGTGGGCGTGCCGGTGGGCCTGCTGTTCACGGCGGTGTTCTTCCTGGGGGCGGCGTTGGCGGGCTTCGGCGGGGTCATCGGGGGGCCGATCCTGTCGGCGTATCCTGGGCTGGACCAGGACATGCTGCCGTTGGCGTTGATCGTGGTGATCCTGGGCGGGATCGGCAGTTTGATGGGGGCATTGGCCGGCAGCTTCATCGTGGGTTTCATCTACAATTTCGGCACGGCGCTGTTTCCCGATTTCGCCTATGTGGTGCTGTTCCTGCCGATGGTGTTGGCGCTCGTGTTCCGGCCGCAGGGATTGTTCGGGCGGGCCGCGGCGTGAAGGTGGCGGTGGCGGTGGCGGGGGCGGTCGCGGTGGGCTTGGCGGTGGTGCCGTTCGTGCTGCCGGGCACGTTCTATCTGTCGATCGCGGGGCACATCATCGTGTTCGCGATGCTGGCGCTGAGCCTCAACATCCTGATCGGCTATGGCGGCATGACCTCGCTGGGGCATGCGGTCTATCTCGGCGTGCCGGCCTATGCCTATGCCGTGCTGTCGGGCGGGGGCGTGGGGGCCGGGCCAGCGGCGGTGCTGGCGGTGGCGATGGGCACGGCGCTTGCGGCGGTGTTCGGCGTGCTGGCGTTGCGGGCGTCGGGCCTGGGTTTTCTCATGATCACGCTCGCGCTCGGGCAGGTGATGTGGGGGCTGTCGTATCGCTGGGTGGGGCTCACGGGCGGGGATAACGGCTTGCGATCGGGGCGGCCGGTGCTGTTCGGGGTCGATTTCGCGGAGCCGCTGCGGTTCTACTATTTGCTGGCCGGGCTGTTCGCGGTGGCGCTGCTGTGCCTGTGGCAGCTCGCGGGGTCACCGTTCGGCGCGTGCCTGCGCGGCGCGCGGGACCAGCCGCGGCGGATGCGGATGCTGGGGCATCATGTCTGGCTGATCCGGTTCGCGGCGTTCGTGCTGGCCGGGTTCTGGGGCTCGGTCGCGGGCGTGTTGTATGTCTGGGATTACGGCTTCATCAGTCCGCAGACGATGTCGTTGCAGCAATCGGCGGAGGCGCTGCTGATGGTGGTGCTGGGCGGCGCCGGGACCCTGGCCGGGCCGGTGGCGGGCGCCGTGATCATCACGTTGGTGAAGACGGTGGTCAGCTCCTACGTCGATCGGTGGTCCTCGCTGCTGGGCCTGATCTTCATCGTGGTGGTCATGCTGCTGCCCCAAGGGTTGATCCCGGGCCTCATGGGCCTGCGGTCGCGGCGGGTGCCGGAGGCGGCGCGACCTTGAGTCCCGCCCCCCTCGTGCCCGCGCTGGAGATCACCGGCCTGCAAAAACATTTCGGCGGCGTCGCGGCCACGCGGGACGTTTCGCTCCGCGTCATGCCCGGCGAGCGCCGCCTCCTGATCGGCCCCAACGGCGCCGGCAAGACCACGCTGTTCAACCTGATCACCGGAGACCTCACGGCCAATGCCGGGTCGGTCAAGCTGTTCGGGGAGGAGCTGCTGGGCCGGCCCGTGCGTGCCCGGGTGCGCATGGGGCTGGGGCGGACCTATCAGATCCTGACGCTGTTCCCGGATGAGACGTTTGCGCACAACGTCGCGCTCGCACTGATCGGGACGGGGGGTGACGGCTGGCGCCCCTGGGGCCGGTTCGCGCGCCGGGCCGACCTGCGGGCGCAGGCGGAGGCGGCGCTGGGCCTGGTGGGGCTCGCGGGCCTGGGCGACAGGATCGTGTCGCAGACCTCCTATGGCGAGCGGCGGCGGCTGGAGCTCGCGATGGCGCTGGCGCAGCGGCCGCGCGTGCTGTTGCTGGACGAGCCGCTGGCCGGGCTGTCGGGCCCCGAGCGGGAGACGGTTTCCGCCGTGCTGGACGACCTGCCGCCCGAGATCGCGATCGTGCTGATCGAGCATGACATGGACATGGCGCTGGCCTTTGCCGAGCGCATCACCCTACTCAATTTCGGCGGGGTGGTGCTGGAGGGCACGCGGGCCGAGGTGATCGCGGATCCCCGCACGCGCGAAGTGTATCTCGGTGAGTAGCGCGCTGACGCTCCGCGGCGTGGACGCGTTCTATGACGATAGCCACGTGCTGCATGGGCTCGACATGACGCTGCGGGACGGCACGCTGCTGGCGCTGCTGGGCCGCAACGGCGCCGGCAAGACCACGACGTTGCTGACCGTCATGGGTTTCGTGCCGGCCCGGCGCGGCGCCATCACCCTGTTCGGCGAGGCCGTCCACGCCCTCCCGCCCGAGGCCATCGCCCGGCGCGGCATCGGCCTGGTGCCGCAGGGGCGGCGCGTGTTCCCGTCCCTGACCGTCCGCGAGAACCTGCTGGTGGCGCGGCAGGCCGTGCGCGGCGCCGCCTGGACGCTGGACCGCGTGTTCGCGACCTTCCCCCGCCTGCTGGAACGCAGCGGCCAGGGCGCCGGGTCGCTGTCGGGGGGGGAGCAGCAGATGCTGGCGATCGGCCGCGCGCTGATGGGCAATCCGCGCGTGCTGCTGTTGGACGAGCCGTCCGAGGGGCTGGCGCCGCAGATGGTGGCGGAGATCGGGCGCATCATCGCCGCGCTCAAGACCGAACAACTCTCGATCGTGCTGGTCGAGCAGAACGTGCGGCTGGCCCTCTCGCTCGCCGATGACGTGGCGGTGCTCAACACCGGCCGTGTCGCGCTGCATGGCCCGGCGAGCGTGCTCGAGGCCGAGGGCGCGATCGACAAGCATCTGGGTATATTTTGAGGGGTTATTCATGGCCGACGACACCACCCATAGCGACACGAACCATTACGGCGCCACCGCCGCCCGCACCCACGGCCGCCCGGGCCGCGAAATCCGGCCCGCCAGCATGACGATCGACATGCACAGCCACGTCATGGTGCCGGAGGCCGCGGCGCTGATCGGCCCGCATATCGACCTCCGCACCGTGCCGCTGGCGCATTTCGCGACCGAGAACACCAAGGCGCTGAACCGCAAGCAGGACGCGGACCGCCGGGCCAACATGACCGACATGGCGGTGCGCCTGGCCGACATGGACGAGGCCGGGATCGATCTGCAGATCATCATGCCGCCACCGGGCCAATGCACCTACACCGTGCCGGCGGCGCTTGCGACCGACGCGGCGCGGATCGTCAATGACGGCATGGCCGCATTCTGCGCGCAGAAGCCGGCGCGGTTCCAGGCGCTGGGCACCCTTCCGATGCAGGACAGCGACGCATCCGTGCGGGAGCTGGAACGGCTGATGGGCCTTGGCCTCAAGGGCGTGCAGATCCTCACGACGATCGCCGGGCATGAGCTGTCGGACCCGGCTTTCGCCCCGTTCTGGGCGCGGGCGGAGGCGCTGGGCGCCGTCGTGCTGATCCACCCTAACGGCTTCACCCAAGGCGAGCGGTTCGAGCGGTTCTATTTCAACAATGTCATCGGCAATCCGTTGGAGACGACCCTAGCCCTGCACTACCTGATCTTCGACGGCGTGCTTGAGCGGCACCCGGCGCTGAAGCTGATCGCGGTGCATGGCGGCGGCTACCTCGCCAGCTATTCCGGCCGCATCGACCACGCCTGGGGCGCCCGCACCGACGCGCATGGCGGCCTGCCGCATGCGCCGACCACGTATCTGAAGCGCGTGTTCGTGGATTCCGTGGTGTTCACGCCGCACCAGCTGCGCGGCCTGGTGGAGGTGTTCGGCGCCGACCAGGTGCTGATGGGCACGGATTACCCGTTCGATATGGCGGAAAGCGATCCGGTGGGGCATGTGTGCGGCGCCGGGCTGGACGAGGCGACGGTGGGGGCGATTGCCGGGGGGAATGCGCGGCGATTGTTCGGGATCTGAATGGGTGAGGGGGGAACCTCACTCACAGACCTCGCCGCCGTGCGGCGCCACCCTCACCCCAACCCTTTCCCGGCAGCGGGAGAGGGGGCAGGAAGCAGCACCGCCGTCTCTGCCATCACCGCCTCCGCCGTCCGATGCCGCGCTGCGGCCGCGCGCTCCGCTGGCGAGGCCTGCTGCGCCTGCAGATACGCGCCCAACGCCCGCGCCCGCGCCACCAGGCCGCGCCCCGCCGGCAGCCGGGCGGCCTCATACGCGCGCAGCCCGTCCTCGACAGGAGCGCCCTCCAGCGCCGCCACCAGCGCCGCCGCATCCTCGGCCGCCTTGGTCACGCCCGCGCCCAGATGCGGCCGGGCCACGAAAGCGCTGTCCCCGACCAGCGCCACCCGGCCCTGCACCAGCCGCGCACTCTCCAGGTCATAGACCGGCTGCAGGAAGGGCTGCGCCGTCGCCCGCACCACGGCGGCGAAATCCGGTGCCAGCACCCGCTCCGCCGCCGCCCGCATCGCCGCTACCACGATGGGCCGGATCAGGGGTGGTGGGATCGCGCTTTCGTGCAGGCGCCCGCTCTCATCCGTCAGCAGCCCGGCCAGCGCCGCGTCATCGGCCGGGCGATACCAGACGAAGTTGTAGCGGCGACGCCCAGGCCGCAGATCGTTATCCGCGCCCGCCACGGGATAGCCCAGCATCTGCTCCCCCTCCGGCAGGCAGAAGCCGAAATGCGGGAACAGCGCCGTGGGCGTATCGGCCTCGGCCACCAGCCCGCGCCAGGCGGCATACCCGGCATAGCGCGGCGCCACCTCGCCACAGCACGCGCCGCGCACGGCGGAGCGGATGCCGTCCGCCCCCACCAGCAACTCCGCCTCCCGCACCGTGCCGTTGTCGAACTGCGCTGTGATGCCGCCGGGCCGGTGCACGATGCCGGTCAATGTGGCGCCCAGGGTGTAGCGTTCGTCCGGCCACGCCCCGCGCAGGAGCTGAAACAGCCGGTCCCACGACGTCATGATCTGCGCGCGGTCCAGCGCGCCCACGACCGATCCATCCGCCGCCAGCGTGATGCGACGCGCGACCGGCACGCCGAAATCCGTGCGCGTGTCGAGGCCGAGCCCCTCCAGGATGCGCAGCAGCGCCGGGTGCGTGACGATGCCGGCGCCCCGGCCCGACAGCGGCGCCGCCACGCGCTCACAGACCTGCACCTCCCATCCGGCCCGGCGCAACAACAGCGCCGTGACGAGCCCCCCGATCGACCCCCCGATGACGAGCGCCCTCACGCCAGCAAGCGCCCCAGCTGCGGCGGCAGCCCGGCGAGCATGGCGTCCACGCTGCTTTCGATGAACACCGCCAGCTCCTGACCGGGCGGGATCAAATACACCTCCCGCCGCATGCCGTAGTAGAAGATGCCGCCCTGGAAGAGCCAATACAGCTCGAGCTCCGCCGGGCCGACCGGGCGCGCCGCGGGGGCCGGCAGCCCGTGCGCCTCCCGCATGGCGGCGGCGATGCGATGCAGGATGGTCTGCTCGACAAAGCGCAGCCACCACCGGTTGATCTCCACCCCGCGCAGCCCGGCGAACAGGTAGATCCGCATCCACTCCGGCGTGAAGATGACGGCGGTGTAGTGGGTGTAGAACGCGATCAGCCGGCCGCGGATGGGCTGCGTAGCGTCGGCGAGCGCGTCTTCCCAGGCGGGCTCCCATTGAGTGAGATAGACGTCCTCATAGACGGCGCGGATCAGGTCTTCTTTCGACGGGAAGTAGCGATAGAGCAGCGGCTGGGTGATATCGAGCCGCCGCGCCAACTCCCGCGTGCCGCCCTCGAACCCGACCTCGGCGAAGTAGGACACGGCCCCGGCGACGATCTGCTGCCGGCGCGCATCGGGGGAGAGCCGGGCTCGGCGGGGGAGGGGGGCGTCCATGGCGATGTGATGCCTGAGGCGGGGGTGGGGGACAACTGGGCCGAGAGGGATTGATCTTCGACCCATTCGAACCGGAAAAAGCACCTCAGGCCGCTATTCTTTTCTGCCTTTCTGCACGATGACGGGCCGCATTGCCCCTCCCCGTTCCAGGATGTGCAGCATGCAAACCTTGAAGCGAAAGATACTTTGCGGGAACAGGTATTGGCATAACCGGGGGCGGGACATCTGTCCGGCGTGGCGGTAGTAGGAGGTACGGACGATCCAGTGACGAATCAAGCAATTGCCGCCGGATTTCGTGTGCGAGCACCTCTGCAATCAACGATGGCACTGCGTTGCCGAGCATCCGCTGCATCTCAGTCCGACCAGCATCGATGGAGAGACCATCTGGGAAGGTCTGAATTCGTGAAAGCTCCTTGAAGCTCAAGCGGCGATTTTGCCAGTGGAACGGCCCGATTGCACTGCCTGGTTGTGCTTGAATTGTCCAGGATGGAAGAACCTTCGAAAGTTTGAGAAGGAATGACCAATACCTCGTCCGCCACCCGAAAAGTGGTATGCCGCCCTTCCGATCAGTGTGCCAGAGATAGTTCTCACCTTCTGGGATCGAGGGCAGCAGATCTCGCCACATGCCTCCCATCCGTAGTTTTTGTTGTTCTTCACCGTCAGGTTCCGGGAGGTCGCCTAACGCGTCCCAAGCAGTTCGGAACGGCTGTATAGGACTCTCGGAAAAGAGATCCTTTGATTCCACTGTGGACGCTGAAGAATGGGTTGGGCTTGGGAAGCGAAAACCCCGTCCGTCTCGAGAGCCGACCAGAAAAGTGCGCTCGCGGATCTGAGGTACGCCATACTCAGCGGTGTTGATGACCTTCCATGACACTCGATAGTCGGTTCCTGTTTCGGCGTTGATGCGCCGAACTCCATCGAGAATGAAACGCAGTCCCTCGTTCTTGTCCGCGTATGCAAGCCCTCCGACATTTTCGAGGAGGAAGGTTCGTGGGCGGGTTATCTGTAGGACGGCTAAATAGCCCCGAAGGGTATCTGCGCGGGGGTCTTTCAGCCTGAGAGTCTCGCCCCGAACCCAGTAGCCCGATTTCGAAAAAGGTTGGCATGGAGGGCCACCAATTAGGATGTCGGCTTCGCCTACGGACAGGCCTCCTCGAACGAGAATGTCTTCGCCTGCTATCGCGTTCACGTCGTCTTCGATCAGCGCCCAACCGGGTCTATTGGAGCGAAGGGCTCGACAGCAATGCCGATCCATCTCCACCGTTACCCTCGTGTCAAATCCTGCTGCTTCAAAACCGAAATCTAGCCCGCCGATTCCTGTAAACAGGCTATGGCCTTCATAGCGACTCCTGGATCTCATATAGCATCATGTTGGCCGAAGAAGGCACAGATTGTCGCCGAAAAATTGTATTGTCAATACAGGAAACATCTTTGATCAGGGTCCGCCTTCGTGAGGTCATGCGAGCCTTCTCCGACCGGACAGGGAAACGGATGACATATGAGGCTCTGTCGGCTGACACTGGCATATCAGTCGCTACTTTGCAGTCTATTGGTTCTCGCCCCGGATACAACGCCACCCTCGTCACCATCGAGAAGGTCTGTATCGCATGCGATTGCACGTTGGATGAATTGCTCGAACACGACATTACCAGGCCATTTTTAGAAGGCAGTGAATGAAGATTGATTCTCAGCGAGCAGCTGGCTTCGTTCGTGAGGCGGCTACCCCGGCGAACATCCGGCAAAGTAGCCCCAGTTGGGAACGTAAGATCGAGGAATTTTCTCGGATGTGCGAGGAGCCGGGCTCGTCACGGACGCATATTGCGTTTCTTGGAACCAGCATTCTCGCTCGCGCTCTGGACGCAAGCGCGGATCTTCGAATCATCAAACCAAGTCATGCGCCAAACAATGCCAACGCTTACTCTGCCCGCGGCCTCTGCCACGGCACGCTCGTCCCTCTTTCAGCAGAACTTGGCTTCAGCCTGGGCGTGACGGGCCGGGAGCCACTAAATAACCAACCCTATTTCCGAATGATCTTTCTGGGAGACGAGACTCCAATACGAGGGAAGGCCAAAATGGCATTTGACTACATGGTCAGCCTGGTCGATGAATTACAGATCGCCTCGCCCGACAATGCGATGCGTGCCCTCCGCGCTTTCATCTCAGTCCGCCGCCGATATCAGAGGCGCTACAGTCAGACGCGGGAGAGAGCATCGATCTCGCGGCAGAAACTGATCACCGCCATCAAGCAATTGCTACTAGAGGGCTCCGAGGGTGGTCGAAGGGCACAGGCGGTTGTGGCTGGCCTTCTTGATATTGTGGAAGGAGCAGGCCGGGTCGAGAGCGGCCGAATCAACGACCCTTCCCGCCACTACCCGGGGGACATAGCAGTTCTCTCGGGTGAGTCGCTGGAGAGCGATCTCAGGGTTTATGAGAAGGCCTTTGAAGTGCGTGACAAGCCTGCCCGCTTTTCGGATATTGCCCTGTTTGGCCGGACGTGTATGGAAAGAGGCGTCCGAGAAGCTGCAATGGTTCTTGTTTCCGGGCAACAAAAAAGAATCGATCCGTTTGAAATACTAAAGTGGTCCGCTACGATCGGGGTTAGTATCACAATATTCTGGACGTGGACTCAGCTGGTAGAGCAGTGCCTATTCTGGGCGCCTTCGCCCAAACCTGAAGCCGCTCTTCTTGCAGTATCGACTATTCGCGATCGCCTAATAGAGGTTGAAGCCTCAACCGAATCGGTTGAGAGATGGGAACAATTGACCGTCTAACGGTTAGCCCCGGGCTAGGTTATTCGACGATCGCTCGACTCCAAGGCATGCACCTGGGCCATAGATCGTGCTACGCCACCTGCCCCAGATACCAATCCAAGATCTCCGCCCCCGTCATCATCGCCACCCCCTCATGCCCCAGGATGTAGTCGTAGAGCGCCTCCAAATACCGGATCCGATGCGGCACCCCCGTGAGATACGGGTGGATCGAGATCGCCATCACCCGCGGGCTCTCCGCGCCCTCCGCATACAACCGGTCGAACTGGTCGCGGCCCCGGCGCAGCAGCTCGTCGGACCCGAAACCCTGCACCGCCGTGATCACCACGTCGTTGAGGTCCAGCGTGTAGGGCACGGAGATCAGGCGGCCCGTGCGGGTCTGGATCGGGACGGGCACGTCGTCCAGCACCCAGTCCGCGACGTATTCGATGCCGGCGGCGGCCAGGTGGTCCGCGGTGTCGGCGGTTTCGGTGAGGCCGGGGCTTTCCCAGCCGCGGGGTGGGCGGCCGGTCACGCTGCGGATCGCCTCGATGGTCTGCGCGATCGCGGCGACCTGATCGTCCACGCGGTGCATCGGGCGCTGCACGAAGCCGTGGCCCATGAAGTCCCAGCCGGCTGCGTGCGCCACGCGGCACATCTCGGGATAGAGCTGCACCACGGAGCCGTTGAGCGCGAAGCTCGCCTTGATGCCGCGCTTGGCCAGCACGTCGAAGAACCGCCAGATGCCGACGCGCATGCCGTATTCGTGCCAGGCCCAGTTCGGCAGGTCCGGCAGCAGGGGCTGGCCCATGGGGGGCGGCAGCACGGTGCGGGGCATGGGCTGGTCCGGGTCCCAGTTCTCCACATTCACGATCGTCCAGACCGCGATCCGCTTGCCGCCGGGCAGGCGCAGCTTCGGCCGGTTCTGCGGGGTGGAGTAGGGGACGCGGTCGCGAAAATTCATCGCTGTAAAGCCTTCCACACGGATTGCGCCGAGGCCGGCATGTCCAGCGCGCGCACGCCGGCGGGCCATAGCGCGTCCAGCACCGCGTTCATGCCGGCGGGCAGCGAGCCCGTGGTCCCGGCCTCCCCGGCGCCCTTCACGCCCAGGCTGTTGTTGGGGGACGGCACCGGGCGTTCTTGCAACGAGACGCCGGGGAGCGCCGCGGCGCGGGGCATCGCGTAGTCCATGAAGCTGCCGGACAGGAACTGGCCGTCCGCATCATAGACCGCCTGCTCGCCCAGCACCTGGCCCAGCCCCTGCGCGATGCCGCCCATGATCTGCCCGTCCAGCAGCGTGTGGTTCAGCACCACGCCGCAATCATCGACGGCCACGTAGCGCTGCAGCGTGACCTCACCGGTCGCGGGATCGATCTCGACCTCCGCCACATGCGCGCCGGAAGGGTAGGCGCGGGCGGAGGGGAGGGCGGTGGTGGTGTCGAGCGGGCCGCTCTCCTGCCCCTCGGCGGGCCGGGCCAGCTCCAGCAGCGTGACCACCCGATCGGTGCCGACGATGCGGTAGGCGCCGGCTTCGTATTCCAGATCGGCCTCCCCGACCTCCAGCCGGTCTGACGCCAGCAGGCGGCCCTTTCGCACCACCTCGTGCGCCGCCTCCGACGTCGCGGCGCCGTGGGAGAGCATGGAGCGGGAGGCGAAGGCGCCGCCACCGAGGAGCGCCGGGCCATCGGGGTCGCCCTGGCGCAGCGAAATCGCGGCGGGGTCCAGGCCCAGCACGCGGGCCACGATTTCCGGAAACACGGTCTCATGCCCCTGGCCGGAGGAGTGGGTCACGTTGTGCACCACGACCCCATCTGGCCCGAAGGTGATCGCGACCTCATCCTTCGGCACCACACCGCCGGAGGGTTCGACGAACAGGCCGATGCCGATGCCGCGCAACCGGCCGCGCGCCTTGGCCTCGGCCCGCCTGGTTTCGAACCCGGCCCAATCCGCGGCCTCCGTCGCCATGTCGAGCAACCCGGCGTAGTCCCCGCTGTCATACACCGCCGCCATCGGACCCGGAATCGGCAGGCGATACGGAAAGGCGCCGGCCGGCACCACGTTGCGGCGGCGCAGCGCCACGCGGTCGATCCCGGTTTCCCGCGCGGCCTGCTCGACCAGGCGCTCCACGGCATACGCCATGTCCGGCCGGCCGGCGCCGCGATAGGCGGTGATCGGCACGGTGTTGGTGAGCGCCAGGCGGTTGCGGCCGTGCACCGTGGGGATGCGGTAGGGGCCGGTGCACATCATGGCCGGGTTGAGGGTGGAGATGAGCGGCCCGGTCGCGACCGGATAGGCGCCCTGATCGCACACCCATTCATGCCGGATGCCCAGGAAATTTCCCTCGGCATCCAGCGCGAGGGAGCCGTGCATCCTGAGGCCGCGGCCATGATAGTCACTCAGAAATGTCTCGGACCGGCTGGCGATCCAGCGCACGGGGCGGCCCGTCACCTTCGCCGCCAGCGCCAGCGCCGCATGCTCCGGATAGGCGCCGCCGCGGATGCCGAACCCGCCGCCCACGTCCTCCGCCCGCACCCGCACCCGCTCCGGCGGCAGGCCGGTGAGGCTGCAGAGCGAGTCCCGCAGCGCCACCATCCCCTGCGTCGGGCTCCAGAGCTCCAGCACGTCGTTCTGCCAGCGGGCGAGGGCGGCCTTGGGCTCCATGGGGTTGCCGACCACGCGGTCGCTGGTGAGATCGAGCGTCACCACGCGGGCCGCGGCGGCGAAGGCGGCGTCGGTTGCGGCTGCGTCACCGTATTCGTAGTCGAAGCAGAGATTGCCGGGGATGCCGTCATGCAGTTGCGGCGCGCCGGGTTGCAGCGCCGCGGTCATGTCGGTGACCGGGGGCAGCGTGTCGTAGTCGACGGCGATGGCCTCCGCCGCGTCCTGCGCCTGCGCCTGCGTGGTTGCCACGACGATCGCGACGGGATCCCCCACATACAGCACGCGATCCAGCGCCAGGGCCGGCACATCCGGCGTCAGCAGGGCCATGCCGCCGCGCCCGGCATAGGGCAGCCTCGCCCGGCCGCGGCCATACCCGGCCGCCTGCATGTCGGCGCCGGTCAGCACGGCGTGCACACCCGGCATGGCGCGGGCGGCGTCCGTGTCGATCGAGACGATGCGGGCATGCGCGTGGTCGGAACGCAGGAACACCGCATGCGCCATCCCCGGCAGGTGCCAATCCGCCGTATAGCGCCCGGCACCGGTCAGCAGCCGCGCATCCTCGCGCCGTCCGAGATAGGGGAAGCTCACGGGCCAATCTCCGTCATGTCCGTCCGGAGATGGGCCCGGCGTGCGATGTGGGAAGGATGGCGGGCGGGGCATGCCGGGTCAATTCGCAAGGGTGCGCCGGGCATGGTAGCGAGTTCTCGGGGAGAGATGCGATGCGCTATGCGACGATCGAGGCCGAGACGATGGGGCAGGGCAGCCCGGTGTGGCTGTTCCACTCGCTATTGGCCGATGCCGGGAGCTGCTTGCCCTTGGCCCACGCGCTGGCGCCGACGCATCATGTGGTGGTGCCGCATCTGCCGGGCTTCGGCGGCTCCCCCCCGGCCGGTCCGGGGCTGGAGCCCGTGGCGGACCGCATGGCCGAGGCGATCCGCGCGGCCGGCGCCCCGGTGGCGGTGATCGGCAATGGCTATGGCAGTTTTGTCGCGTTGATGCTGGCGCTGCGTCACCCGGACTGCGTGACCCGGCTGGTCCTGGCCGGCACGGGCGCCGCGTTCGATGAGCACGGGCGCGCGGCCTTCCGCGGCATGGCTTCGGCGGCGGGCTCGAAGGGGCTGGCGGCGATTGCGGACGTGGCGATGCGCCGGCTGTTCTCGCCTGCGTTCCAGGCGGCGAACCCTGAGTTGCTGGCGGAGCGGCGGGAGCGGTTCCTGGCGACGGACCCGGCCGTGTTCACCGCGGCGTGCGAGGCGCTGGCAGGGCTGGATTTGCGGGACGCGGTGGCCGGGCTGCGGCTGCCCGTGCTGGTGATGGTGGGCGAGGGCGACGAGGCGACGCCGCCGCGGATGGCGCGCGAGCTGGCGGCGCTGGTGCCGGGGGCGCGGCTGGTGGAGCTGCCGGGGCTGGCGCATGTGCCGCAGTTGCAAGATGTGGGGGCGTTTGTGGGGGGGATCGGAGAGGTGTAATTTGGGCGTTGGATTCGGAAACTGGAGCATCTGGATCGCGGGTGACCCCATTTCGGTCTCCTTAGAATATGGGCAAACGCTGAAATCGATAGAAGGAATCTGATTCCGCTCTCGTCACGAAACTCGTTGCAACTTCGACTCTTGTGGTTCATCATGTTTAGAACGTGAGTATAGGATCATAGGATGCGCCGACTGAGAATTCTGTCCTCCGTCCTTTTGACACTTGCTGCGAGTGAGCCTGCCCTTGCAAAAACATTACCAATTCCGGCAGTCAGTCAGAGCCTTTCGAATTGGTGCTGGTTGGCTTCAGGGGAGATGGTGTTCCGCTATCTCGGCGTTCCAAACCTCAACCCGGCAGGCATATACCAATGTGGCATAGCTGCAGTCGTGTTTGGCGGCCCATGTGCGTCTGATTGTCAACTATGTAACGTTGGCTCAGGCACCATACAGGTACTGAGGGATATGCTGGTATGGTACCCGCAGGTTGTAAAACAGGTGGCGCACGTGACGATGCCAACCGTAGTGGCTACCATGACTACAAGCGCACTGTCATTTGCCAACGTTGTCGAAGAAATTGACAGGGGGAGACCAATCGTAGCGGGCATATCGCCCCATTCGGGGTTCAAACCGCCCGGATTAAGCGAGCATGCTGTTCTCATCGTCGGCTATGAAGTCTCTGGTCCCCAGCTATGGATGATCATCAATGATCCTTTTCCCTACGGCACAGTTGGGATGCCGGATCCCTATGTTGGCGCGGGTGGGAAAAAAGTCGGTGCGGGCCGGTTTGCAGTCCCATATGAGGCGATGATCCAGAGTCTTGCTTGGCAGAACTCGGTGCTGGGGATTGGATTGCAATGAGCGAGGTTATACAAGACGGAGAGCCTATCGCTGCAAATTCAATCGGAGTGGACGGTGATCTCTTGAACGACGCACTTCGGGTTTACATAGAAGAAACATCGCAGAAAAGTGAGAAGAGCAAGCCATGGCTGAAAGAACCTAGCAATCTGATAAGTCTTATAGCCGTCTTTCTGACGGTAATTGGCGTGCTATATGGGTTCTTTAAGGACAGGGTGGACTCTGAAGACAAAAACCTCCAAGCTCTTTCTTTATTGACTTTAGAACTGACTAAGCTGGATAGCGACCAGGTAAATGTCATTCTGTCGTCGATTCGATTTATTAATGCACTTCCCGCATCCGAAACGTTGAGAAGCGGCCCTGTCTCCCCTCGGAATGCAGTAGCTAGACAAGAAGAGCAGGGGGTAAATGAGTGGAAGCGCTTCGCGAATAACAGACGCCTCGCACTTTTAGCCGAAGCTGACCGACTGACATCTGAGTTGGGAAAAAAAACGCCAGTCAACCAACTCATGGTCTTGGCGACCGAGTTTCAACAGATTTATGACTTCGAGAAAGCTCATAAATACTTCATTCAAGCAACTGGGGTAACGTCTTTAATTACTCAGTCGATGGCATGGAAATCCGCCGGGATCGTTAGTACTCTGCGGGGCGGAGAATTTTATGAAGTTGCACGAAGAGAGTTCCAAATGGCGTCCGAATTGCTTGCCCAATCATCTAGTTACAGCCTTATTAGTTTGGCGGTAGGAGTAGAACAAGCGTGGGCGCATTCCGAATTCCAAAGAAACGACCTAAATGCCTCCTTGGAGCGTTTAATATACGCTAAGCATCTATCTCTAAAAATTCCGTGTGTAGCGGGACGGCCCTTGGTATCTGGCCCAGTCGATGGCGACATAGAGATGCTCTTGGAAACCGCTAAGAAAAATAGCTTTGAGGTTGGAAAAGACATTTTGATAAAAGTTTCTGAATTGCCAACGGATAGCGCCTGTTGATCTTTGAGATCACACGCCCCGCAAACCGTCCATTTTCAACCACCTGAAGATGGAGATGCCGGTTTAGGAAGTACACGTAAAAATACCTGAAAACGAAAATTAGGAGTAGCCCGTCGTTATTGAGCCGTATTCCCAGTTGGGATACTCAGGCGTAATATACCAGCTTAAACATCCAAATTCGCCACCCGAAGCGCATTCCCCACAATAAACTCCCGCCGAGGCTCCACCACATCCCCCATCAGCGTCGAGAAAACCTGCGCCGCCTCCTCCACATCGCCAATCTTGACCTGCAGCAACGTCCGGAACTGCGGGTCCAGGGTCGTTTTCCACAGCTGGTCCGGGTTCATCTCGCCCAGGCCCTTGAAGCGGTTGATGCTCAGCCCCTTGCGGCCCTGGGCCAGGATGCGGTCGAAGGCGGTGGCGGGGCCGGCGACGGTTTGGTCGGATTTGTCCAGCACCAGGCGGGCGGGTTCGGCGAAGCGGTCGGCCAGGGCCGCGGCGCGGTCGTCCAGCCAGCGAGCCTCCGTGCTGCGCAAGGAGGCGGCATCCAGGCTGTAGCGTTCGGCCACGCCGCGCACCGTGCGGGCGAGATGCAGGCCGCGCTCGTCCGGCAGCACCTTCCACGTGCGTTCGGATACGGCCGAGACCGCGTTCAGCCGGGCCGCCAGGTTCTGGCTCACGCTGTTGGCGCGGGTCACGTCCGGGGTCAGGGCGCCGGCGATGGCGACCTGTTCCAGCAGCCAGGTCGGGATCGCGGTCGCGAGCCGGCGCACGTTGGCCGCGGCTTCGCGGAGCCAGGCGAGTTCGCCGGCCATCTCGTCACCCTGGTAGTGCCGGCCGTTGGCATAGGTCAGGCGGGCCTCGGCCAGCGCCTTGTCCAGCAGGAAATCCTCCAAGGCCTGGTCGTTCTTGAGATACCGCTCGTCATTGCCGCGCTTGGCGCGATACAGCGGCGGCTGCGCGATATACAGGTGCCCGCGCTCGATCAGCTCCGGCATCTGGCGGAAGAAGAAGGTCAGCAGCAACGTGCGGATATGGCTGCCGTCCACGTCGGCGTCCGTCATGATGTTGATGCGGTGGTAGCGCAGCTTCGTCACGTCGAACCCGCCTTCCTCCGGCTTGCCGCGGCCTATGCCGGTGCCCAACGCGGTGATCAGCGTGCCGATCTCCTGGCTGCCGAGCATGCGGTCGAAGCGGGCGCGCTCCACGTTCAGGATCTTGCCCTTCAGCGGCAAAATCGCCTGGAACTTGCGATCGCGCCCTTGCTTGGCGGAACCGCCGGCGCTGTCACCCTCGACGATGAAGATTTCCGACTTGGCGGGGTCACGCTCCTGGCAGTCCGCGAGCTTGCCGGGGAGGGAGCTGACGTCCAGCACGCCTTTGCGCCGGGTCAGCTCACGGGCCTTGCGGGCGGCTTCGCGGGCGGAGGCGGCGTCCATCACCTTCTGGATGATCGCCTTGGCCTCCTTCGGATGCGTCTCGAACCAGTGGGACACCGTGTCCGCCACGGCCGCCTGCACCACGGGCTGCACCTCGGAGCTGACCAGCTTGTCCTTGGTTTGGCTGCTGAATTTCGGGTCCGGCACTTTCACCGACAGCACGGCGGTCATGCCCTCCCGCATGTCTTCGCCCACCAGGTCGAGTTTGTCTTTTTTCCCCATGCCTTCCGCGTATTTGGTCACGATGCGGGTCAGGGCCTGGCGGAAGCCGGCCAGGTGGGTGCCGCCGTCGCGCTGCGGGATGTTGTTGGTGAAGCACAGCATCGTCTCGTGGAAACTGTCGTTCCAGCCCATCGCGAACTCGACCCGGATGCCGACCTGGCTCTCCTCGGTGGTCACGGAGATCGGTTCCGCCACCACGGGCGTCTTGCTGCGATCGAGCCATTTCACGAAGGCGACCAGGCCGCCATCGTATTTGAAGTGTGCCTCTTGCGCCGGGGCATGCCGCTCGTCGCGCAGCACGATCGCCAGGCCGGAGTTGAGGAACGCCAATTCA
Organism: Acetobacteraceae bacterium; assembly: GCA_965246835.1. GTDB lineage: Bacteria > Pseudomonadota > Alphaproteobacteria > Acetobacterales > Acetobacteraceae > JANPPS01. The sequence continues at coordinate 1,042,787 of CBDFFQ010000001.1, read as the reverse complement.
CGCAAGCGCCGCTCGAGTATGGCAAAATCGAACTCGGTCTTGGTGAATGTCCCGGAGCTCGGCTTGAACACGACTTCGGTGCCGGAGTGCTGGTCGGACTTGCCCACCACCCGCAGCGGCTCCGTCGTGTCGCCATGCTCGAACCGGATGAAATGCTCCAGCCCGTCCCGCCAGATGCGGACTTCCATCCATTCCGACAGCGCGTTCACCACCGCGGCACCGACGCCGTGCAGGCCGCCCGAGACCTTGTAGCTGTTCTGGTTGAACTTGCCGCCGGCGTGCAGCCGGGTCAGCACGACTTCGGCGGCGCTCACGCCTTCCTCGATGTGCATGTCCGTGGGGATCCCGCGGCCATCGTCCCGCACCGTCACGCTGCCATCGCCATTCAGCGTCAGCTCGCAGCGCGTGGCAAACCCGGCCTGCGCCTCGTCCACCGCATTGTCGATGATCTCGAACGCCATGTGATGCAGGCCGGAGCCGTCATCCGTGTCGCCGATATACATGCCGGGGCGCTTGCGAACGGCCTCGAGCCCCTTCAGAACGGAGATCGAGGCGGCGTCGTAGGCCTGGGGCTCGGCATTCTCGGGCGGGGCAACGGGCTCGGGATTCGGAATGGCATCGGACATGCCGCTAAGGGACTCCAAACGGGGGTTCTTGATCGCCCGATTATAGGCGCTTCTGCCCTGAAAGGACAGAGGCTTAGCCCGCGCTGGCCCCACCGAACCATCCATCCGGCAGCAGCGTGCCGCCCCCGGTGCGCCAGCCCTCGGCACGGCCGCGCAAGGGGGCGAACGCTTCCCGGTCCGTGCCGGTCACCAGCACCTGCGCCGGGCCGTCCGCCAGTGCGTCCCACAGGGCCTGCCGCCGCTCGGGATCGAGGTGCACGGCGGGCTCGTCCAGCAGCAGCAGCGGCGCCGCGCCCCGTGTGGCGGCGATCAGCCCGGCATGGCCCAGGATCACGCCGATCAGCAGCGCCTTCTGCTGCCCGGTGCTGGCGAGCGTGGCCGGCAGCCCGGTTGCGGCGTCCGCCAGCGCCATATCCGCCCGGTGCGCGCCCACCGCCGCCGAGCCGGACGCCGCATCCCGCGCCCGGTTGTCTGCGAGTGTCGCCCGCAGCCATTCCTCCACCGCCAGCGCCGGCATCTCCGCCAGCCGGTCGGCGATGGGGTCCAGCAGCGCGAGCCGGGCGGCCGGGAAGGCGGTGCCAGGGGCGGCATTCAACCGCCGCACCAGCTCGGCCCGGCCCGCGGTCGCGGCCACGGCGTGGCGGGCCATGCCGTCCTCCGTGCCGGCGAGCCAGGCCGGGTCGGCGCGGCCGTCCGACAGCAGCCGGTTGCGGCTGGCCATCGCGGTCTCATACGCCGCGACGGACCGCGCATGCCCGGGCTCCAATGCCCAGACCAACCGGTCGAGAAACCGGCGGCGGCCGGAGGCGCTTTCCTGGAACAACCGGTCCATCTGCGGGGTGAGCCAGATGGCGGCGAACACGGCGGCGATCTCGGCCTGGTTGCGGGGCGCCGCCCCGTCCAGCCGGAACACGCGGCGGTCCCGTAATCCATCGGGCGGCGCCCCGGTCGCGAGGTCGGTGATCCCCTCCGCCCGTGTCACCTGCGCCGCCACACCCCAGCTGCCGGGCCCTCCTTGCCGCGCCAGCTCCGGCAGGCGCGCCCCCCGCAGGCCGCGGCCCGGCACCAGCAACGACACCGCCTCCAGCAGATTGGTCTTGCCCGACCCGTTCGGCCCCGTCAGCACCGCGATCGGCGCCTGCGGCCGCCACGTCAGCGCGGCGTAGCTGCGGAACTCCGTGAGCGTGAGCCGGGTGAGGCCCAGAGGGGGCGGGCCCAGAGGGGTCGGGCCCAGAGGGGTCGGGCCCAGAGGGGTGAGGCGCAGGGGATCAGGCCTGGGCCGGGGCGCCCGCCCGCACCGCCAGCATGGCGGTGATCTGCGCCGCCAGGGTCTCGAGCGTGAACGGCTTGGTCACGATCGCCATGCCCGGCGCCAACTGGTCCTCCAGCACGGCGCCGGCAAAGCCGGTGATGAACACCACCGGCAGGCCCGGGCGCTGCTCCCGCGCGGCGTCCGCCACCTGCCGCCCATTCAGCCCGCCGGGCAGGCCCACGTCGGTGACCAGAATGTCCACATGCGCCACCAGCCGCATGGCGCGAAGGGCCGAGGGGCCGTCCTCCGCCTCCACCACCACATACCCCAGTTCCCGGAGCCGCTCGGCGGCGATCGCGCGCACCTCCGGCTCGTCTTCCACCAGCATCACGGTCCGGTTCAGCCCGGCCCCTTCCTCCCGCACGGGCGCCACCGTGACGGCCGGGATCTCGGCCTCGCGCCGCGGCAGCAGCAGCCGCACCGTGGTGCCCTGGCCCGGCGCGCTGTCGAGATGCACGGCGCCATCGGATTGCCGGGCAAAGCCGTAGGTTTGCGACAAGCCGAGCCCGGTGCCCTGACCGATCGGCTTGGTGGTGAAGAACGGCTCGAAGGCCCGCGCCTGCGTGTCCGCATCCATGCCGATCCCGGTATCCGATACCGACAGCTCCACATAGGCGCCAGGGGACACATCCGCCGCCGCCCCGCTCTCCACCGTCACATCCCGTGTGCGGATCGTGAGCCGCCCGCCGGTCTGCATGGCGTCCCGCGCATTGATCGCGAGGTTCAGCAGCACGTTCTCGAGCTGGTTCGGGTCGCACAGCACGGTGCTGTCATGCAGGTGGATCTGCACCGTCACCGCGGGGCCGACGGTGCGCTCGATCAGCTCGCCCATCCCTTCGATCAAGGTGGCGAGCCGCACCGGTTTGGGCTGCAGCGTCTGCCGGCGCGCGAAGGCCAGCAGGCGATGCGTCAGCGCCGCCGCACGGTCCACGGTGCCGCGCGCGCCCTCGGCATAGCGGGCCGCCTCCTCGGGGCGCCCCTGCTCCACACGGCGCCGCACCATCTCCAGCGCGCCGCCGATCGCCTGCAGCATGTTGTTGAAATCATGCGCGATCCCGCCCGTGAGCTGCCCGACGGCCTCCATCTTCTGCGCCTGCCGCAACGCCGCCTCGGCCGCCATCAGTTCGGCGGTGCGGGTCTCGACCTGGTGCTCCAGGGTGGCGTTGAGCCGGGCCAGCTCGGTCTGTGCGCGCTTGGCGGCGTCGATGTCGACGATCACCACCAGCGCGCCGCTCACGGCGCCCGCGGGGTCGCGCAACGGCAGGGCGAACACCCGGGCCCAGCTCTCGGGTCCGCCTGGCGGACGATACAGGAACTCCTGGTCGAGCACCGTCTCACCGCGAAGCGCGCAGGCGCCGGCGAACTGGTCCCGCCTTAACCGGTTGCCCTGGGCATCGTGCCCGATCCACTGCGCCTCGCGTTCCGGGCTCTGGGACGGCATCACGCCGTCGGGCAGATAGCGGCGGAAGGCCGGGTTCGACAGCAGGGTCTTGCCCCGGGCGTCCATGAAGTTAACGCCCACGGGCAGGTTCTCGATCAGCACGGCCATGCGGGCGCGCTCGGCCGCCAATTGCCCGGCCAGCACGGCCTGGCGCTGCTCCGCCACCTGCCGCTCCGTCTCGTCGGTGAAAAGGCCGATGACGCGCACGGGCTCCCCGGCCTCGTCTCGCACCACCTCGCCCATGCTCAGCACGTGCGCCCGCACGCCGTCCGGGCGGCGGATGCGATAGCGCGTGACGATCCGGCCGGCCAGAAGCCCGGCGGCGACATCCGCCTGCACCCGCGCGAGGTCATCCGGAACGATGCGCTGGAAATACTCGGCAAGGCCGGTGCCTTCATCGGGCGCGAAGCCGAAGATGGCCCGTGCGCGCTCCGAGGTGCGGACGAGGCCGGTCTCGATTTCCCAGTCGTAATCGCCCAAGGAGGCCGCCGCGAGCGCGTTCTGCAGGCGCCAGGCGGTCTCGTGCAGCGCGGTCGCGGCGGCCTTGCTGTCGGTCACGTCCCGCGCGATCCCGCCCACGCGCACCACCGCCCCATCGGCGTCCCGGATCGGGAAGGCCGTGTTCTGGATCCACCGGATCGAGCCGTCGGGGCGCACGATGCGATACTCCAGGGTGGACACCAGCCCATCCAGCGCCTGCCGGATGGCATGGAGCGCCGCAGCCCGGTCATCCGGATGGATCGTCGTGTCCCAATGGGCGAGGTCTTGCAAAACCCGGTCCCGCGTCTCGCCCCAGATGCTTTCATACGATGGGCTGAGATACACGAGCCGCCGGGCCCGGGCGTTGCGGATCCACAGCACCTCCGACGCGTTCTCCACGAAGCTGCGCAGCTGCGCCTCGCTCTCCCGCAGGGCCGCCGCCTGCTCGTGCCGGGCACCCACATCCTGGAAGGCGGCCAATGCACCCATGGGCGTGGCGTCTTCGCCCAGGACCGGAACGGCGTCCACCAGCAGCACCGTCCGCCGCCCATCCAGGCGCGTGAGGCGATGCTCGGCATCCAGCACCGGGACACCCTCGAGCGCGCGCTGGGCCGGCAGCTGCCCCGCCGCGATCGGCGCCCCGTCCCGTCCCGCATAGTGCCATTCCGGGCTATCGTAGCGAAGCCTCGCGAGCTCGCCGGGGGCGGCGCCCAGGATGCGTTCGGCGGCCGGGTTGGCGTAGACGAAGCGGCCGTCCCGATCCAGCTCCACGATTCCGGCCGGCGTCATCTCCAGCAGCCAGGCGAGCCGCGCCGCGCCCGCCCGCTCCGCCGCCTGTGCTTGGTTGCGCTCCTGTTGGCTGCTGGCCAGCGCCTCGGACATGCGGCCGAACGCGACGCCTACCTCCTTCAGCCCTCCGGCCTGCCGGCCCAGCGCCTCCCGCGCCGCGGCCTCGCCCTGGCCCACCCGTTCCGCGGTCGCACTCAGCGTGGCCAGCGGCGCGAGCACCAGTCGCCGGCGTCCGATCAGGGCGCCCGTGAGCGCGAGTGACGCCCCGAGCGCTAATCCAAGGGCATTGCGCAGACCGGTGCGATTGAGGCCCGAGAACGTCCGGCCCTGGTCGAGCGCCACCGCGACCAGCATGCCGCCCAATGCCGGGTCGGGCGGGACGGCGCCATAGAGCCGGGCGCTGCCATCCGGTCCGGCGGCCTCGAAGCTGGCGGGGACGGCCGTGCCAAGGGCGCGGCGGAGCGCCGGGTCAGCCGCCCGTCCCACCCAGCCATCCAGCATTGGCCGGCCGTCATCCACCCCGGCCGCGATCACGCCGGCCGGATCGATCAGGAAGGCCTGCGCCCCTGGCGACAGCGCCTCGTTGGCGATCTCGTGCGACAGCCAGGATTGCTCGACCCCCGCCAGCACCACCCCAGCGAACTCTCCGCTGCCGCTGCGCAGCGGCAGGGCGAAGTGCAGCGTCTGTTGACCGCTGGTGATGCCAGTCACAAGGTCGCCGGCCGCGAACCCGCCACTGTCGCGTGCCCGGATGAAATAGCCGCGATTGGCATTCGAATAGGTGCCGGGTGGCGAGCCTACGCTGTTGCACAGCACCCGGCCTCCGGCGTCCGTCACGGCGAGCAGGGCAAATCCCCGGAACTGCCGCGCCACCTCCCGGAGATAGGCGGTGCAGCCCGTGGGGTCGCCCTCGCGGATCGCCGGCACCTCCGACATCGCGACCAGCAACTGCCGCACGCTACCGGCCAGGCGGGACATGTCGGCCTGGACGGCGCGGGCCTGCGCCATGGCGTCGTCGCGCAGCGTCTCCCGCCCGTCGCGATGCTGCTCGAACGCCGTCCAGGCCTGGATCGCCAGCGGCGGCAACAACGCCAGCACGATCAGCACCAGCAGGCGGCGCGACAGGGTCATGCGTAGCCCCTCCCGGCCGCGTCCGCGCTAGACCCGCATCGGCATCAGGACATACAGCGCGCTGCTATCCCCGGCATCCCGCACCACGGTGGGCGCGCTGCCGTCCGAGAAGTGGAACTCAACCCGGTCCGCGATCTGGTCCGTGATGTCGTTCAGGTAGCGCGCCTGGAACCCGATCTCGAGCGGGCCGGAGCTGTATTCGACCCGGCCCTCATCCAGCTCCTCGCTGGCGGTGCCCTGCTCGGGGCTCGCGGCGCTGAGTGTCAACAGATCCTGGTCCAGCGCCATCTTCACGGGGCGGGACCGCTCGCTGCTGATGGCGGCCACGCGGCCCACGGCTTCGGCAAAATCCTTCTTACCGACGCGGAGCACCTTGTCGTTGTCCTTCGGGATCACCCGCTCGTATTCCGGGAACGTGCCGTCGATCAGCTTGCTGGTCAGCGTGAGCGCCCCGGCCTTGAACTGGATGCGGGTGTCGCTGAGCGCCACCTCGACTTCGCCGCCCTCCTCGTCCAGCAGCTTGCGGAGTTCGGCCACGGTCTTGCGGGGGATGATGACGCCGGGCATGCCGGCGGCGCCGTCGGGGATCGGCTCTTCCACCCGGGCCAGGCGGTGGCCGTCGGTGGCGACGGCACGCAGCACGGGGCCCGTATCGCCCTGGGTCGCGTGCAGATAGATGCCGTTCAGGTAGTACCGCGTCTCCTCCGTCGAGATCGCGAACCGCGTGCGGTCGATCAGGCCACGCAGCGCCAGGCCCGTGAGGCGGAAGCGATGCGGCAGCTGGCCCGCGGTCATGCTGGGGAAGTCTTCGGTCGGCAGCGTCACGAGGCTGGTGCTGTAGCGCCCGGCGCGCAGTTTCAGCAGATTGCCGGCCAGCTCCAACTCGATCTCTGCGGCCTCCGGCAGCTTGCGGACGATCTCATACAGCGTCGCGGCCGGTGCCGTGGCCGCGCCCTCCCGCGAGATGCCGGCCACGACATCCTCGACGATGGCGATCTCCATGTCGGTGGCGGTGAAGGTCAGCTGCCCGTCCTTCACCTGGATCAGCACGTTGGCCAGGATCGGGATGGTGTTGCGCTTCTCCGCCACGCTTTGGATATGGGCCAGCGCCTTCAGCAGCGTGGCGCGGTCGGCCTTGAACTTCATGGGATCTGGCTTTCGGAGTCGTGCGTTTGACGGCCCTCGACTGTAGCGATGTTGCGCCCGCTCGCAAACCCGTGTTCGCCTCCTTTCATCCTTCCCCTCTCCCGTTGGCGGGACGGGCGGGGTGAGCGGGGCCGGCTTATGCTCGATGGCGCAGCCATGCGATGACCTCGTCGGCACTCCGGTCCGGCGGGAACACCGGGTAGAAAACATGCGCGATCACCCCGGCGTCGATAACCATCGTGAGCCGGCTCAGCAAGGTCATGCCGGCCGTCTCGAAAGTCGGGAGCCGAAGCGCCCGCGCCACGATCAGGCTCTCGTCGGACAGGATGGGGAAGGGGAGATGCAGCCGCTCGACGGCCTCACGCTGGTAGATGGTGCTCTGGGTCGAAAGCCCGAACAGGCCCATGACGCCCAGGCTGCGCAGCTCGGCAAAATGGTCCCGGAAGGAGCAAGATTGAGGCGTGCAGCCGCGGGCTCCGGGAATCATGTCCCAGCCCTCGGGGTTGTCCCGCCCGGGCTCCCCTGTGCGCGGATAGGCATAGACTACCCCGCGGCCCGGTAGCGCCGACAGATCGATGGGCGAGCCATCAGTGGCGGGCAGTGGGAGCGGGGGCAGTTTCATGCCGATCAGATGCCGGGCCGCGCCGTCATCGATGGGGGCCGGGATCGTGGACCAGTCTGGCGTCGTGACGCTGCTCATCTCAGCTCTCGAGCATACGCCGCAGCAACTCGACGCGCTCGGCAAAGTCCGGATCGGCCTCCATCAGCTCCGTCACCCGGCTCACGGCGTGCATCACCGTCGTATGGTCCCGGTTGCCGAAGCGGCGGCCGATCTCCGGCAATGAGCGGTTGGTGAGCTGCTTCGAGAGATACATCGCCACCTGGCGCGGCCGGGCCACGGCGCGGGCGCGCCGGGCGCTGCTCATCTCCGCCAGGCGGATGTTCCAGTGTTCGGACACCCGCTTCTGGATCTCCTCGATCGTGACCCGGCGGTCATGCGCCTTCAACACGTCATGCAGGACCTCCTGCGTGCTTTCGAGCGTGATCGGCCGGCCGAACAGGTTCGCGTGGGCGATCAGGCGGTTCAGGCTGCCCTCGAGCTCGCGGACGTTGCTGGTGATCTTGTGCGCCAGGAATTCCAGGACTTTCCCGGTCACGGGCGTCTCGGCCCGGGCGACCTTGGCCTCCAGGATGGAAATCCGCAGCTCGAAGGTGGTGGCATGCAGGTCTGCCACCATGCCGCAGCCGAGCCGGGTGCGCAGCCGGTCCTCGAGGCCACTCAGGTCGGACGGGCTTTTGTCGGCTGACACCACGATCTGCTTGCCGGCATCCACCAGCGCATTGAAAGTGTGGAAGAATTCTTCCTGCGTGTTGTCCTTGCCGATCAGGAATTGCAGGTCGTCCACCATCAGCACGTCCACGCTGCGGAGCTGCTCCTTGAACTCCATCGTGCTCTGGCTGCGGATCGCGGCGATGAAGCGGTACATGAACTTCTCGGCGCTCATGTAGGCGACCTGCACCGGGGCGCCCTCTTTCCGTGCCAGCTCGAGCCCGATCGCGTGCATGAGATGCGTCTTGCCGAGGCCCACGCCGCCATACAGGAACAGCGGGTTGAACCCCGGGCTGTTCGGCCGCTCCGCCACGCGGCGGGCGCAGGCATAGGCGAACTCGTTGGGCTTGCCGACCACGAAGCTGTCGAACTCGAACCGGTTGTCCAGCATCCCCGCGACCTCCTTCGGTTCCGGACGATCGTCCGGCCGCTCCTCGGTGCGGGTCAGGGCGGGGCTTTCGGCGCGGGTGCCGGCAGGGCGGGATGGTAAGGCGGGGGGCGGCTCCGCCTCCGCGCCCGGTGCGATCCGCAGATCGACCCGGCGCACCCGGCCATTCTCGGCCTGCCACAGCGTGTTCAGCTTGTCCGCGTAATGCCCGCGCACCCAATCGCGCAGGAACCGGCTCGGCAGGCTCACGGTCACCTCGTCGCCATCGAGCCCGACCAGCGACATGTGACGCAGCCACGTGCGGTATTCGACCTCGCCTACCTCCTGCTGCAGCCGGCCGCGGACGCGGGCCCATTGCGCGACGAGCTGTTCATCGAGCGGCGGGCGCGGCGCGCCCGTCATCGTGGACCCATCCAATGCGGGCGGCACCGGGGAGGATGCCGAGAAATCGACGCGTGCACTGGAAGGCTGAGAGGCCATCTATACCTGCCTACGTTCGGCGGAGGGGCGTCCACCGCGACTTCTCGGATACCGCCGGGGAGGCCGGTGGCGCGTGCTGTCCCGCGATGGGTCATCGACGTCATGAGTAGGTCAGCCCCGGTCCGGAGGCAATCAAAAACTGCTGCCGGACAACAAACGTGACGCATAGAAAAAAGGCGAGCAAATAGAATGCTCACCTTTTCGAAGCCGAACAGATTGTGGCAGGAGCCCGCAGGAAAGCGGGCGAAAATCAGGCCTGCGGAGCCGCCGCCATCGCCTTGATCCGCGCCGACAGGCGGGACAGCTTGCGGGACACCGTGTTGGCGTGGATCACGCCCTTGCCGGCCGCACGCTGCATCTCGGGCTGCGCCGCCTTGAACGCCGCCGCCGCCGCTTCCTTGTCACCGGACGCGCAGGCGACCTCCACCTTCTTCACGAAGGTCCGCATACGGGACTTCCGAGCCGTGTTGCGCAGCGTGCGCTTCACGGTCTGGCGGATGCGCTTCTGAGCGGATGCGGTATTGGCCATGGGATCTCTTTTGCGTGTGACGGTGGTGTGACGGCGGATGCGCCGGGAAGGGTCGCGTTCTATGGAGAGGCCACGTCCAAGTCAAGCTTGCCGATGCATCTCAGCGGGTAAAAACCGGCTTGCGTTTCTCGACGAACGCCGCCATTCCCTCTTTCTGACCCGGCGTGCCGAACAGCGACATGAACAGGGACCGTTCAGTCCTGACGCCCTCATGCAGCGTGGTTTCGTAGGCGACGTTCACGGCCCGCTTGGCGATCGCCGCCGCCACCGGGCTCTGCGACGCGATCTTGGCGCCGATCTTCAGCGCCTCCGCCACCAGCTCCGCCGCCGGGAACACCCGGCTCACCAAATTGCACCGCTCCGCCTCCGCCGCGTCCATCATGCGGCCCGTGAGGCACAGGTCCATCGCCTTCGACTTGCCGATCGAGCGCGTCATGCGCTGGCTGCCGCCGGCGCCCGGGATCACGCCCAAATTGATCTCCGGTTGCCCGAACCGCGCGGTGTCGGCACAGACGATCAGGTCGCACATCATCGCGAGTTCGCACCCGCCGCCCAGCGCGAAGCCGGCCACGGCCGCGATCACCGGCTTCTTCACCTGCAGCACCGTCTCCCAGCCATCGCCGATGAAATCGTGCATGAAGATGTCGGGGTAGGTACGGTCCCGCATCTCCTTGATGTCGGCCCCGGCCGCGAACGCCTTCTCCGAGCCTGTCACCACGATGCAGCCGATCGCATCGTCCTTGTCCATCGCCAGCAATGCCGTGCCGAGTTCGGCCATCAGCTGGTCACAGAGGGCGTTCAGCGCCTCGGGCCGGTTGAGGCGGATCAGGCCGACGGGGCCGTGGGTCTCGACGATGATCATCGAAGAAGGGGGGATCATGTCAGGCATCGGTCTCTCCGGGCGGTTGTCCGGAACCTACCGGGGCCTGGCGCACCGGACAATAGAAGGTGCTGCGGGCGGATTGGGTCATGCGTTGGACGCCGGGGCAGGCGGGGGGGCCGGGGCAGTCCTCGCAGGCCAGGCCTTCGCGCCCATACACGCGCCAGGCATGCTGGAAATAGCCGAGTTCGCCATCGGGCTGCACGTAGTCCCGGAGCGAGGATCCGCCGGCCGCGATCGCCTCCAGCAGGGTCGCCTTGATCTCCGGCACCAGCCGCGCCGCCTGCGCCCCCGCCACGTCCCGTGCCAGCCGCCCCGGCGCCACGCCCGCGCGGAACAGCGCCTCGCACACATAGATGTTGCCCAGGCCGGCCACGATCCGCTGGTCCAGCAGCGCGGCCTTGATCGGCGTGCGGCGGCCGGTCAACGAGGCGGTCAGGCTCTCGCCGGTGAAGGCGTCGTCCAGCGGTTCCGGCCCCAAGCCGGCCAGCAGGCGGTGGCCGTCCTCGTCCGCGGTCGGCACCAGGTCGATCGAGCCGAAGCGGCGGGGGTCCACGAACCCGATGGTCCAGCCATCCGCGGTGGTCATCTCCACGTGCTCATGCAGCACGGGCTCGTTGGCGCCCCCATCTTTGGAGAGGTGACGGCGGATGAGCATCCGGCCCGACATGCCGAGGTGCAGCAGCACGCTGGTGCCGCCCTCCAGCCGCATCAGGATATATTTCGCCCGGCGCCGGAAGCCGACCACCCGCGTGCCCGTCAGCCGCTCCGCCAGCCCCGCCGGCAACGCCCAGCGCAGGTCGGGCCGCCGCACCTCCGCCCGCGTGATGACCTGGTTCAGCAGCCGATGCGACAGCCCGCGCATCACGGTCTCGACCTCGGGGAGTTCCGGCATGGGCGCGGACCCTATAGGCTGGGCGCATGAGCGACAACGACGAGACCGATTTCGGCTTCCGCACCGTGCCCCGCGCCGCGAAGAAGCCCATGGTACGCGCGGTGTTCGACAGCGTGGCGCCGAAATACGATGTGATGAACGACCTGATGTCATTGGGCGTGCACCGCGCCTGGAAGCGGGATTTCGTCCAGGGCCTCGATCCCCGCCCGGGGCGGACCCTGCTGGATCTCGCGGGCGGCACCGGGGACATCGTGCGCGGCTGGCTGGCGCGGGGCGGCGGCCCGGCGGTGCTGACGGACATCAACGCGGCGATGCTGAGCGTGGGGCAGGGCCGGGTGGACGCGCCGGTCGCGGTCGCGGATGCGGAGGCGCTGCCGTTTCGCGACGCCTGCATGGACCGGGTGACCATCGCCTTCGGCCTGCGCAACTGCACGGACAAGGACGCGGTGCTGCGCGAAGCCCGGCGCGTGCTGCGGCCGGGCGGGCAGTTCCATTGCCTCGAATTCTCGAAGCTGCAGGTGGCGGCGATGGCGCCGGTCTATGACGCGTGGTCATTCCAGGTGATGCCGCGCCTGGGCCGCGTGGTGGCGCAGGATTCCGAGAGCTACGTCTATCTGGCGGAGAGCATTCGGAAATTCCCGCATCAGGAGACGCTGGCGGGGATGATGCGCGCGGCCGGGTTCGGGCGGGTGTCGTTCCGCAATCTGACCGGTGGGATCGCGGCGATCCATAAGGGATGGCGGTTGTGAGAAGCGCGGCCGTGCCGTCATGAAGCGCATCCTCCTCATCGTCTCGGGCGGCATCGCGGCCTACAAATCGCTCGAGCTGGTCCGCCTGCTCCGCAAGCAGGACATGTCGGTCACCGCGATCCTCACCGCAGGCGGCGCGCAGTTCGTGACGCCGCTCAGCCTGCAGGCGCTGACGGAGTCGAAAATCTATACCGACCTCTGGTCCCTCACGGATGAGAGCGAGATGGGCCACATCCAGCTGTCCCGCGCCGCCGACCTGGTCGTGGTGGCGCCCGCCAGTGCGGACATGGTGGCGCGGATGGCCGGGGGGCGGGCGGATGACCTCGCCAGCACCGTGCTGCTCGCGACCGACAAGCCCGTGCTGGTGGCGCCCGCGATGAACGTCCGCATGTGGTCCCACGCCGCGACGCAGGCCAACCTGGCACTGCTGCTGGAGCGCGGCATTCACGTGGTCGGGCCAGAGGAGGGCGCCATGGCCTGCAACGAATACGGCATGGGCCGCCTGTCGGAACCCCCCGCGATCCTCGCCGCGATCCAAGGCTTGCTGCATGGCGCCCAGGGCTCGCACGCCTTGGCCGGGCGCCACGCGCTCGTCACCAGCGGGCCGACGTTCGAGCCCATCGACCCCGTCCGCTACCTCGCCAACCGCAGCAGCGGACGGCAGGGCCACGCCATCGCCGCCGCCCTGGCCGCGCTGGGCGCCCGCGTGACGCTGGTGTCCGGTCCCGTCGGGATCCCGGATCCCCCGGGCGTCATCGTCCACCGGATCGAGACCGCGCACGAAATGCTGGCCGCGTGCGAGGCGGCGCTCCCGGCCGACATCGCCGTGTGCGCTGCGGCCGTGGGCGACTGGCGCGTGGTGAACCCGGCCACCTCCAAACTGAAGAAATCCCCCGGTGCCGAGCCGCCCCGCATCGAGTTGGGCTCCAACCCCGACATTCTCGCCACGCTGGCCACCCCGGGCCCCCGCCGGCCGCGCCTGGTGGTGGGCTTCGCCGCCGAGACCGACAACATGCTGGAACACGCGGGGAGCAAGCGGCTGCGCAAGGGCTGCGACTGGATCGTGGCCAATGACGTCCGGCCCGAAACCGGCATCATGGGCGGCGACGTGAACCAGGTGCATTTGGTAACCGAGGCCGGGATCGAACACTGGCCGCTGATGGCCAAGGCGGACGTCGCGGCCCGGCTCGCGCAGATGATCGCGGCGGCGCTGGCATGAGCGTCATTCAGGTCGTGCGCCTGCCGCACGGAGCCGATTTGCCGCTGCCGGCCTATGCCACATCGGGTGCGGCCGGCATGGATCTGCTGGCGGCGGTGGCGGCACCGGTCACGATCGCGCCGGGCGCCCGCGCGCTGATCCCCACCGGCCTAGCAATCGCCTTGCCGCCCGGGCACGAGCTGCAGGTGCGGCCCCGCTCCGGCCTCGCGCTGAAGCACGGCATCCTGGTCGCCAACAGCCCTGGCACGATCGACGAGGATTACCGCGGCGAGCTGCAGGTGATCCTGCTCAACGCCGGCGCCGAGCCGTTCGTGGTGGAGCGCGGCATGCGGATTGCCCAGGCCGTGCTGTCCCCGGTACTGCGCGCCACCTGGCTTGAGGTGGATTTCCATGACGAGACCGCGCGGGGGCAGGGCGGGTTCGGCAGCACGGGGCATCGTTAGTCCATTGACCCGCCGTTGCCGGCAACGCACGCTGACACGGCCGCTCTGCAAGACGCTGGCCGGCTCATCCGGTCCTGGCAGCCGGAGACCCGTGTGGGGCGTGGCGCACCCCGCGGCCACTCATTCCTTGATGAGACCTGCTGGGCGGCCTAAGCCTGATAATCGCAACCGGTCCGCAGAAGCGCTGTATCGGCGATGCCATCCGGCCCTGGCAGCCGTGAGGTATCGAGGGGAGTAGCGACCTCCCCGGTTGCACAGTCTCCAAACTGACACGCCCGTCCCCGGCTGACAGCGGCCCGGCAACACGCTAACAGCCGCCCACCACCCCAGCCGGAGGGCGCACCCGCATGTCCGACACCGCCTTCCCGGCCTTTGCCTCCGCCCGGCGCCTGCCCAATCTGTTCGACCTCGTGGCCGGCATCTGCATCCTGGGCGTGCTGCTCTATTTCATCTCGGTCGCGCGCGGCACGCTGGCGCCGCTGGATGCGCCGGAGGCGACGGCGATCTCGCTCGATCCGTGGGGGTTGCCGGGCTACGCGGTGCGCACCACGCTGCGCATGTTCGCGGCGCTGATGTGCGCGCTGCTGTTCACCTTCACCTATGCGCCGCTGGCCGCGAAAAGCCGCCGGGCCGGGCTGATCCTCGTGCCGGTGCTGGACATCCTGCAATCCGTGCCGATCCTGGGCTTCCTCAGCTTCACCGTCGTGTTTTTCATGAATCTGTTCCCGGGCCGGGTGCTGGGCGCCGAGCTCGCAGCCATCTTCGCGATCTTCACCAGCCAGGCCTGGAACATGGCCTTCAGCCTGTATCAGAGCCTGAAGACCGTGCCGGCGGACCTCGACGAGACGTCCCGCTCCTACCAGCTCAGCGCCTGGCAGCGGTTCTGGCGGCTGGAGGTGCCGTTCGCGATGCCGGGGCTCGTGTGGAACACCATGATGTCCATGTCGGGCGGCTGGTTCTTCGTCGTGGCGTCCGAGGCCGTGAGTGTCGGGGACGCCACCTGGAAGCTGCCCGGCATCGGCAGCTATGTGGCGCTCGCGCTCGAACAGCGCGACATCCTGGCCGTGGGCTACGCGATCGCCGCCATGCTCGTGGTGATCCTGGCCTATGACCAGCTGCTGTTCCGCCCCTTGGTCGCCTGGTCGTCGAAATTCCGGTTCGAGTTGACGGCGGCCGAGGATGTGGAGGACCCCTGGGTCCTGAAGCTGCTGCGCCGGACCCGCACGTTGCGTGCGCTCTCGGGCATCGTGGGGCGCGGCTTCGATACGTTTGGCGGCCTCCGCCTCAGCCTGCGCCCCCGCTCGCGCCGGGTGACGGAGCGGACGCCCTCCCGGACCGGGGACGCCGTGTTCCTGGCGATCCTGGCGCTGGGGGTCGCGGGCGCCGTGTATGAGATCGTGACCTACGCCGCGGTCGCGCTGTCATGGCCCGACGTGGCGGAGGCCCTGGGGCTCGGTCTCATCACGCTGTTGCGCGTGGTGGTGCTGATGATCCTGGCGACGCTGGTGTGGGTGCCGATCGGGGTGTGGCTCGGGCTCAGGCCGAAATGGGGGCGGCGCATCCAGCCGCTGGCGCAGTTCATGGCTGCGTTCCCGGCCAATCTGTTCTTTCCGGTGTTCGTTGTGCTGATCGTGCGTTTCGGCGGCAGCCCGGATGTGTGGCTCACCCCGCTGATGATCCTCGGCACCCAATGGTATATCCTGTTCAACGTGATCGCCGGCGCCAGCGCCTTCCCGGGCGATCTGCAGGAGGCCGCGCGCAATTTCCGCGTGGGCGGCTGGCTGTGGTGGCGGCGCGTGATCCTGCCGGGCATCTTCCCGTATTACGTGACGGGCGCCATCACGGCCTCGGGCGGTTCGTGGAACGCCGCCATCGTGTCGGAGGTCGCGAGCTGGGGCGATACCAAGCTGCAGGCCCACGGCCTCGGCGCCTACATCGCGCAGGCGACGGCGGAGGGCGCGACCGAGAAGGTGGTGCTCGGCGTCGTCGTGATGTCCGCCTTCGTGGTCGCGTTCAACCGTATGCTGTGGCGCCCGCTGTATAGCTTCGCCGCCCGCCGCCTCACGCTCGGATAGGAACCGGTATGGACCAGATCGTCGCGGCCCAGACCCTGCTGCAAGTGAACCAGGTCCGGCAGGCCTATCATAAGGACAGCAGCGCGGACCTGGTGGTGCTGGACAATGTGGACCTCACGCTCGCCACCGGGGAGATCGTGGGGCTGCTGGGGCGCTCGGGCTCCGGGAAAAGCACGCTGCTGCGCATCATCGCCGGGCTGCTGGCGCCCACGGCCGGAGAGGTGACCTGGCGCGGCCGCCCGCTGCGTGGCCCCGCCGACGGCGTCGCCATGGTGTTCCAGTCCTTCGCCCTGTTCCCGTGGCTGACGGTCGAGGAAAACGTGGCGCTCGGGCTCGAGGCGCAGGGCGTGCCGCGCGCCGAGCGGGAGAAGCGAGCCGAAACGGCGATCGACCTCATCGGCCTCGGCGGCTACGAAAGCGCCTATCCCAAGGAACTCAGCGGCGGCATGCGGCAGCGCGTCGGCCTCGCCCGGGCGCTCGTGGTGCATCCGGACCTGTTGTTGATGGACGAGCCGTTCAGCGCACTCGATGTGCTGACCGCCGAGACGCTGCGCACCGACCTCATCGACCTCTGGATGGAGGGCAAGCTGCCGGTCAAATCGGTGCTGATGGTGACCCACAACATCGAGGAGGCGGTGCTGATGTGCGACCGCATTCTCGTGTTCAGCTCCAACCCCGGCCGCGTCGCCAGCGAGCTGCGCGTGCCGTTCGCCCACCCCCGCAACCGGCATGACCCGGCGTTCCGCCAGATGGTGGACGACATCTATGCCCTCATGACCCGGCGCGCCCCGGCCGCCCGCGTGCAGGTGGCGGCCACGATGAGCATGCAACTGCATCCGGTCTCGACCAACCTGCTGGCGGGCCTCATGGAGACGCTGGCGGCCCCGCCCTATGCCGGCCGGGCGGACCTGCCGGCGCTGGCGGGCTCCTTGCAGCTGGAGCTGGACGATCTGCTGCCGATGGGGGAGGCGCTGCAGCTGTTCCAATTGGGCGTGCTGGAAGAGGGCGACCTGCGCCTCACCGACCAGGGACGGGTGTTCGTGGAGGCGGACACGGATGACCGCAAGCGCATGTTCGCCGACGCGCTGCGGGCGCAGGTGCCGCTTTCGGCCCAGATCCGCCGCGTGCTGGACGAACGGCCGAACCACCGCGCCGCCGCCGTGCGGTTCCGGGACGAGCTGGAAGACTTCATGTCCCCGGACTACGCGGACGAGACGCTGCGGACCGTGATCGCCTGGGGACGGTATGCGGAGCTGTATGCGTATGACGAGGAAGCGGACCAATTCTTCCTGGAAGACGAATAGCGTGGTCACGCGGCCGTAAGGCGCCCGGAGCCACGAGCACCACATTCCCGTGAGGCGGCGGCGGTTAACGGTCCGGTAATTTCATCGTGCCATCTTGATGGCGTCGCGTCCTAGTCCGGGCGGGGCAAAATGCCGGGGGCTGGTGATGGATGGCGTTCTGGAGGCGTTTGGGCGGGTCGGTCTCGCCATGGACCGCGCGGAGCTCGTGGAATCGGCGCTCGACTGCAATGAGCAGGGGGTGTTCGGCGTCGATCAGGACGGGCGCCTTGCGGTGTGCAACCGCGCGGCCGCCGCCATGCTGGGCTTGGCCGGGCCGGGGCGGATGCGGTCACCCAGCGTCGCGAACTGGATCGGGCGGGCGGCGGCGCTGGATCCAGCGGGACAGGCTGCCTTGGGATCGGCGCTGGCATCGGGGTCACGCACCCGGTTGGCCCGGCTGGATGGGCGCCCGATGCTGCTGGAGGTGACGCGGGTCGGTGAGCAATGCGTGGGCCGCCTCACTTGGCGGGACTCGAGCTTGCCCGCCATCCGGATCGATCCGCTGACGGGCCTGTCGGACCGCCAATGGTATCAGGATACGCTCACGGCGATGCTGGCGGGATCGCGGAGCGGCGCGGGCGTTGCGGTGCTGATGCTCGATCTCGACCGGTTCAAGGCCGTGAACGATCTCCATGGCCATCCCGTGGGTGACGCGTTGCTCAAGGCGGTGGCGCTGCGGCTCCGCTCAGCCGTTCGTGAGCAGGATTTGGTGAGCCGGTTGGGGGGGGATGAGTTCGCCCTGGCGATACCGCTGCAAGGCATGGCGAACCTCACCGATGTGACCGAGATGGCGGAGCGCCTGGTCGACCTGCTAGGCCGGCCCTACTTGGTCGAGGGGTGCCTGGCCGAGATCGGCGCCAGCATCGGGATCGCCTGCAGCCCGCGCCATGGTCAGGATGGCCCGGCGCTGATCCGCGCGGCGGACCTCGCGCTCTACCAAGCCAAGGCCGATGGCCGCCGCATGGTCCGGGTGTTCGACCCCGAGATGGATGAGCGGGCGCGCAGCCGTCATGCGCTGCTGAACGATTTGCGCCGGGCGGTGGCGCTCGAGCAGTTGGAGCTGCATTTCCAGCCGCAGACCAACCTCGCCACCAACGAGCTGGTCGGGTTCGAGGCGCTGGTCCGCTGGCGTCATCCGCTGCACGGATTGGTGCCGCCCGATCAGTTCATCCCGTTGGCGGAGGAGATGGGATTGATCGTGCCGATCGGCGAGTGGGTCCTGCGCGCCGCCTGCCGTGAGGCCGTGACATGGCCGGGCGACTTCACCATCGCCGTCAACGTCTCCCCAAAGCAGTTGATGGACGTCGACCGGCTGCCGATGGCGGTGGAGGCAGCCCTGGCCGCCACGGGCCTGGACCCCGCGCGGCTCGAGGTGGAGATCACCGAGACCGCGCTGATCAGCCACGAGAAGGAGTCGCTGCTGGTGCTGCATGCGCTGCAAGCCATGGGCGTGCGGATCAGCATGGACGATTTCGGCACCGGCTATTCCTCGTTGAGCCAGCTCCGGAGCTTCCCGTTCAACAAGCTAAAGATCGACCGGTCTTTCGTGCGCGACCTCTCCGGCAGTGCGGAGGCGGTGGCGGTGGTGCGGGCGATCACGGCGCTGGGCAACAGCCTCGGCATGACCACGACAGCCGAGGGCGTGGAGACCGAGGAACAGGTGGCGATGGTCCGGGCCGAAAGCTGCACCGACATGCAAGGTTTTCAAGTGAGCCGCCCGGTGCCGAGCGCGGAGCTGCCCGCGCTGATCGCCCGGCTCACACAGGGTGTCGGATTGGAAACGCCAAAGGAGGATCGATGAGCGGAACCATTTTTCGCGTCGTCTACTGCAGCCGGGTCCGGCCCGGCATGACTATCGACCTGCCGGCCATCCTGGAGATCTCCCGGCGCAACAATGCGCGGGACGGGATCACGGGCGCCCTCATGAGCTGCGGCGGCGGGTTCGCGCAGGCCCTGGAGGGGCCGCTTGACGCCGTGCAGCGGACGTTCGAGCGGATCCAGTGCGACCCCCGGCATTCGGACGTCGTCGTCCTGGAAGCCCGGTCCGTCGATGAGCGGCTGTTCGGCAAGTGGGACATGGCGCTGGCAGCAGAGGGCGGAATCCTGGCCCTCGCGGAGGTGATCCGCCATGCCTTGCGTGAACCGGACGGCGCGTCCGGCGCGGCGTTGATCGGTAGCCTGCAGGAGCTGGTTCGGGTGAAGGCGGACCAGTCCGCCGCGGCGCCCCGGCGCAACAGGATTCCCGCCTGACGATGCGCCGGGCCTGATCGCACCCCGGCCGTGTCATGCCGAGGTCGACACCGGCCTGGCGCCACGGCACTCTCGCGGCCGTACCGCCACGGAGGCCGCGATGACCACCCGCCGCACCCTGCTTGCCGCGCCCCTGATGTGGGCCGCCCTTCCATGGACCGCCCTTCCATGGACCGCCCGGGCCGAAACGCCGCGGGACGCGATCGTGATGGCCAAGCGCATCGACGACATCATCAGCCTCGATCCTGCCGAGAGCTTCGAGTACTCGGGCAACGAGATCAGCGGCAACATCTACGAAAAACTCGTGAGCCCGGCCGCCGAGGACCCCACCCGCATCGAGCCGCAGCTCGCCGCGTCCTGGACCACGAGCGGGGATGGCCGCGTCTGGACCTTCACGCTGGCCGATCGCGTGTTCGCTTCCGGCAACCCCGTCACGGCAGAGGATGCGGCCTGGAGCCTGCAGCGGGCGGTGATCCTGAACAAGGCGCCGGGATTCATCATCAGCCAGTTCGGCTTTACCAAGGCGAACGTCGCCGACCGCATCCGCGCGACCGGCCCCCGCACGCTCGTGATCGAGATCGCGGAGAAGCAGGCGCCGACCTTCCTGCTGTACTGCCTGTCCGCCAACGTGGGCGGGATCGTGGAGAAGGCGGCGGCGATGGCGCATGCGGCCAATGACGATTTCGGCAATGGCTGGCTCAAGACCAACAGCGCCGGGTCGGGCGCGTGGGTGCTGCGCACGGCGCGGGCGAGCGAGATCGTGTCGCTCGACGCGAACCCCCGCCACCCCGCGCCGCCCCGCGCCAAGCGCATGATCATTCGTCATGTTGTGGACCCCTCGGTCCAGCTATTGCTGCTGCAACAGGGGGACGTGGACATCGCGCGGGACCTGCTGCCGGAGGGGATCAAGGCGGCGCGGGCCGACAAGGCGCTGGAGGTGCTGACGATCGCCAAGGCGAGCCTCGTGCACCTGTCGATGAACGTCCGCACCCCGGCGCTGGCGAAGCCCCAGGTGCGGGAGGCGATCCGCTGGGCCATCGACTACCAGTCGATCGCGACCAACCTCACCCCCGAGACCTATGGCGTGCACCAGGCCTTCCTGCCCACGGGCTTCCCGGCGGCGCTGAAGGAGACGCCCTATTACTACGACCCCGCCCGCGCCCGCGCCTTGCTGGCGGAGGCCGGGTATCCGGACGGGATCGACCTCGCCTTCGACCACGCCAGTTCCTCGCCCCGGATCGAGATCGCACAGGCGTTGCAGGCGCAGATGAAGGAGGCCGGGATCCGGCTGACGCTGCTGGCCGGGGAGGGGCGCCAGGTGCTGACCAAGATCCGCGCCCGGCAGCATCAGCTCGCGATCTCGCTCTGGGGGTCCGACTATTTCGATCCGCACAGCAACGCGCAGACCTTCTGCGTGAACGAGGACAATTCCGACGCCAGCACCAACCGCACCACCGCCTGGAACCAGGCCTGGGCCGACCCGGAGCTCTCCGCCCGCGCGCTGGCCGCCGTGAAGGAGGAGGACGGGGCCCGGCGGATCGCGCTCTATGAGGCGCTGCAGCGGGACGTGATGACGCGCGGCCCCTATGCGATCATGCTGCAGGAGACCGGGGTCGCGGTCATGCGGCGGCCCACATCGGGCCTGCGGCTCGGTCCGCTGTCGGACCGCACGGTCTATGCCCCGATTGCCAAAGGTGCATGAGCGCTTCCGCTTCCGCCCCGGCATGACTATCGTGCGCCACCATTGCGAAGGACATGCCCCATGCTGAACCGCCGCACCTTGCTCGGCACCGCTGCCGCGACCCCGTTCCTGGCTGCTGGCGCGCAGGCGCAATCGCCCCGGGACGCCGTCGTGATGGCCAAGCAGATCGACGACATCGTGAGCCTCGATCCGCAGGAATCGTTCGAGTTCAGCGGCGGGGAGATGCTGGGCAATTGCTATGACCGCCTGGTGCTGCCGGTGCTGGCGGACGCGACCAAGATCAACGGGGACCTGGCCGAAAGCTGGAGCACGAGCGAGGACGGGCTCACCACCACCTTCAAGATGCGCACCGGCCGCAAATTCGCCTCCGGCAACCCGGTCACGGCCGAGGACGCGGCGTTCTCGTTGCAGCGCGCGGTGATCCTCAACAAATCGCCCGCCTTCATCATCAACCAGTTCGGCTTCACGCCCGAGAACGTGGCGGACAAGATCAAGGCGACCGATGACACCACCCTCGTGCTGCAGGTCGCGGAGAAGGGCTCGCCTTCGTTCCTGCTCTATTGCCTGTCGGCGTCGGTGGGCGGGATCGTCGACAAGAAGACGGTGATGGCGAAGGCCGTCGGCAACGATTTGGGCAATGCGTGGCTGAAGGCCGGCAACAGCGCCGGGTCCGGGCCCTATCAGCTGCGCGGCTGGCGGGCGAGCGAGAGCGCGACTTTGGAGGCCAATCCGAACCATCCGACCCCGCCCAAGACGCGCCGCATGATCGTGCAGCACCGGGCCGAGCCCTCGGCGCAGCTGCTAGGCTTACAGAAAGGCGACATCGACATCGCGCGGGACCTCACGCCCGACCAGCTGAGCACTCTGGCGAAGGATACGGGCTACACGCTGCTGACCTCGCCCAAGAGCTACCTGAATTATCTGGCGCTGAACCAGAGCCACCCGATGCTGCAGAAGCCGCAGGTGCGGCAGGCGATCAAGTGGGCGATCGACTACACGGGCATTGCGGCCGCGATCACGGCCAACATCTACGAGCCGCACCAGGCCTTCCTGCCGAAGGGCTTCCCGGGCGCGCTGACGGATCTGCCGTTCAAGAAGGACGTGGCCAAGGCGAAGGCGCTGCTGGCCGAGGCCGGGGTGCCGGACGGGTTCGAGGTCACGATGGACCATCCCTCCACGGCGCCGTTCCCGGACGTGGCGCAGGCGATCCAGGCGAATTTGGCCGAAGTGGGCATCAAGGTCACGCTAATCTCGGGCGAAAGCCGGCAGGTCATCACCAAGACCCGCGCGCGCCAGCACCAGATCGCGATGGTGCGCTGGGGCAGCGACTACATGGACCCGCACAGCAACGCCGAAACCTTCAACATCAACACCGACAATACCGAGGCGCAGAAGAACCGCACCCTGTGCTGGCGCAGCAACTGGAAGGACGACGACTTCACCGCCCGCGCGATCGAGGCGCAGAAGGAGCCGGACAGCGCCCGCCGCGTGGCGCTCTATGAGCGGCTGCAGCGCGATCACCAGGAGCGCAGCCCGTTCGTGATCCTGGCGCAGCAGGTGGAAGTGGCCGCGATGAAGAAGAGCACGACGGGACTGGAACTGGCCCTGCTGGCGGACCGCAGCCGGTATGCGGGGATCGCGAAGGGGTAGGGTGCGTACGAACGGAGGGGTGAGGGGGCCAGCCAGCATGGACCCTCACTGGACTTTCCGGCGCGCTGCTCCCTCACCCAGCCCCTCTCCCGGAGGGAGAGGACGTGATTAGGGCCACTTCTTGAACCGCCTCCGCTCCTTCGCGGCCACGCTCGCCAGCGTGCCGATCACCCTATTCGGCCTGGTGCTGATCACCTTCCTGATCGGCCGCGTGGTGCCGATCGACCCGGTGCTCGCCATCGTCGGCGATCGTGCGCCCGCCGACGTCGTGGCCCGCACCCGGTTGGAACTCGGGCTCGACCGCCCATTGCCGGAGCAGTTCGTCCGCTACGTCAAACAGCTCGCAGTCGGCGATTTCGGCCGCTCCGTCATGACCAGCAACCGCGTCAGCACCGACATCGCCCGGTTCTTTCCGGCGACACTCGAGCTCGCGACGGTGGCCCTGCTGATCGCCGTCGTGGTCGGCATCCCGCTCGGCGTCTGGGCAGCGGTGCGGCAGGGGTCATGGGTCGACCAGGCCATCCGCGTCGTGTGCCTGTCGGGCCATTCCATCCCGGTGTTCGTCCTGGCGCTCCTGGCGTTGCTGGTGTTCTACGCGACGCTCGGCTGGGCGCCGGGGCCCGGGCGGCAGGACATCGCGTATCAGGACATGGTGGACCAGGTCACCGGCGTGCTGCTGATCGACGCGGCGCTCGCCGGTGATTGGGACAGCTTTCGCGACGCGGTCCGCCATCTGGTCCTGCCCGCCATGGTGCTGGGCCTGTTCAACATGGCGTATATCGCCCGGATGACCCGCGCGTTCATGCTCGACAGCCTGAAGGGCGAGTTCATCATCACCGCCCGCGCCAAGGGCCTAAGTGCTGCCCGGGTCATCTGGAAGCACGCGTTCGGGAACATATTGGTGCGGCTGGTGACGGTGGTGGCGTTGGCCTATGCCGGGCTGCTGGAGGGGGCGGTGCTGACCGAGACCATCTTTTCCTGGCCCGGTCTCGGCCAATACCTCACGGGATCCCTCCTCAACGCGGACATGAATGCCGTGCTCGGCGCCACGCTGGTCGTGGGCCTCACTTACGTCGCGCTCAATCTGTTCGCCGACCTCATGTACCGTCTGCTGGACCCCCGCGTTAAATGAACGCCGCCTGGCTGCTCACCGAGACCCCGGCCTCCCGCAGCCAGGCCGCCTGGGGCCGGCGCTATCGCCTGTGGTTGCAATTCCGGCGCAACCCATTGGCGATGCTGGGCCTGATCGTGGTTCTGCTGCTGATCGTGGTGGCCCTCGCCGCGCCCTGGCTGGCCACGCACGACCCTGGGGTCCAAGACCTCGCGCGCCGCCTCTCCCGCCCATCCGCCCAGCACTGGCTGGGCTCGGACGAGCTGGGGCGGGACGTGTATTCGCGGCTGCTCTATGGCGGACGGATCACGCTGGGGATGGTGGTCGCCGTCGTTATCATGGTGGCGCCCCTGGGCCTCGCGGTCGGGTGCGTCGCCGGCTACGCGGGGGGCATCTGGGACCGGTTGCTGATGCGCGTCACCGACGTGTTCCTGGCCTTTCCCCGCCTGATCTTGGCGCTCGCCTTCGTCGCGGCACTCCGGCCCGGCGTCACCAGCGCCGTCGCCGCCATCGCGCTCACGGCCTGGCCGCCCTATGCCCGCCTGGCCCGGGCCGAGACGCTCAGCCTGCGTCAGACCGACTTCGTGGCCGCTGCCCGCCTCACGGGCGCCAGCGCCGGGCGCATCGTGCTGCGGCACGTGGCGCCGCTCTGTATCCCGAGCCTGATCGTGCGCGTCACGTTGGACATGAGCAGCATCATCCTGACCGCCGCCGGGCTCGGCTTCCTCGGCATGGGGGCGCAGCCGCCGTCCCCGGAATGGGGGGCCATGATCGCGGCCGCCCGCCGCTTCATCCTCGAGCAATGGTGGGTGCCGCTGGCGCCCGGCCTCGCGATCTTCGTGGCCTCCCTCGCGTTCAATCTGCTGGGCGACGGCCTGCGGGATGTGCTCGACCCGAAGCAGGACGGCTGATGCTCGTCGAGATCCAGAACCTGCATATCGGCTTCCGCGGCCCCACGGGTGTGACCCCGGCCGTCCGCGGCGTGTCGCTGACTTTGGGCAAGGAGAAACTCGGAATCGTGGGCGAAAGCGGGTCCGGCAAGTCGCTCACCGCGCGCTCCCTGTTGCGGTTGCTGCCGCACACGGCGGAGGTGACGGCGGACCGGTTGGCGTTCGACGGGATCGACGTGCTGGCGGCGAGCGAGCGGCAGATGCGCGCCATCCGCGGCCGCCGCGCCGGGCTGATCCTGCAGGACCCGAAATACTCGCTGAACCCGGTCATGACCGCCGGTGACCAGATCGCCGAGGCCTGGCGCATGCACAAGGGCGGCAGCAAGCGGGTGGCACAGCAGGCCGCGGTCGATTTGCTGGCGCAGGTGCTGATCCGCGATCCCGCCCGCGTCGCCGGCGCCTATCCCCATGAACTCAGCGGCGGCATGGGGCAGCGCGTCATGATCGCCATGATGCTGGCGCCTGACCCGGAGCTGCTGATCGCCGACGAGCCGACCAGCGCCTTGGACGCAACCGTGCAGGCCGAGATCCTGCGCCTGATGGAAGACCTGGTCAGCCGGCGCGGCATGGGGCTGCTGCTGATCAGCCACGATCTGCCGTTGGTGGGGCATTTCTGCGACCGGGTGGCGGTCATGTATGCCGGGCGCGTGGTGGAGGAGCTGGCGGCCGGCGAGCTGGCGCGGGCGCAGCACCCCTATACGCGCGGCCTGCTCGACTGCATGCCCACCCTGTCGCACGCGAAGCCGCGCCTGCCGGTCATGGTCCGGGATGCCGGCTGGTGATCGAGGTGGATGGCCTGCGCGTCCGCTTCGGCGCCAACGAGGTCGTGCGCGGCGTATCGTTCGGTGTGCCCAGGGGCGGCAGCTTCGGCCTGGTGGGGGAAAGCGGTTCCGGCAAGAGCACCGTGCTGCGTGCGCTGTCAGGCCTCAATCCGGACTGGACCGGGCAGATGGCGGTGGGCGGATTCAAGCTCACGCCGAGGCGGGACCGCGCCTTCTTCCGCCGGGTGCAGATGGTGTTCCAGGACCCCTACGGCTCATTGCATCCGCGGCAGACCGTCGATCGCGCATTGAGCGAGCCCCTGATCGTGCACGGCATCGGCGATGGCGACCGCCGGATTGCGCAGGCCCTGCAGGACGTGGCGCTGCCGCCCAGCGCGCGCTTCCGCTACCCGCACCAGCTCTCGGGCGGGCAGCGGCAGCGGGTGGCGATCGCCCGCGCCCTGATGGCGGAGCCGGAGGTGCTGCTGCTGGACGAGCCCACCAGCGCGCTGGACGTGAGCGTGCAAGCGGAGGTGTTGAACCTGCTGCGGGACCTGCAGGACCGCCGGGGCCTGACTTATATACTGGTGAGCCACAACCTGGCCGTGGTGGCGCATCTCTGCCCCTCGATCGGTGTGATGCAGGGCGGCGAACTGGTGGAGACGATTGCGACGTCCGACCTGCGCGCCGGCCGTACGCAGCACCCGCATACCGCGTCGCTGCGATCGCTCAGCGTGGAGCTTGAAGAACCGTAGTTGTCCACAACTTATTGTGGTCCGTTAACGGATATGCCCTAGCCCTTGTGTTCGCACCCCGGTAACCTTCTGACCAGACGCAAGGGAGGCCGGGATGGACTGGAACGAGGAGACGATCGCTCGCCTGCGTGCCCTGTGGGACGAGGGGCACTCCACGGCCGAGATCGGCCGCCGCCTGGGCGTGACGAAGAACGCGGTGGTGGGCAAGGCGCATCGCCTGATGCTGCCGCCCCGCCCATCGCCGATCCGCCGCGGTGGCGAGGGGCACACCCCCCGCCGCGCCATGCCGAAGCGGACCACCGGCCCGACCCTGCCGCCGATGACGGCCGCCGCGCCCGCCTTGTCCGTGGCGCCCCGCGTCATCGTGCCGATCCGGCCTGTGCCGGTGGCCCCGGTGTTGCGTGCCGTCTCGATCAGCCGGATGACCACGCGGACATCGCCCTGCTGCTGGCCGATCGGGGAGCCCGGCACCCCTAGCTTCCGCTTCTGCGACGATGGCGCCATGGCCAACAAACCTTATTGCGCCGAGCATGCCGCCCTGGCCTATGTGAAGGTGCGGGATCGGCGGGAAGACGCGGCCTGACGCCGAATTGGCGGTCAGTTGATTGGGCCGGGCCTTGCTCGGAGTCCGGCCCGGCGCTAGGACAGACCATGTCCCAAGTTGAAACACTTCTTGCCCGCGAACGTCACACGGCACTCGATGCGGAGTCCGTGCGGAAGGCGTATCGCCGTTGGGCAGGGGTGTATGACATGGTTTTCGGCGGCGTCTCGGCCTTTGGGCGGCGGCGCGCCGTGGAGGCCGTGAACGCTTTGCCGGGCACGCGGGTGCTGGAAGTGGGCGTCGGCACCGGGTTGGCACTCCCGCACTACACCCGGGCCAAGCGCATTACGGGCATCGACCTCTCGACCGAGATGCTGGCCCTGGCCCGGCGCCGCGTGGCGGCCGAGGGGCTGGCGCATGTCGAGTCGCTGGTGGAGGTGGATGCGGAGGCTACGGGGTTCGAGGCCGGGTCGTTCGATATCGCCGTGGCGATGTTCGTGGCCTCCGTGGTGCCGAACCCGCGGCTGCTGCTGGCGGAGATGCGGCGCGTGGTACGCCCGGGCGGGCAGCTGCTGTTCGTAAACCACTTCGCGGCCGAGCGGGGCCCTCGCTGGTGGATGGAGCGCACGATGGCGCCCGCCTCCCGCAAGCTGGGCTGGCATCCGGACTTCTCCTTCGATGCGCTGCTGCCGCCCGAGGACCAGGCGATCGCTCAATTTGACTCTGTGCCGCCCCTAGGCCTTTTCACCCTGGTTCGCCTGCCCAACTAGGAGTGGCTGGCTTGCCCTGACGCAGGCCATCCGATACCTGTCCGGCGGCGCGCCGGGCGGTCGGGCGCAGCAGGCGGGATGGACGGATAGATGCAGGCTTTTGGGCAAGGTTTTCGGCGGATCGGCAGCGCGCTGCTCGCGGCGGCGGGGCTTGCGGTGGCCGGTATGTCCACCGCTTCGGCGCAAACCGCACATAACTGGCAGCTCAGCTTCCAGCCCGCCCACAGCCCGGTGCAGCAGGGTGTCGAGGGCCTACACGCCATGGTGATCTGGCTCATGGCGCTGGTGACGATCTTCGTCGCGGCGCTGTTGGGCTACTGCATCTGGAAGTTCCGCGCGTCGAAGAACCCGGTTGCGTCGCGCGTCAGCCATCACACGGCGCTCGAAGTCGCGTGGACCGTGTTGCCGGTGCTGATCCTGATCGTGATCGCGATCCCGTCATTCCGGATCGTGTATTTCCAGGATCGGACGGAGGCGGCGGATCTCACGATCAAGGTGGTCGGCCACCAATGGTATTGGGAGTACCAGTATCCGGACAACGATAACGTCCGCTTCGACAGCTACATGATCCCTGAGCCCGATCTGAAGCCCGGTCAGCTGCGTAACCTGGACGTCGATAACCGCGTCGTGGTGCCGGC
This sequence comes from Acetobacteraceae bacterium, assembly GCA_965246835.1. Taxonomy (GTDB): domain Bacteria; phylum Pseudomonadota; class Alphaproteobacteria; order Acetobacterales; family Acetobacteraceae; genus JANPPS01. Next base: position 1,014,403 of record CBDFFQ010000001.1, on the reverse strand, counting down.
CGGCAAGAACGTGCGCATCCTTGTCACCAGCGGCGACGTGATCCACAGCTTCTTCATCCCGTCCTTGGGCGTGCAGCGCTACGCCATCCCCGGCCGCACGATCGAGACCTGGGTCAAGGTCGATCAGCCCGGCGTCTATTACGGCCAGTGCAACCAGATCTGCGGCACCAACCACAGCGCCATGCCGATCTCGGTCGAAGCCATGACGGAACAGAACTTCGCCGCGTGGGTCGCGGCGGCAAAGACCAAATTCGCGCAAGGCGTCTCCCCCGATGGCGGAGCCCGCGTCGCGGCAGCGGAGGCACAGCAATGAGCGAGTTCGTCGAGACCGGCGCCATCCGGGATGTGCACACGGACGATGCGCATCACGATCACCACCCGAACTTCGTGAACCGGTGGCTGTTCAGCACCAACCACAAGGATATCGGCACGCTCTATCTGATCTTCGCGATTTTCGCGGGGATCGTGGGCCTGGCGCTGTCGATCCACATGCGGCTGGAGCTGCAGAACCCCGGCCTGCAATACTTCAAGAGCGGCCAGGCATGGAACGCGACGGTGACGGCGCATGGCCTGATCATGATCTTCTTCATGGTCATGCCCGCCATGATCGGCGGCTTCGGCAACTGGTTCGTGCCGATCATGATCGGTGCGCCGGACATGGCGTTCCCGCGCCTGAACAACATCAGCTTCTGGCTGCTGGTCCCGGCCTTCCTGTTGATCATGATGGGCCTGCATAGCGGGGACGGCGCCGGCCCGGGCTGGACGCTGTATCCGCCGCTGTCCAACAGCACCTACCAATCCGGCCCGGCGCTCGACTACACGCTGTTCGCCCTGCATTTGGCAGGCGTGTCGTCCCTGCTGGGCGCGATCAACTTCATCACGACCATCTTCAACATGCGCGCGCCGGGCATGACGCTGCACAAGATGCCGTTGTTCGTGTGGTCGATCTTGGTGACCGCGTTCCTGCTGTTGCTGGCCATTCCGGTGCTGGCCGGCGCCATCACCATGCTGATCACCGACCGCAATTTCGGCACGGCGTTCTTCGATCCGCAGGGCGGCGGGGACCCGGTGCTGTTCCAGCATCTGTTCTGGTTCTTCGGCCATCCCGAGGTCTACATCATGATCCTGCCGGGCTTCGGCATGGTCAGCCACGTGATCTCGACCTTCAGCAAGAAGCCGATCTTCGGCTATCTCGGCATGGCCTACGCCATGATCGCGATCGGCGTCGTGGGCTTCGTGGTGTGGGCGCACCACATGTTCGTCTCGGGCATCTCGGTCGATACCCGCGCCTACTTCATGGCCGCCACGATGATCATCGCGGTGCCGACCGGCATCAAGATCTTCTCCTGGATCGCGACGATGTGGGGCGGCTCGATCACGATGGAGACGCCGATGCTGTTCGCGGTCGGCTTCATCTTCCTGTTCACCCTGGGCGGCGTCACCGGGATCGTGTTGTCCAACGCCAGCATCGACCAGGTGTTGCACAACACCTATTACGTGGTGGCGCATTTCCACTACGTGCTGAGCCTGGGCGCCGTGTTCTCGATCTTCTCCGGGTTCTATTACTGGATCGGCAAGATGTCCGGCCGGCAATATCCGGAGTTCTGGGGCAAGGTGCATTTCTGGATGACGTTCGTGGGCGTGAACCTGACTTTCTTCCCGATGCACTTCCTGGGCCTGGCCGGCATGCCGCGCCGCTATCCCGACTATCAGGACGCGTTCCGCGGCTGGAACAACGTTGCCTCCATCGGGTCCTACATTTCGGCCCTCTCGGTCGTGGTGTTCCTCTATGTCCTGTATCGGACATTCACCTCCAAGGTGAAGCTTGCGGATAATTACTGGGGTGAGGGCGCGACGACGCTGGAGTGGACCGTGTCCTCCCCGCCGCCGTTCCACACCTTTACGGAGCTGCCGCGGATTCGCTGACGGGAATTGCAGATGACTGATCTTAACGGGGGGGCTGCGGCCCCCCTCTCCAATCCAGTGCTGCCGGCCGACATCAAGGATTGGGTCGCGCTGCTGAAGCCGCGCGTGCTGACCCTGGTCGTGTTCACCGGTGTGATCGGGCTGCTGGTGGCGCCCGGGCACATGCATCCGGTGCTGGCGTTCACGGCGGTCCTGTGCATCACGGTGGCGGCCGGGGCGGCCGGCGCCATCAACATGTGGTATGACCGCGACATCGACGCCGTGATGCGCCGCACCGCCAACCGTCCGATCCCCGGCGGCAGGATCGCGGCGAACGATGTGCTGGGCTTCGGCGTGTTCCTGGCGGTCGCTTCCGTGCTCACGATGTATCTCGCGATCAACACGGCGGCCGCGACGGTGCTGGCGATCTCGATCCTGTTCTACGTCTTTGTCTATACGATGTGGCTGAAGCGGCGCACGCCGCAGAACATCGTCATCGGTGGCGCCGCCGGGGCTTTCCCGCCCGTGATCGGATGGGCCGCGGCTACGGGCTCGATCGACGTGCTGCCGATCCTGATGTTCGCCATCGTGTTCTTCTGGACGCCGCCGCATTTCTGGGCGCTGTCGCTCTATGCCTCGGCCGATTACGAGCGGGCCGGGGTGCCGATGCTCCCCGTGGTCTCGGGTGCGCGCACCACGCGGCTGCATGTGTTGGCCTACACCGTGGTGCTCGCGATCGTGTCCATGCTGCCCTGGGCCCTGGGCTATGCCGGCGGCATCTACGCCGTGTCGGCCGCCGGGCTCGGCCTGTGGTTCCTGCACGCCGCGGTCCAGGTCTGGCGCGACAAGCAGGACGCAGCGGGCGTGAGCCTCACCAAGGACGCCCCGGCGAAATGGGCGTTCCGCGTCTCGCTCATCCACCTGTTTGCCTTGTTCGCGGCCCTCGCTGTCGACCATTTCGTGTGGTGAGGGCATGGCCATTCGCCCCGATGCCGAACCGGCATCCTTCCCGCCCCATGCCGAACCGGCTTCCTTCCCGCGTGACCTCGCCGGCTCCCTCACCTCCGAGCAGTCGGCCGAGCTGAAGCGGCGCCAAAGGGCCAAGAACTGGGTGGTGCTCGGCATCCTGTTCGCGGTCGGGATCCTGTTCTACGCGATCTCCATGGTCCGGTTCAAAGTGTCATGACCCGCAATACGTGGCTGGCCGGCGGCCTGGCCGGTGTGATCGTCGGCATGGCGGGGCTGAGCTTCGCGGCCGTCCCGCTCTATCGCCTGTTCTGCGAGGCCACCGGCTATGGCGGCACGCCGCAGATCCGGGGCGCCGCCGGCCCGGGCGCCGTGGCCGGCCGGATCGAGGTGCGGTTCAACGCCAATACCAGCCCCAACCTGCCCTGGCGCTTCGCAGCCGCCGAGCGGGCCGTGACGGTGGCGCTGGGCGAGGACCGGCTCGCCTTCTACACCGGCCGCAACGATGCCGACCGCGCCGTGACTGGGGTCGCGACCTACAACGTCACGCCAGAAAAGGTCGGGCAATATTTCCACAAGACCGCCTGCTTCTGCTTCGACCAGCAGACCTTGCAGCCCGGCCAGGAGATGCAGTTCCCGCTCAGCTTCTGGGTTGACCCGGCGATCGCGACCGACCCCGACACGCGGGACGTGAAATCGATCACCCTGTCCTACACCTTCTTCCGCTCACTCGATGACGCGCAGCGCAATGGCGGGCTCGATCGCGCCGGGCCGCATGTGGGGCCGGGCACGCTGGGTCCGCGGGCGGAGCGGAACTGACTCCCGTGCGACTGACGCCCGTGCTTATGACTTGAAACACGTGCCATTATGACGATGATGCGCCGCACCGAAAGCGTAGGACTGCCATGAACATCGACACGCCCGTTTCCACCCCCGCGGCTGCGCTGCACGCGAACCATGGCATCGACAGCTCGGGCATGAAGCAGCCCTATCACCTCGTGGACCCGAGCCCCTGGCCCCTGGTCGGCTCGCTCGCGGCCGGGTTGACCGTGCTCGGCATCGTCATGGCGGCGCATGGCAGCGGCTACATCGTGCTGGGCGCCGGGCTCGCCTTGGTGCTGGCCGTCATGTTCCTCTGGTGGCGGGACGTGCTGAAGGAGAGTGCCACCAAGGGCCTGCACTCCCCCGTCGTGCAGCTTGGCCTCCGCTACGGCATGATGCTGTTCATCACCAGCGAGGTCATGTTCTTCGTCGGCTTCTTCTGGGCCTATTTCCACTTCGCGCTCTACCCGGCCCACGTGCTCGGCACCGAGACGCCGATGTGGCCGCCCGAGGGCATTCGCACCTTCGACCCGTTCCAGCTGCCGCTGCTGAACACGCTGATCCTGCTGCTATCGGGCACGACGGTCACCTGGGCCCACCACGCGCTGCTGGAAGGCAAGCGCAATCAGCTCATCATGGGCCTCGGCCTCACGATCCTGCTGGGGCTCAGCTTCACGACGTTCCAGGCGATGGAATATAGCGAGGCGCCGTTCAAGTTTGCCGGCGGCGGCGTGTATCCGTCCGTGTTCTTCCTGGCCACCGGGTTCCACGGCTTCCACGTGATCATCGGCACCATCTTCCTGGTCGTCTGCTGGTATCGCGCCCGGCGGGACGAGTTCACGCCGCAGCGGCATTTCGGCTTCGAAGCCGCGGCCTGGTATTGGCATTTCGTGGACGTGGTGTGGTTGTTCCTGTTCGTGGCCGTCTATGTGTGGGGCGCCGGGCCGCTCGCAGCTCATTAACAACCGCCTGCTATGGCCGGGGATCATGACCCTGGCCATGGTCGCGCTGACGATCTGGCTCGGCGTGTGGCAGGTGCAGCGCCTGCAGTGGAAAACCGCCTTGCTGCAGGAGATCGATCGCGGTGAGGCGGCTGAGCCCGTCCCGCTCACACAGGACCCGGCGCCGTTCTCCCGCGTGCGCATTGCCGGCCGGCTGCTGGACCGGACCGCCCGCTACGGCACGGAGGTTCGCGGCACCGCGTCCGGGCTCACGATGGGCTCGCACGTCATCCAGCCGCTCGATGGCGCCACGCCGATCATGGTCGATCGTGGCTGGGCACCGGAGGGCTTCGTGCCGGAGGCGGGCGAGGCCGTGATCGAAGGCTATGTCCGCCCGGCGGAGCATCCCGTCCGCTTCGGCAATGCCGACGATCCCAGCGGCCGGCGTTTCTACGCGCTCGACCCCGCGGCGATCGGGCTCTCGCTGGGCCTGCCGCGCGTGGCGCCGTTCACCCTGGTCGCGATGGGTCCGGAACGGCCGAATATCTATCCCGCCCCCGTCCAGCGCCTCCCGCGCCCGGTCAACAACCACCTGAGCTATGCCCTGACCTGGTTCGGGCTGGCGCTCTCGGCCATCGGCGTCTTTGCCGTCTATGCCAGGAAAGTCTCGCGCGCATGACCGCCTACGCCCGCCTCGCCACCCGCTTCGCCCGCATCGCTACCATCGGCGAGGCCTCCGCCATGCTGGGGTGGGATGCCGCCGCAATGATGCCCCGGGGCGGAGGTGCCGCGCGCGGGGACCAGCTTGCCGTGCTGGATGGCCTGGCGCACGGCTTGCTGACGGAACAAGCGGTGCAGGACGATCTGGCCGCGGCGACCGCAGAGCCCGGATGGGACGAGGCGAACCTCGCTTTGATGCGCCACGCGCACCGCCGGGCCACGGCGCTGCCGCCCGACCTGGTGGAGGCGCAGGCCCGGGCCAACTCGGCGTGCGAAAAAGTGTGGCGGGACGCCCGCGCCGCCGACGACTTCGCTGCCGTCGAGCCCTATCTGACGGAAATCGTATCCCTGGTCCGCCAGGCCGCCTCCGCCTTGAGCCCGGCGCTGGGCCTCAGCCCCTACGACGCCCTGATGGACGGGTTCCAGCCCGGCATCGGCGCCGCGGATGTCGAGCCGATTTTCACCCGCTACGGCGCCTGGCTCGCGACCGCCCTGCCGCAAGCCGAGGCCCTGCAGGCCGCGCGCCCGGTGCCGCTACCACTTCCCGGCACCTTCCCGCCCGAATTGCAGGAGGCGCTGTGCCGACGCCTCTCGGGCCTCGCCGGGTTGGAGCCCGATCATTTCCGCCTCGACCGCTCCACCCACCCGTTCTGCGGCGGCACGCCCACCGACGTGCGCATCACCACCCGCTATGACCCGGCCGACCCGGCGCAGGCGCTGATGGGCGTGCTGCACGAAACCGGCCACGCCCTGTATGAGCGCGGCCTGCCGCCCGCCCAGGCGCGTCAGCCCGTGGGATCCTCCGCCGGCATGGGCGTGCATGAGAGCCAGTCCCTGATCGTGGAGATGCAGGCCTGCCGCTCCGATGCGTATCTGTCGTGGCTGGGCCCGCAGCTGCATACCGCGTTCGGCGGCCCGACGGCACCGTACGAACCCGCCAATCTCACGGGGCTGTGGCGCCGGGTCGAGCGTGGGCTGATCCGCGTCAACGCCGATGAGATGACCTACCCGGCCCACGTTATTCTGCGCTTTCGCCTGGAGCAGGCGCTCATCGCCGGTGACCTGATCGTGCGCGATCTGCCGGGCGCCTGGCGGGACGGCCTGCATGCCCTGCTCGGCGTGGCGCCGGACACGGACCGCGAGGGCTGCCTGCAGGACATCCACTGGTATGACGGCGCGTTCGGCTATTTCCCGAGCTACACGCTGGGCGCCATGGCGGCCGCGCAGCTGATGGCGGCGGCGCGGCGCGATGTGGCGGGGTTGGATGCCGCATTGGGCCGCGGCGACCTCGGGCCGCTCGTGGGCTGGCTGCGCACCCATGTGCACGGGCAGGGCAGCCGGCTCGGCTTCAACGAGCTGCTGCGGGCCGCCACCGGCAAACCGCTCGATCCCGCCGACTTCGAAGCACATCTGACGGGGCGTTATCTCTCGGCCTGACCAATTCGAACATTTCGCAACTGTTTCGGTTTGGGCTGCCCGGTAGAGTGGCAGCTCAGTCCGAGCGGAGCAGCCAGGTGTCCGAACCCCTTTTGTCACGAGTCCGCCGGTTGATCTCCGCCGGTATCGAGGATGCGGTGGACGCGATGGAGCGGGCCCGTGGCCCCGGCGTGATGCGGGAGGCGATCCGCGAGGTCGATCGCCTGATCGATGAGGTCCGCGCCGCGCAGGATGCCGCCATGACCGCGCGGCTGGTCGCAATGCGGCAGCAGCGCCTCTTTCGTGGGTCCGCCGCCACCCTCGAGGAGAAGGCCCGCTTCGCCCTGGCCGAGCGGCGCGAAGACCTGGCTGAAGCCGCCATCACTCGGCAGATCGAGTTCGAGGCGCAGGCGAGCCGGCTGGACCCCGTGCAGGCCGCCGCTGCCGAGGAGGCTGACCGGCTGGGGGTGTGCCTTACGGCGCTCACGGCGCGCAAGGACGATATGAACCAGGCGCTGGCAGCCTTCGAGGCGGCGCGGCGGGACGTTCTGCCGGACGGCGATATGCCGGTCCGCCCCGGGCTGCGCACCGATCGCCGGCTGACCCGGGCGGAGGAAGCGTTCGACCGCGCCATGGCCGGCGCCGGCGGCGCGTGCGGCCTGGCCCGGGCCGACGCGCAGGTCGCGAGCAAGGTGGCCGAATTGACGATGCTGCAGACCGGTGCCGCCGTGGCCCAGCGCTTGGCGGCTTTGCGGTCCTCTACCGGGGCGGATTAGCCCATGGAGTTCCTGCTGATGCCGGCGCTGGCTGCCGGCGCGGTCGTCGTCCTGGGTGGTTGGATGGCGGTCGCATCCTATAACCGGCTGATGGCGCTGGACGAGCGATGCAACACGGCCTTCGCCGACGTGGACGTTCATCTGCGGCACCGGCACGACCTGATTCCCGGGCTGGTAGAGGCCGTGCGCGGCTTCGTGGGCCATGAATATGCGGTGCTGACCGAGGTCACAAAAGCGCGGGCAGGGGCGCTGAGTGCCACGGCGCCCGAGACGCGGCTCGAGGCGGAGACCCAGATCGGGCAGAGCATCAACTCGCTGCTGACCGTCGTGGAGAGATACCCTGATCTCCAGGCCTCCAGCCATTTCCGGGACCTGCGGACCCAGCTGATCGACGCCGAACACCGGATCACCGCGTCCCGCCGGTTCTTCAACCTGGCGGTGGACGAGTTCAACGCGACGCTGCGGCAGACGCCGGGCAACCTGATCGGCGGCGCGTTCCGCCTGGGCCGGCGGCGGCCGTTCGATCTGGGGCTGGAGCGCGTCTTGCTGGAGGAGCCCGTGGCGATCCGGTTCTAGGCCGCTCGCATGCGGGTGAACGGCTTCTACGGCCATGTGAGGCGCAACGATTGGCGCTCCGTGGCCTTGTTCCTGGGCTTTCTGCTGGCCTACCAGATGCTGGCCAGCCTCGTGCTGCTTCTGCCGCTCGCGTTCCTCGACCCGGGGCACGTGCCGTTCGCGCAGTGGGCGGCCTATGCGCAGCGATATGTGCCGGTGGTGCTGGTCGGCAGCATTGTCGTGTTTCTGATCCAGTTTGCCCGGCGGACCCGTGTGGTGCAGGTTTTGACCGGCTATGACCTGACTGACCGCATCCGGCATCCACGCCTGGTGCAGGCGATCGAGATCCAGGCTCTGGCGGCCGGGGTGCGCTATCCCCAGGCCGGCATCATCGACAGCCCGGCCCGCACCGCCTTCACCAGCGGCGTCACCGCCCGATCCGCCACCATCGTCGTGACGCGCGGGCTGCTCGAGGCATTGGATGACCGCGAGTTGGCGGCGGTGATCGCGCATGAGATCGTGCTGATCCGCAATGGCGACGTGACCCTGATGACGGCCGCCCACGTGTTCGTCGCTGGGATCGCCGGTTTGGCGCAGTTGAACCCCGTGCGGGATCGGGGTGGCCATGCCTTTTCGGATTTCGCGATCCGCATCTCCCAGGTGTCCCGCGCCGTCATCTCCTCTGCCCGGCACTATGTGGCCGACGCCGAGGCGGTGCGCCTCACGCATGATCCGGGCGCCCTCGTCTCCGCCTTGCAGAAGATCGATGGGCACAGCATCCGCTTTGGTCTGCCGGCCGAGCTGAATGGCATGATGCTCGACGGTCCCGCCGAGGGGCCAAACGCGATGCACCCGCCGATCGCCAAACGGATCGCGGCGCTGCGCCGCCTGTCCGGGAACATGATGGCGCCGGTGCCGGACGATCCCCGCCCGAGCCTCCGGGAGAGGGCCATGGCGGTCTGGAATTGGAAGGCGTTCGGCCTCAGCAACGGCTTCGGCCCCGCCGTGATGCTTAGCCTTCCGGCACTGGTGGTCATGGGCTGGTGGAAATTCTCCGGGCTGGAACAGCAGTTTTCCGGAACCTTCGCAGTCAACGGCCAGACCGGGGTGATGACGCGAAGTGAGGCAAACCCCGCCACGTCCACCCCACAAGCTGCCAGACCGGCCCCGCCGCCCAAGCCCACACCGCATGACGCCCTGCTGCGAACGGCCGCGGCCAGCCCCGTCGAGGCGCGCTGCTTCTGGACCGAGCCTTATCGGCCCGGCGATCTCGGCCACCACCCCGTCCAGCGGCCCGACCCGGCGCTCGTGGCCCGATACAGCACGCCCCAAGGCAGCGCCTCCGCCGATGTCGTGTTGGAACGGTATCTCGGCCAAAAAGCCTATTCCGTCGCGATCACCACCAGCGCCAAACCCGCCGAGCTCGACCAAATGCTGCTGGATTATGTCAGAGCGCGCAAGCTGCTGACCAAGCTGGTGCACCGCTATTTCGAGGAGGCCGGAATGAGTTTTCTGGTCTCGGCCTATGACACAGAGGCGGACCGGGCGATCCTGGACACGCTGCGCCGCAGGGTGGCGGAGGGGGCGCCGGCGCTGACCGCGGATCAGAGGATCGCGGGCGAGATCGCGCTGTTGCTGGCGGCGCCCGGCGCTTTTGTGCCCTGCATCTCCAAGACGCTATGATCCCTGCCTAGCCGGAGGTCGCCAAACCCTGCTAAGGGCGGCGCGCATTCCGAGGAGTCCATCCCATGGCCGATACCACACCGACCAGCGTCGAGCTCGATCCCACCGAAGTGGCGCTGGTGATCGGCGAGGAGGACGGGTCCATGACCATTCGCGTCGTCCCGGCCCGCGAGCTGGACGAGGACGCGACGGAGATCCCGGAGCCGCACGAGATCGCGATCGCGCTGGCCATGCGCCTGCTGAAGGACCCGGAGTTCCACGACCAGGTGCTGGACTGGTACGACAGCCAGGACGAGGACACGGACGAGGACGAGGACGAAGAGGCGCCCGAGAAGCCAAAGGTCTGACACTGGGATGAACTACGTCTCCACCCGCGGGCAGGCGCCGGCGCGGGATTTTGCCGGCGTGTTGCTGGCGGGGCTGGCCGAGGATGGCGGGCTGTTCATGCCCGGGTCGTGGCCGCATCTCTCGCCTTCGGATCTGCGCGCGATGCGCGGTCTGCCGTATGCGGAGCTGGCGGCGCAGGTCATGCACCCCTTCGTGGGCGCGTCGGTGCCGTTTGCGGAGCTGCAGCGCATGACGGCGGAGGCCTATGCCGGGTTCGGCCATCCCGCCGTGGTGCCGCTGGTGCAGATCGAGACCAACATCTGGTCGCTCGAGCTGTTCCACGGTCCGACGCTGGCGTTCAAAGATCTGGCGATGCAGCTGCTGGGCCGGCTGTTCGCGTATGTGCTGAAGGCCGAGGGGCGCCGGGTCACGATCGTTGGCGCGACGTCCGGGGACACGGGCTCGGCCGCGATCGAGGCCTGCGCCAACCGCCCCGGCATCGACGTCGTGATCCTCCACCCCCAGGGCCGCACCAGCGAGGTGCAGCGCCGGCAGATGACCACGGTGCACGCCGACAACATCGCCAACGTGGCGATCGACGGCACGTTCGACGACTGCCAGGACCTGGTGAAGGCCATGTTCGCGGACGTGCCATTTCGGGAGGACCTGCATCTCAGCGCCGTCAACAGCATCAACTGGGGCCGTATCGCGGCGCAGATCCCCTACTACGTCAGCGCCGCCCTGGCGCTCGGCGCGCCGGAGCGGGAAGTCGCGTTCAGCGTGCCCACGGGCAATTTCGGCAACGTGCTGGCGGCCTGGGCGGCCCGGCGCATGGGCGTGCCGATCAGCCGGCTCGTGGTCGCCAGCAACCGCAACGACATCCTGGCCCGCTTCCTCGATGCCAACGACATGTCGGTCCGCACCGTGGAGCCGAGCCTCAGCCCCAGCATGGACATCCAGGTCAGCAGCAATTTCGAGCGCCTGCTGTTCGAGCTGCTGGACCGTGACCCCGCCGCTACCGCGCGCACCATGACGGCGTTCCGTGCCACGGGCCGCATGGCCGTGCCGGACGCCGCCTGGCATCGCGCCCGCACCCTGATGCATGGCTACCGGCTCGACGATCCCGGCACGGAAGCCGAAATCCGCCGCCTGCATGCCCAGGGCTACCTGGCGGACCCCCACACCGCGATCGGCATCGCGGCCGCCCGCGCGCTGCCATGCGGCCACGCGCCCATGATCTGCGCCGCCACCGCCGACCCGGCCAAGTTCCCGGACGCCATGGAACGCGCGACCGGCGCCCGCCCCCCTCTGCCGCCGCGCCTGCACGACCTATATGAACGTGAGGAAAGATTCACGACGGCGCCGAACGACCTCGGTGCCGTCCAGGCGCGGGTCCGCGCCTTCGCAGCAAGGAACGCCGCATGAGCGAGACCATTCCCGACACCATCCGCGTCACCCGCCTCCCGTCAGGCCTGACAATCGTTACCGAAACGATGGAGCGGGTCGAAACCGTCTCGATCGGCGCCTATGTCGCGACCGGCACCCGCAACGAGACCGAGGCCGAGAACGGCGCCTCCCACTTCCTCGAGCACATGGCCTTCAAGGGCACCGAGCGGCGCACCGCGGCGGGGATCGCCGAGGAGGTCGAGAATGTCGGCGGCCACATCAACGCCTACACGGCGCGGGAGCAGACGGCCTATTACGTCAAGCTGCTGAAGGAAGACCTGGCCCTCGGCGCCGACATCATCGGGGACATCCTGACCCACAGCACCTTCGCACCCGAGGAGCTGGAGCGCGAGCGCGGCGTGATCCTGCAGGAGATCGGCCAGGCCAACGACACGCCCGACGACATCATCTTCGACCATTTTCAAAGTACCGCCTTCCCGGACCAGCCGATGGGGCGGCCCGTCCTGGGCTCCGAGGCCGGGATCCGCGGCATGAAGCGGGAGCAGCTCACCGGCTACATGCGGCGCCACTACGCCGCGGGGAACACGGTGATCGCCGCCGCCGGTAATTTGCAACACGACACCGTGGTGGAGTTGGCGCGCCAGCACTTCGCCGATTTGCCGTCCGACATGCCCGCCGCCTTCACCCGGGGCGCCTATGGCGGCGGTGAGTTCCGGGAGGCCCGCGATCTCGACCAGGTCCACATCGTGCTGGGCTTCCCGTCCGTCAGCTACGCCGACCCGGACTATTATCCGGCGCTGTTGCTGAGCACGCTGCTGGGCGGCGGCATGAGCTCGCGGTTGTTCCAGGAAATCCGGGAAAAGCGGGGCCTGGTCTATTCCATCTACTCCTTCAGCGCGCCGTTCCTCGATGGCGGCCTGTTCGGCATCTACGCCGGCACCGGCGAGAAGGAGGCGGAGGAGCTGGTGCCCGTCACGCTCGAAGAGTTGCGTAAGGTGCAGCATGGCGTCTCGGAAGGGGAACTCGCCCGCGCGCGTGCCCAGGTGAAGGCGAGCCTGCTGATGTCGCTCGAAAGCAGCGGCAGCCGGTGCGAGGCCCTGGCCCGGCAGATGCAGGTGTTCGGCCGCGTCATCCCCACCGCCGAGACCGTCGCCAAGCTGAATGCCGTGGACGTGGCTGCCATCCAGCGCGTGGCCGGCCGCATCTTCCGCGGCAAGCCCACGCTCGCCGCGATGGGCCCGGCGGACCAGGTGCCCGGCCTGCAGCACATCACGGACAAGCTCGCGGCATGACCCAGGTCGCGCTGATGCAGGAGTTGCTGGCCCGCGCCAAGGCGGCCGGCGCGGACGCGGCCGACGCCATCCTGGTGGCCGGCACCTCCGTCTCCGTCTCCCGCCGCCTGGGTCAGACCGAGCATCTGGAGCGGTCGGAGGGGCGGGACCTGGGCTTGCGCGTATTCGTGGGCAAGCAAAGCGCCATCGTGTCATCGACCGCAGCCGATCCCGCCGGCTTCCGCACCTTGGCGGACCGCGCGGTGGCGATGGCGCGCATCGTGCCGGAGGACCCCTATGCCGGCCTGGCCGAGCGCATGGCGCCGCCCGAGATGGTCGAGCTGGACCTGGCGGACGCGGCCGAGCCGGACACGGCCGAGCTCGTGGAGCGCGCCTCCATTGCGGAGGACGCGGCGCGATCGGTTGCGGGCATCACCAACACGGAGGGCGCCGAGGCCGGGTATGGCCGGACGGAGGTGGTGCTGGTGACGTCCGCCGGGTTCGCCGGGCACTATGCGCGAACCAGCCATTCCGTCTCCGCGACCGCGCTGGCCGGCACGGGCACGGACATGCAGCGCGATTACGATTATTCCAGCGCCGTGCACCTGGCTGACCTGGAAGACGCCGCCGGGATCGGGCGCATCGCGGCGGAAAAGGCGATCCGGCGTCTCAACCCGCGGCGGCCCGGCACGGCGAAGCTGCCCGTGGTGTATGATCCCAGGGTCGCGAGCTCGTTGCTGGGTCATCTGATTGGCGCGATCAACGGCGCCTCCATCGTGCGCGGCACCAGCTTCCTCAAGGACAAGCTGGGCCAGCAGATCTTCGCCGCTGGCATCCAGGTGCATGACGATCCGCGCCGGGTGCGCGGCCTGCGCTCCAAGCCGTTCGATGGCGAGGGCGTGCCGACCCGGGCGCAGCAAATCGTGCAGGACGGCGTGCTCACCACCTGGCTGCTCGACAGCCGCAGCGCCCGGCAGCTCGGCATGGCCACCACCGGGCACGCCGTGCGCGGCACGGGCGGGCCTCCGGGCGCTGCGCCGACCAATTTGTATTTGGCGCCGGGTGCAATGACGCCTGCCGAGTTGATGGCCGACATCAAGGAGGGGCTGTATGTCACCGAATTGATGGGCGGCGGCGTGAACGGCGTGACGGGTGATTACAGCCGGGGGGCGGCCGGGTTCATGATCCGGGACGGCCTGCTCGCGGAGCCCGTTGCCGAGATCACGATCGCGGGATTTGCGCCTGACATGTTCATGCACATGACGCCCGCCAGCGATCTCCGGTTGCGGCGCGGCACGGACGCGCCCACGGTCCGTGTCGAGGGTTTGACGTTGGCGGGGGCTTGATGCGCTACTTAATCGTTGGAACGATGTTGCTGCTGGCCGCGTGCGGCTCGCAAGGCGGGCTCGACTACGTTTCGAGCGTCAACGTGGTGCCCGGCCCGGCCGTCATCACGGCCGTGACTGGCACCGACCGCCGCGACGAGAAGCCGAACCGGCTGGCGACCGTTCGGGGCGGCTTCGGCAACCCGATCTACGTCCTCGACACCAAGACGCCGGTCATCGATGAGGTGGTCTCGGTGGTAACGAAGGGGCTGCAGGCGCGAGGCATGCTCGCGGCAGCCGCGCCGTACCGCATCGACATCCTGCTGCGCCACTTCGACGTGAATCAGTATATCACGGCCAATGCCGGGATCGAGATCGAGCTTCGGGTGCTGGATCGCAGCGGCGCCACGATCTACCAGGATGCCGTCAAGGACGAGCGGACCGGCAAGTTCGAGTTCCTGGGCGGCGCCTTCACCGACATCAAGGTGCTGAACAAGTTGGGCCAGGACCTGCTGAACAGCGTCGTGGACCGGATGCTCGACAAGCCGGCGTTCCGCGTGGCGATCGGCCGGGTCAGCTGACGCCCTCCACGATCACGAGCTGAGACGCCGTGCTCGCGAGCCGCAGTTGCAGCAGCGGGCCATACTCCGGGCTGTGGTAGAAGGTTTGTGCCGCCTCCAGCGTGGCGAACTCGATCAGCACGACGCGTTTCAGGGCGAACTCGCCTTCGAGGGGATGCACCGCGCCCGCCCGGACCAGATACCGGCCACCAAACGAGGCCAGCACCGGGGCGACAAGCTCCCGGTATTCGGCGAAGCGTGCCTCGTCATGCACGTCGATGTTGGCGATCATGTAGGCAGGCATGGCGTCTCTCCTTTGCATCGACGCTACACCCCGATGCGCCGCCTGACATTGCATTTCCGGGGCTCGCGCCCAAGATGCCGGCTGCGGTCCAGGGCTGCGGCCTCCAGCAGGCAGCGGTCCGTCTTTTCTTGCCCAGTCTTTCTTGCTCAGTCTTTCTTGCCCAGTCTTTTTGCGAGGATGCCATGTCAGTCAACGTGCTCTACACGACCCGCGCCACCGCCACCGGGGGCCGTGACGGCCATTCCGCCACTGAGGACGGTGCGCTCGACGTGACGCTGTCCACGCCCAAGGAGCTCGGCGGCGGCGGCGGGCCGGGCAATAACCCGGAGCAGCTGTTTGCGGCGGGCTACTCGGCCTGTTTCCTGGGTGCCATGAAGTTCGTGGCCTCCCAGGGCGGCCCCAAGGTCCCGAACGACACGACGGTCACGGCCCAGGTCGGCATGGGCCCGCGCAGTGAGGGCGGGTTCGGCATCGATGTGGAGCTGGCGGTGTCGTTGCCGGGGCTGGACCGCGCCGATGCGGAGGCGCTGGTGGAGAAGGCGCACCAGGTTTGCCCCTATAGCAACGCGACGCGGAACAACGTGCCGGTGCGGCTCAAGGTGCTCTGATCGTCAGGGCCGGCCCTTGATGCGGGGGCCGGCCACTGGCGCGGCATACAGCGTGAAGAAACTGCCTGCGGACAGGATCTGCAACCGGGACTGCAACGGCCGCAGCTCGTGCCCGAGATGGAGCCATAGGATGGCGCCTTCGCCGGGCAGGCCTGCGAGCGAAGCCGTCTCCGCCTCGATCGTGCTCTGGTCCGTGGGCCGGTTGTCCCGAACGGCGACCGAGGTGGCCTGGGCGAAGAAATCGGGGCTGAAGCCACTGCGATCGATCGTGATCAACCCTGCCACATGCTCGTAGGCGCGGAGCGGTGTGCACGATAGCGGCGCCGAGCCGAACTCCATGACCGTCGACAGGACGGTGCCGCGCGGCAGCCCGTCCAACGCGCTCCGCAATTCGCCATAATGGCGATCGCACCGAAGCATCTCCCGCGTCACGATCGCGATCTGAACGATTGCCAGCACGGCGATACCGGCCATGGCCGACAGCGCCATCAGCCTTAGTCGAGCGCGCGGCAGGTCATTGGGCCGGAGGCGGGCCGCGGCCACGGCCAGCATCAAGGCGGGCAACGGGAATCGCACGTCGATCCCAAAGACGCCAAGCGCCATCACCGGCGACAGGAGAGTCATCAGCGCCAGCCCGATGGCCATCCTGGCCAGGATCGGATGCCACGACAGGAGACCCAGTCGCGTCGCCCTCAATCCCCCGATCGCCATGGCAATCAGGATGAGGCAACCCGTCAATGTCCCTGGGAGCGATTCTGAGAATTGAACCGGCGAGAACAGGGCGGCTGGCTTCGACGCCAGGGACCACAAAAATCGCGACCCCACGAGCTCCACCGCCGGCAGCCGGCTCCACAGGATCATGGCCGGGGCGGCCTGGATCACCAGCAACGCCCATTCGCGCCACCGGATCGAGCGGCGCTCAGCCGTCTGGCATAGCTCATACAGGCCGAGAAGCAGCCCATACAGCCCGAAGCTCAGAAGGTGCGTCAGATACAGCGCGGTGGCGATCCCGGTGAAGACCACCGCCCGGAAGATGACCGGCTTATCCCGCCAGGCATGCCAAGCAGCCACTCCCAAAAGCGCGCCGAGCATGCCCAGCAGATAGTTCAGGAACCCCCACCCCAGCAGGCCGCCATAGCCCGCCAGCACCAGCACCGCCGGCTCCGGCCCGATCCGCCCGGTGAATACCCGCTGTAGCACCAGCGCCGTGCCGACCACGCCCCATGCGAGCATGACGATGAACAGCCGCCCGACCAGCAGCACCGGAAGCACCCGCGCCAGCGGCGTGAGCAGGACATCCATGCCGAGGTAGGGGATCGCTCCGTTCCGCAACGCGAAGACCCGCGCCAGGTCGGCGTCCTCCCCGATATGGGCGCGGACATGGATACGCGCCAGATGCTCCAGCGTGTCGACGCCGAGCGGCACCTCCACGAACAGCATCGGCACGGTCAGCAGGATGGCGACGGCAAGATAAAGGATGGCCAGCTTCAGGGATCGGCTCAGCGTGGCCGAGCCGATCCGTGGTCGGGCCGACAGGATCGCTGTCATGAAAAAACCAAGCCTTTCCTGACCCGGCCCCGGCGCCCTGTTGAGCTACCTTGCGCCACCCCGATAGCAGGCGGACGACATGCATCGATACGGCTCAGCATTCTACGCCTACTTGAATTCGTTCGCCGTCCGGTCCGCCCGGCACGTGGTGCCGTTGGTGGCCGGCGCGCTGCCGGTCACGAGCGTAATGGATGCCGGGTGCGGGCAGGGCGCCTGGCTCAGCGTTTGGCGCGAACATGGGGCGGAGATCATGGGCGTCGATGGCAGCTACGTCGACCCGCGCCGGTTGCTGATCGACGGTGCAGCTTTCCGGCCCGCCGATCTCGCGGCTCCGCTGGACCTTGGGCGCCGGTTCGACCTGGTCCAAAGCCTGGAGGTCGCCGAGCACCTGCCGCGCGCGCATGGCCCGGCCTTCATCCGCATGCTCACCGCCCACGCCGACGCCGTGCTGTTCTCCGCCGCCGTGCCGGGGCAGGGCGGGGAGCATCATGTGAACGAGCGGCCGATCGCATACTGGCGTGGCCTGTTCGCGCAGCAGGGATTTGCGGCCGTCGACCTGGTGCGGCCGGCGCTTCGGGATCAGGACGACGTGCAGCCCTGGTATCGCTGCAACATGATCCTGTATGTCAACGCGGCCGCGGAGGCCCGGCTGTCCCCCGAGGCCCGGGCCGCCCTGGTGCCGACCGGCCAGGCCTTGCGCCGCTACTGGCCGATGCAGGACCGCATCCGCCAGAGCGTGGTCCGGATGTTGCCCGTGCCGATGGTGGATGGTCTGGCCCATCTCAACGCCGCCCGGCTCGCGCGGAAAATGCACGCGGCTTAGCCACGCGCCGTCACCCCGACGATCGCAATTCCCAGCGCCACGCAGCCGATCCCAGCCCAGCGCAGCGCCGAGATCGGCTCACCGAGCACGAAATTGGCCGCCAGGATCACGCCCACGAACTGCGTGGCCGCAAACACCTGCGCCACGTTCAGCGGCACGGATCGCAGCAGAACCGCATAGACCAGCCCGCCCACGCCAAATAGCGCAAGCCCGGCCGCGGACTGCCAGCCCAGGACGCCGAAGAACACGCGCGACGTGGCCGGCACCATCGCCCCGGCCTTCAGCAACAGGTTGGCGCCCACCGTGCACCCGATGATGCCCAGGAAGCCCAGGATCAGCCTGGCATCCATGCCTAGCCCTGCCGGGTGCCGATGGCGGCCCAGGACATTTCGTTGACCCATTCCAGCCGCACATCCTCGAGCCCGGCGCCCTGCATCAACGCCTGGACCTCCGCCCGGGTCCAATAATGCGCGATCCGCGGCAGCATCTGGTCGAACACGATGGAGCGCAGATGCGCGAAGCCGAACCCGGCGATCAGCTCGAAATACCGAATCGGCCGGAACCCAAGCCGCAACAGCATGAACAGCAGCGCTGCCGGGTATAATGACAGGTGATGCACCACCCCGATCGGCAGCTTGCTGAAGAGCGCCCGGCGCAGCGGGTTGAGCCCGGCGGTCAGCCAGCGGTTGTTCTCCGCGCCATAGACCCAGATCGCCACCCGCCCACCCGGCCGGGCCGCCGCGGTCATCTCCGCCAGCGCGCGCGCGGGCTCCGCCAGATGGTGGATGACCCCGATCGAGAACACGATGTCGAACCGGTCCCGCCATGGCAGATCATAGGCGCTGCCCTCCCGCACCTCATGCGCCGGGAACGGCGCCAGCGTCCGGCGCGCGGCCGCGAGCGAGCGCGCGTCCAGATCGACCGCAGCCCCCTCCGAAGCACCGTAGCTGAGCGGCCAATAGCTGTTGCGCCCCATCCCGCAGCCAACGTCGAGAAAGCTCTGCCCCGCCCAATCGGCGGGCGACAGCCACGGCATCCAGCGGCGGAACTGCTCCTCATAGTCCGGCAGCACCTCGGAATACGCATTCCACTCATAGCCGAAGCGCTCCGGTGATCCGCGGAGCTCGAGGGTCATGCTCATGGTCCGGTCCCTGTCATGCGCTGGGCCCCGTGCAGATGCCGGACGGTCTCCCGCGGCTCCGACTGGCGGCCGGCCACGTTGAACAGCACATACAACGACCATAGCCGCTTGCCGTGGTCCCGCGTGCCGGCCATGTGCTCCTGCACGATCTGCTCCAGCCGTTCGTGGTTGAACCAGGATGTCACCGGGTTGCTGCGCGACAGCACGGTGTCGGTGCACCGTTCCCGCAGCAGCGTGCGCAGCAGGCGCCCGATCGGCACCGCGAACCCGTGCTTCTTGCGGTCCACGATCCGGTCCGGCAAATAACGCCGCGCCACCTGTTTCAGCGCATACTTGCTGACCCCGTTGCGCAACTTGAGGCCCGAAGGCAGGGCGCAGGCGTAATCGGCAAAACCACGATCCAGGAACGGCGCCCGCACCTCGAGCCCGTTGAACATCGAGGCCCGATCGGTCTTCATCAGGATATTGTCCGGCAGATAGCTCATTAGGAACTGGCCCAGCAACCGGTCCAGATTGCGGCGCCCGCCCGTCGAGGCCTCCTCGATGGCGGCGAAGGCGTGGGCCTGCAGCTGGTCATGCTGGATGTCGTCGGCCCAGAGATGCGCCATTTCCGCCGGGCCGAACGGCGCCATCCAGAACAGGGATTGGCGGCTGGTGGGCTGCCCGAAGCCCTGCGACAGCTGCGCCAGGCGAAACCGCATGTTCATGTAGCCGTCATCGCCGGCCTCCCGCGCCGGCATGCGGGCCAGCATGCCCGACATCGCGGCGCCCGACGCCGGCGGCAGCAAGCGCATCAACGAGGCGAAGCGCTGCACGTGGAAGTTCGGGTACCCGGCAAAAAGCTCGTCCGCCCCATCGCCGCCCAGCGCCACCGTCATGTGCTGCCGCGCGGCCCGGCACACCAGCCAGGTCGGCAACAACGACGAGTCCGCCAACGGTTCGGACAAATGCTCTTCGAGATCATCGACCGCGTCCAGCACGTCCGCATCGTCGAGCCGCACGACCTCATGCCGAACGCCCAGGAACCGCGCGACGTCGGTGGCATAGGGCGATTCGTCGAAGCCACGGCCGCCGACCTGAACTGTGAAGGCGGTAATGTCTGGATTGATCCGCGCCGCCAGCGCCGTCAGCAGGCTGGAATCCAGCCCCCCCGACAGGAACACGCCGAGCGGCACGTCCGCCACCGATTGCCGGTCCACGGCTTCGTGCAGCAGCCGGTTCAGCGTCGCCACGGCGTCGGTTTCCGGCACGGTCCGGGCGGAGCCAACCTGGGGGCGCCAGTATTCGATCAGCTCGGCGCGGCCCCCGGCGAAGCGCAGCAGGGTGCCGGGGCGCAGCTTGCTGATGCCCGTCCAGCCCGACGCGCGGCCCGGCACGTATTCGAATTGCAGCAGCTGGTAGGCCGCCGCCAGGTCAGGCGCCGCATAGCGGAAGGCCGGATGCGCCATGATGGCCCCGGCCTCCGAGCCGAACACCAGCTGGTCCCGGATGATGCCGTAATAGAGCGGCTTCTCGCCGAACCGGTCCCGCGCGAGCGTGAGGTCGCCAGTGGCGCCGTCCCGGTAGGCAAAGGCGAACATGCCGTCGATCTGTTCGACGGCCTTCCGCACGCCATCGCGGCGGATCAGCTGGAACAGCACCTCGGTATCGCAGGCATCCCTGAGCTCCACGCCCTGGTTCCGCAACGTTCGGGCGATGTCGCGAAAACCGTAGATCTCGCCGTTGAACACCAGCGCGTCCCCACTGGCAGCATCCACCCGCGGTTGCGCGCCGCCATACGGATCGATGACCGCAAGCCGGCAATGGCCGAGCGCCACGCCCTGATCCACGAACACCCCGGCGCCATCCGGCCCGCGATGCCGGATGGCGGCGAGCATGGTCTCGATCTGCTGCGCCGCGGCGGTGCGGGGCAGGGTAAAGCCGGCGATCCCGCACATGCTACCAGCGGCTCACGGCAACGAGGCGCGGCGGGCTTGCCGGCTGCACGACCGAGCGGATCTTGTAGGGCGCCTTGCCCCGCGCCTCGAAATACGTCCGGCTTTGCATCTCCGCCATGATGCCCAGCAGCAGGAACAGCACGCCCGATAAGCCGAGCGTCGCGGCCAGCAGCGGCAGCGGGGTCTGGATCAGCGAGGTGCCGGTGAACGCCCGCAAGCCCAGCGCCCAGGCGAACGACAGCCCCGAGAGGGCCAGTGCCCCCAGCCCGATCTTGCCGAAGAACTGCATCGGACGGTCGAGCGCCCGGTCGATGAAGAACAGCGTCAGCAAATCCAGCGAGACGCGCACGATGCGGCCCAGCCCGTATTTGGACTGCCCATGCGCCCGCGCGTGGTGCCGAACCGGGATTTCCGTGACCCGCGCGCCTTCCCAACTGGCAAAAATCGGGATGAAGCGGTGCATCTCGCCATAGAGCCGCACGTCCTCCAGCACCTCCCGGCGATACGCCTTCAGCGTGCAGCCGTAATCATGCAGCCGCACGCCCATCACGGCGGAGATCAATCGGTTCGCGACGAAGGACGGCAGGCGGCGGCTGAGCGCCTTGTCCTCCCGCGATTTCCGCCAGCCGGATACGACGTCGTAGCCCTCATCGAGCTTGGCAAGCAGGGCCGGGATGTCCCGCGCATCGTTCTGGCCATCGGCGTCCATGGGGATGATCACGGCGCCGGTTGCATGCTGGATGCCGGCCATCATGGCGGCGGTCTGACCGTAATTGCGGCGGAGGCGGATCACGTGCACGCGCCGGTCCCGCGCGGCCAGGCCTTCGAGCCAGGTGGCGGAGCCGTCCCGCGAGCCGTCATCGACGAAGATCAGCTCGACCTCATGCGCGATCGCGTCCACGGCTTCCCGCAGCGCATCCGTCACGGCGGGCAGGCCTTCCGCTTCGTCGAACACGGGGATGACGACAGAGACCTTCATGCGCACCCGTTCTCCATCGCCCGATGCCATGCCGGGGTGAACGGTTGTCTAGCATGCAGGGCTGAAAAGACCCGTTTAGGTAGCGTTATGAGTTGTCGAGCAGCCTAGAGCCCAATCCGACCGAGATGGGTCGGTTTGGGCTCTAGTTTCTCAGGTTTGGCGAGCACTACTACCGTCCAGGCGATGCCGCCTGGTCGGTAAGTGCTCTAGGGCGTGCCGATCAACCGCCGCCGCAACCGGGCGGAGAAGAAGTCGATCACCGCGACGGTCACGAGAATGAGCAAGATGATGAACGCGACCTGGTCCCAATAGCGCACCTTGATCCGCTCGGCGATCTGCAGCCCGATGCCGCCGGCGCCCACCACGCCCAGGATGGAGGCGCTGCGCACATTGCTCTCGAACGCATACAGCACCTGCGCCAGCATGATCGGCAGCACCTGCGGCAACAGCCCATAGCGAATGCCCATGAGGCGGGAGCCGCCGGCGGCCTCGATCCCCTCGCGCGGCTTCGGGTCGGCGTTCTCGATCGCCTCGGCATAGAGCTTGGCCAGCACCGCGACCTCGGCCGCGAACAGCGCCATGACGCCCGCGAGCGGCCCGAGCCCCACGGCGCGCACGAAGGCCAGCGCCCAGATTAGCTGGTCCATGCCGCGGAACCCGTCGAACACCCGGCGGATCGAGAAATGCGCCAGCGCATTCACCACCACGTTACGGGCACCCAGAAAGCCGAGCGGCACCGCCACCACAGCCGCGAGAATGGTGCCGAGGAACGCCATTGCCACGCTCTCGCCGAGGCCGCGCAGGATGTCCGCCCATTGCTCGCCGGGGCTGGGCGGCACCATCTGGCGCAGGATGACGCCCAGCCCCTGCGTGCCCCGCCAGAGCCGGGCGGGCGTGATCTCGAACCACCAGCACAACGCGAGCAGCCACGCCAACACCGCCGCCGCAGCCACCCAGCGCAGCGCCTGCCGCCCCGGCCCGGCGCCGAACGCACCGGGATACGCCGCCTGCCATTGCGCCACCTCGGCCGGCTTCATGCGCCGATGGCCCCGGAGACGGCGCTCATGCGCCGATCGCCCGATGGCGGATTTGTTCACTCAGTAGGTCGATCGCGCTCACCGCTAGGATGATGAGCAGCAGGATGGCGCCGATCTCCTGGTAGTAGTTGAAGCTGATGACGGTATAGAGCTCCTGCCCGATGCCTCCGGCGCCCACGAAGCCGATCACCGTGGCACCCCGCACGTTGATCTCGAACCGCAGCAAGATGTAGCTCAGGAAATTCGGCAGTACCTGCGGCAAGATGGCGTAGCGCACCCCCTGCGCCCAGCTGCCGCCCGCGGCGCGAATGCCGTCCCAAGGCCGCATGTCGGCGTTCTCCACCACTTCGGCAAACAGCTTTCCGAGCGCGCCCACGGTGTGCAGCATGATGGCGAGAATGCCGGCCAGCGGCCCGATGCCCAGGGCCCAGACCAGGATGAGCGCATACACGATGTCCGGCACGGTGCGGAACAGCTCGAGCCCGCGGCGCATCACCAGATACACGCCCCGGTTCGGCGCCAGGTTCGCCGCCGCCGGGAAGCACGCCAGCAGCGCCAACACCGCGCCGCCCAGGGTTGCCAAGGCCGCCATCTGGCTGGTTTCGAACAACAGCCACAGCCAGCTATCGATCCGGTAGAACCAGTACGCGACCGATCCCTCCGTCTTCGGCCCCGCCAGCAGCGCGTGCCACGTAAGATCAGGAGACAGCTTGGCAAAGTATTCGCCCACCCGCGGCAGCCCGGCGGCGAAACTCGACGGATACGCCTCCGACACCCAGGCGCTCACGACCAGCGCGGCCCCAAGCGCCACCGCCCAACCGGCCCCCATCACGAGGCGCGCCCGGCGCCGGGCTGCGAAGGTGGCTTCGAAACTCCCGGCCTCTACCATCATCGGCGGCGGCGGTCCGCGGCTTCGGCGCGCAGCATGTCCACGAACGGCGCGTAATCCTCGTGCGTCACCGGCACCCACGCCTTGCCGGAGCCCATCTCCACCGCGTGATAGATGTCCGGGTAATCCGTCACGATCGACTTGTGCAGCGCCAGCATGTCGTCCCGAAAGGCCTGCGGCGTGTCCCGCCTTATGGTGATCGGCCCGTTCTGGATCGGGCGGGAGCGCCAGACGATGCGCAGATCGGCCATGTTGAGCAGCTTCTTCTGCACCATCGTATGCAGCACGCCGCGGGTGAAGCCATCGGCCTCGTCCCCCAAACCGGACGTCCACGCCACGCCCGCGTCATATTGCTTGCCTAGCACCGCCACCACCGCCTGCTCATGCCCGCCCGCGAAACCGGTGCGGCTGAAATAGGTGGCGGGGTCGATGCCTTGCGCCCGGAACTCGGAGCGCGGGATGAGATAGCCGGAGGCGCTGTTCGGGTCCGACCAGGCCATCGCGCGGCCCTTCATGCCCGCGAGGTCGATGATGCCGCTATCCGCCCGCACATACATCGCCGAGATGTAGGAGGTGGAGCCGTCCTGCTCCTGCGTGGTCAGTATCGGCTCCACGTTGCCGCGGCTCTCGATCCAGGCGCTGGCATAGGCGGCCGGGGACATATACGCGAGCTCCACCTGCCCGGCGCCGAAGGCCTGGATCACCCCGGCATAATCCGCCGCCGCCAGCAGCTTTACCGGCACGCCGAACTTGCTCTCGATCAGCTTGCGGTAGCCGTCATACCGCGCCAGCCGGTCGGCGTCGTTCTCCCCGCCCAGGAGGCCGATGCGGATGACCGGCACCTGCGCCGCCCAGGCCGGCTTGGTTTGGGCATGGGCGGCGAAGGGCAGCACGGCGAGGCCGGCGAGCAGGGTGCGGCGGCGGGTCATGGACTTTCTCCGGCAGGACACCGGAAGGGTCCGTGCCAGAGCGGCGATGTCAAGCGCCGCCGCTGAACGACGCTTCCTAGCTGCGCTGGCGCCGCTGCGCCGCCTCGTCCTTGCGCAGGTCCACGAACACCTGGAAATCCTCGTGCTTGACCTGCTGATAGCCCTTGCCGCCGCCGCGCTCGACCTGGGTGTAGATCGCCGGGTGCGCCGCCGGCAGCGCTAGGTGGAATGCCGTCATGTCGGCGCGGAACTCGGCCGGGGTGTCCTTGCGGGCCGTCAGCGGGCCGTTGAGGATCGGCGCGGACGTCCACAGGATGCGCAGATCGCTCATCTTGAGCATGCCCTTGCCCACCATCTCCCGCAAATTGCCGCGGGTATAGCCCTCGTTGATGTCGCCGATGCCGGACGCCCATGTGGCGGCGCCGTCATATTGCTTCTGCAGCACCGCCACCACGGCCTGCTCATGCCCGCCGCCGAAGCCGGTGCGGCTGAAATACTTGCCGGGCTCGGTGTCGATCCCGGCCTTCTTCAGCTCGGAGCGGGGGATCAGGTAGCCGCTGGTGCTGTTCGGATCGGCCCAGGCCAGGCTGCGGCCCTTCATGCCCGCGAGGTCCGCGATGCCGCTATCGGCCCGCACCACCAGCACGCTGCGATAGCTGATGGACCCGTCGCTCTCGATCGCGACCACCAGCGGCTCCACGTTGCCGTTCGTGTCCAGCCAGGCGCCGGCATAGCCGGAGGCGCCCATGCTCGACATCTCGATTTGCTTGGCACCGAAGGCCTGGATCACGCCGGCATAATCGGCGGCCGGGAACAGCCGCACCGGCACTTCGAACGTCTCTTCCAGCAGCTTGCGGTAGCCGTCGTAGCGGCCCAACCGGTCGCTGTCGTTCTCGCCGCCCAGCAGGCCCACCCGCAGCGTGGTGACCTGCGCCGCCCAGGCCCGCTTGCCGGCGGCAGGCATCGCGGTTTGGGCGGAGGCGCGGCTGATCAAGGCGGGGCTGATCAACGCAGGTGCAGCGAGGCTGCCGAGCAGCGCGTGGCGACGGGTGATCATGGGATGGCTCCTTCGAACGAGTGCCTTCCCCTACAGCCCAAGTGTTACGGTATCGCGTCCGTTCGATGACGCTCAGATGATCGCGACCGCCGGGCGCACCGGCACCGCCCGCGGCCCGGCCTCATCGTGGAACTCGTCCTCGCTCACGCCATAGACGTCCCGCACCCGGTCCGGCGTGAGCTGCGCCGGCGTGCCGTCGAACACCACGCGCCCGGCCGCCAGCGCCACGATGCGGTCGCAATAATGCCGGGCGGTGTCGAGGTGATGCAGGTTCACCAGCACCGTCAGCCCGTCCTCCCGGTGGATGCGGCGCAGTGCGTCCATCACCACGCGGGCGTTGCGGGGATCGAGGCTCGCGATCGGTTCGTCCGCCAGCATCATCCGCGGGTTCTGCAGCAGCGCCCGGCAGATCGCCACCCGCTGCTGCTGCCCGCCCGACAATGTGCCGGCGCGCTGCAGGGCCACGGGCGCCAGGTCGAACCGGTCCAGCGCCCGGAGCGCCATCGCCCGCTCCTCGGCCGTGAACAGGCCGAACAGGCTGGCCAGCTCGTTCCGGTGATTGAGCCGCCCCATCAGCACGTTGGTCAACACATCGAGGCGCGGGACCAGGTTGAATTGCTGGAACACCATGGCGCAGGCGCAGCGCCAATCCCGCAGCGCCCGGCCCCGCAACGCGGTCACATCCGTCGTGCCGAACCGGATCGTCCCGGCGCTCGGCTCCTGCAACCGGTTGATCATCCGCAGCAGGGTGGACTTCCCGGCGCCGGACCGCCCGATGACCCCCACCATCTGCCCGGCCGGGATGTCGAGCGAGATGCCGTCCACCGCGTTCACGGTGCCGAAGCGGCGGACGAGGTTTCTGATCTCCAACATGGGGCCTTCTTACAATCCGGCCGCGCCAGCCGGATGAAGGTTCCGTGACACGATCACACCGTGAGCGTGCCGGCCTTCGCCTGGGCGTAGCGCTGGGCCACGGCCTCCCAGTTCACCACGTTCCACCAGGCATTCAGGTAATCCGCCCGGCGGTTCTGGTATTTCAGGTAATAGGCGTGCTCCCACACATCGTTGCCCAGCAGCACGCGCCCGCCCTCCATCAGCGGCGTGTCCTGGTTCGGCCGCGCGGCCAGCGCCAGCTTGCCCGCGGGATCGACGGTCACGAACACCCAGCCGGAGCCGAATTGGCCGAGGCCCATGCGGTTGAACTCCGTCCGCATCTTGGCGGTGCCGCCCAGGTCCCGCTCGATCGCGGCCAGCAGGTCCCCGGCCGGTTCGCCGCCATGGCCGCCCATGATCGACCAGAACATGGTGTGATTAGCGTGGCCGCCGGCATTGTTGCGGATGGTGGACCGCACCGCGTCCGGCACCTCCGCCAGCTTCGTGAGCAGGGTCTGCACCGGCATCGTGCCGAGCGCCGGGTTCGCGGTCACGGCGGCGTTCAGGTTGGTGACATAGGCGGCGTGATGCCGATCGTGGTGCAACGCCATGGTCTGCGCGTCGATATGCGGTTCGTTGGCGGCGGCACCGTAGGGAAGGGGCGGCAGCAGATAGGGGCCGCTCGGTGGGGCCGGCGTGGGGGTGGGGGCGGTAGCGGGCTGCGCAAGCGCCCGTCCGGCGGTCAGCGCCAGCCCCAAGCCCAGCATCGTGCGTCTCGTCGGGATCATGGGCGTCGCTCCGTGTTTGACCCAACTTAGGCCGTTACGCGGTGGCCGCAACCGGGAACGCGGCGCGCAGCAGGGCTTGGGTGTAGGCGTGTCGCGGCGCCCCGAACACCGCCTCCGCCGGCCCAGCCTCCACCACCACCCCGGCGCGCAGCACCATCACCCGATGCGCCAGCGCCCGCACCACCGCGAGGTCATGGCTGATGAACAGGTAGGCGAGACCGTACCTGGCCTGCAACTTGCGGAGCAGATCGACGATCTGCGCCTGCACGGAACGATCGAGCGCGCTGGTCGGCTCGTCCAGCACCACCAGGCGCGGCTGCAGGATGATGGCCCGCGCGATCGCCACACGCTGCCGCTGCCCGCCGCTGAACTCGTGCGGGTAGCGGCCGGCGCTGTCGGGCGGGAGGCCCACCTCGTCCAACGCCGCCAGCACGCGGGCCCGGCGCTGCTTGGCATCGAGGCCGGGCTCGTGCACGCGCAGCCCCTCGGCCACGATGTCCCCCATGCTGAGCCGGGGCGACAGGCTGCCGTACGGATCCTGGAACACGATCTGCATGCCCCGGCGCAGCGGGCGGAGCTGCTTCTGCGGCAGGGCGGAGATGTCCTGACCCTGAAACCGCACCACGCCCGTTGCGGCCTGCATGCGCAGCAGCGCGAGCCCGATCGTGCTCTTGCCGGAGCCGCTTTCGCCGACCAGCCCGAGCGTCTCGCCCGCCCTGACTTCCAGGCTCACGCCATCCACGGCCGTGACGTTCGCCACCACACGCTGCAACAGACCGCGGCGAATGGGGAACACGACGCGCAGGCCCTCGGCCGCGATCACGGGCGGCGCATCGTCCGGCACGGGGCCGGGCCTGCCGGCGGGCTCGGCGGCGATCAGCATGCTTGTGTAGGGGTGCGCGGGGGCGGCGAACACGTCCCGCACCGGCCCTTCCTCCACGATGCGCCCATCCTTCATGACACAAACCCGGTCCGCGATCCGGCGCACGACGTTGAGGTCATGGCTGATCAGCAGCAAAGCGAGGCCCCGCGCCTGCTTTTCCCGCGCCAGCAGGTCGAGGATCTGGGCCTGGATCGTGACATCGAGCGCGGTGGTGGGCTCGTCCGCGATCAGCAGCTTCGGGTCGTTGGCGAGCGCCATCGCGATCATGACCCGCTGCCGCTGCCCGCCGCTGAGCTGGTGGGGAAACGCGTCGAGCCGTGCAGCGGCGTCCGGAAAGCCCACGCGGTCCAGCAGCGCCACGATCCTGTCGCGGCCGGGCCGGCGGCCATGCAGCGCCATGGCCTCCGCCACCTGCCGCCCCACGCGATGCAGCGGATTGAGGCTGGTCATCGGCTCCTGGAACACGATCCCGGCGGTGCCGCCGCGCATCTGGCGGAGCGCCGGGCCGGGCGTGACGGGGTGGCCGTCGAGGGTGATGGCGCCGGTGCGGACGGCGCCCGACGGCAGCAGGTCCAGCAGCGACAGCGCCGTCAAAGACTTGCCGGACCCGCTTTCCCCGACCAGCGCCAGGGTCTCGCCGGCGTGCAGCGCGAACGAGACGGCATCCACCACCCGGCGCGTGCCGAAGGCGACGGACAGGTTGGTGACGGTCAGCATTGCTGCCCCCTCTCCCGCCAGCGGGAGAGGGTCGGGGTGAGGGTGGAATGACAGGAACAGGCCTGCCCCGTTGACCCCACCCTCACCCAACCCTCTCCCGCCGCCGGGAGAGGGCTATACGGTCGACCCCCCTCACACCTGCTTCCTCGGATCGAACGCGTCCCGCACCGCCTCGCCAATGAAGATCAGCAGCGTCAGCAGCGCCCCCAGCACCACGAACGCCGTGATCCCCAGCCACGGCGCGGCCAGGTTGTTCTTCCCCTGCGACACCAGCTCCCCCAACGACGCCGAACCCGGCGGCAGGCCGAACCCTAAAAAATCGAGGCTCGCCAGCACCGTCACCGACCCGGTCAGGATGAACGGCAAGAAGCTGAGCGTCGCCACCATCGCGTTCGGCAGGATGTGCCGGGCCATGATGGTGCCGTCCGCCACGCCCAGCGCCTGCGCCGCCCGCACGTAGTCGAGCGTGCGCGCCCGCAGGAACTCCGCCCGCACCACGCCCGTCAGCGCCATCCAGGAGAACAGCAGCAGGAAGCAGAGCAGGATCCAGAAGCTGGGCGTCACGATGCTGGCGAGGATGATCAGCATGTAAAGCTGCGGCATGCCGGACCAGATCTCGATGAAGCGCTGGAACAGCAGGTCGGTCAGCCCGCCATAGAAGCCCTGCACGGCGCCCGCCGCGATGCCCACCACGCTCGAGAGGATCGTGAGCGTGAAGCCGAACAGCACGCTGATGCGGAACCCGTAGATCACCCGGGCCAGCACGTCCCGCGCCTGGTCATCGGTGCCGAGCCAGTGGCGCCAGGTGGGGGCGGAGGGCGCCGGGGTCGGCAGGTTCTTCACGATCGTGTCGTGCCGGAACGGGATCGCGGGCCACAGCATCCAGCCCTGCGCTCCGATCGCCGCCTGGAGCTGCGGGTCCGTGTAGTCGGCCTCCGTCGGCAGGAAATCGGCGCCGAACCGGTCTTCGCTGTAGTCGCGCAACACGGGCGACAGGAACGCGCCGTCGAACCGGATCAGCAGCGGCCGGTCATTGGCGATCAGCTCCGCGCCGCTGGTCAGCACGAACAGCACCCCGAACACGATCAACGACCAATAGCCCCGCCGGTGCGCCCGGAACAACGCCAGGCGGCGCTGGTTGAGCGGGCTCACCGCGCCCGCGCGGAAAAATCGATCCGCGGATCGACCACGGTATACAGCAGGTCCCCCACGATCTGCATCACGAGGCCCAGCAGCGTAAAGATGAACAGCGTCCCGAACATCACCGGATAATCCCGCCGGATCGCGCTCTCGAACCCCAGCAACCCCAAGCCATCCAGCGAAAACACGATCTCCACCAGCAACGCCGAGGTAAAAAGAATTCCGATGAACGCCGCCGGGAACCCGGCCACGATCAGCAGCATCGCGTTGCGGAACACATGCCCATACAACACGCGGCCGGGCCCCGCGCCCTTCGCCCGCGCCGTGGTGACGTATTGCTTCTTGATCTCATCGAGGAAGCAGTTCTTCGTCAGGATCGTGAGCCCGGCAAACCCGCCCGCCACCAACGCCACAGTCGGCAGCACCATGTGCCAGGCATAATCCGCGACCCGCTGCGGCCATGGCCAGGTGGCCGCCCCCTCGCTGGTCAGCCCCCGCAGCGGAAACCACTGCACGAACCCGCCGCCCGCAAACAGCACCACCAGCATGATGGCAAACAAGAAACCCGGCACCGCATGCCCCACCAGCACCACCGCGGACGTCGCGACATCGAACCGCGTCCCGTCCCGCACCGCCTTCTGGATGCCGAGCGGGATGCTGATGAGATAGATCAGCAAGGTGGTCCACAGCCCCAACGACAAGCTGACCGGGAGCTTCTGCCAGATCAGCGCCACCACCGTCTGATCCCGGAAGAAGCTGCGGCCGAAATCGAACGTGGCGTAGCTGCGCAGCATGATCCAGAACCGCTCCGGTGCCGGCTTGTCGAAGCCGAACTGCACCTTCAGCTCCTCGATCATGCGGGGATCGAGCCCGCGGGAGCCGCGATAGGCGCCGGCGGAGTCACTCGTGGCGCCCGTGATCCGCGCCGTGGCCTCCACGCCCCGCCCCCGCGCCTCCGCGATCGCCTGCTCCACGGGGCCACCGGGCGCGAACTGCACGACGAAGAAGTTGATCGCGATGATGCCCAGCAACGTCGGCACGATCAGCAGCAGCCGGCGGAGGAGATAGGCGGCCAAATGGGGGTCCTTGCTTGCTGCACCTTCTCCCGCTGGCGGGAGAAGGCCGGGATGAGGGCGGGGTCACACGCACGCGGGTCGGTCCGTTTGGCGCCACCCTCACCCCGACCCTCTCCCGCCAGCGGGAGAGGGGGAAGTAATCACTGACCCGGCCTTCGCGCCGCGTCCGTCTTGGCGGCCAGCGCCGGGTCCACCCACCAATCGTCGATCACGAACCCGTCCCGGATCGGGACCGTGGGCCGGCCGAAGCGGTTCCAGGTTGCGATGTTGAACGCCGCCTTGTGATAGGTCAGCACGCCATACGCGCCCTGCCGAAGCACCCGGTCCAGCGCGCGCCCGGCGGTGCCCAGCTCGTCCCGTGTCTGCGCCTGCACGATTTTCTCCACCAGCGCATCCACCACGGGATCGCAGACGCCGGGGTAGTTGCCGCCGCCCTGAACCTTGCCGCCCTCGCAGGCGAAATCGTCACGCAACCCGTTGCCCGGCAGCTCGCCACCCGGGAAGGCGATCGGCGTGAAGTCGAAATCATACTCGTCCATCAGCCGCTGGTATTGCGCTGTATCGACGGTGCGGACCGCTACCTCGATCCCCGCCCGCTGCAGCCATTGCTGATACGGCAGCGCCAGCCGCTCGAGCGTCGGGTCGTTCAGCAGGATCGTGAACGCCATCTGCTTGCCCGTGGCATCCACCAGCTTGCGGTCCTTGATCGTCCAGCCCGCCTCCTTGAACAGCGCCAATGCCCGGCGCAGCCCCTCCCGATTATTGCCCGACGCATCCGTCACGGGCTGCGCGGCCGGCGCTTCGAACACGGCGGGCGGCAGCTGCGCGCGGAACGGCTCCAGCACCGCAAGCTCGGCCGCATCCGGGGCGCCCTTGGCCTCCAGCGTCGTGTTGCCGAAATAGCTGCTGGTGCGGCGATAGGTGCCGAAGAACAGGTTCTTGTTCAGCCACTCGAAATCGAACAGCCCGGCGATCGCCTCCCGCACGCGCGCATCCTTGAATTGCGCCCGGCGCGTGTTGAACACGAAGCTCTGGTAGCCGATCGGCAGCTGATGCGGGATCTCCTCCTTGCGCATCAACCCCTCCCGCACCGCTGGAATATCATAGCCCGTCGCCCATTCCTTGCTGATGTTCTCCTGCCGGTAATCCGCCTGCCCGGCCTTGAACGCCTGGAATGCCACGGTAGGGTCGCGGTAGTACTCGATCCGCACCCGGTCGAAATTGAACTGCCCCCGCCCGGTCGGCCGGTCCCGCGCCCACCAATCGTCCCGGCGCACATACGTCACGCTCCGCCCCAGCTCGAATTTTTCGATGCGATACGGGCCGGAGCCCATGGGCGGCTCGGTCAGTGGCTTGGTGAAGTCCCGCGTCCCCCACCATTTCTCGGACAAGACGGGCAAGCCACCCATCGCCAGCGGCAGCTCCCGGTTCTGGTTGGTCTTGAAGTGGAACACCACCCGGCGGTCAGTCTCCGCCACCGCATCCAGCACGTCCGCATACGCCACGCGCACGCTGGGCCGGCCCTTTTCCATCAACGTCTTGAACGTCCACGCCACATCCTGCGCCCGCACCGGGGAGCCGTCGGCGAACCGCGCCTCGGGCCGGAGCTCGAACGCGACGCTGAGGCCGTCGGGCGCGACCTCCACGCTCTCGGCCAGATGGCCATAGCCGGTCGCGACCTCGTCCGCGGAACCGGTCAGCAGGCTCTCCCACACATGCCCGCCGGCCGACCCGGCGCTGGTGCCGCCCACGCCGGGCTGCCAGCTCGCGGTGATCCCCATCGCCGGGTTGCCGCGCAGGATGAAGGGATTGAACCCGTCGAAGCTGCCGACCATGGCGAACACGACCTCGCCACCCTTGGGGGCCTCTGGGTTCACGTAGGGAAAATAAGGGAAATCTGCGGGCAGGGCGGGGGTGCCGAGGATGGTGAGACCGTGGCTTTTCTCGGCGTGCGCGGGGAGGGTGAGGAGTGCGAGTAGGCAAAGGATGTAGCGGATCGGCATTTGGTTTCCCTCACCCCAACCCTCTCCCGGGGGGAGAGCGGCAGTCTTTCTACAATAAAGCCATCGCCTGAGCGAGGAGGGCCGGGTCGCCGACGGCGAGCACGTTGCCGTCGCCATCCGGGCGCAATGCGCCCCCCTGCCAGTCCGTGATGCGGCCGCCGGCGCCCTCGATGATGGGCACCAGCGCGGCCCAGTCCCACACCTTGAGCCCGGGCTCCGCGATCACATCGATGCAGCCCAGTGCCAGCAGACCGTAGGCGTAGCAGTCACCGCCCCACGAGGTCCGCCGCGTGGCCTTCGCCAATCGCTGCCAGGTGGTGGTTTGCGCTGGCGAAAATATCTCTGGGGCCGTGCAGGACAGCTCGGCCTGGTCGAGCGTGGGGCAGGGGCGGCAGCGCGAGGTGGCGCCGAGGCCGCGATACCGGGTGGGCTCCCCCTGGATGCCGATCCACCGCTCGTTCGTGATGGGCTGGTCGATGATGCCCAGGATCGGCGTGTCCCCGTCCATCAACGCCACCAGCGTGCCGAACACGGGCCGGCCCGTGATGAAGGCGCGGGTGCCGTCGATGGGGTCCAGCACCCAGCGGTAGCGCGCTTCGGGCCGTTCGAGCCCGAACTCCTCGCCCAATATGCCGTGCTCGGGACAGCGCTGGGACAGCACGGCGCGCATGGCGAGCTCGGCCGTGCGGTCCGCGATCGTGACGGGGCTGTGGTCCGATTTCTGGTCGGCGCCGATCTGCGCGCGGAAATACGGCCGGATGATCGTGCCCGCCACATCGGCGGCGGCCTCGGCCGCATCGAGGAAGGCCGTCACAACCCCCTCTCCCGCCAGCGGGAGAGGGTTGGGTGAGGGTGGGATGACTGGCGCGGTAGACCGTGAGTGTGGTTACCACCCTCACCCCGACCCTCTCCCGCCAGCGGGAGAGGGGGCGGATGGGTCCGTCCTTGACCTGTCATCGCTCTGTCCATCATGTGCGCCACCTAAGCTCATCCCCATCTAGACTTAACGAGGACAGCGCGTGAACCCCATCGTCGTCATCCCCTCCCGCATGGCCAGCACGCGGCTGCCGGACAAGCCGTTGGCGCTGATCGCGGGGCGGCCCATGATCCTGCATGTGCTGGACCGCGCGCGGGAGGCCGATATCGGGCCGGTCGCCGTCGCCTGTGCGGACGCGGCCATCGCCGAGATCGTGCGCGACGATGGCGGGATCGCCGTCATGACCGACCCCTCGCTCCCGTCGGGCTCCGATCGCGTGCACGCCGCCCTCGCCACGCTGGACCCGCAGGGCGCGCATGACGTCGTGGTGAACCTGCAGGGCGATTTCCCGACCGTGCCGCCCAACCAGCTCCGCATGGTGATCACCCCCCTCTCGGACCCCTCGTTCGACATCGCGACGCTGGTCACGGAAATCACCTCGCCGGAGGAGGCCGCGGCGCCGCAGGTGGTGAAGGCGGCCTGCATGTTCGATCGCGGCCGCGCCGTCTCGGCCGCGCTGTATTTCTCGCGCGCCGCCATCCCCGCCGGCCCCGGGCCGCTCTGGCACCACATCGGCATCTACGCCTATCGCCGCGCCGCCCTCGCCCGGTTCGTGGCGCTGCCGGAATCGCCGTTGGAGCGCCGCGAGAGCCTGGAGCAGCTGCGCGCGCTCGAGGCCGGAATGCGGATCGCCTGCACCCGGGTCGAGCACGGCGCCTTCGGCGTCGACACCCCGGCCGACCTCGAACGTGCACGAAAGCTATTGTCATGATCGCCTTCCAGGGCCTGCTCGGCGCCTATTCCGACCTTGCCTGCCGCACCGCCTACCCGGGCCGCCCGACGCTGCCGTGCGACACGTTCGAGGCCGCGATGGACGCCGTTCGCACCGGCGCCGCCGAACTCGCGATGCTGCCCTGCGAGAACAGCCTGGCTGGCCGCGTGCCGGACATGCATGCGCTGCTGCCGGAGAGCGGGCTGCACATCGTGGGCGAGCATTTCCAGCGTGTAGAGCATTGCCTGTTGGGGCCGCGGGGCGCCACGATCGCCGATGTGCGCCGGGTTCATTCGCATGCGGTGGCGCTGGGCCAGATCCGGCATATCCTGCGGGAATTGGGGGCCGAGGCCGTGATCGAGGCCGATACCGCGGGCTCCGCCAAGCTGGTGGCCGAGTGGGCCCGCCCGGCGGACGCCGCGGTCGCGTCACGCCTCGCGGCCGAGATCTATGGCCTCGATGTGCTGCGTGCCAACGTGGAGGACGCGGCGCACAACACAACCCGGTTCTACGTGGCGGCCCGCGAACCCCGGACGCCGCCGCCGGAGACGCCCGGGCTGATGACCACCTTCGTGTTCCGCGTCCGCAACGTGCCGGCCGCGCTGTATAAGGCGCTGGGCGGGTTCGCCACCAACGGCGTCAACATGACCCGGCTCGAAAGCTACATGCTCAACGGCGAGTTCACCGCCACGCAGTTCCTGTGCGACGTGGACGGCCATCCCGAGCATCCCGGCCTGGCGCGGGCCTTGGAGGAGCTGGGCTTCTTCACGGCGGAGGCGCGCATTCTGGGCGTATATCAGCAGGCGGCGTTCCGGGCGGCTCAGCCGCCCCGGTAGGTGGCATAGGCCCACGGCGTGAACTGCACCGGGATGTGGTAGTGCGCCCCGGCATCGGCCACGCCGAAGCCGATGCCGACGATCTCCAGAAAGGCCGGGTCCGCTACCGGAACACCCTGGGCGCGATGGTAGGCGCCGATCGCGTAGTCGATCCGGTAGGCGCCGGGTTCGAAATCCAAGCCTGCCAGGAGCGGCGCGTCCGAGCGGCCCTGCGCGTTGGTTTGGCCCGCCGCCAGTTCGATCCAGCCGCCCGACCGGGCGGCATGCAGGGCGTACCGCAGGCCGGGCGCCGCGCCGCCCCGCACGGTATCGAGGGCGTGGATGCTGAGCGCGCCATGTTCGCGGCCGAGGCGCCGGGTCAGGCGGGCGGCGGTGATGTGCCCGATCTCTGTAAGGGCGGCTCCGCGTTCCGTCTCGGGGTTCGCTTCCAGCCGCGCGCGCATGGCGGCCAGCACGGTCTCGCGCAACCCATGCCGGGCGAGGGCGACAATGCAGGGAAAGCCGAAGCGCGCGCGGTAGGCGGCGTTCAGCGCGGCGAGAGCCCGGTGCTCGTCCGGCAACAGGCGGTCGAAGCCCAGCCGGCCCTGCTCGCCCGTGGAGTCCGCCGTGAGCGCGCCCTCCGTCATCTCCCGCCCGGCCAGTTCGGGATGGGCGGCGATCAGCCGGATCTGCGCCGCGGTGCCGGCCTCCCGCAACCGGGCCATCAGGGCATCGTGCAGCGCCCGCGCGGTGCCGAACGGGCGGCGCGCGGCCATCCCCTCCACCACCCAGGGCGAATGCTCGAACAAATCGGCGAGCTCGGCCGCAAAGGCAGCCGCCGGCATCGTTTCGAGTGCCTTGAACGACAGGCTCATCGGGAGGGCTGGAACGCGCGGCCCAGCATCGCCGGGCGGTTGAGCCGGATGCGCCGCCGATCTTGCGAGATCAGCACCAGCACCACGATCGTGCCGATATACGGCAGCGCCGACAGCAGCGCGGACGGGATCGCGACACCCAACGCCTGAACATACAGGGAAAGATACATGATCGCTCCGAAGAACCACGCCCCCACCAGCAGCCAGAGGGGCCGCCAGGCGGAGAACGTCACCAAGGCCAGGGCCACCCAGCCGCGCCCGGCCGTCATATCCTGCGCCCAGGACGGTGTGGTGGCCAAGGACATGTAGGCGCCGGCCAGCCCGGCCATGGCGCCGCCGAACAGGCAGGCCGCATAGCGGATCGGGATTACCTTGTAGCCCAGCGCATGCGCGGCATCATGACTGTCCCCGACCGCGCGCAGCACGAGGCCGGCATGGGTTGAGCGGATGGCCCATGCCACCGCCACCAAAATCAGCAGCGCCGCATAAACCATCGCATCCTGCCCGAACAGCACCGGGCAGACGAAGGGCAGGGTGGTCAGGCCGGGCAGATCGAGCTTCGGCAAGGTCGGCCCCGCGATGCCCACGAACCCGGCGCCCACCAGCGCACTCAGCCCCCGGCCGAAGATCGTGAGCGCCAGCCCGCTCGCCGTCTGGTTCGCCTGCAACGTCAGCGTCACGAACGCGAACAGCCCCGCCAACGCCATGCCCGCACCGAGCGCCGCGCCCAACCCCAGGGCCGGCGATCCCGTGAGGTGGGCCACTGCGAACCCGGCGATGGCGCCGCCCAGCATCATGCCTTCCACTCCCAGGTTCAGCACCCCCGCCCGCTCCACCACCAGCTCCCCCACGGCCGCCAGCAGCAAGGGCGTGGAGGCCACCAGCACGCTGATCAGCAGGGGGGCCACGATGTCCATCAAGCGACCTGCCGCCAGCGCAGCCGGGAGCGCAGCAGCACGTCGCAGCCCAGCAGGCTGAACAGCAGAATGCCCTGGAAGATCGAGGTGACGGCGTTCGGCAGGCCCAGATGGATCTGCGCCGCATCCCCGCCCAGATAGGACAGCGCCAGCACCAGCCCCGCCGGGATGGCGCCGAGCGGGTTCAACCGGCCGAGGAACGCCACGATGATCGCCGTAAAGCCGTAGCCCGGGGACAGCGTGGTGGTGAGCTGCCCCATCGTGCCCGAAACCTCGAACAAACCGGCCAGCCCGGCTGCGCCCCCACTGACCAGCAGCGCCACCCAGACCAGTCTATGCTCACTGAAGCCGGCAAATCGCGCGGCCCGCGGCGCCTGGCCGAGCACGCGGAACTGGAAGCCCAGCACGCTCCGCTCCAGCATGAACCGCAAAGCGATCGCCAGCAGCGGCGCCACCAGGATGCCGAGATGCATGGTGCTTGCGGCGAGCAGGCGCGGCGCCAGCGCGTCATCGGAGAACATCGCGGTCTGCGGAAAGCCGAACCCCATGGGATCCCGCCACGGTCCGGTCACCAGATATATCAGGAAATATTGCACGATGTAGGTCGTCATCAGGCTCGTCAGAATCTCGTTGGCGTTGAACCGGATTCGCAGCCACGCCACGAACCCGCCGCCTGCCGCCCCACCCGCAATCCCGGCCAGCACCATGAGCGGGAACACGACCCAGCCCGGCTGCTCCGGCAGCAGCAGCGCCACGCCACCGCCGGCGATGGCGCCCAGCACGAACTGCCCCTCGGTCCCGATGTTCCACAGGTTGGCGCGATACGCGAGCGACAGCCCGGCGCCCATCATGATCAGCGGGGCCGCCTTCACCACCAGTGCCTCCAGCCCGCCGGTCTGCAGCAGCGGCACGATCAGGAACGTGTACACCGTGAGCCCCGGTGGCCGTCCCATCGCGAGGAACAGCAGACCCGACAGCACGCACGTCATCACCACCGCCAGAGCCGGTGACGCCCAGCGCCACAGCGTGGACTCACCCCCGCGCGGCACCAGCTCAAGCATGGACGGCGCCGCCCATGAGCCGCCCGATCGCCTCCACCGTCGCCTCCGCGATCGGCATGGGCGCCGACAGACCGCCGCCCGCAATCACGGCAACCGTGTCGGCCAGGGCAAAGATCTCATCGAGGTCCTGGCTGATGATCACGATGGCCGTGCCCGCCTCCGCCAGCGCGCGGATCGCCCCGTGGATCGCCAGCGCCGCCCCGGCGTCCACGCCCCAGGTCGGCTGGTTGATGACCAGCACCGCCGGGGCCTGCAGGATCTCCCGCCCCACCAGGAATTTCTGCAGATTGCCGCCGGAGAGCGACTGCGCCGTGGCGAGAGGGCCCGTGGTGCGCACGTCGAAGCGGCGGATCACGTCGGCGGCGAAGGCCTGGGTGCGGCCGCGGTCGATCACGCCGAACCGGGCCAGCGCGGCCTGGCGGAAGCCGGACAGGAAGCCGTTCTCCGCCAACGACATGGTGCCCACGGCGCCGTGCCCGTTCCGCTCCTCCGGCACGAAGCAGCCCCGGAGGCGACGGCGGTCCTGCGGCGCCATGTGCCCGGCCGGCACGCCGTCCAGCACGATGGTCTCCGGCCGCCCCGCCAGGATCTCGCCCGACAGCGCGTCCATCAACTCGGTCTGGCCGTTGCCGGCGATCCCGGCGATGCCCAACACCTCTCCGCCCGCCACGCTCAGGCTGATACCGGAGAGTTTGGTGCCGAAGGGGTGCGGCGAGCGGACCGTGAGCCGGTCGAGCACCAGGCGCGACCGGGGCGCGAGCGCCGGCGTCGGACGGGGGGAGGGTGTGGGGAGGTCGGCGCCGATCATGGTCTCGGCCAGCTGCTTCACCGTTTGCTCGGCTGGCACGCAGGTGGCGATCGTGCGCCCCAGCCGCATAATGGTCGCGGCCGAACACAGGCCGCGCACCTCCTCCAGCTTGTGGCTGATGTAGAGGATGGAGCATCCCTCCGCCGCCAGCCGCCGCAAGGTCACGAACAGCACCTGCGCCTCCTGCGGCGTCAGCACGGAGGTCGGTTCGTCCATGATCAGCAATCTGGGGTTTTGCAGCAGGCAGCGCACGATCTCGATCCGCTGCCGCTCTCCGACCGAGAGGTCATGCACCACGCGGTCCGGGTCGAGCGGCAGGCCATACTCGGTCGAGACCGCGACGATCCGCTCCCGCAGGCCTGCCCGCTCCCGCGCCTTACCCAGGCCGAGCGCGATGTTCTCCACGACCGTCAATCCCTCGAACAGGGAAAAATGCTGGAACACCATGCCGATGCCGAGCTTTTGGGCGGCGCCCGGGCTGGCCACGGTGACGTCGGCGCCGTTCCAGCGCATCGTGCCGGCATCGGCCTTCACGACGCCGTAGATGATCTTCACCAGCGTGCTCTTGCCGGCGCCGTTCTCGCCCAGCAGCGCGTGGATCTGATTGCGCTCCACCCGGAGCGCCACGCCGTCATTGGCGCGGCACCCCGGGTAGGCCTTGGTGATCCCCTCGAGTTCGAGGAGAGGCGTCAGGTCAGCTTCCCCTCGATGCCCTTCACGAGCCATTGCATGCTGTTGAGCGCGCCATCGTCCGGCACCTGTCCGGCGGCCACTTTCTGCGCCCCGGTCTGATCCACGATCGGCCCGGTCCAGACCTGCTTCTTGCCGGACATGATGTCGTCATGGAGCTGCTGCGCCAGCGCCACCAGCTCGGGCGGCATGTTGGCGAACGGGGACATCGCCAGCAGGCCGCTTTTCAGGCCGCCCCAGGTGTCGGTGCTCTGCCACGTGCCCTTCAGCACCGCCTCGATCCGCTGGATATAGTATGGGCTCCAGTTGTCGACCGACGCCGTCAGCTGGGCGGTGGGCGCGAAGGTGAGCATGTCGCTCGATTGGCCGAAGCCCTTGAGGCCGCGGCTGGCGGCGGCTTGCAGCGGGGCCGGGCTGTCGGTGTGCTGGGTGAGGATGTCGCAGCCCTGGTCCATCAGCGCCTTCGCCGCCTCGCCCTCTTTCTGTGGGTCATACCAGGAGTTGATCAGCACGAATTTGAGGCGTGCCGCCGGATTGACCGATTGCATGCCGAGCATGAAGGCGTTGAGCCCCTGCACGACCTCCGGCACCGGCATGGAGCCGACATACCCTGCCAGACCGGCCTTGCTGAGCTTGCCGGCGATCACACCCTGGATATACCGGGCCTCGTAGAAGCGGATGTTGTAGGTCGAGACGTTGGCGGCGCGCTTGTAGCCGGTGGCGTGCTCGAAGAACACGTTCGGGAAGCGCTTGGCCGCGTTGATGGTGTAGTTCATGTAGCCGAACGACGTCGTGAAGATCAGCTTGTGGCCGTTATTGGCGAGGTCCGCCATGATCTTCTCGGCATCCGCGCTCTCCGGCACGTTCTCGACGAAGGTCGTTTTGATCGCATCGCCGAAATGCTTCACAGCGTCGAGCCGGCCCTGGTCGTGTTGGTAGGTCCAGCCATGGTCGCCGACGGGTCCCAGATAGACGAAGCCGATCTTCAGCGGATCGGCGGCGTGGGCCGGGCGCAGGATCGAGGCAGCTGCCCCGGCCCCGGCGAGCTGGGTGAACCGACGGCGGCCGAGACGATTGATCATTGCTGCTCCACGATGCTCAGATTGGCGGATACTATGCAAAGAAGATGCCGGCAGCACCAGCATGCCGCCATCATGGGTTCAGGGCCGCCCAAATCCGATCCGCCGTGTAAGGCGGCCCGGCGAACCGCATCCCCGTTGCGTCCGCCAGGGCATTCGCCAGCGCGGG
This sequence comes from Acetobacteraceae bacterium, assembly GCA_965246835.1. Classification (GTDB taxonomy): domain Bacteria; phylum Pseudomonadota; class Alphaproteobacteria; order Acetobacterales; family Acetobacteraceae; genus JANPPS01. The sequence continues at coordinate 972,835 of CBDFFQ010000001.1, read as the reverse complement.
GCCGACGGGGTTGAACGGGCTCTCGCTCATGGATTTCGCGCCTTGGGGGCCGAAGGCGTCATGCGTGTCGGCGAACAGCACCTCGGTCTGCGGCAGGTCCGCCCAGCTCGGGATGTGGTAATTGCGGAAGGCCGGGTTGGTCACGGCGCCGTCCGGGCCGAGCTCGAGCCGCTCGAACAGAGCGGCTCCGAGTGCTTGAGCGACCCCGCCTTCGACCTGGCCGCGGCACTGCATCGGGTTCAGCACGTGCCCGGCATCCGCGGCCTGCACGCTGCGCAGGATGCGGATTGCGCCCGTGCCGCGATCCACCGCCACCCTCATGGCATGCACGTTGAACGCGACGGAGCGGGGGGCGGCATCGGCCTTGCGCAGCGCGGCGAGCCCGGGCGGCAAGGCTGAGAACGGGACCAGCGCATTGCCGCAGATCACGCCATCCAGGGTCAGTCGGCAGGCCCCGATCGTGCAGCCCGATCGGGCCGACGCTGCCGCCACGATACGGTCCCGCAGCGCCACCGCCGCCAACTCCGTCGCGCGCGCGGCCACGAACACGCCCGTGCTGCCATAGGCGCCGGTGTCGTGGGTCACGAAATCCGTATCGGAGCGGTGCAGGCGGATGTGCTCCGGCACCGTGCCCAGCACACGCGCCGCGATCTGCACATGCACGGTCGAGGTGCCGTTGCCGAACTCCGCCGTGCCGACATGCAAGTCGAACCGCCCATCGGCGGCGAGCGCCATCTGGCTCTCGGCGCGGTGCCCGAACGGGGGCGCCGTGTCGATCATCGTCAGCGCCACGCCCTCGCCCACCGCCCAGCCCGGCGGCGCTGCGTCCCCACCCTCGGCCAGGGCGCGCTCCGCCAAATCGAGGCATTGGTCCAGGCCATAGCTGCCGAACTCCACATCATGCAGCCCGGCATGCGCGCCGACCAGGGCATCGCCGGGCCGCACCACGTTGCGCCGCCGCATCGCGAACGGGTCGAGGCCGAGGCCCCGCGCCACCGCGTCCACCGCCTGTTCCATCGCCATCAAGGTCTGGCTGAGCCCGTACCCGCGAAACGCGCCGGCCGGAACGGTGTTGGTGTAGGCCGCGACCGCATTCACCGCCTTGTTCGGGCAGCGATAGACGGCCAGCACGGCGCTGCATGCATTTTCGAGGACTTGCGCCGTGTGGTTGCCATAGGCTCCGGCATCCGCCACCACATCGAGTTGCAGCGCCGTGATGGTTCCGTCCTGTGCCGCGCCCACGGTGGCGGTGACGTGCATGGCGTGGCGGGTGGTGGTGGTGGCGAATTGCTCGGCGCGCGTGAGTTCGAGCTGCACGGGACGACCGAGGCGCCAGGTGGCGAAGGCCACGATGTCTTCGACCAGCATCTCCTGCTTGCCGCCGAACCCGCCACCCACGCGCTCGCACAGCACATGCACCTGGTGGGGCGCCAGGCCCAGAAGATTGGCCAGCGCGAGGCGGATCAGGAACGGCACTTGCGTGCTGGTGCGGACCACCAAGCGACCGTCCGCGACCCAGGCGCGGGCCGCGTGGGTCTCGAGGGCGGCGTGCTGCACGCGCGGGATGTCCACGGTCACGCGCGCGGTGTGGGCGGCGGCGGCGAACCCGGCCTCGATGTCGCCATGCCGGCCCTGCACGCGGGCCACGATGTTGCGGCCGGGCTCCGCGATGCGGCTACGGGGCTTGTCGTGCAGCACGGGCGCGCCCGGGGCCATGGCCGCCACGGGATCGAACACGGCCGGGAGCACCTCGTAATCCACCTGGATTGCGCGGCACCCGGCCTCCGCCGCTGCCAGCGTCTCCGCCACCACGGCTGCCACGCGCTGGCCGACGAAGCGCATGACGTCGTCCAGCAGGCGCGTGTCGGCGGGGTCCATGCGGAGGTCTTCGTGCCGGGCCGTGGAGTAGAGGTGGTCCGGGGCGTCGGCGTGGGTATAGATCGCGACCACGCCCGGGAGCGCCAGCGCGGCTTGCGTGTCGATGGCGCGGATGCGGGCATGGGCGTGCGGAGAGCGCAGCAGGCGCATGTGCAGCAGGCCGGGCATCGCTTCGTCCAGCGTGTAGCGCGCGGCGCCGGTCACCACCGCCGCAGCGTCAGGCGCGCCGGCGCAGCCCGGTGCCGTGTCGACATGGCGGATGCCCGCCACGGCGTCCTCGATCGCGCGGTAGCCGGTGCAGCGGCAGAGACTGCCCTTCATCGCGCGCGGCAGGTCAGCACGCTGCGCCGGGGTCAGCACGCTGGCGGTCAGGATCATGCCCGGGGTGCAGAAGCCGCATTGGAACCCTTGGGCGTCCATGAAGGCCTGCTGCATGGGGTGCCGCGCGCCCTGTCCCAGTCCCTCGATCGTGGTCACCTGCCGCCCGATCGCGCGGTGGGCCGGCACGATGCAGCTTTGCACCGCGCGCCCATCCAGCAGCACGGTGCAGGCGCCGCAATCGCCGGTGTCGCAGCCTTTTTTAACCCCGAACCAGCCGAGCTCCCGCAGCATCGTGCGCAGGCATCGGCCCGGTGCGGGGGCGCAGGCCTGGTTCACGCCGTTGACGATCATGCCAGCTCCGCCAGCAGCTCGGCCGCGAGGCGCCTCGTCATGTGGCGGCGCCAGGCGGGAGTGCCGTGCACGTCGTCGAACCAGAGCGGGTCGGGAATGGTCACGATATGCGCGTCCAGCTCGGTGGCGATCGGCGGCTGGGGCCAGGCGGTGTGGAGGGGCCGGGCCGTGCTGGCGGTGATGGTGAGGGTGAAGCCGCCCGCCGCGTCGATTGTGGCCACGAGCAGCGCCGCGGACCGGCCCATGGCCGTGAGCGAGGCCTGCCGGATGGCGGTGCGCCGCCGGAGCGCCGGGGCGGGCAGGTCGATGCCACGCAGCAGCTCGCCGGGCCGCAGCACCGTCCGGTGCGGGCCGGTCGTGAACGCATTCATCGGCACCGTCCGTTCGCCATCCCCGGTCCAGATGGTTGCCACGCCGTCCAAAGCCACCGTCAGCGCCAGCATGGGCGCGGCTGGCAGCGAGAGGCAGACATTGCCGCCCACGGTCGCGGTGTTCCACACCTTGAACGAGCCCAGGAGCGCGTTGCAGCAGGCCGGGATCACCGCCGCGGCCGCCCACTCGGCCGAGGCTTCGAACGTGGCGAGCTCTGCGATCGTGCAGGTGGCCGCGATGCGGAGCCCGGCGGCGCTGACCTCTAGGGCCGGCCAAGCCAGCGCCTCCAGGTCCACCAGCGTGCGCAAGTCCGGTTGCGGCTCCGAGAACAGCCAGGTGCCGCCGGCGAGCCAGGCCATGCCGGGTTGCCAGGCGGGCAGGGCGTCCCGCGTGCTGGGCGTGACCAGGGCCTCGATGCCGGGCAGGTCCATGGTCAGCGCCCGACCGTGCACTCGATCTGGCCGTGCGGCTCGTCGGTCGCGATGAACACGGCATTGTCGGAGCTGAGGCCGAAGCCTTCGAGCTTCATGGGGATGTAGTGCTTGTTGGGGCAGGCCATCGTGACGGTGTCGAGCTCCGGCACCGCCGCCAGCGCCGCGCCGCCCATGCGGAACAGGCTGTCCTGCACGCCCTTGCTGTAGGTGGTGGCGAACACCTCCAGCATGGTGGACAGCACCGTGGCATTGGCCGCGGGATAGTCGGGCGGCGGCTCCCGCCAGGTCCAGCGCGCGTCCATGGCGGTGGCGGCGATGCGGTCCGCGGTGGGGGGCAGGGTGGTGTACTCGTCGAACACGTAGTCTTCCCAGCCGGACCCCGTGCTTTTCAGGAAGGTGAAGCCCGCGATGCCGGAGGTGATCGTGGCGCCGTCCCGCGTGGCCACCACCTCCGCATAGGGCTTGCCGTTGCCGTCCAGCACGAAGCCGTGCGGATGCGGGGCGCCGGCAATGGTCAGGCGCTGCCAGCGCGTCTCATGCATCGTGACCCGCGCTTTGTGGGCCTGGGGATAGCGGTCGAGGAAGCGCCGGGCCAGGGCGGTGCCGAACAGCTCCGGGGGCGCCTGCATGTTTTCGCGCGCGACGATGTAGGTGATGTTCTTGATCGTGTCGGTCGCGACCACCTGGCGGTTGTCGCCCTGGGTCCAGGATGTCGAGAAATCCCCCTCCAGCATCGTCTGGACCTCGAGTTCCCGAACCTCGTTGTGCTCGCCGTCGCGATGCACCCGCATCACCCGGACGCGACCCTTGCCGTAGGTGTGGTGGACCAGCTTCATCAAGTCGGCTCCGGAAGGGGGTTGCGGTGGCCACGCAATCGGCGTGCCATGCCGAGCATGTCCGAGCCGCTCTGGATCCGAAACCCCCTTGCCATCTTGGGCGATGCGCCCGGCGGCGTGGTCGTCCAGGATGGCCGCATCGTCGAGCTGGTGGCGAGCGGCGCCGTCCCGTCCATGCCGGCTTCCGTGTTCGACGCGTCGCGGCACGTGGTGCTGCCCGGGTTGATCAACACGCACCATCATTTCTATCAGACGCTGACCCGGTGCATGCCGGGCGCCATGGACAAGACGCTGTTCGGCTGGCTCGAGGCGCTTTACCCGGTCTGGGCGCGCCTCACACCGCCGGCGCTGGAGGCCGCGGTCACGGTCGCGATGGCCGAGCTGATGCTGTCGGGCTGCACGACCACCACGGACCATCACTACGTGTTCCCGGCCGGGCTGGAGGACGCGATCGAGATCGAGGCGGGGGTTGCCCGGCGCCTCGGCCTCCGCGCCGTGCTGACCCGCGGCTCCATGGATTTGTCGCAGCGCGATGGCGGCCTGCCGCCCGACAGCGTGGTGCAGGATGCGGACACGATCCTGGCGGATAGCGAGCGCCTGATCGACCGCCTGCATGACCCGGCGCCCCACGCCATGCTGCAGATCGCGTTGGCGCCGTGCTCGCCTTTTTCCGTGACTACGCGATTGATGCAGGAAACGGCGGTGTTGGCCGCCCGCCGGAGTGTGTCGCTGCACACGCACCTGGCCGAAACCCGGGACGAGGCGGCGTTTTGCCAGGACCGGTTCGGCTGCACGCCACTCGATTACCTGGAGCGATGCGGCTGGCTGCGGCCCGGCACGTGGCTCGCGCACGGCATCCACTTCACTCCGGCCGAGATCGTGCGGCTGGGCCAGGCGAGGGTCGGCGTTTCGCACTGCGCTTGCAGCAACCAGGTCCTGGCCTCCGGCATTTGCCCGGCCTGCGCACTGGAGGCGGCGGGGGTGCATGTGGGGCTCGGGGTGGACGGGTCGGCGTCGAATGACGGATCGAACCTGATGCAGGAGGTGCGCGCGGCATTCCTGGTTCAGCGCAGCGCCAATGGGATCGCGGCCGTGAGCCATTTGGATGCCCTGCGCTGGGCGACGGAGGGATCGGCCAACTGCCTGTCCCGTCCGGAACTGGGCCGGATCGCCGTGGGCGCGGCGGCCGACCTTGCGCTGTTCAAGCTGGATGAGCTGCGGTTCTCAGGCGCCGGGGACCCGCTCGCGGCTTTGGTGCTGTGCGGCGCGTCCCGTGCGGACCGCGTGATGGTGGCCGGACGCTGGACCGTGCTTGACGGCCAGATCCCTGGTCTCGATCTGCGGGAGTTGATGCGCACTCATCGCGCCTGGGCCAGGCACTTGATCGATGTCTGACAGACCGGAGCAATCTGGAGCGGGCGAAGGGATTCGAACCCTCGACCCCAACCTTGGCAAGGTTGTGCTCTACCCCTGAGCTACGCCCGCACACCAGAAGCGGCGTGATAGGCGGGTCGGCAGCCCGGCGCAAGAGGGTTTTGCGTCGTATCTTCCGCGGCGCCGTCCTCGCTTACGTCATCGTAGGTCGTGCTTGCACAAACCGGGGGGCCGCCGCATCTATGAGGTCACCCGCGACCGGAACAGGCTTGAACCATGGACCAGCTTATCGGACAGAAGCCCCGTGGCGCACCCGTCGCCCGCCCTGGCGAGGCGCCCGTGCCCGGATCGCCGCCCGGTGCGGAGGCGATGATTGTCGATGGCACCCAGGCGACGTTCGTCCAGGATGTGATCGAGGCGTCGCGGCGTGTGCCGGTGCTGGTCGATTTCTGGGCGACCTGGTGCGGTCCGTGCAAGCAGCTGACCCCGGCGCTGGAGAAGGTCACGCTGGCGGCGGGCGGCCGGGTCAAGCTCGTGAAGATCGACATCGACGCCAACCGCGCCTTGGTGCAGCAGCTCAGCCAGATCGGGCTGCCGCTGCAATCCGTGCCGACCGTCGCCGCCTTCTGGCAGGGTCAGATCGCCGACATGTTCCAGGGTGCGCTGCCGGAAAGCGAGGTCAAGCGCTTCGTCGAGAGCCTGCTGAAGCTGGCCGGCGGCGCCATGCCCGCAGCGGACCTGCTGGCCGAAGCCAAGCAGGCGATGGAGTCCGGGGAGCATGAGGAGGCGGGCGGCCTGTTCAGCGCATTGCTGCAGGAAGACCCTGACAATCCCGAGGCATGGGCCGGGCTGATCCGGGTGCTGATGGCGCTCGGTCAGGAAGACCAGGCACTCGATGCACTGGAGCAAGTGCCTGAGGCGCTGCGCGACCATGCCGAGATCAGCGGCGCCCGCAATGCGCTGCAATTGGCGCAGGAAGGCCGCGCCGCGGCGGCGCAATTGGCGGTGTTCGAACAGCGGCTGGCGGCTGATCCCAACGATCACCAGGCCCGGCTCGACCTCGCCACCGCTCTCAACGCGACGGACCGGCGGGAGGAGGCGGCGGAGGCGCTGCTCGACATCATTCGGCGGGATCGCGCCTGGAACGAGCAGGCGGCCCGCGTTCAGCTCCTGCGGCTGTTCGAGGCGTGGGGCACCATGGACCCGGCCACCATCGCCGCCCGGCGCCGCTTGTCGGCCCTGTGGCTCAGCTGACCGGCATGGAGCCGCGCTTGAAGGACTTGCCGACCGAATTCGCCGTGTTCCCGCTGCCGGGCGCCCTGTTGCTGCCCACCGGAAAGCTCCCGCTCAACATCTTCGAGAAGCGGTATCTGGCGATGGTCGAGGATGCCTTGGGATCGGGCCGGGTGATCGGGATGGTGCAGCCCGATGAGACCCGGCCGGCCACACCGAGTGGGCCGGCCCTGTTCCGGGTCGGCTGCCTGGGCCGGCTATCCTCCTTCAGCGAGGCCGAGGATGGCCGCTTCCTGATTACCTTGACCGGGCTGGTGCGGTTCCAGATCGGGGTGGAGCTCGAGATGCGGCGCGGCTACCGGCGCGTGCGCGCGGAGCTGGGACGCTTCGCCGACGATATCGCACCGGTTCGCGACGAAGCCGCCGAGGCGCTCGACCGGGATCAGTTGACGGATGCGCTGCGGGCCTATTTCACGGTTCGAGGCTTCGATGCCAACTGGGATGCCATCAACGAGATGCCGGACGAGGCGCTGGTGGTGACCCTGGCGATGGTGTGTCCGTTCGACCCGGCGGAAAAGCAGGCTTTGCTGGAGGCGCCCGACGCCAAGGCCCGGGCCGCAACGCTGATGGCCTTGCTGCAGATGGGGGCCCATTCGACCGATACGGGGCGCCAAGGGCGCCAGGCGAGCTGATGTCCGAGCTGATGTCCGGCACACCCTCAGCGGCGCCGGCGGTGGTGGTCGATCCACGCCTGCTGGAAATCCTGGTCTGCCCGGTCACCAAAGGCCCGCTTCGCTACGACCGGGAAGCGAACGAGCTGGTCAGCCTTCAAGCCGGGCTGGCCTATCCGATCCGGGATGGCATCCCGATCATGTTGCCCGACGAGGCCCGGCCGCTCGAGGGCTGACCGATATCGGACCGCTCCGTTGAGCGGCTCTATGGCGCATCGGCGTGGCTTGCGCGATGCTCGGTCCACGAGCCTGTGACGGAGAGAGATGCCGGATGGAACGCGCCCTTTATTTCAGCCGCACGGTGTGGGCGGCCGGGTTGGTGTCGCTGACCTGCTGCACCGGCCGGTCCTGGACGGCGAGTGGCCCGGCGGGCGCCCCGATCCGGCTCCTTCCCCCCGTGCAGCGGGCGCACCCGGTTCCGGCAGCCACGGCGCACCGTGAGCCGCCGCGACCGGCTGGCCTTACGGATGCCGAGCGGGAGCGGCTGTTCCAGAAATTCGATGAGAGCCGGCAAGGGACCGCATCCCCATGAGCCTCGACCCCCTCGAAGACAGTGCGATGCTGCCGCGGGCGCAGGCGGTTGCGACCACGCTCCGCTCGGGCGCCCCGGCGGCCATGCTGCTGCTGGACGACGAGGAGATGCGCGGCGCCGCATTGCGGCAGGCGCTGGAGGGCCTGGCCGGTCCCGATACCCGCATCGTTCGGGTCGGCAATCCGCTGCGCGCGCCGCTGACGATCGAGCGGTTGATGCTGCAGGTGCTGGATGGGGCCGATGACGGCGCCGGGTTCGACGATCCGGTTCGGCTGGCCCGGCAGGTTGGGGAGCGGCGCGGTTCGGAGACGCATGTGCTGTTGAGCATCGACCAGGCCGACACCGCCGATACGCCGGCGCTGATAGCATTGCAGGCGATGCTGGACCATGTCGCGCCGGGTGCGCCGACGCTGCAGGTGCTGTTCTGCGGCCATCCTGCCTTCCAGCGCCGCCTCTCGGTGCCGGAGCTGGCGCCGCTGCGGCAGCAGCTGGGCCTGCCGACTCGCGGCAGCACGGCCGCCCCCGGCGCTCCTGTGGTCGGGGGTGACGCTGTGGCGCCGCCGCCGATCGAAGCCGGGCCGGTGGAGCCGCTCCCTCCGGCAGTCGCGCCCGCCGTGCCGGCCGAGGCAGAGGCTGTCGCGCCGGCACCGATCCATCCCGCGACGGACGGGGCGCCACCGGTGCCGCTGCCACCGCCCGTCCTGACCTCCCCCTTTCTCGCAGAACCGGCGGAAATCCAGGAGACCCTGCGTGACGCCGGCGGAGAGGCAGCCCCCGCGCCGCGCCGCGCTGCCGAGACCGCGATCCGCCCGGGCGAGGATCTCGCCGCGTCGGCCGTTGCGGCGATGCGGGAGTCGCAACGGCCGCGCGCAGAGCCCCGCCGGTCCGGCTCTGCGCGGATGATCGTGGCGGCGGTGGCGGCGATGGCTGTGCTGGGGGTGGGCGGCGGGGTTGCGGTCAAGACGCTGTTCTATCGCAACGGGGCCCCGGCCAGCATGCCGCCCGCGCCGGCGTCACCTGCCACCCCCTCCGTGACCGAGGCGCCGCAAGCCGCGCCGCCCCGGCCAGCGCCCGTGCCATCCCCGGTGCCATCCCCCGTGCCATCCCAGGTGCCGCCCGTCGAGTCTGCAGCCGAGCAGCTGGCCCGGTTGCGGCGCGATTTCGATGCCTTCATCGACCTGCAAGGCTACACCAACCTGACCGAGGCCCAGCGGCAGGCGCTGTTCGACACCTACCTTGCATCCCGAAATCGCCAGCCGGGCGCGCCTCCGCCGGTCCCGCCGCCCATGCCGCCGACGCCGGCCCCCGCGTCCCCCCCGCCATCGCCGCAGCGGCGGTGAGAGGGCGCCGCTTGTGCAGCAGCGGACGGGGCCGGTAGAACGCATCCATGCTCGACCCCTTCCTCCCGCGGGACCCGTCCTGGCCCGATGCCGGCGTGCTGATCGCCCCCAGCCTCCTTGCCGCCGACTTCACCCGACTCGGTGAGGAGGTGGAGCGGGTGACGGCGGCCGGGGCGGATTGGCTGCACCTCGATGTGATGGACGGGCATTTCGTGCCCAACATCTCGTTCGGCCCGGCCATCATCAAGGCGATCCGGCCGCGCAGCACGATCCCGTTCGACGTGCATCTCATGATCAGCCCCGCGGACGCGTATATCCAGGCCTTCGCCGAAGCCGGAGCCGACCACATCACGGTGCATGCGGAAGCCGGGCCGCATCTGCACCGCACGCTGCAGCTGATCCGCAGCCTGGGTAAGAAGGCCGGTGTCGCGCTGAACCCCGGCACGCCACCGGGGGTCGTGACGCAGGTGCTCGACATCGTGGACATCGTGCTGGTGATGACGGTGAACCCCGGCTTCGGCGGCCAATCGTTCATCAGGCACCAGGTCGAGAAGCTCATCGACATCCGCAATATCCTGAACACGGTGGATCGGACCATCGCGCTGACGGTCGATGGCGGCATCAACGATCAGACGGCGCTGGATGCGGCGGCCGGCGGGGCGACGGTGCTGGTGGCCGGCACGTCGGTGTTCGGGCAGGCCGATCTGCGGGCCGCGATGGACGCGCTGCGGCCCCCACAGGAAGCACTCCCCCTCTGATGGACCCGCGCCGCTGGGTTCGCGATGCGCGGGTCGCGCTGTCCCGCTTGCCGGGATTGCCGATCGGGCGGGTGCCGGATGGCCCGGCATTGCCGGTGCGCGATCCCTGGCCGGGTGACAGCTCGCGCGGCGCGCGGCTGTTGCGGGACGAGATGGAGTGGGACGGCGCGGTCCGTTCGTTGGCGCCGGGAGGCTGGGCGGATGCGAGCGGCCCGGCCGAGCTGCGCGCCGCCGCCCATGGCTTCACCTGGCTCCGCGATTTGCGCGCCTTGGGCACCGATGCGGCCCGCACCCGGGCGCGGCTTTTGGTCGCTGACTGGATTGCGACCCCTGGGCTTGAACGGCTTGCGACCCGGGCGGATGTTTCGGGAGCCCGCATCGCCGCTTGGCTGGGCCATTACGACTTCTTCGCGGCATCGGCGGATGACGCGTTCCGGCAGCGGCTGATGGCGCGACTGATGGCGGATGCGCGCACCCTGGCCGTGAGCCTGCCAGCCGACGAGATCGACGCCCGGGCGCTGACTGCGCTGAAGGGCTTGATCGCCGCCGCGGTGGCGTTGCCGGAGCAGGCCGGGTTCATGGCGCGGGCGCTGCGGTTGTTGCCGCAGGAGCTGGCGCGGCAGGTGTTGCCCGATGGCTGCCACGCCGAGCGCAGCCCGGCGGCACAGGTCACTGCGCTGCAGGACCTCACGGAAATCCGTGCCCTGCTGCAGGCCGCGCAGGCCACGCCCCCCGCCGCCCTCGGCGCCACGATCGAGCGCATGGCCCCGGCGCTGCGGGCCCTGCGTCACGGCGATGGCGGCCTCGTGCTGTTCAACGGCGCCCGCGACGGCGAGGGGCGGGATGGCGGCACGGCGCTGATCGAGTTGGTGCTGACGCAGGCCGGGCGCGGCGGCCGGGCGCCGTCGGGCTTAACGGAGGGCGGGTTCCACCGGCTCCAGGCGGGGCGCAGCGTGCTGGTGGTGGATGGCGGGACGCCGCCGCCGCCGGGGCTGGACCGCACCGCGCATGCCGGCACGCTGTCGATGGAGCTGTCGATCGGGCGGGACCGGCTGATCGTGAATTGCGGCGCCGCACCGCCCGGCAACCCGGCCTGGTCCGACGCCGCCCGCGCCACGGCCGCGCACTCCACCCTCGTGATCGCGGACACGAATTCCAGTGAGTTGCGGGAGGCCGGGATCGGCCGCCACCCCGGTGTGGTGGAGGTGCAGCGGCAGGAGGCGAACGGCGCGCATTGGCTGGAGGCCAGTCACGATGGCTACGCCGGCACTCACGGCGTGCTGCATCGGCGCCGGCTGTATCTGGCCGAGAGCGGCGAAGACATCCGGGGCGAGGATGCGGTGGAGAAGCTGCCGGATGGCGGGCCGCAGGATTACGTGGTGCGGTTCCATTTGCATCCCGCCGTGGCCGCGACGCTTGCGCCGGATCGCGAGACGGTCATGCTGCGCGTGGCGGGCGGAACGTCATGGCGGTTCCGGGCGGAGGGGGCGGAGGTATCGCTCGAGGAAAGCATCTACCTCGGCGGTGCGGCGCCCCGGCCGTGCGAGCAGATCGTGCTCACCGGGCATGCGGATGGGCCGCAGCACGTGAAATGGGCTCTGACCAAGGCCGGCTGAGCGAAGGATCCAGGCATGAACCAGACCGGCAGGCCCGCGCTCCATTATGACGGCCGCATCGGCGAGCTGTATCGCTTATTCCTGACCAACCTGCTGTTCACTATCCTGTCGCTCGGCTTGTATCGCTTCTGGGCGGTGACGCGGAACCGGCGCTACGTCTGGTCCCGGTTGGCGTTCCAGGGGCAGCGCTTCGAATATACCGGGCGGGGGAGCGAGCTGTTCCTGGGCTTCCTGCTGGCGGGGCTGGCGATCTTCGGCGTCCTTCTCGTGGTTGGGCTGCTGGTGTGGATCCTGCCTTATGCACTCAAGGCCGTTGTGGTGCTGCTGCTCTATGCCGCGTTCTTCGTGGTGGCGGCCGGGGCGGTGTTCGCGGCCCAGCGCTATCGCCTGACGCGGACGCAATGGTGCGGCGTGCGCGGCGGGATGGAGGGCTCCATGCTGGCCTACGGGCTGCGCGCGGTGGGGTATTACCTGCTGGCCGGCGTGACGTTGCTGCAGATGGTGCCGTGGGTGCAGGTGCGGCTGGCGGAGCGGCGCATCAACGCGAGCCGGTTCGGGGCGACGCCGTTCCGGTTCGAGGGCCGGGCCGGGCTGTTGTATCCCATCTTCCTCGCGACCACGGTGGGCTTCGTGGTGGTGGGGGCGCTGTATGGTTGGGCGGTGTCGGGCCTGGTCGGGGGGTTAGCAGGCCCTTCGACGGATTCTGCACCGGGGGACGCGGCGGCGGCCATGGCGGCGGTGTTGCCGTTGCTGTTCGGGGCCGGGTTGCTGTTTGCGATCGCGGCCGTGTTGGTCGGCGTCTATTACCAGGTCTGCCTGACCCGCCATATCCTGGGCCGCACGACAATCGGCCCGGTCCGCTTCTCGAGCGCGATCACGACGGGCGGGTTCCTGTGGCTGATCGTGTCGAATGTCCTGATCCTCGTGGTCACCCTGGGGCTCGGCTTTCCCGTGATCGTGCACCGGAGCCTGCTGTTCCTACAGCGGACGCTCCATGCCGATGGCGTGCTGGAGCCGGCCCGCCTTGGCCCGGCGGCCGGCCCCGTGCCGCAATTCGGTGAGGGGCTCTATCAACAGCTCGGCTGAATTATGTGCTTTGAAGCGATAACAATTATGTTACCGTTCCGCGTTGGGTCGCGGAGAGTCGCATGGCAGGGTCGGAGTTCAGCGCCGGGTATCTGGCCGAAGCAGAGGCCTCCCATCTCAGCACCGAGGCCATCGCCGGCGCCGTGATCGTGCATCTTCGCCGCGATATCGGCGCCGAGACCTCGGCTGGCCGGCCGGTGAGGCAGATGTTCGTGGAACTTTCGATTTCGGAAGCCGTGCAGTACTGGCGTCACCTGGGCGAGGTCATCCGGTTTGCAGGCGCCGCCGATCAGCAGGGGGATGCTGCGCCCCTGCTTTAGGACTACGCCCGGGCCATCTTGATCCCGGCGGGCATCTCGATATCGATCTCGAGCGTCGAGACATCGGCGCCGCGATCGAGCTTCACCATGACCTTGTCGCGGTCGATCTGCATGTGCTTGGCGATCACCGCCAGGATCTCCTCCTGCAGCACCGCGATCAACTGAGACTGGCTGCCCGCCACCTTCTCATGCGCCAGCAGGATCTGCAGCCGCTCCCGCGCGACGGGGGCCGTGCTGCGGCGGGTGAAGAAGCCGAACAGGCTCACGCGACCCTCCGCCCGAACAGCTTGCCGAACAGGCTTTTCTTGTCCGTCGGCACCGACATCTCGATCGTCTCACCCTCGAGGCGCCTTGCCGCGGCGGCGTAGGCGCGGGCGGGGGCGCTGGCAGGGTCGGCGAGGGTGACGGGGGAGCCGAGGTTGCTGGCGCGCAGCACGTCCTGGCTTTCGGGGATGATGCCCAGCAGCGGGATGCTGAGGATCTCCAGCACGTCTTCGGTCTTGAGCATGTCGCCACGGGCGGCGCGCGCCGGGTCGTAGCGGGTGAGCAGCAGGTGCTTGTCCACGCGCTCCCCGCGCTCCGAGCGCTCGGTCTTGCTGTCCAGCATGCCGATGATGCGGTCGCTGTCGCGGACGGAGCTGACTTCCGGGTTGGTCACCACCACGGCCATGTCGGCGTGATACATCGCGAGCTGCGCCCCACGCTCGATGCCGGCCGGGCTGTCGCAGATCACCCAGTCGAACCGGTCCCGCAGCTCTCCCATGACGCGGGCGACGCCTTCAGAGGTCAGCGCGTCCTTGTCCCGTGTCTGGCTCGCGGGCAGCAAATGCAGCGTTTCGAGCCGCTTGTCGCGGATCAGCGCCTGCGCCAGCTTGGCGTCCCCTTGCACGACGTTGATCAGGTCGTACACGACCCGGCGCTCCGCCCCCATGATGAGGTCGAGGTTGCGCAGCCCCACGTCGAAATCGACCACCACGACGTTTTTACCGGCCTGCGCCAGCGCGGCGCCGAGGGCCGCCGTGGAGGTCGTCTTGCCCACCCCGCCCTTGCCGGACGTGACCACCAACACTTTGGCCATCTCAGTTCCTATCGCAGTTCATCAATCGATCGCCGCCATGGCGAGCTTGTCGCCATCGAGCCAGACCTGGACGGCGCGGCCCTGCAACGCCGGGTCCATCTCGTCGGCGGTCTTATACACGCCGTCGATCGCCAGCAGCTCCGCCTCTAGCCGGCGGCAGAAGATGCGCGGCTTGGTGCCGTTGGCGCCGGCGCCCAGCAGCCCCGCGATCGCGCGGCCCCGCAGCGTGCCGTAGATATGGATGGAGCCGCCCGCGATGATCTCTGACCCGGATGCCACGGAGCCCACGACCGTCACATCGCCAGAGGGATGGGACACGCTCTGCCCGGAACGCACCGGGCGATCGAGCAGCAGGGCCGACGCTTCTTTTTCCGGGGCCGGCGCTTCGGGCTCTTCGGCCACGAGGGTCGGCAGACCGACGGTGCGGCCGCCGGGGAGCAGGGGGGGCAGGGCAGCGAGCGCCGGGCCGATCGCAGCCTCGTCCACGCCTTCGATGCCGATTGTGCGGATGCCGCGCGCGCCGAGCTGGTCGACCAGGGCGGCGAACCCGGCCTCCTCACCCGCGAGCCCGGCGAAATCCAGGATCACGGGCCGGCCATCGAAGAAGCGGGGGGAGCGCGAGAGCTGCGCATCGAGCTGCGTCAGCCAGTCCGCCAGGGGCTGGTCGGGCATCAGCACCACGGCCATGAAGGAACGGCCGCGCAGGCGCAGGAACGGACGGGTGCGGGTCGCAGTGCTCACCCGGGTGGGCTACCGGCCCCACCCGAGTCCGTCAACACAAACGGGCACACAAACGGGGAGGGGGCGCCCCAGCGAGCGCCCCCAACCATCAGTGCCCGGCCACCTGGGTCCGCGGCTGCATCGTGTCGAGCCCACTGTCCGGCAATGAGTTCGCGGTGTCGTAGCCATGCACCGAGCCGACATCCTGCTGCGCGGTGGTCGAGCCCGGCGTGCCCGGCGCGGCGAACGGGAAGGGGTTCTGGATCGACCCCACGGCGCCCGCGCGCAGCTGGGTGGTGACGCCGTTGGCGCGGAAGGCGAACGGGTCGCCATTGCCCTCGCCGGCCAGGGCCGGTGCCGCCAGCGACAGGCTGCCGATGAGAAGGGCGGGGATAAGATAGGTGGTCTTCATGATTGATGCTCCTTGGGCGCCGGGCATGGCCCGGGCAGTCCCGTATCCGGCCGATGCGGTGCAATCCTTATTGCATCACGACCGTTCGACTAATTGGATCACGACCGTTCGACAATCAAGCGAGGTATCACGTTCGTGATGTTACCGTGGCGCGAACGTCCGTGCGCTCCCAGATCTGGCGCACATGACGATCGTGCTGCCATCATGCGGCGTCGATCGGGACACACCCGGTAGGAGGCAGCGATGAGGTATGGGCCCAGCCATAAAGCTGAAACGCGCGAGCGGATCCTCGAGGCAGCCACGCGCTCGTTTGGCCGCCACGGCTATGACGGCATCGGCGTGGACGGGTTGGCGCAGGAGGCGGGGATCACCTCCGGCGCGTTCTACGGCCATTTCCGCAGCAAGGCGGAGGTGTTCCAGGACGCGGCCGTGGCCGGCCTCACCCGGCTCCGGCGCGGCATCCAGGAGGCGCGGTCGATGCCGGGGCCGTGGGTGAAGCGGTTCATGGACCACTATCTGGCGCCACCGTTCCGGCAGGGGTCGGAGGGCGGTTGCGCGCTACCGAGCCTGTCGGGCGAAGTGGCCCGCGCCGCACCCGGGACGAAAGCGGCGTATGAGGCGGAGATGCTGCGGCTGCGGGACGAGATCGCCGGCACCCTCGAACCCGGCGCCATATCGGCCGAAACGCGCGCCTGGGCCATGATGGCGCTGCTGGCCGGCGGCGCGACGCTGGCGCGGGCCGTGCAGGATTGCGATGTGGCGCAACAGATCGCCGATGCCGTGAAATCGACCGTCCTGCATGTGACTGGAGACCCGGCGTGACCCCCACTCCCATCATCGACCACGTCATCGTCAACGCGCTGGACCGGTTGGACCATGCTGCCGACACCTGGCGCCGGCTCGGCTTCACCCTGACCCCCCGCGGGCATCACACGCTCGGGTCGAGCAACCACCTGGCGGTGTTCGGCACCGATTACCTCGAATTGCTGGGCGTCGAACCCGGCATTGGCAATCGGACGGACGTGCTGGAGTGGCCGGCCGGGCTGAACGGGCTCGTGTTCAAAACGTTCGATAGCGACGGGCTGTATGCGTCGCTGCACGGGCGCGGGCTTCCGGCCCTGCTGCCGCAAGCGTTTTCCCGCCCGGTCGAGATGCCGGGCGGGGCCCAGGATGCGTCGTTCCGCACCGTGCGGCTCGAGCGGGATGCGGTGCAGGCCGGGCGCGTATTTTTCTGCCACCACCTCACCCCGGGGCTGGTGTGGGACGATGCGTGGCGCAGTCATGCCAACGGCGTGCTGGGCATCGCGCGGATGGTGATTGCGGCGGAGGAGCCGGCCGGGCTGCTGGGCCTGTTTTCCGATTTGTTTGGCGCCGCCGTGGACGGCAATCGGCTGTTTGCCGGTCTGGCCCATGTCGATGTGCTGACACCGTCCGCGGTCCGCGAAGCGTTCGGACCCGCGGCGCCGGACCCGGCGGGGCGGCGGAACTTCATGGCGGCGCTGGAGCTGCGCACCCGGTCGCTCGACCAGGCGGCGGCGGCGCTGACCGCGGGCGGCATCCGGTTCACGCCCGGCGAGCGTATCGTGGTTGCGGCGGACCAGACCGGGGGTGTCACGCTGGTCTTCACCGCATGAGGGCGCGGGATGCCGCGTCGCTGTTCGGCATCGTGCTGTATCCCTCCGTGGAGCCGATCGACCTCGGCGCCACCTTCGGCGTGCTGTCCATGGCCCGGCGGCTGCTGCCCGGCGTCCGCGCCACGACGCTGGCCACGCGGGCCGGGCCGGTCACCCTGGCGGGTGGCCTGGTGGTGATGGCCGAGCATGGACTGGCCGCGGCGCCCGAGCTCGACGTGGCGATCGTGACCGGCGGCGCCGGGTGGCCGGAGGCGGCGGCTGACCCGGCGATGCTGACGTTCCTGCGCCGCCCGACTGCGGGGATCGTAGCGTCCGTCTGCACCGGCGCGCTGATTTTGGACGCCGCCGGGTTGCTGGAGGGCAAGGCCGCCACCACGCGCCGCCATGCACTCGGCGCCGAGACCGCGTCACCGCTCTCCCGCCTGGAACATGGGACGGAGGCGCTGGTGGTGGACCATGGCAGCGTCGTCACCGGCGGTGGCGTGTCGCTCGCGGCGGATGCCACGCTGCATCTCCTGGCGCGGCTGTATGGCATGGAGGCCGCGGAGGAGGTGGCCCGCGCCATCGAATACGATCGGGCTTGGTCCGCCAACCGCGCCGCGCTTAGGGTGATGGCATGATCCGCCACTCGACCTGCCCGCATGACTGCCCGAGCTGCTGCGCGCTGGAGGTGGAGGTGCTGGATGCCCGCACGATCGGCGCGGTGCGCGGGGCGGCTGGCAACAGCTACACCGCCGGGGTGATCTGCGCGAAGGTGGCGCGCTATGCCGAGCGGGTGCACCATCCGGAGCGGCTGACGCAGCCGCTGATCCGCACGGGCGCCAAGGGCTCGGGCCAGTTCCGGCCGGCGAGCTGGGACGAGGCGCTGGACCGTGTGGCGGCCGAGTTCCAGGACGTGACGGCGCGGCATGGCGCGGAGGCGGTGTGGCCCTATTACTACGCCGGCACGATGGGCCTGGTGCAGCGGGACGGGATCAACCGGCTGCGCCACGTCATGGGCTATTCCCGGCAGCACAACACGATCTGCTCGACCATTTCCGAAAGCGGCTGGTTCGCGGGCGTGGGGCGGCATGGCGGACCGGATCCGCGTGAGATGGCCGAGAGCGACCTGATCGTGATGTGGGGCGGCAATCCGGTCGCGACCCAGGTCAACGTCATGACCCACGTGACGCGCGCCCGCAAGCAGCGCGGCGCCCGCTTCGTGGTGATCGACCCGTATCGCACGCCGACCGCCGCCGTGGCCGACCTGCATCTGGCGCCCCGGCCCGGCACCGACGGCGCCCTCGCCTGCGCGGTCATGCATGTCATGTTCCGCGATGGCTATGCCGACCGCGCCTACATGGCGGAGTTCACGGACTGCCCGGACCGGCTCGAGGCGCATCTCCGGAGCCGCGATCCGGTGTGGGCCGCCGGCATCACGGGCCTCGGCGCGGCAGAGATCGAGGCGTTCGCGGCCGAGTACGGGCGCACGGAGCGGGCGTTCATCCGGCTGGGCTACGGCTTTTCCCGCAGCCGCAACGGGGCCGTGGCGATGCATGCCGCGACCTGCCTGCCGGCCGTCACGGGCAAGTGGCGGCATCGGGGCGGCGGCGCGTTCTGGAACAACCGCGGCACCGGCATCTACCATTTCGACAACACGCTGATCGAGGGGCTCGACGCCAAGGTGGGCGATGTCCGCCGCATGGACATGAGCCGGATCGGCGCCGTGCTGACCGGGGACCGGACGGAGCTGGGCGACGGCCCCGCGGTCCACGCCATCCTGGTGCAGAACACCAACCCGGCCGTGGTGGCGCCCGATACCAACCGGGTGCGCCGCGGCCTGCTTCGCGACGATTTGTTCGTGTGCGTGCACGAGCAGTTCATGACCGAGACGGCGCGGCTGGCGGACGTGGTCTTGCCGGCCACCATGTTCCTGGAACACGACGATATCTACCTCGCGGGTGGCCACAGCCATATCCAGGTCGGCGCCAAGGTGATCGATGCGCCGGAGGGCTGCCGCTCCAACCACGAGGTGATCCAGGCGCTTGCCACCCGCCTGGGCGCCCGGCATCGCGGGTTCGACATGACGGCGATGGAGATCGTGGATGAGGCGCTGCGCGTCTCCGGCTGGGGCGGGGCGGCGGCGGTGCAGTCGGAGCATTGGGTGGATGCGCAGGAGAGTTTTGCCCGCAGCCATTTCCTCGAGGGTTTCGGCTTTCCCGGCGGACGGTTCCGCTTCGCGCCGGACTGGGCGGCGATCGGGCCCCAGGGCGCCGGCATGCCGGATTTGCCGGACCATTGGGCGGTGATCGATCCCGCGACGGCGGAGCATCCGTTCCGCCTGGTGGCGGCACCGGCGCGGCAGTTCCTCAACACGAGCTTCACGGAGACGCCGGGCAGCCGGAAGCGCGAAGGGAAGCCGGTTGCGATGTTGCAGGCCGGGGACGCCGACCGGCTCGGCATTGCCGAGGGGGACCGGGTGCGGTTGGGGAATGCGCAGGGTGAGGTGGTGGTCCCGGCGCGGATCGTGCCGGGTCAGCAGGCGGGGGTGGTGGTGGTGGAAAGCGTGTGGCCGAACGAGGATTTCGAGGGCGGTATCGGCATCAACGCCCTGATCAGCGATGCGCCGGCGGCCCCGAATGGCGGCGCGGTGTTCCACGACACCGCCATCTGGGTCCGCGCCGCGTAGCTACTGCGTGTCGCCGCCGCTGCCACGGCCGGAGATGCCGGCGCGGGAGGGGGCGCTCGCGCCGGGCTCGACGGTGCGGGACATCGCAGCGACCTCCCGATCCCGCGGCGGCCGGGCCGCCCCGATGCGCGGCCGGTCTTCGGCGTGTTCCTGCAGGACCGCGACCACCGCATCCGCATCCACCCGCTCGGCCTCGGCCAGCAACCGGTCCGCTTCGTCCGAATCGCCGGCCGCTTGGGCGCGGAGGGATTGTTCGGTCATCTCGCGGGCGGTGGCGTGGCGATCACCTTCGGCGTCAGACATGACTTTCTCCCGTCGCAACAGTCACGCGCGGGCGGCCCAGTGCCGCCTGCACGACAAAGATCATCAACGCCGCGAAGCCGAGGCAAGCGGCTAGAAAGAACATTGGCGTGAGGTCGCTGCCGCTGCGGTCCTTGATCCAGGGCACGGCATTCTGCGCCACGAACCCGCCGAGGTTGCCGACCGCGTTGATCACGGCCAGCCCGGCGGCCGCACTCGATCCCGTGAGGAAGCTGCTCGGCAGCGTCCAGAACACCGGTTGCGCGGCGAAGATGCAGGCGGCGGCGGCACAGAGCAGGGCGAAGCGCACCGGATTGCCGGGGACGATCACGCTGGCGACCAGGCATGCGGACCCGATCAGGGCAGGGAGCACGATGTGCCAGGTTTTCTCCCCCGTGCGCTCGGCATCGCGCGGCAGCCACCACAGCAGCACCGCCGTGCACGCCCAGGGCAGGATGTTGAGGAAGCCGTTCACGGTGTTGGACACGCCGAAGCCCTTGACCACCGTCGGCAACCAGTAGCTGAGGCCATAGGCCGCCAAGGGGAAACCGACATAGGTGCCGGCCAGCAGCAGCACCCGCCCATCGGCCAGGGCGCGCAGCGGATTGGCATGCTCGACCTTGGCGCCGCGCTTGGCTTCGTCCGCCAGGGTGTCACGTAGCCAGGTTTTTTGCAGGGGGCTCAGCAGCCGGCTGGTCTCGGGGCCATCCGGCAGGAGGAACAGCGTCGCGACCCCCATCAGGATTGCGGGCAGCCCGGTGGTGAGGAACACCCATTGCCATCCCTGGAGCCCGAGAACCCCATTGAGGTCCAGCAAGGAGCCGAGCAAGGGAGCCGCCAGCGCGTTGGCCAGCACGCTCGCCATCATGAACCAGCCGACCATGCGCGCCCGATGCCCGAACGGCACCCAGATCGTGAGGAGGTAGAGCACGCCCGGGAAGAAACCGGCCTCGCACGCGCCCAGCAGGAACCGCAGGATGTAGAACATCGTGGTGCCCGTGGTGTAGGCGAGCGCGATGGTGACCAGGCCCCAGCTCACCATGATGCGCGCGAACCAGCGCCGCGCGCCGACACGGCCGAGGATGAGGTTGCTCGGCACCTCGAACAGGAAATAGCCGATGAAGAACAGCGAGGCGCCGAGGCCGTAGGCGCGCTCCGATATGTTGAGGTCCGCAACCATGGTCAGCTTGGCGAAGCCGATATTCTGCCGGTCCACGTAGGCGATCAAATACATAAGGCCGAGCAACGGCATGATCCGCCTGAGGAACAGGCCGACCACCTGGGTCTCGACCGGCGAAGCCTCGTTTTGGCTCGATGATTGCTGTGCCATGCGGTTCCCCCCGTTCTGAAACGTACATCCAGCATTGAAGTTGCGACGGCCTCCCGAACGAGGATCGAACCTGTCGCCGCTTCGCCCGTTGAAGAATAAGGAGACTGCACGATGATCGAGATTTCGAGGCTGAACCCGCATGATGCGTTGCCGGAGGGACGGGAGCGCCGGGTCGTGGTGTTTCGCCGCTTCGACGAGGACGAGCCGAACCGGGTCATGCTGGAGATCCGGTTGGAAGGTGGCGCGGGAAAGTTGGAACGGGCCAGCCCGACCGCTCCGGACGGCACGCCCATGACACTCGAACAGGCCATCGATTCGGCCCGGGCCGTGGCTGAAAGCGAGGGGCTGGACCGGGTTTATGTCCTGGACCGGACGGCGGGGGATCGTGAGCAGGACATTCTCCGCCACGGCGGCGACCACTCCATCCACATGGAGGCGTTGACGGACACCGACCCCGAGGACGGCGAAACGGGGTCCGACATGCGGGACAGGCATGTCTGATCACACGGAGCACCGCGGGGGAGGCGGGCGCGGTATCACGAAACGGTGGGGCACGATCTCGTCGGTATCCCGCCTAAATGCCGCCACATCCGCCGTGCAAACCACCGGTCACGTCACGAGCACGACGTGGTCTTCACCCGGTATCGCATCGATGTAACGCCTCTGTGAAACCAAATCCCGACCCTGTCCTGACGACACGGGATGGGCCTTGCCTTACCAAACCGACACCTTGGCCCTATGTTCCCATCGCTCTAACCCGGCCGTGACGTTCCATGCGGCCCCTAACGAGAAGAGAAATCCTTATGCCTGATACCGGGCTGGACGCATCCATCACTGGCCGCAAACTGGGCGTCCTCGTCGTGGGGCTCGGTGGCGCCGTCGCCACCACCGCCGCCGCTGGCATCGAAATGCTGCGCGCCGGCTCCAACGACATGGCGGGCCTGCCGCTGGCCGGCGTCGGTGCTTCGGGCATCGCGGCCTATAAGAACCTGCACTTCGCCGGCTGGGACCTGCATGGCGAGGACCTCGACAGCGCCGTGCGCGAGCATCGCGTGCTGGACCGCGAGCAGTCGGAGATGGTCGGCACCGCTCTGTCGGGCATGAAGCCCTGGCCCGCGGTCGGCAGCGTCGATTTCTGCAAGAACGTGGACGGCGGCAACAAGGTGGTGGCGAAGAACCA
The DNA here is from genome assembly GCA_965246835.1 of Acetobacteraceae bacterium. Taxonomy (GTDB): domain Bacteria; phylum Pseudomonadota; class Alphaproteobacteria; order Acetobacterales; family Acetobacteraceae; genus JANPPS01. The sequence continues at coordinate 950,331 of CBDFFQ010000001.1, read as the reverse complement.
CCGCGAGGCCGTGGACCGCATCCGCGATGACATCCGCCGGTATCGCGAGACCACGGGGATCGAGAACCTGGTGGTGGTAAACCTTGCCTCCGTCGAGCGGTGGCCCGACAAGGGTGCGCCCGCGCTCCATACGCCGGAGGGATTTGAGCGCGGCCTCGATGGCTCCGATCCCGCCATTAGCCCGGCCATGCTCTATGCCTACGCCGCGATCGAGGAGGGGGTGCCCTACGGCAACTTCACCCCGAGCCTGGCGGCCGACGTGCCGGCGCTGACGACACTCGCCACCCGTCGTAACGTGCCGGTGGCCGGCAAGGACGGCAAGACCGGGCAGACCTTCATCAAGACGGTGCTGGCGCCCGCGTTTCGCAGCCGGTCATTGTATGTGGAGGGCTGGTTCAGCACCAACATCCTCGGCAACCGCGACGGCCTGGCGCTGGACAACCCGGACAGCCTCAAGAGCAAGCTGAACACCAAGGGCTCCGTGCTCGACGACATCCTGGGCTATCCGGTCGAGGACCACATCGTCGATATCCGGTATTACAAGCCGCGCGGCGACAACAAGGAAGCGTGGGACAACATCGACCTGGTCGGGTTCCTGGGCCAGAAGATGCAGATCAAGGTCAACTTCCTCTGCCGGGACAGCATCCTGGCGGCGCCGCTGGTGATCGAGATCGCCCGCGTGCTGGACCTCGCGCGTCAGCGGGGCGAGGGTGGCATCCAGGAGCAGCTTGGCCTGTTCTTCAAGGCGCCGATGACGCCGGCCGGCAAGCGGGAGGAGCATAGCTTCCCGGTGCAGGAGCGGAATCTGCTGGAATGGCTGGCCCGCTGACCATCTGAGGTCATGTGCCATGCTGGATGGAACGACGGACACGCTGGCGGCCTTCGTGCCGCTGGCGGCCGAACTGTGTGACCTGAAGCGGGTCCGGGACGCATCGAGCCAGGATAGCCTGGCGTCCCGGCTGTTTCGGCGCGGCTGGGCGGCGCTGGTGGCCGGGCAGGATGTGGCCGATGTCGCTCTCGGCACCACGGCGGACGCGGTGGCGGCCGCCCGGCTCGGTGGCATCGATCGGGCCGTGTTGGCCGTGGCCGGTGTCGAAGGAACGGAGGCGGACGCCGTTCTACGCCGCTCGTTCAACGAGGTTGCAGCCCCGATCGACCCGGCCCTGGCCGTGGTCCTGCGCGCCAAGCTCGGGTTGACGTTCCACCCCGGAGAGGCCGCGGCCTTTGCCGAGGCCTTGATCCGACAACCCCGTGCCGGCGCCACCTGCCCGGGCAAGCCGCGCATCGTGCTGGAACCGCCCGAGGGCCATGGCGACCATTGCCTGGTGGTCGCCGTATTGGCCGCGATCCTGGCGCCCCGGTATGGCGCGGCGCCGGAGACCGCGTTCCTGGCCGGCATGGCGCATCACCTGCATAACGCCGTGCTGCCCGATAGTGGGTTTGCGGGCGAGATGCTGCTGGGCGATCATTTGGGCCCCGTGATGCAACGCCTGTTCGCCCGCGAACTCGCGACCTTGCCGCCCGCCCTCTCGGCCCAGACCGCGGCGGCGCTGGCCCTCATCCCGGATGCTTCCACCCCGGTCGGCCAGGCGTTCCATGCCGCCGATGTGATCGACCGCGTGCTGCAGATGCGGCATTTCGACCAGGTGGCGCGGTTCACGATCGATCAGGCGCTGGAGGACATGGACCTGGTGCATGCCGGGCCGACCCAGGCCTTCCACTATGCCGTGCTGGCAGAGGCGCAGCTGCCGTGACCACCTGGCCGGCGGGCGCGCTGCGCTGCCCGGTGTCGGGCGGGGTTCTGGTCGCGGATACGGCGCATTCTCTGCGTGCCGGCGGCCTCCGCTGGCCCGTCGTTGCAGATATTCCGTTCCTCCGAACGGGCCGGGAGGCCCTGGTGGCCCGCGCGCTGTCCGCCCTGGATGCCGGTGATGCCGAGCGTGCCCTGATCCTGCTGCTCGGTGACCAGGACGATTGGGCGCGCACCCCGCCCGCCACGGAAGCGGCCCGGCTCGAGCTGGTGCGGGGCGGCGATAATTCTTTTCGGGACGCCATGGACCGGCTGGCGTTCGGCCCGGTCGGCGCCTATTTCGCGCATCGCTGGTCGGATCCGACTTTCCTGTCCGGTTTGGCCCTGGCGGAGGCGCATTGGACGGCGCCGCGGCGGGTATTCGAGCTGGCGTGTGGCGCCGGGCACTTTCTGCGTGAGTTCGCGCGGGTGGCGCCGGAGGTGATGGGCGGGGACGTCGTATTCGCCAAGCTCTGGCTGGCCCGGCGCTACGTGGCGCCCATGGCTAGGCTTGTCTGTTTCGATGCGGCGTCACCCTGGCCCGTTGCGGACCACTCGGCGGACCTCGTATTCTGTCATGACGCCTTCTATTTCCTGCCGTCCAAACCGCATGTCGCGGCCGAGATGCGGCGGGTCGCGCCCGCAGTGCTGGTCGGGCACGCGCATAACGCGCTGACGGATAATCTCTCCTCGGGCGAGCCATTGGCGCCCGCCGTCTATGCCGCGCTGTTCGGCGCACCGCTGATGTATGACGATCGGGAGCTGACACGCGCCCTGGTGGAGTGCCGGGCGCCCGTGCCTGTGACGGCCGAAGCGCTGGATCACGCGCCCGCCATTTCGTTGGCAGCCGGCACCGGGGCGCCCCGCGCCGTGGTGAACGGGCTGGCGATGCCGCCCGCCGGCACAAGGCTACGGCGCAATCCGCTGTATGCCGACGGGCGCATCGTGTGGCCCTCGCCGCGGTATGAGGCCGAATATAGTGGCCTGGCGACCTACCCTGCCACGCCGGACGGCCCCGATGAGGCCGTGCATGGCAGCGGCGCCGCCATCGACGCGCTGGCCCGGCGTCGCGTGCTGCTGGACCTGCCGACCCGATGGTGAGATGGGGCATCGCCGGTTGCGGCTGGGTGGCGCGGGATTATGCCGGTCCGGCCATCCAGGACTCGGTCAATGGCCGGATCGCCGCCGTGTTCGATCCGGACCCGGTCAGCCGGGACAAGGCGCGGGCGTTGTTCGGTGTGGACGCGCATGCGGAACTGGAGCCTTTCTTCGCTGGGCTGGACGCCGTGTATGTGGCCGCGCCGAACCACGTGCATCGCCGCCTGGTGGAGGCCGCCGCCGCCGCCGGGGTGCCGGTCCTGTGCGAGAAGCCGATGGCCACCACGCTGGCCGACGCCGCGGCGATGGTCGCGGCCTGCGATCGTGCCGGCGTGCTGTATGGGACGGCGTTCGACCAGCGTTTCCATCCGGCGCACCGGGCGCTGGCCGCGGTGATCGCCGGGGGCCGGTTGGGCACGGTGACCGCGATCCGCATCGTCTATGCCTGCTGGCTCCCGGCGGAGTGGGCGCCCGATGCGGCCAGCACGGATAATTGGCGCATCGACCCGGCCCGTGCCGGGGGTGGCGCGCTGATGGATCTGGCGCCGCACGGGCTCGACCTTTCGTCCTATTTGCTGGCCGAGCCATTGGTCGAGGTCGCCGCGATGGGGCAGGCGCGGGTGCAGTCCTATGCGGTTGAGGACGGCGCCGTGCTGATGGCGCGGTCGCGGTCGGGCGTGCTGGTGCAGATGCATGTGGCGTATAACTGTCCGGACGCACTGCCCCGGCGGCGGCTGGAGGTTGTGGGCACCGCGGGCCAGGTGATCGCGATCGATACGATGGGGCAGACGCCGGGCGGGATGCTGAGTTTCATCGACGCTCAGACAGGCCATGCCACCCCGATCGACGTGCCGGGCGGCGATCGCTCGCCGTTCCTCAACCAGGTCGAGGCGTTTGCGGCGGCGGTGCAGGGCGTGTCGCCGTTCCCGTTCACCGGCGCCCATGACCTCGACATCATGCGCCTCGTGCTGCAAGCCCAGGCGCAAGCCGCGCCACCGAAGGTCTCTCATGCCGCTTAGCCCGTTTTCCTGCACCAATTGCGGCCATTGGCAGCGCTATTTCGCCGTGCCGCCGGACTGCCCGATCTGCTCCGACGTTCGCAACGACCTGCCGGCGGATGGGTGGGAGTTCCTCACGCCGGCTGAAGTCGCGCCCAAGCTCACGCATCATTGGCGGGAGGTGCTGCCGGGCTTGTGGGAGTTCTGGTCCACGCCGCGCTACGGCCTCGATGGCCATGGCTGGCTGCTGACCTATCCGGACGGGCAGAACGTCGCGTTCGAGGCGGCGCCCTATTACAACGACGCGCAGCTGGCGAAGATCACCGAGCTGGGCGGCATACGCTGGCTCGGCAGTTCGCATCCGCATGGATATGGCGCGCTGTATCAGCTGCAGGACCATTTCCAGCCGGATTTGCTGATCCAGAAGGACGATCTGCAATGGACCAAGGCGTTCCGGGTCACGATCCCCTACGACGAGGTCTACACGATCCGGCCGGGTCTGACGCTGCATCACACGGGCGGGCACTATGAGGGGCACTCGATTTTGTATGATGCGGACCGCAAGGCCGTGTTTTGTGGCGATGCGTTGAAGATCGACTTCGATCCGGACGGCACGGCGCAGCGCATTTCGTGCCACAAGGCCTATCACAAGCAGATCCCGCTCAGCCGGGGGGAGGCGATGCGGTATCGGGACGTGTTCTCCCGGCTGGATTTCACCTCCGCCTTCACGCCGTTCGAGTATGCGACCGACCTGACCACCGCGGCCGCGCTCAAGCTGCTGGACGAAGTGATCGAGGGTCCGCCCTTCACCCACCCGATCCAGATCGCCCGATGAGCCATTTCCTCCCCAAGGACATGCCGGACGCGGGGGTCGCCTATGTCGAGTCGATGCCGGAGGGCCTGGTCGAGCTGTTTTCGCTCTCCGCGCTGGACCGCACCGGCGTCAGTTGCTGGAACGCGATCTTCCTCAACCAGGACGGCACCCGCTGGCATGGCGTAGCGCCGCATGGGGTCGGTTATGGCGTGGACGATGCCGGGGCCATCATCGGCACGACGGGTGAGCTGGCGGAGGCCGTGCATTCCGCGACCGAGATCCACCGGTGCGAGCGGCGCACCGGCAGCTACGCTGGCCTCAAGGGTCAGCTGGGCGCGCGCGCGGTGCAGGATCCGCTGACCTTGTGCCTGCCGGCTGGCAGCCCGGTCACTGCCGAGACAGTGCTGGAATGGGTGCCGGCCCGGCGCTGGCCTTCGGGTGAGACGGTGTGGCTGCCCATCGATATCGCGGCGTGTTCCGTCGGTGATCTGTCACCGGGCTATGTGCCGTTCACGACGCCGATCACCAACGGGCTGGGTGCCGGGCCGACGCTCGATTTCGCGATTGGGCATGGGATCTGCGAGCTGTTGCAGCGGGACGGCAACGGCGTGGGATTCCGCGCCATCGATCGCGGGATCGCGCTCGATCTCGGGGACGGTCCGGCCGATCCGCGCACGCGGGCGTTGCTGGCGAAGCTGGATCAGCTCGGCATCGAGGTGATCCCCAAGTTCGCGACGGACGAGTTCGGCACCGCCAACGTGTATTGCGTGGGTGCCGAGCGGGATGGCGTTGCGGCGGCCTATCCGATCATGGTGACCGCCGCCGGGGAGGCGGCCTCGCTCGACCGCGAGCATGCGCTGCGCAAGGCGGTGTTCGAGTTCGCCGCCGCCCGCATGCGCAAGGTGTTCAGCCACGCCCCGCTGGCGGACGTGGCCCGGGTGGCGCCGCCCGGATACCTGGAGCGGTTCCGGAGCTACCACACGCTGGATGGCGAGGAGAGCCGGGCGTTGCGGGAGATGGTGGCCTGGTTGTCGCTGGACCAGCCGGCGCTGAAGGGCATGCTGGCCGGCACCGTGCTGTCCCGCCGCGCGACGCACCGGTTCGACGCGCTACCGACCTGGGATGGGCCGTTGGCTGGGACCGGGCTGGTGGAGGAGCTGGCAAGGCGCTTTGCGGCGCACGGCATGGAGATCCTGTATTTCGACTGGTCCCCGCCTGACGCACCGGGCGTGCATGTGGTGAAGGCGGTGGTGCCCGGGTTGGAGGTGGAGACCATGAGCTACCACCGGATCGGGGCGCGCGGCGTGCGCAAGCTGCTGGAGCGGGGTTCGCCGCTGGTGGGCCTGGGCGCGCCACCGCCGGGCGCGGCGCCGGTCCGGCTACCGGCATCGTCGACCTTGGGCGCCGCCTGGCTGGACGTGGCGGCGGTGGACCGGATCGTGGGCGGGCTTTACCCGCTCTATCGCGAACCGGAGGTGCATTCGGCGCCGATCTCGATGGAGCGGCGGGTTTGATCGGCGCGGGCCAGCCCCCTCTCTCACGGGAAAGGGGGAAGGGAGCAGCATGACCCCTCGCTTCGCCTACAACACCAACGGCGCCGCCAATCACCGCCTCGATGACGCGCTGAGCCTCATCGCCGATAGCGGCTATGACGGCGTGGCGCTCACGCTCGATATCCACCACCTCGACCCGTTCGCACCCGATTTCCCGGCGCGGCGGCAGGCGGTGGCGAAGCAGTTGCAGCGGCTCAACCTCGGCTGCGTCATCGAGACCGGCGCCCGCTTCCTGCTGGACCCCCGGGCGAAGCACGAGCCCACCCTGGTGACCGCCGATCCCGCGGGACGGCAGCGCCGGGTCGAGTTCCTGACGCGGGCGCTCGAGGTCGCGGCCGATACGGGTGCGGACGCGATGTCGTTCTGGGCCGGGGTGCCGAAGCCCGGTGTGGCGCAGCACGACGCGCAGGCCTGGCTCGAGCAGGGGGCCGCGGAGGTCGCGCGCCGGGCCGAGCGGCTGGGCACGGTGGCGGCGCTGGAGCCGGAACCCGGCATGTTGATCGAGACCGTGGACCACTGGTCCGCCCTCGGCATCCCGGGGCTCCGTCTGGCGCTCGATACCGGGCATTGCATCGTGACGGGCGAGCGCGATCCCGAGGATGCCGTGCGGGAGTTCGCGGCCCAGCTCGGCACCGTGACGATCGAGGACATGAAGCGGGGCCAGCACATCCATTTGCCGTTCGGCGAGGGCGACATGGACGTGGCGGGCGTGCTGGGTGCGCTGAAGGAGATCGGCTTCGATAAACTGATCTGCGTCGAGATGTCCCGCGAGAGCCACCGTGCGGACACGATCATCCCGGCCTCGTTGGCCTATCTGCGTGCGCGCGCATGAGGATCTGCTTCGTCAGCCGGCGGTTCTTCCCGGCGATCTCCGGCATGTCGGTCTATGCGCTGAACCTGCTGCGGGAGCTGGTGCGGGCCGGGCATGACGTGACGATGATCAGCCAGTATCGGGGCGACGATTTCGGCAAGCGCGTCTATGGCGGCGGCCCTCCGCCCCCGGTGGACGGCGTGCGCGTGATCGGCCTGGAGCAGCTCGGCGAACAGAGCACCGGGGATTTCGAGACCGACGTGGCCGCCATGGTCGCGGCGATCGTGGCCGAGCATGCGCGAGAACCGTTCGACGTGTTGCACGCGCAATATGGGTATCCCTGCGGCTGGGCGTTGCTGGAGGCGTCGCGGATCACCGGTGTGCCGAATGTCGTGTCGATCCAGGGTGGGGACGGGCATTGGGTGGGTTCCTGCTGCGAGACGCATCGACTGGCGATGACGCGGGTGCTGGACCATGCGGGCGCCGTGCTGATCGGCTGCGAGAGCTTTGCGCAGGAGGTGGTGCACCGGCTCGGCACCGCGCGCTCCCGCTTCACGATCGTGCCCGGGGCCGTCGAGGTGGATCGCTTCACTCCCGGTGATGCGCCGGACGATCCCCCGGTCATCCTGTATCATGGCCGGGTCGATGCGCGGAAAGGCGTGCTGGACCTGCTGGATGCGGCCCGGCAGCTGCGGGAGAGTGGCGACCGGTTCCGCTTGCTGATCTCCGGCATCGGGCCGACCTATGACGAGGCGGCGGCGGCGATCCCGGCGATGGGGCTGCAAGACCAGGTCGAGATGACCGGATATGTCGATTACGCCGACGTGCCGGCCGTGTATCGCCGCGCGCACATCTTCGCCTCGCCGACCTATGCGGAAGGGTTCAGCAATACGATCCTGGAGGCGATGGCGTCCCGCCTGGCCGTCGTGTCCTGCCGGTCCGTGGGGGTCGTGGACTGCATCCGCGATGGCGAGAACGGGCTGCTGACCGAGCCCGGTGACCGCGATGGGCTGGCGGCGGCGCTCAGGCGCGTGCTGCGGGACCGGGCCCTGCGTGAGCGGCTGGCGGAGGCTGCACTGACGGAATGCCGGGCGGTGTATTCCTGGGAGAAGGTCGGGCGGCAGATCATGGATGTGTATGGCGGTCTGGCGGGCACGCGGCCCGACCTCGATTGGCCCGAGACGCTGCCCATCACCCCCTGCCGCTTCCGGGCCGAGCCGCATCTGCTCTGATGCAGACGGCGTTGTTCCTGTCGCCACATCTGGACGACGTCGCGTTTTCCTGCGGCGGGCTGGCGGCGCAATTGGGCGATGCGGGCTGGCGAACCGTCATGGCCACGGCGTTCACCCGGACGATCCACCCGGCCACGGGTTTCGCGCTCGCATGCCAGCTCGACAAGGGGCTGGGGCCGGAGGTGGATTACATGGCGCTGCGCCGGGCCGAAGACGCGGCGGCGGCGGCGATGCTGGGGACGGAGGCCGTGTGGCTCGATCTGCCGGAGGCGCCGCATCGGGGGTATCACTCCGCCCCGGCTCTGTTCGGGCCGATGCTGGAAGCAGATCCGATCGTCCCGCCGCTGACCGCAGCGTTCCGGGACCTGCGTGATCGGCTGGCCCCGGCGCTGGTGCTGGCGCCGCAGGGCCTCGGCAACCACGTCGATCACAGGCAAGTGATCCTGGCGGCGCTCGCGGTGTTCGACCCGGCCCAAATGGCGTTCTACCGCGATACGCCCTACGTCATTCGGGAGCCCGGGGCGCCGGCGTGGGAGCGCGTGCCCTTGCTGCCCCGCAGCATTGTAGGTATCGCGACCGGGCTGGGGCGCAAGATTGCGGCCTCCGCAGCCTATGCCAGCCAGATCGGTTTCCAGTTCAAGGGCGCAGCTGCGCTCGACGATGCGCTGCGTAGCTTCGCGGTGCGGGAGGGGAACGGTGCACCGGCGGAGGCGTTCTTGGCTCGCGAGGGCTTGTTGCCGGCGTAAACAGGCCATGAGCCAGCCACATTGTAGGGATTAAAGCCGTGCTGTCTTCCCTCTCTTCTGGAACCAGGCCGCACCGGCGATGAACATGCACTCCCTCCGCAGCAGCGTCCGCCTCGATCACGATGCCCTCTCGAGCTTGCAGCCGTTGCAGGCCGCGTATCCGGTCTGGATGCGGCGGGCTGCGTTCTGGGGGCCGGTTGGTGTCTTTTCGATCCTGGGCACGGCGCTCGCGTCGTTCGTGACATCTGGCGTGACCGATTGGCTGCGGCTGCCGTTGCTGGCGCTGATTGCGGTCAATCTGTTCTACGTGGCGCTCACGGGCTGGCCCGGCGTGCTCGGCTTCCTGGTGCGTGTCTCCGGCCGCCAGCTTCGGGTCGCCGCGGCGCCCACCGGCCTGTCCCGCACCGCGCTGCTGATGCCGATCCACAAGGAGGATCCGCAGGCGGTGTTCGCCGCGATCGAGGTGATGGTGCGCGCGGTGGCGGATGCGCGGCTTGCGAACGTGGATGCGTTCGTCCTCTCCGACACGCAGGACCCGGCGATCGCCGCCGCCGAAGCGGCCGAGTTCGCCGCGTTGCAGGCGCGTTTGCCGGCCCATGGCCCCGGGCTGCACTATCGCCGCCGCACCGATAATAGCGGCCGCAAGGTCGGCAACCTGGCGGAGTTCTGCGCCACGCACGGCCCGCGCTACGACTACATGATGGTGCTGGACGCCGACAGCCTGATGGGCGCCGGCGCGATCGGCAACTTGATCGGCCTGATGGACGCCAATCCCGGGACTGGCATCATCCAGACCGTGCCGTATCCCGTGGGGCGGGACACGCTGTTTGCCCGCATCCAGCAATTCTCGGCTCGGCTTTATACGCCGTTGCTGGTGGAGGGGCTGACGTTCTGGCAGCAGGGCGACGGCAATTACTGGGGCCACAATGCGATCGTGCGCATCGCCCCGTTCATGGCGCATTGCACGCTGCCGGTGCTGCCGGGACGGGAGCCCTGGGGCGGCGAGATCCTGTGCCATGACGTGGTGGAGGCCGGGCTGATGCGCGGCGCCGGGTGGGATGTCTGGGTGCTGCCGGAGGTTGTCGAGAGCTACGAGGCGCTGCCCGCCAACCTGGTTGATTTCGCGGTGCGGGAGCGGCGGTGGTGTCAGGGGAATTTGCAGCACACGGCGCTGCTGGGCCATGCCGGGCTGCGGCCGGTGGGGCGGTTCCATCTGGGCTATGGCGTGATGCACTACATCGCGGGGCCGCTGGTGACGGCGATGCTTGTCATGGGAACGTTGGACGCTGTGCTGCATGGCGGGTTCGTGGCCGCGCTGTTCGGCGCGACGCCGGCCCATTGGGCCCTGGGCCTGTTGCTGCTGAGCGGTCTGTATGCCGGCAAGGTGCTCAGCCTGCTGCACACGCTGGCGGATACTGAGGCGTCCCGTTCCTATGGCGGCCGGCTGCGGCTGATCGCCAGTGCGGCGGGGGAGCAGGCGTTCGCGTTGGTGATCTCGGCCGTGCTGATCGTGTTCTACACCCGCTATATCGTCGACCTGCTGCGCGGCGGCACGGTGCGGTGGGAGAGCCAGGCGCGGGACAATCGCGGCGTGTCGTGGGCGGAGGGTTGGTTGCGGTTCCGCGGCCCGCTGCTGATCGGTGTGGGCTGGCTGGCGCTGCTGTGCGCCGCGGGTGGGGCGATGCTCGCCTGGTCGTGGCCGCTCGTGGTGGGCCTGCTGGGCGCGATCCCGGCCGTGATCTGGTCGAGCCGGCTGGATGCCGGGCAGGCGGCGCGGCGTGCCGGGTTGTTCCTGACGCCGGAAGAGACGGCGCCCAGCCCGGTGCTGCGCGCCTTGCAGCGAGCCGTGGTGACCCCTGAGGTGCCGGAGCGCGCGGCGCCGGCGCCCACCCTGCATTTGGTTGCCGGCGACTAGCCCGGTTGTTGCCCCGGGCGGCCCGGATTAGGGTGCGGCCGCCTTTAGGAGGACCGTCCATGTCCCGCATCGCCCTCACTCTCGCCGCCCTTTTGATGGCAGGCGCCGCCCAGGCCCGCACGCTCGAAGTCGGCGCGGGCAAGGCCTACCCGAACCCGTCCGCTGCCGCGAAGGATGCGCGGGAGGGGGACCGGGTGGCGATCCAGCCCGGCGAGTATTTCGATTGCGCCGTCTGGGCCGCCAACCGCCTGGTGATCGAGGGCGTGGGCGAACCGGACAAGGTGGTGATCACCGACAAGGCGTGCGGCGGCAAGGCGCTGTTCATCACGACGGGCGCCGACATCACGGTGCGCAATCTCACCCTGACGCGCGCGCGCGTGCCGGACGGCAACGGCGCCGGCATCCGTAGCGAGGGCATGGGGCTGACGGTCGAGCGGGTGCGCTTCATCAACAACCAGAACGGCATCCTGGCCGGCGGGCCGGCGGGCGGCACGATGGTGGTCCGCAACAGCGACTTCGTGCGCAACGGTACCTGCGAGGCTTCCTGCGCGCACGGCATCTACGTGGGGCCGCTCGCGAGCCTGGTGGTGGAGGGCTCCCGCTTCAGCGACACGCGGCAGGGCCATCACATCAAGTCCCGCGCGCTCAGGACCGAAGTGCTGAACAACACGATCCAGGATGGTGCGACGGGCACTGCGAGCTATCTGGTGGACGTGCCCAATGGCGGCACCGTGATCGTGCGCGGCAACACCATGGAGAAGGGGCCCAACGCCGAGAACCATACCGGCGCCGTGGTGATCGGGGCCGAGGGTGTGACGCAGCCGACTCGGGAGATCACGATCGAGGGCAACACTTTCCGTGCCAGCGGCGGCTACCCGACCTATTTCGTGGTGAACCGCACCGCGACCGACGCCCATCTGCGCGGCAACAGCGTCTCGGGCCAGGCGAAGGCGTTGCTGGGCGATGGCGACGTGACGGGTGGGCGTTGACGCGGTTCCTGCTGCCGTTCCTGCTGCTCGCGAGCCCGGCTGGCGCTGCGACGATCCTGGCGGGCGCCGGCCAGGGCCTGCCTAGCCCGTCCGAGGCGGCGCGGGCGGCGGCGCCCGGGGACACCGTGCTGATCGAGCCCGGTACCTATTTCGACTGCATCATTTCTGAAACGCCCCGCCTGACCATAGCCGGCAAGGGGCCGGGCGTGGTGCTGACGGACAAGGCGTGCGAGGGCAAGGCGTTGCTGGTGCTGCGGGGCGATGGCACCGTGGTGCGGGACCTTACGCTGGCCCGCGCCCGCGTGGGCGACAATAACGGCGCCGGCATCCGGCATGAGGGCCGGGATCTCACGGTCGAGCGGGTGCGGTTCGAGAACAACCAGGTGGCGCTGCTGAGCGGCGTGGGCGTGGGCCGCATCACAATGACCGATTGCGTGGTCGAGGGCGGCGGCGTGGGTGGCGAACGGCCGGGCGCCGCCATCGCCGTAGGCCGGGTCGAGACGCTGCGGATCACGGGCGGGCGGATTGCGGCCGCGCAAGGCGGGCAGATCCTGTCGGAGGCGCAGCACACCGTGATCCGCGGCACTGCGATCGACACGGGCCCGGCTGCAACCGGGATCGTGGTGCGCGGCGCGCTGGACCTGCAGGACGCGACCCTGACGGCGGGGCCGGCCGCGGTGGCGGGGATCGTGCGGGTGGAGGGGGACGGCATGATCGAGCTGCGGCGGAACCGGCTGGTCAACCAGGCGCACGATTCTGCGACCCTGTTGCAGAATTGGGGCGGCGCCACACCGTTCTTCGCCGACAACGCGATGGATGGTGGGGACGTGCTGCAATCGACCACCGGCGCCTGGCGGAACCGGGTCTCCACGCTCGCGCATGGCGCGTGGGACGGGGTGCGGGGGCTTGCGGGCGGGGCGAAGCGGGGCGTGCTGGGCCTGGTGCGGTGATACGCTGGCTGCTGGCCGCGCTGCTGCTGACCGGGGCGGCCCGGGCGGAGCCGTGGCCGGAGTTCCCGCTGCTGATGTGGCACGATCAATCCCCGGCGCGGCTGGACGGCCTGCGGCGGCTCGGTTTTACGGGGGTCAAGGTGTTCGGCACCGGGGGCCGCGTCGATTCGGCGGCGGTGGCACGGGCCCATGCGGCCGGGCTCGGCTTCTACATCGAGAACATCGCGACGGATTTCTACGCGCCCTATCACCGATGGACGCCGGGCAAGCCGGTGACGTGGCTGTTCGAGGCGGCGAAGGCGCGGCGCCGGGCCGATCCCGGTGACACCGGCGTGTTCGTGCGGGAGCCCGGCCTGTCCGACCCGGTCTGGCGGCAGCGCGTGGCGGACCGGCTGGCGGCCGTGGTCGCGGGTCAGCGCGCGGCGGGGCCGTTGTTCTATAACCTGGCGGACGAGGCCGGGATCGGGGACCTCGCGGCCGCCTGGGACGCGGATATCGCGCCGGAGTCGGTGGCCGGGATGCGGGCCTGGTTGCACACGCAATATGCGGACCTGGATGCATTGAACCGGCAGTGGGGCGCCTCGTTCGCCAGTTGGGACGCGGTGGTGCCGGACCTGACGGATCAGGCGCTGCGCCGCACGGACGGCAATTTCTCGGCCTGGGCGGATTTCAAGGCGTGGATGGATGTGGCGTTCGCGGACGCGGTGCGGATGGGGACGGACGCGGTGCACCGGGCCGACCCGGCGGCGCGGGCGGCGCTGGAGGGCGCACAGATCCCGGGCTGGGGCGGGTATGATTACGGCCTGCTGGCTGGCGCGGTGGATGTGATGGAGATCTATCCCGATGGCGGCGCGCCGGAGCTGGCGCGCGCGTTCAATCCCGGACTCACCATCCTCCGCACCAGCTTCGGCGAGGGCGCCGCCGAGACCCATGCGGCCTGGCGCAGCGTGCTGGACGGCAGCCGCGGGATCGTGGTGTGGGACGAAGCAGACAACGTCGTGCGGGACGATGGCAGCCCAGGGCCGCGCGGGATCGAGCTGCAGTCGCTGGCGGCGTCCATTCGGGCCGTGCTGCCCACGTTGTCGGCTGCTGTGCCGGAGGTTGATGGGGTGGCGGTGCTGTATTCCCAGGCCAGCTTCCGCACGCAATGGCTGCTGGATCGCCAGGGTGGCCCGCCATGGTCCGACCGCGATGCCGAGCGGGAGAACGAGCCGACGACATGGCGCTCGGCGCTCACGGGTGCGATGGAGCGGTTGGGTGAGCTCGGCATACAGCCGCACTGGCTGACGCCGGCGATGCTGGAGGGCGGCGGGTTGCGAGCGCCGGGCTTGCGCGTGCTGGTGCTGCCGCACGCCATCGCGCTGTCGGACCGCACGGTGGCCGAGATCGGTGCGTTCGCGGCCAGGGGGGGCGCCGTGTTGGCCGATGGGCCGGCCGGCGCCTATGACGAGCATAGCCGGTTGCGGCCCTTGAAGCGGACTCCGGATCAGCCCCGCCCCTTCACGACCGCTTCCCTGGACCAGGCGGGGGCGGTGCCGGGCTACCGGATGGAGAGCGGGGGCGGGCGGGCACCGGGTGTCCTGCTCCGCCGGTTCGTGGGTGCTGGCGGGACGGTGGTGGCGCTCCAGGCGACGCACCCTGCCGCTGCACCCATCCGGCTGACGCTGCGTTTGCCGGGGGCGCGGGCCGTGCACGATGTCCGGGCCGATCGCGCGCTGGGGATCGTCTGTCAGCTCGACCTCACGCTCGATGCCGTGGAGCCCACGATCCTGCGTCTGAGGGAACCCTAGGCGGCCCTGGGCTGTTCCGTCGGGACAGACCCGAAGGAGCCGTCCATGACCGACAAGTCGCATTCCGAGGCCACGCAGAAGATGTGGTCGATGATGAAGGCCATCCAGTTCGCCATGCTCACCACCGAGGATGGCGGCGCGCTGCGGGCCCGGCCGATGGTGGCGGCGCAGGAGGAGTTCGACGGCAAGCTCTGGTTCTTCACCCGCGCCAGCAGCCACAAGGTGCAGGAGGCCGAGGGCGGGCAGCCCGTGGGCGTGACGTATGCCGATGGCGGCAAGCAGGATTATGTCAGCCTGTCCGGCCACGCGACCTTGGTGCGGGACGCGGCGACGATCGCCGCCCATTGGTCGGAGGCGATGCGCACCTGGTTCCCCAAGGGCAAGGACGATCCGGAAATCGCGCTGCTGCGCGTGGACGTGGACGCCGCCGAGTATTGGGATGCGCCCAACAGCACGATGGTGCATGCCTATGGCTACGTGAAGGCCGTGTTGACCGGCAGCGCGCCGCACCCGGGCGAGAACGAGAAGCTGCGCTTCGCCTGATACCCCCGGGGCTGGGTTGACCGATTCAGGCCCGGCCCCCACTTTGATGCAATGCGCAATTTCACCGATCTCGACGAGAAGGAGATCCTCGCGCTCGCCATCAGCAGCGAGGAGGAGGACGGCCGGATCTATGCCGACTTCGCCGAAAGCCTGCGCGAGGAGTTCCCGGACAGCGCCGCGGTGTTCCAGGATATGGCGGCCGAGGAAAGCGAGCATCGCCGGCTGCTGATCGACACCTTCGTGGAAAAATTCGGCACCCACATCCCCCTGGTGCGCCGGCAGGATGTGCGGGGCTCCGTGGCGCGGCGGCCGGCGTGGCAGGTTCGTCCGCTCGGCATCGACGCCGTCCGCCGGCAGGCCCGGCAGATGGAGGTGGACGCCAGCCGCTTCTACGCCGAGGCCGCGAGCCGCACGACGGACGCCAACATCCGCAAGCTGCTGGGCGATCTCGCGGCCGCGGAGGTCGAGCACCAGCACGCCGCGAGCGCCATCGAGGCGAAGCGGTTGCCCGGCGAAAAACGGGTGACGGAGGATGAGGACGCGCGGAAGCGGTTTATTCTCCAGATCGTGCAGCCCGGTTTAGTCGGCCTTATGGACGGCTCGGTTTCGACGCTGGCACCGGTGTTCGCCGCGGCGTTTGCGACGCAGAACAGCCGGGATGCGTTCCTGGTGGGCATTGCGGCCTCGGTCGGCGCCGGCATTTCGATGGGGTTCGCGGAGGCGCTGGCCGATGACGGCAAGCTCTCGGGCCGTGGGACGCCGTTGCTGCGCGGACTCGTATGCGGCGTGATGACCGTGGCGGGGGGGATCGGGCATACGCTGCCGTATCTGATCAAGGATTTCTGGACGGCGACGGCGCTGGCCGGTGCGGTGACGGTGGCGGAGCTGATGACAATTGCCTGGATCCAGTGGAAATACATGGACACGCCGCCCGTCTCCGCCGTGGCGAAGGTGATGCTGGGCGGCGCGTTGGTGCTCGCCGCAGGCATCCTGATCGGCAAGGCCTGATGCAGCCCGTCACCGATGCGGCGCAATATGACCGCCGTACGATCTGGCTGCATTGGCTGACGGCGGTGCTGGTGGTGGGGCAGTGGATCGGCGCGCACACGATCGACTGGTTCCCGCGCGGGCCGCTGCGGGTGGATGCGCGGTCCACCCACATCCTGTTCGGGCTGGTGCTGCTCGGCATCTACGCGATTCGGGTGATCTGGCGCGCGACGGACGGGCGGCGGCTTCCGGCGGCGGACCGGGGGGTGCTGCATGCGATCGCCAAGGGCACGCATTGGACGCTCTATGGGTTGATCGCGGTGACGCTGGTGCTGGGCGTTTTCAACGTCTGGGTGCGCGGCGACAGCATCTACAACGCGTTTACGATCCCGGCCTATGACCCCGCCGACAAGGCGCTGCGGGCCACCATCCAGGATTGGCATGCGACGGCAGCGAACCTGATCCTGATCCTCGCGGGGCTGCATGCGGCCGCCGGGTTGATCCACCGGTATGTGTGGAAGGACGGCGTGCTGGCGCGGATGGGGTGGCGCTGAGCTATGCCCTCTGCCGCAGGTCGGCGATCATATCGCGGAGCGCTTCGTCGAGCCGCATGGTGAGCAGGTCGGTGAACGGGCCGGGGTCGGTCCCGGCTCGATCCAGGGCGGCGAGGTAGGCGGGCCGGTCCACGGGCCGCACGGGGATGGGCGGGTAGCCGGCGCGGATCAGCACGAGGTTCATCAGCAACCGAGCGGTTCGTCCGTTGCCGTCGTTGAACGGATGGATCTGCACCAGGCGGAGATGCGCTGCGAAGGCCGTGAGCGGCGCCGGGTCCGCAGCGGTCAGCCAGCGCGCGAACGCTTCCATGAGGGCGGGCACTTCGACGGGTGACGGAAAGGCATGCCGCCCCTGGCCGGTCAGCACATACCGTCCCTGATCGGCATACCGCCCGGCATGCTCCGGATCGGACCGCGCCATCACGAGCTGATGCAGGCGGCGGAGATCGAGCTCTGTCAAAGGGGCGGCCGTGCTGGCCAAGGTGCGGACGTAGCGGAGCGCGTCGAAGTGATCGAGCGCCTCGAGATGGTCGCGCAACGGCTTGCCGGCGATCGTGATGCCCTGCTCGATGACGAGCGTGGTTTCGACCGCAGTCAGCGTGTTCCCTTCGATCGCATTGGATGTGTAGGTCAGCTCCAGATCCTGCACATGGTCGAAATTAGGCGTGCCGCCGGGGTGAAGGGCGCGCAACCGGTCCAGTTCGGCCTTCAGCGCCGCGATCCCGCCGGCAATCACGCACGCCGCCCGCGCAGCGCCGCCGCGAGCGTGCCGTCATCCAGCACATCGAGCGCGCCGCCGATCGGGACGCCCTGGCCCACGCGGGTGATCACGAGCGCCGGGTCGAGCCGATGCAGGCGGTCCGTCAGCCAATGCGCCGTGGTCGCGCCGTCCACGGTCGCGCCGAGGGCCAGGATCACCTCCTGCATGCCGCCGGCCTCGACCCGCGCCAGCAGGCCGTCCAGGTTCAGGTCCTCGGGCCCGGTGCCGCCCAGGGCCGAGAGCGTGCCGCCCAGCACGTGATACAGGCCGCGATGCACGCTGGCCCGTTCGAGCGCCCAGAGGTCCCCCACGCCCTCCACCACGCACAGCAAGGTCTGGTCCCGCTGCGGGTCCGTGCAGATGGAGCAGGGGTCGCGGCTATCGATGTTGCCGCAGCGTGTGCAGGGGCGGGCGGCGCGGGCGGCGTCGGTGAGTGCGGTGGCGAGGGGGAGCATGCGGGTTTCGGGCTGTTGCAGCATGCGGAGCGCGGCGCGGCGGGCGCTGCGGGGGCCCAGGCCCGGCAGGCGGGCCAGGAGCTGGATCAGCCGTTCGATCTCGGGGCCACCCATTAGGTTCGGGGGGCCGTGTGAGGGTGAGGACCAAAAGCCATCTCCCGCTGGCGGGAGAGGGTTGGGTGAGGGTGGGGGCGAAATGCGCGATGGCCTGTCCGGCTGGTCCCACCCTCACCCCGACCCTCTCCCGCCAGCGGGAGAGGGGGCAGACGGGTCAGAACGGAAACTTCAACCCGCCCGGCAGCTGCATGCCGCCCGTGGCCTCTTCCATCTCGGCGGCCATCACGGCTTCCACCTTGCGCTTCGCATCGGCATGCGCGGCCACGATCAGGTCTTGCAGCATCTCCAACTCGGTGGGATCCGCGAGTTTGGGGTCGATCTGCAGCCGCTTCAGCTCGCCCTTGCCCGACAGCGTCACGCGGACCATGCCGGCCCCGGCGGCGCCCTCGACCTCCATCGCCTCCATCTTGGCCTGCATCTCGGCCATCTTGGCCTGCATCTGGCCGGCCTGCTTCATCAGGCCTGCAAGGTTCTTCATGGTCCGTCCTCCATCTGGTCGACCGTGTCCGCTTCGGGTGGGGCGAATTCGCGTCCCTCGGGCTCGCCCAACGGCAGCGCGTCCACGAGCCCATACACGTCGGCGCGGCGGTCCGTCACGGAGGTCATGACGGCGCCGGGGAAGGCGTCCAGGATCGCGCGCACCAGCGGGTGCTCGGCGGCGGCGTCCCGCCGGGCGGTGGCGGCAGCGAGGCCCTGGGCGGCCAGGGTGGGCTCGCCGTCTTCGCGGGACAGGGTGATGATCCAGCGCTGGCCGGTGACGCGGTCGAGCAGCCTGGCCAGGTTGGCGGCGAGCTCGCGCGGGGCCGAGGGTTCGGGCCGCAACTCGATGGCGCCCTGGCGGAAGCGCACGAGGTGCACGGCGTGCAGCAATTGGGCGTGCAGCAACGGCTCGCGCTCGGCCTCCACCAGCATGGCCACGTCCCGGAAGCTTTCGAGGCGGGGCGGGGGGGGGGCGTCGGCGATGGGTGCGGGCGCCGGGTCATGCCGGGGCGGGCCGCCGACGACGGCGCGGGTGGTGCCGCCGGTGAACGGCGCCGGCGTGGGGCCGGCCTCGGTCAGGCGGCGCACGAGGTCACCGGGCGGCGGGAGGTCGGCCACGTAGCACAGCCGGATCAGCACCATCTCCGCGGCGGCCCGGCGGTCCGTGGCTTGCTCCACCTCCGCCACGCCCTTCAGCAGCATCTGCCAGCTGCGCCCGAGCGTCGGCAGGTCCAACCGGTCCGCGAGCGCCGCGCCGCGCACGCGCTCGGTCTCGGCCAGCGTGTCGCCGCCGCGCAGATCGGGCACGGATTTCAGCCGGGTCAGCAAATGGGTGAGCTCCAGCAGGTCCCCCAGCACCTGGCCGAGATCAGCGCCGCGTTCATGCGCGCGGTCCGTGATCGCCAGCGCCTGGTCCGGGCGCCCGGCCATCACGGCCTCCATCAGGTCGAAGATGGCAGTGCGGTCGGCGAGGCCCAGCATGTCCTGCACCGCGGCTCCCTCGACCACGGCGCCGGCATTGGCGGCGATGGCCTGGTCCAGCAGCGACAGCCCGTCCCGCACCGAGCCATCGGCGGCGCGGGCGATCAGGTCGAGCGCGGCGGGCTCCACCTGCACCTGCTCCGCCACCGCAATCGCGGCGAATTTTTGCACCAGCTCCGCCACCGAGACCCGGCGCAGGTCGAAACGCTGGCACCGGCTCAGCACCGTCACCGGCACTTTGCGCAATTCGGTGGTGGCGAAGATGAACTTCACGTGCGGCGGCGGCTCCTCCAGCGTTTTGAGCAGCGCGTTGAAGGCGTTCTTCGACAGCATGTGCACTTCGTCGATGATGAACACCTTGGTCCGCGCCTGCAGCGGGCGGTAGCGGGCGGCGTCGATCACCTCGCGCATGTCGTCCACCCCGGTGCGGGAGGCGGCGTCCATCTCCACCACGTCCGGATGCCGGTCCGCTAGGATGGCCACGCAATTCGGGCACACGCCGCACGGGTCCGCGGTGGGGCCGCCCGTGCCGTCGGGCCCCACGCAGTTGAGTGCGCGGGCGATGATGCGGGCGGTGGTGGTCTTGCCCACGCCGCGCACGCCCGTCAGCATCCAGGCATGGGCGATGCGGCCCATGGCGAAGGCGTTGCGCAGGATGCGGACCATCGCCTCCTGCCCGATCAGGTCATCGAAGGTGGCGGGCCGGTATTTGCGGGCGAGCACGCGGTAGGGCGTGGCATTAGGGGCGGGCGCCGGGTCCCCGAAAAGGCCGGGGCCGTCAGGAACCGGCGGTGTATCGTCTTCCAGGCCGGACATGATCCCCGGGGGTGTGGGGTGGGAGGCCGAACAAACGACCCGAACACGAACTCGTTGCGGCTGCTTCCTTCCGGACCTGACCGGGTTGGCGAGGCGCCCGTCCGCCGCCGACCTCCCGGGACCACATATCACGCAGAGCGGGGCTTGGCACAAGAGTTCGTGCATGCGAAATCCGGCGGCGAATGTCCCTGATCCTCGCCAGCCGCCCCAACGCCTATACCGGCAACCCGCTGGACCGTGCGGGGGAGCGCCGTGATGACGAGGCCTGGATTGCGGCCCGCATCGCCGACCCCGCGAGCCTGTTCGTCCCGGTCTGGCGCTCCCGCACGCTGTTCCAGGGATTGGACGAGGGCCGGCCGGCGGCGATGTTCCTGACCGGGGAGGCGGCTTCGGCCTTGCGCATGGCGGGCGGGCCGTGGGCGTTCCTGGGCCTCATGGACGGGCGGGCGATGTTCGCGGTGGATGTGAGCGGGGTGGAAGACCCGCTGCCGCTGATGCCGGACAGCATGGGCCGCTTCGAGGATCTGCGGATGGTCGCGGCCGGTTTGCCGGCGCAGGACGCGGCGATCCTGGCGCATGCCCGCGGTCTGATGCACTGGCGCCTGAGGCACCGATTCTGCAGCGTGTGCGGGGGCGGTTGCGAGCCACGGAGCGCAGGGCACGCCATGACATGCACCGTTTGCGGTGCGCAGCACTTTCCCAGGACCGACCCGGCCGTCATCATGCTGGTGCACCGGCAGGACCGCGTGCTGCTGGGCCATTCGCAGCGCTTTCCGAAGGCGCAGATGTATTCGACGCTGGCCGGCTTCGTCGAACCCGGCGAAAGCCTCGAGGAGGCCGTGGCGCGCGAGGTGCTGGAAGAAAGCGGCATCAAGGTCGGCGCCGTCCGCTACCACTCCAGCCAGCCCTGGCCGTTCCCCAGCAGCATCATGCTGGGCTTCTATGCCGAGGGGCTCAGCGAGGAGATCACCATCGACCCGGCGGAGCTGACGGATGCGCGCTGGTTCACCCGCTCCGAATTGCAGGCGCCGGACGCGCACGGGTTTTCCCTGCCGCGGCGGGATAGCATCGCGCGGCGGCTGATCGAGGATTGGATGACGCACCGATGAGAACTCTGTTCGCGTTGCTTCTGGTGGCGGGGTGCAGCGCCGCGCCGCTTGCGGACCGCCCGTGCGAAGGCCAGGCCGAGCAGGATCCGGAGGTGCGCGACCTGATCCTGAAAGGCGCTGGCAGCCCGTCCTTCCTGGCGGAAAACCAGGATCGGCTGAGCCGCGCCCGGCAGCGTGCGACGCTCGATTGCTTGCGCGGCAAGGGCCTCATCCGGCCCGGCGGCGTGGAGGCGCAGCGGCCCCTTTAGCCATACCCCGCACGCCGGCTACGGAGGGCAGAACCGTCCGTGGCTTAAGAAATGGAGCGTGTGCCTCATCACGGCCGTATCGTTCATCATCAGCGCATGGGTGACCGGCAAGGTCAGATGGTCCGTCATGCCTGAAATCCGGGTGCTCGCCACGCTCACCTTCCCGTCGTTCGGCCGCGGCAGTAGCAGCCATCCGAGGGGGTCGAGGCTGCGTGTGCCTGCGATAACACCGATTGCGTAGTTGGCGGCGCCTGGAGACGGAGTTTGACGCGCGTTAGCGATTGTCCCGAGCTGCGCGCCAGCCGGGCCGAAGAACCGGTGATACAGCCGAAACCGCCCTAGAGCACTCACCGACCAGGCGGCATCGCCTGGACGGTAGTAGTGCTCGCCAAACCTAAAGATCTAGAGCCCAAGCCGACCCACTTCGGTCGGATTGGGCTCTAGAAGATCGGCAAGTTCGCTGCCTTGATTGGGCGGCGCCAGCATTACAACGGAGCTCAGCGCCGCGGGACGGTGCCGTGAGATCAAGACCCGCGCGACCAAGCCACCCATGGAATGGGTCACAAAATGCACGGGACCAGCAGTGCCCGCCATGAACGTGCCCGCGTGGTCCTGCACATAATCTGCCAATGTATCGAGCTGGAAGCGACGCGATGGATAGTTGACATTGAGTGTCTGGAAACCCGCCGCCTGCAACGCCCGCTCCATCCGAGCCAGCGACGCTGCCCGCCGGGCGATCCCATGCAGCAGCACGACACGACCGGTCGTCAGGGTGACGTGTCCATCAGCCCTTGCGACCGCAGGCTGACCCAGCGCCCGCCCGCCACGATCACGTGGTCATGCACCACGACCGAGAGCGCGGACGCGGCCTCCATCACCAGCCGGGTCATATCGATGTCTTCGCGGGAGGGCGTGGGGTCCCCGCTGGGGTGATTATGCACCAGGATGACCGCCGCGGCATGCAGCTCCAGTGCGCGGCGCATCACCTCCCGTGGATAGACCGGGGTGTGGTTCAGGGTGCCGCGCCCCTGCGCTTCGTCCGCGATCAACCGGTTCTTGCTATCCAGGAACAGGACGCGGAACTGCTCCACCCGCTCCCGCGACAATGCGGCCGTGAGATAGGCCATCAGGCGCTCCCAGTTGTTCAGCACCGGGCGGTCCATCACCTCCGCCCGCACCAGCCGGAGGGCCGCCGCCTGCACCGTCTTGATCGCGGCCGCCCCGGCATCCCCGATGCCGTCCACGCCGCGCAGCTCCTGCACCGGCGCCGCGATGGCGCCCGCGAAGCTGCCGAACCGGTCCAGCAAGGCCCGCGCCACAGGCTTCGTGTCCCGCCGCGGCAGCGCCAGGAACAGCACCATCTCCAGCAATTCGTGGTCCGCCACGCTGTCGGGCCCGGCCGTCAGCAGGCGCGCTCGCATGCGCTCCCGATGACCCTCGGCGCTCAACGGGGAGGGCGGACGGGGGGCCAGCAGGTCGGTCACGCGGGCAAATCCGTCACGCGGGTGGCGGCACCAGATAGGCCGAGAGGCACTCCCGCCACGGGTCGATCGGCACGGAACGCCGGGTGGCGCGGTCCATCACCACCATGACGGTCTGCGCCCGCGCGCATTCGGCCCCGCCAGACAGCAATCGCTGCTGCATCGTGAAGGATCGCCCGCCGAGGCGCAGGACGGAGGTCTCGATCGTCACGTCGCCGGGCCAGTGCATCTCGGCCACGAAATCCAACTCGAGGCGCACGATGACCATCGCGTGGTGCTCGGAGGTCGCCGGGAGCCCGGCCTCCCGCGTCATCTCCGCCCGGCCCTGCTCCAGCATCACCACGAACACGGCATTGTTCACGTGGCCGAGCTGATCGGTGTCGTTGAATCGCAGGCGATGGATGGTCGCGTGCGCGGTCATGCGTAGGGCGGCTGATGGAGGCCGGCTGGGGAGAAGGTGAACACCTCGCAGCCCGCCTGCGTCACGCCCACCATATGCTCGAATTGCGCCGAGAGGCTGCGGTCCCGCGTGACGGCGGTCCAGCCATCGTCCAGGACCTTCACCTCGGGCCGGCCGGCGTTGACCATCGGCTCGATCGTGAAGAACATGCCGGGGCGCAGCTTCGGGCCCTCGCCGGCGCGGCCGAAATGCAGCACGTTCGGCGCTTCGTGGAAGCGGCGGCCGATGCCATGACCGCAGAAATCGCGCACGACGCTGAACCGGTGCGCCTCCACGTAGCTTTGGATCGCGTGGCCCACATCGCCCAGCGTGACGCCGGGGCGCACGGCCGCCACGCCGCGCATCAAAGCCTCGTGCGTGATCTGCATCAGTTTCGTGGCGCGGGTGGAGGGGGGGCCGGCGGCATACATGCGGCTGGTGTCGCCATGCCAGCCATTCAGCACCACCGTCACATCGATGTTGAGGATGTCCCCCTCGATCAGCCGCCGCTCTCCGGGAATACCGTGGCACACGACATGGTTGATGGAAGTGCAGCTGGAATGCTGGTAGCCGCGATAGCCGAGCGTGGCCGGGACGCCGCCATGGTCGCACATGAAATCGTGGCAGAGCTTGTCCAGCGCCTGTGTGGTGACGCCGGGGCGGACGTGGGGGGTGATCATGTCCAGCGTACGGGCCGCCAGCTGGCCGGCTTCGCGCATGCCCGCGAAATCCTCGGTCGCATGGATCGTGATCCGTCTGCTGTCGGCGCCGCCATCCATGGTTGACCCGGTATCCTGCGTTCGTTCCAGACCCTCAAAATGCGCAGCAAGGCGGCACCGCGCAAGAGGACGGCGACGCGGGACCTAGCCGCCCATGCGCACGAGCCCGGCCTGGCCGGCGGTCCGGGTACTGTTGGGGCGGATGACCCGGACCGGAACAGGGTCTGCTCCACGGGCGGGGCGGACCGACGGGAGGGGAGCGCTGCGGAGCGCGGGGCGTGGGGGTGGGGTCGGGAACCGATCATGCGCCGCGACAAGACGGCTGCGCATCTGCGACGGCGCCCGGGCGCGTCCGTGCGGGATGGCCTGCACGGCCACGAACTGCATGGGCTGGGGCGTGACCGAGCGCGGCGCCGCGTAGGCGGGCGGGGTGAATGGCGCCGCAGCATATTCCGGGGCATAGGATGGGGGGGCCGGCATCGCTTGCTGTGCCTGGGCCGCCGCGATCAGAGCCGGCATCCGGTTCCAGGGCCCCACGGCCCGCGCCACCTGCGGCGCGCCCCGCCGGTCGAACCCTTGATCCAGCAGCGTGGCCATGTGCTGGTCCCGCTCCCACCCGCTGGAGGCGCCCAGCACGACGCCGATGAGCCGCGTGTCACCCCGGAGGGCCGAGGTGACCACGTTGTAGCCGGATGCCTCGATATATCCGGTCTTGAGCCCATCGGCGCCGGGATAGGTCTGCAGCATACGCTGATGGTTCAGCACCGTGCGCCCCTGGAACACGAAGGATGGCACGCTGAAATAGCGGTAGTAGCTCGGGAAGTCCTGGATCAGGTGCCGGGCCAGGATGGCCATGTCCCGCGCCGTCGTGACCTGGCTCCAATCCGGCAGGCCGGAGGCGTTGCGGAACGTGGTGTTCGTCATGCCGAGCGCCCGGGCGCGCAGCGTCATCATCTGCGCGAACCGCTCCTCATCGCCGCCCATCATCTCGCCGAGTGCGGCGGCGGCGTCGTTGGCGGATTTGGTGACCAGGCCGAGCAATGCCTGCTCGACAGTGATGTAGGTGCCCGGCAGCAGCCCGAGCTTGGTCGGTGACATCGATGACGCATAGGCCGAGACCGGGACCTGCTGCTGCAGCGACGCCCGGCGGTCCCGCAGCGCCTCGAACAGCATATACAGGGTCATCATCTTCGTCAGGCTGGCCGGGAAGCGATATTCGTCGGCGCTGGAGGCCGAGAGGATTGCGCCGGATCCCGCATCGACCACGATCGAAGAATACCGGTCCGATCCAATCTGGGCGACGGCCGGTGCGGTGCCGGTCATACTCGCGAGGGCCGCTACGAGACAGACAAGCGCGGACCGGAGATGGCGTGCGAACATACGAACCTGCTTCCCAGGATGGCCGCACACCCTAGAAGCGACGAGCGCGCCGTGTCCAGGATTTAAGCAACGGGAAACGTGCTTGGCCAACACCTTGTTGCCTAGACGTGATGTTCGCAATCAACATGGCGTGAACATTTTTGCTGCACCGCAGCATTCGGCCCTTGACCCGCGTCCGCGAGTGCGCCACATCACGGCATGTTGCAGCGCAGCATAAGCCGGTTCGGCCGGTGGAAGCGGCGCCCTGCACGGGGACGATCAACGCGGGCGAAGCCCGCATAACGGGAGACCGCTACCATGAAGACCGCAGAAGAGTTCGTCACGTTCGGCCAGGGCAATGTCGAGGCGCTGGTCAAGTCCAGCCAGATCGTCGCCACGGGCCTCCAGGAACTGACCAAGCAGATGGCCGCCACCGCGCAGGCCTCGATGGACGAGATGATGACGACGTTCCGTGCCATGTCCGGCGTGAAGTCCATCAAGGACGCCGTCGAGCTGCAGACCAGCTTCGCCCGCACCAGCGTGGAGAAGGCGCTGACGCAGACCGGGCATGTCGCCGAGACGTCGTTCAAGCTGGCCGAGCAGGCCATCGCCCCGATCGCCGGCCGCATGAGCCTGGCCGTCGAGACGTTCGGCAAGACGGCCTGACGACAACATCTGACAAATCTTCCGGGCACGTGCCCGGAGCCGCGTTGGACCAGGCCCGGGGCGATGCTCCGGGCCTTTTGTCATTCAGGCACAACGCTTCCTCCCCTGGGTGAATATCCGGGCAGGCTGCGGCACTCTTTTCCCTGGCCTTGGCGCTCCGATATGCTGATGCTTGCGATGGACAGGAAACGGCATGCCGCAGATGGCATGATGGGGCGACGGGATAGCAGGGCGATACGGGATACCAGGACAATGAGCGACAACGGCAAGCGCGACGATATGGACCGCCCCCCCGGCAATGGCGGGAACGGCCGCAACGGGGACGGTTCCAACACGGGCGTCGTGGTCAAGACCCGCGCCAAGACCCGCAAGCCTGCGATGTACAAAGTGCTGATGCTGAACGACGATTACACGCCGATGGAGTTCGTGGTCCACGTGCTGGAAAGATTCTTCCAGAAGACCCGGGATGAGGCGACGCGCATCATGCTCCATGTCCATCGCCGTGGCGTCGGCGTCTGCGGCGCCTATACGTATGAGGTCGCCGAGACCAAGGTGACCCAGGTCATGGACCTCGCCCGGCAGAACCAGCATCCGCTGCAATGCACGATTGAGAAAGAATAACGTGCCTACACTGATCATCGAGACCACGCTGCAGGCCCGGCCCTCGCGCCCCGCCCGTCAGATTGCCGCGCGAAGGAGCGTCTAGAGACATGCTGTCACGCAACCTTGAACAGACGCTGCACCGGGCCCTGTCGCTCGCGAGCGAACGCAAGCACGAGTACGCGACACTGGAGCACCTGCTGCTCGGCCTGGCTGACGATAGTGACGCCGCGACCGTGCTGCGCGCCTGCGGCGTCGATCTCGACAAGCTCCGGCAAGATCTAGGCGAATTCCTGGACAAGGATCTCTCGGGCCTTGCAACCGATCGGCCCGGCGATCCGAAGCCCACGGCCGGGTTCCAGCGCGTGGTGCAGCGCGCCGCGATCCACGTGCAGAGCTCCGGACGGGACGAGGTCACGGGCGCCAACGTCTTGGTGGCGTTGTTCTCGGAGCGTGAGAGCCACGCCGTCTATTTCTTGCAGCTGCAGGACATGACCCGGCTGGACGCGGTCAACTTCATCAGCCACGGCATTGCGAAGGCGCCGGGCCGCACGAGCCAGCGCCCGGCGCAAGGCGCCAAGGAGGAGCCGGCCGAGAACGAGCGGGAGGAGAAGCCGAACCGCCGCGCCCAGGACGCGCTCAGCAATTACTGCGTGAACCTCAACAAGAAGGCGGCCGCCGGCAAGATCGATCCCTTGATCGGGCGGGACCTCGAGATCGAGCGCACGATCCAAATCCTGTGCCGACGCACGAAGAACAACCCGCTCTATGTCGGCGATCCCGGCGTGGGCAAGACCGCGATCGCGGAGGGCCTGGCCAAGCGCATCGTCGAGGGGGACGTGCCGGAGGTGCTGGCCAAGAGCACGATCTTCGCGCTGGACATGGGCGCGCTGCTGGCCGGAACCCGGTATCGCGGCGATTTCGAGGAGCGGCTGAAGGCGGTGGTGACCGAGCTCGAGGCGCATGTCGGCTCGATCCTGTTCATCGACGAGATCCACACCGTGATCGGCGCCGGGGCCACCAGCGGCGGCGCGATGGATGCGTCCAATCTGTTGAAGCCCGCCTTGGCGGCCGGTTCGCTGCGCTGCGTCGGGAGCACGACCTACAAGGAGTATCGCAACTACTTCGAGAAGGACCGTGCGCTGGTGCGGCGGTTCCAGAAGATCGACGTGAACGAGCCCTCGCAGGAAGATGCGATCAAGATCCTGCGCGGCCTCAAGACCAATTACGAGAAGCACCACAAGGTCCGCTACAGCGATGAGGCGATCCGTGGCGCCGTCGAGCTGTCGGCGAAATACATCAACGACCGCAAGCTACCGGACAAGGCGATCGACGTGATCGATGAGGTCGGTGCGTCCCGGATGCTGCAGCCCGAGGGCAAGCGGCGGAAGCTGGTGACGCTGAAGGACGTGGAGGAGATCGTGGCCAAGATCGCCCGCATCCCGCCCAAGAGCGTCAGCGCCGACGATAAGGAGACGCTCCGCAACCTGGAGCGTGACCTGAAGGCGATGGTGTTCGGGCAGGACAAGGCGATCGATGCCTTGGCAGCCGCGATCAAGCTGTCGCGTGCCGGGCTGCGGGAGACGGAGAAGCCGATCGGCAACTATTTGTTCAGCGGCCCGACCGGTGTGGGTAAGACCGAGGTTGCGCGCCAGCTCGCTAGCACGCTCGGCATCGAGCTGACCCGGTTCGACATGAGCGAGTATATGGAGCGGCACAGCGTCAGCCGGCTGATCGGCGCGCCGCCGGGCTATGTTGGGTTCGATCAGGGCGGCATGCTGACGGATGCGATCGACCAGCATCCGCATTGCGTGCTGCTGCTGGATGAGATCGAGAAGGCGCATCCCGATCTGTTCAACATCCTGCTGCAGGTGATGGACCACGGGAAGCTCACGGATCACAACGGCAAGGTCGTGGATTTCCGCAACGTGATCCTGATCATGACCACGAATGCCGGTGCGTCCGACATGGCGAAGGAGGCGATTGGCTTCGCCCGGGACGAGCGGGAAGGGGAGGATACAGAGGCCATCAAGCGCCTGTTCACCCCGGAGTTCCGCAACCGGTTGGACGCGGTGATCACCTTCGCCAGCCTCACGCAGGAGATCGTGGGCCGGGTGGTCGAGAAGTTCGTGATGCAGCTTGAGGCGCAGCTGGCGGATCGCAAC
Source organism: Acetobacteraceae bacterium (assembly GCA_965246835.1). GTDB lineage: Bacteria > Pseudomonadota > Alphaproteobacteria > Acetobacterales > Acetobacteraceae > JANPPS01. The sequence goes on along the minus strand of CBDFFQ010000001.1, from coordinate 921,167 downwards.
GTCACGATCGAGCTGTCCTCGGCAGCCAAGGAGTGGCTGGCGGAGCGGGGCTATGACCGGCTGTATGGCGCGCGTCCGCTGGGGCGAGTCATCCAGGAGTACATCAAGAAGCCGCTGGCGGAGGAGTTGCTGTTCGGCAAGCTCGTGGGTGGCGGGTCCGTGAAGGTGGCGTTGAAGGAGGATAAACTCGCCTTCGAATACATTTCCGCCGATCCGGTGCCGCCGAAGGCCGAGGGGGACGATGCCGAGGGCGATGACGGCTCTTCGGAGCTGGAGCCGGAGACGGCGGAATGAAGGCGGTTTGGAACGGGAAGGTTATCGCCGAAAGCGATGATATCGTGACGGTGGAGGGGAACGCGTATTTCCCCTCCACCAGCCTCAACCAGGCATTCGTTCAGCCGAGCAGCCACACCAGCGTGTGCGGCTGGAAGGGCACGGCGCAGTATTACTCGCTGGCGGTGGATGGCGCGACGAACGCCAACGCCGTCTGGTATTATCCGGCACCGAAGGACGCTGCGGCCAACATCAAGGGCCGCGTCGCGTTCTGGAAGGGCGTGCAGGTTTCCTGATGGCGGCTACCCCCGCCGCTTGATCTGCATGGGCCCTGGCGCCTGGCAGGTCGGCATCATCTCGACTCGGTTGATGTTGACGTGGGCTGGCAATGCCACCACCCACGCCACGGTTTCCGCCACGTCTTCCGGGGTAAGCGGCGTGGTGCCGGCGTAGACCGCCGCCGCCTTCTCCGTGTCCCCGAGGCGCACGGCGCTGAACTCGCTCCCGCCGACGAGGCCGGGCTCCACATCCGTCACGCGCACGCCGGTGCCGACCAAATCCGCTTTCAGGTTCAGGCTGAACTGCGTGACGAACGCCTTGCTGGCGCCATACACGTTGCCGCCCGGATAGGGGTAGGTTGCGGCGGTCGAGCTGATATTCACGACATGACCGCGATCCCGTTCGACCATGCCCGGCAGCAACGCCCGCGTCATCCGCATCAGCCCGGTCACGTTGGTCGAGACCATCGTTTCCCAATCCTCGAGCCGAGCTGTATGTGCGGGCACCACGCCCAGTGCCAGGCCGGCGTTGTTCACCAGCACGTCCACCGTCTGCCACTCCGGTGGAAGACTGCCCGGTAGCGCGGCGACGGCGCCGGCATCGGTCACATCCAGCGTGAAGGGCAGCAGGGCCGCGCCCAGATCCGATTGCAATGCGGTCAGCCGCTCCGTCCGGCGCCCGGCCGCGATCACGCGGTGCCCGTCCGCCACGAAGCGGCGGGCGATGGCGGCCCCGAAGCCGGAGGTGGCGCCCGTCACCAGAACTGTCAGCTGCATGCGTCGTGCTTTCGCGAGTTCACGCGGAGGATAGCGGCTAATCGGGCAAGCGGAAACGCACGGAGACCGGGCAATGGTCGGAAAGATGGTCCCGAAACGCCGGGTCGGTCTCGCGATAGACCAGGACACGCATGGTCTCCACCTGCATCCAGGCCCGTGCGGCGCCGCCTGCCAGGATGTGATCGATGAAGGTATTGCCACCCCAGCACGGCGTGCCCCGCCCTTCGGTCGCGCGGGTGAGGGGCGCGCTGCGGTTCAACGCCTCCAGCAGATCGTCCCGGCCATCCATGCGGCGGTTGAAGTCACCGATCAGCACGAACGGCACGCCCTCGGTGCGGCGCTGCGCGATCCATCCCTGCAGCGCCGGCACTTGCTGCCGCAGTGTTTCGCACTCCCGGCGCGTGCTGCTGCCGAGGCGATCGCTGTGGCAGCCTGTTTTGAGGTGTATGGATAGCAGGCGCAGCCGGCCGCCCGGGGTGTCGATCGTGATGTCCGCCCCGCTCCGCAAACGATGCCGTGCCCCGGCGCTGACGTCGAGCGCCACGAGGTCCTCGTTCTGCCGCACCGTCAGCCCGCGGCGCACGGCGAAGCCCACACGCTGCACGACGGCGTCATGCGTCAAGAACAAAGCGTAGCGATCGCGCGGAAACACCTGGGCCGCGGCCTCCGCGCCATCCACCTCCTGGAAGGCCACCACGTCGGCGTCCAGCATCGCCGCATACCGCCGCAAGAGCGCGAAATCGGCCGGGCCTTTCGGCACGACGTTGTCTGGCAACTCGGGGTCACCCTGGGCCTTCAGGGTCAGCCATTCCAGGTTCCAGGTCGCGATCTTCAGGTCCGCCGCCGCCGCCGGGGCGACGAGCAGCAGCAAGAGGAGGAGGACGCGGATCACAGCAGCATCGGTTCGGGCACCGCCCCATCGTCGGGCAAGGCGGCATCGGCGTCGAGGGGGGCCGCGCCGCAGCGTAGGAGGAAGTCGGCCACGCCATCATAGAGGGCGGGATCCCGGGTCGCGTCTCTAGCATCACCACGCGGCACCCAGATGACGGTGCCATGCCGCGCCCGGGTCAGGAGGACGCGATAGGCATTGACCCGGTTGGATGCGGCCTCCGCCCGGTGCAGCGATGTCCATGCGGTGGCCCGGAACTGCCGCGCCACCCAGCCCGTGGCGCCCACCACCAAGTCTGCATCCCAGCACAGGCCGACATGGTCCAGCTCCAGTCCCTGGATGCCGAACTCGTTGGCCGCGACCTCCAGCGCGTCGGCGCTGCGAATGTCGGGCCAGCGCTCGAGGAACCAGCTCGCCACGGCATCCTCGTCCTGATGCCAGAGCATTCCGCCCAGCCCCTCCGCGCGGAGCCGCCGTGCGCCGGAACTGGCGACGAGCCCGGCCTGCCTGGTGCCGCGCGGTGACAGGGCGCGCCGCAAGGCCGGCAGGGAGCGCGTAAGCCGGAATGGCACACCGCCCGCCTCCGTCGCGATCCGCCGGGCGGCTGACGCGTCGAACCGCATGACAGCGTCGACCCATGCGGCCGCGCGCGGGGTTCCGATCGCGCGCCGGGGTGCGGGCAGTTGCAGCGCCGTCTCATGCTGCACGCCGGTCAATACAGGCAGGCGCTGGCGCGGATCGGCCCCGGTCTCTGCCCCGGTCTCTGCCCCGGTTGGCGCCACGATCCGCCATTCCGGACGGGTTGCGAGGGCCGCGCCCCAGGCCGCGATGCCGCCCTCCCCGGCATGGATCTCCTGTCCGCCACCCAAGACGCACACCAGCACGGCGCCGCCCGGATGCCGGGCCATGATGTCCAGGAGGTGCGCGGGCTCGGACCGGGTGAGCGGCCGGGCGTGGTTGCGGGTTTTGGAGACGGCATGCTCCTCCGTCCAGCAGCGCTGCGCCTCGTCCACGATCACGACCTGCTCCGGCGGGGCGTCCGTCACGCACAGGTAATGGTCCCGGAATGCCGGCAGGGATTGGATCACGGCCTCCATCCGCTGTCGTGCGGCCCGGCGGTCCCGCCCGCGCGCCGCGCTGTCCCGCACCAGCGCCTCCCGCAGCACCAGCATCAAGCTGGGATTCCCGGTCAGGAATGCGGCGCCGGCCCGGCCCGGGGCGAAGGCGAGGTTCAGCGCGCACAGCGTCTTTCCGGCGCCCGGCACCCCGGTCAGGAACACGACGCACTTTTCCCGCGCCGCCAGGCTGTCCCGCACCAGGCGGGCCAGCAGCGCTGCCGTGCCCGCTACGCTGCCGAGGCCCGGTCCGAGCAGCGCCGTTACGTCGTGCCGGGCATACAGCGCCCGCGCCGCTTCCAGCAGGCCCGGCACCGGCTGGAAGCCGGACGACAGCCATCGCACCGGGACCAGGGGTCCACACGGGAACGAAGCGACATCGCGCAGCAAGCCGGGCAGCAGCAATCGCGTGGTCTCGACCGGGCTCGTGGCGCCCGGGAACGGTAAGGGCCTGATCCCGCTGGCATGCGCCCCGTTCGCCACCAGCACGACCGGGATCACCGGCATGCCCCGGCACCCCAGATGGAAGTCCGCGAGGTCCAGCGCCGCATCCTCCGCCGCCGCGCGCGCGGCCGCACCGAAGCGCTCCGCCTCATGGACAGCCAGCACGGCCCGCTCCGACACCAGGACGACGTCGATTCGCCGCCCGATGCGCAGCAGGTGGAAGCCGAGCACCACGATCCATCCGGGCATTCCGGACGCCGCGCCCTGCAGCACGGACAACACTGTCTGCCATTGCGCGGCGCCGCCCGGGAGATCCGACGCCCGCAACCCCGACAACGCGATCGCAGGACCAGACCACACCGCGCCTGCCTGAGGCTGTGGTGGTGGCGCTCTCATTCCATCCGGCATGGCGGCATCAAAGCACGGGCTCATTGCCAAATGGTTAACATCTGCTACCGCATTCGCATGACAGCGCAGGACGGGCTCAACCGAGTGCGGGAAGATTTCGGCAAGCAGGGCGCCATGACCCTGTTGGGCGCCAGCATCGTCCACCTGGCGCCGGGCGAGGTCGATCTGGCGCTGCCGTATCGCGATGCGGTCGGGCAGCATCACGGCTTCTTCCACGGCGGCGTGCTGGCGGCCCTGCTGGACACCGCCTGCGGGCTGGCGGCGCTGTCGTTGATGGCGGCGGGGCAGGGGGTGGTGTCGGCCGAGTTCAAGCTCAACTTCCTCGCGCCGGCCCGCGGTGAGCGCGTGGTGGCGCAGGGACGGGTGGTCAAGGCGGGCCGCCTGCTCAGCGTCTGTGTCGGGAACGCGCATGTCGATGGCACCCGGCACGTGGCGCTGATGCAGGCCACGATGTGCACCGTGCCGCAGCCATGACGGCCCGCTTCTTCCAACGGCCCTATCCGAGCGCCAACAGTGTTTTGCTGACAGGCCCGCGCCCGGTGTTGGTCGATACCGGGTTCGGTGCCGATACGTCATCGCTGCTGGCGTGGCTTGCGGAGCAAGGCGTGGCGCCCGAGACGTTGCGGGTGGTGAACACGCACCATCATTGCGACCATGCGGGTGGCAATGCCCTGCTGCAATCGCGCTTCGGCGTCCCGGTTCTCACCAATGCCCTCGAGGCCGCGGCGGTCAATGCGCGCGACCCCGATGCCTGCCGGGCCGCGTGGCTGCAGCAGCCGATCGAGCCCTATGTCGTGACCGGGACGATCGCGGAGGGCGACGTGATCGAGACCGGGGTGGCGACGTGGCAGGTGGTGGTGACGCCGGGTCACACGCCGGGGCATCTCAGTCTTTGGCATGACGGCGTGCTGGTGCTGGGCGATGCGCTGCATGACGCCGATCTCGGCTGGCTCGATCCCTGGCAAAGCCCCGGCGCCCTGGACCAAACTGCCGCGACGCTAGACCGGCTGTCCGCGATCCCGGCGCAAATGGGCTATTCCGGCCACGGTCCTGCGATCGCCAATCTGCCGGGCGCGTTGGACCGCGCTCGCCGACGCCTGGAGTCATGGCGGGAAGACCCGGCCCGCATCGCGTGGCATGCCGCCAAGCGCATCTTCGCCCATAATCTCATGGTATCGGATGGCCTGGCGGAGCCCGAGCTCGCGCCAGGCTTGATGGGCGCGCCCTGGTTCCGCGATCATGCCGAGGCGCTCGGCTTCACGCCCGGCGCGTTCGTGCCGGCCCTGGTGCAGGCGGCGGTGCGTGCGGACGCCGTGACCTGGCGGCAGGGGCGGCTTTATGCCGTGGCGGCCCACATCGTGCCGCCCACCCGCTGGGCAACCGGCCCGATCCGGCCCGCCGACTGGCCTCAGCCCTCGTCCCGCTTATAGGGCGACAGCGTCGCCAGCGCGGCCATTTCCTGTTCCATCGCCGGCCGCTCCTGTTCCAAGAAGCCTGCCACTGCATGGCGAAGGCCAGCATGTGCGATCCAATGCGCGGAGTAGGTGGGGCGGGGCAGGTATCCGCGCTGAATCTTGTGCTCGCCCTGCGCCCCGGCTTCGACGCGCTGGAGCCCGTGTTCGATCGCGAACTCGATGGCGCGATAGTAGCACAGCTCGAAGTGCAGGAATGGCCAGTCCCCGCGGCAGCCCCAGTTGCGGCCATAGAGCGCGCCGTCCCCGACCAAGTTGAGCGCGCCCGCGACCGCGATCCCGTCCTTCTCCGCCATCATCAGCACGACGCGGTCGCCCAGCCGCTCCGACAGCATCGGGAAGAAGCTCTTGGTCAGATACGCGCTGCCCCATTTGCGATCGACGGTCGAGGTGTAGAACCGGTAGAACGCCGCCCAATGCTTCGCCTGGATTTCATGCCCACGCAGGGTCAGGAAGCGCAGGCCGGTCGCCGCTGCGTCCCGCCGTTCCCGCTTGATGGATTTGCGCTTGCGGGAGCTGAGCGCGCCCAGGAAGTCGTCGAAACTGGCGTAGCCGTCGTTTTCCCAATGGAATTGCGTGCCGATGCGTTGCAGCCACCCGGCCTCACCCAGCGCCTCCCAATCCGCGCGGCTGCAGAACGTGGCGTGCACCGATGACAGATCGAGCTGCTCACAGGCCTGGCGCAGCGCGTGGCCGAGGCTGGCGCCCTCGAAACCGGGCCGGGCCAGCAGGCGGGGGCCCGGCACCGGGCTGAACGGGACCGCCACCTGCAGCTTCGGGTAATACGAGCCGCCGCCGCGTTCGAACGCGTTGGCCCAGCCATGGTCGAACACGTATTCGCCATAGCTGTGGGATTTGGCATACATCGGCGCCACGGCCACGATCTCCTCGCCCTCGGTGCGCAGCGCGGCGTGCTGCGGCAGCCAGCCGGTGCGGGCGCTGGCGGAGAGGCTGTCTTCCAGGGCGGACAGGAAAGCGTGCGAGACGAAGGGGTTGTCGCTGCCGGCACAGGCATCCCAGGACGCCGCCGGGATGTCGGCGATGTGCGGATGCAGCGTGAGCGTCAGGGCGGGCTGGCCGTCGGGCATGGGGTGGATATGGCGGTGCAAGGCCGGGCGGAAAGCCTCAGGCGATCTCGAACATGCCCTCGACCTCGACGGTCGCGTTGCCGGGCAGGGAGGGCACGCCGATCGTGCTGCGGGCATGACGCCCGGCATCGCCGAATATCTGCACTGCGAGGTCGGACGCGCCGTTCATGACCAGCGCGTGCTGGGTGAAGCTGCTGGGCGCCGCCACGAACCCGCCCAGCCGCACCACGCGGCGCACCCGGTCCAGATCGCCATCGCAGGCCGTGCGCAAATGGGTCAGCACGTTGCAGAAGCACAGCCGCGCCGCCGCCTGCGCCGCCGCAACGTCGTGATCGACGCCGACCAGACCTGTGACGGCGATCTTGCCATCCACCGCCGGCACCTGGCCCGACACCACGACCAGGTTCCCCGTCCGCACCCACGGCACGTAGTTCGCCATCGGCGCCATCGCCGTGGGCAGCACGATGCCCAGCTCCGCCAACCGTTCTTCGATCATGCCGCGCCTCCTGTCACGAGCCGCAGGCCGCCGCGGCGCGCCCGGCGCTGGGCCGGGAGTTCGAGCGGCAGCATGGGCGCCGGGTCCATCTCGGCAGGCTCGGCCAACCCCTCCGGCACCGTGCAGCCACCCAAATAGCAGACGGCGAGATTGCGAAATACGTAGTCGAGTAGCGAGGTGGCGTGGCCCACATCCGGATCGCCCTCGACGGCGCCGGCCGGCCCGAAGCGGGTCAGGGTGAAGGCCATGACGTATTCCTCGAGCGGCACGCCGTGCTGTAGCCCGAGGCTCACGGCCGCCGCCACGCTGTCCATCATACCGCGCAGCCCGGCGCCTTCGCGGGGGAGCGAGACCTGGACCTCCCCCAGCGTGCCATCGCCATATTCGCCGGTGCGGATGTAGATGCGGTGCCCGCCCACTGCGGCCTTTTGCGTATAGCCGCGGCGGCGGGCCGGCAGGTCGCGGCGGCGCGGCATGGCGGCGGGGACGTCTCCCGCCACGGGCCGGGCCGGCATGTCGTGAAGGAAGGGCGCCACCGCGTCGTGCATGGCCTGATGGGCCGCCAGCCCGTCCGCCGTCAGCAGCGCCTCCCCTTGCAGCAGCCGGGCGAGCGCCGCTTCGGCCGTCAGCCCGCGCGTGGCGAGGCGGGCGAGGGCGGCGCGGGTGAGCTGCCCATCGGCGCCGACCGGGGAGAAGGCGGGTGCGATCCCGCCGGCCTCGGCGCCCAGCAGCGCGTCGGCCGGGCCGGGCGGCAGGATCGCGGTGCACGGCAGGCTACCGGCGCCGCGCAAGGCGATCGTCCGCGCCGTATGCGCCGCCGCCGCGAGGCCCGGGACGGCACAGGCAAGGGGCGGCGCCGGCCAGCTCGGCAGGCGGGACAGCAGGTCCGGCTGGTCACCGGCGAAGGCCACATCCGCCGTGGCGCGCAGCAGGGCGGCGAGGGTGGCGGCCACGTCCCGCGCGGCCGGACTGTCGTAATCGAGGCCGAGCTGCGCGAGCAGACCGTCCAGGTCGGTGAAGCCCAGCGCGAACCGCGTGGCGCCGGGGTCGCTGAGCCGGAGCGTGGTGGCGGCCGTCCTGATCGCCTCGGCGAAGGCCCCGGCATCGAACGCTGCGCCGTCATGGAATGCGGGCAAGTTCAGCACGAAGCCCGGCGCCGGCTCCCCCAAGCCGCTCCACACCGGTGCCGTCGGCGCGGCCCGGCGGTGCAATAGCAAGCCGTGCAGCCGTTCCGCCAAAGCCGGGTCACCCTCCATCCGGGCGCGGGCGGCCACGGGCCGGATCCAGGCTTCGGCAGCGCGGGGCAGGGTGGTGGCCCCGGTGCCGGGGGCCAGCGCGGCAAGGGCGGCGGCGGCGCGGTCATCCCATGCGGCGGGCAAGGTGAGGGGGCGCAGCGTCGAATCGGCATCGGCGCCGGCCTGGGTGTCGCGCATGCGCACGCCATGCCAGGTTCGGGGGCGCCAGGTCCGGGGAGAGGTCATGACGGAAATCCTATCTGCGCCAGGCCGGGCGCGCAATCATCGCGCGGTGCGGGCGTCGGCCACGGCCTTTTGCAGCTCCCCCAGCTCGGTCGCGCCCGAGAGCAGCTGGTGGCCCACGACCATCGCCGGGGTGCCCTGGATGCCGATCTGCTGCGCCAGCGCCACGTTGGCCGCCAGGCGCTCCTTGATGGCGGGATCGTCCATGTCCCGCAGCAGCCGCCCGCCATCGAGGCCCAGGCGCTCCGCCGTCTCGCGCAGGGTGTCGCGGGTGGAGGCGCCGGAGCCGGCCATGACGGCCTCCTTCATCGGGTAATACTTGCCCTGGCGTTGCGCGGCCAGCAGCGCGCGGCTTTCGAGCTGGCTGGTGTTGCCGAGGATCGGCAGGTCCTTGCTCACGATGCGCACGCGGGGATCGGCCTGCAGCAGCGCGGCCTCGGTCGGGAGCATGCGGCGGCAATAGGGGCAGCGCGTGTCGAAGAACACCACGATGGTGACGTCCGCGAGCGGGTTGCCGGCCACGGGATCCCCGGGATCCACGATCTTGCCGGCCAGCAAGGCCAAGACGTCCCGGGTCACGCGATCCTGCTGCCGGGCGTCATCGGCCTCCAGCGCCTTCAGCGCATCGCGCAGCAGGCCGGGGTCGGTGCGCAGAGCGTCCCGCAGGATGCCGACGATCTCCTGCCGCTGCGCCGGGGTGAAATTCTGCGCGGCGGCGGCACCCGTCAGCGACGCGAGGAGGAGGGCGGGCAGGAGGGCGTGGCGCATGATCGGTTCCCGGAAGATGGCGCTTCATAGCATTGTTGCCGCTCCCGGCGAAGGAAGCTATGGCACGCGCATGGTATATCAGCGTGATGTGACGGTTTCGGGTGCGCGGCGGATGAGGGTGGCGGCGTTGCTGCTGGCGCTCGTGCCGGGGGCGGGATGCTCCACGCTGGGGTCCGTGAAGAACGCGTTCCTGGGCGGCAGCACGCCAACGGGTGAGGCGGCGCGGCTCCAAGGCTTCATTGGCGCCGTGGCGGCCGACGAGCCGCGGGCGGCGCTGGCGGGGCGTGAGGTGCTGGCGCTGGGCGGGACCGCAGGGGATGCGGCGGTGGCGGTGGCGTTCACCTTGGCGGTCACGCTGCCGTCCCGCGCCGGGTTGGGCGGCGGCGGGGCGTGCCTGGCCTATTCGCCGAACCGGGACGGACCGGGGCGGGGCGCGCCGGAGGCCATCGTGTTCGTGCCGCTCCCAGGGTCGGCCGGTCCGCGATCCGACCGGCCGGCCGCGGTGCCGATGCTGCCGCGCGGGCTGTTCGCGCTGCATGCCCGCTATGGCCGTAAGCCGTTCGAGGGGTTGATCGCCCCGGCCGAGCAGCTCGCCCGCTTCGGCGCGCCGCCGTCGCGGGCCTTGTTGCAGGATCTGGCCGTGGTGGCCGGGCCGTTGGCGGCGGACCCGAATGCGCGCGCCGTGTTCGCGCCGGGCGGCGCGCCGGTGACGGAGGCCGGAACGCTGCAGCAGAACGACCTCGGTGCCACCCTGGCCGCGATCCGCACAGCCGGCGTCGGCGATTTCTACCAGGGCGCCATGGCCCGGCGGATCGCGGAGGCCTCACCGCTGGCGGGCGGCGCGATCACGCTCGATGACCTGCGGACGGCGTTGCCGCGGACCGGTGCGCCGATCGTGGTGCGCGCCGGGCGGGACAGCGCCGCTTTCCTGCCGCCCCCGGCCGATGGCGGCTTGGCGGCGGCAGCGGCGTTCCAGTATCTGCAAGAGAGCCCCACTGACCTGGCAGGCGCACAGGCGCGGGCGGTGGGCGCCGCCACGCGCTGGCGGTCCGGGGGCGGCGATCCGATGGCGGTGCTGACGGCGGGCGGCGCGGGTGGCTCGTTGCCGCTATTGCCGGCGTCCACGGGGTTCACCGTGCTGGATCGCGAGGGCAACAGCGTGACGTGCGCGCTCACGATGAACAATTTGTTCGGCACCGGGCGGGTCATGCCGGGCACTGGCGTGCTGCTTGCGGCTTCGCCCCGCGCGGTGGCGCCGCCGTTGCTGTCGGCTGGGATCGTGTGGAACGCCAACATCAATGCGTTCCGGGCGGCGGTGGCGGGTTCCGGTCAGGAGGGTGCGCCGCTGGCGGTGGCGGCGGGGCTCAGCAACGGGCTGCGCGGCGTAACGGCGGCGGTGCCGGAGCCCGGGCGGGCGAACGGCACCGTGTGCACGAAGTATGTGCCGGGCGGCGAGGAAACGTGCGCCTGGGGCAGCGATCCCCGCGGCGCCGGCCTGGCCATCGGCAGCAACTGATGCTCAAAATTGGGGCAGGCGCTGCGGCGCCGCCCTTCATGGTGATGGACGTGATCGCGGCGGCCAATGCGCGGCAGGAAGCGCTGCCGCCGGGCCATCCACACGTGATCCGGATGGAGGTCGGCCAACCCGGCACCGGGGCGCCGCAGGGTGCCGTGGATGCTGCGATGGCGGCGCTGCGGGGTGGGGGATCCCTCGGCTATACGGAGGCGATGGGCCGGGCGTCCTTGCGGTCCCGCATCGCCCGGCATTACGCCGAGTGGTATGACCTCGCCGTCGATCCCGGCGCCGTCGCGGTCACGATGGGGGCCTCGGGCGCGTTCCCGTTGGCGTTTTTAGCCGCGTTCGACCGTGGGGACCGGGTTGCGCTGGCGGCGCCGTTCTACCCGCCTTACGTCAACATCCTGGTGGCGCTCGGGCTGGTGCCGGTGGTGGTGGAGGCCGGGCCGGCGACACGGTATCAGCCGACGGTCGCGCAGCTGGACGCGCTGGACCCGGTGCCCGATGGCTTGATCATCGCAAGTCCCTGCAACCCGGCCGGCACCATGCTGTCCCCTGCGGAACTGGCCGCGATCTGCGCCTGGTGCGATGCGCGGGGCGTGCGGCTGATCTCGGACGAGATCTATCACGGCCTGCAGTATGACCGCCCGATCGCGACCGCGGCGGCGTTCAGCCGGAATGCGGTGGTGATCAACAGCTTCTCCAAATATTTCAGCATGACAGGCTGGCGGGTGGGCTGGATGGTGCTGCCGGAAGACCTGCGCCGGCCGGTCGAGTGCCTGGCGCAGAACCTGTTCATCAGCGCGCCGCATGTGTCGCAGGTGGCGGCGGAGGCGGCGTTCGACTGCGCGGCGGAGCTGGACGCGAACGTGGCCCGGTATCGCCGCTCCCGCGACTATCTGGTCCGCGCCTTGCCCGATGCGGGATTTCCGGACATCGCGGCGGCGGACGGCGCGTTTTATGTTTACGCCGATGTGGGCGGGCGCACGAATGACAGCGCGGCGTTCTGCGCGCGGATGCTGGCGGAGGCCGGGGTGGCGGCGGCGTCGGGTGTGGATTTCGACCGGGGGCGCGGGTCGCGGACGGTGCGGTTCAGCTATTGCGGGCCGGAGGCGGACATGATCGAGGCGGCGGCGCGGCTGGCGCGGTTTTCATAGCGGCTCGAGTGTGATGAGGCTTGCGAAGCGGCGGAAGTCGGCGGTGTTGAAGGTGAGCAAGCGGGTGATGCCGACCGACTGCATCGCCGCAACCAGGTTGGCGTCATGCACCTGCTTACCTGCGCCGGGATACCTGGACAGTAAGCGCAACAGCCGGTCGAGCTGATCGGGACGCTCGTCGCTGAGATGAAACTCTGACCGAAACCGGATGACGTCGCCGATGGCGGCCGACATCGGCAACGACGGTCCGCTCGTCTGGGGGCGGGTCGCTGCCGCGAGATACTCACGAAGCACTTGTGGGCTAATCCAAAGTTGTCTGTCACTCTCGCTCGCGGTATCGAGCGCTCCGCGGGCGACCTCATGGTGACTGGAACTGGGCCTGCTCAGGTAGATCAGGACATTCGTGTCAACAAAAACCGCTCCTTGAGCGGCCCTCACCTCAGACGGCCGTCATCGTCATACATGTCTTCGCGCCTGAGCGAGATCGTGTCATCCCAGGGCTCGCTATGAATGGGCATGTCCTTAACGGAAAACTTCTTCTTCGGGACGCTGTTGCAAGGCAGCAGAACCCTGTGCTCCCCGGCCGGCACGCCATCGGGCACCCGGCCCGACACCGTGCCGTCCGCCGCGACCACGATCGTCGCGGTGACGTTCATGCCGCCCGCGCGCCGTGGATCGCCTGCCACACCTTCTCGGGCGTTGCCGGCATGTCGATGCTGGTCACCCCGGTGTCCCGCAGCGCGTCCACCAGCGCGTTGATCACCGCGGGTGGCGAGCCGACGGCCCCGGCCTCGCCGGCGCCCTTCACGCCCAGCGGGTTCGAGGCGCACGGCACCTCGATCAGATCGACCTCAATATCCGGCAGGTCCGAGGCGCGGGGCAGGGCGTAGTCCATGAAGCTGCCGGACAGGAGCTGGCCGGATGCCGGGTCATAGGAGGTGCGCTCCATGAAGGCCTGGCCCACGCCCTGCGCCACGCCGCCATGCACCTGGCCGCGGACGATCATCGGGTTCACCGCCTTGCCCACGTCATCGCACACGATGTAGCGCACGACGGTGATGGAGCCGGTTTCGGGATCGACCTCGACCTCCGCCATGTGGCAGCCATTCGGGAAGGTGTGCACGTCGATCTTGGCCACTTCGGCCGCGTCGAGCTGCGTGGCGCCTTCCCGTCCATGCTGGGCGGCGGCAAGGGTCATGATATCCATGCCTCGGTCGGTGCCGGCGATGCTGAAGCGGCCGGCTTCGAACACGATGTCCTCAACCGCGGCCTCCAGAGCTTCGGATGCGGCCTGCTTACCCTTTTCGATGACGCTCGCGGCCGTGACCAGAATGGCCTGGCCTTCGGAATACAGGCTGCGGGCGCCGCCGGTGCCGCCACCGGTCGGGATGCTGTCGGTGTCGCCCTGCTTTACGCGCACCTTCTCGCCGGGCACACCGAGCTGATCGACGGTGAGCTGGACATAGGCGGTCTCATGCCCCTGGCCCGTGCTCTGCGTGCCGACATAGACGTCAACGAACCCATCCGGCGCGAAGCGGATTTCGGCGCGCTCGGTCGGCGCGCCGCCGGTGGCCTCCAGGTAGTAGGCCATGCCGATGCCGCGCTTGCGCCCCTTGGCGGCGGCGGCGGTGCGCCGGCCTTCGAAGCCGGCCCAGTCGATCTTCTCCAGCGCCGCATCCAGCACGCGCTCGAACTCGCCGCTGTCATAGGTCTGCTTCATGGCGGTCACGTACGGCATGGCCGACGGCTTCACCATGTTCTGGCGCCGGATCTGCACCCGGTCCATGCCGATCTCGGCGGCGGCCGCGTCGATCAGGCGCTCCACCAGATAGTTGCTCTCCGGCCGCCCGGCGCCGCGATAGGCGTCCACCGGGACGGTGTTGGTGAAGGCGCCGATGACGTTGGCGTAGATCGCCTGGAAGCCATACACGGAGGCCAGCACCTTGGTGCCGGCCCCGGTCGGGATGAACGGGCCGTAATTGCTGAGATAGGCGCCCATGTTCGCCACGTTGCGGGTGCGCATCGCGAGGAAATTGCCCTGCGCATCGAGCGCCAGCTCGCCGCGGGTGATGTTGTCGCGGCCATGCGTGTCGCTGACGAACGCCTCACTCCGTTCGCTGGTCCACTTCACGGGGCGGCCCAGCTTGCGGGCGGCGTAGCAGGTCAGGACGTGTTCCGGATACAGGAACAGCTTCATGCCGAAGCCGCCGCCGACATCGGGCGTCACCACCCGGAACCGGTCTTCCGGCAGGTTGAAGATCGCCTTGGCGAGCATGCCCTTGATGCTCCAGCCGCCCTGCGTGTTGGTGTACAGCGTGAACCGTCCGTCCTCGAACGCCGCCAGCGCCGCCCGCGCCTCCATGGAGGCGACGACGATGCGGTTATTGACCACGGTCAACTGCGTCACGTGCGCGGCTTGGGCGAACAGCTCCTCCGTCCGGGCCTTATCCCCGGCCTCCCAGTCGAAGGCGACATTCCCGGCAGCGCCCGGCCACACCAGCGGTGCGTCGGCATCGAGGGTGGCGCCCAAATCGGTGATGCTGGGGAGCGTGTCGTAGCTGACCTCCACGGCCTCCGCCGCGTCCCGCGCCTGCTGAGGGGTTTCCGCCACCACGAAGGCCACGGGGTCCCCGACGTAGCGGACGGCACCGGTCGCGAGCGCCGGGTGGTTGGCTTCGGCCCGGGCGGTGCCGTCGCGGTTCTTCATCGGGATCGCGCAGGGCACGTCGCCGATCGAATCGGCCTGCAGGTCGGCGCCGGTATAGACGGCGAGCACGCCGGGCATCATCCGCGCGCCGGACGTGTCAATCGACAGCACGCGGGCGGCGGCATGCGGGCTGCGCACCAGGGCGCCCACGGCCTCGTTCGGCAGCACGATATCGTCCGTATAGCGGCCCTCGCCGATCAGCAGGCGGGGGTCCTCGACGCGGCGGACGGGCTGGGCGATGCCGAACTTGGTCATATCGCGGTCTCCTGAAATTCTGAACCTAACTTACGCCGCGCCCGGCAGTCGCCAAGGGGGTTAGTGAACGGTTTCCGGCCGCTTTTCGCGGTTGAACCATCCTTTGACCCGCTCCCGCCCGCCTTGGAAGAACACGTACAGCATCGGGATGAGGAAGATGCCGATCGTGCTGGCGGCCAGCATCCCCGCGAACACGGGCGTTCCGACCGCGCGGCGGCTGACCTGCGCGGCGCCATTGGCGAGCACCAGCGGCAGGAGGCCCAGGATGAACGCGATCGAGGTCATCATCACCGCGCGGAACCGCGTCTTGGCCCCGATCCGCGCCGCCTCCGTGATCGACTTGCCCTGTTCGCGCTGGTCCTTGGCGAACTCCACGATCAGGATCCCGTTCTTCGCGGCGAGCGCGATCAGCACCACGAGCCCGATCTGCGCATAGAGATCGAGCGACAGTCCGGCGATCTTGAGCCCGATGAACGATCCCAGCACGCCCACGCTGACCGATAGCAGCACCGGGACCGGGATGACCCAGCTCTCATACAGCGCCACCAGGAACAGATACGCGAACAGCACCGCAAGCCCCAGGATGAACCCGGTCTGTCCGGAAGCCGAGCGTTCCTGATATGCCGTCCCGGTCCATTCGTAGCTGTAGCCCGGCGGCAGCGTGCTCTTGCTGGCGGACTCCATCGCATTCAGTGCGTCACCGGACGAAATACCGGGCTTGGGCGTGCCCTGGATGGTGATGGAGCGATAGTTGTTGTAGCGGCTGATGGTCTGCGGCCCCAGCACGATGCGGGCGTCGGCGATCGAGCGCAGCGGCACCATCGTCCCGGTCCGGTTGCGGATGTAGATGCGCCAGATCGCCGGGATGTCCGTGCGGTCCGCGGCCTCGCCCTGTATATTCACCTGCCAGGTGCGGCCGAACAGGTTGAAATCGTTGACGTAGATCCCGCCCAACGTGGATTGCAGCGCGGTGAACACGTCGCTGATGCTGAGGCCCAGCGCCTGCGCCTTGTCCCGGTCGATGTCGAGGTAGATGGAGGGCGTGGTCGGGCTGAAGGTGCTGAACACGCGCGCCAGCTGCGGGCTCTGGTTGGCGCTGGCGAGCAATCCCTGCAACACGCTGCCCATCTCCACGGGATCCCGCCCCTCGAGGTTCTGCAGCTGGTATTCGAAGCCGCCCCCGGTGCTGAGCCCGATGATGGGCGGCAGGTTGAACGGGAAGGCGACGGCGGAGCGGATGCCCTGCAGCCCGCCGAACATCTGGCCGATCAGCGCCTGCACCTTGTCCCCGGTCGCCTTGCGGTCCGCGAACGGCTTGAGGCGCATGACCATGAAGGCGGAGTTGGACTGGTTGCCGCCGTCCAGCAGCGAGAAGCCGACGATCGCCAGCACGTTCTGGATTTGCGGGATGCCCTTGGCGATTGCCTCCACCCGCTCCGCCACCGCGCGGGTGCGGGTCACGCTGGCGCCGTCCGGCAGCTGGATCGCGACGAAGAAGGCGCCCTGGTCCTCTTCCGGCAGGAATCCCGTGGGCGTGAACTTGCTCAGCCCGAAGATGCCGGCGCCGCACGCGATCACCACCACGACGGCCACGGCCGCGACCCGGATCAGCCGGGTGACCACGGACGCATACCCGTCGCGCACCTTGTCGATCCCCCGCCCGATCCGCCCCATGATGCCCCGGCGCGGCGAGTGCCGCAGGAACACCCCGCACAACGCCGGCGACAACGTGAGCGCGTTGATGGCCGAGATCAGCATCGCGACCGAGATCGTGACCGCGAATTGCCGGAACAGCGTGCCGGAGATGCCCGGGATGAACCCGATCGGCACGAACACGCTGAGCAGCACCAGCGTGATCGCGATGATCGGCGCCGTGATCTGGCGCATGGCCTTTTTGGTGGCTTCCTGCGGCGTGAGGTCCGGTTCTTCTTCCAGGACGCGCTCCACGTTCTCCACCACGACGATCGCGTCATCGACCACGATGCCGATCGCGAGCACGAGCGCCAGCAACGAGACGGTGTTGGCGGAGTAGCCGAGCACCAGCAGCACGGCGAAGGTGCCGATCAGGCTCACGGGCACCGCAATCGTCGGGATGATGGTGGCGCGGATGTTGCCCAGGAACAGGAACACCACGACCACCACCAGCGCGAACGCCTCGATCAGGGTGGATTTCACCTCCTCGATCGTGTCGGTGACGAAGGTGGAGCTGTTGTAGAACACCTGGCTCTTCAGCCCGTCTGGAAAGGATTTCCCGAGGTCGTCGAGCGCCGCCTGCACCGCCGCCGATGTTTTGACGGCGTTGGCGCCGGGCGCGAGATAGACGCCCATCGTCACGGCCGGGTTGCCGTTCAGCCGGCTTTCGCTGTCCCGCGATGCCGCGCCCAGCTCCACGCGCGCCACGTCCCGCACCCGCAGGACGGAGCCGTCCGGGTTGGCGCGCACGATGATGGCGCCGAATTCTTCCGGGCTCGTGAGGCGGCCGCGGGTTTGCAGGTTGATCTGGAACTGCGTGTCATCGCTGGTGGGGCGGGCGCCCACGCGGCCCACCGGCGCCTGCACGTTCTGCTGCTGGATCGCCTGGATGATGTCGCTGGGCGCCATGCTCAGGCTGATGAGCCGGTTGGTGTCGAACCAGATGCGCATCGAGTAGTCGAGCGCCCCGAACAGCGACGCCGATCCCACGCCCGGCACCCGGCTCAAACGGTCCAACACGTAGATCGTGACGTAGTTGGAAATGAAGAGCGGGTCCTGCTTGGCGCCCTCGCTGCTGAACGCCAGGAACTCGAGGATGGCGGAGGAGCGTTTCTGGACCGTGATCCCGTTGCGCTGCACCTCGGCCGGCAGGCGGGAGAGCGCGGCTTGCACCCGGTTGTTGACGTTCACGGTATTGATATCGGGATTGGTGCCGAGCTCAAACGAGACCGTCAGCGAGTAGGACCCGTCATTGGCGGAGTTCGACTTCATGTAGATCATGCGGTCGGCGCCGTTGACCTGCGCTTCCAGCGGCTGTGCCACGGTCGCTTCGACGACGGCGGCGGAGGCGCCGGGGTAGCGGGCGGTGACCTGGACCTGCGGCGGCACGATGTCCGGGAATTGGCTGAGCGGGATCGACAGCATGGCGATGGCGCCGGCGATGACCGTGAGGATCGCGATGACGATCGCCAGGCGGGGGCGATCGACGAAGACGCCGGAGATCATGGCGTCATCCCCGGGGTGCTTGGGGCGGCACGGTGGGCGGGGCATCCGCCGGCGCCGGGTTCACGACCACACCGGGGCGGACACGCTGCAGCCCGTCCACCACCACCGTCTCACCCTCCTTCAACCCGGCCGACACTACCGCCGTCTCGGGCGTGCTCTGGCCCAGCTGGATGCGGCGCTGCTCGGCCTTGTTGCCCTCGCCCACCACCCAGACGTAGCTGCCCTGCTGGTCCGACAAAACGCTGGAGCGGGGGATCGCCAGTGCCTGCACGGGCTGCACGCCCTGCAAGGTGACGGTCACGAATTCGCCGTCAGACAGCTCGCGGTCGCCGGGCTCGCCGCG
The DNA here is from genome assembly GCA_965246835.1 of Acetobacteraceae bacterium. Classification (GTDB taxonomy): domain Bacteria; phylum Pseudomonadota; class Alphaproteobacteria; order Acetobacterales; family Acetobacteraceae; genus JANPPS01. The sequence continues at coordinate 902,505 of CBDFFQ010000001.1, read as the reverse complement.
CTTGGCGCCGGTGCGGACCGGGTTGGGGATGCGGGCGCGGATCGTGAGCGTGTCGGTGTTGGGGGAGACCGAGGGATCCACGTAATCCAGCAGGCCTTCCACGCCATACTCCTTGCCGCTCGGCAGGCGCAGTTTGACGACCACGCCGGAGAACCCGCCCTTGGCCGCATAGCGATCCCGCAGGTCGAGCGCGGTGCGGACCGAGACCGGGAACAGGACGTACATCGGGTCCTGGCTCACGATCGTCGCCAGCACGCCGCTGCTGGGGCTGACGACGTTGCCCTCGGTCACGGCCGTGCGGCTGATCTTGCCGTCGATCGGGGCGCGGATTTCGGTGTAATCGAGGTTGATCTGCGCCAGCCGGAGCTGCGCCTGCGACCCCGCCAGTAGCGCGGCCTGGCTTCGCTGCGCGCTCTGGGCGTCATCGACCCGGCTTTGCTGGCCCGCCGGCGTGTTCAGCAGCGCCTGCGCCCGGCCAAGCGTCAGGCCGCTGTTCTGCAGCACGGCGTTGTTCTGCGCGACGGCCGCCGCGGCCGCTGCCACCTGCGCCTCGAACGGGCCGCGCTCCAGCAGATACAGCACGTCGTTGGCGCGGACCTCGCCGCCCTCCTGAAACTGGCGCTGGTGCACGAAGGCGGTGACGCGCGCGACCAGGTCCACGCGGCTGACCGCCTGCACCCGGCCCACGAACTCGCTGGTTTCCAGCACGGGCCGCACCGTCGCCTTGGCGACGCCGACCGCGGGGGGGCCGCCGGGGCCTGGCTGTGCGAATGCCAGCAGCGGGATGGCAGCCAGCGCGGCGACCAGGGTCAAACGAAGCGCCAAGGCGAGACTCCCGTCAGTCCGGCGCCGGGCATACGGCGCCGAGGTGCCGTACAGCACCGGGCGGCTCAGACTTGCACCGTCCGCCGCTCGGTCGCACCCTGGCCACCTGGGGGAGAGCAGGTAAATGCACGAAAACGTGACGGTGTGTGAGGTCGGCCCGCGGGACGGATTGCAAATGGCTAGGGGCCGCATGCCGACCGCGACCAAGATCGCGTGGGTTCATGCCCTTGCCGCCGCCGGGCTGCCGGAGATCGAGGTCGGCAGTTTCGTGCCGGCGCGCGTGATCCCGCAGATGGCCGACACGGCGGCGGTGGTGCAGGGCGTGCGCGACCTGCGGTGCGTGATCGTGGCGCTGGCACCCAACCTGCGCGGAGTTCAGGCGGCGGTGGCGGCGGGAGCGCGCCGGGTGTCGATCCCGGTGTCGGTGAGCGAAGGGCATAGCCGCGCCAACACCAATCGCAGCACGGCCCATCAGATCGAGGAGGTCGCGGGCATCGTGGTTTGGGCGCGGGAGCACGCGCCGGCGCTCGAGATCGAGGCCGCATGCAGCACGGCGTTCGGCTGCTCGATCGACGGCGTGGTGACGGAGTCCGCCGTGGTGCGCACCGCGTCGGGGCTGGCGGAGGCCGGGGTGGACCTGATCGCGCTGGCTGACACCGTGGGCTACGCGCATCCGGCTCAAATCCGGAGCGTGGTGCGTGCCGTGCGCGCGGCCATCGGCCCGAAGCTCGAGGGGCTGCATCTGCATGACACCATGGGCCTCGGTCTCGCCAATGCGCTGGCCGGGCTGGAGGAGGGCGTGCGCTCGTTCGATGCGTCATTGGCCGGGCTGGGCGGCTGCCCGTATGCGCCCGGGGCCAGCGGCAACATCGTCACGGAAGACCTCGTGTTCATGCTGGAAAGCATGGGGCTGCGCACGGGCATCGACCTCGACAAGCTGGTGGCCTGCCGCAGCTACCTGGCCGAGGGATTGCCCGGCGAAACGCTGCATGGTGGCGTGGCCCGCGCCGGGCTGCCGCGCACGTTCCGGGCCGCGGCGTGAGCGCCACGCCGCTGGCTGGCCTCAGGGTCATCGAGTTCACCCACATGGTCATGGGCCCCGCTTGCGGTCTGGCCTTGGCCGATCTTGGCGCCGATGTGATCAAGGTGGAGCCCGCTGACGCGCCGGGCAAGCCAGGGGGCGACAACACGCGGCGGCTGAAAGGAGCGGGGACCGGGTTCTTCGTCCTGTTCAACCGAAACAAGCGCAGCCTGGCCGTCGACCTGAAATCGCCGGAGGGCATCGCGGTCGTGAAGCGGCTGCTGAAGACGGCCGACATCCTGGTGGAGAATTTCCGCCCCGGGGCGCTCGATGCCCTTGGGCTGTCCTACGAAACGCTGCGGGCCGACAACCCTCGGCTGATCTATTGCAGCTGCAAGGGTTTTCTCCCCGGCCCCTACGCGCACCGCACGGCGCTGGACGAGGTGGTGCAGATGATGGGCGGCCTGGCCTACATGACCGGGCTGCCGGGGCGGCCGATGCGGGCCGGGTCGAGCGTCAACGACATCATGGGCGGCACCTTCGCGGCGCTCGGCATCGTCTCGGCCGTGGTGGAGCGGCAGCGGACCGGGCTGGGCCAGCATGTGCAGGCCGGACTGTTCGAGAATAACGCGCTGCTGGTGGCGCAGCACATGGCGCAGGCCTTCATCACCGGGGAAGCGCCGCCGCCCATGGGCATCCGCCGCCCGGCCTGGCCGATCTACGACATTTTTGCAACTGCCGATGGCAGTCAGGTTTTCGTGGGCGTCGTGACCGACACGCAATGGCGGGTCCTGTGCGAGAGCTTCGGCCTCACGACGCTGGCGGCCGACCCGGCGCTCGTTACCCAGGCCCAGCGACAGGCCGCGCGGGACAGGGTGGTGCCGGAAGTGGCGGCGGCGTTCGTGCGGCTGACGAAGGCCGAGCTGATGGCCCGGTGCGAGGCGCTGGGGCTGCCATTCGCGCCTATTGCGGAACCCGTCGATCTGTTCGCGGACCCGCATCTGCGGGCCTCCGGCGGGCTGTTGCCGGTGACGCTGCCGGACGGGCGCACCGTTGCGCTACCGGGCCTGCCGCTGGCGATGGACGGGGATCGGCTGGCGCTGCGGCGCGACGTGCCGGCCCTGGGCGAGCACAGTCAGGAAATTCTGGCCGAGCTGGGCTGGACCGCCGGCGTGTAAGGAAAGTTCATCAAGTGTAACGGAGTGCCCCAAAACCCTTGCCGCCCCCGATGAACTCACGCTAGCTCACGCCCCAGTGATACAACCTGGAGGCGAGTGACGCATGGAAACCACTCTCGTGACGCTAAGCACGGACGGCCCGGCGCAAACCCATACGGTGCTGGTCACCGGCGGCGGCACGATCCCCGATGCCATCGTCGGGCTCACGGCGCATGAGTGGCACGCGGACGCGAACGGGCTATTCCATACCAAGACCGACCTGAAGTCCGAATGGGCCGGGCTGCATCACCTTATGGAGAAGGGCCTCGGTGCGTCGCTGACGGCGATCCAGCGGCTGGAAGGCAATGCGGAAGCCGTGTTCGAGAATACCGGCATTGCCAAGCTGAGCGCCGCCAAGCAGGCCGCGGCGCGCGAAGACGTCCAGCGCGAGCTCGATGCGATGGGCGCCGCGATGACGATCAACCACGCCGCCTATGGCACCAGCACCACGGCGAAGCTCACAGCCGAAACCTATTTGCAGCTGGAACACACGATCCAGGGCAACGCGACGCTCGAGGAGCTGGGCCTACAGGGCCACGGCCTCAACAAGCCGCCCGCCATCCGCTACCGCGGCTTCACGCAGGATATTCAGAACAACGTCGATATCAAGACATTGTATGTGGGCGGCGGGCTGAACAACGGCAAGCAGGCGATTGCGGACTTCTTCGACGACAACATCATCTCCCACACCGTGTTCCCGACCGTGTTCCAGGGCGGCAAGCTGGTGCAGTTGAACCAGAACGGCGCCGCGGAGAACACGCTGTCCCAGGCGGTGCGGGCGCTGAACGATGGCATGTTCAACCGGGTCTATACCGCAGCGGATTTCAGCACCGTGGCCCCCACGCCGCCGACGCCCAGCCCGACCCCGTTGCCGAACCCGGCGCCCGCGCCCAAGCCGGCGCCGGCGCATACCGTCACGACGCTGGATGGCAGCCGCATTTCGGACACCATCACCGGGCTGACCCCCCACGTTTGGGTGGCCGATGCCAACGGCCTGTTCCACACCAAGACCGACCTGAATGCCGAGTGGCATACCTACTACGCCATGATGCTGGCCGGGCACGGCGACAAGCTGACCGCGATCCAGCGCCTCGAGGGCAATGCGGAGGCGGTGTTCGAGAACACCGGCATCAGCAAGCTGAGCGCCGCGAAGCAGGCTGCCGCGCGGGAGGATGTGCAGCGGGAGCTGGACGCAATGGCGGGCGCCATGAAGATCAACCAGCAAACGCTGGGCATCGATCCGAACAAGCCGTTGACGGAGCGAACCTACTTGGCGCTCGAGCACACGCTGCAGAGCAACAAGGTGCTGGAGGAGCTAGCGCTGCAAGGCCACGGGCTGAACAACCCACCGGCCACGAAATACCGTGGGTTCACGCAGGACATTCAGAACAATGTCGACAACACGACGAAGTACGTGGGCGGCGGCTTGAACAACGGCAAGAACGCGATCGCCGACTTCTTCGACGACAACATCATCTCCCACACGCCGTTCCCGGTCGTGTATCGCAACGGCGTGCTGACGCAGTTGAACCAGAACGGCAACGCGGAAAACACCCTGGCCCAGGCCGTCGCAGCGCTGGACGAGGGGATGTATAACCGGACCTACAAGGCGTCCGACTTCAGCCACTGAAGGATGTGTGGGCCTGCCGATCGCGGCAGGCCCTTGCCTCAGACCGGGAGCGCCGGGACCGGTGTCGGTGCGCCGGCGACCAGGGCCGTCGACAGCTCCGACAGCCGGCGGGAGGCGGCCACGATCCGCTCCAGCGCCCGCGCCCGCGCCTCTGGCCCGGCGGTCGCCGCACCCTGATCTTCCAGGATGTCGAGCAGCAGCGCCTGGAACTCGGTCTGGTTTTCCGGGGTCATGTACGCGCGGCCGAACGTAACTTCGCCCAGCCACTCCGGAAAGCCCTTGGTAATGTCGAGCTGGTTGCCGAAAAAGTGCAGCAGGCGCCCATGCCGGTCATGCACCGGGGAGAGGAATAGCAGGTTCCAAAACGCCTTGCCGTCCCGCCTATGGTTCACGATCCACTCGACGCAGCCCTGGCCGGAGGCGACGGTGCGGCCGATGCGGCGGGCGGTGGCGGCGTCGGTGCCGGGCCCCTGGAGGAAGCGGCAATTGCGGCCGACGATCTCCTCCATGGGGTAACCGGTCATGGTGCTGAACGCCGGGTTGGCGGCAATGATCGGGTGGTCCGGCGCATGCGGGTCTGACAGCACCATAGGCTCAGTACTGTGGTGCACTGCGGCCAACAGGGCGCGGGTGATGTCGTAATGATCCGGCATAGGCGCCTCCCGTTTTGCCGGACTATGCGGGATCGCGGGCGTCAGGAATAGCGTTCACAGAAGGCGGCTGCGCCCAGCTGGCGAAAATCCTGCATGGCGGCACCGATCCGCTCGTGCGGCCAGTCCCACCAGGCGATCCTCAGCAGGTCGGCGATGACCTGTTCGGGGAAGCGCAGCCGCAGCAAGCGCGCCGGGTTGCCGACGACGACCGCGAAGGGCGCCACATCCTTGGTGACGACGGCCCCAGCCCCCACCGCGGCCCCATGCCCGATCGACACGCCGGGCAGCACGATAGCGCCATGCCCGATCCAGACGTCATGGCCCAGCGTCACTTGTGTGCTGCGGCGCCAATCGAAGAAATCAGGGTCGTCCGGCCCCAAACCGTAGGCGCTGCTGCGGTAGCTGACATGGCTGAGCATGACGCGGTCGAGCGGGTGGTTGCCGGGGTTGATCCGGACATGGGCGGCGATGGAGCAGAAGCGGCCGAGCGTCGTGTAGATGATGTCGCTGTCGTTCACGACGTAGGAGTAGTCCCCAAAATGGCTCTCTGCGACCTTGGTGCGGGCGCCCACTTCGCAGAACCGGCCGAAGGTGCTGGCGCGGACGGAGGCGGTGCGGTGGATGTCGGGCTCGTGCCCGAGGTTCTTGGCGGAAGCTGGGTCGTTCACGAAGGGGTTTGGGGTGCGAGCGACCAGTCCACGGCGGCTTCGGCGTGCAGCGCCGTGGTGTCGAACAGCGGCACGGGGCTGTCCGTGGGGCCGACCAGCAGCATGATCTCGGTGCAGCCCAGGATGATCGCCTCCGCGCCCCGATCCGCGAGGCGTTGCATGACCCCGCGATATGCGTCGCGGGAGGCCGGGTTGATCTCGCCCCGCACCAGTTCATCGTAGATGGTCCGGTGCACCACGGCGCGGTCTGCCTCACCGGGGATGAGCACGTCCAGGCCGAAGCGGTCGTGCAGCCGGCCCTTGTAGAAATCCTGCTCCATCGTGAAGGCGGTGCCGAGCAGGCCGACGCGGCGCAAGCCTTGCGATTGGATGCGGACGGCCGCGCCGTCGGCGATATGCAGCAGCGGCACTGGGATCCCGGCCTGCACCGCATCCGCCATCAGGTGCATGGTGTTGGTGCAGATCAGCACGCACTCCGCCCCGCCGCGCACCAGGCGCTGCGCGGCGTCGACCATCAGCCGCGTCGCCTCCTGCCAGTCTCCGGCATGCTGCAGCGCCTCGATCTCGCCGAAGTCGAATGACCACAGCAGGCAGCGTGCCGAGCGGGAGCCGCCCAAGCGGTCCGCGACGGCCTGGTTGATCAGGCGGTAATACTCGGCCGAGCTCTGCCAGCTCATGCCGCCGATCAGGCCGATGATCTTCAATTCAGGAACATCTTGCCCGGGTTCATGATCCCGCGCGGGTCCAGCGCCGCCTTGATCTGCCGCATGACCGCCAGCGTCTCGGCCCCATGCTCCTGTTCCAGGAACTCGCGCTTGCCGATGCCGACGCCGTGCTCCCCGCTGCAGGAGCCGCCTAAGGACAGCGCCCGCGCCACGATCTTCTTGTCCAGCTCCCAGGCGCGGTCCCGCCCACCTTCGCCTGGGGGCACCAGGATCACGGTGTGGAAATTGCCGTCGCCGACATGGCCCACGATCGGCGCTGTGAGGCCCGAGGCCTCGATGTCCGATTTCGCGCCCACGATCAGCTCCGCCAGGCGGGAGGTCGGCACGATGGCGTCGGTTGCGATGCCCTGATGGCCGGGCTTCAAGGCCAGCGCGGCCCAGTAGCCGTCATGGCGCGCCTTCCACAGATGCCGCCGCTCCGCTTCGTCCGACGCCCATTGGAAGCCATGCGCGCCGTGTTCGGCCGTGATCTCCTCCGCAAGCGCCGCCTGTTCCGCGACGGAGGCCGGGGTGCCGTGGAACTCCATCAAGAGAGTAGGCAGGGCGCGATAGCCGGACAGTTTGGAATAGGCGATGCTGGCGCCCATCTGCACGTCATCCAGCAACTCGATCCGCGCGATCGGGATGGCGGCGGCCAGGATGTCGATCACGCTTTCCACGGCGCCGGCCAGCGTGTCGAACTGACAGATCGCGGCACTCTGCGCCTCCGGGATCGGGTGCAGGCGCAATTGGATCTCGGTGATGATGCCGAGCGTGCCCTCGCTGCCGATCATGAGGTGTGTGAGGTCATACCCGGTGCTGGATTTGCGCACGCGCCCGCCGGTGCGGATCAGGCGGCCATCCGGCAGCGCGACTTCGAGCCCCAGCACGTTCTCCCGAATGGTGCCGTAGCGCACAGCGGCGGTGCCGGAGGCGCGGGTGGCGCACATGCCGCCGATGGTGCACTCGCTGCCGGGGTCCACGGGGAAGAACAGGCCCTGGTCGCGCAGGTATTCGTTCAGCTGCTGGCGCGTGACCCCGGCCTGGATGCGGCAATCCATGTCGGCCGCGTTCAGTTCCAGGATCGCGGTCATGCGGCTGAGATCGAGGCTGATGCCGCCGCGCACCGGCGTCACATGCCCCTCGAGCGAGGTGCCGGCGCCGAACGGCACGACGGGGACGGCGTGATGGTGACAGAGCGCCAGGATCTGCGCCGCCTCCGCGCCGCTCTCGATGAAGGCAACGGCGTCCGGCATGACGCGGGGCTGCGTGTCCTCGCCATGGCTGTGCTGTTCGCGGAGGGCGTGCGTGGTGGCGAGCCGGTCGCCCAGCAGGGTGCGGAGCTGGGCGATGACGGTCTCGATGGGGTGAAGCGGCTTGTTCATAGAGTGGTTCCACAAAGCTGGTCGACCGTCACGGGAAGCCGCGGAATACGAATATGATTACGCCCTCGACCAACGCCCGAGGCGGTTCCGTCGTGAACCATAGTGCCAGGAGAGACATTCCACCAGCTTCACGCCACCTGCAACGCTAGATCTTTCCTGCGTTGGCCGTCATGTTCCCTGAATGTCTACCCTGCATCTTGTTCCCTCGGACATCTTGGATTTCTACCACGTTAAGGAGTGGCGAAATGCAACCGGTGTCCTGACTACCGCCTGCCCCTCGGAATGGGAGGACATTCTGGATGTCCTGCGTAGCTTTCGCCTTCTTCGGTCCGAGATTGAGGTGGGTGGAGGCAACCGGTCGCTCATCTCGCGCCGGCTTGACACACCTTTGTATAACCGAGGGTGGTTGGAAAAGGATTTTACGACGGCAGTTATCGTTGACGAGCGGCGGCTCGATAGCCCGACACAGATCGTGTCCCGAGTCGTGGTGTAGCAACGGCGTTGCTGAGCAGGGCTGGCTGCTCGATCAGGCTGCCAAGGACGGCAGGCTGACGGCGATATCATCGCTGAGTGGGGCGATGGTTTCCAGGCTCATGTATCGGGCGCGCTGAACGGCCCATTCGTCGTGCTGTTCCAGCAGCAGCGCGCCGATCAGACGGGTGACGGCGGCCTCGTTGGGGAAGATGCCGACGACCTCGCTGCGGCGCTTAATCTCGCCGTTGAGGCGCTCGAGTGGGTTTGTGCTGTGCAGCTTGGCCCGATGCTGGACGGGAAAACCCATGTAGGCGAGCACGTCGGCCTCGGCGTCATCCATGAGGGCGGCGAGCTTTGGCACGCGGGGCCGGGCCTGGTCGGCGACCTCGCGCCATTGCTTGCGTGCGGCAGCCGCGTCGTCTTGGGCGAACGCCGTGCCGACCCAGGCCGAGACGATGCGGCGCTGCGTCTTGCCCGCGTAGGCCAGTGCGTTGCGCATGAAATGCACCCGGCACCGCTGCCAGGTCGCGCCGAGCACCTTGATGATGGCGGCCTTGAGCCCGGGATGGGCGTCCGAGACGACCAGCTTGGCGCCGCGCAGGCCGCGCCTGGCCAGCGATCGCAGGAACTCGACCCAGAACGGCTCGGCCTCGCTGTGGCCCGTGGTCATGCCCAGCACCTCGCGCCTGCCATCTGTGTTGACGCCGACGGCGACGATGACGGCGACCGAGACGATGTGATGGTCGCGGCGGACTTTGACGTAGGTGGCGTCAAGCCAGAGATACGGCCAATCCCCCTCAATCGGCCGGGCCAGGAAGGCGTTGACGCGCTCGTCGATCTCGCCGCACAGGCGGGAAACCTGGCTCTTGCTGATGCCGTCCATGCCCATGGATCGCACCAGGTCGTCGACGGAGCGGGTGGAGATCCCCTGGATGTAGGCTTCCTGGATCACGGCCGTTAGCGCCTTCTCGGCCATGCGGCGGGGTTCGAGGAAGCCGGGGAAGTAGCTGCCCCGGCGCAGCTTCGGGATGCGCAGCTCGACGGTGCCGGCCCGGGTCTGCCAGTCGCGGTCGCGGTAGCCGTTGCGCTGGTTGGTCCGCTCGGCGCTGCGCTCGCCCGGTGCGGCGCCGCAGAGGCCGTCGGTTTCGAGTGCCATGAGGCGTTCGGCGGCGAAGCCGATCATCTCGCGCAGGAACGTCGTATCGGAGCCCTTCTCCAGAAGCGCGCGAAGGGCGATCTTGTCATCGGTCATCGTGGTGGTCCTCGGGTCAGAGTTGCGTCTCGCAACCCAACCCTACCCAGCAACATCGCGATGACCACTGATCGGCTCGTCTCCGCAGCCGCCTACGGCGACCGCTCCGACAAGCCGATCAGTGGCGTCCTACACCACTACCGGGGACACGACCCCGACACATGCTGTTGACTGTTACAAATCAGGCGTTGCACTCGAAGTCGAATGGAACAATAAAGACCCATTCTTCGATCGTGACTTGAACAATTTTAGGCTTTTGTTTGATCTTCGTGCGATTCAGGTTGGAGTCGTCATTACGAGGGCAACAGAGCTTCAAGCGATATTCAAGAGACTGGGAAGGGCGTCATCTTACGGCGCCGCTACTACCCACCATGAGAAACTTTGGCCGAGACTGGAAGGCGGCGGCGGTGGCGGCTGCCCGGTGCTTACCTTTGCGATCACCCCTAAACTGTTCGTAGATGATGGAGACGAAGCAGTGGCTCGTGCGAAATCCGAGCAAAAGGCTCGCCGCGAAGAGGCGCGGCGGCGAGGTGTGCTGACGTGAGCCCCTGATCTTCCGCCAGTTTTTAGTAGAGTCCGCCCGAGCAGGAGGCGGACGAATGAAGCGTTCGAGGTTCACGGAGGAGCAGATCATCGGCGTGCTGCGGGAGCAGGAGGCCGGTTCGACAACGGCGGATGTTTGCCGCAAGCACGGGATCAGCCCGGCGACGTTCTATCAATGGAAGGCGAAATTTGGCGGTCTCGAGGTCTCCGAGGCGCGGCGATTGCGGACGTTGGAGGCGGAGAACGCCCGGCTGAAGAAGCTGCTGGCCGAGGCGATGCTGGACAACGCGATGCTGAAAGACGTGGCTGGAAAAAAATGGTGACGCCCGCCGCGCGGCGAGAGGCCGTGGCGCACCTGCGTGAGCAGCACGCGGTGAGCGAGCGTCGGGCGTGCCGAGTGTTGGGGGCGGACCGGACGGCTGTGCGGTATCGGTCGATCCGGCTGGACGATGCTGGGACACGTGTCCGGCTCCGGGCCTTGGCGGGCGAGCGTCGCCGGTTCGGGTATCGCCGTCTGGGGCTGCTGCTGTCGCGGGAGGGCGTGGTGCTGAACCACAAGAAGCTGCGCCGGATCTACGCCGAGGAGCGGTTGCAGGTGCGCCGCCGGGGCGGCCGCAAACGGGCCCTGGGCATCCGGGCGCCGATCGCGGTGCCGGACGGGCCGAACCAGCGGTGGTCACTGGATTTTGTGTCGGACAGCCTCTCGGACGGGCGGCGGTTCCGGATGCTGTGCGTGGTCGATGACTGCACGCGGGAGTGCCTGGGCCTGGTGGCGGACACGTCGTTGTCGGGGCTGCGGGTGGCGCGCGAGCTGGACGCGATCGTGGCAGTCCGCGGGCTGCCCCTGACGGTGGTGAGCGACAACGGGACGGAGCTGACGAGCACGGCGATCCTGCGGTGGTCGCAGGAGCGTTGCGTGGGCTGGCACTACATCGCGCCGGGCAAGCCGCAGCAGAACGCGTATTGCGAGAGCTTCAACGGGCGGCTGCGGGACGAATGCCTGAACGAGACGGTGTTCACGTCGCTGCGGCAGGCGCGGGCGGTGCTGGCGGCGTGGCGGGAGGACTACAACCACGTCCGGCCGCACTCGGCGCTGGGTGGCCGCGCGCCCGGCTGGCTCAGCGTGCCGCCGTGCTCGCCTGCATCAAGGCCGCTGCGCGTCGCCTACGGCGATGGCCTACGGCCAGCCTTGACCCAGGCTGCGCGCGACGGCTCGGGAGAGGATGGCCGGGACGGAGAAACGGCGCTCGACCAAACAGAGAAACACCGACACGATAGGCGTGGCGGCAACCGCGGACTCTACTTCTGAATGGAGGGAAGAAGGGGCTCACGTCAGTGCCGTTAGAAGATGACGACTGAGGTACCTGTCAGTCTAACTGGCACTGTTGTGAGAGTAAGTCGGCCAGCTTGGCGTATATGCGTCCGCTTGATCACCCCAGCATGTCCAGCCAGGACGCCCGCCCCTGGCAAAAAGCTCCAGTCTTGGTCCAGGCGAACAAGCTTCAATCACGGGAAAAATCTCGTCCGGCTTTCGGGAATGTTCACGTTTCCTCGTACCAAGATAGTTAACCTGTGTTCGACCCGGTGACAAGGTCCGAGCATTCTTACCCCGGACACCAAACAATAAGATCTCAGTGACGTTTCGGAAATAAAAGCCGACTCCTCTACCGTCGCTGCCTCCGTCCTTGCGGAGCTTATGCCAGATGATGTTCGACTTATAGTTGAAGCCCCATGTTTTCATTACATGCAGGCCATCTGGCAGAAGCGCGTTTGGAACCCAGAGATAAAGATGAGATGTCTCTGCCGCGCACGCGGAGACGGGGAGCTCCAAGATCTCCGGAAGCGTCATGGTGGAGTATCGAGATAGACGGCGATGTTCAGGTGCAACTTTGCCTGTAGAGTTCTGGAACTGCCATGGCGGGTCTGCAAGGATCGTCGAAAATTCTTTACCGCCCGCGACCCTCAACAGATCAGCATTAGGGCCAGTTGCGTGAAACGGACTACCATCGGGCATCGTGGCACCGAACCACATCCGCGGCTGATTCGTAAGCCCTTTCGACATGACCAAACCCTAGCCGTCCTTTATCAAGGTAGCGTTAAGAGCTGAGTGTTTGACCACCCTCGCGCGCTCTCCTAGCTTCTCTTAAAGCACGTAGGAAACGCCCCATGCCCAACAAACTAAAGCAACTCTGGCAAGCCGGAACCCCCACCATCAATGGCTGGCTCGCGGTGCCCAGCGGCTTCTCCGCCGAGGTGATGGCCAAGGCCGGGTGGGACAGCGTCACGGTCGATATGCAGCATGGCGTGCAGGACTATCAGTCCATGGTCCAGTGCTTCCAGGGCATGCAGGGCAGCCCCGTGCTCCCCATGGTCCGCGTGCCGTGGAACGAGCCCGGCATTGTCGGGAAGGTGCTGGACGCCGGGGCCTATGGCGTGATCTGCCCGATGATCAACACGAAGGCGGAGGCAGAGGCGTTCGTGAGCTACGTGCGCTACCCCCCGCACGGCAAGCGCAGCAACGGGCCGATCCGCGCCGGCATCTATGGCCAGGGCACCAGCTATCAGGCGACGGCGAACGAAGAGATCCTGTGTATGCCGATGATCGAGACCGAACAGGCGGTGACCGATCTCGAGCAAATCCTCGAGGTGCCCGGCATCGACGCGGTCTATATCGGCCCCTCCGACCTCAGCTTCTCCATGGGCGGCACGCCGACGCTCGATCAGGAAAACGACAAGCAGATGGGCATGTATCGCCGCATCCTGGAGCTGACGAAGGCGCGCGGCATCCACGCCGCCATCCATTGCGGCACCACGGACTACGCACGGCGCATGCACAAGATGGGCTTCAACATGATCACCGTCGGTAGCGACGCGACCTTCATCGCGACCGGGTCGCGGGCGGCCGTGGCGGCGATGCGGGCGCCCCATTGACGCCCACGATCCGGCTGCATCCCGGCGATGCCGTGGTGATTGCGCGATCGACCGTCATGCCCGGCACCGAGGTGGCGGCGGGTGTCATCGCGGTCGAGCGCATTCCGGCCGGGCATAAGGTGGCGGTGCGGGCGCTGGCGCCGGGGGATGAAATCCGGCGCTATGGTCAGATCATCGGCTTCGCGACGCAGCCGATCGCGCCGGGCGGTCACGTGCATGTGCAGAATTGCGGCATGGGCGATTTCGCCAAGGACTATGCCTACACGCAGGACGCCAAGCCCACGGCGATGTCCAACACCGAGCGCACGTTCCAGGGCATCCGCCGGCCCGATGGGCGGGTGGCGACACGCAACTACATCGGCATCCTGACCAGCGTGAACTGCTCGGCGCACGTGGCCGGGCTGATCGCCGACACGTTCAAGCGCAACCCGTTCACCGGGCATGACCCGCTGGCCGAGTTCCCGAACGTGGATGGCGTGGTGGCGCTGACGCACAAGACCGGGTGCGGCATGACGGACGGGGAGCCCTTGCGGGTGCTGCGCCGCACGCTCGCGGGCTATGCCCGGCACGTGAACTTTTCCCATGTCGTGGTGCTGGGGCTCGGCTGCGAGGTGAACCAGATATCCGGGTTATTGGCGGAGCAGCGGTTGGCCGGGCGCATCCGGGACATGGACATTCAGACCATGGGCGGCACCCGCAAGACGGTGGAGGCCGGGATCGCCTTCGTGCGCGAGGTGCTGGCCGAGGCCGATGCCGTGCACCGCGCACCGGCGCCGCTCTCGGAGCTGACGGTGGCGCTGCAATGCGGCGGGTCCGACGGGTATTCCGGCGTGTCGGCCAACCCGGCGCTGGGCGTCGCGTCCGACCTGCTGGTGCGGCATGGCGGCACCGTGATCCTGTCGGAAACGCCCGAAACCTACGGCGCCGAACACCTGCTCACGCGGCGCGCGGTGACGCCCGAGGTGGGCGAGAAGCTGGTGGGTTTGATGCGCTGGTGGGAGGCGTATTGCGAGCGGGAGGGCGCCGAGATGAACGCCAACCCGAGCCCGGGCAACAAGGCCGGCGGCCTGACCACCATCCTGGAGAAGTCCTTGGGCGCCATGGCGAAGGCCGGCAGCACCAATCTCGTGGACGTCGTGCGCTATGCGGAGCCCGTGACGGCGCGGGGCTTCGTGTTCATGGACACGCCGGGCTACGACCCCGTGGCCGCCACGGGCCAGGTCGCTGGTGGCGCGAACCTCGTGTGCTTCACCACGGGGCGCGGCAGCGTGTTCGGCTGCAAGCCGTCGCCCTCGATCAAGCTCGCAACCAACACGCCGATGTTCCAGCGGATGGAAGACGACATGGACGTGAATTGCGGCACGATCCTGGATGGGGATGAGAGCGTGGAGCAGGTCGGCGCGCGGGTGTTCGAGCAGATGATCCGGGTGGCGTCCGGTGAGCGGACCAAGAGCGAGGCGTTCGATTTCGGCGGCGCCGAGTTTGCGCCCTGGGTCCTGGGCGCGACAATGTGAACTTCACCCTTTCCCGCTGGCGGGAGAGGCGACCGGCTGGGTCACGCCAACTCCAGCACCCGCTCCGGTCGAAGGTCCATCAACTCGGGCCGCAGGCAGGGCGGCAGCGGCCGGGCCGGCGGCGCGTCGTCCCGGGGCGGCACCACTGGGTCGGGCTCGCGCGGACGGTCGCCGTCATCGGGGCGGTAGCGGCGCAGCAGCATCAGCTCCCGGATGGCGAGCACGATCAGCACGCCATGCGTCGTGATCCCGCTCAATATCACAAAGGTCGAAGATTCCATGGCGGACCTCCCCTGCCGATTGGGAAACGCTAAGGCGCAAACCAGGGTTCCTGCAAGCTATGCCGCGATCACCTTTTGCACCTGCTCGCCCAGGCCCTCGATCCCGATCTTCATGGTCTCGCCGCCCTTCAGGAAGATGGGCGTGGGCTTCTTGCCCATGCCGACGCCGGGTGGGGTGCCGGTGCTGATGATGTCGCCGGGGTGCAGTGTCATGAAGTGGCTCACGTAGCTGACCAGCTTCGGCACGTTGAAGATCATCGTCTTCGTCGTGCCGTCCTGCATGCGGGTGCCGTCGATGTCCGCCCACATGCGGAGGTTATGCGGGTCCGGTACCTCGTCGGCCGTCACCAGCCAGGGACCGGTGGGGCCGAACGTGTCGCAGCCCTTGCCCTTGTCCCAGGTGCCGCCGCGCTCGAGCTGATATTCCCGCTCGCTCACGTCGTTCACCACGCAATACCCGGCGACGTACTGCATCGCGTCATGTTCCGGCACATAGGTCGCGCGGGTGCCGATGACGATCGCGAGTTCCACCTCCCAATCGGTCTTCTTGGACCCGCGCGGCAGGCGCACGTCGTCATTGGGTCCCTGGAATGCGCCAAGCGCCTTGAGGAACACGATCGGCTCCTTGGGGATCGGCGAGCCGGTTTCGGCAGCGTGGTCGGCGTAGTTCAGCCCGATGCAAACAAAGTTGATGGGTCGGCGCACGCAAGGACCGATCCGCTGGCCGGACGCCACGGCCGGCAGACTGGCTAAGCCGATCGCGCGCAGCTTGGCGAGCCCGTCCGGCGACAGGGCGGCCGCGTCGAAATCGTGAACATGCTGGCTCAGATCACGAATCACGCCATCTTCGCCCATGACGGCCGGCTTCTCGGCGCCCGCTTCACCCACTCGCAACAACTTCATCCTGCGTCTCCTAGAGCGTCCAGCCGCCGTCAATCACCATGGCCTGTCCGGTCACGAACTGCGATTCGTCCGACGCCAGATAGACCGCGAGTGCCGCGATCTCCTCGGGCTTGGCGAGCCGCCCCATGGCCTGCCGCGCCACGAAGGCGGTGCGCGCGGCCTCGACCGAACCGGCCTGCGCCGCGTTGGCCGCGATCCGGTCATCGAGGCTGGGGGTCTGCACGGTGCCGGGGCAGAGCGCGTTGCAGCGGATGCCCTGCTTCACGTAGTCGGACGCGATGGATTTGGTGAGCCCGATCACGGCCGCCTTGGTGGTGCCATACACGCAGCGGTTCGGCGCGCCTTTGATGCTGCTGGCGGCCGAGGCCATGTTGATGATGCTGCCGCCGCCCGCTGCGATCATGCCGGGCAGGAAGGCGCGGATCATGTGGAACTGGCTTTTCACATTCAGCGCGAAGGCGAAATCCCACTCCGCCTCGGTCGCATCCAGCACCGTGCCCTGGTGCACGAAGCCGGCGCAGTTGAACAGCACGTGCACCGGTCCCGCCGCCTGCGTCACGCGCTGTATGTCGGCCAGGTCGGTCGCATCCAGCTTGTGGGTGGCGATGCCATGGCCGGTGAGGTCACCCAGCTTGGCCTCGTTCAGGTCGGTCGCGATCACGCGCGCGCCCTCCGCCGCAAACGCCAACGCGGTAGCGCGCCCGATCCCTTGTGCCGCTGCGGTGATGAACGCCGTCTTGCCAGCCAATCGACCTGCCATCGGAGCTCCTAGTGCGAGTGCCGGGATTCGCCGCGGGTCTCGACGATGTCGAGGTACAGCGTGGCCGGCTCCAGGCACGCTCCGGTGCCGTGCTGCCCGACCATGGAGCGGGAGATTTCTTCCCACGGGGTTTTGTTTTCGAGCACCGGGGCCTTCCAGGCAGCGCGCCGGGCGGACAGCTCGGCCTCGGGGATCAAGACGTCCACCTTGCGGGTGTTGAGGTCGATCCGTACCCGGTCCCCGGTCTGCAGCAGCGCCAAGCCGCCGCCCACCACGGCCTCGGGCGAGACGTTCAGGATGCTCGGGCTGCCGGAGGTGCCGGATTGCCGCCCGTCGCCCATGGTCGGGAGTGCCGACACCCCGGCCTTCAGCAGCGCGGCCGGGGGCTGCATGTTCACGACCTCGGCTCCGCCCGGGTAGCCCACGGGCCCGCAATTGCGGATCACCAGGATGGAGTGGGCATCGATGCCGAGCGCCGGGTCCTCGATGCGGTCGTGGTAGTCTTCCGGGCCTTCGAACACGAAGGCCTTGCCCTCGAACACGTTGGGCTTGTCGGGGTCGCTGAGGAAGCGGGCGCGGAACTCGGGGTCGATCACGCTGATCTTCATGATCGCGCTGTCGAACAGATTGCCCGACAGCACCGCGAACCCGGCATGCTCCTTCATCGGCTGGGCATAGGCGCGGATCACCTCCCGATCCACCGCGGGCGGGTTCGCGATGTTCTCCGCCAGCGTCTTGCCCGTGACCGTCAAGGCGCTGCCGTCCAGCTTGCCGGCGTCCAGCAATTCCCGCAGCACGGCCGGCACGCCGCCAGCGCGGAAGAACCCTTCGCCCAGGAAGCGCCCGGCCGGTTGCACGTCCGTCAGCAACGGGATGTCGGCGCCCTTGCGCTGCCAGTCCTCCAGCGTGTGGTCGACGCCCATGTGCCGGGCGATGGCGATCATGGAGATCGGGCAATTGGAGCTGGCGCCCAAGGCCGCGGCCGCCACCACGGCGTTGTCGAACGCGGCCTTGGTCATGATGTCGCTGGGACGCAGGTTCTCGTGCACCATCTGCACGATGCGGGCGCCGGTCTTGTGCGCCATCCAGCCGCGCTCCTTGTGCGGCCCCGGGATCGCGGCGCAGCCGGGCAGCGACATGCCCAGCGCCTCCGCGAGCGAGTTCATGCTGAGCGCCGTCCCCATCGTGTTGCAGTGCCCGGCCGAACTCGCCGACGCCGCCACCATGTCCAGGAACTCCGGATACTCGATCTTGCCCTCGGCCATCAGCTTGCGGGCCTCCCACACGATCGTGCCGGACCCCGCGAGCCGCCCGCCATACCAGCCATCCAGCATCGGCCCGCCCGACAGCACGATGGCCGGGATGTTGACCGTGGCGGCGCCCATCAGCACCGCCGGCACCGTCTTGTCGCACCCGGCCGTCAGCACCACGCCATCGAGCGGGTAGCCGTGCAGCACCTCGACCAGGCTGAGATAGGCGAGGTTGCGGTCCAGCGCCGCCGTGGGCCGCTTGCCGCTTTCCTGGATCGGGTGGATCGGGAACTCGAGCGGCACGCCGCCCTGGTCGCGGATGCCGTCCCGCACCCGGTCGGCGAGCTGCACCAAATGCCGGTTGCAGGGGCTGAGGTCGCTGCCGGTCTGCGCGATGCCGATGATGGGCCGGCCGGACCGCAGTTCGTCCGGCGTCAGGCCGAAATTCATGTAGCGCTCGAGGTATAGCGCCGTCATCGAAGGGTTGGTGGGATCGTCGAACCAACGGCGGCTGCGGAGCCGGCGGGGCTGTGCGGCGTCAGGCATGTTTCTAATCCCGGGCGTTTCCTGCGGTTTGGTGAGGGTGAGGGGAGGCTGGCGGGGTGTCAATCCGATCGCTCATCCCAATCCCTTGATCCCCGTTGAGTGAGGCGTTCGGACACCCCATTTGGAAGGACAGAGGCCGCGCCCTGGTTGCCTCGTGAGGGACCCGGGCCGGTTGTCGCCGACGAGAAGGGACACCCACATGGATATCGAGAAACTCACCGAACGCTCCCGCGGCTTCCTGCAGGCCGCCCAGACCATCGCCATCCGCGAGTTCCATCAGCGCATGACGCCGGAGCACCTGGCCAAGGCGCTTTTGGATGATGAGGAAGGCGCCGCATCCGGCCTGATTCGCGCCGCCGGCGGCGATCCGGTCCGCGCCAAGATGGCGATCGACGCCGAGATCGGCCGCCTGCCGAAGGTGCAGGGCGGCGGCGCCGGGCAGCCGCAGGTGACCCCCGAGCTGGTCCGCGCGCTGGACGCCGCCCAGCAGGACGCGGCCAAGGCCGGGGACGCCTTCGTGGCGCAGGATCGCCTGCTGCTGGCCCTGGCCGCCAGCGACACGCCCGCCGGCCGTGCCTTGCGCAGCGCGGGCGTGACATCGCAGGCGCTGGACAAAGCCGTGGCCGAGTTGCGGAAAGGCCGCAAGGTGGACGGCGCCAACGCAGAAGCCGGGTTCGACGCACTGAACAAGTATGCGCGGGACGTGACGGCGCTGGCGCGGGACGGCAAGCTCGATCCCGTCATCGGGCGCGACGAGGAGATCCGCCGCACCATCCAGATCCTGGCCCGGCGCACCAAGAACAACCCCGTCCTCATCGGCGAACCCGGCGTCGGCAAGACCGCCATCGTCGAGGGGCTGGCGCTGCGCATCGTCAATGGCGACGTGCCGGAAAGCTTGCGCAACAAGCGGGTCATGGCGCTCGACCTCGGGGCGCTGGTCGCCGGCGCCAAGTTCCGCGGAGAATTCGAGGAGCGGCTGAAGGCCGTGCTGAAAGAGATCGAGGCGGCGCAAGGCGAGGTCGTGCTGTTCATCGACGAGATGCACACGCTGGTCGGCGCCGGCAAGGCCGATGGCGCCATGGACGCCTCCAACCTGCTGAAGCCCGAGCTCGCCCGCGGCGCGCTGCACTGCATCGGCGCCACCACGCTCGATGAATACCGCAAATACATCGAGAAGGACGCCGCCCTGGCCCGGCGCTTCCAGTCCGTGTTCGTGGGCGAGCCCTCGGTCGAAGACACGGTCAGCATCCTGCGCGGCATCAAGGACAAGTATGAGGTCCATCACGGCGTCCGCATTTCGGACGGCGCGCTGGTGGCCGCCGCCACGCTCAGCAACCGCTACATCACCGACCGCTTCCTGCCCGACAAGGCGATCGACCTGATCGACGAAGCGGCTTCCCGCCTGCGCATGGCGGTGGACAGCAAGCCCGAGGCCCTGGACGAGCTGG
>CBDFFQ010000001.1:0-875000 GCA_965246835.1 Acetobacteraceae bacterium | reverse complement strand
GGCTCAATCAATCAAACCCCATGCATGGAAATCATCCATCCACACACACACACACACACATACATACACATACACCAGAACCCCCAACCCGGAACGAAGACGTTCCAGGGGGCTCCCACCCACGTAAATCCGTGCGGTGCCATGCGGAACGAAGCCGTTCCGCGGTGTGGCTTGAGACGACCTGGTGGCCATGGCGGAGGGACTACACCCGATCCCATCCCGAACTCGGACGTGAAAACCACCAGCGCCTATGATACTGCACCCCAAGGTGCGGGAAAGTCGGTCGCCGCCAGGTCTTCTCAAATCACACATACACCAAACACCAACCCCATCGCAGGCCAACGTGCCGAGGGCTGGCCCTTGCAGGAAGGGTTCAGCACTGATTTGCGGCTGTGCCGGATCGGCCTCCGGTTGCGGAGCTACCGGCGGCGGATGCTGGCGGGTTTAGGGAGAAGCCTGGTCCCGGAAACGATCCTCGCCGCGAAAGCCTGATCGGCCGTCAACCCCGTGCGGGTTCGAGCCGGCGCTGCAGCCAGTCCACGGCGGCGCTCCCGGCCACGACCATGATCGAAGCGTAGAGCACCGATGCCATCACCATCGCGAGGTCAAGGGATTTGAGCGCGTCATAGGTGAGCCGGCCCAGGCCATGAAGGCCGAACACCAGCTCCGTCAGGATCGTGCCGCCGCCGACCAGTGCGCCGAAATCCAGGCCGAACAACGCGACGGCCGGCGTGAGCGCGTTGCGGAGGGCGTGGCGCAGCAGGATGCGCGTTTCCGACAATCCCTTGGCGCGGGCGGTGCGGACGTAATCCTGGCGGTATGCCGCGATCAGACCGGTCCGCAACACCCGGCCGTAGATGCCGGCATACAACACGGCCAAAGTCGCGCAGGGCAGGATGAGGCTGCCGGCCAAGTCACTTGCCCGCTCGGGACGCGTGCCGAGCGGGGGTATCCAGGTGAACCACCCGCGGAACCGGCTTTGCGTGACCAGGTTCACCATCTCTCCCAACCAGAAAACCGGGATCGACACGCCGATCAGCCCGGAAGCGGTCACCAGGCGATCCCACGGGCCGCCCTCCCATGCCGCTGCGACCAGGCCGATCAGCAATCCCGTCCCGAGCCACAGCACCGCAGCGCCCACGGCCAGCGCCAAGGTCACAGGCGCGGCCGCCAGCACGGCCGGCACGACCAGCTGCCCGCGATTGACGAAGGAAGGCAGGTCCCGCGTCCAGAACAGACGCCGCATCACCGTCAGGTATTGCACCGGTATCGACCGGTCGAGCCCGTATTCCTGACGCACGGCCGCGATCGCCGCGGGGGATGCGCCGCGGCCTGCCAGGCGTGCGGCCGGGTCGGCCCCGGGCGTCGTGAAGAAGATCAGGAACACCAGGACGCTGATGCCGGTCACGACCGCCAGCGATCGGAAAATCCGGATCACGATGGCCGGTCAGGCCGGGTCGCGTTGCCGAGGCTGTTCAGCGCCAGCACCGTCACGATCACCATGACGCCCGGTGCAATCGCCACCACCGGCCGAGTATAGACCAGGCCCTGCCCATCCGCCATCAGCGTGCCCCAGCTCGCATGGGGCGCCTGCACCCCGATGGACAGGATCGACAGCGCGGCCTCCGTCAGCAAGGTCATCGCCATCACGATCGGCCCCAACGCCAGGAGGTCCGGCACCAAATGCGGGACGATATGGCGCACCAAGATGCGGCCCGGTGAGGCGCCCAGTGACCGCGCCGCTTCCACGAAATCCGCGGCGCGCAGTGCGATCACCCGCGCCCGGAGCGGCCGGGCCACATAGGGCACGTAGACGACGGCCAGGATGAGGATGGGCAGCAAAAGACTATCCGCCCCGTCCGCCCCGATCAGCACGATGGAGAGGGAGATCGCGAGCAGGGTGACCGGAAAAGCCCATAGCAGGTCGAGCCCGGCAGACAGCACCGTGTCCACAGCCCCGCCCCAGAACCCGGCGATCACGCCGACCGTCACGCCCGCCAGCAAGCACAGCACCGTGGCACTCCCGCCGATCAGCAACGATGTGCGCCCGCCATACAGCAGGCGGGCCGCGACATCCCGCCCGAGCGCGTCGGCGCCCAGAAGGTAGGGCCCGCGCCATCCAGGGCCGATCGGCGCCGTGCCGAGGCCGTCGGATGTTTCCGCCATCACCGGTTTTCCATCGACGATGCCGAGGATCGCCGTGCGGAAGGGGTCCGTGCCGGAGATCGTCGCGGCATAGACGGGGGCCAACGCACACGCGGCCACGATCAATGCCAGAACGAGCAGCGCGCCCCGCTCTACCGCACCCATGACTGCCCGATCAGCCACCGAAACTGCTCGTGATACTGGAAATTGCCGACCCGGGCGGACACCACGTCCAGATACCGCGGATTGAACAACACGATCGCGGGCGCCTGGTCCGTGATCGCGCGATCCACGGCTGCGACCCCCGCGGCGTCGCTGTCCCGGATGGCTTGGTCGAGGGCTGCATCGAGCGCCGGGTCGCAGAAGCCGGAGATGTTCGGCGATGCGTCCGACCCCTCCCGGAACGCCGCGCAGCCGAACACGCCGGAGAGGAAGTTCGCCGCCGAGGGATAGTCCGCATACCAAGTCGTGAGGCTCGCCTGCACCTGGTTGCGCGTGTTCTGGATGTAGCTGAACTGCACGTTGCCCGAGAGGGTGCGCAGCCGCGGGACGAAGCCGATGTCGCGCAATACATCGAGGAGATAGGTACCGATCGCGCGGGCCACGGGGCTGTCATCCGTCACGAGCGTGACCGTCTGCCCGGCAGTGCCGCTTTCCGTCACCAGGCGCCGTGCCTCGGCAAGGTCGGGGGCAAACGGGCAATACGGCTCGTACCCGAACAAGCCCGGCGGCAGTATTTGGCAAGCGGGCGTCGAAAGCCGGGCACCGCCGAACAGCCGGGCCGGGGCGCGGCGATCCACGGCCAGGTTGACGGCGCGGCGGACGCGGACATCGTCGAACGGCGGCAGCCGCGTGTTGAGCGGCACGAACCACATCGCGAAAGCGTCGTTCAGATGTACCTGCCGGGTGTAGCGCGCGCCCAGCTCCGCCAGGCGATCGGCGGGCGGCGCGTCGAAGGTCCAGTCGGCCTGGCCGTTTTGGATCGCGGTGATCTCGGCCTCGTCCTCGAGCCCGAATTCGTAGTCGATGGCGTCGGGGTAGCCGTCCGGCTGGGCGTCCCGGCTCCATTCGCGGTAATGCGGATTGCGCACCAGGCGGAGGCGGTCGCCGGGATCGTAGGACAGGATGCGGTAAGGGCCGGTGCCGGGCAGGGGCGTGATCCCGGCGTCGCGTTCGGGCGCGTTCTCCGGCAGGATGGAGGCGTGCGGCAAGGCGAGCTTCACCAGGAACTCCGGGTCCGGGCGGGACAGGCGGATCACGACGGTTTCGCCGTCGGTCTGCACGCCTTTCAATTCACAGGTGGCGGGGGCGGCGACGCAGGCCTCCGCGCCCTGGATGGCGCCGTAGAAGGTGGCGGAGGTGGGGCTGCCGATGCGGAACAGGCGGCGCAGGGAGGCAGCGGCGTCGACGGCCCGCACGGGGCGGCCATCGGAGAACCGGACGCCGGACCGGATCGGGAACCGGTAGAGCAGCCCCTGCTCCTCCGGTTCCGGCACGCGCTCGCTGAGGTCGGGCACGATCTCATTGCCCGCGGCGCCCGGGACCTTGCGGAACGCGACCAGCCCGTCATGGGTCATCGCGAAGATCTGCCAGTATTGCTGGGTGTAGTTGATCTGCGGATCGATGGTGCCGGCGGCGCTGCGGGAGAGCAGGCGCATGGTGCCGCCGCGGTGCTCCGGCTGGGCCGAAATCGGGCCGGCGATCAGCAGAAACAGGAAAAGCGCGCGGATCATCGCCGCCCCGATCATCGCCGCAAGACGAAGGCCGTGCCGTCCCAGAGCCGGAACGGCCGCTCGCCCGCGATTTCGGCCACGAAACCATGCGCTTCGGCCCAGGCGACGGCGTCTGAGCGGTCCTGCAGCGGATCGCCGCGATAAGATAGGTTCAGGATCACCAGGGCGCCTCCAGGACGCAGTGCGCGTGCGGCGCCCGCGACATGCCGCGCCACCGTCTCTGGCCCGGTCTGCACGAGGTAGGGAAACGAATCGATCGCCAGCACCAGGTCGAGCGATAAGGGCGCCAAAATGTCCAGGTTTTCCCCGGACGTCACCTCGAACCGCAGCGCCGGGTGCCGCCGCCGCGCCTCCGCCACCATGCCTGCCGACACGTCCAGACCCAGCACGGAGCGGCAGCGTGGGGCCAGGGCCGCCGCGACCCGGCCGATGCCGCAGCCGAGGTCCAGCACGTCCGCATCGGGGGGCAACGGCAGCCAATCCACGATCTCCTGCGTGGCGGCGGCCAGGATCAGCGGATCCCCTAGCGAATACACGGCCACGCTGGCCTCCGGCGAGTGGGCCACGGCGTTGTCGAAGAAGGCGGCGATCTGCGCCACGCCCTCCGCCGGGGTCGCGCCCGCGGCGGAGTGCCCGGCCACGGTGCGGCGCACCTGCTGCACGAGGTCATCGAGCGAGGCCTGCCGTTCCGTCACCAAACGCCGCATCGCCGCCCAGCGCGGGTCATCGCTACGTGCGGCATCGAGCGCCTGGGCGATCGCCTCTGCCGGCATGCAGGCCAGCACCATGCGGGCCACCGCGACCTCCGCGGAGATATGCCCGGCCAGGCAGTCCGCGATCGCGGTCATGCCATCCAGCCGAGACGCCGGAGCCGGTCGCCTTCGCCGCGGAGGAAGCGGTCGCCGATATCGGTGCGCCAGCGCAGGCCGGGGGCGATCACGTTCTCGGCGCGCCGCGTGGCCGCGGCCTGTGCGTCCGGCACGGTGGCGCCGGTGCCGGTGACGCACATGGCATAGCCGGTGCGGCGCCGGGCCAGGAGCTGGCCGAATTCGGCGCGCATGTCCGCGTAGTGATAGTGGGGCACCTCGTTGCCGCGAGGTGGCGTGTGGAAGAAGAGCGGCGGATCGTCCGCCGGATCGGCGCCCGGTGTTTCGGCCGGGAAGGCGGGCACCGTCAGGCAAATGCCGACGCACCAGCCGGGGTCGGTGGCGAAGGTGGCGTGCCCGCCCTGCATCATGCGGGTCAGCAAGTCACCCCAGCCATCGCGCTGCAATGGCGCCAGGACGGCGAAACCGGGGTTGCCGAAGCGGCAGGTGAATTCGAGCGGGAACAGCCCGCGCTCGTTGGCGATCAGGTTCACGTTGACGTAGCCCACATGCCGGGACACCGCGAGCCTGGACTCCAGCGGCCGGAGCGCGGCCTCGAACAGGGCTCCGGCGCCCTCGTAGGACAGCAGCGTCCCCATCTCCCCGGTCATCTCGCCGCGTTCGCCGTTGAAGAAGCGCTTGTGCTCGAAGTCGATGCAGGCGGGCGTCAGGAAGTGGGTGCCGTCGAAATAGGCGCCGACGCCGACCTCGATGCCCTCCAGCCGCTCCATCAGCAGCACCCGCCCGGGCGGCGTGCGGCCGAGCTGGAACAGCACGTCGGCGCCCTCCGGATGGTCGCCGACGAAGGTGGCGCGGGCGTTGTTGTCGTGCTTCAACACCATCCGCCCGGGATTGCGGCGGAGCCACGCCGCCGCGTCGGTGGGACCGTCGAACGCCTGGGAGGCCGCAAGCTGCAGCCCGGCCGCCTGCAACACGCCCTGACCGAAAGCGCGGTCGTATTCCAACCGGTCGCCCAGCGCGCTGCCGCCGATCACCTGGTATCCGTCGACGCGCAGCTCGTCTTGCAAAGCGCCCAGCCCGACCTTCTCGATCAGGATCAGCCCGTTCCGCCCGACCCAGCCCAGCTCCGCCCGCCAGTCCGGCACGCTGTCGATGATGCCGCCGAAGCACCCGGCATAGGAAGGGTCCGCCGCGTGAACCCTGACGTCATGCCCCTCGCGCATCAGACTGAGATACAGGTCCCCCAGATCGATCCGCGCCCCGATGCCAAGAACCCGCACCCTGTTCTCCCCCATCCGCCTGTCCCGGGTACACCGGGCCCCCGCTACTCACAAGACGGCTGGCAGCGGCGCGGGTTTGATGCGAAAAACGCGGCAAGAAGTCGGGAAAGGGGTTGGGGATGGTGATCCGGGTGTGGCTGGCGGCCCTGCTTTGGGCGTGCATGTGGTCGGCCGGGTTCGCCCAGGCGCCCGTGATCCGCATCACGCGCCAGCCCAGCATCATCTACATGCCGACCTACGTCATGGAGCGTTTCAAGCTGGTGGAGAAGCACGCTGCCGCACTCGGCGCGCCGCCGGTTGCGGCCGAATACCTGACCTTCGCGGGCGGCGGCAACGCCACGGACGCGCTGCTGGCCGGCAGCATTGATGTGGTGAACACCGGGCCCAGCAACATGCTGCTGCTCTGGGACCGTACCCGGGGCGGAGTGAAGGCGATCGCCGCCAGCTCTGCGCTCCCGCTGGTGCTGGTCTCGCGCGATCCCCGCATCAAAACGCTGGCCGACTTTACATCGACGGACAAGATCGCGGTCCCGACCGTGAAGGTCGCGACCCAGGCGATCCTGCTGCAGATGGCGGCCGTGCAGGCCTTCGGCCAGGCGAACTGGGCGCAGCTGGACGGCAACACCGTGCAGATGAGCCATCCGGACGCGGCCATCGCGCTGTCCAATCCGCGGCATGAGGTCGCGAGCCATTTTTCGGCGCCGCCCTTCGTGTTCCAGGAGCTGCGGCTGCCGGGCGCCCATGTCATCACGACCGACCGGGCGATCACCGGCGGCCCGGTCACGAACGCGATCTTCTTCGCCACCACCAAGTTCGGCGACGCCAACCCCAAGCTGATCCAGGCCGTGAAAGACGCGACGATCGAGGCCGCTTCCTTCATCAAGGCGCACCCGCGGGAGGCGATCGACATCTATCGCGAGGGCTCCGGCGACAAGACCCCGGCCACCGACCTGTTCGAGATGATGCAGCAGCCCGGGATGGATGATTACCGCACGGCGCCGCAAGCCATCTTCCGCATGGCCGAGCATATGTTCCAAACGGGCACGATGAGAACCCGGGGCGCCTCCTGGAAGGACTTCATGTTCCCGGTCTCCCACGATCTGGACGGCAATTGATGGAGCCCCTGCTCGATGTTGCCGGCGTCACGCTCCGCTACAAGACGCCGTCCTCCCTGGTGACGGCCACGCACCGGGTCAGCTTCCAGGTGCGGCAGGGGGACCGCTACGTCGTGCTCGGCCCGTCCGGCTGTGGCAAGAGCACGCTGTTGAAAGCGGTCGGCGGGTATCTGTTGGCCGACGAAGGCACGATCCGCATCAAGGGCCGCCCCGTGACCGAGCCCGGCGCCGATCGCATGATGGTGTTCCAGGAATTCGACCAGCTCATGCCGTGGAAGACGGTGCTGGGCAATGTCAGCTTTCCCCTGCTGGTCGCGCGGCGCATGAGCAAAGCGGCGGCGCATGAGCGGGCGCGGGCCTATATCGACAAGGTCGGCCTCACCAAATTCGCCGACAGCCTGCCGCATACGCTTTCGGGCGGCATGAAGCAGCGTGTGGCGATCGCGCGCGGCATGGCGATGGAACCGGACATCCTGCTGATGGACGAACCCTTCGCCGCCCTCGATGCCCTGACCCGGCGCCGCATGCAGGACGAATTGCTGCAACTCTGGGCCGATACGAAGTTCACCGTGATGTTCGTGACGCACTCGATCGCGGAGGCGATCCGGATCGGCAACCGCATCCTGCTGCTGTCCCCGCATCCGGGCCGGGTGCGTGCGGAGATCGACGGGGTGGACCAGGTCACGGCCGAGGATGGCAGCGCCGCCCGGCTCGAGACGCGCATCCACGACCTGCTGTTCACCGAGCGCGGCGCCGAGCTCGAGGACGAAGCGGCGGAGGTGGCCCATGGCTGAGCCCGCGATCCAGATCTACGGCGCCGGTACCATGGACGCCGGCATGGGCCTGCCGGAGGTGGAGCGCCAATTGCCGTTCACGGAGCGGCTGTGGAACAGCGGCACACTCCGAAAAAGCCTGTTTCTCGTAGTGTTGGCGCTTGTGTGGGAGGGCTATGCCAGGTTCCTCGACAACCCGCTGCTGTTTCCGACCTTGTCGGAGACGCTGGTCGCCGGGTGGGACAGCATCCGGGCGGGCGTGTTGCCGGCCCGGGCCTGGACGTCCGTGCGGGTGCTGCTGATCGGCTACAGCCTCGGCATCCTGCTGGCGGCGGCGTTGACGATCACGGCCATCAGCACGCGGATCGGAACCGATGTGCTGGAAACGCTGACGGCAATGTTCAACCCGCTGCCGGCGATCGCGCTGCTGCCGCTGGCGTTGATCTGGTTCGGCCTCGGCACCGGCAGCCTGGTGTTCGTGCTGATCCACTCCGTGTTGTGGGCGGTGGCGCTCAACACGCATGCCGGGTTCCTGGGCGTGTCGCAGACGTTGCGGATGGTGGGGCGCAATTACGAGCTGCGGGGCTTGCGCTATGTGTGGCTCGTGCTGATCCCGGCGGCGTTTCCCTCGATCCTGACTGGCTTGAAGGTCGGTTGGGCGTTCGCCTGGCGCACGTTGATCGCGGCCGAACTGGTGTTCGGCGTGTCGTCGGGCAAGGGCGGGCTGGGCTGGTTCATCTTCGAGAACCGCAACATCCTGGAAATCCCATCCGTGTTCGCCGGGTTGCTGACCGTGATCTTGATCGGGCTGGCGGTCGAGAACCTGGTGTTCCGCACCGTGGAACGGCGAACGGTGCGGCGCTGGGGGGTTCAGGGGTAACCCAAGGGGCCGATCACCACACCATCCGCGTCGGCGCCCCCTCCATCTTGGCTTTCTGCACCGACTGCCATTCCTGCGTCGGCAGGAAGCGGGCGGCGAGGAAGCGATAGGATTTGTGCAGCAGCGGCCATGCGGCGTCCGACCAGCCGGGCTCCAGCTCCGCCCATTCCGCCAGCAGCGGCTGCCATGCTCGTAATGTGCAATACAGCCAGTCCCGATGTGTGCGCACCACGTCCCGCCGGACCTCGAACTCCCTGAGGAAATCCAGGACGGGCCGGGTCTGCCCGTCGATGGTGGCAAAGCGGCCGGCGATGCGGTCATGGGCGACGCCGGCAAGATAGCGCACCCGGCCCGTGACCTCGGCGCCCGAGGGATTGCTGCCCAGGGTAAGCGACAGCAGGGTCGCCCGCTCAGACAAAAGGCGGACCGGCACCAGCAACCGGTCCCGCAACGCCTCGATGAAGCTCAGCTCCCCCGCGACCTCCTCGACCAGTTCCGCCGCGGCAGCCGCGTCCGCCAGGCCCAGCTTGGCCGCCAGTTCGCTCATCGCGGCCCGCTGCTTGGCCTTCATATCGGGATTGTCGTAGGCGCTAAGCACCTTGGCGGCGCTGGCGCGGACCCACACGGCTTCGGCCGCGGGGCCGCTGTCCAGCAGGGCCGCGACCTGCAATCGCAACCGCGCGATGGCGAGTTCCCGATGCACCGGATCGCCTTCCCAGCTGGCGCCGGCGCCCAACACCTCGACCGGAAGCTTGTCTCCGAGCCGAAGCTCACCGATGAAGTCGAGCGACTTGGCGATTAGCCCCAGCATCTGCCCGTCCGCCGTATCGTCGGCGATCCGCAATTCGGCTTGCAACGCCTTGAGCGGAACGGCGGCCGCACTGGCGCCCAGCGAGATCGACACGATCGGGGTCTGGTCGGTTTCCGCGAGCCGAAAGACGATGTCCCCCATCTTGGCGAAGGCCGCATGGCTGAGCGTGCAGCGCTCATCCCGGCCGGAAGGCTCCGCTTGGCTGCTCTCGGGGGGCGGCGACTCCAGGGCGGGGGCTGTTTCCGACATGGGGAGAACTTACCCAGGAAAGGTAAACGAACCCTCACCGGCGCGCCGGGCTATTTCTCCACGAAGGCCTTTTCGATCACATACTGGCCAGGTGCGCTGCTGCTGCCTTCCTGGAACCCGGCGCCGTCCAGCAAGGCGACCATGTCGGTCAGGAACGCCGGGCTGCCGCACAGCATCATGCGGTCATTGGCCGGGTCGATCGGCGCGAGACCGAGGTCGCTGGTGAGCTTGTGGCTGTGCAGCAGGTCCGTGATGCGGCCCCGGTTGCGGAACGGCTCCCGCGTCACCGTCGGGTAATACAGCAGCTTGTCCCGCACGATGTCGCCCAGGAGGTCGTGCCCGGGCAGAGCGGCGACGATCTCCTCGCCATAGGCCAGCTCCGCCACCTCCCGGCAGCCATGCACCAGCACGATCCGCTCGAACCGGTCATACACCTCGGGGTCACGGATGATGCTGGCGAAGGGGGCGAGGCCGGTGCCGGTGCCCAGCAAAAACAACGAACGGCCCGGCGTAAGGCTGTCTTGCACCAGGGTCCCGACCGCTTTGCGCCCGATCAGGATGGGGTCGCCCACTTTGAGATGTTGCAAACGGGAGGTGAGCGGGCCGTTCGGGGCCTTGATGCTGAAGAACTCGAGCTGTTCCTCATAATTCGCAGACGCCATGGAATAGGCCCGCAGCAGCGGCTTCCCGTCCACCTCGAGCCCGATCATGGTGAACTGGCCGCTGAGGAAGCGGAACGCCGGGTCCCGCGTAGCGGTGAAGCTGAACAGGGTGGGCGTCCAATGGCGGACGCCGGTCACGGTCTCGGCAAGCAGGTTCGACATGGGATCTCGTGTCCGGGTGGGGCCGCGGATATGGGGCTTAAACCAGGAACACCAGCATCCCGAGCAGCAGGACCACGATGCCGATCACGGCGAATTTGGTCATGCCGGTGAAGCTGCCCCAGAAGCGCTGGCGATCGGCGATGAAGTCCTGGGTCACGGGGTCGGTTTCGGTGGTGGGCGGCGGGTTGGCCATGTCGGGTTCGGGTCCGGGCAAGTTGCGGGGCCGTTCTACGCGGGCCCGGGCGAGGCGGGCAAGGGATTCAGGAACGCGGCATCCGGCTTCTGCCATGCGGCCGGGCCCTCGATGGCAGCGCGCAGGCAGGCGGGATAGAGCCGGTGCTCCTGCGTCAGCACCCGGGCGGCCAGGATGCCGGCGGTGTCATCGGGCAGGACCGGCACCGCGGCCTGACCCAGGATCGGGCCTTCGTCCATGACATCCGTCACGCGATGCACGGTGCAGCCATGCAGCGTGGCGCCTGCCGCCAGCGCCCTTGCATGGGTGTGCAGGCCCGGGAAGGCCGGCAGCAGGCTCGGGTGGATGTTGAGCATCCGGCCCGCCCAGGCGCCGACCAGGAACGGGGTCAGCAGCCGCATGTAGCCGGCCAGGCACACCATTCCGATCCCATGCTCGCGCAAGACGGCATCAATCGCTTCCTCGTGCGCGGCGCGGTCGGGGCCGAAGGGGCGGTGGTCGATGCAGGCCGTGGCGATGCCGCGGTCCCGCGCCTTCGACAGGCCGCCGGCATCGGCGCGGTTGGACAGCACAAGGGCGATCTCGGCCGGGTAGCCCGGGGCCGCCGCCGCGTCCGCCAGCGCCGCCATGTTGCTGCCGCCCCCGCTCACGAGGACAGCGACGCGCGCCTTCACGACAGCCAGTCGGCCGGCGTGTGCACCGTGGCTTCCTCCTGCGGGGCGCCGGCCTCGATCCGCCCGATTACCCAGGCGGTCTCACCGAGCTCCGCCAGCATCGCGAGCACGGGCGCCGGGTCCCGCACCGCGAGCGCCATCCCGATCCCGCAATTGAACACGCGCAGCATCTCGGCCGGCGCCACGCCCCCGGTGCGCGCCAGCCAGTGGAACACCGGCGGCACGGACCAGGTGGCCTCGATCGTCGCCACCAACCCCTCCGGCAGCATGCGCGGCACATTGCCCGGCAAACCGCCGCCCGTGATGTGCGCGGCCCCCAGCAGCAGCCCGGCCCGATGCAGCGCCAGTAGGGATTTCACGTAGATGCGCGTGGGCGTCATCAGCGCGGCGCCGAGCGGCGCGTCCATAAAGGGCGCCGGCGCGTCCCAGCCCAGCCCGCTCAATTCCACAATCTTGCGAACGAGCGAAAACCCGTTGCTATGCACCCCGGCGCTGGCGAGCCCGATGATCGCGTCGCCCGCCGCCACCCCGGCCGGCAGCAGCGACCCGCGCTCCGCGGCGCCCACGGAGAACCCGGCAAGATCGTAATCGCCCTTCGCATACAGGCCCGGCATCTCCGCCGTCTCTCCGCCCACCAGCGCGCAGCCCGCCAGGCGGCATCCCTCGGCGATGCCCGCCACCACCTGCGCCGCCTGCTCGACATCGAGGGAGCCCGTGGCGAAATAATCCAGGAAGAACAATGGCTCCGCGCCCTGCACCACCAGGTCGTTCACGCACATCGCCACCAGATCGATCCCTACGGTGCCGTGCTGCCCGGTATCGATCGCGAGCTTGAGCTTGGTGCCGACGCCGTCCGTGGAGCTGACCAGCACCGGGTCCTGGAACCCGGCGGCGCGCAGGTCGAACAACGCCCCGAACCCGCCCAGCCCGCCCATCACGCCGCTCCGGGACGTGGCGCGGGCCAGCGGCTTGATGCGCTCCACCAGCGCGTCCCCGGCATCGATGTCCACTCCGGCCGCGCGGTAGGTGACGCCGTTCGGGGGAGGGGAGGGTGGCATGGCGAGTCCTTTTGGCGGTCGCCCCGGGATCGGCTAGGATGGCCGCCATGCGGGAGCATCGACGCGGCGGACAAAACCACAGGGCGCGGCCTGCCGCAACGCGGGGCGTTGTCGTTGGGGGACGTCATGCCTGACGGCCTGCATCGCCGCGGCCCCGGGGAGGTCGTGAACCTCGCCAACATCATCACTTTCGCGCGGCTCTGTGCCGTGCCGGTCGCGGTGTGGTTCGTGCTGCATCGTCAGCTCGGCCTCGCCGCCATCGTGTTCGCCGGCGCCGCCGTGTCGGACGCGCTGGATGGCTGGCTCGCCCGGCGCCGGGGCGGGACGGCGCTCGGCGCCATGCTGGACCCGCTGGCGGACAAGGCGCTGCTGGTCAGCATGTTCGTGACCCTGGCGGCGGTCGGCGTGCTGCCGGATTGGCTCGCGATCCTGGTGGTGTTCCGGGACATCCTGATCGTGGGCGGGATTCTATTACTTTGGCAGGCCGGGCATCCGGTGCGGATCAAGCCGTTGCGCATCAGCAAGGTGAACACGGCGTTGCAACTGGCGCTGATCGCGATGGTGCTGCTGCTGGAGGCGTTCGGGCTGGAGGTTTGGCCTTTGCGGTTGGCGTTGATCGGCGTCGTGACGGCCAGCACGTTGCTGTCCGGTGCCGCCTACGTCCGGGCGGCGGCGCGATGAACGCCATCGACCGGCCGCCCGAGTTCCGGCCCACGCGGCAGTCGACGCAATTGCAGCGGATCGCGCTGCTGATCGGGCTGGTGCTCGCGGTCTATCTGTCGCTCAACCTGTTCGCCGCCATCCTGTTGCCGTTCGTGGTCGCGGCCGGCATCGCCTATTTCCTGGACCCGCCGACCACGCGGCTGGCGCGCGCCGGGCTGCCGCGGGGGGCGGCGGCGTTTGCCATGATCCTCGCGCTGATCGCGGGCTGCCTGTTGTTCGCGCTGCTGCTCTATCCGCTGTTGCTGGCGCAGATCGGGCTGCTGATCGGGCGCGTGCCATCCTACGTCAACGCGCTCCGGGCCTGGGCTGGCGAGGTCATCGTGGCGTTGCAGGAGCGGCTGGGGCCCGACTACGTGGACGGCAAGCTGCGGGACCTCGTGGGCACGCAGGCCGGGGCCATGCTGGGGTTCCTCGCCGGGGCGCTGAGCCGCATCGTGGGGGGCGGCTTCGCGCTGTTCAACGTGTTGAGCCTCGTGGTGGTGACGCCCGTGGTCGCGTTCTACCTGCTGCGGGATTGGCGGCGCGCCATGGCCCGGCTCGATAGCTGGCTGCCGCGCCGCTACGCCGGGGTGCTGCGGGCGCAGGGGCGGGAGGTCGATCGCATCCTGGCCGCCTGGTTGCGGGGGCAGGCGCTGTGCTGCCTGGTGCTGGCCGCCTTCTATGCCACGGCACTCTCGGCGGTGGGGCTCGATCTCGGGCTGATCGTCGGGATTACGTCCGGCCTGCTGTCGTTCATCCCCTATGTCGGCAGCATCGCGGGTGGCGTCGCCAGCATCGGGCTCGCCTTCGCGCAATTCCCGACCTGGACCGGGGTTGCGACGGTGGCCGGCGTGTTCGTGGCGGGGCAGGTGCTGGAGGGCTACGTGATCTACCCGCGTTTCCTGGGGGACCGGGTGGAGCTGCATGCGGTGTGGGTGATCTTCGCGCTGTTCGCCGGGGGCGCCGCGTTCGGATTCCTGGGCGTCCTGATGGCGGTGCCGGTGGCGGCCGCGATCGGGGTGCTCGCGCGCTTCTGGCTGCGGCGGTATCTCGATAGCCCGCTGTATCTGGACCCGCCGGCCTCACCCTGATGGACCAGCTCCCGCTCCCGTTTCAAGACTTTCCCGACTACGCACGCCTCGACTTGCTGCCGCACGACGGCATCGACCCGGCGCTGGCCTGGCTGCGTGACGGCGCCTGGCCGGGCGGGCGGCTGGCGCTGTATGGCGAAGCGGGGACGGGCAAGACGCACCTGCTGCACCGCTGGGCGGCCAAGGCCGGCGCCACGCTCCTGCCCGGCGCCGCGTTAGACGCCTGGACCGCCGGGCCGCTCGCGCTCGATGACGCCGACCAGGCGGCCGACGAGCCCTTGCTGCATGCGCTGAACCGGGCGCAGGAGGCCGGCACCCCGGTCCTGTTGGCCGCGAGCGACTCCCCCGCCCGTTGGCCGGTGGCGTTGCCCGACCTCCGCTCCCGCCTGCGCGCCACCACCGCCATCCGCCTGCTGCCCGGTGACGACGCCTTTCGCCGCACCCTGCTGGCCCGGCTGTTGTCGGACCGGCAGCTCATCGTACCGCCGCATGTGCAGGACTGGCTGCTGCTCCATCTCCCGCGCAGCCCGGCGGCGTTGCGGGAGGCGGCGGGGCGGCTCGATCACGCCGGGCTCGCGGCGCAGCGGGGCATCACCCGGCCGCTCGCCATCGCAGCCCTCGCGCCCCTGCTGCGAGCTGACATAGACTGCGCCCCATGAACCGCATCAGCCCGATCCACGCCGTCGCCCCACCCGGCATCAGCCCCGACAGCCCGGAGCGGTTCATCAATCGCGAACTCAGCTGGCTCGCCTTCAACCATCGCGTGGTGGAGGAGGCGGAGAATCTGCGCCACCCGTTACTGGAACGCCTGCGCTTCATTTCCATCAGCGCGTCCAACCTCGACGAGTTCATCTCCGTCCGCATCGCCGGCTTGATCGGTCAGGCGAAGGCCGGGATCGCAGCCCTCAGCGCCGACGGCCGCACCCCGGCGCAGCAATTGGGCGTGATCCAGCCGCAAGCCGCCGCCCTGATGCACAAGCAGCAGACGGTCTGGCACGAAGTCCGCTTCCAGCTGCAGGCAGCCGGCATCACGCTCTGCACGATCCCGGAACTGACCGCCGAAGACCGCGCCTGGCTCGACACTTGGTTCATGGACCGCGTGTTCCCCGTGCTGACACCCCTCGCGATCGACCCGGCGCATCCCTTCCCGTTCATCCCCAACATGGGCCTGGTCATGGTCCTGAAGCTCATGCAGGGCGAGCTGCATGGCATGAACGCGCTGATTCCGCTGCCGAACCAGGTGGAGCGGTTCATCCGCCTGCCGAGCGGGCCTAACGGCATCCGGTTCGTGATTTTGGAGGAGCTGGTCGGCCTGTTCCTCGATCGGCTGTTCCCCGGGTACACCATCGCCGGGCAAGGCATGTTCCGCGTGATCCGCGACACCGGCGTGGAGTTCGAGGAGGAGGCGGAAGACCTCGTCCGCTCCTACGAGACCGCGCTCAAGCGCCGCCGCCGCGGCACCGCCATCCATCTCACGGTGGACGCCGCAATGCCCGCCGACCTGCGCGCCCTGGTCATCGACGAGCTGGACGTGGACGAGCACGAGATCCCGGGCGAGGAGGTCGTGGTCCAACCCGGGATTCTCGGCACCGCCGACCTCAAGCAGATGATCGTCGATGACCGGCCGGACCTGCAATTCCCGCCCTACACCCCCCGCTTCCCCGAGCGCATCCGGGACTTCGCCGGGGACTGCTTCGCCGCCATCCGCGCCAAGGACATCATCGTCCACCACCCGTTCGAGAGCTTCGACGTGGTGGTGCAGTTCCTGCGCCAGGCGGCGGCGGACCCGAACGTGGTGGCGGTGAAACAGACGCTCTATCGCACCAGCCGCGACAGCCCGATCGTGAAGGCGCTGATCGAGGCGGCGGAGGCCGGCAAGTCCGTCACCGCCATGATCGAGCTGCGCGCCCGCTTCGACGAGGAGGCCAACATCCGCCTCGCCCGCAGCATGGAGGCGGCCGGCGTGCAGGTGGTGTTCGGCTTCATGGAGTTGAAAACCCACGCGAAACTCAGCCTGGTGGTGCGGCGGGAGGGCGGGGCCATGCGCTCCTATGCGCATTTCGGCACCGGCAACTACCACCCGATCACGGCGCGCATCTATACGGATCTGAGCTTCTTCACCTCCGACCCCGACCTCTGCCGGGACAGTGCGCGGCTGTTCAACTACATGACCGGCTATGCCCAGCCCGAGCGCATGGACAGCCTGGCGTTCAGCCCGCTCACCACCCGCACGACGCTGGAGGGCCTGATCGACGCCGAGATCGCGCATGCCCGGGCCGGGCACCCCGCGCATATCTGGCTGAAGATGAACAGCCTGGTAGACGATGCGCTGATCGACCGGCTGTATGCCGCCTCATCTGCCGGGGTGCGCATCATGTGCGTGATCCGCGGCATATGCTGCCTGCGCCCCGGGGTCCCGGGCCTGTCCGACCATATCCGGGTGAAGTCGATCGTGGGCCGCTTCCTCGAGCATGGCCGCGTCTTCGCCTTCGGCAACGGCCACCGCCTGCCGAGCCGTCAGGCCAAGGTTTTCATCAGCAGCGCCGACTGGATGGCGCGCAACATGGATTGGCGGGTGGAGACGCTGGTGCCGATCCATAACCGGACGGTGCATGCGCAGGTGCTGGAGCAGATCATGGTGGTGAATTTGCGCGACACGCTGCAAAGCTGGGAGCTAGGTCCGGACGCCGTTTGGCGCCGCCTGGCCGCCGGGTCGAAACCTGTGTCAGCGCATGACTACTTCATGACCAACCCCAGCCTGTCGGGCCGCGGCAGCGCGCTGCAAACCCACCCCACCCCCGCCCCTCGCCGCCAAGACCGCATCCGCCAAGATTGACCTTTCGGCCCCCTCTCCCGCTGGCGGGAGAGGGTGGGGGTGAGGGTGGGCAACCAGCGCGAACCAGAGTGAGTAGAACGTGCAACCAAGATGCGCCGTGGTCGACCTCGGCTCCAACTCCGTCCGCCTGGTCGTGTTCGAGGGCCTGTCCCGCAACCCCCACCCGCTGTTCAACGAAAAGGCCGTTCTGCGGCTGGGCCGCGGCCTCACCGCCACCGGCCGATTGAACGAGGCCGCGATCGCCCCCACGCTCCGCGTCCTGACCCGCTACGCCGCGGTCGCCCGCGCCATGGACGCGCACCCCCTGGAGATCCTCGCCACCGCCGCCGTGCGGGATGCCCAGAACGGCCCGGCCTTCGTCACCGACCTGCGCACCCGCCTGCCCGACGCCACCATCCGCATCCTGACCGGGGAGGAAGAAGCCGCGCTCGCGGCCGAGGGCGTCCGCTGCGGCATCCCGTACGCCGACGGCATCCTGGCCGATATCGGCGGCGGCTCGCTCGAGCTGGTCCGGCTGGGCGGCGCACCTCATTCCACCAGTTTGGGCCTCGGTGTGATCCGCCTGTCCGACCGCGCGGAGGGGGACCTCACCCGGGCGCGGGACATCGCGGACCAGGAACTGGACGCCGTGACCTGGTTGCGGGAGGGGGCGGAGCGGGATCTCTATCTCGTGGGCGGCGCCTGGCGGGCCCTGGCGCGCATCCACATGCAGCAGGTAGCTCACCCGTTGGCGATCGTGCAGCACTACACGATCGGGCGGGACGCGGCGCGGGACCTGGCGGCTCTGGTGATCGCGACGCCACGGCGCCTGCTGGAACGCATGCCGGGCGCCCCGCGCCGCCGGGTCGAGGATTTGCCGATGGCGGCGACGGTGCTGCGGCGCTTGCTGCGGCAAACGGGCGTGCGCCGGGTGGTGTTCAGCGCGAACGGCATCCGGGAGGGTTGGTATATGCACCGCGTTCCGGCCGAGGAGCGCGCCCGGAATCCCGTCTTGGCGGGCGTCGCCATGATGGCCGCCCAACTCGGCCGCGACCTGCGTCTGCCGCCGGCCTTGCTGGCCTGGACGGCGCCCTTGTTCCCGGACGAGACCGCGGACGCCACCTTGCTGCGCGAAGCCGCCTGCTACCTGTCCGACATCGGCGCCCACGACCACCCGGAATACCGGGCCGAACAATCCTTCTTCCGCGTGTTGCGCCAACCCGGCGTCGCGATGGACCACCCGGCCCGCGCCTTCCTGGCGATGACGGTGGCGCTCCGCTACGAGGCCGAGCCGGATGCGGCGTTCCTGGCCCCGGCGCGCGCCTTGCTGGACGCGGAGGGGCTGCGCCGGGCGGAGGTGCTGGGGACGGCGCTGCGCCTCGCCTACGTGCTGTCGGCGGGCACCACGGCGCTGCTGGCGGGGGCGGCGCTGCGGGTGGGGGAGGGGCGGATTTCGTTGTTGCTGGCGGAGGGGAGTGGGGTGTTTGCGGGGGAGAGCGTGCAGCGGCGGTTGGAGCGGTTGGCGGGGGCTCTGGGAGTAACAGTCAGTTGAGCAGCGCTACTCTATTAAGTGCCCTTAATTAGAAGGTTCCAGGTCTTTTCCTAAAGGGTCTGATCTACAACCGATTTACAGCGGTCATGTGTAAAGACTTTAATAGACCACTCTTCGTAGTAAGCGGGAAACCCTGTATCGCCAGGTGTCCGCTTCCTTTACCCAACAAGCGAAGGCTACCGCCCCGGCGGCCCCCACTCCCCCCCGAACACCAAGTCCAACATATCGCTCAGTTGCTGCCGCGAATACGGCTTGCGCAGCATCTCCATCCCATCCGGCCGCGCCGCCCGATCATGCCCGGCCGAGCCTGACGTCAGCAGCACATGCATCGTCGGGTCATGCCGCCGTGCCCAGTCGGCCAAACTGTTGCCGTCCGTGGCGCCCGAGAGCTGCACGTCTGTGAACAGCAAATCATACCGCCCCGACGTCAGCCGCTGCACCGCCTCCTCCGCCGAGGGGGCCGTGTCCACCATGAAGCCGAGCTGCGTCAGCATCCGGCTCGCGGCCAGCAGCACCTCCGGCAGGTCTTCCACGATCAACACGCGCAGCTCCGCCGTCGGCTGTTCCACGCGGTGAACCGCCTCCGGCTGGTCGAACACCGGAAGGTAGAGCCGCACCGTCGTGCCCTCACCCACGGCGCTGGTGACCGAGGCATGGCCGCCCGATTGCTTGGCGAAGCCATACACCATGCTGAGGCCCAAGCCGCCGCCGCGGCCGCTATCCTTCGTGGTGACGAACGGCTCGAACACTGTCGGCAGCACCTCCGGCGCGATGCCAACGCCGCGATCCGCCACGCTGATCAGCACATAATGGCCGGGCCCCGGCCCATCCGGGAACTCGGCCGCCCCGGCTGCGCCATTGCCCACGAGCGTGGCCGTGGTCGAGACCAGGATCTCGCCGCCCATCGGCATGGCATCCCGCGAGTTGGTGACGAGGTTGATGATCGCGGTCTCGAGCTGTGCCGGGTCGACCATGAGGGTGGCGTTGTGGCGCAGCAGCAAGCGCAGGCTGTAGCGCTTGCCGAGCGTGCGCGACACGAGGGGGCGCAGCGCCCTGAAGAAATCGGTGAGCGACACCCGCTCCGGCCGCAACACGGCCCGGCGGGCATAGGCCATCAGCTCCTGCGTGAGATCGGCGCCTCGCAGCGCCGCCTCCATCGCGGGCTGCAGCACCTCATGCAGCTCGGATTCCGGCGGCAGCGTGTCGATCGCTTCCTCGAGGTTCAAGGTAACGACGGTCAGCAAATTGTTGAAATCGTGCGCGACCCCGCCGGTGAGCTGCCCGATCGTCTTGAGTCGCTCGGACCGCAGATGCGCCTGCTCGCGCTGCCGCCACTCGGTCACATCCTGCAGCAGGCCGATCAGGCCCGTCACCGCGCCGCCCTCGTGCATCGGTGCCATCATGAGGCGGCATTCCCGCGTGACGGCTCCCTGGCGCAGGGCGATGTCGAGCGTCTGAGGCTGGCCGGTCTGTTCCAGGCGGGTCAGGGCGGCCTGCATCGCCGGGCGATCCGCGGCCGCGACGTCGGGCAGGGGGTCCGCCAGGGTGGGTGCCGGGCCGGTATGGGGTTGGCCGAGGAGGTCGAACAGATCGTCCGACCAGATCACGGAGCGGTCGGCGAAGGAGGCGCGCCATGTCCCGGCCTTTGCCAACGCCAGAGCCGCCGTGAGGTGGGGAAGGGCGGTTGCCGGCGAAACCGGGGGTGGGGCGGTGCCGGCGGTGGCACGAAGCCGGGCGGCCCGGGCGCGGAGGTGGTCCTGAGCGATCGCTGCCAACTCGGTCAGCAACTGCATCTGTTCGGTCGTGAGCCCGGTGCAGGGCGAGGGATCCAGCACGCTGACGGTCCCCACCGCCTCGCCATCGTCGGACAGGATCGGGACGCCGGCATAGAACCGGTATTTCGGGTCTGAGGTGACCAAGGAACGGCCGGAGAAGCGCCAATCCCGAGTGGCGTCAGGGACCACCGTCACCCCGCGGCTGACGATGGCGGTGGCGCAGAACCCGTCCGGGGCCGCGATGGGGGAGCGGTCGCGCCCGAAGGCGGCCTTCACCCATTCGCGCCGGTCATCGAGGAAGCTGACGAGGCCGACCGGAGTTCCGAGATGACGGGCGGCCATGGCGGCGATGCGGTCGAACTCCGGCTCCGGCTCCGTATCGAGGATGGCGAGGTTTGCGACCGCCGCCAGCCGCCGGACTTCACCCGCCGGGGCCACACCCCAGGGCTCACCGGATCCTGTAAGGGCAGGCCCCGCCACGAAAGCTCCATTCCGGATATTGATACGGTCGATCGGTTCGGTCCTTTGCTAACTCACTCGCAACCCTGTCGGTAGGGCTTGGGCTGCACATTCAGGTCAATTCGCAATTTTTCCACGAAGCTTGGCGGCTATGCGCATAAAAAATGAGCGAGGCTGGTCTTGGGCGGGTTTGGCCGTGGTGGCAACGCTACACTCCCTAACAAAAAACTGCCAACTCACATCTTAACCAAATTTTGACGATTTTTTGTTGACGGCCATGGTAGCACCTAAAGTATCTGTGAACCTGAGTGCTCTAGCGAACGAAGCTACCTGTTTTGATGAGGGAACGAGAAGATTGACCCCGATCCGCTCTACCAAGCCCGGGCGTGAAGATACCGGCCCTGTTTCGATTCGGCCTAGGCCACATTCGAAACAGGCGACGCTGAAGCCCTGCGTAGGTCTCTGCCGACCCTGACGAACCAAACTCAACTATGTCGTTTTCCTACATTTTAGAACACGATCTTGTGAGCTTAAGTCGTCATTAACGTTGGTTTGTCAGTCTTGGCGTGTCCCGCTGACGGGGCAGTGATCGAGTGGGTCGTTGAAGGAAACCGAAGATGCACATCTCCGACGTTGGCTCCGAGGCTATGTTGTCTAACCCACGCATTCTCCTAATCGAGGATGACGAGCCTGTCGCGCGCACCTTTCTGCGGGGGATCGAGCGTGCGGGCATGCTCGCAGCCTGGGCCAGCACTGGCGCCAGTGGAATGGCCCTGAAAGACACGTTCAAGCCCCATATCGTCCTGATGGACCTGACGCTGCCGGACGTGAACGGGATGTCCTTGATCGCCAAATTGGCAGAGCAGCGTGACTGCGGCGTGATCGTGATCTCGGGCATGGGCGAAGAGGCAGACCGCATCGTCGGGCTCGAACTCGGCGCCGATGATTACATTGCCAAGCCGCCCGGCATGCGGGAGATGATCGCCCGGATCCGCGCCGTGCACCGCCGGGTGAATGCCCGGATGGGTCAGAAATCATCCGTCCAGGCGCCGCCGGTGCTGAAGGTCGGGCCGATCACCATCAACGTCCTGCATCGGACCGTGCATACCGACGATGGTCGTCGCCTCGCTCTGACGTCAGCCGAGTTCAGTGCGCTCGAGACCCTGGCCAGCGCGGCCGGTGCCGCCGTGTCGCGGGACCGGTTGTCGGAAGCCGCACTTCGCCGGCCCTGGCGTGCGGAAGATCGCAGCGTGGACCAGCTGGTATTCAACCTTCGTCAGAAGCTGCCCCCCGATGAGGGTGGCGGGATGCTGATCCAGAGCATACGCGGGTCCGGTTATTGGCTTCGTGCGCCGGAGGGC
The DNA here is from genome assembly GCA_965246835.1 of Acetobacteraceae bacterium. Classification (GTDB taxonomy): domain Bacteria; phylum Pseudomonadota; class Alphaproteobacteria; order Acetobacterales; family Acetobacteraceae; genus JANPPS01. Next base: position 852,683 of record CBDFFQ010000001.1, on the reverse strand, counting down.
GCGGTGCCCGCATTGCCGCAGCCGGCAATGGCCGGTTAGACGATCGACCCTATGCGGCCAAATGGCCGCCTTCGGGACCCGGAACGACAATTCGCGACATAGGCTTACTCGACCCTCGACGGATCTCACGATACCTCTGACGCGTCTGCCGCATCGCTCTGTGGTGCGGTAGCCGTCGGAAGGGGAAGGCGTTTGATAGACTGGCAGACCGGTTCGTCCGTCGAGCGTAGCGAGCGCACAGACATTCTGTCGGCTCCGCTCGGGCTTGTCGGCGATTGGACGCAGCGGCCGAACAACAGCGACATGGCTATTTTGCGCGTCGTTTTGGTCGAGCGCATGGCACTCCTTCGCCAGAGCCTGACCAGCCTCCTGCGCAGCGCCAGCCCAAATTTCGTCGTGCGCCCGATCGCCTCCTTGGCGGACGCGATACCCGGATTGCACGAGACCGATCTGCTGCTGGCCGATCACCTCTCCTGTGAGACCGATGGCATCGCGCGGCTGCGGACCCTGCGTCCCGATCTTCGGATCGTGCTGCTCACCAGCGGTGATGACCGCGGGGAGGTCGTTGAATGTCTGCGGCACGGTGCAAACGGCGTAGTTTCGAAGGCCGGTTCCTTCGCCGATGTGCAGCAAGCCATACGGCTTGTGATGAATGGCCGCTTATCGGTGCCCGACTTTCTGGCCACCGACCTGTCTCGAATAGACGATGACCTGCTGCAAGCGTCGCCAGTGCCGCCCGATGCGACAGCCCCGGCTGGCGAGATCGGGGTGGCGCCGACGCTGACCAATCGGCAACGTGATGTCCTCCGGCTGCTCGCGACCGGCAAATCTACGAAGGATATCGCACGATCACTCGACCTCGCCGTCTCGACGGTCAAAGTGCACCTGGCGGCGATCTACCGGGCCCTGGGCGCGCGAAACCGCGTCGACGCACTCTGTCGCGCCGGCTCCTTTACGGCCGTGCCGATGCCGTCCGGAAGGTTCTTGCCCGCGTAACCGCCTTCCTGGCGGCATCTTCAACGGTCATATCGGTACAGTTGGTAGCCGAGACCGTCTGAGGCTCCCCCGATCAAGGTCAGCCAGGCCGGCGGCTGCCCTGCTTCGAGCCGGCCAAGCAGTGTCGGATCCACCGGCGCACCGGCGCTTGCCGCCTTGCCCGGGCAAACCAGGATCAGGTCGACCCGGGCCGCATCCAACGCGGGGCGCGAAGCCTCTTCGGCACTGAGCCATGCCGACCTGAGACGCATGAAACCCTCGACATTGCGGTGATACAAAGTGCCGACTGTGCGAACTGCCGTGCGCCGCAGCAACTCCGGTCCATCGTTGATGGGCGCCAGCACCACCGCATCCGCGTACGGAGCCAGCAACGTGGCAGCCTGCTCCAATTGGCAGGATGTGGCTTGGCCGGGTTCGGTTGGACCGGCCTGGGCGGGCGCCACGGCTTGACCGAGCTTGGGTATCAGAAGCACGCCGGCCATCAGCGACGTCCGCGCAAAGGCCCGGCGCTGGTGGGGGGCCGAGCGCAGGGTCTCGGCTACGCGGCCCAGCATGACAGGCAGCAACGCGGCCCCCAGTGCTGCGGGATAGGCAGCAAAACGGACGTGCATTGCCGCAAGGGCCACCAACACCACCGCACACGCCACGGCATAGGCCAGTGGAAGCGAAGGCCGCCGCCACAGAACGATCACCAAGAAGAGCAACCCGGCTACGCCGCCGCCCAGGTATTCCAGCCCTTCCGCGACGCCGGCCACCGGCGCCATTTCTTCGATTCCAGTGAAGAAGGCGCGGGCTTGCTCGGCCGTCATCAAGCCTTGGGTGCCACGCAGAACGTGCGGGAATGCAGTAAGCCATCCAACGGCCAGGACCGCCGCGCCCCCCAGCACCGCGACCCGAGCCAGCCATGCCGGCGCTGCCGCGAGCGGCCTCGCGAACACCCACGCCCATGCGGCGCAAACCGCGGCACCGGCGCCCAACCAGACATACATGACAGAAATCCGGTCCGGCTCGATCGCGCCGTAACCGGCCAAGGGCGGGTCCACCAGCCAGGCCAGGGTCGTCACGCCGAAAAGCCCGGCGCCGGAAGTCGTCAGCGCCGCCACCACAGCGAGGTCACGTGGGCGTTGCAGCCAGACGACCCAAACCAGCCCGAACGCCATGAGCGTGAAAGGAACCGTCTCCGGGCTCAGCCACAGGCCGGCGCCGGCCCACACGCCCAACGATAGCCCGGCCGAGCCCGCGTTGCGGCCCGACAAGCATCGCAGCGCCCATCCCGCTGTCATGGTCGCGCACACGACCAGCAACACATGGTGGTGGACGACCCCGGCATATCCATAGGACAGGATGGGGACCGACAAGACCATGGCGAGGCTGCCGAACCATGGCGGGGCCGGACGGAGCGGCAAGATGGCCCAGCCGCATGCCAATCCGAGCAATCCCAGGCTGAGTGGTCCCGCGATCATGGCGGCACCCGTGATGCCGGTGTCCCAGCCGGCGAAGGCGGCAATGGGCGCGCCGAGCAGAAGTAAAAGACTGTCCAGCAGATGGGACCAATGCAAAACCGTGCCGTCGCCAGAACCGTCTCTCAGAACGCTATGCAGCGGGGCATGGGCGGCAAGGATCTCCCGTAGGCGGACGAGGCGCATGGCGCTGTCCGGATTGATCAACCCGCCTCGGAATAGGTCGGGATTGATCTTCAGGGAGACCAGCAGGGCGAAAGCCATCGGAAGCAGGAAGCAGGCAACGGCATCGCCTCTGCACCAGCCCGGCACAGGCACATCGGCGCCGGTCTCGGGAGCAGGTGCGCCCGGGTTCCGTGTGTCTTCCACTTTGGCGCCTCCGTACGCGAAGCTTTCACATGCCGGTTTATGGTTTCGCTGTCATCGTGCCCAGGTGACCTAGTCCTTTCGGCCAGTACTGCCCGATCATATTTTGACCTGACACCCTTATGATTGCCTGCTACCTGGTTTCCGCACTCGAAAGGCGGTCTTTTGTCAATTTTCGCGACCAGGTCTCTCAGAGTGGCAGCGCTGACCCTGTCCGTTGCGGTCGCGTCGGCGGGCTCCGCACTGGCGTTTGACGGCGATGGCGGATCTGTCTGCCTCAACGCTGGCGCCGCGGCGGAACGATCGTTTGGTTTACCGACCGGCATGCTGGTTGCCATTGGACGCGTTGAGAGTGGGCGGCGGCACCCCGTCACCGGGCAGGTTGCCCCCTGGCCCTGGACGATCAATGCCGCCGGCACAGGGCGTTATTTCGACAACGCTGCCGACGCGATCGGTGCGACGCGCCAGCTGCGGGTGCAGGGGGTGCAGTCCATCGACGTCGGCTGTTTCCAGATCAGTCTTCTCCATCACCCCGCAGCGTTCGCGACCTTGGAGGAGGGCTTCGACCCAAAGATCAATGCCGAGTATGCGGCTCGGTTCCTGCTGTCGCTCAAAGCACGTGCCGGCTCCTGGGAGGAGGCGATCGCATCCTATCATTCGGCCACGCCCGAGCGCGGAGGTCCCTATCGGGACCGGGTGCTTGCGGGGTGGCGAGGCAATCCGGTCACGGCATCGGGCGGCTCGAGGGTGTCGGCATCGGCGGTCGCTGTTACGAATCCGGTACGAGCCAACCCGCTGATGGTTTGGTCGCCCTCGACTGGCGGCTCGATGCGGATCTGGGGTCCGAGTGCGTCGGGCACGGCGCCGTCGATCATCTCGATCCGGAATGGCGGTGGGGCGATGCAGCTGGCGTCCAACGGGCCGGCAGCTGATCCGCCGGGCTCTGGACATGGCTGGACTGGGTGCGCCGGACCTGGTTCGACGGCAACCGCTCTGAGAAAATGTTAAGACCAGCCCAACAGTTCTTCTCACTTCTATAATGGCTTTCTAACGATCCTTCCATGTAGCTTGCCTCCACACGAAGACGAAGCGGGCGCCCGGGACGGCTTCTGGCAGGATCGACGTGGCAGCTAACTGAAGGAAAAACCCCATGACGAAGCTTGTAAAGAACGTTCTTGGCTTGGTGACGGATCGCCGTGGCGTGACTGCACTGGAATATGGGCTGATTGCGGCCGTGATCTGCGTGGCCATGGTGGTCGGTGCCGGCACCCTCGGCACCAAGATGAACACCACGTTCCTCAACATCAGCAGCAAGCTGGTCAACTAACCGGTGAAATCGGGCCGGTCAGTCAAGGCCGGCCCGATTTCACGTTTTTCGGTTCTAGAAAGCGAGCAGATGCCAAGACTGCCGACATTGCGGACCATTTTGAACTATTTGGCCGACGTCCGATTAGGCCGGCGCGGTGTCACCAGTCTCGAGTATGGGCTTGTTGCTGGACTGATCGCACTTGCCGTGGTCACCAGCGCGGGCACTCTGGGCAACAAGGTCAAGAATTCCTTTGTGAACACGTCGTCAAAATTCCCTTAGGTCGCTAAAGCGTCGTTAGTTAACTTCTTTTGGTGACTTTACTAAGGCCGGCAATCAGGACTCGTTCACGACCATATTCGTTGTCGTTTCTGAAACGGGTGGTCTGAAAGCAAACAATCGCAATTGTCAGCAAATGTCTTGACCGCTTGAGGCATCTCAGATGCTGCGATAGTGAACATTGGTTAGATGTGGCATGCTGATTTTCAGTGCAGGGAGGTTCAGGTGAACACCGATTTCGTCGACGCACTATCCCCGTTCCTGATCACCCTCGGCTGCCTGCTCCTCGTAATCGCCGCGGCGCACGACATTGCGGCTCGGACTGTCTCCAATCGCCTGGTAGTCGGACTAGCTTTGGCCGGATGCGCGCTGCGTGCATTGGACGGGACGCTGCTGCTCTCCGGAGCGGCTGCCGCTTTCGTATTTGCGGGCGCCTATGTTTGCTGGCTTTTTCGGGCGCTTGGCGGGGGTGACGTCAAGCTGCTGACCGCCGCGACCTTGTTCGTTGCGCCCCACATGGCCCCGACGCTGCTCACCGGCATGTGCCTGTCGGGTGGCATGATCGCCCTTCCGTTCCTCGTGGCCCGGCGCCGGATTTCGCGGTCGCCACCGGGCCGTCCCACTGCATTCCTCGGCCGGGTGCTGCGGGCCGAGCGGTGGCGCCTGCGCCGGGGCGGACCGCTTCCCTACGCCGTCGCAATCGCGTGCGGTGCTTTGTTCGTCGTCATCAAGGAGGGCCTCCCGCAATGATCCGGATCGTCATGCTACTGCTGATCGCGGCCGGTCTCGCCGGCTTCGGCACCATCGCCTGGATGATCATGCCCAGCGACAACACCGCCGTCGCCGCGCCGGCGCCGGTGGTCGCCAAGATGTCGGTCCTGGTCGCTGCCCGGCAGCTCCATCCCGGCGTGTTGCTGAAGCCAGAAGACGTGACGGCGCGGGAGGTCAGCGAAGACAAGCTCTCGATTGGGCACGTGCTGGACCAGGCGGATGCCAAGCGCGCCATGATCGGCGGCATGGTCTTGCGTAACGTGGCGCCCGGTGACGTGATCCGGTTGCCGACCGACGTGCTCCGCCCGGCCGACCATGGCTTTCTGGCCGCAGTCCTGACTCCCGGGGCGCGTGCCGTGACGATCGCCGTCGATATGGTGACGGGCACCGCCGGCCTGATCTGGCCCGGCGACCGCGTGGACCTCATTCTGACGCAATCCCTCGATGAGCCCGTCGGCGGCCAACAGACGCCGGGCCGTAAGGTGGTGGCCGAAACCGTGCTGTGGAACACGCGGGTGATCGCCATCGACCAGCAGCTTGCACAGGGGAATGTCAGCAGCGGGGTCGGCATGGAAGAGAAGATGGCCAAGACGGTGACGATCGAAGTCACGTCCGAGCACGCCGAACTCGTGCAAGTCGCCACCCGCCTTGGCAAGCTCTCATTGGTGGTGCGCTCGGCCGATGCCGGGCCCGAGCGGGCCAACCGCAGCATCGGCACCTATGCCGGTGACGTCTCCAATGCCCTTGTGACGCAACAACAGCGCCCAGTGGCCAATACCATCAAAGTCTTCCCCGGGTCGGGCGACGGTAGGGAGTTCAAGTTCTGATGAACAAGATTCAGGCAATTTCCCGCGTGCTTGCCTGCGCGGCCCTCCTTGCGCTGCCAGTTTCCCTGCATGCTCAGGAGAGCCGGCCGGCCCGCGCGACCCCGGTTGCGGCCGGCAATGGCGGTGACTCCGTGCGGCGCGCGATCGCCCTGGAATCCGGGGCGGGACGGGTGCTGACCCTCAGCGCCCCGGCTACCAACGTCTTCGTGGCCGACCCCAAAGTGGCCGAGGTTCGCCCGGCGAGTGCCACCAGCCTCTTTGTCTTCGGTGTCGGGCCGGGGCGGACCACCGTCGTCGCGATGGACCAGGCCGGGCGGACGATCGTTGACTACGATATCACCGTTCGTGCATCGAACTTCAATTCGGGTGAGGCGGCGGCGGCGGTCTCCCGGCTGATCCCGAACTCGAACATTCGGGTATCGCCGCAGGCCCGGGGCTTGTTGCTGACCGGAACCGTCTCGTCTGCGGCGGATTCCGCGCGTGCGGTGGCCGTGCTGCGCGGCTTCCTGCCGGACGGTCAAACGGTCGAGAACCAGCTGACGGTGCGCGATTCCATCCAGGTGACCCTGCGGGTGCGCATCATCGAGATGAACCGCAACGTGACGCGGGCGCTCGGCGTGGACTGGCAGAGCCTGGGATCGATCGGCCGCTTCGCCGTCTCCGGCCTCACCACCCCTGGTCTGGGCGTTGCCGGCGCCGCCGTCGGTGCGCTCACTGTCGGCACGCCAGATGTCAACGCAGTGATCCGTGCGCTGGCCGCGGACAACCTGGCCCGCATCCTGGCCGAGCCGAACCTCACCGTCATGAGCGGGCAGGCGGCGAGCTTCCTGGCCGGAGGTGAGTTCCCGATCCCGGTCTCGCAGAAAGACAACACAATTACGATCGAGTTCAAGAAGTATGGTGTGGCGCTCGCCTTCGTGCCCACCGTGATGTCCGACGGGCGGATCAACCTGCATGTGTCCCCGGAAGTCAGCCAACTGACCGATACGGGTTCGGTCCGTCTCTCATCCAGCAATAGCTCGCTTTCCATTCCCGCGCTGACGGTGCGCCGGGCCGAGACGACCGTCGAGCTCGGAAGCGGGCAAAGCTTTGCCATCGCGGGGTTGATGAACGACAGCTCGACCTCGACCAGCAGCGGCATCCCGTTCTTGGGCGATCTGCCAGTGATCGGCTCCCTGTTCCGCTCGACCGGTTTCCAGCGCCAGGAGACCGAGCTGGTGATCCTGGTCACGCCCTACATCGCGCAACCGGTCAACGAGCGCAGCGCGCTGCATACGCCCGATGACAACTACACGACGGCCAGCGACCTCGAGCGAATCCTGCTGGTCCGCCAGGTGGGCCGGACGCCGCAATCCGCGCCGGCCCGGATCCCGGGCAGCGCCGGCTTCATCGTCCAGTAGATCGAAGAGGTCGTCATGCGTCACACAACCTGTCTTCTTCTGGTCTTGGCTGCCGCCGGCTGCAGTTACACGGACCCGTATACCAAGGATGGCTTTTGGAAGCCGACCGGGGCGAACGACCGCAACATCGCGGCCATGGCGCAAAACAAGTCTGACCTGATACGCGGCCGGGGAGCCCCCGGGAGTGACGGCGTGCAGGCCGCATCGGCGATCGAGCTTGTTCAGAAGGGGACCCCCCGTCCGCTCCCGGCGACATCGAGCCGTTCGTCAGGGGGAGGGAACTGATGCCGCCGCTGGGAGATGCCGCCGCGTCCGTCGTGACCGATGAGGTCCGCACGGATCGCACGACCTGCATCGCGTTCGTCACCGACACCCTGACCGAGACCGCGTTGCAAACCGGTCTGGTGGATGCGCTGCCGGGCGGGATCGAGACCAGGCGCGGCGGCATCCGGGCCGCGATCCTGGCGCTGCAGAAGATGAGCACGCCCCGTGTGCTGATCGTCGATGTGGGCGGCGAGGACTCACCGCTGGCGGCCTTGGAAGAGCTGTCCCATGTGGTCGAGCCGCATGTCTGCGTGCTGGTGGTGGGCGACCTGACCAGCCTCGACTTCTATCGGGAGGTCACGCGCGGCGTGGGCGCGATGGAATACCTGTCCAAGCCGCTGTCGCGGGAGATCGTGGCCCGGCATTTCGGCCCGCTCGCCCTCGGCCGCGCGCCGACCGGGGAGGCGGCGCTGGGCGGCCGTCTGATCACCGTCACCGGCGCCCGCGGCGGCGTGGGCGCCAGCACGATCGCGGTCAACCTGGCCTGGCATTTCGGCGTGTCATCGCGCCGGCACACCGTGCTGCTGGACCCCGACCTGCATCAGGGCACCGCGTCCTTCCTGTTGAACGTGGAGCCCGGTCGCGGCCTGCGCACCGCGCTCCAGACACCGGAACGGATCGATGCGTTGCTGGCGGAGCGGGCGGCGCAGCCGGTCACGGACCGCCTGCACGTGCTGTCCGGTCAGGAGCCGTTCGACGTTTCGACCGATCACGCGCCGATGGCGGCCGAAAAGCTTCTGGATGCGTTGCGTCGCCGCTACAATTTCATCGTAGGGGATGTGCCGTTCAGGCCCTCGCCGGTGCATCGGGATTTGCTGAACCTGTCGCATCGCCGCGTCCTGGTAATGGAGCCCACATTGGCGTCGGTCCGGGATACGCTGCGGTTGATGGCATTGCGTGCCACGCCGTCGCAGAGTGCACGGCCGGTGCTGGTCTTGAACCGTCTTGGCCTGCCGGGCGGGCTGTCGCGGCGGCAGGTCGAGGATGCGCTCAAGACCAAGGTGGACGTGATCATTCCGGACCTGCCGAAGCAGGTCGGTGCGGCGGCGACGCTGGGCAAGCCGGCGGCTGAGGCGCGGGGCGCCTATCGCGATGCCATTCTGGCTTTGAGCCGCCAGGTGGCGTTCAGCCGCCTGATCGATAGTGCCGACCAGGCCGATACCGACCGTCCAACGGCGGCGAAGGGCCTCAGCCGGCTGTTCGGCGCGCGGAAGTGAGCGCCTTCGGCCGCCGCGCGGCGCCTTCGGCAGCGCCTTCGTTCGGCAGCACGCTACAGGCCCCGGCTCCGGCTCACACGCCGGCGCCGCTCGCGCCGGTGCAGCCCGTGCCGTTCATCGAGCGCGCCATGACGGCCCCGGCGGAGGCGATCGCCGAGTTGCGCCAGCTCTGCCTCTCTCGCCTCGACCCGGCGATCGTCGCTATCCTGTCGGCAGACCGGTTGGAAGTGGAGGTAGAGCGCCTGATCTCCGACCTCGCGACCGAGCGCCGGGTGCAGCTGAACGGCCGCGAGCAGAAGGAGCTGGCCGCAGATCTCGTGCACGACATGATCGGGCTGGGCCCGCTCGAGCCGCTGCTCGAAGATCAGACCATCAATGATATCATGATCAACGGACCCAATCGCATCTTCGTGGAGCGGCTGGGCAAGGTGGTGCAGAGCACGGTCAAGTTCCGCGATACGGCGCATTTATGCAACGTGTGCCAGCGGATCGCGGCCGCCGTGGGCCGGCGGGTAGATGAAGCGAGCCCAATGGTGGATGCGCGGCTCAAGGATGGCAGCCGCGTCAACATCGTATTTCCGCCGCTGGCGCTCGATGGCCCCTATGTCTCGATCCGGAAGTTCAGCAAGAAGTCGATCGACTTCCAGCGGCTGATCGGCTTCGGGGCACTCACGCCGCAGGTCGCCCGGGTTCTGGAGCTCGGTTCGGCGATTCGCCTCAATGTCGTGATCTCCGGCGGCACTGGCTCTGGCAAAACCACGCTGATGAACGCCATGTCTCGCCTGATCCATGAGGACGAGCGCGTGGTGACGGTTGAAGATGCCGCCGAGTTGCAGCTGCAGCAGCCTCACGTGGTGCGTCTCGAAACCCGGCCGCCGAGCCTCGAGGGCCGCGGCGAAATTACCCAGCGCGACCTGGTGCGGAACGCGCTGCGAATGCGGCCCGACCGCATCATCATCGGCGAGGTCCGCGCCGGCGAGGCGTTCGACATGCTGCAGGCCATGAACACCGGCCATGACGGCAGCATGAGCACCATCCACGCCAACAACACCCGCGACGCCCTGACCCGTATCGAGAACATGGTGCAGATGGGCAACATGGGCCTGCCGTCCAAGGCGATCCGGCAGCAGATCGCGGGCGCGGTGAACCTGATCGTTCAGGTGGAACGCCACCGCGACGGCGGCCGCCGCATCACGCAGGTGACGGAGATCTGCGGCATGGAAGGCGACGTCGTGCTGCTCAACGACATTTTCCAGTTCGAGATTCAGGGGGAGCGGGACGGCAGGCTGTTCGGGACATACAAGGTCAGCCGGGCTCGCCCGACCTTCATGCAGCGCCTGACGTATTTCGGGCTCGAGAAGGAGTGGATGGAAGCGCTGGAGATGGGGGACGACAAATGAACCCCTGGTTGCTCGCTGCCCCGATCCTGCCGCTCGGCTTGGTTGCAGCCGGGCTGCTGCTGATGCGGGTGCACCAGAGGCAGCAGGCCGAGGCGGCGCGCATCAAGGCAGTGGTCAGCCCGGTCGCGACCAAGCGCGTGGACACGAGATCGCGCGGGATCGCCCGGCAGGACCTTGCGCGCCGCAAAACCTGGAAAGACCATCTCGGCAGCATCTTTGGCTTCAATCCCGCCAAGGCCGACCAATACCGGGTCCCTTGGCCCATGGTGCTGCTGATCACCGGAATTATCGCACGCATCATCGGCGTGCTGGCGGCCGGGTTTCTGGGCAGCTTGATGGGATGGCTCCTGGTCCCAATCAGCTGGATCCTCCTTAGCCGCACGACGTTCGGCCGGACTGAGTCCAAGCGGCGCACGGCGTTGCTGAAACAGTTTCCCGATGCGCTGTCGCTGATCGTGCGTGCCGTGCGCGTCGGCATTCCTGTGACGGAGTCGCTGCGGGCCGTGGCGCGAGAGGCGCCGGAGCCGACCCGGGCGGAGTTCGACCGGGTCGTGGACCAGATCGGCATCGGCACGACACCGGACCAGGCCCTGCGCGATCTGGCGGACCGTACCGGCCTGCCTGAGTATGGGTTCTTCGCCGCCGCCCTGACGTTGCAGGCGCAGACGGGCGGCGGGCTTACCGAGACGCTCGAGCTGCTGGCGGACGTCATCCGCAAGCGTGTCGCGATGAAGGCGCGGGGCTTCGCGCTGTCAGCGGAGGCGCGAACCAGCGCGCTGGTGCTGGGCTGCCTTCCGATCGTGACCGGCTGCATCATCGGCATGCTCAGCCCGGATTACATGGCGGTGCTGTTCACGGATCGGAGCGGCAACATCATCCTCGGCATCGCGATCCTGTCGCTGTCGGCCGGGATGTTCGCGATGCAGACCATCATCCGTAAATCCCTGAGCTAGGACACCGCCATGTCGCAGACGATGTTGTTGCTGCTCGGGGGGCTGAGCGCCATGATCGTGGCTGCCGCGGCATGGTTCATGTTGCGGGAAACCGATCATGACGTCCGGGTGAACGAACGAATGGATGCGGCCCGTGGAACGTGGGTCAGCACCGGCGGCCCGCTCGAGGAACGAACGCAGCGCGCCGGCGTGGGCGGCGCCTTGAAGGACGTGATCGGCACCATCGGACGCGCGATCATGGCGAGCGGCATCCTGCCGGGCAAAACCCGCATGGAATTGGAGCAGACCTTGGCCGGCTCAGGGTTCCGGGGGCCCAACGCTATGGCGTTGTTCCTGGGCAGCAAGCTCATGCTGATGCTGCTGATGCCGCTTGGCGGATGGATGCTTGCGGAATGGGGCGGCATGGTCGGCCTGATGCGGCTCGCGGTCATCGCGTCGTTCGCCGTGGTGGGCTTGATCGCGCCGGACTTCGCGGTTCGCCAGGTGCGAAAGGGGTATCTGTCGAGGCTGGAGAGCGGCTTGCCGGATGCGCTCGACCTGCTGACCATCTGCGCGCAGGCCGGGCTCAGCCTCGAACCCGGCATGGTGCGCGTCGCCTTCGAACTGCGCCGTGCCCGCCCGGAGGTCGCCCGGGAGTTCGACATGACGGTGCGGGAGCTGGAGATCTTGTCCGATTCGGCCGTGGCTCTCAGTAATCTGGGTAAACGCACCGGACTCGACAGCCTCAAGCGATTGACGGCCACGCTGATCCAAACGATGCAGTACGGCACGCCGCTATCGGACGCATTGCGGGCCTTGTCGAACGAGATGCGGCAGATCTCGCTGACCAAGTTCGAGGAGCGGGCGGCCCGTCTTCCCGTCCTTCTGACCTTGCCCATGATTCTGTTCATCCTGCCCTGCGTGTTTATCGTTATTGGCGGACCGGCCGGACTTCAGGTAGCAAAGCAGATGAGCAAATGATGTTGGAGTCGCGAGTCTATGCGCACCTGCGGGAAACTGGCCGGATTGACCTTGATGGTCCTGGTTGCGGCCTGCGGGCCGCGTCAGGAACGCTTGGGTGAGGGCAATCCCAGCCTAGCCACGGCGCAAACCGCCCTTGCGAGCGGCGCGCCGGACCTGGCGCTCCGGATCTGCGTCGCCCTGGCCGAGAGCGGGCAGCGCGGGGTCGATATCCTGGTCTGCCAGGGGAACGCTCTCACGGCGATGGGGCGCAACGGCGAGGCCGGTGCGGCTTTCGAGGCCGCGCTCGACATCGATCGCACCTCCACCGACGCGCTGATCGGCAAGGGCCGCCTTCGCCTTGCAACCGACCCGGCCGATGCGGAGCGGCTGTTCCTGCTATCGCTGTCCCGGTCGCCGCGAAATTCGGTGGCCCTGAACAATCTGGGGATCGCCCGGGACCTTCAGGGGCGGCACCAGGACGCCCAAACCGCCTACAGTGAGGCGATCGCCGCCGCGCCGCAATCCCGTCCGCCCCAGGTCAACCTGGCCCTGTCCATGGCCATGAGCGGGCGCGCGAGCGAGGCTAGCCGCATCCTCCGCCCCATGGCCGAGCAGCCGAACGCCACCCCGCGCGAGCGCCACGACTTCGCCGCCGTTTTGGCAATGGACGGCCGTCCGGACGAGGCGGTGCAATACCTGCAACCGGAACTGTCCGGCACGAAGCTGGATGACGCGATCACCGGCTTCCGCGCCGTGCCGGCGGGCCGCGCACCCTGACCGTCACAGTGTGATGACGGCAATGGCATCGCCGGATGATGGACCCGGCGATCCCATCGCCCTATATCGATCCGCATGACAATCGGTACTCGCCTTTACACCTACTTCCACGGTCGTCCCGTCGGCACCGATGAATTCGGCAACCGCTACTTCGAAGAGAAGCGGGCCCGGACCGGGCTGCGCTCCCGCCGCTGGGTGCTCTATGCCCAGGTGGCCGAGGCGAGTGCGGTGCCGCCCGAGTGGCACGCCTGGATCCACTACACGACCGATGCGCCGATCCCGCTGGCCAGCCGCAAGCCCTGGCAGAAGCCGCATCTGCCGAACCTGACCGGCACCTCGGCGAGCTATCGTCCCCCCGGTCACGACTATCGCGGCGGTAATCGTGCGGCGGCGACCGGCGACTACGAATCCTGGACACCGGGAGGTTAGAATGGCCGCGGGAGCTCGTCGTGGGGTCGCGGAGCTGCTGGCCGGCGCCCTGGTGCTGGCCGTGACCGTCGGCTTCGTCGCCTACGCCGCCGTCAACACCGGGAGGGGCGCCACGGGCGGCACGGGGCTGACGGCGAAGTTCGAGAATATCGGCACGCTGACGGCCGGGTCCGACGTGCGGATCGGGGGCGTGAAGGTCGGCAGCGTGACCGGCACGACGATCGACGCCGCCACGTTCCAGGCCATCGTCGCGTTCTCGGTCCAATCAGCGATCAAGTTGCCGACCGATAGCAGCGCCACCATCGCGACGGGCGGATTGCTGGGCGGCGCCTATCTGAGTATCAGCCCCGGCGGCGCCGACGCCACGCTGCGCGACGGCCAGCTGATCACCATCACGCAATCGGCGACCAATCTCGAAGATCTGCTGGGCAAGTTCATCTTCAACGTCGGCAACCTGGCCGATGCGACCCAGCGATCCCTTCAGCATAAAGGGAACGGCGCGCAGTGAGCGAGCCCACCGGGACAAGGTGGCTGGGCAAAGACGGCACCCCGGTCTCGTGCCGCGAAAAGCTGCGGACGCTGGAGGAGAATGACGCCGAGATCCGCCAAGTGCTGCAGGATGCGTTCGAGGACGCAGTGCTGATGGGGGTCGACGAGGGGGTCATTCGCCAGGCCATGCTGAACGCCGTCCAGGATCTGACGCCACCCGGGCGGCGATGACCGTCCGCTTCCTCGCAGTGGCCGCACTGGTGATGCTGGAGGCGGGCGCCGCCCATGCCCAGGGCGCGAACCCGCCGACCTCCAACCCGGATGCCTGGCAGCCGCGCGTGACGGCCGAGCTGGCATTGCTCGACAAGGTCCGCGCCCAGCCCAGCCGCACGAGCCTCCGCGTGGGGCAGGCCACCAGTTTCGGCACGCTCACGATCACCTTGCGCAGCTGCGTCGCCCGCCCGCCCGACCTGCCGCAGGACAGCGCCGCCTTCCTAGAGATCGCCGACAGCCGCCCCGGCAGTGCCGGCTTTCGCGGCTGGATGTTTGCCAACGAGCCCGCGCTGGGTGTGCTGGAACATCCGATCTACGACGTGCGGATCACCGCGTGCCGCTGAGCCTACCGCCGCCTGGCCGTGCCGCTTTACTGCTCGATCTGGATGGGACCTTGCTCGACCTGGCGCCGACTCCGGAGAGCGTCGTGGTGCCGCCCGGGCTCGTATCGACGCTGAATGCCCTGCGGGACCGCCTTGATGGCGCCCTGGCGATCGTCACCGGCCGGCCCATCGCACAGATCGACGCGCTGCTGCCACACGTACCGACTGCCGTCGCCGGCGAGCATGGTGGGGCGATCCGGCATCAGCCGGAGGCAGCGGTGATCCGGGCCGATCTGCCGGAAGTGCCGGATCACTGGCGCGTCCAGGCCCGCACGGTCGCTGCGCACCATCCCGGCGCCCGGCTGGAGGAAAAGCAGCGCGGCCTAGTATTTCATTACCGCGCCAATCCCGCGATCGGTCCGGCCCTCCATGCGGCTGCGCTGGCGCTGATCACTCCAGAAGCCGCGCGTTTTCAGGTGATGGAGGCATCCATGGCCTGGGAAATCCGGCCCCGCGGCGCGGACAAAGGGGTGGCCGTCCATAGGCTGATGCAGGAAGCGCCGTTTCGGGGCCGGTTACCGATCTTCATCGGTGACGACGTCACGGACGAAGACGGCATCCGGGCCGCGCGCCAGTTGGGTGGCGCCGGGCTACGCGTGGATGCGTGGTTCACCGGGCCGGACGGGGTGCGCGCGTGGTTGCAGCGATGCGTGACCGAGCCGGAATGGCTGCTGCCTTAGACGCCGCCGCACGTTATTCGGTCGGCGGCTCCCGGCGTGCCAGCAGCGCCGTCAGCTCGCCTTTCAACGCTGGGGACAGCTTCGTGAGCATCTCGACCAACTCCGCCGCCTTCGCGCGCCGGGCGGGGTCGGGATCGGTCTGCGCCGCCACGGTGCCCCAATAGACGGCCCGTAGCGCTGGCTCCGTGTGGAGGCGCGGCCCGGACTCGTCGAGCGATCTCGAGAAGTAGAACTGGGACAGGAAGAACGGCGACGACCGGTGCCCGCGCAGCGCTGCCGACCGCCATAGCTTCGCCGCAAGGGGCCGGTCTTGCACCCCGCCGTCGCCGTTCCAGTAGTGCTGACCGAGCAGATGCGCCGCGTTGGCCTGTCCTTGGCTGCTGGCTTTGGTGAACCAGCGCGCGGCCTCCGCCGGATCCCGGGTCACGCCTTGGCCGAGCAGATACATTTGACCGAGATCGGTTTGCGCGTCCGCCACGCCCAGTTCCGCACTTTTGCGGCAGAGCTCGGCCGCCTTGCGCTGGTCCTGAGGCACGCCGTCGCCGCGCAGATGTTGGTTGCCGAGGGCGCAGAACGCAACTCTGACGCCCCGTGTGCCGGCGAGGGTGTAGAGCTGCGCCGATCGTAGATAGTCCCGCTCGCGCCCGGTGCCGTTATGGTAGCAGTCGCCGAGCAATTCGGTGGATTCGGGATCGCCGGCCAGTTCGGCTTTGGCGAACCGGTCGCAGCCGCGGACCGGGTCTTTGGCCACCGCGATCCCCGCGCCGTAGAACAGCCCGAGCATGCGGGCGCCGGCTGGGCTGCCTGCCTTCTCCAGATCTCGGTAGATGGCGAGCGCTGCGGCAGGGTCCCTCTGGCGATTGGCGGCCATGGCCCGGTCGAGCGCGTCCCGCTCGGTCTCGGCCCGCGCCGGGGACAATCCTCCTGCAGCCAGGAGACCGGCGATCAGGAGCAGGAGAGCGGGGTGATAGCGCATGATGCGGTCTTACGGCACGGCGGGCCGCGTCGCGCCGGGTTCCGACGAAACTCGACAAGTCGTTACTGCCCCGCCAGTCGAGCCAGCCTGCCCCGATCTCCCACCCGCACGCCCCCCGGCGCCTGCACCGCGCAATACGCGCCGACCGCGTTGCCGAATCGCTGCGCCACCAGCCGCACCAACCCGGCATCCCGCACCGCCGTCACCGGATCGATGCCGATCATGGCGCAGCGGGGGATCGCCCAATCGACATGCAGCTGCGCCCCGCTGCCAAACGCCAAGCTGCTGCCCAGCCAGTCCTGCTCGGTGACGCCGGGCTCGTCGGGCTCGATCAGGATGTTGGCGCGGAACCGGGCGGCCGTCACGGGCGCGCCATGGGCCGCCTTAACCGACGCCACCATCGTGGTGGTCAGGATCGAGACCGGCATCGCGTCATAGGCGCCGCGGCCGAGCCGCAGAAGCCGGATCGGCTCGCCGGCTTCGTCGCTAAGGCGGGCGCACAGCGCCGGGTCCCGGATGTCGAACACGCGGCCATCAGGATCGGTGATTTCGAGTGCGGATTTGGGGTCCTCTGGCCCGGTATAGTGAGGATGGTATTGCACCATGCGCGGAACCGCCCGGGCGGTGAGCCAGGGGAAATGCGACGTGTCTTCCGCGCGCACGAAGGCGTATTGGCGATCGCCGTGCAGCCACGTCCAATGCAGGTCAGCGTGCGCCAGCGCCTCGGACGCCATGGACTTCACGGGGAAGCGCGAGATCGCGACGACGGTGCCTGTCACGGGGTGCCGATCATGGTATCTGGCGCGCCCGGAAAGACTCGAACTTCCAACCCCCAGATTCGTAGTCTGGTGCTCTATCCAATTGAGCTACGGGCGCCACAGAGAGCGGCGGTTTAGCCCAGGCCCTGCCGGCTCGCAAGGGTCTAGAGCGCTTCCCGAGCCGCTCGGCTTGGGAGTAGCGCTCTACGCAACCTAAACCTGGAGCAACTCAATCCCTTCGGTCGAATGATGCCCTAGCCGGGGTCGCGGGCCAGCGGCGCCACGAATAGCGGCGCCGTGTCCCACGGGAACAGGATCCAGGTCTGCTGCGGCACCTCGGCGATCCAGGTGTCCGCCACGCCCTGGCCCTCGGGCTTGGCATACAGACAGGCGAAATGCGCGCCCGGCAGCAATTGGCGCACCAGGCGGGCCGTCACGCCGGTGTCCACCAGATCGTCCACGATCACGAAGCCGGTGCCATCGCCTGCGGCCGCGGCGGGCTTCAGCACCTGGGGTTTGCCGATCTTCTCGTCGTCATAGGACGCAACGCAGATCGTCTCCACCAGCCGGCATTCCAGCTCCCGCGCCACGATCGCCGCCGGGATCAGGCCGCCGCGGGTGATGGCCACGATGCCGCGGAACGGGCCGAGCGGCATGAGGCGCGCGGCCAGCGTGCGCGCGTCCCGGTGCAACTGGTCCCAGGTGACGGTCGCGTAGGTGGGACTAGGTGCGGTCAAAACAGCCGTCCTCCATTCGGCACCGCATGCCCCGGCGCCACCAGCACCACGTGCCCCGCCGCATCCGGCATCCCCAAAGTCAACACCTCGCTGAGGAACTTGCCGATCTGGCGCGGAGCAAAGTTCACGACGGCGCAGACCTGGCGGCCCACGAGGGAGGCCGGGTCGTAGTGTTCGGTGATCTGGGCGGAGGACCGCTTGGTGCCGATGCCATCGCCGAAATCGATCCACAGCTTGATGGCGGGGCGCCGCGCCTCCGGAAAGGGCTGCGCGTCCGTGATCGTGCCGATGTCGATCCGGTGGAAATCGTCGAGAGTCGCGGGGGGGCTGGCGTCCGTCATGCTGGTTTGTAGGGCGGGTGGCGCCTTGTTGCCAAGATTGCCACCCGAAAAGCGCCGTGCCAGCGTTGCGCGATGCACAAGGAAAACCCATGACCCCGACCGGCCACCGCGATTTCCACTTGGCGGGCCGCAGCCCGGTTTACGCCGCGCACGGCATGGCGGCCACCAGCATGCCGGCCGCGACATTGACGGCGCTGGATGTGTTGCGGGCGGGCGGCAACGCGCTCGATGCGGCGGTGGCGGCGGCGGCGGTGCTCGCGGTGATCGAGCCGCAATCGACCGGGATCGGCGGCGACTGCTTCTGCCTCTACGCGCCGACCGGCGGCACGGTGCATGCGCTGAACGGCTCCGGCCGGGCGCCGGCGGCGGCCACGATCGACTGGTTCGAGGGCCGCGGCATCACCTCGCTTGAGAACACCTCCCCCCACACTGTCACCATTCCGGGCGCGCTCTCGGCGTGGGAAACGCTGCTGGCCGCGCATGGCACGCGTGGGCTCGATACGCTGTTGCAGCCGGCGATCGCCTTCGCGGCCGAGGGCTGGCCGGTGCATCACCGGGTGGCGTTCGACTGGCGCCTGCTGGAAAACAAGCTGCGCCGCACCGGGGCCGAGGCATTCCTGCCCAACGGCGCCGCGCCCCGGGAGGGGGACCGGTTCGTGCAGCCCCGGCTGGCCGAGACCCTGCGCCTGGTCGCGAAGCACGGGGCCCGGGCGTTCTATGAGGGTCCGGTCGCGGCCGACATGGTGGCCACCCTCCGCGCCCAGGGCGGCCTGCACACCGAAGCCGATTTCGCCGAGGGCTTGACGGGCGCCGAGTTCGTGACGCCGATCCGCACGGACTGGCATGGGCACGAGGTCTGGCAGTGCCCGCCCAACGGCTCCGGCCTTATGGCGCTGATGCTGCTCGGCATCGTCGAAAAGTTTCCGCATGCCGGCGGCCCGCTCGATCCGCTCCGCCTGCATCGTCATGTCGAAGCCGCCCGGTTGGTGTATCGCGACCGTGACGCTTTCCTGGCGGATCCGGCCCAGGCGGACGTCCCGGTCGCGCGTTTGCTGGACCCGGGCTACCTCGCCGGGCTGCGCGCGCTGATCGACGATGGCGCGGCCATGCGGGACATGCCTGCAGCGGGGGAGGCGATGCTGCCGGTGCATCGGGACACCGTGTATCTCTGCGTGGTGGACCGGGACGGCAATGCGTGCAGCTTCATCAACTCGCTGTTCCAGGGTTTCGGCTCCGGCATCCTGGCGCCGAACTCCGGCGTGATGCTGCAGAACCGCGGCATGGGCTTCCGCCTCCAGCGCGGCCACCCCAACTGCATCGCGCCGCGCAAGCGCCCCATGCACACCATCATTCCCGGCATGGTCACGAAGGCCGGCCAGGCCGTGATGCCGTTCGGCGTGATGGGTGGGCATTTCCAGCCGATGGGGCAGAGCTGGTTCCTCAGCAACATGATGGAATACGGGCTCGACATCCAGCAATCGCTCGACCTGCCGCGGGTGTTCCCCACTCAGGGCAAGCTCGAGGTGGAGCGCGGCATCCCGCTCGCCACCATCGACCGGCTGGCGCGGCTGGGGCATGACGCGATCACGGTGGAGCGCCCGCATGGCGGCGGCCAGGCCATCTGGATCGACCGCGCGCGCGGCTGCCTGATCGGCGGTTCGGACCCGCGCAAGGACGGCATGGCGTTGGGGTATTAGGCATGGAGCCCTGCGACCTCACCGCCATCGACGCGAGGCGCCTGATCGGCACGAAGCGCCTGTCCCCGGTCGAGCTGCTGGACAGCTGCCTCGCCCGCATCGACGCGATCGACCCGGCCATCAACGCCGTGATCGCCCGGGACGATGACGCGGCCCGGGCCGCGTCCCGCGAGGCCGAGCGAGCGGTCATGGCCGGGGAGGCGCTGGGCGCGCTGCACGGCCTGCCGGTCGGCATCAAGGATATGGAGGACGCGGCCGGCCTGCCGACCACCTACGGCAGCCCGATTTTCCGCGACAACATGGCGCGGGCGGACCTCGGCAGCGTCGCGCGGCTGCGGGCCGCGGGCGGCGTGATCATCGGCAAGACCAACACGCCGGAGTTCGCGGCCGGGGCCAATACGCGCAATGTGGTGCACGGCGCGACCGGCAACCCGTTCGATCCGGTGCGCTCGGCGGCGGGGTCATCGGGCGGGTCGGCAGCGGCGCTGGCCTGCGGGATGATGCCGCTCGCTTCGGGGTCCGACACCGGCGGCTCGCTCCGCAACCCGGCGTCGTTTTGTGGCGTCGTGGGCTTCCGGCCGACGCCGGGCCTCGTGCCGCATGAGGGCCGGGCGCATGGCTGGTCTGGCCTCGCGGTGCTGGGGCCGATGGCGCGGACCGTGGACGATGCGGCGCTGATGCTGTCGGTGATGGCGGCGTATGATGCACGGGACCCGCTCTCGGTGCCGCTGGGGGAGCCGTTCTGGCCGCTCCCGGCCGTGGACCTGTCTGGCCTCCGCGCGGCGTTCACCCCCGATATGGGCTTCGCGCCGACCGAGCGCCTGGTCGCGACGGCGTTCCACGACAAATCGGCGCTGTTCCGCGGTGTCTTCGGCGAGTCAGTGGACGCGACACCGGATTGCACCGGGGCCGATGAGGCGTTCGAGGTGCTGCGTGCGGTGTCGTTCCTCACGACGCATGCGGAGAAAGTCCGCACCCGCCCCGGCGAGGTTGGCCCCAACATCCACGCCAACGTTGCCGAGGGCCTGCGCCACACCGCCACCGACGTCGCCCGGGCCACAGCGCAGCAGACCGCACTGTATCGGCGCTGGCAGCATTTCTTCTCCGAGCACGACGTGCTGATCACCCCCAGCATCACCCTGAGCCCGCGCCCCTGGACCGAGCTCTATCCCGCGGCGATCGACGGCCGGCCCACGCGGACCTATTTTCATTGGCTGGCGCTGGCTTATGCCGTGACATTGGCCGGGCATCCCGCGGTGTCGCTGCCCGTCGGCCTCGATGCGAACGGGATGCCGTTCGGGCTGCAGATCGTGGGGAAGCGCCATGGCGACCGGGAGGTGCTGGCGGTCGCGGCGGCGCTCGAACGGCATTTGGCTGCGGATGCGCGGACCGCCCGGCCGGTGCCGGACCTCGCGGCATTGCGTCGGGCTCCGCCGATCTCGGGGATGCCGGGGTTCCGCGATCCCGGCTGAGCGCTTTTCAATCCAGGCCGTGCTGGCTAGGGTTCCGCCGCGGTGGGGAAATACGGCATGAAGACTTTGTTCACGTTTCTGGTCACATTCCTGGCGCTTTCGCTGGCCATGCCGGCCCCGGTGCACGCCCAGGAGCGGGTGATCAACGTCTATAACTGGACCGACTATATCGATCCCAAGATGCTGGAGCGCTTCACCGCCGAGACCGGCATCAAGGTCCGCTACGACGTGTATGACAGCCTGGAGACGCTGGAGGCCAAGCTGCTGGCCGGGCGGTCCGGCTACGACATCGTGGTGCCGACCAACGAGCCCACCTTCTCCCGCCTGATCACGGCCAAGGCCTTGCTGCCGATCGACCGCGCGCGCGTGCCGCACTGGTCCAACCTCGATCCGACCTTGATGCAGCGGGTGGCCGCATCCGATCCCGGCAACAAGTTCGGCGCGATCTATCTCTGGGGTAGCGTCGGCCTCGGCCTAATCCCGGAGCGGATCCAGGCGCTCGATCCTCAGGCGCCGCTCGATAGCTGGGACCTGCTGCTGAAGCCCGAGCATGCGAAGCTGCTGGCGCCCTGCGGCATCACGCTGATGGACAGCGCGATCGACACCATCCCGAGCGTGCTGAAATATCTGGGCCGCAACCCGGAGAGCAGCGACGCCAAAGACTTGGCGGATGTCGAGAAGACGCTGATGGCGATCCGCCCCTACATCCGCACCTTCGCCAGCGGCGGCGCGGTGGAAGCGCTGGCAGCAGGCCAGACTTGCCTCGTGATGAGCTATTCCGGCGACGTGATCCAGGCGGCGGCGCGGGCGAAGGAGGCCGGGCAGAAAGAGGTGCGCTATGTGGCGCCGAAGGAGTTCGCGCAGCTGACGTTCGACATGCTGGCGATCCCCAAGGACGCGCCGCACCCGGCCGATGCGCAGCGCTTCATCGACTTCCTGCTGCAGCCCGACGTGATGGCCGCGATCACCAATCAGGTCCGCTACCCCAACGCCGTCCCCGGCAGCCGCCCGTTGATCGAGGAGGCGATCCGCGCCGACGCCAACGTGTTCCCGGACGCCACCAAACCCCGCTTCTTCACCGCCCGCGCGCCGTCACAGGCAACGGACCGGGCGCGCACGCGGATGTGGGCGCGATTCAAGGCGGGCTCGTGATCCCCCTAAGTGCCTGACCTCACCGTCGAGGCGCTTACCGTCCGCTACGGCCCGGCCCTCGCCCTCGATGCGCTCGACCTCACGATCGCCCGGGGCGAGATGTTCGTGCTGCTCGGCGGCTCCGGCTCCGGCAAGACCACGCTGTTGCGCGCCCTCGGCGGCTTCGTGCCGGTGACATCGGGGCGCATCGTGCTGGATGGGCAGGACATCACGCGCCTGCCGCCGCATCGCCGCCCGGTGAACACGACCTTCCAGTCCTATGCCCTGTTCCCACACATGACCGTGGCGGAAAATGTCGGCTTCGGTCTTCGCCGGCAGGGCATGCCCGGCGCCGAGATCGCCACCCGGGTCGCTGCCTTGCTGGATTTGGTGCGCTTGCGCGACTTCTCCGCCCGCAAGCCGGACGCGCTCTCCGGCGGACAGCGCCAACGTGTGGCGCTCGCCCGCGCCCTGGCGCCCCGCCCGCGGCTCCTGCTGCTGGATGAGCCGCTGTCGGCGCTGGACCGCAACCTGCGCGAACAGACCCGGCAGGAGCTGCTGCGCGTCCAGGCCGAGACCGGGACCACCTTCGTGCTGGTCACGCACGACCAGGACGAGGCCTTGGCCATGGCGACGCGCATCGGCCTGCTGCATCAGGGCCGGCTGGCGCAAATCGGCACGCCGGCGGAAATCTACGAGCGGCCCGCAACCCGGTATGTGGCGGAGTTCATGGGCGCCGCCAACATCATGCCGGGGCAGGTGCAGGGCGGCGCGCTGACACTCGACGGCGTCGGCCCCGTTCACACGGCCGGCGCCTGGCCAGACGGTCCCGTGCATGTGGCGCTGCGCCCCGAACGCCTCCGGCTCGGACCCGGCGTCAACAGCGTGCCGGGCACGATCGAGCGCAGCGCCTATCGCGGCGGCGCCATCGAGCACAGCGTCCGGCTTGCGCAGGGCACGCTGCTGGTATCGGAACCGCTCGCCGAAGGTCTCGGCACGCCGCCCGGGCCGGGCGCGGCGGTGACCGTTTCCTGGGCTCCCGAGGCGTGCATCAGGCTGGAGGAATGAACCGCGCGGCGGTGCTGGCGCCGGTTTGGCTGTGGCTGCTGGTGTTCGTGGCGGCGCCCGTCGTGATCGTGGCGGCGTTGTCGTTCAGCACCTCCGTGCCCGGCGTCCCGCCTTACACCCCGCTGCTGGAGACGCCGGACGCCGCGAACTACGCCACCCTGACCGAGGACGGGTTCTATCTCCGCGCGGCGTTGAAATCCCTGGCCGTGGCCGGCGTCGCGTCGCTGTTCTGCCTGCTGATCGGCTACCCGATGGCGCTGGCCATCGCACGCGCGCCGGAGCGGTGGCGGTCCTTGTTGCTGCTGGGCGTCATGCTGCCGTTCTGGACCGGGTTTTTGCTCCGCATCACGGCCTGGATCGGGTTGTTACGGGACGAGGGCTGGGTCAACGCAGCGCTGGGCGCCCTGGGCCTGTCGCCGGTGCACCTGCTCTATACCGACACGGCGATGTATATCGGCGTCACCTACGCCTACCTGCCGTTTATGATCCTGCCGCTCTATGCCCGGCTCTCGAAGCGGGACCCTGCGCTGGAGGAGGCGGCCGCCGATCTCGGCGCCGGGCCGTTCGTGACGTTCCGGACCGTGACGCTGCCGCTGTCGCTGCCGGGCGTCGCCGCCGGGCTGGCATTGGTGTTCATTCCCGCGGTCGGCGAATACGTGATCCCGGAGCTGCTGGGCGGCCCCGGCGCGCAGACGATCGGGCGTGCGCTGTGGAACGAGTTCTTCGCCAATCGCGACTGGCCGATGGCCGCCGCGGTCGCCAATGCGTTGCTGCTGGCCTTGCTGGTGCCCATGACATTGCTGCGGGCGCGGCAGTGAGGCGCGGGTGGTTCCTGACCGGGTGCCTGCTGGCCGGCTATGCGTTCCTGTATGTGCCGATCATCCTGCTGGTCGCGACCAGCTTCAACCCGTCTCGGCTCACCACCGTGCTGGGCGGCTTCTCCTGGCGCTGGTATGCGGCGTTGTGGGCCAACGACAAGCTGATCGAGGCGGCGATGATGTCGCTCCGCATCGCCGCGATCTCGGCCACGGGGGCGACAATTCTGGGCATGCTGGCAGGATTCGCGCTGTCGCGATTTGGGCGGTTCGCCGGGCGGGGCGTGTTCGCCGGGCTGCTATCGGCGCGGCTGGTGTTGCCGGATGTGCTGGTCGGGCTCTCGCTGCTGCTGCTGTTCGTGCAGATGGAGCAATGGGTGGGCTGGCCGGAGGGGCGGGGTGCGCTCACCATCACCCTGGCGCATGTGTCGGTGAGCCTCGCCTACGTTGCGGTGGTGGTGGAGGCGCGGCTGGCGGATGCCGGGACGGAGCTCGAGGATGCGGCGCAGGACCTCGGCGCCACACCGTTCCAGGCGTTCCGCCTGGTCACGCTCCCGCTGCTGGCGCCGGCCCTGGTGTCCGGCTGGCTGCTGGCGTTCACGCTGTCGCTCGATGACCTCGTGGTCGCGACCTTCGTGTCCGGGCCCGGCGCCAGCACGCTGCCGATGGTGGTCTTTTCCGCCCTGCGCCTGGGCATCACGCCGGAGCTGAATGCGCTGGCGACGGTGATCCTGGCCGGGGTGTCCGTGGCGCTGGGCGGGGCGTGGCTGCTGCAACAGCGAAGTTTCGGTTCTGTCAGGAACGATTGAACGGCCTTGCCAGGCTTCGGCGAAGCGGGTTTTCGTTGCGAACATATCGCGAAAGCCGCCGCCGTGGAATTTACCCCACTCTTCTCCTTCGCCGGCCGCGCGACCAGGGCGGAGTATTGGCTGGTGACACTCGCCTTGTTCGTGGTGAACGTCTCGGCAGGCTTTCCAGCTATGCGGCCCAGTTGCCGATGCTGGCTATTCTGGTCTCGATCGCGGTAGCCGTCGTCACGCTGGCCGTGACGATCAAGCGCGCCCACGATCTGGGACGCAGCGGGTTTTACCTACTGCTGATGTGCGTGCCGGTCTACGGCATCTGGATTGCTCTTAGACTGATGTTCGTTCGCGGCAGCCATGGTTCGAACGACTATGGCGAGGACAAGCTGCCCAACTCCGGCTACGACGCCTACGCCTGACGATGCGGGCGCCGGTCGAGGCCGCCCCAATCAGCCGCCAGTCGTCTTGGCGGAGTGGCCGGGTGGCTTGGCCGCCGCGCGGAACAGCGCGTATTCCCGCGCGCGCCGCCGATCCTTCCGCCAGGCGGAGGTGCCCTCATAGCGGGCGAAGGCTGGCACCTTCTGGCGGGGCGCAGCGAAGCCGCGTGCGGTCTTGTGCAGGTCGGGAGGAGTGGTGTCGCTCATGATCGCCGTTCCGATACAATTCCGCGCTTTCTGACCACCCTCCGCGCTCCGGCGCAAGAGGGTTCACCGCCGTCAGGGTCAGGACAGGCCGTCCAGGCACAACCCGTCTCTGAACGAAGCGAGTGAAACGCGGTGAGACCTTTGGATGCAGCCGGTGCCTCGGATGGCGGTGAAGGGGTTTCCTTTGGCGCCGCGGCCGCGTGTCCGTTCGCCACGTTTGTCGCCACCATGCAGGCGCCTCGGGGCGAAGATGCCGGGGATCGGTTCCAGCGGGAGGCGGCGCAGGTGCTGCCGCCCGAAGACCAGGCGGCCTGGGCCAGTTATGCCGACCGCCTGCCCGGTGTGGTGCGGGAGGTGGGCGCCGCTTCCCGCAACGCCACACCGGCGGAAAAGGCCGCCGATCGTGTCCCGAGTCGTGGTGTAGCAACGGCGTTGCTGAGCAGGGCTGGCTGCTCGATCAGGCTGCCAAGGACGGCAGGCTGACGGCGATATCATCGCTGAGTGGGGCGATGGTTTCCAGGCTCATGTATCGGGCGCGCTGAACGGCCCATTCGTCGTGCTGTTCCAGCAGCAGCGCGCCGATCAGACGGGTGACGGCGGCCTCGTTGGGGAAGATGCCGACGACCTCGCTGCGGCGCTTAATCTCGCCGTTGAGGCGCTCGAGTGGGTTTGTGCTGTGCAGCTTGGCCCGATGCTGGACGGGAAAACCCATGTAGGCGAGCACGTCGGCCTCGGCGTCATCCATGAGGGCGGCGAGCTTTGGCACGCGGGGCCGGGCCTGGTCGGCGACCTCGCGCCATTGCTTGCGTGCGGCAGCCGCGTCGTCTTGGGCGAACGCCGTGCCGACCCAGGCCGAGACGATGCGGCGCTGCGTCTTGCCCGCGTAGGCCAGTGCGTTGCGCATGAAATGCACCCGGCACCGCTGCCAGGTCGCGCCGAGCACCTTGATGATGGCGGCCTTGAGCCCGGGATGGGCGTCCGAGACGACCAGCTTGGCGCCGCGCAGGCCGCGCCTGGCCAGCGATCGCAGGAACTCGACCCAGAACGGCTCGGCCTCGCTGTGGCCCGTGGTCATGCCCAGCACCTCGCGCCTGCCATCTGTGTTGACGCCGACGGCGACGATGACGGCGACCGAGACGATGTGATGGTCGCGGCGGACTTTGACGTAGGTGGCGTCAAGCCAGAGATACGGCCAATCCCCCTCAATCGGCCGGGCCAGGAAGGCGTTGACGCGCTCGTCGATCTCGCCGCACAGGCGGGAAACCTGGCTCTTGCTGATGCCGTCCATGCCCATGGATCGCACCAGGTCGTCGACGGAGCGGGTGGAGATCCCCTGGATGTAGGCTTCCTGGATCACGGCCGTTAGCGCCTTCTCGGCCATGCGGCGGGGTTCGAGGAAGCCGGGGAAGTAGCTGCCCCGGCGCAGCTTCGGGATGCGCAGCTCGACGGTGCCGGCCCGGGTCTGCCAGTCGCGGTCGCGGTAGCCGTTGCGCTGGTTGGTCCGCTCGGCGCTGCGCTCGCCCGGTGCGGCGCCGCAGAGGCCGTCGGTTTCGAGTGCCATGAGGCGTTCGGCGGCGAAGCCGATCATCTCGCGCAGGAACGTCGTATCGGAGCCCTTCTCCAGAAGCGCGCGAAGGGCGATCTTGTCATCGGTCATCGTGGTGGTCCTCGGGTCAGAGTTGCGTCTCGCAACCCAACCCTACCCAGCAACATCGCGATGACCACTGATCGGCTCGTCTCCGCAGCCGCCTACGGCGACCGCTCCGACAAGCCGATCAGTGGCGTCCTACACCACTACCGGGGACACGACCAGGCCGCCGCCGCCCTGGCCCTGACGGAAGGGGTGTTCGGGCATGAAGTGGCGGCCTGGCTGCGCCGCGGCGGGCTGGAGGGCGGGCCGTTGCCGCTATCGGATGCGGCCCGCGCGGCCTCCGGTATGGTCGATGCGCCACTCCGGGCGGCCTCGGTGCCCTTCGCGGCCGAGAACCTGGCGCGCTATGCCGGCACGTCGCAGGAGTTCCAGCGCAACTACCCCGTCACGACGGAGGTGGCCCGCGCCGCCAACGTCGATCTGCCGCAGCTGATCGCCACCATGCGGGATAACGAGCTCGCGGCGTCTGAGGCACTCGTGCATATGGGTGCGCTGCCGCCCACCCACTGGCAAGACGGCGTTCCCGCGGCCCAGGAGCGGTTCGTGACCCACCCCGGCACTTACCAAACCGGGACCCGCTATGGCGATTTCTCCGAACGGACCGCCCAGGCCGCCACCACCCTATTCTCCCGCGGCGTGACATCGGCCGACATCGCGACCTTTGTTGCGGAGAACAAGCAACACTTCCAGATCCTCAATTCACCCAACAATCCGCCATTGGAATACTATAATCACCCGCATCTCGTAATGGGCGGGATCAACCCGACCTTCCTTCTCACGGAAGCTACTGCGGGCAAGAGCAATTACGCCGTCGCTGCGAATGCCGTCTTCGACCGGTTGAAGCGCCAGCCCGAGGCGGCGCAGAGCTTCTACTTTCCGCCCCAGCCCAATATGCTGAGCGTTTCGCAGACTCTGTCGGCCATGGATCGGCAGGGAAGTCTGGCATCCGGCGACATCGATGGCACGGTCAGGAATACACCAGTGACGGCCGACATGATCGCCGACCTGCGCATCCGGGCGGGCCTCGGCGAATACGGCGCTTCGGTCCTGAACGGCCAGGCGATCCGGCTCCCGCTCGAGACGCCATATGGCACTGGCGGCGCGATCTATATCTTCGAGAAGGCCCGGCAGCCCCTGGTGCCCGAGGTCATCATCGATTTCGACCAGACCACCCAAACCCGGCGCACGCCGCCCCCGCGTCTCGTGCCCGGGCCACCGCGCTATACCGTCGAGGTGCTGCTCGATCAGGGGACGGGGCAGTTGGTGCCCGGCGGCTCGCTCCGGCACCAGGTCACGGCCAACACCCATGCGGCGATCGACGCGGCCTTGAAGCCGGGTCAGCCCGTGACGCAGGCCATGCAGGAGCTGGCGGGCGCGTGGCACGACCTTTCGGCGACATCCGGCGGATGGACGGGCGGGGGCGCCGGCACCAACCATATCGTGGTGGCCGCCGCCTATGAACGATTGGCCGGGCGGCCGATGCCGGGCCTCACGGCACCCGCGGACCTCATGGCCATCAGCCTGACCCGGGACGAGTTCATCCAGCACTTCATGAGCGGCGCCTTGTTCCGGGACGGGGGCGAGTCGCTCCGGCAGGCGCGCGTGGCGCTGGCGCCGCCGCTGCCGTTCGCCGCTCCCGCCTTCAATCAATAACGCCGAGCCGGAGAGCGCCCATGGGTCCCCTCGAAGCCACAGGCGAAGGTTTTGCAGCCGGGCGAGCCACCAACGATGCCCCCCTCACGCCCTTCGCCCGCTTCGTGGAGGCCATGCAGCACCCACCTCGCGACGATGCGGGCGGAGAGCTGCGGCGGGAGCTTGCCCCGTTGCTGACGCCGCGGCAGCGGGCGGGATTGATCAACATGCTCGCCAGCACCCCGGGCGTCATTCGCGCCGTCGCGGAGGCGGCCCGGCAGTCATCGGCCCAGGACAAGGTGGCCGCACTGTCCGCGTTGCTGGAGGGCGTTCATGGCCATCAGGTCTCGTCATGGCTTCGGCGGGGCGGCTCGGCCGGTGGACCGCTCCCGCGCACCGACGCCGAACGGCGCGCTGCCGAGCCGGAATTGCCACCCTTACGGCCCGGCTCGGTCGCCTACGCGGCGGACTTCATGGCGCAGTATGCCGGCACGCCACAGGCATTCCAGAGGAACTATCCCGTGACCGCGGAGGTGGCGCGATCGGTCGGCCTGAGCCTCGCCGCGCTCACGGCCGTCATGCGGGAGGAGGAGCTCACGGCGTCCCAGGCCATGGTGCGTGCCGGCGCGCTACCGCCCACCCATTGGCAGGACGGCGTGTCCGCCGCGGAGACCCGCTTCGTCGCGCATCCGGGCGCCTATGCCACCGATCGCCAATATGCCGACTTCGCCGAGATCACGGCGCAGGCGGCGGTGGGGCTGTATCGGCGGGGGGTCACGACAGTGGATGTCTGCACATTCGTCGCCGAGAACAAGCAGCACTTCCAGATCAACCACTCGCCCCTTCATCCGCCCGTGTTCTATTACAACAAGAAGCACCCGGCAGCCGCGGGGATCAATCCAACCTTCCTGATCACCGAGGCGCAGACGGGAAAGGAGAACTACGCCGTAGCCGCCCGCGCGGTCCTCGACCGGTTGTTGCGGCATCCCGACGCGGCGCAGGCCTTCGAGATGCCGGGCATGGGCTCGCACCACGATGTGCATGCCTTCCTTTCCGCACAAGACGGGGCGAGCCGGGCTGCCACCCGGTCCAGTTTTCCTGCGGTGCCGCCCGCCCTCGTTGACGCGTTGAAGCAGGGCCTCATGGCCGGGGAACGTACTGTCCCCATCATGGGCGGCCTCGCTCTCCGCATGCCGATCGACACTCCGTATGGCATTGGCGGCGCGCTCTATATTTTCGAAAAAAGCCGGCAGCAGGAGGTGTTCGCGCAAGTGCCGGCGCCGGGCCAGGCCGTGGTGCGCAGCACGGACCCCTACGCGTTCGTGCCGGGCGGCATGCGCTACACGTTGGAGGTGTTGCTGGACCAGGGGACCTGCCTGCCGGACCCGGCCAGGCCCGGCAGCCTACTCCGCGACCGCGTGACGGCGCAGGCCAGCCTCGCCATCGACGCGGCGATCCGGCCCGGGCAGCCCGTCGGGCCGGCCATGCGTGCCTTGGCCGGAGCCTGGTATGACCTCTCCGCCACCTCGGGCGGCTGGACCGGTGGCGGCGCCGGCACCAACCACATCGTGCTGGCCGCCGCGTTCGAGCGGCTGGCCGGGCGTCCGATGCCGGGCCTTACGGCACCGGCCGACCTGCTGACCGTGAGCCTGACGCGGGACGAGTTCGTGCAGCATTTCATGAGCGGCGCGCTGTTCCGCGATGGCGGCGACGCGTTGCGGCAGGCCGGGGTTGCGCTGACCCTGCCACTGCCCTTCGCCGTCCCTGAATATGGCCACTGAGGCCTCAATACGCCTTCAGCAACCGGTCGATGTAGTCCAGCTCCGGTTGCGGCCGGGTGCGTTCGGCGCCGCGGCGGCGTAGCTCGTCTTGCAGCGCCCGGGTCCGCGCCTGTTCCATCTGGTCCGGCACGCGCACGTCGCCGCTTTCCTCCGACCCGGAGGTGCCTTGCGGCGCCGGGCGGCCCAGCGGGTCGCGGCGGGCGGTGCGGCGGCGTTGCGCGCCGGGTGCTTCGCCGGGGCGGGGGCCGGCGGTCTGGCCGGGGCGGTTGCCGTCCGGATCCTGGCCGTTCTGGCCGGTGCCTTGGCCGGGTTCGTCACCGGGATCGTCGCCCTCGCCCTCGCCGGGTTGTTCGCCGGTGCCGAATTGCCGGGCCATTTGCTGGCCCATCTCGCGCCCGCCCTTCTGCAGCGCCTCGATCGCCCGTTTCTGCGCGCGCCCGGCCGCGGCGTCCTGACCCTGACCGAGCGCCTCCCCGGCTTCACGCATCGCGAGGTCCGCCTCGTTCAATGCCTGCGGGATCTCCCCCGTGAGATCACCTTGGCGCTGCATCAGCTCACCCAGGGCGCGGCGCAGCGCCTGCTGGCTGCGACGCTCCGGGTCGCGTTGCGGCGCGCTGCGTGGGTCGGGTCGCGTGTCGGGCCGGGCGTCGGCGCGGGATTGCGACTTGTCCAGCAGGCCGCCTTCCCGCCGCACCATGTCCTGCACGGCGCTCATCTGCCGCTGGCCACGCTCCTGCTTCTCGGCCCGCCGCCGCTCCCGCGCCTCCCCGCTCTCGGGCCGGGCGGCCTGCAATTCCTGCAGCAACTGCTCCAGCTCCGCCATCTCGCGCTGCGCATCCTCGGTCCGGCCCTCGCGGGCGGCCTCCTGCATGCGTTCGGCGCGGCGGTCCAGCTCGCGCGCGTCCATCTGCGGGGCGCGGGGATCGAACGGCAACTCGCTCCCCTCCCGCTTGGCTTGCTCCGTCAGGGCCTCGATCTGGCGCTGGATCGCCTCCCGCAGCGCCTGCATCTTGTCCTGCAATGCCTGCTGCTGCTCGGGCGTGAGCGGGATGCCCTTCTGCTCCGCCTCCTTCGCTTCGGCCAGCGCGTCCCGTAACGCCTGCCGAGCCACATCGAGGGCGCGGGCCGTGCGGTCCAGCGCACCGTCCTCGAGCGAAAGCGCCAGTTCCCATAGCCGCGCCTGCGCCTCCGTGACCGCCGCATCGCCACGGCCGTGGCGCAGCAGGGCGCCGGTGCTGCGCAGGGTCAGCAGGGTGCCGCTATCGGTGTTGAACGCCTCCGGCACGCCGGCAATGCCGTCCAGCGCCGCCTCCGCCTCCGCCCGCGCATCAGGCGTGAGACTCAGTTGGCGGCGGATGGCGATCACGGCGCGGGCGACGGGATGGTCGAAATTCCGTTCCGGCAGCACGAACCCGGCGGGCGCGCTGGCTCCGCTCTGGCCGGCCGCATCCTTCGCCACGATCCGCGCCGTCACCGCAAGCCCGGCCCACGGATGCGCCGTGAGATCCTGCGCCGCCACGGCCCGGGCGGTGCGCGGGGTGCCGGTGAGGGGGAGCGGGACCACCAGGGGCTCGGCCTGCGCCCGGTCCCGCAGCCGCAGCTCGGCCTGTACTGAAACCAGGCCGTAATCATCTTCGGCGCGCCACGGTAGCCGGGTCTGGTTGGTGGGCGGATTGCCCGGCATGGCCCCCGGTGGCTCCGTGAAGGCAGCCACGGGCGGCTTGTCCGGTGTGACCGTGACCGACCAGGCCGCCAGCGCGCCGATGCCTCGCCGAACCTCGAGCCGGGTGTCCTTCGTCAGCGTGCGATCCGACTGCCAGCTCCCGGTATCGAGCGCGCGGAACGGTTCTGTCCCGCCATCCAGAGACAGGGACGGCGCGCCGCTCCCACCCGTCACATTGACTGCCAGGGCAGCGCCTGCTGGCACCTGCACCGCTGCGAGGTCGGTGCGGAGGAAGCGCGGCGGCAGGCCGGTGTAGGCGGGGGGCGTGACCCAGGCCTGCACCACCGTGGCCGGGCCCGGTGCCGCCGCCGGCCAGCCCGGCGCCACCCCGCGCCACAACCGCCCCGGCGCCTCTGCCCCCGCAACCAGCAGCGCCGCGCCCAGCAATACCACCAGGCCCCCCCGAAGCGCATACCGGTCCCGCCCCGCGAGCCCGGGCCGCGGCCAGCCGAGGCGGAGGCGGCCGGTCTGCGCCCGGAGCCGGCGCACATGCTCCTCCCAGACCGAAGCCGCCTCGGGCGTAGGCGAGGAGGGGCGGTCGGTCAGCGCGGCCAACGGGCGATGACGCAGCCCTGAGTCGCGCTCGAGCCGCCGGTCCACCGCCTCGGCGCCTGGGCGCACGCTGCGACGCACTCCGCGCCACACCGCCACCCCCAAAAGCAGCAGCGCGATGGCCAGGACGGCGATCCGACCCTCGGGTGGCAGCAACGCCGGCACGTTCAGCAGCGCCAGGCAGGCATACACGCCGATGACGGCCAAGGCGGGCCAGAGCGCCGGCCATAGCTGCTCGACCCATAACACCAGCCGAGCGACCGCCCGCTTGCGGGACAGTGTGCGGTCCGGTGCCGGTGAGGTCATCGCGTCACCCGATCCAATCCGGAATGCTCTCCCCGGCCCAGAGCGCCGGGAGTTCCTGCCGGGCCCGGATCACCGCCCATCGCTCGCCCTCCACCAGCACCTGGGCCGCAAGCGGCCGGGCGTTGTAGGTGGAGCTCATGACCGATCCATAAGCGCCGGCGTCCAGAAGCGCGACGCGCGCACCCGGCGCCAGAGGTGGCAGCGCCCTGCCGCGCGCGAACACGTCCCCGCTCTCGCACACGGGCCCCACGATGTCGGCGGGCGTCACGGGGCGCACGGCGTCGATGGCCGAGACCGGGACGATGCCGTGCCACGCATCATACATCGATGGACGGATCAGATCGTTCATCGCGGCATCCAGCACCACGAACCGGCGACCCGGCGTGTGCTTGGCCAGCACGACGGAGCTGAGCAGCAGCCCGGCCGGCCCTACCAGCCATCGCCCGGGCTCGATCGCCAGGCGCAACTCCATGCCGCCCAGCGTGGCCTTGATCGCGCCGGCGAGGGCGGCGGGGGAGGGGGCCGGCTCGTCCCGGTAGCCGATGCCGAGCCCGCCGCCGCAATCCACGGTCTCGACGGCATGCCCGGCGGCCCGGAGCTCGCGGACGAGCGTAGCCGCCCGGGCGTAGGCGGCGCGATACGGCGCCATGGACAGGATCTGGCTGCCGATATGCAGGCTGAGGCCCACCGGGCGGATGCCGGGCAGCGTTGCGGCATGGGCATATAGCGCCGCGGCGCCGTCATAGGCGATGCCGAACTTGTTCTCCGCCCGGCCCGTGGTGATCTTGGCGTGGGTGCCGGCGTCCACGTCCGGGTTGATGCGCAACGCCACGGGAGCCACGCGGCCCATCCCGGCGGCGATGGCGGAGAGCATGGCCAGCTCCTCCGCGCTCTCGACATTGATCTGGCCGACACCGTGTTCGAGCGCCCGGCGCAGCTCCCACGCGGCCTTGCCGACGCCCGCGAACACGATGTGCGCGGGCGCGATCCCAGCCTCGATCGCACGCAGCAGCTCGCCCCCGCTGACCACGTCGGCCCCGGCGCCCTCGCTCCGCACCAGGCGCAGGAGAGCCAGGTGGTCGTTGGCCTTGATGGCGTAGTGGATTGCGACAGGGAGCTCGGCGTCGCGGAACGCCGCCTGCAGCTGCCGCAACCGTCCCCGCATGGCGCCGGCGGAGATGACCCAGGTGGGCGTGCCGACCTGGTCCGCGATGGCGTTGAGCGGCACGCCCTCGACCAGGAGGCCGTCCATGGCATGCATCGACAGATGCGGGCGCGCCGCGATGAGCTCGGCGGCGGTGGGGTCCTGGTCCGGGATGAGGGCGGCGGGGTGCATCAATCGGTATTAGGCAACGCGGCGCGGAATTTCCACAACCAGTTCATTCTCCCCCATCCGCCGTGGTGATCACCGCCCCGCCGCATACCCCTGCATTCCGCGCGGATTGGCCCCGGCGAACATCTGCCCGCCCTCCAGCCGCGCCGCCGATAGCCGGCCCTCCGACCAGTCCTCGCCCCGCTCCGCCACATGCCCCTGCGCCTGCAACGCCGCGAGCACCGCGGGCTCGAACCGGCCCTCCAGCACCAACTTGCCGGGCCGGGCGACGCGGGGCCAGAAGCTGCTGGGCCAGTGTTCGGAGTGGAAGGACGGCAGGTCGATCGCCTGCTGGATACCGAGCCCGTGATGCACCATCCGCAGGAAGAACGTGAGCGACCACTGGTCCTGCTGCTCCCCGCCCGGCGTGCCGAATGCCATCCAGGGCATGCCATCCCGCAGCGCCATGCTGGGCGACAGCGTCGTCCGCGGCCGCTTGCCCGGTGCCAACGCATTGGGCACCCCCTCCCGCAACCAGAACATCTGCCCCCGCGTGCCGAGCGGGAAGCCGAGCCCCGGCACCACCGGCGAGGATTGCAGCCACCCGCCCGATGGGGTGGCGGAGACCATGTTGCCCCACCGGTCGATCACGTCGATATGCACGGTGTCGCCCCCCACGGCGCCCAGCCGCGCAACCGTGGGCTCCCCGGCGCCCGCCGCCCGCGATAGCAGCCCGGCCCGTCCGATGGCGTCCGGATCGGTCCAGCCGGCATGGCCCGGGATGACACCCGGCCGCAATTCCAGCGAGGCCTGCGACCCCACCAGGGCGCGGCGGCCGGCGTTGTAGCCGTCCGACAGCAGCCTATCGAGCGGCACGCCCGGCACGTCGCCATAGAACGCCTCCCGGTCGGCGAAGGCGAGCTTGGCGCACTCCGTGACGGTGTGGACGAACTCGGCGCCGACGGGGTCCATGGCGGCGAGGTCGAAGCCCTTCAGCAACGCCAGCTGCTGCAGAAAGGCCGGGCCTTGGCTCCAGGCGCCGCATTTCAGCACGGTATGGCCGTGGTAGTCGTAAGCGGCCGGGTCTTCGACGGTGGCGGACCACGCCGCGCAATCCTGTGCGGTCAGCAATCCGCGATGGCGGCGTCCGGAAGTGTCCATCGCCGGCGTATCGAAGAAGCGGCCGATCGCCTCCGCCACGAAACCCTCATACCAGGCCCGCCGCGCCGCCTCGATCCGCGCCTCGCGGGTGCTGCCCACGGCTTCGGCCAGGATGCGGCGATAGGTATCGGCGATGCCCGGGTTGCGGAACAGGGCGCCGGCCGCCGGCACCTGTCCGTGCGGCAGGAACACCGCGGCGCTGCTGGGCCACTCCGCCTCGAACAGCGGGCGCACGCCCTCGATCGTGGCGGGGATGCGCGGCACCAGCGGCACGCCCTGCGCGGCATAGCCGATCGCGAACTCCAGCACGTCTGCCAGCTCCCACGTGCCCCAGCGTTCGAGCAGCAGGCACCAGGCCCCGAACGCGCCCGGCACCATGGCCGGCAGGAAGCCCGTGGCGGGGACGAGGTCGAGGCCGAGCGCCTGGAAGGCGGAGATCGTGGCGGCGGCGGGCGCGGTGCCTTGGCCGCAGACGACATGCTGCGTGCCAGTCCGGGCGTCGTGCACGATGAAGGGCGCGTCACCGCCGGGTCCGTTCAGATGCGGCTCCGCCACCTGAAGCGTGAAGCCCGCGGCGGCGGCGGCATCGAACGCGTTGCCGCCGCGCTCCAGCACTGCCATGCCGACGGCGGTGGCCAGCCAATGCGTCGTGGCCACCACGCCGAAGGTGCCGGCGATTTCGGGACGAGTCGTGAACATCGTGTGGCTTTCTGGGTTGCGCGGCACCAAGCCTACCGCCAAGGTCCGCCCGCGCAAGAGACGGAGGCCGCGTGCTGATCTTGATCGTGGGCCCGTCCGGTGCGGGCAAGGATACGCTGCTGAACGGCGCCCGCCTGGCATTCGAGGGCGACCACCGCATCCGCTTCGTCCGTCGCACCATCACTCGCCCTGGCGATAGCGGCGAAGAGGCGCATGAGAGCGTGACGGAACAGGCCTTTGCGCTCCGTCGGGACGCCGGGGAGTTCGCGCTGACCTGGCGCGCCCATGGCCTGCATTACGGCATCCCCGCGGACATCGCGATCGACCTCGCTTCCGGCACCGTGGTGGTCGCCAACGTGTCCCGCGCCGTGGTGGCAGAGGCTGCGGCGCGGTTCCCGGTGCGCGTCATCGAGATCACGGCACCGGCCGACACCCTGGCCCGGCGCCTCGCCGCCCGCGGGCGGGAGGACGCGATCGACGTGGCAAGGCGCCTGTCCCGCCAGATCGAGCTGCCGTTGCCGGTGGAGCGCGAAACCGTGATGAATGACGGGCCGGTGGAAGCGGGCACGAAGAAGCTGGTGGCGGCGCTTCGTTCAGCTTTGCGAGCGGATTATTAGCGGCACCGCAGCCGCGGTTTGACGGTTCCACGGTCGTGTGGCCCGCGTTGACCATCTTCGTTGCGTTATATCTAGATATCTAGGCGGGCGTCGCTTCACCGCCGCCGGTCATGGCTGCGACACTTCCCGGCGCGGCCCCGCCCGCTTCCAGACCTTGAGGTCAGCCATGGCCTTCCCGGCGGCCGCGAGAACCAGCGCACATAAGACCGCTTTCGACACGGTCTCCATCACTCCTTCGATCAGCATGGCGTGGACCACCCCTCCCGCGACGATCACCACCGCAAGGATCATGTGACCGATGCGCCAGGTGCGCGGGCGCAGCTTCAACCGCTGGCGGAACGCAGCCCAAAGTGCAACGGCGAAAATGGCCCACATCGCGATCACGCCGAAGGGGGAGAACGGCGTCGGCGATGCCAATAACAGGGCGTCGATCATATCCGGTGGGCTGGTGATCCATAGACCCCCAACGTGAAGGCTCACCGCCACGACCAGTGCGGCGCCGACCCACCGATGGGCATGCCGCCCATATCTGGCGGACAAACCCGGTAGGTATGCGCCCATGAGCAGAGGCTGCACGAGCACCAGGTCCAACGCCGCGATCCCCGCGAACCCGGCCACGATATAAACCGGATCCCGCCATGCGAGGAGTGGGCTTGCGGCCGCGGCGGCGATCGGCACGCAAATGACTGCCGCGAGTGCGGCCCAGATCAGCGTCGCCCGGGCCGCTCTCATCCTGGGCCGGTCGCAATTTCGCTAGGCGGGCTGCAGGACAAAATGCGCCTCCAGGCTCGTCTCCTTCGCGCTCCGCATCACGGGACGCAAGAAGACGGTTTTGAACTCGCCGCTGTCATAGGCGAGATGGCCATGCGGTTGGCCGAAGATCGGGATGATCTGCGGCATCTCGAGCCGGAACGCGCCATCCTTATCGGTCAGCGTGGCGCCCTGGCTGTGCGGTTCATGCTCCTGCCCTTCGGTCGTGTGCGCCCAGATCTGCACCCGCCGCCCCGCCAGCGGCGCCCCGTCCCCGGCCCGGCGCACCGTGCCCGTCATCCAGAAGCCGCCCTTGCCGATCCGCTCCACGATGGGCGCGCCCTTGCGATAGTTGTTCGCGCCGCCCGTCATCGATTCAGTGGGCGCGAAACTTTGCGCGCGGGCGGCTGACGGGGCACCGACCCCCCCGTTTGCCAACACACACGTGCCGGCAACGACGAGCGCCCGGCGGGCGAGCAGGACGGTGGTCATCGATGAGTCTCCCCAGAGCAGTGCCGCAGAGGAGCATATGGCGCCGCTGCGCGTCGTTGCCACTATCCCCGTAGAGCGAGCCGCTCGGCAATCCTGAACGGGGCGCCAGGTGCGGGCTGGGTGAAGATGCAGATCTCGGTGCAGGCGCGGGGGCGAGGCAGGGCGGCGGCGAAGTGCGTTTCCGCCGCGGGCCGGATCGTCGCGTGCTCGTCGGGCGTCATTCGCCGGGTCAGCGTCATGTGGAAGCGCCATTCCGCGAACACGCCCGGATAGCCCCAGCGCACCAGGTTCGCCTCACGCGCCGCGCTCAGGCCGGCGCCACGACGCCGGGCCAGTTCGTCGGGTGGGGGAGGGGCGCGATGGTGGTCCAGCTGCTCGACGCAGCGGTCGGCCAGGCGCTGCAACGAAGGCGAAGGCTCGGTCTCACGGAGGGCGAGGAAGCCGGAGAGATCCTGCACCGATAGCCGCGGCATCGTGAAGGCGGGAAGGGACGCGGCCAGCCGGTCCGCGTCATCGAGGAAGGCGGCGTAGTCGGTTTGTAGGCGCATGGGCGGTTTCAGGGTGCAGTGAAAGCCATACAGGCGCGGGTCCGCGGTGAGTTCGGCGATGCCGGGGATGTCGGGCTGCGGGACGGGCGCCGCCGTCTCGGGATCGCGGCCGAGCCAGGCGCAGGCGGCGGGCCACAAAGGATCGGCCAGGGCGGGGGCGTAATAGACGGCGACGCGCATACCGATCCTCCCCCTCTCCCGCTGGCGGGAGAGGGCTGGGGTGAGGGTGGGAAAACGGAGCTTCGGGACAAGGGAGGCTAGATCACCCGCTCCCCCGCCCGCCAAACCTGCCGCACGACCGGCATGCCCTCATGCTCCCGCAACCGCACCAGATCGGCCCGCCACCCCGCCGCGATTCGTCCGCGGTCCATCAGGCCCGCCATGCGCGCCGGGCCCTCCGTCACCAGCGCGATGCCGGCCGGCAACGTAATCCCGGTCTGGCCCACCACGGCGAAGGCGGCCTCGATCAGGGCGCTCGGCACGTAGTCGCTCGCGAACGCATCCACGGCGCCCGCCCGCACCAGGTCGGACGCTGCGACATTCCCGGAATGCGAGCCGCCGCGCACGATGTTCGGGGCGCCCGCAATCACCTGCATGCCGACGCGCCGCGCCTCGGCGCCCGCCTCCATCGAAACCGGAAACTCGCTGATGCGGATGCCATCGGCGAGGTTTTCGGCGATCTCCTCCAGCGTGCGGTCGTCATGGCTCGCCAGCACCGTGCCGATCGGGCGCATCCGGTCCAGCAAGGCGCGGCGGTTCGGGTCTCGGGTGCGGTCGCGCTGGGCTTGCAGCACCACGATCTGCTTCTCGATCCAGTCGGGTTGATGGCCATCTTTGGCCCGCATCTTCCGGTAGCGGTCGAGGTTGGCGTATTGGCCGACGCCCGGGCAATGGTCCATGAGGCTGACCATGCGCACCTTGGGGTGCTCCGCCACGGGGTCCAGCAGCGCCATCATGTCGGGCGCCGGCAACTCGCACCTGAGATGCAGGAAATGCTCGCTTTTCAGCAGCCCGGTATCGGCCAGCGCGTCCAGGTCCCGCACGCCGTCATGGAACGTCTGCACCCGGTCCTTGTCGAAGCCGAGGTCACCGAGGCACAGCGCGTCCAGCACGGTGGTCACGCCCGCCGCCGCGCATTGCGCGTCATGCGCCACCATGGCGGAGCGGCTGGGCCAGCGGGCGTTGCTGCGGGGCTGCACCTGGCGCTCGAGGTTGTCGGTATGCACGTCCACGATGCCGGGGATCACCGTATCGCCCTCGCAGTCGATGGCGCCGGGGGCGGTGCTGCGGCCGGGCTGCACGTCCAGAATGCGCGTGCCGTCCAGAACAATCGTGCCCATCATGACCTGGTCGGACAGCACCAGGCGGACGTTGGTGAGAATCATGCGGCTTCCTGCAGGGCGGGGATGTCGAACACATGGTCGGACACGGCGTCCCGGACCATGCGATCGTGGAAGATGCCCACGATCGCTGCGCCGCGTTGCCGGGCCTCGATGATCATCCCGATGACCACGTCCCGGTTCATGGCGTCAAGGGAGGCCGTGGGCTCGTCCAGCAGCAGCACGGGGTGGGCGCCGATAAAGCCGCGGGCCAGGTTGATGCGCTGCTGCTCGCCGCCGGAGAAGGTGGCGGGCGCCAGGCCATGCAGCCGGGGCGGGATGTGCAGCCGCTCCAGCAGCGCGGATGCGGCCTCGCGCGCAGCCTCGGGCGTCATGCCGCGCGATACTCCGGCCTCCGCCACGACGTCGCGCGCCGCCACGCGGGGCACCACGCGGAGGAACTGGCTGACATAGCCCAGCGTCTCCCGCCTGATGTCGAGGACCAGGCGGGGGTTCGCCCCGGACAGCTCCGTCATCGCGCCGCGGTGCCGCACCCGGATCTGCCCGGCATCCACCCGATACGTGCCATACAGCGCCCGCATCAACGTGGTCTTGCCCGCGCCGGACGGCCCCACCAGCGCGACGCAGGACCCGGCAGCGACCTGCAGACCCACGCCCGACAGCACCGGGATGCGGATGCCGCCCTGCAGATGCAGCACGAAGGTCTTGGACAGCCCCGTGGCCTCCAGCATGATCATGCCGACAGCACCGAGCTGACCAGCAGCTGCGTGTAGGGGTGTTGCGGATCATCGAGCACCTGGTCGGTGAGCCCGGTTTCCACCACGCGCCCCGCCTGCATCACCATGATCCGCCCCGCCAGCAGCCGCGCCACCGCGAGGTCATGCGTCACCAGCACCACTGCGATGCCCAACCGGGACACGAGGCCGCGAATGAGGTCCAGCAGCCGCGCCTGCACCGAAACGTCGAGCCCGCCCGTCGGCTCGTCCATGAACACCAGGCGCGGGTGCGTGACCAAGGTGCGCGCGATCTGCAAGCGTTGCAGCATGCCGCCGGAGAAGGTGTGCGGCATGTCGTCGATGCGGGAGGGCTCGATCTCGACCTGCTGCAGCCAGTCGATGGCGGCGGCGCGGATGTCCCCATAATGGCGGGCGCCCTGCGCCATCAGCCGCTCGCCGATATTGCCGCCGGCCGAGACGCGCAGGCGCAGGCTGTCGCGCGGGTTCTGATGCACGTAGCCCCAATCGGAGCGATGCAGCGCACGGAGCTGCGGCGCGGGCATGGCGCGCAGGTCATGAATGAGGCCCGCCGGGTCCGTGTAGGCGATGGACCCGGCGTCGGGCGCGATCCGGCCGGACAGCACGTTCAACAGCGTGGTCTTGCCGGACCCGCTCTCGCCCACGACCGCCATGATTTCACCGGGCCAGAGCGTGGCGAAGACGTCATGCAGGGCAGTGATGCCGCCGAAGCGGAGATGCAGGCCCTGGGCGGTGAGGAGCGTCATGCCCCCCTCTCCCGCTGCCGGGAGAGGGTCGGGGTGAGGGTGGGGTCACGCTCACCGGCCGAAGAGCCGTTTGTCCCACCCTCACCCAACCCTCTCCCGCCAGCAGGAGACGGCTTTTCGCCACGGTGCGCGCAGTAATCCGTGTCCGAGCACACGAACATCCGCGTGCCCGCATCATCCGTCACGATCTCGTCCAGGTAAGACTCGCTGGACCCGCACAGCGCGCAGTCATGCGGTGCCCGCGTGGTGCGGAAGGGATGGTCGTCGAAATCGAGCGAGCGCACCGTCGTGAATGGCGGCACGGCATAGATCCGCTTCTCCCGCCCGGCGCCGAACAGATGCAGCGCCGGGGACATGTGCAGCTTCGGGTTGTCGAAGGCCGGGATCGGCGAGGGGGACATCAAATACCGCTCGTTCACCATCACCGGGTAGTCGTAACTGGCGGCGATGTGGCCGTAGCGGGCGATGTCCTCATACAACTTGACCTGCATGAGGCCGTATTCCTGCAGCGCATGCATGCGGCGCGTTTCGGCCCGGCTCGGCTCCAGCTTCGCCATCGGTTCGGGCAGCGGCACCTGATACACCATGATCTGCCCGGCGCGGAGCGGCGCCTCCGGGATGCGGTGCCGGGTCTGGATGATGGTGGCGTCGGCGGTGTGCGTCGTGGTCTGCACCCCGGCCGTGCGCGCGAAGAAGCGGCGGATCGAGACGGCGTTGGTGGTGTCGTCGGCGCCCTGATCGATGACCTTCAGCACATCGTGCGCGCCCAGGATGCTGGCCGTGACCTGGATGCCGCCGGTGCCCCAGCCATAGGGCAGCGGCATCTCCCGGCTGCCGAACGGCACCTGGTGCCCGGGGATCGCGACCGCCTTCAGGATGGCCCGGCGGATCATGCGTTTGGTTTGCTCGTCGAGATAGGCGAAGTTGTAGGACACATCCGCCCCCTCTTTCTTCGGGAGAGGGTTCGGGAGGCCGCGTGGGCTGTCTGTCAGTGAGTCTGGTCCTGGCATGGTGTTTCCTTCACCCCAACCCTCTCCCGGGGGGAGAGGGGGAAGCCGAGGCCGCTTCCCGCCGCATCCGCCGCACAGTCTCCAGCTCACTCTGAAAATCCACGTAATGCGGCAATTTCAGGTGCTCCACGAACCCGGTGGCCTCCACGTTGTCGCAGTGGCTCAGCACGAACTCCACATCCTGCGCCGGGGCATCCGCGTGTTCGCCCAGCTCCGTGGCCCGCATCGCCCGGTCCACCAGCGCCATGCCCATCGCCCGGCGCTCGCCATGGCCGAAACAGAGGCCGTAGCCGCGGGTGAATTGGGGCGGGGTCGTTTTCGAGCCCTGAAACTGGTTGACCATCTGGCACTCGGTCAGCACGACGTCGCCGATATCGATGGCGAACCCCAGCTCCGGCGGCACGATCGTGACCGCGGCCTCACCCACCCGCAGCTCCCCCACGAACGGGTGCGTGCTGCCATAGCCGCGCTGCGTCGAGTAGCCGAGCGCCAACATGAAACCTTCGTCGCCCCGCGCGAGCGCCTGCAGCCGCGCATCCCGCCCGGCCGGAAAGGCGAGCGGCTGGCGTGTCAGATCGAATGGGGCGCTGTCGGACGGCGCGGGATCGGGCTCGACCAGGCCCTCGGTATCGAGGATGGCAAAGGCGGGCGCCATGGCGGCCGGTTCGGCTTCAGCCTCCGGCGCCGCAGCTGGCGCGGGATCGGCAGCAAAATCAAGCAGCCGGTGCGTGTAGTCATAGGTCGGCCCCAGCACCTGGCCGCCCGGCAAATCCTTGAAGATAGCAGACACCCGGCGCGTGAGCCGCATCGACGCCGTCTGGACCGGCTCCGCCATCGCAAACCGCGGCAAGGTGGTGCGGTAGGCGCGGAGCAGGAACGCGGCCTCGATCAGATCCCCCTGCGCCTGCTGGATGGCCCGCGCCGCGAGGTCCCGGTCGTAGAGCGAGCCCTCCGCCATCACCCTGTCCACGGCGCGGCCGAGCTGGGCGGCGATCTGTGCGGGGTCGAGCGAAGGCAGTGCGCGATCGCCACGCCGCTCCTCCGCCAGCCAGGCATGTGCGGCGTCGATCGCGCGCTCCCCACCCTTGACCGCGACATA
This sequence comes from Acetobacteraceae bacterium, assembly GCA_965246835.1. Classification (GTDB taxonomy): domain Bacteria; phylum Pseudomonadota; class Alphaproteobacteria; order Acetobacterales; family Acetobacteraceae; genus JANPPS01. The sequence goes on along the minus strand of CBDFFQ010000001.1, from coordinate 808,795 downwards.
CATCAGCGGATCTCCACGGTGCGCGGCAGGGCGGCAAAGCGGTCCCCGGCGCAGAGGATCAGGTCGACGCCCCTCGGGAACCGCGCCCTGTTGGTGGCCCAATGCCTGGCAAAATCGGGCGGCAGGCCGTCCACGGCGAACGGCACCGGATGCTCGAGCCCGGGGCCCGACAAGGTGAACGCGGCGCCATGGCCCAGCCCGGCCACTTCGACGATCACGGTGGCGCCCTGCTCCGGCGCCTCATCGGTGCCGGCCGCGAAGGCCACGAGATCGAGCATGCCCAGCACGACGGCGAATGCGGCGGCACCTGGAGCTGCCGCGGGCGCGCCGCAATGGAACGCGATCCAGGGTGCGGCGGCGGCGGCGGCGGGATCGAGCCAGAGCGGCGTCTCGGCATCGCACAGCGTCAACACCACCGCCGCGACGGCGTGGCCGAGGGGCGCCGGCACGTGCGGGACGGCGGCCGAGTGAATGGTGCCGGGCTGCGAGAGGGCATCTAGCACGGCCCGGAAACAGGCCTGGCTGTCCTGCACCGGATTTTGGAAGGCGGGAAGCAGCGCGGTCATCGCATGGTCGCGAGGGTGAAGAACTGCACCTGCGTCGCGGCGGCGCGGCGCGCTGTTTGCGCTCGCTGCGCCTCCTGCTTGGCGGCCAGTGGTGCGATGACGGTGCGCTCGATGGCACCGGCGTGAGCCGGGTCTTGCAGGGCGGCATCGAAGGCCGCGGCCAGCTCCGCCTGACGCAGGTCGCGGCCCAGACAATAGGCATGGCCCAGCAAGCCGGCCGCACTCTGCACCGTGCAGCGCGCGACCGTGGCCTCACCCATATTGAATGGTGCCCCGGCCCCGCCGGCCCGCCCGCGGACCATCACCAGCCCGATTTCCGGCCCCCTCATGCGGGTATAAGCCGGCAGAAGGTCGGCGGCCTCGGTCAGCTCCGCCGCCGAGGCGCGGGCCAGGACCGCCATCCAGCGCTGGCGCGGCCCGAGGTCCGGCATAGGATCTCCAACCATGGGACGCTCCGAATTCGTCTAGACAACTAAGACGCGTTCGACGCAAGGTCAAGCGCAGGTGCACGAGAACGGGCCAGACCGGGATGATGTTTGCATGACGATCGCCTCCCCGCGATGGCGCCAGGTCGCGGCAGCGGTGGCAGCCCGCATCGGCCCGCACGGCCTGCAGCCCGGCGAGCGCCTGCCGACCGAAAGCACGCTGGCAGCCGAGCACGGCGTGAACCGCCACACGGTCCGCCGCGCCATCGAGCACCTGGCGCGCACCGGGCTGGTGCGGGCCGAGCAGGGGCGTGGGACCTTCGTCACCGAGGAGAGGCTGGACTACGCCGTCGAGACCCGCACCCGGTTCAGCGAGTGGATCCGCCGGCACAACCGGGAGCCCGCGGGCGAGGTGCTGGCCGTCCGCATCCTGGAAGCGACGGCGCAAGTGGCGGCCGGGCTGGGCATCGCGGTGGGGGAGGCCGTGGTCATGATGGAGCGCCTCGGGTTTGCCGATCGCGTGCCGGTCAGCCTGGCCCGGCACTTCTTCCCGGAAGACCGGCTTCCCGGGATCGAGGCAGCACTGCGCTCGGCGCCGAGCATCACGGCGGCCCTGGAGCGGGCCGGGATCGACGACTATGTCCGCGCCATCACGCGCACGACCGCCCGCCTTCCCACCGGCGCAGAGGCCGGGCTGCTCCGCATGCCCCGCAACCGGCCCGTGCTGGTTTGCGAGAACGTGAACACCGATCGGGCCGGGACGCCGATCGAGCTCGGCATCGCCATCCATCCGAGCACGCGGGTGCAGATCGTGTTCGAACCGGGGAAGGAAACCTGGCTCCCGGAGTTGGACTCGAACCAACGACCGAGCGATTAACAGTCGCTTGCTCTACCAGCTGAGCTATCCGGGATCAGGTGCGCCGCTCTATAGCGGTGACGCGGAATGCGTGCAAACCCCTTTTAGTGGCTGCGGACCTGTCGTATGACGGCTTCGGATGCGGGCGTGGTGGAACTGGTAGACGCGCCGGACTCAAAATCCGGTTCCGCAAGGAGTGTCGGTTCGATTCCGACCGCCCGCACCACACCGGCCCCTGGACGGCTTACCTTTCCGCGATCACTCTCCCATCAAAATACAGGGGAAGCGTCGATGAAGAGCAGCCTGGTTTTGGGTGCCATGATCGTGGCCGTCGTGCATGCGGCGTCGGCGCAGCCATTGGCGCCGCGGGACGCCCCGGCGAAAAGCCTGCCGGTGCCGGGCACCGTCAGCCCGCAGATGCAGGCCATCATCGCCCAGCCGCTCCGCACCAATTGGGATAAGCCGCCCACCACGCCGGAGGGATGGAAGCAACTGCAGGACAGCATCGCCGCCTCGGTCGCGCCCAACATTCCCGCGATGGCCGAACGCCTGCGCGTGACGATCGAGCCCGGCACTCTCGACGGCGTCCGCATCTACACGATCACACCGTCCGACATGCCGGAGGCGAACCGGAACCGGATCGGGGTCCATGTGCATGGCGGCTGCTACGTGCTGAACCCGCGGGAGGCCGCCTTGCCGGAGGCATTATTCCTGGCTGGGTTCGGCCGCATGAAGGTAATCGCGGTCGATTACCGGATGCCGCCCGAGGCTTTCTACCCCGCGGCGCTCGATGACGCGATGACAATCTATAAGGCCGTGCTGCGCACCGTGCCGCCCCGCAATATCTCCGTATTCGGCAGCTCCGCCGGTGGGGCGCTCACGCTCGAGATGATGCTACGCGCCAAGCGGGACGGGCTGCCCATGCCGGGGGCGATCGCACCGGGCACCCCGATGTCGGACGTGACGAAGCAGGGCGACACGTTCCAGACCAATGCGATGGTGGACAATGTGCTGGTCTCGGCCGACGGGTTCTGTGACGCCGCGACCCGGTTCTACGCCAATGGCGCCGACCTCAAGGACCCGTTCCTGTCCCCGGTCTATGGGGACGTGAAGGGCTTCCCGCCCACGATCCTCACCTCGGGCACGCGGGATTTGTTGCTGAGCAACACGGTCCGCATGCACCGCGCCCTGCGGCAAGCCGGCGTCGTGGCGGCGTTGCAGGTGTTCGAGGGGCAGTCCCACGCACAGTATTATCGGGACGACCGGGTGCCCGAGGTGAAGGAGGCGTTCGACGAGATTGCGGCCTTCTTCGACGCGAACATGGGCCGCTGAGATGCGGTGCTTGTGGATGGCGGCTGGCCTCGCGCTGATGCTGATCGGTCCGGCGCGCGCACAGGAGCCCGGTTTGATGAGCCTGGCGCTGGGCGATTTCGCGCTCGAAAATGGGGAAATCATCCGCGATTTCAGTATCGCCTACATGACCGAGGGAACGCTGAACGCCGATAAGAGCAACGCCGTGCTGATGGTGACTGCAATCGGCGGCAACCATCATCGGATTGATTTCCTGATCGGTCCGGGCAAGGGCCTGGATACGGACAAGCTGTTCGTGGTGAAGACGAACGCGATCGGCAACGGCCTCACCACGTCACCCAGCACCAGCACGACACAGCACGGCCCCGACTTCCCGCATTTCTCCATTCGCGACATGGTCGAGAGCCAGCGACGGCTGCTGGACCACATGGGCATCAAGCACGTCGTTGCGGTCGCCGGCGCCTCGATGGGTGGGATGCAGGTGCTGCAATGGGGTGTCAGTCATCCCGGCATGATGGACGCGCTGATCGCGCTGACGCCGATGGCCCGCACCACGCCGTGGTCGATCGCCGTCAATCACGCCACCCGCCGCGCCCTCATGCTCGACCCGGCGTTCCAGGGCGGCCGCTACACGACTCAGCCGGAGCAGGGCTGGCGCATGCGGGCCGACATATTGCAGGTGCTGGCCACGCGGACGCCGGAAGCGATGCGGGAACAGTTCCCGGACCCGATGGCGGTGCAGGCCTGGATCACGACGCAGGAAGACGCGGTGGTGAAGTCCGGTTTCGACGCCAATAACTGGATCGCGCAGACCTGGGCCTATGATCGCCACAACGTGGGTGACACACGGCCCGTGTTCGGCGGCGATCCGCTGGCGGCGTTGAAGACAGTAACGGCCAAGGCGCTGCTGATGTCGGGCGTGCTGGACCTGTATAATCCCGTCGAGAATGCGAAGGAGGCTGCGGCCGCAATCCCGAATGGCCGCTTCGTCACGATCCCGAGCGTGCAGGGCCACGTGGCGGCGTCACCAGGGTTCAAGGCGGATGACCTGGCATTCATCAATACGACCGTGAGGGACTTCCTACGGTAAGTCAGGCCGGGCCAATAGCGGGAGGCGCCTGGAGGTCCGGGCCGGAATCGAACCGGCATTCGAGGATTTGCAGTCCTCTGCATCACCACTCTGCCACCGGACCCCCGTGGGCGGAGCGCGTGTATCGGCCAGGGACGGGCGTGGGGTCAAGCGCCGCTTGGCACCGGGCCGCCCTCGCACCTATAACCCTGCCGCACCGCACCACAGGCAGAGCATGGACATCTCCCCCCGCGACTACGGCCCCGCCCGCGACAACATGGTCGATGGCCAGGTGCGGCCCAACAAGGTCATCGATCCCCGCATTCTACGCGCCATGCGCACCCTGCCGCGCGAGCGCTTCGTGCCGCCGGCGGTCATGAGCCTCGCCTATGCCGATGAGGACGTGCCGCTCGGCCGCGGTCGTGTGCTGATGCAGCCCATGGTGATCGCGCGGTTGGCGCAGTTGGCGCGGGTCGTTCCGGGCGAGCTTGTGCTGGTGGTGGGCGCCGGGTCCGGGTATGGCGCGGCGCTGATGGCGGCGTGCGGTGGGGTGGTCACGGCGCTCGAGGATGACCCGGCGCTGCTGGAGATTGCGCGCCGCATCCTGCCGGAGACGGCGCCGGGTGTAACCATCATCGAGGGACCGCTGCCGGCAGGCCGGCCCGGCTCTTGGGACGTCATCATGATCGAAGGCGCCGTCACCACGGTGCCGGAGGCGATCGCGTCGCAGCTGGCGCGGCCGGCCGGCCGGCTCGTGACGGTGCGGGCGCAGCCGGGCAGCGGCGGGCAGGGCGTGCTGGCGGAGCCGAGCGGCGCGGCGGTGCGCGAACAAGCGGGGTTCGACGCCAACACGGCCATGCTGCCGCAATTGGCGCCGGTGCCGTCGTTCCAGTTCTGAGGGGTTTAGTGGCTTCGCGGCGCTCGCTATGGCACACTATCGATATGACGGAGGCGGCGTGATGCGCGTGGCAGTGATGGTTTGCCTGATGGCGATGGCCGGCGGTGGCGCTTGGGCGCAGCCGCGCACGTTGCAGGACGCGTTGGCCCAGGCCTATTCCAACAACCCGACCCTGCAATCCGCACGCGCCCAGCTTCGCGCCACGGATGAAGGCGTGCCGCAGGCGCTGTCGGGCTGGCGGCCGCAGATCGTGATCTCGGGCGGCGTCGGCTATGGGGACGGCACGGTGCGGAGCGCCGGGATCAACACCAACACGCGCCGCAACAACCGCGACGTGTTCACCGAACAGGCGACGCTGACCCAACCGCTCTATCGCGGCGGCGCCACGCGGGCGGGCACCAACCAGGCCGATAACCGCGTCTTCGGGCAGCGTGCCCGCCTGATCGCGACCGAGCAGCAGGTGTTCAGCGACACCGTCAACGCCTTCGTGAACGTGATCCAGACGCAGCAGATCCTGCAGCTCAACATCAACAACGAGCAGGTTCTGGCCCGGCAGCTCCAAGCCACCAATGACCGGTTCCGCGTGGGTGAGATCACCCGAACCGACGTGGCGCAGGCCGAGGCCGCGCTGGCCGGCGCTCGGGCGCAGCGTCAGACCGGTGAGGGTAACCTTCAAACCGCCCGCGCCGCCTATCGCCGCTATGTCGGTCAGCTGCCGGATCAGCTGATCGAACCGCAGCCGCTGCAGGTGCCGGTCCGCTCTGGCAATGAGGCGGCGCAGCTCGCGTCCCAGAACAACCCCAACGTCATCGCCGCCCTGTTCGACGATGCGGCCTCCCGCGACGCGATCGACGCGGCTTTCGCCCAGCTGATGCCGCAGGTGAGTGTGCAGGCCCAGGCGAGCCGGAACGACAACTCGACCATTTCGAACCAGCGCTCGATCGGCGGTCAGGTGCTGCTCAACGCCTCCGTCCCGATCTACCAGGGCGGTGCCGAGTATTCCCGCGTGCGACAGGCCCGGCAAACGCAGCAGCAGGCGCGCAAGGCCGTGGACGATCAGCGGCGGCAGGCCACGCAACAGGCCGCCGCCGCCTGGGAGACGCTGACCGCCGCGCGCTCCACGATCCAAAGCACCCGCGCCCAGATCCGCGCCAACCAGATCGCGCTGGAAGGCGTGCAGCGCGAGGCGATCGTGGGCAGCCGCACGACGCTGGACGTGCTGAACGCCGAGCAATCCTTGCTGAACTCGCGGGTGACGTTGGTGCAGAACCTATCGAATTTGGTCAATGCGTCATATTCGCTGACGGCGGCGGTGGGGCGGCTCACGGCGCGTGACCTCAACCTCAACGTGCCGCTCTATGACGAAACGGCCTACTACAATGCCGTGCGCGGCAAGCTGTTCGGCACCGGCGATTACGCCGTAAACCAGCCGGGCCGATGAGCGCGACCTCGCCCCAGGCGTCGGAGCCCGGCGCCGCCGATCCCTCGATGGACGACATCCTGGCCTCGATCCGGCGCATCCTGAACGAGGACGAGCCGGCCAAAGCCGAGCCTGACGGCGCGAGCGCTCCGCAAGCAAAGGCTCAAGATGACGTTCTGGTGCTCGACAGTTCGATGATGGTGCCCCCTCCCGTGGCGGCCCCCCAGCCGGCCCCGCAACCAGCCCAGCCGCCGCCGGCCCAGCCTCCGCCAGCCCCGCCACCCGCGTTGCCGCCCCTGGCAGCGCTTCCGGTGCCCGCACCGGAGCCGCCGGGCCAGCTGCCTGTGGAGCCCGGCCTGGTTGCCCCCGCCGCCGCCGCCGCCGCCGCGTCCTCGGTCGGTACGTTGCTGCGAACCCTGGCGACCGATCGGCGCACCGCCGTCCACCGCAACGGTCCAACCATCGAGGATCTGGTGCGGGACGAAATCCGGCCGCTGCTGAAGGAATGGCTGGACCACCATCTGCCGCCCTTGGTCGAGCGGCTGGTCAAGGCGGAGATCGAGCGGGTTACGAGCCAGATGGCGCCGTAGCGCCCGGTCCATCTTCCGGCAGGTCTACGCTTTCGTACAATTCCGCCAGCGGGACGGAGATGCCGATCTCCGGCAGGTCGAGGATTTCGCCCGCCGTGAGCGTGGTGGCGGTCCATGCGGCGCGCGCTTCGCTGCGGGAGAAGACCGAAGCGGCGGCGCTCGCGTACTCCAGGATGACGTAGCGCCGGATCGAGGGCACCAGCTGGTATTCGCGGGTCTTCACGATGCGGTCGGTGCGGCTGGAGCTAGGGCTGAGCACCTCGAACACGATGACGGGCTCGGGGATGACCAGGTCGGTGCCGGGTCCCTTGGTGCATGTCACGAGCGCGTCGGGGTAACGGATGGCGTCCCGTGACGTGGCAATCGCGGCGTCGGCGCCCATCACCTCGCAGCGGCTTCCGCCCAGCCGGCGGCGCAGGGCGAAGAATACGTTCTGGCTGATCCGGTTGTGGTTCAGGCTGGCGCCACCCATCCCGACCACGTGCAGACCGCCGGGCCCGTGGACCGGGACCGGTTGGAACCCATCGAACTCGTAGCGCAGCTCCTGACGCTGCACCCAGTGCAGGAACTCGTCCCGGGTCATCGCCGGTGTGCGGAGCGCGATGTTCATGGAGGAAGCCTATCATGCCCGTGGCGGGTCAGCCCAGCTTCTGGCGCGGTCAGGCTGCGCAGTTTAGTAACGCGCCCATGCTCAGCAAATCCTTCGACCACGCCGCCCTCGAGACCGAGATCTACGCCGGGTGGGAGCGGTCCGGCGCGTTCCATGCCGATCCTGGTGCCGCCGGGTCGCCGTTCACGATCATGATCCCACCGCCCAATGTGACCGGCAGCCTGCATATGGGCCATGCGCTGACGATGACGTTGCAGGACGCGCTGATCCGCTTTCGCCGCATGCAAGGGCGGGACGCGCTATGGATGCCCGGCACCGACCATGCCGGGATCGCGACGCAGATGGTGGTCGAACGCCAGCTGGCCGAAGCCGGGGCGCCGGCGCGGCAGGCGATAGGGCGGGACGCGTTCCAGGCCAAGATCTGGGAGTGGAAGGCCGAAAGCGGTGGCACCATCACGAACCAGCTCCGGCGGCTTGGCGCCTCGCTCGATTGGGAGCGGGAGCGGTTCACGATGGACGAGGGCCTGTCGGTCGCGGTGCGCGAGGTGTTCGTGACGCTGCATCGCCAGGGCCTGATCTATCGTGACCGGCGGCTGGTGAACTGGGATCCGAAGTTCCAGTCCGCGATCTCCGACCTCGAGGTGGAAACGCGCGAGGTCCGCGGCTCGCTATGGCACCTCCGGTATCCGATCGAGGGTGGCGGCATGATCGTGGTGGCGACGACCCGGCCGGAGACGATGCTGGGGGACGCGGCCGTCGCCGTTCATCCGGATGATGACCGCTACCGCGACCTCGTGGGCCGCCACGTCATCCTGCCGCTCACGGGGCGGCGCATCCCGATCGTGGCGGATGCGTATTCCGATCCCACCAAGGGCAGCGGCGCCGTGAAGATCACGCCCGCGCACGATTTCAACGATTTCGAGGTCGGCCGGCGGCATGACCTGCCGATGCCGTCGGTCCTGGATCGGGAGGGGCGCATCACGCTAGCGGAGATCGAGCCCGGCTCCGATTTCGTCCGCGGCCTCGCCGGCCTGGACCGCGCCATCGCCCGCAAAGCGATCGTGGCAGAACTCGAAACGCAGGAGCTGCTGGAGAAGATCGAGCCGCACACCCACCAGGTCCCGCACGGGGACCGCTCCGGCGTCGCGATCGAGCCGCTGCTGACCACGCAATGGTATTGCAACGCGGCCGAGCTGGCGAAGCCCGCGATCGCGGCCGTCGAGACCGGCGCCACGCAGTTCGTGCCGAAACAGTGGGAAAACACCTTCTTCGCCTGGATGCGCGACATCCAGCCCTGGTGCATCAGCCGCCAGCTTTGGTGGGGCCACCGCATCCCGGCCTGGTTCGGCCCGGACGGCACCGTGTTCGTGGAGCGCACGGAGGCCGAGGCCGCCGCCGCAGCCCGCGCCCATTATGGCCGCGACGAGACGCTGGAGCGCGACCCGGACGTGCTGGACACCTGGTTCAGCTCCGCGCTGTGGCCGTTCAGCACATTGGGCTGGCCGGAGCCCACGCCGGAGCTCGCGCGGTATTATCCCGGGGACGTGCTGGTCACCGGGTTCGACATCATCTTCTTCTGGGTCGCCCGCATGATGATGATGGGGCTGCATTTCCAGCAGAAGGTGCCGTTCCACACGGTCTATATCCACGGCCTCGTGCGCGATGAACGCGGGCAGAAGATGAGCAAGTCCAAGGGCAACGTGATCGACCCGCTGGATTTGATCGCGACCTACGGCACCGACGCGCTGCGCTTCACGGTCTGTGCGCTGACGGGCCCGGGGCGGGACGTGAAGCTCGGTCCGGCGCGCGTCGAGAGTTATCGGAGTTTCGTCACCAAGCTCTGGAACGCGGCCAAGTTCTGCGAGATGAACGGCGTGGCACCCGACCCGGCTTTCGACCCGGCCGCCGCCCGCACCCCGCTGTGCCGCTGGATCCTGGACGCCGCGAACCAGGCCGTGACCGAGGCGACGGCCGCGCTTGAGGCCTATCGCTTCGACGAGTATGCCGCCGCCGCCTACCGCTTCACCTGGGGTAGTTTCTGCGACTGGTTCCTGGAGTTCGCCAAGCCCGCGATGGCCGGGCCGGATGCGGCGGAGGTGAAGGCCACGGCCGCCCATGTGCTGGGCACGATCCTGCGCCTGCTGCATCCTGCGATGCCGTTCGTGACGGAGCATCTGTGGCATGAGATGGGCTATGGCGCGCCCTGCACCCTGATCCGTGCGGCGTGGCCGGCGCCGGTCGCGGTGTCGGACGCGGCGGCGGCCCGGGCCGAGCTGGACTGGGTGGTGCGCCTCGTCGGCGAGGTCCGCACGGTGCGGAGCGAGATGAACGTGCCGCCCTCGGCACTCGCGCCCATTCTGCTCCGCGACGCGTCGGAAGTGACGCTAAGCCGCGCCGCCGCCTGGTCGGACGTGATCCGCCGCATGGGCCGCGCGACCGAGATCGGGCAATTGCCGGGCGCGTTGCCGCCGGGTTCGGCGCAGGTGGTGGTGGATGAGGCGACGGTGGTGATCCCGCTCGCCGGCCTGATCGACCTCGACGCCGAACGGGCCCGGCTGAGCAAGGATCGCCAGAAGGCGCTGAGCGAGGCGGACAAGGCGCAGCGCAAGCTGGACAACGCGGACTTCGTGCAGCGCGCGAAGCCGGAGGTGGTGGAGGAGATCCGGGAGCGCGTGGTGGCCTTCTTGGCAGAAGCGGCGCGGCTGGAGCAGGCGATCGGGCGGATCAGTTGAAGGTGCGTGCCACCGCATGACGTTGACATTTGTCGATACATTGTGTATCCAAAGCGCGCTGCTGTAGAGGTCATCCATGCAATCGCAGGTGAAGAAGTGGGGAAACAGCGCCTCCGTGCGCATCCCATCGGCGTTGATGGAGGCGGCGGGGCTGTCGGTCGATCATGTTATTGATATCCGCGAGGAAGGCGGTTGCATCATCATCGAGCCCGTCAGGCCGCCCGCTCAGGAATACACTATCGAAACGTTGATTGCTGGAATCACCCCAGACAATTTGCATGACGACATCGATACTGGCGCGCCGGTCGGGGTCGAGTTCTGGTAGCGCCACCTTCGTACGTTCCCGAGGCTGGAGATATCGTATGGCTCCACTTCGATCCTCAAGCGGGGCGGGAGCAGGCGGGGCATCGGCCCGCAATCGTGCTGAGCCCGGCTGGGTATAACGGCAAGACGGGTCTGATGGTGTGCTGTCCTGTAACGACGCGCATCAAAGGCTACAGCTTCGAGGTCCTATTGGCGGGCACGCCGACCAGCGTGGCCCTGGCAGATCACGTCAAGTCGCTGGACTGGCGAATGCGGCAGGCAACGAAGAAAGGGCGCGTTCTCGCATCGGAGTTGGCCGAGATACGGGCCAAGTTGCGGGCACTGATCGGGTGATTTCCCTGCAGCCCGCAGAGCAGGGCAGCGCGGAGACTGCGAGCAACCTGCACCGAGCCGAAGCCGCCGGCTAGTCTGGACGGCCTGGCGCGCCTGCTCTACGTCGGGCCGCATCGAAGCCGGAGGATCCGCCATGCTGAAGAAGCGTTGGGACAAGTCCCGCATGCCGTCGCGCCACGTGACCGAGGGGCCGGGCCGTGCGCCGCATCGCAGCTATTACTACGCGATGGGCCTGACGGAAGACGAGATCAACCAGCCCTTCGTGGGCGTCGCAACCTGCTGGAACGAGGCCGCGCCCTGCAACATCGCCCTGAGCCGGCAGGCGCAGTCCGTGAAGCGCGGCGTGATCGAGGCCGGGGGCACGCCGCGGGAGTTCACCACCATCACCGTGACGGACGGCATCGCCATGGGGCACCAGGGCATGAAGTCCTCGCTCGTCTCGCGGGAGGTGATCGCCGATAGCGTCGAGCTGACCATGCGCGGCCATTGCTATGACGCGCTGGTGGGGCTCGCCGGCTGCGACAAATCCTTGCCCGGCATGATGATGGCCATGCTGCGCCTCAATGTGCCGAGCGTGTTCATGTATGGCGGCTCCATCCTGCCGGGCACCTATAAGGGGCGGGACGTGACGGTCGTGGACGTGTTCGAGGCCGTGGGCCAGCACTCCGGCGGCAAGATGACCGATGCCGAGCTGCATGACCTCGAGATCGTGGCCTGCCCCTCCGCCGGGGCGTGCGGCGGGCAGTTCACCGCCAACACGATGGCGATGGTGAGCGAGGCGATCGGCCTGGCCGTCCCGGGCTCCGCAGGCGCCCCGGCGCCGTATGAGGACCGCGATCGCTGGGCCGCCGAGAGTGGGCGGGCGGTGATGGCGCTGATCGAAAGCGGATTGCGGCCACGGGATATCGTGACGATGAAGGCGCTGGAGAACGCGGCGGTGGTGGTCGCGGCCACGGGCGGCAGCACCAATGCCGGGCTGCATCTGCCGGCGATGGCGCATGAGGCCGGGCTGCGCTTCACGATGGAGGATGTGCTGGCCATCATGCGCCGCACCCCCTACATCGCCGACCTCAAGCCCGGTGGTAAATACGTGGCGCTGGACGTGCATCGCGTGGGCGGCATCCCGGTGATCCTGAAGGCGCTGCTGGATGGCGGGCTGCTGCATGGCGATTGCCTGACGGTCACGGGCAAGACCATCGCGGAAAACCTCGAGGGCGTGGTGTTCCCGAGGGATCAGGACGTGATCTATCAGGTGTCGAACCCGATCAGCGCCACGGGTGGCGTGGTGGGCCTGAAGGGCAACCTGGCACCCGAGGGCGGCATCGTGAAAATCGCCGGCATGAAGACGCTGCATTTCGAGGGCACGGCACTGTGCTTCGACAGCGAGGAAGAGGCGTTTCAGGCGGTGCAGGACCGTGCCTACAAAGCCGGGGATGTGATCGTGATCCGCTACGAGGGCCCCAAGGGCGGCCCGGGGATGCGCGAGATGCTGAGCACCACCAGCGCGATCTATGGCCAGGGCATGGGCGAGCAGGTGGCGCTGATCACCGATGGCCGCTTCTCCGGCGCCACGCGCGGCTTCTGCGTGGGGCATGTGGGGCCCGAGGCCGCGGTGGGCGGCCCGATCGCGCTGCTGCGGAACGGCGACCGCATCCGCATGGACGCGGAGGCCGGCACGATGGAGGTTCTGCTGTCCGAGACCGAGCTGGCCGAGCGCCGGGCCGCCTGGACGCCGCGCGGGACCGACTACAACAGTGGCGCCATCTGGAAATATGCGCAGACCGTGGGGCCCGCGCATCTGGGCGCCGTCACCAACCCGGGCGGGGCGGCGGAGACGCATTGCTACGCGGACATCTAATCGGGAAGCCTCCCGGCGCGCCGGTCCGGCAGGAACCCGGCACCGCTCAGAACGTCTAGCTTACGCGGCCTCCCTCACCCCAACCCTCTTCCGAAGGGAGAGGGGGCGGCCGCGTTCAACCGATGACGGAAGCACCCATTGATCCTCGGCCAAAAAGTTGCGGTCGTGCTGCCGGCCTACAACGCCGCCCTGACCATCGAGCGCACGGTGGCGGAGATCCCGCGGGACGTCGTGGATGACATCATCCTCACCGACGACCACAGCCGGGACGAGACGGCGGCGCTGTCCCGCAACCTCGGTCTGCACACCATCCGGCATGACCGGAACCGCGGCTATGGCGGCAACCAGAAGACCTGCTACACCGCCGCCCTTGCGCGGGGGGCGGACATCGTGGTGATGCTGCATCCGGACTACCAGTATTCCCCCCGCCTCGTGACCGCGATGGCGTCCATGATCGCCTCCGGCCATTACGACGCGGTGCTGGCGTCCCGCATCCTGGGCAACGGCGCGCTGGCGGGTGGGATGCCGCTGTATAAATACATCGCCAATCGCGGGCTGACGGCCGTGCAGAATATTCTGGTCCGGCAGAAATTGTCCGAATACCACTCCGGCTATCGCGCCTGGAGCCGCAAGGTGCTCGAGACGTTGCCGCTGTTGCGCTGCTCGGAAGACTTCGTGTTCGACAACCAGATGCTGGCGCAGGCGATCCATGCCGGGTTCGCGATCGGCGAGATCTCCTGCCCGACGCGCTATTTCGAGGAAGCGTCCAGCATCAACTTCCGCCGCAGCGTCACCTATGGTTTCGGCGTGCTCGGCACCTCGGCGGCGCTGGTCCTGCATCGCGCCGGGCTGAAACGCTCGCCGTTGTTCGCAGATGGGACGGACGGGCGGCTGGGCGCGTGAGCATGCGGTTGCGGGACCGGCCGGAGGCGCGGCTCGCGCTTGGGCTGGCGGTGTTGGCGGTGGTGCTGGGCGGCTTCGTGCTGGCGCGGGTCGGGCTGACCGCCACCGCGCGATGGGCGGAGCATGTGGCGGAACTGGCCCGGCAGAGCGGTCCCGCCGGGCTCGCGGTGTTCATCGTGGCGCAGACCATCGTGGCGCTGGTCGGCATCGTCCCGGCGTCTTTGCTCGGCATCACGGCGGGGGCGGTGTTCGGGCTGGGGCTCGGCTTCGGCGTGGCCGCGTCCGGCACGCTGATCGGCGGTTGGATCGCCTTCCGCCTCGCGCGCTCTTTGCTGCGGCCCTGGATCGAGCGGCGGCTGCAATCCCGCCCCGGCAGCCGCTGGGCGGAACTCGATCGCGCGGTGCAGCGCGACGGCTGGCGATTCGTGTGCCTGCTGCGCGTGTCGCCGATCATGCCGTTCGCCATCACCAGCTACGCGCTGGGCCTCACGCAGGTGCGGGCCGTGGATTACTTGCTCGGCACCCTGGCCGCGCTGCCGGCGCTGCTGGGCTATGTTGCTGTGGGCGCCCTGGCCGGGGAGGGGGTTGCGGCGGTGTCGCAGGGCGGCTCGCCGCTGCGGCTGGCGCTGCTGGGGCTCGGAGTGGTGGCGACGGGGCTGCTCATCTGGCGCAGCGGCAAGCTGCTGGCGGCGTGCGGCTTCCTGCCGGGCGCCGTGACCCGGTTCCGCCTGCCCACCATGCAGCCGAGCACCCTGCGCCTGGTGTTGCCGCTCGCGTTCCTCGCGACGGCGGTGCCGCTCGCCATCACGCTCGCAGTGCTGACGCCGCCCGGCCAGGTCGCGGACGAATCGGCGCATGTGTTCCGGGTGCAAGCGCTGCTGGACGGGCACATCGCCGGCTATCGCGGCCGGGCCGTGGCGCGGGACGGGTCGGTGCGGGTGGCGGCCGGGGTGAAGGTGGACGTGGCCAGCGTGCACGCCGCTTTCCTGCCGATCCCGGGGCCCGTGCGCGCCATCTCCGGCGCCGACTGGATGGCCCGGCGCGCCGTGGCATGGACCGGCACGCGCATCTTCGTCGAAATCTCGCCCCTCGCGATCTATGCGCCCGTGTTCTACGTCCCCGGTGCCATCGGGCTCGGCGCGGCCAAGGCACTGGGCGCGTCGCCGTTTCAGGCACTGACCGCCGGGCGGCTGGTGAACGCGCTAAGCTTCGCCCTCATGGGATTTTTGGCGCTGCTGGTCGCGCGGCGGGGGCAGGCGATGCTGTTCTGCGTGCTGTCGGTGCCGATGACGGTGTCGCTCGGCGCGTCGATGAACCAGGACGGGCAGATCATCGCCATGGCCGCCCTCGGCGTGGCGTTGATGACCATCCCGCGCCGGCCGGGCAGGGATATCGCGTTCTGGGCCGGGGTCCTCGCCTTGGCGGCGGTGGCGCTGGTGAAGATCCCCTATGCCGGGCTGGCGGTGCTGGCGGTGCTGCCTTTGACGGGGGAGGGGAGCCGGCCGTGGCGGACCCGGGCCGCGGCAATGGCTGTTATCGCGCTGCCGTCACTGGCATGGACGGCCTATGTGCTGGCGCGGATCTCGGCGCCGTCCTACCTGCCGGACTACACGCCGGGCCCGCTCTGGCCCTATGATCCCACCACCGTGTTCCACGGGCCGGATGCGCGGGCGCAGCTGCAGGTGCTGTGGGCGGAGCCGGCGCGGATCGTGACGTTGGTGGTCGATACGATCGCGGGTGATAGCTGGCTCTTGCAGCAGATGGTCGGCGTGTTGGGCTGGCTGGACCTGCCATTGCAGGATTGGCTCTACGTCACCTGGGCGGTGGCGGTGGCGGCGGCGATCGGGGCCGACATCCTGGCCCGGCAGCCCGCCACCCGCGTTGGCCCCGCCGGCATCGCGCTGTGCTGGCTTGCCGCCGCTTGTGTGGTGATCGGCATCTATCAGTCGCAATATCTGGGCTGGAGCCAAGTGGGTGCGCCGCGGATCGAGGGGCCGTCCGGGCGCTACTGGCTGCCCGTCATCCCGCTGCTGGCCTTCGCGTTGCCGCGCTTGCTGGCCGGTCCGGCGGCGCTGCGGGTGGCGTTGATGGCGGTGCCGGTCGTGGCGGCCGCGGCCGGGCTGGTGGCGATCCCGCCCTTGCTGGCGGTGACTTACTTCATCCGATAGCCAGCGCGGGCCGCCGGTCCGGCGCCAAGCGGTCCCGCAACGCCAGCACCGGCCGCTCCACCCCATACCGGATCAGCAACGCCGCGCCCAGGATCGCCGCCCCGAACCCGGCCTGCGCCAGCCATCCCACATCCTGATACCCAGCACCCCGCAGCAGATACAGCACCGGCACATGCACCAGATAGAGGGCATAGGACAGCCGGGCGGCGGCATGCACCGGCCAGGCCAACAGTGCCGGGCCGCCTGGCAGGAGGCGATGAAGCCCCAACACGATGCCGGCGGCGGCGAATTCCTCCATCGCGACATGATCGTTGCCATAGATCGTATGCCAATGCTGGTAGCCCCACGCCGCCAGCCGGCCGGGCTGGAACGCCATCGTCCAGACCTGCCCCAGCAGCAGCATGAACCCGGCTCCGGCCAGCAGCAGCGCCCACGCCCTCCCGCGCGACAGCGGCGCCCGGCGCACCCAGCACGCCGCCAGCACGCCCCATGCGGCGCAATCCAGCCGCACGATCGGATTCAAATGCGGCTCCGGCCCCCAAAACGGGTGCGGCGCGGGGTCTAGGAGGAAGCGCCCGGCCGTGCACCCCACGATGACCGCCATACACACCGCCGGCATCGCCCAGCGCCGCCCGAACGCCGGCAGCGCCGCCAGGAACAGCAGCGGCACGAACAGGTAGAACCATTCTTCCAGCACCAACGACCAGGTGTGTGGCGTCAACGGCGTCCAGAGCTCGCGCGGGCGGAAGTTCTGTAAAAACACGAAGGACGGCCAGTCCGAACGGGCGAACCACCAGTTGAGGAACAGCAACAGCACCCAATAGGCCGGGAGCGTGCGCATCCACCGCCGCGTCCAGAACCGGCCGAGCGCGGCAAATCCAAAGCCGGCCTCGCCCTGGCGGAGCAAGATACCGCCGATCAGGAAGCCGCTCAGCGAAAAGAAAGTTTCGACCCCGGCGCGCCCGATGAACGCCGCGCGGACGTTGACGGCCTCGCCATCCGCC
Organism: Acetobacteraceae bacterium; assembly: GCA_965246835.1. GTDB lineage: Bacteria > Pseudomonadota > Alphaproteobacteria > Acetobacterales > Acetobacteraceae > JANPPS01. The sequence continues at coordinate 791,728 of CBDFFQ010000001.1, read as the reverse complement.
CACCACCACAGCGTCGTATGGCTGACCAGCACGGCCAGGATCGCGCCCGCCCGCACCAGGTCGAGCCCGAGATTCTCCGAGTTCCGCTGCATCCGGCGCGCTGTATCAGAGCGGCCCGCCTGGCGAAAGTCAGGTTGCTCCGGGCCGGCAGGTGAGTTACCGTTCCTGTCATGGAACCGATGGGCCCCGTTCTGTCCTGCCTCAGCGCTTCGGCGCCGGGCCGTGGCTGCGCGCTCATTCTTCGACTTATCCGCCCCTGAGCGCTCCGCCGGGCTGATCAGTGCCGGCCACGCTCAGGGGTTCACCCCTGACGGATAGCCGGACCCTCCTTCTCAGGACACGCCATGATCAACCATCCGAATTTCGGCCAGATGGACGCGAACCGCGTCATCATCTTCGACACCACGTTGCGCGACGGCGAGCAGTCGCCGGGCTTCTCCATGAACCTCGCCGAAAAGCTCCGCATGGCGGAGGCTTTGGCGGAGCTGGGGGTGGACGTGATGGAGGCCGGATTCCCGATCGCCTCGCCGGGCGATTTCGAAAGCGTGCAATCCATCGCCCGCCACGTGAAAGGCCCCGTGATCTGCGGCCTGGCGCGTACCGGGCAGGCCGACATCCTGCGCGCGGCCGAGGCGCTGAAGCCCGCGGAACGCAAGCGCATCCACGTGTTCCTCAGCACCAGCCCGCTGCATATGAAATACAAGCTGCGCATGGAGCCGGAGCAGGTGCTGCAGCTCACGATCGACAGCGTGACGCTGGCGCGTCAACACGCCGATGACGTGGAATGGTCCGCCGAAGACGGCAGCCGCACCGATCCGGACTTCCTGTGCCGCTGCGTGGAGGCCGCGATCAAGGCGGGTGCGACCACCATCAACGTGCCGGACACCGTGGGTTATGCGGTGCCGGAGGACATGACCCGCATCTTCACCATGCTGCGGGAGCGGGTGCCCGGTGCCGACGCGGTGGTGCTCAGCACCCATAACCACAACGATCTGGGCCTGGCCGTCGCCAACACCATGGCGGCGCTGGCTGCGGGTGCGCGGCAGGTGGAGTGCACCATCAACGGTATCGGCGAACGCGCGGGCAACGCGGCGCTGGAGGAGGCGGTGATGGCCATCCGCACCCGGCCCGACGTCGCGCCCTACACCCACGCGATCGAGACCACGCGCATCCTGCGGGTCAGCAAGCTGCTGAGCACCATTACGGGCTTCGACGTGCAGCCGAACAAGGCGATCGTGGGCCGCAACGCCTTCGCCCATGAAAGCGGCATCCACCAGGACGGCATGCTCAAGAATGCCGGCACGTATGAGATCATGACGCCGGAGAGCGTGGGCTGGACCAAGTCCAGCCTGGTGATGGGCAAGCATTCCGGCCGCGCGGCGTTCCGGGACAAGCTGAACGCGCTCGGCTACGGCACGATCGGGGACAACCAACTGAACGACGCGTTCCGACGCTTCAAGGACCTCGCCGACCGCAAGAAGGTGGTCTACGACGACGACCTGGTGGCGCTGGTGGACGACGAGGTCGGGCGCGGACATGACGCGATCCGCTTCGTGTCGCTCGACATCCATGCGGGCTCCCGCGGCCCGGCCAAAGCCGCCCTGGAACTCGAGATCGACGGCACTGTCCGCGCCGCCGAGGCCATGGGCGACGGGCCCGTGGATGCGACATTCAACGCCATCCGCGCGCTGTTCCCGCATGAGGCGCGGCTGCTGCTGTTCTCCGTCGGTGCCGTGACGGAGGGGACGGACGCGCAGGCCAAGACGACCGTGCGCCTCGAGGAAGGGGGCAAGATGGTGGACGGGCAGGGGGCGGACACCGACACGATCGTGGCGAGCGCCCGCGCCTATGTGCACGCGCTGAACAAGCTGCTGGTCAAGCGCGCGCGGACGGAACCGGCGGCGCTGTCCGCCTGAAGGGACGCCCTCTCCCGGTGCGGGAGAGGGCGCGGCCCTCAGTAGCCGTAGCGCGGCTGGTAGTAGCTCGGCGCCTGCTGGTAGTAGCCGGGCTGATAGCCCTGCTGGTAGCCCTGCTGATAGTAGGGCCGCTGCGGCGTGGTGGCCGCGCCCGTGACGGCACCGCCGGCGCCACCCAGCACGGCCCCGGCCACGGCACCCCGGCCGCCACCCAGCGCGCCGCCCAGCAAGGCGCCGCCGGCTGCGCCGATCCCCGCACCGCCCAGCGCACGCTGCCCGGGGTCATAGGGGTCCGTGCATCCACTCAGGCCCAAACCACCGACGATTGCCAGGCTGAGCGCCAACTTCCTGTTCACAGTCTTTCTCCCTTGGCTAATACCGGCGCGGTGCCGTCACCGCGCCGCCGACCGCCCCGACGCCGCCGCCGATCAGGGCGCCGGTGCCGGCATTGCCCCCCGTCGCGGCGCCGACGGCCGCACCGGTGCCAGCGCCGAGCAACCCGCCCGTCACCGCCCGTGTGCCCGGCGTCTCACCACATGCCGCCACCATCAGCGCGCCGGCTACCATCACCGCGATCGTTGAAACCCGCATCGTTGCACTCCCATGATTATGCATCTACGGGCACAAACGTCCAGAAATGTGACAAGGTCCGGGCAGAGTCGTGGCCGGGTCCTGGAATCACGGGATCGTGAATGGCGGCCCTTGCCGTTCCGCACCCCTGGGCGTAAGCCACCGCCCACGCAGGGCCGCTGGACGGCCCGCACTCCCGATCCATGACGAAGGGCGATTGCATGTTCGGACGTTTGCTGGGGATCATGTCCGCGGACATGGCCATCGACCTCGGCACAGCCAATACGCTGGTCTACGTGAAGGGCCGCGGCATCGTGCTGGCGGAGCCCAGCGTGGTGGCGATCGCCGACGTGCGCGGCAAGAAGCAGGTTCTGGCCGTGGGCGAGGAGGCGAAGCTCATGCTGGGCCGCACGCCGGGCAACATCTCCGCCATCCGCCCGCTGCGGGACGGGGTGATCGCCGATTTCGAAGTCGCGGAGGAGATGATCAAGCACTTCATCCGCAAGGTGCATAATCGCCGCGGCTTCGCGAGCCCGCTCATTATCGTGTGTGTTCCCTCCGGCAGCACCGCCGTGGAGCGCCGGGCGATCCAGGAGAGCGCAGAGAGCGCGGGCGCCCGCAAGGTGCTGCTGATCGAGGAGCCGATGGCCGCCGCGATCGGCGCCGGGCTGCCCGTGACGGAGCCCAGCGGCAGCATGATCGTGGATGTCGGCGGCGGCACGACCGAGGTGGCGGTGATCTCGCTGGGCGGCATCGTCTATTCCAAGTCGGTCCGCGTGGGCGGGGACAAGATGGACGAGGCGATCATCAGCTATATCCGCCGCACGCATAACCTGCTGATCGGCGAAAGCTCGGCCGAGCGGATCAAGATGGATATCGGCGCCGCCACCCCGTCCGACGATCTGGATGACGGCCCGTATCGCGAGGTGAAGGGCCGGGATCTGATGAACGGCGTCCCGCGCGAGATCCTGGTGGGCCAGCGGCAGATCGCCGAGAGCCTGGCCGAGCCCGTGAGCGCCATCGTGGAGGCCGTGAAGGTCGCGCTGGAGAACACGCCACCGGAACTCGCGGCCGATATCGTGGACAAGGGAATTGTGCTGACGGGCGGGGGGGCATTGCTCTACCGTCTGGACCAGGTGTTGCGGGATGCGACCGGGCTGCCGGTGGTGGTGGCGGAGAACCCGCTCAGCTGCGTGGCGCTCGGTACCGGCCGGGCGCTCGAGGAGATCAAGCGGCTGCGCAACGTATTGACGTCGATGTACTAATCGGATGGGGAGGCGTGCGTGATCCGGCTCTCCATTCCCCTGCGGCAGGCGCTGTCGCGGCTGACGCTTCCGGTGCTGATCGCGGCGGCGTTCGGGCTGATGCTGCTCGGTAAGGCCGACACCATGCTGGCGGAGCGGCTGCGCATGGCGGTGGCGGACACGCTGGCGCCGATCTTCGCGATCGTGGCGGAGCCGCTGGCCTCCGTGCACCGCGTAGTGGGCGAGGCCGAGGGCATGCTGACGCTCCGCACCGAGAATGCCCGGTTGCGCGCCGATAACGACCAGCTCCGCCGCTGGCAGGCCGTCGCGATGGCGCTCGATGCCGAGAATGCGACGCTCAAGGCCAACCTGCATTGGATCCCGGACCCCGCGCCCTCCTACGTGACGGCCCGTGTGGTGGCCGATGCCGGGGGCGTGTATGCGCGGGCGGTGCTGCTTTCCGTGGGGCCGAGCCACGGCCTGACCCGGGGGCAGATCGCCTTGGATGAGCGGGGCCTCGTGGGCCGCGTGACGGAGCTTGGCACCCGGAGCGCCCGTATCCTGTTGCTGACCGACATGAACAGCCGCGTGCCGGTGACGCTGGAGAACAGCAGGTCGCGCGCGATCCTGTCAGGTAACAACAGCGGCCGGCCCCGGTTGCAGCATTGGCCCGAGGGGGTGATGCCTGTCGAGGGGGAGCGGGTGGTGACCTCCGCCGAGGCCGGCGCGTTCCCGGCGGGGCTGCCGGTCGGCACCGTGCGCTACACGGCAAACAACGTGGCGGAGGTGGAGCCGTTCGCGCACCTGGACCGGTTGGAGGTCGTGCGAATCTTCAACTACGGCCTGCGCGGCATTACGCCCCCGGAGAGCACGGCGCCACGGCCGGCGGTGCGGCGGTGAGGGGCGGATGGCGGCATGGCTCGGTTGCCAGCGGAGGGTTGCACCCGCCCTACATTCCAGGGTGTAGGGCGCGTGCAACCCGCCACTTTCGCACCGGTCACTGGACCAAATCGCCATGAAGCCCGAACGTACCCCCGGCATCCGCCCCCGCCCCACCGTGTGGCGCCAGCTCGACGCCGCCTCCCGCCAATCCTTCCCGGCCGCCTGCACCGCGATGCTGCTGCTGGTCCTCGCCTCGCCCCTGGGCCTCCCCGGGCAGGCGCAATTGCAGCCGGCTGCGGCGCTGGCCTGCGTGTTCTTCTGGTCCGTGTTCCGCCCGGCCAGCATGCCGCCGCCCGTGGTGTTCCTGCTGGGGTTGCTGTCGGACCTGCTGGGCCTGGGCCCGCTCGGCGCCGGGATCGTGATCTTGCTGGTCACCCATGGCCTGGCCGTGAAGGCCCGGCGCGTGTTGGCCGCGCAGGGTTTCGTGCTGGTCTGGCTCGTGTTCATCGCCGTCGCGGCAGGCGCGGCGCTGCTCACCTGGGTGCTCACCGGCCTGCTCAGCCTGCGGCTCGTGCCGGCCTCCGCCGCGATGTTCCAATTCGGGCTCGCGGTCGGGCTCTATCCGGTGCTGGCGACGCTGTTCACCTGGACCCATCGCGGCCTCGCCAACCCAGACGAGGCCTGAATTGAGCTGGATCAAAAAGGAGAACAAGCGCACCGGCGTCTTCACGCGCCGGGCCTTGCTGCTGGGCGCCGGTCAGCTCGGCATCTTCGGCGCCCTAGCCGGCAAGCTGTATCAAGTTCAGGTCGTGGAGGGCGAACGCTACTCCGTCATGGCCGAGAGCAACCGCATCAGCGCGCGCCTCACCGCCCCGCCCCGCGGCCGCGTGTTCGACCGCACCGGCAGCATCGTGGCCGGCAACCGGCTGAACTGGCGGGCCCTGCTGACGGCCGAGCTCACCACCAACGTGGACGCGACGCTGGACACCTTCGCCCGCGTGGTGCCGCTGCCGGACCATGAGCGCGCCCGCATCGAGCGTGAGATGCGCCGCCGCCGCCGCTTCATCCCGATCATCGTGCGCGAGTTCCTGACGTGGGAGGACATGGCGCGGATCGAGGTGAATGCGCCGGACCTGCCGGGCATCCTGGTCGATGTCGGCTTCACCCGCATCTACCCGCAGGGCCCGGCGCTCGCCCACGTCGTGGGCTACGTGGCGCCGCCCAGCGAAGCCGATCTGGGCAACGAGCCGATGCTGGCGCTCCCGGGCATCCGCATCGGCCGCTCCGGCATGGAGAAGGCGCATGACACGGGGCTGCGCGGCCGGGCCGGGGCCGTGCAGATGGAGGTGAACGCCGTCGGCCGCGTGATCCGCGAGCTGGACCGGCAGGAGGGAACGCCGGGCCAGGATCTGGGCCTCAGCATCGATGTCGGGCTGCAGAACTCGGTCTTGAAGCGCCTGGGTGACGAAAGCGCCTCCGCCGTCGTGATGGATGCGCGCAATGGCGAGGTGCTCGCCATGACGACGAACCCGAGCTTCGACCCCACGCTGTTCAACTCCGGCGTGAGCCAGGCGCAATGGATCGCCTGGACCAGCAACCGCAAGGCGCCGCTGATCAACAAGGCGGCGAGCGGCCTGTATGCGCCGGGCAGCACGTTCAAGATGGCGGTGGGGTTGGCCGGGCTCGACGCGAAGGTGATCGGGCCCGGCGAGCGCATCTCCTGCCCCGGCCACCTCGATATCGGCGACACGCGGTTCCATTGCTGGAACAAGTCCGGGCATGGCGCACTGGACATGCGGGCGGCGCTGAAACAATCCTGCGACGTGTTCTTCTACGAGGTGTCGCGCCGGGCCGGGATCGACCGGGTGGCGGCCATGGCCAACAAGTTCGGCATCGGGGTGGAGCTGGATATCGAGCTGCCGGGCGTGCGGAAGGGCCTGATGCCGACCAAGGCGTGGCGGCAGGCGCAGGGCAAGCCGTGGAACATCGGTGACACCATCAGCTGCGGCATCGGCCAGGGCTATATCCAGACCACCCCCCTGGCGCTGGCCACCTACACCGCCCGCATCGCCAGTGGCCGCGCGCTGCAGCCGCATCTTACGCGCACGATCGGCGGCGTGTTGCAGAAGGGTGCATCCCCGAATGACTGGCCGGCCCTGGGTATTCCGGAACGGGCGATGCACCTGGTGCGTGAAGGCATGTGGGCGGTGGTGAACGAGGGCGGCGGCACGGCGCCGGTGGCCCGGATCGGCAATGGCATGCAGATGGCCGGCAAGACCGGGTCCACCCAGGTGCGCCGCGTGACGCGCGAGCAGCGGGAGCGCGGCTATCGCTCCGACACGCTGCCCTGGGAGTTCCGGCCGCATGCGCTGTTCGTCTGCTACGCGCCCTATGACCAGCCGCGCTACGCCGTGGCGGTCGTGGTGGAGCACGGCAATGCCGGCGCGGCGGCCGCGGCGCCGTTAGGGCGGGACATCATGATCGACGTGCTGACCCGGGACCCCGCGAACGCCCGCGACGGGCAGCGGATCGCGGTGCGAGGGTAGGGCGCATGCTGAGCGAACGCCGGCTGATCCGGGCCGAGCCGTCCTTCGGGCTCGCGACCAAGCTGTGGGCCATCAGCTGGCCCTATGTCGTGCTGCTCTGCATGCTGGCGGGCGTGGGCTACGTAGCATTGTATTCCGCGGCCGGCGGCTCGCCGGAGCCCTATGCCTCCCGCCACATCATCCGGTTCGGCTTCGGGCTCGTGATGATGCTGTGCCTGTCGCTGATCGATATCCGGTTCATCGCCCGCTTTTCCTACGTGGTCTATGGCGGGTCCGTGGCCTTGCTGATCCTGGTGCTGCGCATGGGTCACGTGGGGAAGGGGGCGCAGCGCTGGATCGAGCTGGGCGGGTTGCAGCTGCAACCGTCGGAGCTCGCGAAGATCGGGCTGGTGATGGCGCTGGCGGCCTGGTTCCACAAGGCGACGTGGGAGAAGATGGCCAACCCGCTATTTCTCATCCCGCCCGCGCTGATGATCCTGGTGCCGGTCGGCCTGATCCTGAAGGAGCCGAACCTCGGCACCGCCGTCATCACCGCGCTGGTGGGCGCCGCCGTGGTGCTGGCGGCCGGCATTCGCTGGTGGAAGGTGATCGCGGTGGCGCTGCCGCTGCCGTTCGTGGCGCAATATGCCTACGCCCACCTGCACGATTATCAACGGGCGCGCATCACCACCTTCCTCAATCCCGAGAGCGATCCGCTGGGTGCTGGATACAACATCATCCAGTCCAAGATCGCCCTGGGCTCCGGCGGCATGTGGGGCAAGGGGTTCCTGCAAGGCACGCAGGGGCACCTCAACTTCCTGCCGGAGAAGCAGACCGACTTCATCTTCACCATGCTCGCGGAGGAGTTCGGGCTGGTGGGCGGGCTCGCGCTCATGACGTTGCTGGCGATGATCGTGATCGGCGGCATGATGATGGCGCTGCGCTGCCGGCATCAATATGGGCGGCTGCTGGCGCTGGGGATCGCGTTCAACTTCTCCATGTATGCCTTCGTGAACATGGCCATGGTGATGGGCGCCATCCCAGTGGGCGGCGTGCCGCTGCCGATGGTCTCGCATGGTGGGTCCGCCATGCTGACGGTCATGTTCGGCTTCGGCCTGCTGATGAGCGTGCATGTGCATCGGGACGTGGAGTTCGGCGAAGGCCGCGAGGAGTAGCGTCCTACGCCGGGGGGCCCTTGGTCGCGGCCAGCATCGCCGTGGCGCGGTCCACGGAGCGGACCACCGCCTCCCCAGCCCGGCGGATCGCGGGGTCCGTGTGGTTCACCAGCCGATCCGACATCATGAGGGCCGGGGACAGCACGCCGCGCAGATCGTGCCGCAGCGACGTGGCGGCGGCCTCCAGCTCTTGGACGCGGGCTTGCAGGGGCGTCGGATCGGGTGCGGGTGCGGCCGCCGGGGCCGGGCGGGGCAGCGTGCCGACCACGAAACCAGCACACAAGGCCAGCCCGAACGCCCCCACCCCGAACGGCACCCCCACGCCATACAGCGCCATGGCGCCCCCCGCCGTCCCGAACGCGCCCAGCGCCGCCGCACCCGCCACCCGCCAATCCTGTCGCATCGCCAACCTTTCCCACACGCGACGACATTGACGCATCCCGGCTTATTCGCCTATAAGCCGCGCCTGCGATGGGGCCGCGACCCTGGATCGGGTTCGACCATCGCTTCCGCCCAGCAGCGGCCTCAATCGATCGGAGTTTTGTCGTGAAGCGCACTTATCAACCGTCCAAGCTGGTCCGCAAGCGCCGCCATGGCTTCCGCGCGCGCATGGCGACCGTGGGCGGCCGCAAGGTTCTGGCCAACCGCCGCGCCCAGGGCCGCAAGAAGCTCTCGGCCTGATCCGACCGGTGCGATGCCGGCACCGGACAAGACCCGCTTCCGGCTGACCCGGCGCGCCGAGTTCCTGCGCGTCGCCGCCAAGGGGCGCAAGGCGCCGGTGCATGGCCTCGTGCTGCAAGCCCTGAAGCGGGACGATGATGGCCCGGCCCGGCTGGGCTTCACCGTGACCAAGAAGGTCGGCAACGCCGTGATCCGCAACCGCACCCGCCGGCGCCTGAAGGAAGCGGCACGCCAGGTGCTGCACGACATGCCGGCACCGGGGCATGACCTCGTTCTGGTCGGGCGGGATGCGACGCGCGGGCGGCCGTTTACCCTTCTGATGGACGATGTCCGCCGCGCGCTCGGAAAGGTCGGGGCCACGTGATCGCCTCCCTGCTGATCGGCTTGGTGCGGGTCTATCAATGGACGCTGCGGCCGTTCATCGGCGCCCATTGCCGGTTCGAGCCGCATTGCAGCGCCTATGCCGTCGAGGCGCTGCACACCTACGGCGCCCTGCATGGCAGCTTTCTCACGGCCCGGCGCGTGCTGCGCTGCAATCCATGGCATGAGGGCGGGCTCGATCCCGTTCCTGCCTGCACCTGTTCGAAAGCGACGGCCCACTGATGGACCAGAACCGGCTTTTCATCGCGATCGCGATCTCGATCGCTATCCTGCTGGGGTTCCAGCTCATTCTGCCGAAGCCGGTGCCACCCGCCGCCGTTCAGGCGACGCAAACCACGCCGACCAACCAGACGCCCCGCCCCACCGGAGACCCGGCGGCGCCCGGCACCCAACCCATGGCCGTCCCGGCCCCGCGCGACGTGCCACGCCTGCGGGTGGTGGCCAGCCGGGTGCAGGGCAGCGTCAACCTGATGGGCGCCCGCCTCGATGACCTCGTGCTGCGCGAATATCACGAGCAGGTGGACCCGGCCTCGCCTCTCGTGCGCCTGCTGGAGCCCCGGGCCGATCCGCAGCCCTATTACGTGCAGTTCGGCTGGACCGCGGACACGGAAGGCACGAAGGTGCCGGACCTCGATGCGCTCTGGACCGCTTCGGCGCCCGAGCTGACGGAGCGGACGCCCGTCACGCTGAGCTGGGACAACGGCGCCGGGCTGGTGTTCGAGATCGTGCTGTCGGTTGACGATTATTACCTGTTCACGGCCGAGCAGCGCGTCCGCAACACGGGCGGCACCCCGGTCGCGCTGCATCCCTGGTCCCGCATCCGGCGCGACTACAAGCCGGAGACGGCCGGGTATTACATCCTGCATGAGGGCATGCTGGGCGTGCTGGAAGGCAAGCTGCAGGAGCAGACCTACGACACCGCCAAGAGCGAGAGCGAGAAGCGGAAGGGCCCGTCCCTCGATGTGGGCACGACCGGCGGCTGGGCGGGGATCACCGACAAATACTGGCTGACGGCGCTGATCCCCGACCAGGCGACACCGGTCAAGGCAGCATTCCGGCATACGACGGAGAACGCGTCCGACCGGTATCAGGTGGATTTCGTGACCCGCGACCCGCTGACGGCGGCGCCAGGTGAGACCTCGGTCACCACCACGCGGCTGTTTGCCGGCGCCAAGGTGGTTCAGGTGCTGGACCGATATGAGACGCAGTTGAAGCTGCCGAATTTCGACAAGGCGATCGATTTCGGCTGGTTCTACTTTCTGACCAAACCCATCTTCTACGCGCTGGACTGGCTGTATCGCCTCACGGGCAATTTCGGCATCGCCATTTTGATCTTCACCGTGTTCGCCAAGCTGGTGTTCTTCCCGCTGGCGAACAAGTCATACAAGTCGATGAGCAAGATGAAGATGCTCGCGCCGAAGATGACCGAGATCAGGGAGCGGCTGAAAGAAGAACCGCAGAAGATGCAGGCCGAGATCATGGGACTGTATAAATCCGAGAAGGTGAATCCGGCCAGCGGATGCCTGCCGATGCTGGTGCAGATCCCGGTGTTTTTCTCGCTCTACAAGGTGATCTTCGTCACCATCGAGATGCGGCATGCGCCGTTCTTTGGGTGGATCCGCGATCTCTCGGCAGTCGATCCTACCAACGTCTTCAACCTGTTCGGCTTGATCCCGTTCGACCCGGGCCAGTTCTCGCATCTGCTGCATCTCGGCGTATGGCCGTTGATCATGGGCGTCACCATGTTCCTGCAGCAGAAGCTGAACCCACCGCCGCCCGACCCGGTGCAGGCCAAGATCTTCCAGTTCATGCCGATCGTGTTCACCTTCATGCTGGCGAGCTTTCCGGCCGGGCTCGTGATCTACTGGAGCTGGAACAACCTTCTCACGATTGCACAACAATGGACGATCATGCGCCGCACCCGGCTGGAGACGACACCCCGGCTGGCCCAAACCTAACCGACGCGACGCTCTCGGCGGAGGAGCAGGCGGCCCGGATCGAGGCGGGCCGGCTGCTGTTCGCGCAGGAATGCCAGTTCTTCTTCGCCGCCCAGCGCCTGGATCAGCTGCCGGAGCCCGGATTGCCGGAGGTGGCGTTTGCCGGGCGCTCCAACGTGGGCAAGTCCACGCTGGTCAACGCGTTGACGGGCCGCAAATCCTTGGCCCGGGCCTCCAACACGCCGGGGCGGACGCGGCAGCTGAATTTCTTCGACCTCGGCAGCCGGCTGACGCTCGTGGACATGCCGGGCTATGGCTACGCGCAGGCCGCCAAGGAGGTGAAGGCGGACTGGCAGGGGTTGATGTTCGAGTATCTGCGCGGCCGGCCCACGTTGCGCCGGGTCGTGCTGCTGCTGGATAGCCGGATCGAGTTCAAGCCGTCCGACCTCGCGGTCATGGATTTGCTGGACCGCGCGGCGGTCACCTACCAGCTCGTGCTGACCAAGGCGGACGGCGTGAAGCCCGGCGCACTCGGCCGCAAGCACGCCGCGACGCAGGCCCTGGTGGCGAAGCATCCCGCCGCCTTTCCGGAGGTTTTGGTCACCAGCAGCAGCACCGGCGCCGGGATCGAGGCGCTGCGGGCGGAGCTAGCCGGAGTCGCGCTGGCCTGATGGGTTGACCTGACGGGTTGACCTAATGGGTTGACCGGGGCTTTTCGCCGCCGCACGGTCCGCCAAATCGTGCAGCAGGAACACCGATGACGCTGACCCCCGAACAATTGCAGGCCGCCGCCGACGAGGCCGACATCCTGGTGCAGGCGTTGCCGTTCCTGCGCCGCTATGCCGGCGTGACCGTCGTGGTGAAGTATGGCGGTCATGCGATGGGCGACGAAAAGCTGGCCATGACCTTCGGCCGGGACATCGCGCTGCTGAAGCAGGTCGGCGTGAATCCGGTTGTGGTGCATGGCGGCGGACCGCAGATCAACGCGATGCTGGAGCGGCTCGCGATCCAGTCGAGCTTCGTGGACGGCTTGCGCGTGACCGATGCCAAGATGGTCGAGGTCGTGGAGATGGTCTTGGCCGGCACGGTGAACAAGCACGTGGCCGGGCTGATCAATCAGGCGGGGGCGCTGGCGGTCGGGATTTGCGGCAAGGATGGCGGGCTTATTCGCGCGCGAAAACTGCGCCGCACCATCAAGGACCCCGGTAGCCATATAGAGCGGGCTCTCGACCTCGGTTTCGTCGGCGAGCCGGAGCACGTGGATGTGCGGGTCATCCATGCCCTGACCGGCGCGGGATTGATCCCGGTGATCGCGCCCGTCGGCGTGGGGGAGGATGGGCAGACCTACAACATCAATGCGGACACGGTGGCGGGCGCGATCGCGGGGGCGTTGGGAGCGCGCCGCCTGCTGATGCTGACCGATGTGCCGGGAGTGCTGGACCGCAATCGACAAGTCATCCCCGAAATGACGATTGCCGATGTCGAGGCCGGTGTTGCGGACGGCATGATCTCCGGCGGTATGATTCCGAAGGTCGAGAATTGCGTTGAGGCGGTTCGAAAGGGCGTCAAGGGCGCCGTGATCCTGGATGGCCGTATGGGTCACGCCTGCTTGCTGGAGCTGTTCAAGGAGGGAGGTATCGGGACGCTGATCCGGGCGTAGGCCGCGGCGCGGCCCCGATCGGGCTGACTGTGCCCGGGCGCGGGGGCATGGGCCGCGGCGTCATGCGGATGGGCTCGGCGGTCTGATGAGCGGTTGGCGGTGCAGACCCGGGCCTGATGACCTGTCCCAGCAATTCGATCTGCCACGCCATATCGGCGGATGTGAGCGGAAATCCGCCATCGGGTCCCGGAGCGATCATGGCGTTGGGCCCCAATCGGCCGAGCATCGCCTGCGCCAGGCTGCCGACCCGCATCGAAAATCCAGCCTTCCAGGCGACACTCAGTAACCCTTTAGCGCTTCGCAACGTGACGGCCCGGTCGATCGCGGCGAGCGGCAGGCCGCTTGCGACCGAGAGCTGCGCCGCGAACCGCCGCGTCTCGCCCCGGCGGGCCGAGTCGACCAAAGCCGCTTCGTCGAGTGCGCCGGCTTCGAACAGGCGAAGGGCTGCGTCCCGCAATCCTTGGTCCTCGTTCAAGAAGGCAATGTCACCTTTCGGCATGAGGTCCGAGTTGATGCGGCCCTGAAGCATCGCTGCAACGTCGGGATGGAGGCCGCTGCGGGTTTGCAGCTTGATGATGAGGTCCGTCGCGATAATGCCGGCGAGCCGTCGGGTCGCTTCGGGGCTGAGATAAGGCCGCCGGACCAGGGGCTCGTGCCAGTCCACATTCTCTTTTGCATCGGTGGCGAGCTGTTCGATCGTTGCTTCCCCGATATCTGCCGAGGTATTGGACAGCAGGGCGCGGATCGCGCCGCGATCGGCTTGTTTCACGACCGCATCCGACACCTGCGCACTAAGGCCCTGGCGATTGGCGACCGAACGACTGGTTTCCGGCTTGCTCGACAGCAACGACAACAAATCGGCGTCGCTCAACAGGGGCGAGAGGCGGATGATCGGGTCGCTTACGGGCAAAGCTGCATCCTGCGCCAACCGCAGCACGAGGTCCCGCGGCGCTTCCGGCATCGTTTTCAGGCAGTTCGCCAGGGCGGCACGGACCCTGATGGCCGCATCCTCCACCAACGCGGCCAGAACCGCCTCGGCATGGGCCTGCAACTCGGCCTGCTCGCCCCGGGTCAGGCTCGGCAGCAGGGCCGAAATCTTCTGCGCAAGGAAGGCGCGCACCCGTTCATCCTGGTCTTGCGTCAGGAACAGGTTGGTCTGTTCCGATGCCCTCAGGTTCATGGCGACTGCGGCGCGAACGGTTATGGCCCGGTCCCGCGCCAGCTCGTCCAGAACCTCCGGCGCAGTCGATCGTGAGGCGCCCAGCCGGATCCGGGCTGCCTCGTCCCCGAAGGCCGATCCAGTGTCCGGCACTGCGGCCGCGGCGTGCATCATCCCGGGAACATCCGATGAGATACATGCCAGGCGCCGCCGCCAGAGCTTTTTGCCACGTCGAGCGCATGGAGGGCGCGTTGCAGAATGGGGTCAAGCTCCTCGTGCGTGCTGGGCGCCCGGCAGGCAATGCCGATCGCCACCGTTATGCAGTGATCCGGCCCCGCCACATCCGCCAACTCCGCTGGAATTGCTGCCCGCAAGCTCTCGGCCCGTTCTGCGGCGGTCAGCTCGTCTGACCCATCGAGCCATAGGCCGAACCGCTCACCGCCCAGCCGTGCCACCAAATCGGTCGGGCGGAAGATGCGGCGCAGCAGGGTGGCCGTGCAGACCAGCGCCGCGTCCGCGGCTTCCCGCCCGGCCCGGCCGTTCAGGGCCGCCATGCCCTCGAGTTCGAGGCACATCATGGTGCCGGGCAGCTCTTCGCGATCCAGGCGGTCGATCCGCCTTGCGGCCTCATCGAGGAAGCTGCGCCGGATCAGCAGACCGGTCAGCGAATCGGTCCGCGCCTGCCGGGCCAGGTAGAGCTGGATCGCCTCATGCTCCAGCACGATGCGGATCACACCGGATACGGAGATGGCCAGGGTTCCGTCATCGGGTTCCCAGGCCTGCGACCGGCGCCATGCCACGAGCGCCGCATGATCGCCAAACCGGGTCGAGGCCGGGCAGGCCATGACATGGTGGCCCGACGGAGGGTGGAAGACGCAAGACGGTTCGGCCCCGGTCACCATCGTGCGGACGATGCCCGGCATCCGTGCGGGATCGGCGCCCACGGCATGCAGCACCGGTGCCGGCGCGCCATCGCGCACGTCGATCACCGCGACGCCTTCGGCTCCCAAGGCATTCAGCAGGGCAGCCAGGGCCGACTCCATCATGCGGGGCGATTGAATCTCATGCCGGATCTCACTGAGGATGTGGTCCAGCACCTTACCCCGGTGCAGCGCGGCCGCGACCCGGCTCTCCGCCCCTTGCCGGTCCGTGGTTTCCACGCCCACCCCGCGCGTGCCCGTCACGCGGCCCATACCGTCCAGCAAGGGAATGGCCGAGATCGCGATGTTGGCGAAGCCGCCCTGCGCCCGGCGAAGCCAGGTCTGACGTTGCCGAACCGGGGTCGCGGCCTGGAACGGATCGGTGTCCACCCCCACTGGCCCAGCTAGCAGGTCCGCCGCTGGATGGCCCAGAAGGTCAGGCGCCGACCAGCCCAGCACCGTCTCGGGCGTGACGAAGGTGAAGCGGCCCGCCCCATCGGTCTCGAACGCGAAATCGGCGGCGATGGCGCCAAAATCCTGCCACCGCTGCCGGCTTTCCAGCAGCGCGTTGCACAGGGCGGTTTGGGATTCCTTGAGATCGATCATGTACAATCCTTCGATCGCCAAACTATGGCGCCGAGAGTTTAAGATCGGGTTAATGCAGAGCCCGCCCGGGCGTTTGACACCCTCGAACGGCCTGCGCATGGTCGCCCGGTGCAGGCCCGAAACAGGATAGAAAGCCCGATATGACTGACAGCGATCTTCGCCCCGCCATCGAAGACCTTTGGACCCGGCGGGACCAAGTCTCGTCCGCTACCAAGGGCGCCGACCGCGACGCGGTGAATGCCGCCCTGGCCGCCCTCGACTCCGGCAGCATGCGCGTCGCGAGCCCGGGCCCCGGCGGCTGGGCCGTGCATGAGTGGCTGAAAAAGGCCGTCCTGCTGTCGTTCCGGCTCAACGACTCCGCCATGAAGGCCGGTGTCGGCGATGGCGGCGCGTGGGACAAGGTGCCGCTCAAGACCGAGGGCTGGGGCGCCAACCGGTTCGCGGAGGCCGGGTTCCGCGCGGTGCCGGGCTCGATCGTGCGGCACAGCGCCTATATCGCGCCGAACGTCATCCTGATGCCCAGCTTCGTGAACGTCGGCGCCTATGTCGATAGCGGCACGATGGTCGATACCTGGGTGACGGTCGGCAGCTGCGCGCAGATCGGCAAGAACTGCCATCTCTCGGGCGGCGTCGGCATCGGCGGCGTGCTGGAGCCGCTGCAGGCGAACCCCACCATCATCGAGGATGATTGCTTCATCGGCGCCCGGTCCGAGGTGGTGGAGGGCGTGGTCATCGAGCGCGGCTGCGTGCTGTCGATGGGCGTGTTCATCAGCGCCTCCACCAAGATCATCGACCGTGAAACCGGGGAGGTGTTCCGCGGGCGGGTGCCGGCCTATTCCGTGGTGGTGCCGGGGGCGTTGCCGGGCAAGAATCTGCCGGATGGTTCGCCTGGGCCCTCCTTGGCCTGCGTCGTGATCGTGAAGCGGGTGGATGCGCAGACCCGGTCCAAGACCTCCATCAACGACCTGCTGCGCGACTAGCGTGGCCACCGATCCGGTCCCGCTCGCGCAGGCGCTGATCCGCTGCCGTTCCGTCACGCCCACCGCAGCCACCCCCGGCGATGGCGGGGCGCAGGACGTGCTGGCCGCCGCGCTGGAGGGGATCGGCTTCACCGTGACCCGGCTGCCATTCGGCCCCGTGCCGAATCTGTTCGCCCGCCGGGGCACGGGCGCGCCGCATCTGTGTTTCGCCGGGCATACCGACGTGGTGCCGCCCGGCGCCGGCGCCTGGAGCACGGACCCGTTCGGCGGTGAGATCCGAGACGGCGTGCTGCTGGGCCGCGGCGCCTGCGACATGAAGGGCGCCATCGCCGCCTTCGTGGCCGCCGCCAGCGACGTGCGGGGGCCCGGTTCCGTCAGCCTGCTGATCACCGGTGACGAGGAGGGCGCCGCCACCGACGGCACGGTTCGCGTGCTGGAGTGGATGGCGGCGCACGATCACATCCCGGATTTCTGCGTGGTGGGGGAGCCCACCAACCCCACCGCGCTCGGCGAGGTGATCAAGATCGGCCGCCGCGGCAGCCTGAATGCCACGTTGACGGTGCACGGGACCCAGGGCCACGCCGCCTATCCGCATCGCGCGGACAATCCGGTGCATCGGCTGATCCGCGCACTCGATGCGCTGACCGCGGCGCCGCTCGATGCCGGCAGCGCGCATTTCGAGCCGAGCAGCCTGCAGGTCACCAGCATCGACGTGGGTAACCCGGCCACCAACGTCATCCCCGGGGACGCCACGGCCCGGCTCAACATCCGCTTCAACGACCGGCATACCGGCGCCGGGCTCGAGGCCTGGCTGCGCGCCGCCATCGCCCCGCATGCGCCGCGCCATACGCTCGAAGTGCAGGGCAGCGGCGAGAGCTTTCTGACCCAAGCCGGGCCGGCCATCGATCGGCTTCGCAGGGCCGTAAAGCAGGCGACCGGGATCGAACCCCGGCTGGACACTGGCGGCGGCACCTCCGACGCACGCTTCATTGCCCGGTATTGCCCCGTCGCCGAATTCGGCCTGGTCGGCGCCACGATGCACCAGGTGGACGAAGGCGTGGCCGTCACCGAATTGCGCCAACTGGCAGCCATTTACCGCGCCGTGATCGCGCCATGATGGCGCCGCGGCGGAACCCGTTGCTGGGCGTGGCGCGGCTGGCGCGCGGGCGCCCGGAGGGGATGGCGCAGTTCGGGGACACGCCGCAGGCGTTCCTGTCCAGCCTGGCGCCGCTGATCGCGCTCTCCTTGGTCGGATCCGCCCTCATGACCCAGCGGTTCGAGCCCGTCATCGCGCTCACCTTGTTCTTGATGGCGCTGATCCTGCAACTCGGTCAGCACGTCGTGTCGCATGCGATAGCGGTGCGGTGGAACCGGGAGGAGGACTGGCTGCGCTACGCCGTCGCAACGAACTGGTGCCAGTTGCTGGCGCCCGTGGTGGGGATCGTCATGCTGTTCGGGGTGCAGATCGTCGTCGGGCTGGGGGCGCCGGCGATGGGGGCGATCAAGGCAGGCTTCGTCATGCTGGCCGTCTATTTGGTTTGGCTGCAATGGCTCGTGGCCCGGCATGGGCTCGACCTGTCGCGCGGCCGGGCAGCCGGCATGGTCGCGCTGGTCACGACCGTGACCTATGCGATGGTCACCGTGCCGAGCCTGCTGGCCGCGCTGATGGAAAACGGGTCCGACGGGTAGCGCACTTCCATCAGCGTCAGCCCCTCCGGCGGTGCGGTCGGCCCCCCGGCGCGGCGGTCCCGGGCCCGCAGCGCCTCCGCCACCTGACCCGGCTTCCACCGCCCCTCACCCACCAGCTTCAACGTGCCGGCCATGTTGCGGACCTGATGATGCAAGAAGCTGCGCGCCTCGGTGACCAGGGTGATGACCTCGCCCTCCTGCCTCACGTCCAGCCGGTCCAGGGTACGAATGGGCGATTTAGCCTGGCAGCTCGTGGCGCGGAATGTTGTGAAGTCGTGGTGGCCGACCAGGTGGCGCGCACCCTCCGCCATGGCCGCGACATCCAGCGGCCGGTCCACGTGCCAGGCGCGGTGCAACTCGATCGCCGGGCGGGCGCGGCGGTTCAGGATGCGGAACGCGTAGCGGCGCCCGATGGCGGAGAAGCGCGGGTTCCAGCCCGGGGGCGCCGGGGCGGCGATGCGGACCACCACGGGATGCGGGCGCATGTGGAAATTGAGCGCGTCCCTGACCTGCCCGGCGCCCATCGTGTCAGGCAAAGAGAGCAGCGCCACCTGCCCCACGGCATGCACCCCCGCATCCGTCCGCCCGGCGCAGATGCTCGCGACCGGGGTGCCCGCCGTGAGATGCGCGGCCGCTTCCTCCAGCACGGATTGGATCGACAGGCCGATCTTCTGCCGTTGCCAGCCGATGAAGGGCGTGCCGTCATATTCGATCAGGAGCGCCCAGGCCCTCATCCCAGTCGAGTGCCCGGTGGGATAGGCCCGCCCCGCAGCAGCGCCGCCGCCTCCATCATGGGCCGGCCCGGGCGCTGCACCCGCAACAGCCGCACGGCGCCTCGGCCGGTCGCGACCAGCAGCGCATCGTCCAGCACGGTCCCGGGCGGGCCCGAGCCATCGGCCAGAACGGCGGCGCCCACTTTGAGGACGGCACCGTCCAGAACGGTCCAGGCGCCGGGCCAGGGCGTGAGGCCGCGGATTTGCCGGTCAAGCTCGCTCGCGGACCGTGCCCAGTCCAGCCGGCCGTCATCCCGGGTGAGCTTCGGGGCGTAGGTCGCGCCGTCCGGCTGCGGCACGGGCGTAGGACGATCGCGCAACACGTCCAGCAGCGCCTGTGCGCCCAGGGCAGACAGCGTGCCGAACAGCTCGGCCGCCGTCGTGCTGGGCCCGATCGGGACGGCGACGCGGGCCAGCATCGGGCCGGTGTCGAGCCCGGCATCCATCTGCATGATTGTGACGCCGGTCTCGGCATCGCCCGCCAGCACCGCCGCCTGGATCGGCGCCGCCCCCCGCCAGCGCGGCAGCAGGCTGGCGTGGATGTTGAGGCAGCCCCGGCGCGGCGCGTCGAGCATCGCCTGCGGCAGGATCTGTCCATATGCGGCGACGACCGCGACATCGAGGTCCAGCGCGGCGAAGGCGGCCTGCGCCGCGGGGTCGCGCCGCAGCCGCTCCGGCGTATGCACCGTCAGGCCCAGCGCCAGCGCCGCCGCATGGACGGGGCAGGGCGTCAGCGCATGGCCCCGGCCGGCCGGCCGTGGCGGCTGGGCATAGCCTGCTGCAATCTCGTGCCCGGCCGCAAGCAGCGCATGCAGCGCCGGCACGGCAAAGGCCGGGCTGCCCATGAATGCGATGCGAAGCGGGGTCACGACCGCTGCTTCTGCTCCTTTGCCAGCTTGCGCATGATCATGTTGCGCTTCAGCGCCGACAGGTGATCGACGAACAGCACGCCATCCAGGTGGTCGATCTCGTGTTGCAGGCAGGCCGCGAGCAGGCCCTCGGCCTCCAGCGTCTGGGTGGCGCCGTCCCGGTCCTGGTAGCGCACCTTCACCCGCGCCGGGCGGCTCACATCCGCATAGTGGCCCGGCAAGGACAAGCAGCCCTCCTCCCGGACCGCCCACTCCTCCGACACGCCGGTGATCTCCGGGTTGATCAGCACGATCGGCGTTTTTTGCTCATCCGGCTGCAGATCGACGATGGCGAGGCGGAGGTTGACGCCGATCTGGGGCGCCGCGAGGCCGATGCCGGGCGCGGCATACATGGTCGCGAACATCTGGGGCAGCAGGGCCGCCACCGCCGTCCCGTCCTCCGGCCCGACACGCCGGGTCTTGAGGCGAAGGGCGGGATGCGGCGGGCGCAGGATGGGGAGGGTGGGCTCGGATATGAGGGGATCGGACATCTGCGCCCATGTAGCCGGGGCGACCGCCGGGTTCAATCTGCGACACGCCTTGCATCCGGGACGGGGATCGCCAACATCGGGTAGGACGGGCATGCCGATCCAGGGTGCCCGGTCCCGCTTCGCTCATTAGGAGGAGGCTCGTTTGACCACGCGCATGTTCACTTCGCCGATGTTCCTGGGCTTCGACCATCTCGAGCAGATGCTCGAGCGTGCGTCCAAGACCTCGGCCGACGGCTACCCGCCCTATAATATCGAGCAGACCGGTCCGGCCGGGCTTCGCATCACCTTGGCCGTGGCGGGGTTTACGATGGACGACCTGCAGATCACGCAGGAAGACAACCAACTCGTGATCCGGGGCCGGCAGGCGGAGGAGCCTTCAGGAAAAGTTTACCTTCACCGTGGTATAGCTGCTCGTCAGTTCCAGCGCGCGTTCGTGCTGGCAGAGAGCATCGAGGTCACGGGAGCATGGCTCGACAACGGTCTGCTACACATCGACCTGGCCCGGCCGCAGCCGGAGGTGCGGGTCAAGACGATCGCCATCAGCAAGCGATCGGGCCATGGCAGCATGTCCCCGGGTCCCCTCTCTCAGGGGAAGGTGATGGACGGCACGCCCGATTGACGGCCGCAGCCTTGGCCGCCCGATTGAGCAGATGCACAAAGAACTGATCGGCCGGGACGGGGTGTGCCCCAACCTGACCGCAATCCCGACGTAATAGCCTATGGCGGCCGAGACATCCGAAAGGCATGAGCATGGAATTCACTGATCTGCTGTCGAATGAAGTGCCCGATGTCGGGGGTGACATCCTGGACATCCGGAAACTCACGCAGGCGCAGTTGATGCAGCTGGGAATGGCCCAATTGGCCTATGTGAAGTCCGTTTGGATGGATGGCACGACGGCATTCGCCATCTTCGCCGCGGACGGATCACCTATGGCCGTGGCGGCAGATTGCGAGTTGGCGATGCAGGCGATCGTCCAGCACGAGATGATCCCCGCCCTCGTGCACTGATGTCCCCCTAGCGGGCGGCGGCCGGGTCGATCCAGCCGATATGGCCGTCATTGCGCCGATAGACCACGTTCAGCTCGCTCGTCGCGCTGTTGCGGAACATCAATAGCTGCTGGTCCGCAAGGTCCATCCGCATCACGGCCTCCCCAACCGATAGCGTGCTGATCTCGGCCGAGGATTCTGCGATCACGGTGGCGTAGGCGGGCGTCTCGGTGGAGGGTTCGGCACCGGGCGTGGGCGCAGCCTCCTCATCTTGTCGCAGCACGTATTGCCGGGCTGCCTCCGGCCGGGCGCGATGCGCCAAGTCCCGCGCATGATCGTTGACGCGGCGGCGGTAGCGGCGAAGGCGCTTGGCAATGTGCTCGGCCGCATCATCGAACGCGCTATGGGCGTCCGCCGCCTCCCCCTCGCCACGGACCGTCAGGCCCCGCCCGGCATGCACGTTGATGTCGCAGGTGAAGAAGCTGCGGGCGCGGCTGAACGTCACGCTCGCCTCCATCGCCTGGTCGAAGTATTTGCCGGCGATCAGGTCCAGGTGCTCCGAGACCCGGGTCCGCAGCGCGTCCGACAATTCGACCTGCTTGCCGGAGACCGTGATCTGCATGGGGCTGCTCCTTGAGGGTGCGATCAGGCAGGCAGCGCCTTCTCGCGCTTGCGCTGCACCGAACTCGGTATCCGCAGCGCGTCCCGGTATTTGGCCACGGTCCGCCGGGCGATGTCCACGCCTTCCCGACGCAGGGCTGCAACAATCGCGTCATCGGACAGCACGTCCTCGGTATCCTCGGCCCGCACAAGCGCCAGGATACGATGGCGCACCGCCTCCGCGCTGTGGCTTTCGCCACCGGAAACCGCGTTGATCGAGGCGGTGAAGAAGTATTTCAGCTCGAACACGCCCCGCGGCGTCGCGAGGTATTTGTTAGCGGTCACCCGGCTCACAGTGCTCTCGTGCATCTCCACGGCTTCAGCGACATCCCGCAGGATCAAGGGCCTGAGATGGCCGACGCCGCGGCGGAAGAACCCGTCCTGCTGCCGCACCACCTCTGCCGCCACCTTCAGGATCGTGCTCGCGCGCTGCTGCAATGATTTCACCAGCCAGTTGGCGCTGGACAGGTTCTCGCTCAGGAACATGCGGGTCTCACGGTCCGCGCTGCCGCCGGCCGCCACCCGGGCGTGGTAGGCCTCGTTCACCAGCACGCGCGGCATCGTGTCGGGGTTCAGCTCCAGCAGCCAGCTGCCATCGGGTGCTGCGCGCATCAGCACGTCCGGGATCACCTGCACCGGCGGCTCGGCATCGAAGCCGGCGCCGGGCTTGGGGTCGAGCGCGCGGATCTCGGCCACCATCTCCGTGAGGTCCTCCTGATCGACGCCGCAGGCCTGCAACAGCCCGCGCGTATCCCGCCTTGCCAGCATGTCGAGGTTGTCGAGCAGCGCCTCCATCGCGGGATCGAGCCGGTTGCGGTCCAGTAATTGCGCGGCCAGGCAGTCCCGCAGGCAGCAGGCGAACAGGCCCGGGGGATCGAATCGCATCATGCGGTCCCGGACGGCCTGGACCCGCGCCGCCTCAACCCCCATCGCCGCCGCGATCTCCGCCGTGGTGGCCGCGACCCGGCCGGCGCCGTCCATCAGCGCGATGAACTGCGCGCCGATCAGACGGTCCCCGGCATCCGGGAAATTGAGCCGGAGCTGCTCACCCAAATGCGTGCGCAAGCTGCGGGGGGAGGCCGCGAGGTCATCGATCCCCCGCTCATCCCCCTCGCGCGGCCCGGCGCCCAAGCCGCGCGTGCTGGCGGCATACCCATCCGCGCTGCCGCCGGTGTCGAATGTGTTGCTGTGATCGGCCTCGACCACATCCGGCAGCTTGTCGCGGGCCAGGAGGCTCACGGCATCCAGCCCCTCCAGCGTTTCCGTCCGCTGGTCCGGGGCCGGCGCTTCCGGCGATGCGTCGGACCGGTCATCGCGCTCCAGCAGCGGGTTGCGCTCCAGCTCCTCCTCGACGAAGGCGGCGGCCTCGAGGTTGGTGAATTGCAGCAGCTTGATGGCCTGACGCAGCTGCGGCGTCATCACCAAGGTCTGTGTCTGCCGGAACTCCAGTCGTGGACCGATCGCCATGGCCGTCAGACTACAGGCTAAACCTTTCGCCGAGATAGACGCGGCGCACGTCCTCATGCGCCACGACCTCGTCAGGCCGCCCCTCCATCAGCACCTGGCCGTCATGCATGATGTAGGCGCGATCGATGATCTCCAGCGTCTCGCGCACATTATGGTCGGTGATCAGCACGCCGATGCCGCGATCTTTCAGGTGGGAAACCAGGTCCCGGATCTCGCCCACGGCAATCGGGTCGATGCCCGCCAGCGGCTCGTCCAGCAGGATGTAGTTGGGCTGAGACGCCAGCGCCCGCGCGATCTCCACCCGGCGCCGCTCCCCGCCCGACAGCGCCAGGGACGGCGTGCGCCGCAAATGCGAAATCCCGAACTCCGCCAGCAGCTCGTCCAGCATCAGCCCGCGCCGGTCCCGGTCGGGCTCCACGACCTCCAGCGCCGCCAGGATGTTGCGCTCGACATTGAGGCCGCGGAACACGCTCGCCTCCTGCGGCAGATATCCGATGCCGAGGCGGGCGCGGCGATACATCGGCAGGCCGGTGATCTCCTGCCCATCCAGGCTGATGGCGCCGGTATCGGGGCGGACCAGGCCCACGATCATGTAGAACGTCGTGGTCTTGCCGGCGCCGTTCGGGCCCAGCAGGCCCACGGCCTCCCCGCGGCGCACGTTGATCGAGACGTTCCGCACGACAGGGCGCTTCTTGTAGGTCTTGCCGACCGCAGTCGCGACGAGCCCGGTTCCGCCCTGCACCACGCGCAAATGCTCCGTCATGGCCCAGGGCGTGAAGGCGGGCGCGGGGTGCCCGGCGCCGGGGAGGGCGTGGTGGTATCGTTGGGCACGACCAGGCCCTGCACCCGCCCGCCGGGCGCGCGGGACATGGTGTAGATGCCGGTCGCCATGTTGACGACGGCCTCGTCGCCGTTCAGCTGGTTCTGCCCGCGGGTGACGCGCACCTCCCCGGCCAGCCGGGCGATGCTGCTATCGGCGACATAGATGGCGCGGTTGCCGCGGAACGTCTCGGTCGCGGTGCGGACCTCGACATTGCCGAACGCCTCGACCCGCTGCAGCTTGCCGGACGCGGCCAGGGGGTCGCCCGCGCGGGGCGGCTTCGGCGCGGTGGACGCCGGGGCGGGCGTGCCGGCGGGTGGCGTGGTGTAGCCGACCAATGTATCGGCCGAGAGCCGCCGCCCGTCGCTCGTGTTCACCACGGCATTGCCGCGGCCCACGGCCATGTGCTTCTGCGACCAGTATTCCATGCTGTCCCGCGCCGTCATGACCTGCTGCGGCGTCGTGATCTTCATGGCGCTCCCGGTCAGCAACAACACGGCCTGGTCGATGTCGTAGATCGCGCGGTCGCTGACGGCGAGGTCGGTCGGGGTGAAGATATGGACGTTGCCCTCCGCCTCCAGCCGGTAGATCTCGTTGTTGCCGGTATCTCCTGCCGTGCCGGGCGTGGTTTGCGGGGCGGCAGGCGTGGCACCGGCCGAGGCCTTGCGGCGGTAGCGCGCGATCAGCCGGTCCGCCGTGACGGTCGTGTCCCCCCGCACGGCGCGGGCGGAGCCGCGGGCGATGACCATGTTCTCGTTCTGCCGCCACTCCATCCCGTCCAGCGACGTGACCTCGACGGCGCCGCCCTTCGACAGATCGAGCGCCTGCGCCCATGCGGCGCACGGCACCAGCAAACAGGCCAGGATGAGCGCGGCGGCCCTCATTTCGACGGGTTCACGATCAGCCGCGCCGGGCCGTGGAACTGCACCACCGCACCCTTGTCCACGAGGGTAAAACCCTGCGCGTCCAGCACGCCGAACGGGCCCTCCGCATGGGTCTGGTCGTTGCTGGCGGCCGTGCCGGACTTGATGTCGATCGCGGCCGATTGCGTGCGCATGGTGGTTCCGTCATCCCGATAGAGCTGCACGTCCTTGGACAGATCGAGCTGCCCGGCATGCTGGATATAGACCCCCTCATGCGACTGCACCATCAGCCAGCCGCCATTCTCGGGCACGAGGTCCCCCTTCGGCTCCGCCATCTCGATCCGTTGCGGCCCGGATTGCAGCGCCCAGTCCGCGGTGATCGTGTAGGGGCGGCCCCGCTGATCGACGCCGTGATAGCGGGGCTCCTTGAGCCGGGCTGAATCGGCCTCCACGTTGAAGGCCCGGCGGAACCCCACCCTGGCATTGTCCCGTAGCCGCGCCAGCTCCGGCCATACCGCGATCGAGGCCAGCAGCATCACTGCCAACAACGGTAGCAGCCATTTGGTGCCATGCACCATGATCCGCCGCCGCGCGATGCCGGAGGCCGTGGGCGCGCGCCGCTCCCGCTGCGGCCCGGCTGCCGAAAGGCCGGAGCGCTGCAAGCGTGGCGGCGCCGAGCCGGGGCGTGGCAGCTGGGCCACGCTCACGCGATCCCGGCCCGCAGCAGGTCATGCACATGCAGGATGCCGACCGGCCGGCCCCCCTCGGTCACGAACAGGCTCGTGACCCGCCGCTCGCCATTCATCGCCCGCAGCGCATCGGCGGCCAGCGCGTCGGGCGCGATCGTGCGAGGGGTGGGGTTCATCACGTCCTGCACTCTACGGCCCAGCAGGTCCGGCCCCATGGCCCGGCGCAAATCGCCATCCGTCAGCACGCCCGCGAGCCGCCCCTCGGCATCCAGCGCCCCCAGGCAGCCGAACCCCTTGCCCGTCATGACCAACAGCGCCCGGTCCATCGGCAGGGTCTGTTCCGCCAGCGGCACCGAATCCCCCTCGTGCATGAGGTCCCGCACCCGCCGCAATTGCGCGCCCAGGCGGCCGCCCGGGTGGTTTACAGAAAAATCGGTGGCGGTGAAGCCGCGCCGGGTCAGGAGGGCGACGGCCAGCGCGTCCCCCAAGGCGAGCTGCATGGTCGTGGAGGTCGTGGGCGCCGCGGTGATGGCGCAGGCCTCGGGCGAGGGCGGCAGCAGCAGCACAATGTCGGCGGCGCGCGCGAGGGCGGCGTGCGCGCGCCCCGTGATGGCGATCAGCGGCAGCCCGAAGCGGCGCGCGTGAGCCACGAGGTCGGCCAGCTCCGCCGTCTCACCACTATTGGAGAGGGCCAGCACGGCGTCCCCGGGCAACACCATGCCGAGGTCCCCGTGCGACGCCTCCGCCGGGTGCACGAACAGCGCGGGGGTGCCGGTGGAGGCGAGGGTGGCGGCGACCTTGCGCCCGACATGGCCGGACTTCCCCATGCCCGACACCACGATCCGGCCGGTGCAGATCGCGAGGCACTCGACGGCTTCGGCAAAGGTGTGATCGAGCGAGGCACTGAGCGCCCGGAGCCCGGCGGCCTCCGCGGCCAGAACGTCACGCCCTACCTCGATATCGGATGGGGCTGCGCGGGTGAGGGCTGCGACCATGCGTCTTTGTATGGGCGGGGAGGGGGGCAGGGTCAACCGATGGGGCGGCTGGACGCTTGCAAAGATGGCCAGAAAATAGTCCTATGATCGCCGAACGGGGGACGGCATGGGGCGTGATGGTGATATGGGTAGGATGGGACAGCGCGCCGTTGCCGCGTTCTTTGCAAGGGACGTCAACTCGACGGCTGCCGTGGCTTGGCGGCAGGCGCATCCCGACTGGTTCATCGCGGGCACCTGGCGGGAGCCGGGAGGGGCGAGCGCAGGACCGATCGAGCCGCATAAATCTGACGCTGTGCAGTCCGTTTCCCAGAGCAACGGCACCGGCTCGCTTGGCCATTCTCCCAACTCGCTGGGGATTGGGTCCTTTCAGGCAGCATCTACCCCGATGCCGCAGACCCCATCGCTCGACAAATTTCGTGAGATTGTCGCGGCAGCGCGCAGTCAGACTTTAGATGTTGTGGTTCCTGTGCCCAATATCAATCGAGTTGATGAGGACAGCAAGCGTGCGACCACACCTGGTGCCTGGTCGTGTCCCCGGTAGTGGTGTAGGACGCCACTGATCGGCTTGTCGGAGCGGTCGCCGTAGGCGGCTGCGGAGACGAGCCGATCAGTGGTCATCGCGATGTTGCTGGGTAGGGTTGGGTTGCGAGACGCAACTCTGACCCGAGGACCACCACGATGACCGATGACAAGATCGCCCTTCGCGCGCTTCTGGAGAAGGGCTCCGATACGACGTTCCTGCGCGAGATGATCGGCTTCGCCGCCGAACGCCTCATGGCACTCGAAACCGACGGCCTCTGCGGCGCCGCACCGGGCGAGCGCAGCGCCGAGCGGACCAACCAGCGCAACGGCTACCGCGACCGCGACTGGCAGACCCGGGCCGGCACCGTCGAGCTGCGCATCCCGAAGCTGCGCCGGGGCAGCTACTTCCCCGGCTTCCTCGAACCCCGCCGCATGGCCGAGAAGGCGCTAACGGCCGTGATCCAGGAAGCCTACATCCAGGGGATCTCCACCCGCTCCGTCGACGACCTGGTGCGATCCATGGGCATGGACGGCATCAGCAAGAGCCAGGTTTCCCGCCTGTGCGGCGAGATCGACGAGCGCGTCAACGCCTTCCTGGCCCGGCCGATTGAGGGGGATTGGCCGTATCTCTGGCTTGACGCCACCTACGTCAAAGTCCGCCGCGACCATCACATCGTCTCGGTCGCCGTCATCGTCGCCGTCGGCGTCAACACAGATGGCAGGCGCGAGGTGCTGGGCATGACCACGGGCCACAGCGAGGCCGAGCCGTTCTGGGTCGAGTTCCTGCGATCGCTGGCCAGGCGCGGCCTGCGCGGCGCCAAGCTGGTCGTCTCGGACGCCCATCCCGGGCTCAAGGCCGCCATCATCAAGGTGCTCGGCGCGACCTGGCAGCGGTGCCGGGTGCATTTCATGCGCAACGCACTGGCCTACGCGGGCAAGACGCAGCGCCGCATCGTCTCGGCCTGGGTCGGCACGGCGTTCGCCCAAGACGACGCGGCTGCCGCACGCAAGCAATGGCGCGAGGTCGCCGACCAGGCCCGGCCCCGCGTGCCAAAGCTCGCCGCCCTCATGGATGACGCCGAGGCCGACGTGCTCGCCTACATGGGTTTTCCCGTCCAGCATCGGGCCAAGCTGCACAGCACAAACCCACTCGAGCGCCTCAACGGCGAGATTAAGCGCCGCAGCGAGGTCGTCGGCATCTTCCCCAACGAGGCCGCCGTCACCCGTCTGATCGGCGCGCTGCTGCTGGAACAGCACGACGAATGGGCCGTTCAGCGCGCCCGATACATGAGCCTGGAAACCATCGCCCCACTCAGCGATGATATCGCCGTCAGCCTGCCGTCCTTGGCAGCCTGATCGAGCAGCCAGCCCTGCTCAGCAACGCCGTTGCTACACCACGACTCGGGACACGATCTGGTGCCGCGATGATCATGCCTGTCCAGTTCACGCCGCCTTCGCGTGCGCGGAGCAACCAAGGCATTGGACCGGCCGCGCGACCACTGCCAGAGCAAATTCAGTTGCTGCGAGTCGTAGAGTATGAAACCAACTCACAACCGACTGCGACACAGAACCCGAACCTCTTCCCGTCTGTAGCGGAGACCCGCCCTATCCTGGACGAAAGCCACATATTCGGAATCGCGCCGGCTTCACCACCTCGACCTAACTCAAATAGGGCACCAAAAGGCGAGGAAAAATCAGAGGCAACGAGGACGAGAGATTGTGTTGCCGAGTGCATCCACCTTCTTCCATCTCCCTCAGGCGATTTACAAAGTTCGGAGTACCGGAAATGCTACAGAGAGTGTAAAGGCAGCTTGGGAGGATGAAAATTGATGAATAAGGACATTGCGCAAGATATTTGTAATAAATCTCTTTGTGCTATTGAACATCTAAGTGCTATATTGAGATTGGATGGTCTAACCGATGATGAAAGATTCATTCTAAAGGATAAGATCGGATATTTTATTGGGGAGATAGACTGGCAAATAATTCATCCGTTAAATAAAATCTATCCCGATATAGGTGGCTTAGGCGCGGTTGAGAGCGGTCCTTAAGGACCAAGGACTGACTATAGATGTTGGGAACCTGGGCTCCGCAGGTATGAAAAGATTCATTGGATACCATGATGGAAAATTACAGATCTAAATCATCAGGACGAACTATCCTAAATTAGATTGAGGGAATAATCGTCGAACTTGAAGTGGACGCGGTAGAACTCTCCGGCATCATTGAAGACTTTAGATTGAACTTCGAAGTGAAAGAAGAAAATATTGAGTCAATTGTCCGAACGTGTCTTAGCCGCCTAATCACAAGTGGAGCTCGTCCGATTCAGGGCCGCAGCGCGGATGGCGGTTACTGGATTCGTATCACCCGCTTTGGAGATGATCCGGACGCTATCGTCGAGGGTGTGATCCGGGAATGGAAGGAGGCCGGTGTGGACCCCGATATTGGGGGCCTTTGGTTCGCGCTCCCGGAATTCACCGTCGCCGAATGTCGATACGACGAAGAGGATGCGCCAGCGCTGCCATCGGCGCCAGGCGCTCCCCCGTCGGCGTGAGGCGGGCGTCGCCCGTGAGCCACGCCGCCCCATTAGCAAAAATTAACAAGTGCTGATTGGTCCGCAGGCCGCCGCATGTCTATCGACAAAGCCTGTGTCGCATCCGGTATGAAACCCGGTAGCGGCCTCGGAGAATCAGGCCTCGATGCAAAGCCACCTGCGACACGGACGGCGCGCCCTCACGCCCTTGACCCAATACAGCCAGTCCGTCGGCCGGCTGGCGGAGCTGTGGGCCACGCATGCCGCCCTCGTGGCCGCAAAGCAGGAAGCCGAGCAGGAAGCCGCCTCCGTCCACCTGGCCCGCAACGGGCTCGAGCGCGCCAACGCCGCGCTGCGTGAGGAAATGACGGCCCGGCAGCAGACGCAATCCCGCCTCGCCTACCTTGCCAGCCACGATCCGCTCACCGCCCTGCCCAACCGCGTGTCGTTCAACGCAATGCTGTCCCGCGAGATGGAGGCGGCGCTGCAGCAGGGGCATAAGCTCGCCCTCCTGTATCTCGACCTCGACCACTTCAAGGACGTGAACGACACGCTGGGGCACGCCGTTGGAGACGTGCTGCTGCAACACGTCTCGACCCGGCTGCAGAACACGCTGCGCAGCGGCGAAACCCTGGCCCGCCTGGGCGGGGACGAGTTCGCCGTCATGCAAGCGACGGTGCCGGGCGCGTGGGAGGCCAATTCGCTGGGCGAGCGCATCGTCTCCGTGCTGGAAAAGGCGTTCACCATCAACGGCCGCTCCATCTTCATCGGCGTCTCCGTCGGGATCACCCTGTTTCCGGATGACGCGCTCGAGATCGAGCCGCTGCACCGCAACGCGGACCTCGCGATGTATCGCGCGAAGAACAGCGGCCGCAACCGCTGCCAGGTGTTCGACGAGGCGCTGAACGATGAGGTCTGCCGCCGCACCTCCCTCGAACAGGCCATGCGCGAACCCGCCCTCCTGTCGCAACTGAGCCTGCTGTTCCAGCCGCAGGTCGATCTGCGCAGCCAGCGCGTGACGGGGATGGAGGCGCTGGTGCGCTGGAACCACCCCTTGCTGGGCAGCATCGCACCGGACGAGTTCATCCCGCTCGCCGAGCGATCCGGTGCCATCATCCCGATCGGCGATTGGGTGATGATCGAAAGCTGCCGGCAGGCCGCGCGCTGGCGGGAGGCCGGGGTGCCGCCCTTCACCGTCGCCGTCAACGTCGCCGCCGCGCAGTTCCGCAGTGGCAACATCCCCCGCCTGGTCATGGACGTGCTGGCCGAAACCGGGCTGCCCGCCAGCTGCCTCGAGCTCGAGATCACCGAGACCGGCATCATGCATGACGTGAAGGATGCGGCCGCCACGCTGAAGGTCCTGAGCAAGCGGGGCGTGCGGCTCGCGATCGACGATTTCGGCACCGGCTATTCGTCATTGAGCTACCTGCGGCAATTACCGGTGGACCGCATCAAGATCGACAAGAGCTTCGTCCAGAACGTGCACGACAACGCCGATGCACGGGAGATGGTGGCGATGATCGCGAGCCTGGCGCAGAACCTGCGCATGGGCGTGGTGGCGGAGGGTGTCGAGACCCGGCCGCAGGCGGAGCTGGTGCGGGATCTCGGCTGTGCGTATGCGCAAGGGTATTATTTCGGCCGGCCCGCCGCCGGGCTGCTGCCGGCCGGATTTATCGGCGGCACGGTGCCGTGGGATGCGGCGCCGCCATCCTGGCGCGATGCGTCAGCCCCACAAGCCAAGCGTATGGAGTGCTTGCCATGACCGGATTTTCCGACCTGCAGCTGATCGCTGGGGACGTGGCACGACTGCCCAGGGCCACCGCCGAGATGCGCGAAGCAGAGATGGCGGCCGCAGAGATCGCCGCGGTCGAGCCGGGCCGGCAGCCGGATTCAGGGCCGGTTGCCGAGAGCGACGCGGTCGAAGCCGGGCGGATCGTCTCCACCACGGGATCCACCATCATCATCCTGCTCTCGGAAACGCTCGGCAGCGAGGCGGGTCTGTGCATGGGCAGCCTGGTGCGGGTTCGCAGCCATCACGCCACCGTCTATGGCATCATCGAAGGGCTGAGCACGCCCATGCCGGTCAAGCCCGGCGAAGGCCGCGAGATGCACCTGGCCGAGATCGGCCTGCTGGGCGAAGTGCCCGACGGCAAGGCCGGGCAGGGCCGGTTCCGCCGCGGCGTATCGCAGGTGCCGCCACTCAACGCCGTGCTGTATCTTGCTACCCAGGACGATATCAAGAGCGTCTATGCCATCTCCGGCCGGCAAGAGGTCACGGTGGGGGAGCTGCACAACGATCCCCGCGTGGCGGCGCGCATCAGCGTCGATGACCTGCTGTGCAAGCATTTCGCGCTGCTGGGCACCACGGGCACCGGCAAGTCGTGCGCGCTGACGCTGATCCTGCGCCGCATCCTGGAACGCAGCCCGAATGGCCACGTGCTGCTGCTGGACCCGCATGGCGAGTATGGCCAGGCCTTCGCCGACCAGGCCGAGCACCTCACGGTCGACAGCTTCCGCCTGCCGTATTGGCTCACGACATTCGAAGAACTGACCGAAGTCGTGTTCGGCAGCGAGAAGAAGGAGATGGTGACCGAGGCGCTGCATCTGCGGGAGCTCGTGCTGGCGGCCAAGCTGAGCTTCGCGACGCCGGCGGATGCGGCCTGGATCACGGTCGACAGCCCGATTCCCTACACCATGGGCACGCTGAACCGGCATCTCGACAACGCGATCGGCAGCCTCGAGAATCGTGGAAACGTCACCACGTATCAGCGGCTGAAATCCCGGCTTTCGGTGCTGCAGACGGACCGGCGCTATGCTTTCATGTTCGATACCGGGCTCGGCACGCGGGACAATTTGGCGCAGCTGCTCGGCCAGCTGTTCCGGGTGCCGGCGAACGGCAAGCCGCTGGCGGTGCTGGACCTGTCGCGTATTCCGTCCGAGATCCTGAATGTGGTGGTGGCGCTGATCTGCCGGATCGCGTTCGACTTCGCGATGTCCGCCGGGCAGAAGCTGCCGCTGTTGCTGGTATGCGAGGAGGCGCATCGCTACGCGCCGCAGGACGCTGCCCAGGGGTTCGAGCCCGCCAAGCGCGCCCTCTCACGCATCGCGAAGGAGGGCCGCAAATACGGCATCAGCCTGGGGGTGGTGAGCCAGCGGCCATCCGACCTCGCCTCCTCGATCCTGTCGCAATGCAGCACCGTGTTCGCGTTCCGCATGTCGAACGAGCGGGACCAGGAGATCATCCAGGCCACCTTGTCGGACGGATCGCCCGCGCTGTTCTCGGCCTTGCCGTTCCTGGGCAATATGGAGGCGATTGCGATCGGGGAGGGGGTGCCGGTGCCGATGCGCCTGCAATTCGAGAGCATTCCGATCCCGGACCGGCCGCGCAGCAGCTCGGCGCTGTTTTCCGAGCAGTGGCAGATCGGCGAAGACGAATCGGCCGAGGCGTTGCAACGGGTGGTCAGCAGCCTCCGGGGCCGCAAGACCGGTTGCTAATGGGCGAAGATGTCCGGCGTCTCATAGCCCAGTAGATCGAGCCGGCATCGCGCCGGTAGGAAGTCGAAGCAGGCCTGCGCCAGTTCGAGCCGCTCCTCCCGCACCAGCAGCGCCTCCAGCTTCTCCCACAGCGCATGCAGATGCAGCACGTCGGACGCCGCATAGGCCAGCTGCTCGGGCGTGAGGTCCATGGCGCCCCAATCCGAGGTCTGTTGCTGCTTCGAGATCTCGACGCCCAGCAGCTCGCGGCACAGATCGCGCAGCCCATGCCGGTCCGTGAAGGTGCGGACCAGCTTGGCGGCGATCTTGGTGCATTTCGTGGGGCCCACGGTCACGCCCAGCGCCTGTTGCAGCACCGCCACGTCGAACCGCGCGAAATGCATGAGCTTCGTGACGTCAGGGTCGGCCATCATGCGGGCGAGATTGGGCGCCGGGGCACCGCCGAACCGCTCCGGGACAATCTGTATCAAATGCGCGCTGCCGTCCCCGGACGAGAGCTGCACGAGGCAGAGCCGGTCCCGATGCGGGTTGAGACCCATCGTCTCGGTATCGACGGCCACGACGGGGCCGAGGCTCAGACCCTCCGGCAGGTCATGCCGATGAAGGTGGATGGCGCCGCCATTGTTGAACAGGACCGTCACGTGAACCCAACAGGAAAGGGGGTGGTGCCCAGGAAAAGACTCGAACTTTCACGACCTTGCGGCCACAGGTACCTGAAACCTGCGCGTCTACCAATTCCGCCACCTGGGCACCGTGCGGTGGAGCCGGGAGGTAACGCCCGGCGTCCCCGAGGTCAATAGCGTTCCGGCCCCGGGCGGGCGGGCCCTTGAGGCAAACCGAACCGGCCCATACTAAGAGGGCAACGGCACGGGATTGGGATCGGCATGGCGACGCGCAGTGTGGCGACGGTGTTCGGCGGCAGCGGCTTCATCGGGCGCTACGTCGTGAAGCGGCTGGCGGCGCAGGGCCACATCGTCCGAATCGCGGGCCGCGATACCGAGGGTGCCCGGCAATCGATGGTGACGGGCCGGGTGGGGCAGGTCGTGCCGCTCTATGTCTCGCTCACCAACCCGGCCAGCGTGGCGCGCGCGGTGGAGGGGGCGGACCTGGTGGTGAACCTGGTCGGCATCCTGACGGAGCGGCGGCCCGGCGATTTCATGCGCATCCAGGGGGACGGCGCGGGGCACGTGGCGCGGGCGGCCGCCGCGGCAGGGGTGCGGCGCCTGGTCCATGTCTCGGCCATCGGCGCCGATTCCGCGAGCCCCAGTCAGTATGCCCAGGCCAAGGCGGCGGGCGAAGCGCAGGTGGGGGCGGCGATGCCGTCGGCCACCATCCTGCGCCCCTCCCTGGTGTTCGGGGCGGAGGACCAGTTCTTTAACCGCTTCGGCGCCATGGCGATGACGCTGCCGGTCATGCCCGTGATCTGCGGCAATACGCGGTTCCAGCCGGTTTATGTCGGCGATGTCGCGGACGCGGTGCTGGCCGGGCTGCAGCGGGAGGATACGCCGGGCCGGATCTATGAGCTGGGCGGCCCCCGGGTGTGGACGTTCCGGGAAATCCTGTCCTGGATTTTGCAGGAAACGCGCCGCCGCCGCCCGTTGCTCGAGATACCGGACGGCCTGGCCCGCCTCCAGGCGCGGATCGGCGAGTTGGTGCCGGGCAAGCCCTTCACGCGGGACCAGTTGCTGCTGCTGCAGCGCGATAACGTGGTGGCGTCCGATATGGCTGGCCTTCTGGACCTGGGCATCACGCCGACACCGGTGGAGCTGGTGGTGCCGGCCTATCTGGATCGCTATCGCCAAGGTGGCGGCAAGCGGGAGGAGGCTCCGGTCGCGGCCGGGCCAGTATAGGGCCGATTCGGGCCTTTCTAAGCACTTTCCTTCATCGTCGGACTTGGCCAGGGTCGGGTTTGCGAGGTTTAGGGCAGCTTATCTGTCCTAAATGCTAAATTCGACTCGCCAATGGCCGGAGTTGTCGCTAGAAAAATTACCGGGCGGTCACTCGGGACGCGCTCCGGAGGTCGCGATGGCTGAAAAGATGCTGCAATTCGTCCGCCTCCCGCAGCAGAGCCCGCCCAAGCGCACCGTGTCTGCCCGGCGGGAGGATTTCGCCGAGATCTACCAGGATTTCGACCCGGCCCAGGCCGGCGCGCAGTCCAGCCGCTGCAGCCAGTGTGGCATCCCGTTCTGCCAAGTGCATTGCCCGCTCAGCAACAACATCCCGGACTGGCTGAAGCTCACGGCCGAGAACCGGATGCAGGAGGCGTACGAGGTCAGCAGCGCCACCAACACCTTCCCCGAAATCTGCGGCCGCATCTGTCCGCAGGACCGGTTATGCGAAGGCAATTGCGTGATCGAGAAGGGGTTCGAGAGCGTCACGATCGGCGCCGTGGAGCGCTTCATCACCGACCACGCGTTCGAACAAGGCTGGGTGCAGCCGCCGCGCCCGAAGCAGGAACGGCCTGAGTCCGTGGGCATTATCGGCGCCGGGCCAGGTGGCCTTGCGGCGGCGGAGCGGCTGCGGACGCGCGGTTACCAGGTGCACGTCTATGACCGGTATGACCGCGTGGGCGGCCTCATGATCTACGGCATTCCCGGCTTCAAGCTGGAGAAGGAGATCGTGCTGCGACGCTGGAAGCTGCTGGAAGAGGGCGGCATCCATTTCCATTTGGGCGTCGAGCTGGGCCGCGACATCAGTTTTGCGGAGCTGCGGGCGAAGCATGACGCCGTGCTGATCGCGACCGGCGTGTATAAGGCGCGGGACATCGGCGGGCCCGGCGCCGGGCTGGATGGCATCGTGCCGGCGATGGATTTCCTGACCGCCAGCAACCGCAAGGGCCTGGGCGACGATGTGCCGGCCTTCGACAGCGGGGCGATGAACGCCGAGGGCAAGCGCGTCGTGGTGATCGGCGGCGGCGACACCGCCATGGATTGCGTGCGGACCGCGGTGCGGCAGGGCGCGGCCAGCGTCGCGTGCCTGTATCGCCGCGATAAGGCGAACATGCCGGGCTCCATGCGCGAAGTGAAGAACGCGGAGGAGGAGGGCGTGCAGTTCGTCTGGCTCTCGGCGCCCGAGGCGTTCCTGGGCGATGGTCACGTGACGGGCGTGCGCGTGCAGAAGATGCGCCTGGGCATGCCCGACAGCTCCGGCCGCCAGACGGTGGAGGCCGCGGGCACGCATGTGAACCTGGAGGCCGACTTGGTGATCAAGGCGCTGGGCTTCGATCCGGAGCCGCTGCCCACGCTGTGGAACCAGCCCGGCCTCGAGGTGAGCCGCTGGGGCACCGTGAAGGTGGACCACCGCACGCAGATGACGGCGATGCCCGGCGTATTCGCGGCCGGGGACATCGTGCGCGGCGCCAGCCTGGTCGTGTGGGCGATCCGCGATGGGCGGGACGCGGCCGGGCGGATGCATGAATATATGCAGCAGCATGCGATGCGGGCCGCGGCGGAGTAACGCGTTCCTGACAAAATAACGTGCCTTGATCGACCCTCACCCCAGCCCTCTCCCGGAGGGAGAGGGGGAAGTAAGGAGTGCACCATGAGTGACGTCGTGACCGACTTTGTGGGTGACTGGGCCGCCAACGTCGCCCGCCTCGAACATACCTATGACCCCTCCATGGAGCACGATGCCTGCGGCGTCGGCATGGTCGCCGCCCTCGATGGCGTGGCGCGGCGGGACGTGGTGCAGGCCGGGATCGATGCGCTGAAGGCCGTGTGGCACCGGGGCGCCGTGGACGCGGACGGCAAGACCGGGGACGGCGCGGGCATCCATATCGAGATCCCGCAGGACTTCTTCGCCGACGCGATCCGCCGCGGCGGGCATGACCCGCAAGACGGGCAGATCGCGGTCGGCATGGTATTCCTGCCGAAGACCGACCTCGGCGCGCAGGAACGCTGCCGCCAGATCGTGGAAACCGAGATCCTGCGTTTCGGCTACGGCATCCATGGCTGGCGCCAGGTGCCGATCAACGTCGCCTGCATCGGGGACAAGGCCAACCAGACCCGGCCCGAGATCGAGCAGATCATGATCCGCGGCCGCGGCGCCGACTCAGACGCGTTCGAGCGGGACCTCTATGTCATCCGCCGCCGCATCGAAAAGGAAGTGATCGCCTCCCAGGTTGGCGAATTCTACATCTGCTCCCTGTCCTGCCGCAGCATTATCTACAAGGGGATGTTCCTGGCAGCGTCGCTGACCGACTTCTACCCGGACCTGCTGGACCCCCGCTTCGTCAGCCGGTTCGCGATCTACCACCAGCGCTACTCGACCAACACTTTCCCAACGTGGAAGCTGGCGCAGCCCTTCCGGATGCTCGCCCATAATGGGGAGATCAACACCGTCGCCGGCAACAGCAACTGGATGAAGTCGCATGAGACGCGGCTGGCGGCTGGCGCGCTCGACCAATTCATCGATGATGTGAAGCCCGTGATCCAGGCCGGCGGCTCCGACACCGCGATGCTGGACAACGTGTTCGAGCTGCTGTGCCGGGCCGGGCGGGACGCGCCGATGACGAAGGCGCTGATGATCCCCGCCAGCACCGGGCAGGACAGCACGATGCCGGAGGCGCATCGCGACATGTTCCTGTATTGCAACGCCGTCATGGAGCCCTGGGACGGCCCGGCCGCCATCACCGCGACGGACGGCCGCTGGGTGATCGCCGGGCTCGACCGCAACGGCCTCCGCCCGCTGCGCTTCACGGTCACGGACAGCAAGCTGCTGGTCGTGGGCTCCGAGACGGGCATGGTGAAGTTCCTGGAGAGCGAGATCATCCAGAAGGGCCGCGTCGGCCCGGGTCAGACCATCGCGGTCGATCTGGACAACGCGAAGTTCTACCTCGACGAGGAGCTGAAGGACGCTCTGGCCGCGCGCCAGCCGTTCGGTGACTGGGCCAAGCGCATCACCAAGATCGACAGCGTGGTAAAGACGGACTGCCCGGAGCCCGCTTTGTTCGACGGGCCGGAGCTGCGCCGCCGGCAGCTGGCGGTGGGCACCACACTCGAAGAACTCGAGATGATCCTGCACCCGATGGTGGAGGATAGTGCGGAGGCCGTGGGCTCCATGGGCGACGACACGCCGGTGGCGGTGTTGAGCGAGCGGTATCGCGGCCTGCATCACTATTTCCGGCAGGGATTCAGCCAGGTCACCAACCCGCCGATCGACAGCCTGCGCGAAACGCGGGTCATGACGCTGAAGACGAGGCTCGGGAATCTCGGCAACGTGCTGGACGAGGACGGCACGCAATGCGACCTGCTGCAGCTCGACTCACCCGTCCTGACCAATGCCGAGTTCGCGGCGATGACGGCGAGCATGGGGGCGTCCGCGTGCCACGTGGACTGCACCTTTGCGGTATCGGAAGGAGAGGCCGGGCTGCGGGCGGCGCTGGAGCATGTGCGGCGCGCGGCCGAGGAGGGCGTGCGCGCCGGCTGCGCCCATGTGGTGCTGTCCGACGAAGCACAGGGGCCGGAGCGGGCGCCGATACCCATGATCCTGGCGACCGCCGCGGTGCACACGCATCTGGTGCGCCAGTCGCTTCGCACCTTCACCAGTGTCAACGTGCGCAGCGCCGAGTGCATGGACACGCATTATTTTGCGGTGCTGATCGGTGTGGGCGCGACCACGGTCAATGCCTATCTGACGCAGGACGCGATCGCCGACCGGCAGCGGCGCGGGCTGTTCGGGGCGACGACGCCGAAGGAGGCCGTGGCCCGCTACAAGAAGGCCGTGGACAAGGGCCTGCTGAAGATCATGTCCAAGATGGGCATCTCGGTCATCAGCTCCTATCGCGGCGGCTATAATTTCGAGGCGATCGGGCTGAGCCGGGCATTGGTGGCCGAGTTCTTCCCGGGCATGCAATCCCGCATCAGCGGCATCGGACTGAGCGGCATCGCGCGCAAGGTCTTGGGGCTGCACCAAGCGGCCTGGGACGGCGACACGGACGCATTGCCGATCGGCGGTGTGTACAAGCTGCGGCGCCGGGGCGAGGTGCATGCCTTCGACGGCAGCCTGATCCACACGCTGCAAATGGCCTGCGCCACCGACAGCTTCGAGACGTATCGCCGGTATGCGGACGGTGTGCGGCGGCAGAAGCCGATCGCGTTGCGGGACCTGCTGGATTTCCGCATGGACGGCGTGGTGCCGGTCCCGGTCGACGAGGTCGAGAGCATCACGGAGATCCGCAAGCGCCTGCTGTCCCCGGGCATTTCGCTGGGCGCCTTGAGCCCCGAAGCGCATGAGACGCTGTCCATTGCCATGAACCGCATCGGCGCCCGCTCCGACAGCGGCGAGGGCGGGGAGGACCCGGCGCGTGCCACCCCGCGCGCCAATGGCGATAACGCCAACTCCGCCATCAAGCAGATCGCCTCCGGCCGCTTCGGGGTCACGGCCGAGTATCTGAATGCCTGCCGCGAGATCGAGATCAAGATGGCCCAGGGCGCCAAACCCGGGGAGGGCGGGCAGCTGCCGGGCTTCAAGGTGACGAGCATCATCGCGAAGCTGCGGCACTCCACCCCCGGTGTCACGCTCATCAGCCCGCCGCCGCATCACGACATCTACTCGATCGAGGACCTGGCGCAGCTCATCTACGACCTGAAGCAGATCAATCCCGATGCGTCCGTGTGCGTGAAGCTGGTGGCGCGGTCGGGCATCGGCACCATCGCGGCCGGGGTTGCGAAGGCGAAGGCGGATGCGATCCTGATCAGCGGCCACTCCGGCGGCACGGGCGCCAGCCCGCAGACGTCGGTCAAATACGCCGGGCTACCGTGGGAGATGGGGCTGTCCGAGGCGCACCAGGTGCTGATGCTGAACCGGTTGCGGCACAGGGTGAAGCTGCGCACCGATGGCGGCATCAAGACGGGGCGGGACGTGGTGATCGCCGCCATGCTGGGCGCCGAGGAGTTCGGCGTCGGCACCGCGAGCCTGGTGGCGATGGGCTGCATCATGGTGCGGCAGTGCCACAGCAACACCTGCCCGGTCGGCGTGTGTTCGCAGGACGAGGAGCTGCGCAAGAAGTTCGATGGCAGCCCGGAGAAGGTCATCAACCTGTTCAGCTTCATCGCCGAAGACGTGCGGGGGATCCTGGCCTCGCTCGGCGTCCGGCGCCTCACGGACGTGATCGGGCGGACGGATATGCTGGAGCAGGTGAGCCGCGGCTCCGACTTCCTCGATGACCTCGACCTCAACCCGCTGCTGGCCCAGGCCGATCCCGGGCCCCATGCGCGGTATTGCACGCTGGAAGGCCGAAACGAGGTGCCGGAGACGCTGGACGCGCAGATGATCGAGGATGCCTCGGCGCTGTTCACCCGCGGCGAGAAGATGCAGCTGCAATACAACATCCGGAACACCCACCGCGCGATCGGCACGAAGATATCGTCCCGCATCACCCGCAAGCACGGGATGCATGGGCTGGAGCCCGGCCACCTGACCGTGCGGCTGCGGGGGTCCGCCGGGCAGTCCTTGGGCGCGTTCGCGGTGCAGGGGTTGAAGCTCGAGGTGCTGGGTGACGCGAACGACTACGTGGGCAAGGGCCTCTCCGGCGCCACTATCGTGGTGCGCCCGGCGCCATCCTCACCGCTCGCGAGCCAGGCCAACACCATCATCGGCAACACGGTGCTGTATGGCGCGACGTCCGGCGAGTTGTTTGCGGCCGGGCAGGCGGGGGAGCGGTTCGCGGTCCGCAACTCCGGCGCCACGGCCGTGGTCGAGGGCTGCGGCAGCAACGGGTGCGAGTACATGACGGGCGGCACGGTGGCGATCCTGGGCGCCATCGGGGACAATTTCGGCGCCGGGTTCACGGGTGGGATGGCGTTCGTCTATGACGCGGACGGCCGGTTCGAGCAGCGGCTCAACCCGGACACGCTGACCTGGCAGCGCCTGGGTTCCGCGCATTGGGAGGCGGTGCTGCGGGACCTGATCGTGCGGCACGTGGCGGAAACCAGCAGCAAGTATGCGGCAATGATGCTGCACGACTGGGAGCGGGAGGCGCCGCGGTTCTGGCAGGTGGTGCCGAAGGAATACGTGAAGTATCTGCCGCAGCCTTTGAGCGACACGATCGAGGCATTGCGGGCTTAGAGGGTTCCGGGGCGCGGTCCGGGGTGGCATAAGCCCCGGATGCGCGTGCTGTATCACCTGCCCCTCTCCCCGTTTTCGCGAAAAGTCCGCCTGGTGCTGACGGAGAAGCGGCTGCCGTTCGAGCTGCTGGCCGAAAAGGTGTGGGAGCGGCGGCCCGAATACGCCGAGATGAACCCGGCCATGACGGTGCCCACGTTGAAAGAGGCCAATGGCCTCGTGATCGCGGATTCCGGCGTGATCTGCGAGTATCTGGAGGAGGCCTATCCCGACACGCCGCTGCTCGGCCATACGCTGGCGGAGCGGGTGGAGGTGCGCCGGCTGGTGGCGTGGTTCGACGGCAAGTTCGCCTATGAGGTGACGGCCAATTTGCTCGGCGAAAAATTCATGAAGCGTCAGATGGGGCGCGGCAACCCGGACGCTCAGGCGCTGCGGGCCGGGTATGCCAACATGCGGCATCATATGGCGTATCTCGGCTGGCTGGCGGAGACCCGGAAGTGGCTGGCAGGCAACACGTTGTCGCTCGCAGATTTCGCGGCGGCCGCGCATCTCTCGGCATTGGATTTCGCCAGCGACGTGGATTGGAGCCTCTCGGCGCCGGCGAAGGAATGGTATGCCCGGGTCAAATCCCGCCCCAGCTTCCGCCCGCTCCTGGCGGACCGCGTAGCCGGCGTAACCCCACCCCCCCACTACGCCGATCTAGATTTCTAAATGGGGGTCCGGGGCCTAAGGCCCCGGCGGGTGCAGGGCAGCGCCCTGCTGCTTAACGCCGGGCCTTCCGGGCCGCATACTTCGCATCCCGCTCCGCCTTGCGCTGCGCCTTGATCGCCTCGTCCCGCGCGGCGGCCTCGGCCACGCGGGCGGCCTCTTCCTCGGCGCGGATGCGCTCGGCCTCGATGCGGGCGACGTCCTCGGCGATGCGCTTCAGGTCCTCCGCTTCCTTCGCCTTCTTGCGTTCGGCTGCGCGGATCTCGCGGGCTTCGGCGATCGCCAGGCGCTCGGCGGCGCGGGCGAGCACGGCGGGGTCATTGGGGTCGGGCTTGGCGGCCTTGAAACCCTCGACCAGTGCACGCTTGGCCGCGGCGGCGGCGGCCGCGCGGTCTTCGAACTTGTTGCCTTTGAAGGCCGCCATCACGCTTGCTCCATAAAGATCGTCATCACCGTCGTACTCATCGTCTCTCTGGCCCGGCTTCCAGCAAGGCCAGGTTCTGCTGCGCCAGGTCCCCGGTCGGGGTATCGGGTGAGAGAGTCATCGCCCGCTCCCAATCCTTCCGCGCCCCCGCCACATCGCCCCGGCGCTGCCGCAGGATGCCGCGTTCCAGCAGCGCCTCGGGCGAGTCGGGATCCTGCGTCAGGGCGCGGTCCACATCGTCCCGCGCACGGTCGAGCTGGTTCAGGTTGCGCCAGGCCGCGCCGCGATACACGAGCGCATCGGGCCGGCGCGCATCCAAATCCAGTGCGCGGGACAGGTCTTCGACGGCTTCCTTGAACCGCTCGAGGTTGGACGCCGCGATCGAGCGGTCGATCAGCAGGTCCGGGTCATCCGGGGTCAATGACAGCGCCAGCGTGGTCGAGCCATAGGCGCGGTCCGGTGCGCCGGCGATGATCCAGGCCTGGCCCGCCTGCCCATACACGGCCGCGCGGGCCGCCGGTGCTCCCTTGCTGCGGGCGCCCAGCTTGTCCAGCAGGTCGGCGCCGGTCTCGGCCTCGCCGAGCGCCACGTCCGCCAGGGCCAGGCAATGCTGCGCGCCCTCGCCACCACCTGTGGCTTCCCAGGCCTCCGCATATCCTGCGGCGCCAGCCGGGTCGGTGTTCAGCATCGCGAGGCAGCGTTCATAATCCTCACCGTCGGCGATGCGGGGCGGTACGGGCGGGATCGGCAGCGATTCGTCCGTCAGGCTACCGATCTCCGCCTGCGCGCCGAACCAGCCCATCCACCAGGCGCCACCCACGGTGAGCAGCGCGAGCAATGCCACGCCACCGAGGAATGCGCGCGTGTTCATAGCGCCGTTCTTCATCAGGCGGTGTCCAT
The DNA here is from genome assembly GCA_965246835.1 of Acetobacteraceae bacterium. Taxonomy (GTDB): domain Bacteria; phylum Pseudomonadota; class Alphaproteobacteria; order Acetobacterales; family Acetobacteraceae; genus JANPPS01. Next base: position 748,104 of record CBDFFQ010000001.1, on the reverse strand, counting down.
ACCCTTCCTGACGCGCCGGGGCAAACGCGATAGGGTGCGGCCATGCACCTGATCATTTTCGGACTGGGCTATACCGGCACCGCCATTGCGGCAGGCGCCGTGGCGCGGGGCTGGCGCGTGACCGCCACCAGCCGCGATCCGGCGCGGCTGCGCGCACCAAACGGGGTGGACCTGATCCGGTTCGAGGACGCTTTGCCGGCACTCGCCACTGCGACCCATTTGGTCCAGACCGCCGCCCCCATCGTCGAAGGCGATCCCGTCCTGCATCGGTTCGGCGCCGAGATCGCCGCAAGCGGCCTGCACTGGATCGGCTACCTGTCCACCACCGGCGTCTATGGCGATCGGGATGGCGGGTGGGTGGACGAAGAAACGCCGCCCGCACCGTCCGGGGAGCGTGGCCGGCGGCGGCTTGCGGTGGAGCAGGCGTGGCGGCAGGCGTCCCAGGGCCGGTCGCTCGATCTGTTCCGGGTCGCGGGCATCTACGGGCCCGGCCGGTCGGCGCTGGACGATGTGAGGGCCGGGCAGGGGCGCCGCGTGGACAAGCCGGGCCACCAGTTCGGGCGCATCCACCGCGATGACATCGCGGCCGCCGTCCTGGCAGCAGCCCAGACGCCCGCACCGGGGACCCGCGTGCTGAACCTTTCCGACGATGAGCCCGCCGCCAGCGCGGACGTCGTGGCGGCGGCGGCGCAGTTGCTGGGGCTGCCGGTGCCTCCCTTGGTGCCGTTCGAGCAGGCGGTGCAGGGGATGAGCGAGATGGGCCGCAGCTTCTGGGCGGAGAACCGCCGGGTGCGCAGTGACCTCACCCAGCAGCGCCTCGGCTTACGCTGGCGCTATCCCAGCTACCGCGAGGGCCTCGCCGCCATCCTCGACGAGGAACGGCGCCAGGGTCTGGGCCAGTAACGCGAGGTCTTGCGGGCGGGACAGGCGGTGGTCGCCGTCCTTGACCAGCGTGACCTGCACGTCGTCGCTCCGCAGCCGGTCCGACAGGCGCAGCGCCGTCTCCCAGGGGACGTCGGGGTCGCGCTGGCCGTGCAGCAAGCGCACCGGGCACTGGATGGCGATCGGGCCGGTCATGACCAGGTGCCGCCGCCCATCCTCGATCAGCCCCCGCGTGATCGGGGTGGGCTCGCCATAGGCGCTGGGCGCCAGCAGCACGCCTTCGTCGCGCAGGCGCGCCCGCTCCGCCGGCATCATCGCGGCCCACATCAGGTCTTCGGTGAAGTCGGGCGCCGCGGCCAGGCCGATCAGCCCCACCACGCGCCGGGCGCGCCGCAGCGCCACCAGCAAAGCGATCCATCCGCCCATGCTGGATCCGACCAGCACCAGAGGCCCTGACGTCAGCGCGTCGATGAGGGTCAGCGCGTCTTCGGTCCAGCGCCCGATGGTGCCGTCGGTGAACGCACCTTCGCTCTGCCCATGCCCGGAATAGTCCAGCAACAGGCAGCCCACACCGGCAGCCGCGCACTGCGCCGCCACCGCCTGCGCCTTGGCGCCCGTGAAGTCGCTGCGGAACCCCGGCAGGAACACGACCATCGGCCCCCGCCCCGGCACGCGGGCCCAGGCGAGATGCAGGCCCGTGGAATTCTCGAACTGTCCCGTCTCCATACCCCGTCATGCCACGGCCTTGCGTCTCGGTCGAACGGCCCGCCCGTGTTACAGCGCCGTCATGAACGCGCCCCCCCTCCCGCCCGGGACCACGATCCTGCAGGTCCTACCCAGCCTCGATACCGGCGGGGTGGAGCGCGGAACGGTGGAAATGGCCGAGGCGATCCGGGCCGCAGGCGGTGCGGCGATCGTGGCCAGCGCGGGCGGGCGCATGGTGGGCAGCATCCTGTATGCGCGCGGCCGGCATGTGACGCTGCCGCTCATGACCAAGGACCCCGTGGGCCTGTGGCGTAATGCGACGCGGCTTAGAACGCTGATCGGAACGGAGCGCGTGTCGCTCGTGCATGCCCGCTCCCGCGCGCCGGCTTGGTCCGCCTGGTGGGCGGCGCGGCGGGCGGGGGTGCCGTTCGTCACCACCTATCACGGCGTCTATTCCGAGGGGTTCCCAGGCAAGCGCGCCTACAACGCCATCATGGCGCGGGGTGAGCGCGTCATCGCGATCAGCGAGTATGTCGCGGCGCTGCTGCGGGAGCGGCATCGGGTCGATCCCGCCCGCATCCGGGTGATCCCAAGGGGCGTGGACCCCGACATCTTCGATCCGGACCGGGTCGGCGTACCCCGCATCGCACGCCTGGCCGCCCAATGGCGCCTCCCGGATGGGCGGCCCACGGTCATGCTGCCGGCGCGCATCACGCGGTGGAAAGGCGCCCCGGTGCTGCTGGACGCCTTGGCCCGGCTGCAGCGGCCCGATGTGTGCTGCGTCCTGGTCGGTGACGCCCAGGGCCGCACGCGGTTCGCGCAGTCCCTCGTGGCGCAGGCGGAGGCGCTGGGCATGGCGGACCGGGTGCGCCTAGTGGGCCAATGCGACGACATGCCGGCCGCCTACATGCTGGCGGACGTCGTGGTGAGTGCCTCCACGGAGCCCGAGGGCTTCGGCCGCGCCGTGATCGAGGCGCAGGCGATGCGGCGCCTGGTGGTCGCGACCGATCATGGCGGCGCCGCCGAGACCGTGGCGCATGACCACACCGGCTGGCGCGTGACGCCGGGAGATGCGGACGCGCTGGCGGTGGCGATCGGGCATGCGCTCAGTCTGCCGCAAGCGGAGCGGGACTGGATCGGCGCCGAAAGCCGGGCCAGCGTGCTGCGGAGCTACACCACGGCGGCAATGCAGGCGGCCACGATCGAAGTCTATCGCGAACTGCTCTGATATTCTTGCGTTGCCACGACGGAGGGTGCCATGGCAGCGACAGCGGAAAAGACCGACCCGGCGTTGTGGGAGCGCGTCAAAAAAGAAGTGACCGACGGCGACAAGGGCGGCGAGCCCGGCCAATGGTCCGCCCGCAAGGCGCAGATCGCGGTGGCGCACTATAAGAAAGACGGCGGCGGCTACAAAGGCAAGAAGACGGCCGACAACCACCTGGCGCAATGGACGCACGAGGAGTGGGGCACGAAGTCCGGCCATGACAGCAAGGAGACCGGCGAGCGCTACTTGCCGAAGAAGGCGCGGGAGACGCTGACCGACGACGAGTACAAGCGGACCAGCGCGAAGAAGCGGGCCGACACGAAGCAGGGCAAGCAGTTCTCCGCCCAGCCCAAGGACGTCGCGAAGAAGACGGGTGCCGCCGGGCTGGAGGATTTGCCTAGGACCGAACTGATGAAGCGCGCGGCCCGGCACAACATCGCCGGCCGCTCCGCGATGAAGAAAGCCGAGCTGATCCAGGCCCTGACCTCCGCATGATGGACGATCGCGAGACGCTGCAGGAGTTCAAGCGCGTGGCGAATATGACGCCCGCGAAGCTGCGCCACTGGCTGGACAGCGCGGAAAGCCGCTCGGTCGGCATGGTGCCGGGCGGCGGTCGCGTGACCGGCCCGGCGCAGGGCGAGTCGGTCGGCCATCACATGGGCGAGCGCATCCTGACGCTGAAGGCCGCCAAGGCCGCCGATCTCACGCCCGATGACTACGCCGACATGCGCAAGGTGATCGGCTACGTGCACCGCCATGGCGCGCAACGCCCGGCGGGCGACGTGACGGACACGCGCTGGCGGCATTCGCTGATGAATTGGGGGCACGACCCGCTTTAAGGCTTGCCATCGGCCGCCAGACGTTTCTTTTAGGCGCAAGCCCGCACACGGGGCGGCGATGGAGGAAACGCATGGATCTCGAAGCCCGCACGATCGCCCGCGTCACCATGCGGCTCGTGCCGTTCCTGATCGTCTGTTATTTCGTGGCGTATCTGGACCGGGTGAACGTCGCCTTCGCCAAGCTCACGATGCAGACCGATCTTGCGTTGACGGAAACGCAGTATGGCATCGGCGCCGGCATTTTCTTCCTGGCGTATTTCGTGTTCGAGGTGCCGTCCAATTTGTTCCTGGAGCGATTTGGGGCGCGCAAGTGGATCGCGCGGATCATGTTCTCCTGGGGCCTGCTCTCTGGGTTGATGGCGTTCATCCCGCAGATCGCGGCGGCCACGGGCCAGTCCACGACCAATGTGTTCTACACGATCCGAGTGTTGCTGGGGGTGGCGGAGGCCGGGTTCTTCCCGGGGATCATCTTCTATCTCACGCTGTGGTTCCCCTCGGTCTATCGCGGCCGGATCATCGGCTATTTCATGGCGGCGATCCCGCTCAGCAGCGTGATCGGCGCGCCGTTGTCGGGACAGTTGCTGAACCTGAACGGCATCTCTGGCCTGGCGGGCTGGCAGTGGATGTTCCTGATCGAGGCGCTGCCGGCGCTGCTGCTGGCCGTGGTGGTGTTCTTCTACCTGACGGACCGCCCGGCGGACGCCACCTGGCTCGCGCCGGACCAACGCGCCTGGCTCGCCCAGCGGCTCGATGACGAAGCGAAAATCCGCACCCAGGCGAAGCATTTCTCGACCCTGCAGGCCCTGGGTGACACGCGTGTGCTGCTGCTGGCCTTCGTGTATTTCGGCGCGGTCGCGAGCAATTACAGCATCGGCTTCTTCCTGCCGCAGATCGTGAAGAACTTCGGCCTGAGCAACGGCATGACCGGTCTGGTCGCGGCGATCCCCTACGTCGTGGGCACACTCGGGATGGTGTACTGGGGCCGGAAATCGGATGCGGCCGGGGAGCGGCGGGAGCATGTGGCACTGGCGGCGCTGATCGCGGGCGCCGGAATCGCGGCCTCCACCGTGATCGACGATCCCGTGGGCAAGATGATCGCCTTCTCCGTCGCGGGCTTCGGCATTTTCGCCGTGCTGCCGGTGTTCTGGACCTTGCCGACCACCTTCCTGACCGGGGCGGCGGCGGCGGGCGGGATCGCGATCATCAACTCGATCGGCAACCTGTCGGGGTTCGCCGGGCCGTTCGTGATGGGCCGGGTGAAGGACGCGACCGGCACCTACACCATCGGGCTGCTGGCGGTCGCGGCCGTCGTGTTCCTGGCGATGCTGGTGGCGCTGTCGTTGCCGCACGACCAGAAGCTGGAGCAGGTCGACGAGGAGCGGGAGCCGCTCAGGCGGGCGGCGGAATAACTTCGCAGAGATCAACGAGCGGCCCGGCCACCTCGGCCGGGCGCGGCATGGAGGTGGGAACCTCGCCCGGGAAAGCGTCCGCGCGCAGCTTCGTCGCGACCGGGCCGGGATCGAACAAGGACACCCGTAGCGCCGTGCGGTCCCCCTCCGCCGCCCAGGTCAGGATCAGGTGGTCCATCCCTGCCTTCGTGGCGCCATACGCGCCCCAATAGGCGGTCGGGGTCCGCGCCCGGCTGTCGGTCACGAACACGGCCCGGCCTGCCGGTGCCGCGCGCAGCAGGGGGTCGCAGGTGCGGATCAGGCGCCAGGCCGCGGTGAGGTTGACCGCGACCACGGCCTCCCAGTCGCCGGGTTGGATGTGCCCGGCCGGGGTCAGCTTGCCCAGGGCCGCCGCGGCATGCACCAGGATGTCCAGCCGGCCGAAGCGCTGCGCGATGCTGGGGCCCACGGGATCGATGGCCGCCCCGTCCTTGAGATCGAGTGGCAGCAGCGTCGCGGTCCCGCCGGCCGCCCGGATCGCGTCGTCGGTCTCCTCGAGGCCGCCCTGGGTGCGCGCCGTTAGCACCACATGGGCGCCGCGCCGTGCCAGCTCGATCGCGGCAGCGGCGCCGATGCCGCGGCTGGCGCCGGTGACCAGTGCCACACGCCCCGCCAGCGTCACCGGTATTCGGTCAGCAGGCTGAGTTGGCGATCGGCGCTGTCCACCATGTCCGCGAGCGGGATGGGATAGTCCCCGGTGAAGCAGGCGTCGCAGTAATGCGGCCGCGCCGAATCCCGCCGCTGCTTGCCGAGTGCGCGATAGAGGCCGTCCAGCGAGATGAAGGCCAGGCTGTCGGCGCCGATCAACTCGGCCATCTCCTCCACGGTGTGCCGGGCCGCCAGCAGCTTGCCGCGCTCCGGCGTGTCGATGCCGTAGAAGCAGGAATGCGTCGTGGGCGGCGAGCTGATGCGCATGTGCACCTCGGCGGCGCCGGCGCCCCGCACCATCTCCACGATCTTTCGGCTGGTGGTGCCGCGCACGATGCTGTCATCGACTAGCACCACCCGCTTGCCCTGCAGCACGGATCGGTTGGCGGAGTGCTTCAGCTTCACGCCCAGATTGCGGATGCTGTCCGTGGGCTCGATGAAGGTGCGGCCGACATAGTGATTGCGGATGATGCCGAGCTCGAACGGGACGCCGCTCTCGGCGCTGAAGCCCATGGCGGACGGCACGCCGGAATCGGGCACTGGCACAATGACGTCCGCGTCGCAGGGGCTTTCCCGGGCGAGCTCGGCGCCGATCGCCTTGCGGGCGTCATAGACCGGCATGCCCTCCATGATGGAGTCCGGCCGCGCGAAGTAGATGTATTCGAACACGCAGAACCGGCCGCGGCTGGTGCCGAACGGCTTGATGCTGTGCACGCCCTGGTCGTTGATGACCACGATTTCGCCGGGCTCCACGTCCCGCACGAACTCGGCCCCCACGATATCGAGCGCGCAGGTCTCGCTCGCCAGCACCCAGCCGCCGGTGCCCTCGGTGCCGATGCGGCCCAGGATCAGGGGCCGCACGCCCATGGGGTCCCGCACGCCATAGAGCGCCTCGTTGGACAGCGCGACGAGCGAATAGGCGCCGATGACCTGCTTCAGCGCGTCGATCAACCGGTCGACCACGGTGGAATACAGGCTGATGGCGATCAGGTGGACGAACACCTCGGAATCCGTCGTGCTCTGGAACAGGCAGCCGCGGCGGACCAGGGCGCGATGGAGCGCGTGGGCGTTGGTGAGGTTGCCGTTATGCGCCACGGCAAAGCCGCCGAACTCGAAATCGGCATAGAGCGGTTGCACGTTGCGCAAGATGGTGTCGCCAGTGGTGGCATAGCGGTTATGGCCGACGGCGTTGGTGCCGGGCAGGCCGGCGATGACCTTGGCCTCACTGAAATTGTCGCCGACCAGGCCCAAGCCACGGTGGCTGTTGAAGCGGTGCCCGTCATAGGCGACGATCCCGGTCGCTTCCTGACCGCGATGTTGCAGTGCATGCAATCCCAGCGCCGTGACGGCCGCGGCGTCGGACACGTTCCAGACGCCGAAAACGCCGCACTCCTCGTGCAGCGAGTCGCCATCCTCGGTCGCGGTATATTTCAACACCATGACGCCTCTCTACTCCCGCGCAGCCCGGCTGCCCAGCGCCCGCCCGGCCGGGGTGGCGCGCAGCAGGTCCGCCGCCGTGGTGGTCCGCCCTGCTGGCGGCGGGCTCACGGCCGGCTGATACCCCGGCGGCAATTGCTGGCGCACCCAAGCAGCACCCCGATACACCAGCGGCAGGCTCCGTGCCTCCAGCACCGGCGCCGGCCATTGCTCCACTGCGATGCCGATCCCTGCCACGATATAGGCGATCGCCAGCAGCGCTGCACCCCGGGCAAGGCCGAAAACGACTCCCAAGGTGCGATCCAGCCCGCCGAGTGCCGAGCCGCGCACCGCCCGGCTGATCCAGCCCACCAACAACAGCAGCACAACAAGCACCACGAGGAAAACGCCGCCGAATGCGACGGCATCCGCGATACCAGGATCGGCGATGTGCTTGCGCGCGAAGGGCTGCACGTAAGGGAAGGCGCCATACGGACTCGCCGCCACCGTCGCGCAGACCCAGGCCGCGACGCCCAGCCCCTCCCGCACCAGGCCGCGCAGGAGCCCGACCAGCGCGGACACGACGATCACGCCCAGGACGGCGAGGTCCACCCAATTCATCGCAAGCTCTTCACGGTTTCGCCGCTTCTATCGTTTGCCGGTGAACAGCGCCACCAGGTCCGCGACATGGCCGACCTCCTGCAGCGTCAGACCCTCCGGCACGCTGGCCTTCCGCCCCCCGCGCGCAACCCGGCGCGGCAGACAGGCGGCGGAGAAGCCTAGCTTGTGGGCCTCCTTCAGCCGCGCATCGGCCTGCGCGACTTGACGGATCTCGCCCGACAGCCCGATCTCCCCGAAATACACGTGCCCGGCGCTGGTTGGCGTATCCGTGGCCGCCGACGCCAGCGCCGCCGCCACGGCCAGGTCCGCCGCCGGCTCCTGCACCCGTAGGCCGCCGGCGATGTTCAAATACACGTCCGTGCTGCCCATCTTCAGCCCGGCGCGGCTTTCCAGCACCGCCAGCAACATGCCGAGCCGGGCGCCATCCCACCCCACGACGGAGCGCCGGGGCGAGCCGCCGCTATTGGGGCTCAGCAGCGCCTGCACCTCCATCAGCACGGGCCGCGTGCCCTCGAGCCCGGCGAACACGGCCGAGCCCGCGATGTTGCCCCGCCGCTCCGCCAGGAACAGCGCGGAGGGATTCGGCACCTCCGCCAGGCCACGGTCCGTCATCTCGAACACGCCGATCTCGTCCGTGGCGCCGAACCGGTTCTTGACCGCGCGCAGGATGCGGAACTGGTGGCCGCGATCGCCTTCGAAATACAGCACCGCGTCCACCATGTGTTCGAGCACGCGGGGGCCGGCCAGGGTGCCCTCCTTGGTCACGTGGCCCACGAGCACGAGGGAGAAGCCGCGCGATTTCGCCAGCCGGATCAGCTCGAAGCTCGTGGCCCGCACCTGCGCCACGGTGCCGGGCGCGCTCTCGATCGTGTCGAGCCACATGGTCTGGATGCTGTCGATGACCACGAGGCCGAGGTCTTTTTCGTGCTCCAGGCTGGCAGCGATGTCGCGCACGTTGATGGCGGCTGCGAGCTCGAGCGGGGCGTCGGCGAGGCCCAGGCGCTGGGCGCGGAGCCGCACCTGGTCGATCGATTCCTCGCCCGAGATATACATGACCCGCTTGCCCTGCCGCGCGAGCGTGGCCGCCGCTTGCAGCATGAGCGTGGACTTGCCGATCCCGGGATCGCCGCCCACCAGCACGACGGATGCCGGCACGAAACCTCCGCCCAGGACGCGGTCCAGTTCGGCGATGCCCACCTGCGCCCGGGGCGGGGGCGCCGCGGTGCCTTGCAGCCCCACGAACGCCACCCGCCGCCCGGTGCTCGCACGGCCGGCGGGGCCGGGCCGGGCCTCGACGACCTCCTCGACCAGGGTGTTCCACTCGCCACAGGCGTCGCAGCGCCCGGCCCATTTCGGGTAGGCGGCGGCGCAGTTCTGGCAGACGTAGCGGGCGGCGGGTTTAGCCACGGCGGCGGCCGAAGAGCTGCAGGGTTGACGAGAACGCGACACCCTCAGGAGTGGTCGCGACATGCTGGTTCCATTTGCCGAGGCAGTAGACCGCAAGCACCACTGCCGAGATTGCATCTTCCTTGGTTATCGAAGCGGCAAGGTCGTAGTCAGCTCGCTCTCGATTGTCGCGCAATTCGACGAAGCACTTTGCAACGGAAACTAGTTCCGGGCTTGGTCGATCGATAAACTCATAACCGCCTTGCGCGCCAATACCGGTCTTGATGTAGGCCGAACAAACCTTGGCTACCTCGCTGTGGCCGAATGTCCGGCGCAGCCGGTGCCGCAACGCCGCCGGAGCGTCCTCCCTGCCGGAGGCGGACAGCGTCAGCGCGTTGAACACGGCGTAATAGGACGCCGAGATCGCACGCCTCCAATCAGCCTCGTCGGCGTCCGGGCGGGTCACCAGCCGTCCGGCATGCCGGATCAGATCGAACGAATCGATATCAGCCTCGGCTTTGGTAGCCGCTTTCGAAGGCGAACAACGGAGTGAGGTCCGGATCCAGTAAGCGAAGCTGGTCGCCAACGGAAAATGTCAACCTATTCAGCTCCTTGCCGCGCTCCTCCCATCCCGTCATGTCGTCGGGAAGGGGGGTGACCACGCGATAGATCACGCGCCAGGCCGCCTCGCCATCGAACTCGTCACGGACAATCCGGTATCCGCCTATGTAGTTTGGCCAGCCATGCCCCTCCACGACATCGCTGATCTTGTCCGCAAGGGCCGGGTCCCGATCGACGCGCCTGATCTCGTTCATGACCGGACCATAGCAGACCTCACCGCCGCAGCTCCATCTGGATCGGCCCCTCCCGCCGCCCATGCGTGAACTGGTCCACCATCGCATTGCCGCTGTTGAGCAACGAAGCCGCCGGGCCGCGCCAGACCAGCTTGCCGCGGAACAGCATCGCGGCCTGGTCGCCGATGCGGGTGGCGCTCGCCATGTCATGCGTGATCGCGATGGCCGTGCTGCCGAGCCGCTTCACGCAATCCACGATCAGCCCGTCGATCACGGCACCCATGATCGGGTCCAGCCCCGTGGTGGGCTCGTCGAAAAACAAGACATCCGGTTGCGCCGCGATCGCCCGGGCCAGGCCGACGCGCTTCTGCATGCCACCCGACAGCTCCGCCGGCGACAGCTCGCCCACGCTCGGGTCCAGCCCCACCTGCGCCAGCACCTGCCCGGCGCGCTCCCGCGCCTCACCGCGCGATAGCTTGTGCTGGGCCAGCAGGCCGAAGCACACGTTCTCCCACACCGGCAGGCTGTCGAACAGCGCGCCGCCCTGGAACAGCATGCCGATCCGCGCCTGCACTGCTTCCCGGGCGTGGCGGTCCATCGTGAGAATGTCCTGCCCGTCGATCTCGATCCGCCCGGCGTCCGGCTCGATCAATCCCAGAATGCACTTGAGGAGCACCGATTTACCACTGCCGGAGCCGCCGATCACGACGAGCGAGGTGCCGGTCGCGACCTCGAGATCGATGCCGTCCAGCACGATCTTGGCGCCAAAGCGCTTGCACAGGCCCTGAACGCGGATCTTCGGCGTCATCGCGCGAAGAACAGCTCGGTCATGACGTAATCGAACGCGAGGATCAGGATGCTGGCGGTCACCACCGCGCTGGTGGTGGCGGACCCCACGCCCTGCGCACCGCCCTTGCTGTTATAGCCGTGGTAGCAGCCCATCAGCGCGATCACGAAGCCGAATACCGCCGCCTTCGCGAGCCCGGCCACGACGTCGTTGAGCGTCAGGATGTCCATCGTGCTGCGCAGATAGGCGCTGGGGCTGAAGCCGAGCTTCACGGTGCCCACGATGAACCCGCCCAGCACGCCCAACACGTCCGCCACCAGCACCAGCAGCGGCACGGCCACGATCCCCGCCAGCAGCCGGGGCGTCACCAGGTATTTGACCGGATTGGTGCTGAGTGTGCCCAGCGCGTCGATCTGGTCCGTCACGCGCATGGTGCCGATCTCCGCCGCCATCGCGGCACCCACGCGACCGGCCACCATCAACCCGGCCAGCACAGGCCCCAGCTCCCTCACCACGGATAACGCCACGATACCCGCGATGGCGCCGGCGGCGTTGAACCTCGAAAAACCGGTGTAGGATTGCAGCGCGATCACCCCGCCCGAGAACAACGCGGTGAGCGCCACGACCGGCAGGCTGAAATAGGCGAATTCGATGAACGCGGCCCAGACCGTGCGGCCATAGAAGGGCGGCCGCACCAAATGCGAGAGGCCCGAGGCGCCGAACAGCGCCACGGCACCGGTCGCGCGCACGGCCCCGATCGTGCCCCGGCCCACGGCCGCCACGGCGTCCAGGGCGCGATTCATGCGTTCACGTATGTTCGCTGATAGCGGCGGCCCAGCTGGGTCAGGATTTCATACCCGTTCGTTCCGGCCCGGTGCGCGACCTCATCGACCGGGATGGTGGGTCCGATCAGTTCGAGCCAGCCGCCTTCGCCGGCGGCGGGCGTTTCCGTGAGGTCGAAGGTGGTGAGGTCCATGGACACACGCCCTACCAGCGGGACGGCCTGCCCGTCAAAATACGCGACAGCCCGGTTGGTGAGCGTGCGGGGAAATCCATCCGCGTAGCCGACCGAGACGGTGCCGATCCGGCTGCGCCGCGCGGCGGTCCAGGCGCCGTTATAGCCGACGGTGTCGCCGGGCTCGATGGTGCGGACCTGCAGCAGCCGCGCCCGAAGCGTGACTGCGTTCCGCATCGGATTGGGGTGGCCGGGGGTTGGGTTCACGCCATAGAGCGCAGCACCGGGCCGGGCGAGGTCCGAGGCGAAGGGCGCGCCCAGGAAGATGCCGGAGGAGTTGGCGAGGCTGCGCGGCATGGCTGGCAGACGGGCGCAGGCCTGGGCGAAGCGGGTGCGCTGGACCGCATTCATGAGGTCGCCGGGCCGTTCGGCCGAGACGAGGTGGGTCATGACATAGAGCCACTCGCCCCGGAGGCGGCCGGGTTCGGTGGCGAGCGTGTCGATGTCGGCGGCCGTAAGGCCCAACCGGTTCATGCCGGTGTCGACATGCAGCAGCGCCGGAGCCCGACCGGCCCAGTCGGCGATCTCGCTGAGCGAGCCGAGCACGGGGGCGATGCCGTGCCGGGCGTAGGTGCCGGCGTCACCGGGCCAGAGGCCGTTGAGGACGGCGAGCATAGCGCCCTGCGTGTCGCCCCGGATGGCGAGCGCCTCGGCAAGGTGGGCGACGAAAAAGTGCCGGCAGCCCTCGGTATGGAGGCGGCGGGCGACTTCCGGGGCGCCAAGGCCGTAGGCGTCGGCCTTCAGGATCGCCGCGACAGGCCCGCCCGGGTGCAGGGCGGTCAGGGTGCGCCAATTGGCTGCGATGGCGTCGAGGTCGATACTCAGTTCGGAGCTCACGGCCTGACCGCTAGCCCTGAGCTTGTCGAAGCCGTGACTGTCATGCTGGCGCCAATTCGATGCGGCTCCCTCGCTGACCGCTGGCCCTGAGCTTGTCGAAGGGCGGTCCAGGTTATCTGTCCTTCGACAAGCTCAGGACGAGCGGGATGGGTCCGGGTTGGCTGTCCTTCGACAAGCTCAGGATGAGCGGGATGGGTCCGGGTTGGCTGTCCTTCGACAAGCTCAGGACGGGCGGGATGGGTCCGGGTTGGCTGTGCTTCGACAAGCTCAGGATGAGCGGGATGGGTCCGGGTTGGCTGTCCTTCGACAAGCTCAGGACGAGCGGGATGGGTCCGGGTTATCTGTCCTTCGACAAGCTCAGGACGAGCGGGATGGGTCCGGGTTGGCTGTCCTTCGACAAGCTCAGGACGGGCGGGATGGGCGTGGCTCGCTTCAATGCGGATCATGCACCACGTCCAAATCCGCGAACCGCGTGTATTCCCCCTCGAACAGCACATCGATCTTGCCGGTGGGGCCATGCCGCTGCTTCTCGATCAGGATTTCCGCCTTGTTGTGCACCAGCTCCATATCCCGCTGCCACTTGTCCAGCGCGGACTGAAACTTGTCCTCGCTATCGAACGCCATCTGCTTCGGCGCCCGCTGCTGCAGATAATATTCGTCGCGATAGACGAACAGCACCATGTCCGCGTCCTGCTCGATCGTGCCGGATTCGCGGAGGTCGCTGAGCTGCGGCCGCTTGTCCTCCCGGCTCTCGACCGCGCGGCTCAGCTGTGACAGCGCCAGCACCGGCACCGCCATCTCCTTGGCGATCGCCTTCAGCCCCTGGGTGATCTGGCTGATCTCCAGCACGCGGCTTTCCGGCTTCGTCCCGACAGAGGGCCGCATCAGTTGCAGATAGTCTATCACCACCAGGCTCAACCCCTTGGTCCGCTTCAATCGGCGGCAGCGGGTGCGGAGCGCCGACAGCGTGATGGCCGGCGTGTCGTCGATATGCAGCGGTAGCCCGGCGATCTCCCGGCTGACCTGCACGAACCGATCGAAATCCCGCTGCCCGATATCGCCGCGGCGGATCCGGTCGCTGCTCACCCGCGCCTCCTCCGCCAGCAAGCGTGTCGCCAGCTGCTCGGCACTCATTTCGAGGGAGAAGATCGCGACCGAACCTCTCGGCAGTGCGTTCGGGTCCTCGCTGCGGGCCTCGCGCATCAAGGCGTGGGCGGCGCCGAAGGCGATCTTGGTGGCCAGCGCGGTCTTGCCCATGCCGGGCCGGCCGGCGAGGATCATGAGGTCGGACGGATGCAGGCCACCGGTCTTCTTGTCGAGGTCGCGCAGGCCGGAGCTCAGCCCGCTCACATGCCCGGCACGGCGGAACGCCCGCTCGGCGCCCTGAATCGCCTCAGTGAGCGCGCGCTCGAACGTGACAAAACCGCCATCGTTGCCGCCCTCGGTCGCGAGCTTGAACAGCGCGCTCTCGGCCAACTCGATCTGCTGGCGGCCATCGAGCTCGGCTTCGGCGCCAAACGCGTTGTTCACGACCACTTCGCCGATGTCGATCAGCTGGCGCCGTAGGAACGCATCGTGCACCGCGCGGCCATACTCTCCGGCATTGATGATGCCGACCATGGCGGTCAGCAACTGCGCGAAATAGGCGGTGCCGCCGACCTCATCGAGCAAGCCGGAATGCTCGAACTCAGCCTTCAGCGTCACGGCATCCGCGAGCTGCCCGGCCTCCACCCGGCGCACGATGGCCTGGTAGATGCGGCCATGCACGGGGTCCGCGAAATGGTCCGGGGACAGGAACTCGCTGACCCGTTCATAGGCCTTGTTGTTGGCGAGTAGCGCGCCCAACAGCGCCATCTCGGCACGGTCGTTGGAGGGCGGCAAACGCTGGGACAGGCCCAGCAGCGGGGCGTCGATGGGGGAGGAGTTGTTCATGGAAGCGACACACTAGCCGGTTCGGGAAGCTGCCGTCTGCCGGGTGCCCTGTGGATGGCTGTGGATCAGGGGGACAGTTTTGTCCGCGTAACGCCCATGGGGCGGTCTGTGGCGGCGGGGCCACCCCGCAAACAAAAACGCCGGCCACCCCGCGAGGAGTGGCCGGCGTTCTGATCGGCAAAAACCTACTGGCGGTCGCGGTCGCGGTCGCCACCGGCCTCGGCCAGGGCGGCGCCGAACTCCAGCTCCTCGTCGGGCTCGATATCTTCTTCCGCGGCCATGCCGACCTGCTCGCCGCGGGCCTGCTTCTCGGCCTCCTCGGGCGAGCGGGCGACGTTGACCGTGATCGGCAGATCGACCTCGGGATGCAGCACGAGCCGCACCGGCGCCAGGCCCAGCGTCTTGATCGGCGCCCGCAGCACGACCTGGGTGCGGTTGACCGTGAGGCCCGATGCCGTCACGGCATCCGACACGTCCCGCGCACTGACGGAGCCATACAGGCTGCCGCTCTCACCGGCCTGGCGGATGATCACGACCGACAGGCCGCCCATCCGCTCGGCCGTGCGCTCGGCCTCCTCGCGGCGCTTCAGGTTCTGCGCCTCGAGCTGGGCGCGCTGCCCCTCGAATTGCGCCAGCGCCGCCTTGTTGGCCCGCAGCGCCTTCTTCTGCGGCAGCAGGAAGTTGCGGGCATAGCCCGGCTTCACCTTCACCACGTCGCCCATCTGCCCCAGCTTTTCCACGCGCTGCAGCAGGATCAGTTCAATTGCGGCCATGATGGGTCCCCTCAGGCCACGACATACGGGAGCAGCGCCAGGAAGCGGGCGCGCTTGATCGCATTCGCCAGCTCACGCTGCTTCTTGCCGGACACGGCCGTGATACGGCTCGGCACGATCTTGCCGCGCTCGCTCAGGAAGCGGGACAGCAGGCGCACGTCCTTATAGTCGATCACGGGCGCGTTCGGGCCGCTGAACGGGCAGCTTTTGCGGCGGCGGTAGAACGGGCGCCGGGCTCCGGCGGCGGCACCGGCCCCCTCGCCACGGTCGTCACGGGACGGGCGGTCACTACGGTCTGACATCTGGTTTACTCCTCGCCCATCTCGGCCGGCACACGGAAGCCCTCGCCCTCGGGCCGGGCGCGATATTCCTCACGATCGTCGAAGCCACGCTTGCGGCCGCTCTCGAACCGCCCGGCCGGCTTCGGGCCGCGGAAGCCGCGCTCCCGCTCGTCCGACTTGCGGGACAGGATGGCGCTCGGCTCCTCGTTGATCTCTTCCACGCGGATGGTCATGAAGCGCAGCACGTCCTCATTCAGGCGCAGCAGGCGCTCCATCTCGGTGATGAAGGCGGGCTTCGCATCGAGGCCCATCAGCATGTAATGGCCCTTCCGGTTCTTGTTGACCCGGTAGGCGAGGCTGCGTAGCCCCCAATACTCGCGCTTCTTCACGCTGCCGCCATCGGCCTCGATGTCGGTGGTGATGCCGTCCGCGATGGTATCGACCTGCGCCTGCGTGACGTCGTTCCGTGCGATGAACACGGTTTCATACAATGGCATAGCTACCCCTTTGGCTAGAGTCAGCCCGGAAATGGGCATAGCCCCGCCGGATGCCGCCGGCAGAGCAGGGAGCGCGCTGTTTACCGCGATCCCCGGGGAATGCAAGGTGGTGGTTCGCAGCCAAGGCCACGATCACGCCCGAAGGTCACACCGTCCACCGCCTCGCCGCCACCTTCCGGGCCGAGTTCGTGGGTCATCTGCTCCGGGCCTCCAGCCCCCAGGGCCGCTTCGCCGAGGGCGCCGCCGTGCTGGACGGCCTGGTGCTGACCGACGCGCAGGCCTGGGGCAAGCAGATGATCTTGCAATTCGAGGGCCCGGTCTGGCTGCGGGTGCATCTTGGTTTGTATGGCATGTGGCGGTTCGCCGGCGCCGGGTTGGAGCGGATCGGGCGGCGCAATCGGGGCCCGGTCGAAGAAGGCGTGCCCCCGCCCCGCGGCGCCGTCCGCCTCCGGTTGCAGGCCGAGCGGCATGCGGCCGACCTCAGCGGTCCCACGGCGTGCGAGCTGCTGGACCGCGCGGGCGTGGACCGCGTGGTGGCCGGCATGGGCGCCGACCCCCTGCGCCCCGACGCCGATCCGGAGCGGCCCTGGCGCGCGATCCATGCCTCCCGCTCTCCGCTGGCGGTGCTGCTGATGCGGCAGGAGCTGATCGCCGGAATCGGCAACATCTATCGCGCGGAGCTGCTTTATCGCAGCTGGCTCGACCCGTTCAAACCGGGCCGCGACCTCGCGCGCCCGGTGTGGGAGGCGCTGTGGGAGGATACCGTCGATCTGCTGGCGGATGGCGTGCGCACTGGGCGGATCATCACGACATTGCCGGAGGACCGGCGCGGCGCCGGGTCAGGGCGGGGCGCGGCGAGCTATGTCGCGCACCGGGCTGGGAAGCCGTGCCGGATTTGCGCGACACCGGTGCGGTCACAGGCGATGGCGGGGCGGACGCTGTATTGGTGCGAGACGTGCCAGGTGCTGTAACGGGACGTCCAGCGGTTCTTTTTACTGACCAATAACGGAATGGCTGCTCCCGCCCTCATCGCGGACGATCCCCGTCCGTTTGGTCGCGTCCGAGAGCGGCCATTAACGAGGAGACCGGCTAGGTCGCCATTACCAAACAGAGCGCTGACAGGCATTTATTCCTTTACATTTCTGGATGGAGAACATATAGGGGGCAAGCTCAGGGGGATATCGCACATGCATGGCGGATGGGTGTATCAGGGCCGCCAGTATCACATGTGGTTCGGCCATGGCACGAAGCCCCTGGATGGGTCGGCGGATTTGGCCAAACTAGACCTGGGGTCGATTGATGAGCGGATCCACAATCTCGGTTTGACGCTGGTCGCAGGTCTACCGGCGTCAAAGCGCCATCACTCGGCATCGCGGCTTGGGACGGACGACCATGGACGCCTCGATCGATTGATGGAGGGCGTCGTTAGGGCGTTGCCTTTAGGGCCGAGGCTGACGGCATTTCGGGTGCTCGGCATGCATCCGGACGAGCGCGGCGTCGAGGCGTTTGTTGACACTGGGCGGCTGCTTGCCTCGGCAGAGACGCGTGCGGATCTGCGCGCCGCGACGGATCGGCTGGCCGAAAGCGTCCAGGAGATTGGGCTTAACCACTTCAATTCATTCTTGCGTCGGGCGGATGATCATCTGGCGGGCACGGGCGGCTTTTTGGCGCTTATGCGTGACCTGCCGAGCCCGGCTTCGCCGTCAACGGTGCCACCGTTGATCACACCGATAGTCAAGCCACCCCTCCCTCCACCGGGCCAACTGGCTCCTTTGCTGCGCGGTGCTCTTCAGAAGGCCGGACTGGCGGGTCTTACGCTGGCGGCACTGATGGCGTTGATCGAGGCGCACCGGGAGACAGAGATCAGGGCGGCCATGGAGCGCTTTAAGCTCGACCCGACCAAGGGCGACGACGTGGCTGCGGCGTTGGCGTACGTCTGGGCTAGCAACAACCGGGCTTTGTTGGTCGTCACGCCGTTGAAAGACGGGCAACTCGGACCGTCGCTGCCTGCATCTGCGCAGGACGTCGTGGCGGAGCAGGTCAAGCGAGCCGTACAGAAAGACCCGACGCTGCTGGATCGAGCGATGTCCGGGGATGCTGGGGCATTGGGCGCCATACGGTCGATCGTGCAGACGGTCGCCTCAGGATTGACGGTCATCACGCGCAACCAAGAAGAGCGCGAATTTGTCGACAACATGATCGCTGATGGTAGGACCGGTGACGAGATCCTCGCGGCGCTGAATGAGTTCCGTAAGCGGGCCGGGGTGCCAAGCCGCCTTGATCTGCCGAAAAGTCCCGATGAACTGCTGAACGATGGTTGGGTCGAGACGACGCATCCGGATGCGGCTCCAATTGGTCATCGGGAGTTCGAGAACCCTAAGACAGGCGAAAGAATTTCGTTCGACAAGGGTCGACCAGGCGCACGCGGATTTGAGGGGCGGGACCACTATCACCGAATGAATCCGCATTCGCAGAGCAAGCTGGAAAGCAACCTCGACGTGCATGGGAACCCTGTGCCACGAGGCAGCAAGCACTCGCACATTATCGCAGGAGAGCCGTCATGACCGCGTCAACCGATCTTGTACAATTCAGCTTTCACGATGCAAGTTTAGTCGCGGCGCATCACCACGGCTCGACGCTGGAACTAACAATCGACTACTTCGATGCCAACGATGCGGAAACTTCTGTGTCGGCGACGATTAGCGGGATCGATTCCATTAACCGGAACGACGTGCTGGTGGAAAAGTTTGAGATGGAGACACCGGACGGGGAGATCTACAGATTCGTTCAGGATGGTCATGAGTTAAATTTGGTAGTATTCTGGCATAAATACCTGCCTTCAACAAAGACAATGCAGACGTACAAATTATACGGAGAAAAAATTCATGTAAGGCTAACTAAAATCGATCAGCACAAAGTATAATTGCGCACTTAGGCTTATGGTCGTTCGATGCGTTCGGACGAAGGGTAGGTTGGTTAATCGTGATGTCCAGCTATCTTGAGCCAGATTCGCTCTGGCGCCTGGCATAGCCAAGGGCCCGTGTGACAGTGCTCCTCGTCGAAAACAACCAGTCCGCTTCCCACCCGTCTATGACGTTGCCGATCAAACAGTGACAAGCTGGTTAGGCGACCACCCGCTCGCCCGCCTCCACCCGCACCGCCTCGCCCGGCCGGGCCACGAGCGTCCCCCCACGCGGCACTTCCAGCCAGCCCGCACCCTCGTCGATCGGCTCGGACACCAGCAACAAACCCTCGCTCATCGGCTTGTAATACAGCGTCGGCGGCCGGGCGTCCGTGGACCAGCGATAGCCCCATACGCTCTCGCCATCCGTCAAGGCAGCGGTGAAGCGCAGCGGCTCGTCAACGCCGGACGCCGCCATCAGGGCCTGCACCTCCGCCAAGGTCGCCCGCATCGCGCCGATCGGGTCACGCTCCAACCCGCGCGCGAAAGCCGCCAGGAAGATCGCCTCGCTATCCGTGGTGCCCGTCCGGTGCTCATACAGCGCGTCCGGGATCATCGCCTCCACCCGGCGGCGCACGGACGGCCAGCCGCCGACCTGGCCGTTATGCATGAACATCCAGCGCCCCTGCACGAAGGGATGGCAGTTCGCCCGCGTGGTCGCCGTGCCGGTCGCCGCGCGCACATGGGCGAAGAACAACCCGCTCCGCACCTGGCCCGCGATGCTGCGCAAATTCTCGTCCGACCAGGCCGGGCGCAGCTCGCGATAGAGGCCGGGC
The DNA here is from genome assembly GCA_965246835.1 of Acetobacteraceae bacterium. Lineage (GTDB taxonomy): Bacteria > Pseudomonadota > Alphaproteobacteria > Acetobacterales > Acetobacteraceae > JANPPS01. Next base: position 728,241 of record CBDFFQ010000001.1, on the reverse strand, counting down.
GCCGGGCGCTCCCCATACCAGCCGAGGCCGAAGCCGTCGCCATTGGTCTCGGTCTTGGACTCGCTCGCATGCAGCGATTGGTGGATCAGGCTGTGGCACGGCGCCGCCACCAGCGTCTCCATCAGGATGGGCTCGCCTTGGTAGGCGAGGAAGCGGCACATGCGGCACCTCGGGTCCGGGATGACAAGCATGTTACAAACCCTTGACGGCCCACGCAACGCAAACCCGGCTGCGCCGGCCATTTGACTTTGCCCCGGCGCGGCGCGACACCGCGGCCATGCCACACGAAAGCCATCGTTGATGCCGGTCCATGCCTTCATGTTCCCCGGCCAGGGCAGCCAGAGCGTCGGCATGGGCCGCGACCTCGCCGCCGCCTTCGCCGCCGCCCGCGAGGTGTTCGGCGAAGTGGATGACGTGCTGCAGCAGAAATTGTCCAAAATGATGTTCGAGGGGCCGCCCGAAGAACTGACGCTCACCGAGAACACGCAGCCGGCGCTGATGGCGATGTCGCTGGCAGTGCTGCGCGTGCTGGAAAGCGAGGGCGGGTTCAAGCTGGCGGAGAAGGCGGTGCTGGTGGCCGGGCACTCGCTCGGCGAATATAGCGCGCTGGCGGCGGCCGGCAGTTTGTCCGTGGCCGACACCGCGCGGCTGTTGCGTCGGCGTGGCACGGCCATGCAGGCGGCGGTGGCGCCGGGGGAGGGGGCGATGGCGGCGCTGCTGGGCGTGGAACTGGAGCAGGCGCAGGCGATCTGTGCCGACGCCGCCGTGCTGGTGCACGAAGACGGGCGGGAGGAGCGGCAGGTGGTGGAGGCCGCGAACGACAATGGCGGCGGACAGGTGGTGATCTCCGGCCATCGTGCGGCGGTGGAGCGGGCGGTGGAGCTGGCCAAGACGCGCGGCGTGCGCCGGGCCATGCTGCTGCCGGTATCGGCGCCGTTCCATTGCGCGCTGATGGCCCCGGCCGCCGACGTGATGCGGGACACGCTGGACCGGGTGGATTTGCGTGCGCCCCTGGTGCCGCTGGTGGCCAACGTGACGGCGGAGCGCGCGGTGCTGCCGGCTGAGATCCGAGATCTTTTGGTCCGCCAGGTGACCGGCACCGTGCGCTGGCGGGAGAGCATTCTCGCGTGTCATGCCATGGGCGTGGACAGTTTTCTGGAACTCGGTGCGGGCAAGGTGCTGTCGGGCCTGGTGAAGCGGATCGCGCCGGACTGTACGGCCGTGGCGGCAGGGACGCCCGGGGAGATCGAAGCCATGCTGAAGGCGATCTGACGATGTTCAGGCTGGACGGGAAGGTGGCGCTGGTGACGGGGGCCTCCGGTGGCCTCGGCGATGCGATCGCGCGGGCGCTCCATGCGCAAGGCGCGCGGGTCGTGCTGTCCGGCACCCGGGCGGCGGTGCTCGAGTCGCTGGCGTCCGAGCTGGGGGAGGGCGCTTTCGTGTGCGCCGCCGATCTGCGGGAGGAGGGCGCGGCCGACCAGCTGATGGCGGCGGCGGAGGCGGCGGCCGGGCCGGTCGATATCCTGGTGAACAATGCCGGGTTGACGCGGGACATGCTGGCGCTGCGGCTGAAGGACGCGGATTGGGAGACGGTGCTGGACGTGGACCTCGGGGCGCCGTTCCGCCTCACGCGCGCGGCGTTGCGCGGCATGGTGCGGAGGCGCGCCGGGCGGATCATCCAGATCGGCAGCATCGTGGGCGCCACGGGCAACCCGGGCCAGGCCAACTATGCCGCGGCCAAGGCCGGGCTGGTGGGCATGACGAAGGCGCTGGCGCAGGAGGTGGGCAGCCGCGGGATCACGCTGAACGTGGTGGCACCGGGCTTCATCGAGACGCCGATGACGGACGCGCTGACGGCGGAGCAGCGCACGAAGCTCACATCCGCGATCCCGCTGGGCCGCATGGGCCGGCCGGCGGACGTGGCGGCGGCGGTGGTGTATCTTGCGTCCGACGAGGCCGCGTGGATCACGGGCGCCACGCTGCACGTGAATGGCGGGATGGCTATGCTTTGATCGGGGAGCATGCCTTGGCGGGCGCGCAAGAAGCGTGGTAAGCGCGCTGCCTCTCCTTTACTTCCCAGGGGCAGCGGAACAGAGGGACCACCGGGCCGTTCCGGTTCATGTATCAGGACATCGAGGACATAATGAGCGAGATCGCCGACAAAGTTAAGAAGATCGTGGTCGAACACCTCGGCGTCGAGGAGGCGAAGGTCACGCCGGAAGCGTCGTTCATCGACGATCTCGGCGCAGACAGCCTCGATACGGTCGAGCTGGTGATGGCCTTCGAGGAGGCATTCAGCGTCGAGATCCCCGAGGACGCGGCCGAGAAGATCGGCACCGTCAAGGACGCGATCGACTTCATCGAGAAGCAGAAGGCCGCCTAGTTCAACAATGTCGGGACACGGGAACGGCCGTCGGGTGGTGGTGACCGGGATGGGCATCGCCTGCCCGCTCGGAGTCGGCGTGGAGCATGTCTGGAGGCGGCTGGTGGCCGGTGAGAGCGGCATCATGGCCATCCAGTCTTTCGACACGGAGCAACTGACGGCCAAGATCGCCGGGCAGGTGCCGGCCGGCACCCGCGCCACAGGCGGGCTCGATATCGCCGAGTGGATCCCGGTCAAGGACCAGAAGAAGATGGATCGCTTCATCCATCTGGCGGTGGTGGCGGCAATCGAGGCGGTGGAAGACAGCGGCTGGGTGCCGCCCGACGAAGACGCGCGCTGCGCCACCGGGGTCATGATCGGTTCCGGGATCGGCGGGCTCGGCACGATTTTCGAGGCGTCGGTCATGGTGTCGCAGGGCAAGGGGCGGCGCATCTCGCCGTTCTTCATCCCGTCGGCGCTGATCAATCTCGCCTCCGGCCATGTCTCGATCCGGTATGGGTTCAAGGGGCCGAACCACGCCGTGGTCACCGCCTGCGCCACCGGCGTGCACGCCATCGGGGACGCGGCCCGGCTCATCATGTGGGGGGACGCCGACGTGATGGTGGCGGGCGGTGCCGAGGGCACGGTCAACGAGCTCGGCATGGCCGGGTTCTGCGCCAGCCGGGCGCTCAGCACCGGGTTCAACGACCGTCCGACCGCGGCCTCCCGCCCGTGGGACAAGGATCGGGACGGGTTCGTGATGGGGGAGGGCGCCGGCATCGTGGTGCTGGAGGAGTTCGAGCACGCGAAGGCCCGCGGCGCCAAGATCTATGGCGAGATCGGCGGCTACGGCATGTCCGGCGATGCGCACCACATCACGGCCCCGGCCGAGGGGCATGAGGGCGCGTATCGCGCCATGCGGGCCGCGTTCAAGAATGGCGGCATGACGGCGGACCAGGTGCAGTATGTGAACGCGCATGGCACCTCCACCCCGCTGGGCGACGATCTGGAGCTGGAGGCGGTGGAGCGGTTCTTTGGCGACCATGCCAAGGGGCTTGCGATGTCCAGCACCAAATCCGCGACCGGGCATTTGCTGGGTGCGGCCGGGGCGATCGAGGCGATTTTCTCCCTGTTGGCGATCCGGGACGGGGTGGTGCCGCCCACCCTCAACCTCGAGAACCCGAGTCGAACCAGCGTGATCGACCGTGTGGCCTTGCAGGCGCAGGAGCGGCGGGTGGACGTGGCGCTGTCCAATAGCTTCGGATTTGGCGGCACCAACGCCTCCATCCTGTTCAAGCGCGCCGCGTAACGCCGGGGCCGCGTGATGCGCGCGGTCTGGCTTACGATCGTGCTGCTGCTGGTGGCCGGGGCCGGGGCCGCGTTCTTCGGGTGGCGCAGCCTCGATGCGCCGGGTCCGCTCGCGGCGCGCAAGGCCGTGCTGGTGCCACGCGGCGGGTTCGATGCCGTCACGGAGGCGCTGGTGCGGGACGGCGTGATCGGCAGCGCGTGGCGCCTGCGCGCGGCCGCTTTCCTGAGCCCCCTGCTCGGCCACGGCCAGAGTGCCCTGAGGGCGGGCGAGTTCGAGTTTCCAGCCGGCGTCAGCGCAAACCAGGTGCTGGACATCCTGCGCACGGCGCGCCCGATCGTGCACCGGTTCACGATCCCCGAAGGGCTGACGGCGGCGCAGGTCTCCGTCCTGTTGGACCGCGCCCCGGCGCTCGAAGGCGAGACCGTGATGCCAGAAGAGGGCAGCCTGCTGCCGGAGACCTACAATTACGACCGGGGCACGCCGCGCAGTGCGGTGGTCGAGCGCGCCCGGGTGGCCATGGCGCGGGCGTTGGATCGCGCCTGGGCCGCCCGCCAGCCGGACCTGCCGCTCACCACCGCGCAGGAGGCGCTGACGCTCGCCAGCATCGTGGAGCGCGAGACGGCCAAGGCCGAAGAAAGGCCGGTCGTCGCCGCGGTGTTCCTGAACCGGCTGCGGCGCGGCATGAAGCTGCAATCGGACCCGACCGTCGTCTATGGGGCCTCGGGCGGCCTAGGCGTGCTGGACCACGGCATCACCCGCGCCGAGCTGGACCGCAATGATCCTTACAACACCTATCGCATCCCCGGCCTCCCGCCCGGCCCCATCGCCATGCCCGGCGCCGCCGCCCTCCGCGCCGTGACCCAGCCCGCCGCCAGCGACTACCTGTATTTCGTGGCGGATGGCACCGGTGGCCACGTGTTCGCCCGCACACAGGAGGAGCATCTGCGCAACGTGGCCCGCTGGCGTGACGTCGAGCGCGCACGGGCGGCGGCGCGGCCATGAGTTTGGCCTCCATGACCGGTTTCTCGCGGGCGGAGGGCCAGGCGCCCGGGCTGACATGGGCGTGGGAGCTGCGCAGCGTGAACGGCCGCGGCCTCGATCTGCGCTTCAAGCTGCCCGCCGGGCTCGATGCGCTGGAGCCCCGGTTGCGGGAAGACACCGGGCGCGTGCTGAAGCGCGGCAATGTCACGGCCAACCTGGTCCTGAAGCGGGAGGACCGGTCCCGCCTGGTGATCGACGGCGCCGTGCTGGACGAGTTGCTGCGCCTCACGGACGACATCGCGCTGCGCATCCCGGGCGCCGCTCCGCCGCGCGCCGACGTGCTGCTCGGCCTGCCCGGCGTCATGCGGGCCGGTTCGGCCGAGGACGGGCCGCCCGTGGATCTCGAGACGCTGCGCGCCGGGTTCCTCGACGCCCTCCGCCAACTCCATGCCGCGCGGCAGGAGGAGGGCGCCCGCCTCCAAACCCTGCTGTCCGGCCAATTGGATGAGGTCGCCGCGCTGCATCGCGAGGCCAGCACCCTGGCCGCGGACCAGCCGGCGCAGCAGCAGGCCCGCATGATGGAGAGCGTCGCGGCACTGTTGGCCGACCACGCCCTCCCGGCGGAGCGCATTGCGCAGGAGGTGGCGATCCTGGCCAGCCGCTCCGACATCCGGGAGGAGCTCGACCGGTTGCACAGCCACATCGAGGCTGCGCGGGCGCTGCTGGCGGAGGGGGTCGCGGTCGGGCGGCGGTTCGACTTCCTGGTGCAGGAGTTCGTGCGCGAGATCAACACGCTGTGCAGCAAATCGGCCAGCATCCCGCTCACCCGCACCGGACTCGCGCTGAAAGCCGTGGTCGAGCAGATGCGCGAGCAGGTCCAGAATGTCGAATAGCATTCCCCGCCGCGGCGTGTGCCTGGTGGTGGCCGCCCCGTCCGGCGCCGGCAAGAGCACGATCACCCGTGCGCTGCTCGCCAGCGAGCCCGGCCTCATGCTCAGCGTGAGCGTCACCACCCGTGCCCCGCGCCCCGGCGAGCAGGACGGGGTGCACTATTATTTCAAGGACATGGCCGGCTTCCAGGCGATGATCGACCAGGGCCTCATGCTCGAATACGCGCACAAGTTCGGCCGCAGCTACGGCTCCCCCCGCGTGCCGGTCGAGACGGCGCTGGCGGAGGGGCGGGATGTGGTGTTCGACATCGACTGGCAGGGCTATCGCCAGCTCCGCGCGGCGCTGCCCGGCGATGTCATCGGCATCTTCGTGCTGCCGCCCTCGCTCGCGGTGCTGGAGAGCCGGTTGCGCGGCCGGGCCAGCGATCCGGAGCCGGAGATTGCGCGCCGCATGCAGGCCGCCCGCAGCGAGATGGCGCATTGGCCGGAATTCGACCACGTGCTGGTCAACCATGAAGTCGAGGAGGCCGTGGCCGAGGTCCGCGCCGTGCTGCGCGCCGCCCGCTCCGCCACCGCCCGGCAGATTGGGCTACCTGGCTTCGTTGCGGGCTTTGACGGGGCGTCCCCTATCTGTTGAGGTCGGGCCGGGGAGAGAATCGGTGACCTACACCTTCCAATTCGCCGATGTCTGGGCCGCGCGGGAGGAGTTCCTGTGGGGCACCCTGCTGACCCTCGAGCTGTCGGCGCTGTCGATGGTGTTGAGCCTGATCGTGGCGGTGTTCGGCGCACTCGCCCGCACCAGCGGCCCGGTCTGGCTGCAATGGGTCGTCGCGTCCTATGTCGAGTTCATCCGCAACACGCCGTTCCTGGTGCAGGTGTTCGTCATCTTCTTCGGCCTGCCGGTGCTGGGCTTGCGGATCGACACCTTCGCCTGTGCCATCATCGCCATGGTGCTGAACGGCAGCGCCTATACGATCGAGATCGTGCGGGCCGGGATCGAGAGCATCGGCCATGGCCAGATCGAGGCCGGGCGGGCATTGGGGCTGCGGAACCTGCAGGCGTTCCGGCTCGTGGTGTTGCCGCAGGCGTTGCGCGCCGTGCTGCCGCCCCTGGGCAGCCAGTTCATCCTGCTGATGCTGAACAGCGCGATCGTGTCGGTGATCTCGGCGGACGAGCTGATGTCGGTCGCGCAGGACATCCAGGGCCGCACGTTCCGGCCATTCGAGCCCTACATCGTGGCGGCCGTGATCTATTTTGCGCTGTCGATGGCGTTCACCGGCGTGTTCGCGGCGGTCGAGCGGTTCGCGTTCGGCCGGGCCGGGGCGCGGTAGATGCGGCAGATCGGTTTCAACGACCTGGTCTTCGTGGCGTTCGCGGCGCGGTGGACGATCTTGTTGTCTGCCTGTGCCTTCCTGGGCGGCGGCCTGATCGGCATCGCGATCGCGCTCATGCGGGTGTCGGACCGGCGATGGCTGCGATGGGTTGCGATAAGTTACATCCGGGTGTTCCAGGGCACGCCGTTGCTGCTGCAATTGATGCTGGTCTTCTTCGGCAGCGGCTTCTTCGGCGCCGGGCTCGATCCGTTTTCCTCGGCCGTCCTGGGGCTGAGCCTGAATGCCGGGGCGTTCCTGGGTGAGATCTGGCGCGGCTCGCTCCAGGCGGTGCCGTTTGGCCAGAGCGAGGCGGCGCGGGCGCTCGGCCTGCATTACGGCCCCCGCATGCTGCGGATCGTGGGTCCGCAGGCGTTGCGGGTTGCGACGGCGCCGACCGTGGGCTTCCTGGTCAATCTGGTGAAAGGCACATCGCTTGCGGCGGTGATCGGCTTCGTCGAGCTGACGCGGGCCGGGCAGTTGCTGAATAATGCGACGTTCCGGCCATTTCAGATTTTCGGCACTGTCGCCCTGATCTACTTCCTGCTTTGCTGGCCGTTGACGCTGCTGAGCCGTCGCCTCGAACGGCGGCAGGCGGTGGCCTACAAGCGATAACGCCGGAAAATCGGCTGGAGGAGTTGGGAATGCGTCTGAAACTACATCACCTGATCGTGGCCCTGGTCGCCCTGATGCTCGGCGTCGTGCTCGGTGTGCCGCGCGCCCGGGCGCAAACGGTGGACGAGATCGTGAGCCGCGGCACGATCAATATCGGCGTCCTGATCGACCTGCCGCCCTTCGGCCTGCTGAACGACAAGCAGGAGCCCGATGGCTACGACATCGAGGTGGCGAAGCTGCTGGCCAAATACATGGGCGTGAAGGTCAACCTGGTGCAGGTGACCGCCAGCAACCGCATCCCGTTCCTGGTGACCAACAAGGTGGACCTCATCGTCGCGACCTTCGGCATCACGCCGGAGCGGGCGAAGCAGGTGATGTTCAGCATCCCCTATTCCGCGATCGAGAACACCGTCTATGGCCCCAAGGGCAAGGACATCGCCAAGATCGAGGACCTGAAGGGCCTGCGTATCGGTGTGCCGCGGGCCACGGTGCAGGACGTGATCCTCACGGGTGCGCTCGGCACCAACGCCCGCATGATGCGCTTCGACGATACGCCCAGCACCTACCAGGCGCTGCTGACCGGGCAGGTGGACGCGATGGCGGAGACTGCGCTGACGTTCGACGCCGTGATGCGGGCCAATCCGGGCGCGCCGATCGAGAAGAAGTTCGTGCTGCTGCGCCAGCCGAACGGGATCACGATGCGGCAGAACCAGTTCAACCTGCATCGCTGGGTCAACACGTTTGTGTATTACGTGAAGAACAATGGCGAGCTGGAGGCGCTGCAGCGCAAGTGGTTCGGCCAGCCGTTCGGCGATCTGCCGGTCTTTTAGTCGGGCGGTCCGGGGGCTTCGAGCACGCTTGATGCCCCTGGACTGCTTCGCTGCACTCGAACGAACGTAAATGGGTGCCATCGCCGGGATCGTCGCACCGGTCTTTGCGCTGATCGCGATGGGGGCGGGCGCCCGGTATCGGCGGCTGCTGGATCCCGCGGGCATGCGCGGGCTCAACGACCTCACGTTCTACGTCCTGATCCCCGCCTTGCTGTTCGGCGCCGTGGCCGAGGCGCGCAGCCTCGGCGGGTTGCAGGTTGCGGCGCTGTATTTCGGCTGCTGCATCCTCGTGTTTGCCGCCGGGTTGCTGGTCAGCCGGCGGGTGCTGGGCGCCGGGTTGGCGGCCGGGTCGGTGCTGGGGCTCAACTGCGCCTATGGCAACACGGTCATGCTCGGCGTGCCCGTGGTGTCGGCGGCGTTCGGGGCAGAGGGGGTGGCGATCCTGCTGCCGATCATCGCGCTGCATTCCGTCGTGCTGCTGCCACTGGCGACGGTGCTGATCGAGGCTGACGGCGCCGGCGCCGGGCATCCCGCGGTGAAGGCGCTGCGGACCGTCCCGGCTCTGCTGCGCAATCCGGTGATCGTGGCGATCTTGGCCGCGATGGCCTGGCGGGTCACGGGCCTGTCACTGCCGCAGCCAGTGCACGCGCTCCTGGCTATGCTGGGTGCTGCGGCCCCCACCTTGGCGCTGTTCTGCCTGGGCGCCAGCCTACCGGATTTCGCGACACAGGGTTCCGTCCGCGAAACCGGTCTGGCGCTCGTGTTGAAGCTGGCGGTGTTGCCGGCGTTGGTATGGGGCGCAGTCACGCTCGCCGGGGCCGGGCCGCTGGCGGCGGCGGTGGCGGTCGTGACCGCGGGTGCGCCGACCGGGGCCAACGCCTTCTTCCTCGCTCGCAAAACCGGCACGCTCGCCGCCTCTTCCGCCGGAACCGTGGTGGCGAGCACGCTTTTGTCGGTGCTGACGCTCTCGGCCTGGCTCGGGATGGTCAAGCCCTAACGTTCGTACCTCCCGATCAGCCGTCCCTGCGCCAGGATATGCGGCCTTATCGCGCGCATGAGCGCCGCCCGCCCCGGCGGACGCGTAAAATCCGGGTTGGCATCCAATGCAAATACCTGGAACGCATACCGATGCGCTCCATGGCCGGGCGGTGGCGACGGCGGTAGCCACCCCGTCCGCCACGCGGCATTGCGCCCGCAGGCATAGCCATGCCGGCCCGGGCCCACCAGCCGCCGAGGGATCTCCCCTTCGGCCAGGCTGTCGACGTCCGGCGGGATGCCATAGACGATCAGGTGGGTGAGCGGCCGCGGCAAAGGCGGGTCCGCATCCTGCACCAGCAGCACGACCGACGCCGTGCCGTCCGGCAGGCCCGACCACGCCACCGGCGGCATCCGGCCCGCGCCATCGGCCGTGAACCGGGCCGGCATCGGCCTGCCGGTCATGAAGGCGTCGCTATGCACGGCAATCGTGAAATCCAGCCCCAGCCGGGCAGTCTCGAGGGAGGACTTGCCGGGGCGGACAGCGCGCAGGGCACCGCGCAAGGCCTGGCCGGGAAGGCTGAGAAGTGTCGTCATCGATATCTCCGGTTTGACGAACTTACGCGCGACACCGGGCCGGGTTCAGGTGGAACGGCGCGGTTAGCGTCGAGCGGGGGCAAAATGCTCTGTCACCTCCGCCGCGATCACCCCGAGCTTGCTGACCACGGTGCGGTTCATCATCGAGCCATCGTCGAGCAGATACCACCACTGCTCCATCGTGACATCCTTGAGCGAGTTGCCGGGCTGCAGCGCCAGGGTCCAGCGCCAATGGAACGCGCGCCCGGCGGCCTCACCGGTCGCGGGGCCCACCATGTCGTTGGCCGTCGCCTCATAGCGGCCCGGCGCCACGCGGCGCATCTGCCACCGCCGCGTCTGCGGGGGATCGTCGCCCACATGCAGCACCTGGGTCATCCGCAGCCCATCGGGGCCATCGGCTTCGCCCACGCAATCCGTCGTCACGACGCTGGTGGGCTCCCCGGACCGGTTTTCCATCACACCCCAGGACACGACGTGCCCGGTGAAGAACCGCACGGGATCGAAGGCTGGGAAGGTGCCGGCGAAGTGCTGGACGGGAAGGGGAGCGCTGCATGCCGCAAGCATCAGGATCGAACACAAGGCCAGACGCATGCGTCGCTCTCCCGATACAGCCCCCTAACGCAGAAAGGGCCGCACCGGATTTCCGGTGCGGCCCCATTTCTGTGTTGGAGCGCTTACTTGCGCGGCGCGTTCATTCCGCTGCTGGTGGCGCCGGGCGTGGCCGTGCTGGCGGCCGCACCGGTCGGGGTGCCCTTGGTGGTGTCCTCGACCTCGACCTTCGTCTCGCGCACGGTGTCCCGCACGGTCTCGGTCCGGTCGGACGCCTGCTTCTTGATGCCGATCTCTTCGACCACGCGGGCCTCCTTGCTGATAACGGCCTCTTCGCTGGTGGCGCGGGCCTCGATGGTGCGCTCCTGGAACGCCGCGGCGGTGTCGGCTGCGGTGGCGGCGCGGTCCACGGGGTGACGCTCGATCGTCACGTGCTCCTCATGCAGGCGCACTTGCTCCTCGACCGGCCGCTCCACGACATAGCTGCGCACGCGCACGGCGCCGCCGGCCACCTCGCGCTTGCCGACGCGCAGGCGCTCCTGCATCACCTGGATGGTGTCGGCCCCGGTCGCGCCGGTGGCACCCGTCGCGCCCGTGAGACCCATGGCGCGGTCGCCCTGGCTGGTCAGCGACGTGCGGTCCGTCATCGGCGCGGCCGCGCCCATGGCGTTGTCCGTGACCGAGCCCATCGCCGTGCCGGTGCCGGTCGCCATGCCCGTCGCCGTCTGGGTGTGCAGCGTATTCGGGCTATACTCGTAGCCGGACTGCCGCCATTCCTCGAGCTTCGAGTCGAAATCGATCGGATCGGTGCCCTCCAGCACCTCGATGATGTGGCTGCGGTCGGCGGTGACGGCCGGGGTCACCACGACCATCGCGTGGCCATGCTGCATCGCGTGGCCATAGGCGTGCATGTCTTCATCGGGCGCGAACAGGCTCTTCAACGAGTCCCAGAAGCCGGGATCGGCGTTGCTGGAGGCGCCGGTCGCCATCGAGGCGTCCCGCTCCACCACCTGCACGGCGCCGTTGCTCACGCCGGCGGCGACCAGCGCGTCACGCGCGGCGCGGGCCCGCTCGTTGGTTTCGTAGATCGCCACGATCTGGTTGTCGTGCGTGTTGGGGTCATACAGATGGCCGTCGTGGCCAGCGGGGATCTGGCCGGAAGTCATGCCGCTCATGGGGTATCTCCTGGGGTGGGTGGATGTTCGTCAATCGTCGCGTGTTCCGTGCGCAGCCGCACGGTTTGCTGGACTGCGCGTTCGGACCGGATGGTCCGGATGTGCAGCTCTTCCTTCAGGACCAGCCGTTTCTCCACGACCAGTCTCTCCTCCAGGATGGGAACGATCATCGTGTCCCCCTCCTGCCGGACCGGCGGCGCTTCGGTCACGACGCGGTCGATCGCCACACGCTCGACCTCGATGTCCTGCCGCTTGAGCAAGGCGTCCACGACCTCGTCCCGCTCCGTCACTGTCTTGTGGACGGTGACGTGCCCGGTCTCGATCTCCCGCGTCTCGATGCGGAGGGTCTCGGCCAGGACGGGGATGATTTCGGTTGTGGTCGCCGGCTGGAAGCTCATGACGTCGAGGTCTCTCGCGTGGTCGCGACCTAGACGGGTGAGGGGTGCCGGGGTTCAGGGCCTGACGGAAATGTTAGAAGCAGATACATACCTCTGCGGGCCTCAGCCCGGCGGCTGCGGCCCCGGCAGGGCGGCAATCTCGTTGATCAGCTTGCGGGTCATCGCCTCGCCGAACTGACTGAACTCGCGCACTTCCAGCACGAACGCGCCGGGTCCGCCGATCACGTGCTGGCGATACCATTCCGTGAGCCCGCCCGGCGGCTGCACATGGGCGAAGCTGTAGCTGACGGGATGCTCGTTGATGATCGCGAGGCCATTGATCGTGACCCCGGCCGTCACCGCGTCATCCCGCGCCGCATCCACCTCGCGGCCCGAGTTGTTGGTGCCGTCTCCCGCCACGTCGATCACCCGGCGCTGCGTCTCGTAGCCGCTTTCGGCCTGCATCTGCATCGCGCGGTCGATCCCGCCGCTGATGCTGGTGCGGCCCCAGAAGCTGCGCGGCGCCGCATTGATCGCGTCCGTGAACGCCCGGGCGCTGCCGGCGTCGCGGATCACGCGCCAGTCCAGGACGGTGCGAACCTCGCTGCTGCCGGCGAACTCGACATAGGCCACGGCGATGGAGCCGATGGCCCCGCCCCGGATCGCGGCCAATACGCGGGGGTCGTTGAAGGCGGCGGCGTAGCCCTCTTTCTGCATGCGGAACTCGGCGTCATCGACGCTGCGGGACACGTCCGACACCAGCACAAGGGTGAGGTCCACCGGCTCGGCCGCGCGGGCGATACCGGTGAGCAGCAGCAGCAGGATCAGCACGCGCATGGGCCAGCCCTCCGAGTGGAGGGCCATGCTGGCGCGGCGCCGGGCCGGACGCCAAGTGTTTTCCGTTATTGGCTCGCCCAGATGATCCGGTGCAGCCAGGCGACCTCCGTCAGGTCGAAGCTGCGATCCCTATGCGCGGGGTTGAGGCTTTTCAGCTCGATCCGCTTGGCGGAGCGGCGGGCGAGCTGCTTGGCCATGACCTCTCCCTCGATGGTGCGGGCGACCACGCGGTCTCCGCGGCGGATGGGCGCGGCCGGGCTCACCACCACCATGTCCCCGTCGCGGAACACCGGCTCCATGCTGTCCCCGGCGATCTCCAGCGCGTAGGCATGCAGGTCACCGCCGATCTCCGGCAGGCCGACCTCGTCCCAGCTGCCGCCGACCGGGAAGCCGGCATCGTCGAAATACCCTTCGCCACCGGCCTGTGCCAGACCGAGCAAGGGAATGCGCCGCGGCGGGCGGTTGGCGGAGGCGGCGCGGGCGCCCGTGACCAGCGCCGTGAACGCCTCGAGGCTGGCGCCAGTGGCGTCCAGCACCTTGGCGAGGCTTTCCGTGCTGGGCCAGCGGGCGCGGCCATCGGGCATGCGGCGCTTGCTGGGGTTGAACGTGGTGGCGTCCAGACCGGACCGCTTCGCCAGGCCCGAGGCGGACAGGCCATATTCGGCCGCCAACGTGTCGAGCGCGCGCCAGACTTCATCGTGCTTCATGCGGGACCACTCGGTCTGTTGAGGTTTGTTGGGCGAGTCGGTTCAATTTCGGTATCGTGCCTAGGAATTGACACCGTTGCAACTAGGAAATTCCTCTTGCCTGCGGAATGGGTAAATGTTCTTATGATGTTCCTGTCCCGGAGCGTCCCCATGCCGTCTCGCGTCATCGAAACTGCACCGATAGCGCCATTCGATTCCGCAGAGACGGCATGGTTCTGGGCCATGGCCACCCTGATGGCCCGGCAATACGGCGCGCCGCTGCCACCAGGCCCGTGCCGGGTGGAAGACGTGCTGAAATGCCTGGACGGCCTGTATCGCCACCGCCGGATCGAGCTGCTGCATGTCCGCATCCTGCGCCATTGGGGCCGCCGCGGCCGCGCGCCCGACAAGGCCCGCGCCCGGGAACGCTGCGACTGGCATCTCTGGACCGAAGCGATCGAGCGGCTGAGGTTTCCGCTGCGCCGGGCCGGGATCGTGCGCGACTATGGCGAGGAATGCAGGATTTCGCTCCCATGCCGCGCCGTGCCGGAATCCGTGACACCGTAGCGCCCATCCGGCCGTTCGGCGCAGAACCCGAGCTCCGCCAGCCGCACCAGGCACGGCCCATCCTTCAGCCCCGGAGGCCGCGCCACATCGCCGCACAGCACCAGCCGATGCAGCGCCGCCCGGCAACAGGTCTCGAGATAGGGTTCGTTCCACATGATCCCGCCATGTAGGCGGACGCCGCGCCCTTCTCAACCGGCAGCCGATCAGGCAGACACCCCGGCATGTTCGCAGCTCTCGCCTCTGGCCTCACCCCGTTGCTCCGCCGCTGCGAGGCGGAGCGGGCGCATCGCCTTGCCATCACTGCGATCCGCCTGGGCCTGGCCGGGCGCGATGCCTCCCCCGATGACCCGGCGCTCGCGATCGATGCGCTGGGACTGCATTTCCGCAACCCGATCGGGCTCGCCGCCGGGTTCGACAAGGATGCGATGGCGCTGCGCGGCCTGGCCCGGCTCGGCTTCGGCCTGCTGGAGGCCGGCACCGTCACGCCCCTGCCGCAAGCCGGCAACCCGGCGCCCCGCGTGTTCCGGCTGGAGGCCGACCGCGCCGTCATCAACCGCTATGGGCTGAACAACCAAGGCCTGAATGCCTTCATGACACGCCTCGCCCATGCACCGCGAACGGTCCCGCTCGGCGCCAATGTCGGCATCAACAAGGAGGGCGCCGACCCCGAGCGCGACTACCCCCGCCTGGTCGCAGCCGTGGCGCCGCACGCGGACTACATCGTGATCAACGTGAGCAGCCCGAACACGCCGGGCTTGCGGGACCTGCAGGGGGAGGCGCGCCTGGCCGGCATCCTGGCCGCCATCCGCGCGCACGTGCCGCGCCGCCCGCCCTTGCTGGTCAAGATTGCGCCAGACCTGCCGGAAGGCGGGCTCGAAGCCATCGTCGAGACCGCCGTTGCGGGCGGGGCCGAGGGCCTGATCGTGTCGAACACCACCATCGAACGCCCTGCGAGCCTGCGCTCCCCGCACCGGGCGGAGACCGGCGGCCTGTCGGGCGAGCCCCTCCGGGCCGCCAGCACGGCGGTGCTGGCGCGGACGGCGCGGCTCGCCCGGGGCCGGCTGGTGCTGATCGGCTGCGGCGGCGTGGCCACCGGGGCGGACGTGCTGGACAAGATCCAGGCCGGCGCCTCGCTCGTGCAGCTCTACACCGCCTTCAGCTACGCCGGCCCGGCGCTGATTCCCCGCCTGAAACGAGAGCTGCGCGCGGCATTGGACATACGGGGCTTTGCAGGAATCCGGGACGCGGTGGGATCAGCGCTATGAAGCACATCGACCGGTTCGGGCCCTTGGCCGCCGAGTATGACGGGTTCATCCTCGACCTCTGGGGCGTGATCCATGACGGGGTTCGGCCCTATCCGGGTGCGGCCGAGTGCCTGGCGGCGCTGCATGGCGCGGGCAAGCGGATCGTGCTGCTGTCCAACGCGCCGCGCCGGGCCGAACCGGTGCGGGAGCAGTTGCGCTCCATGGGCATCCCCGACCACCACTATGATGGCGTCATGACCTCCGGCGAGGCCACGTTCCTCATGCTGCGGGACCGCCCGGATGATTGGTATCGGGCACTCGGCCCCCGGCTGTATCATCTGGGGCCGGAACGGGACCGCAACGTGGTGCATGGCCTGGACTACGCGATCGCCGATAGCCCGGGCGGCGCGGATTTTATGCTGAACACCGGGCCCGACGATCACGCCAACCCCACGGATCCCGCCGCCTTCGATGCCATCCTGGAGGAGGCGGCGCGGCACGGCCTGAAGATGATCTGCGCCAACCCTGACCTCGAGGTGATCCGCGGCGGCGTACGCGTCGTGTGCGCCGGGACGCTCGCGGTGCGGTATGCGGCGATGGGCGGCGACGTGCGGAATTTGGGCAAGCCGGACCCGGCGATCTATACCCCGGTGTTCGACATGCTCGGCGCGGCCCGCGTGCTGGCGGTGGGCGATGCGCTGCGCACAGACATCGCCGGGGCCGCCGCGGTGGGGATTGATGCCTGCTGGGTCCTGGGCGGGCTGCATGGCGAGCACCTGGCCGGTGACCCCGCCCGCATCGAGGCGGAGTCTGCGGCGGCGGGCCTGTTCCCCACCGCCGCAATTCCCCACTTCGCTTGGTAAGCCTAGATCCGGCGCCGCAGCACACCCACCGCGAACAACCCGGTCGCGACCAGCGCCAAGCTCAACGGCTCAGGCACCGTCACGCCGTTCAGCGCAAACGTTGCATTGAACGGGCCCTGACCGGTGATGTCCGTGCCGAGGCGCAGCCAGTCGGGCGCCAGGTCCTCGTTCCGGATCCAGCTCTGAAGGTCCGGCACGAACGGCGTCCCGGGCGCCACGATCGGTTTTGGGGCCGAGGCCCACAGGAAGCTGCCGCCGTTTACCGCGACCTGCGGCACAAAGAAGTAGTGGTCGGCCGGCAGGTCGATCGGCGTGGTCAGCGTGAAATCGAATTGCACCAATTGTCCGGTAGCTGGCCCCTCGCCCTTCGTGAGCGGGGTGGCGCCGTTGATTCCGCTCTGCACCGTGTTGGAAACCGTAAAGCTTTTGGCCAGCACTGTCGTGGTGTAGCTAAGCGTGCCTGCCGCGGAGTCCCGGGTGGTCAGCGCCACGTCCGAGGGCGAGTTGGCCCGCGTCGGCACTTTGCCGGAGGGCGGGTTCGCGCTGTCGAGCGGGAAGACACGGTAGATCTCTGTGTCCACGCTGCCGATCGTCGCATTGCCGCCGGTGATCAGCCCGACGAAGCTGCCGGAGGTGAGCCGGGTTCCCTGGCCGAGCACGAAGTCATCGGCGGACTCCGTCTCGATTAGGCTGCCGGTCGCGGGCCGGGAAAGGGAGCCGAGCTTGCCGTCGGCAGAGCCCGTGCTGAAGGTGAACGGCGCCGCAGCCGCAGGCAGGGCGGTGAGGCACGCCAAGGCTCCGAATACGATGATGGATTTCGACATTGGACCAGCTCCGAAAGTGGTCCCGGCGGCACCGATGCGGCGCCGAATGACCGGGCATCGCCATCTGTGCGCCCAGCTTCGAAGCTCGCCAGTTAAATCAGTTCGTTTACGAACTTATAAGGTTAGCGTGACGTTAGGCGTGCCCGGCAACCCCCGACAGTAACGATGGGTCCACCCGCAAGATACCGAGTGCCCGCCGCCATTTGGTGTCATGCTCGGCGTCGAACAGCAGCGCGAGCGGCGCCGGGGCCGAGAGCCACACGTTTTCCTGCATCTCCTGATCGAGCTGCCCGGGGCCCCAATGCGCGTATCCCAACGCCAGCAACCCCTGCCGCGGGCCGCCACCCTGCGCGATCTCCTGCAGCACATCGAGGCTCGCGGTCAGCGCCAGGCCGTCATCCACCCGCAGGCTGCCATCGCTGGTCCAATCCGAGGTGTGCAGCACGAAGCCGCGGCCATGATCGACGGGCCCACCCTGGCAGAGCTGGATCTGCCGCGCGGGCGGGACCGGCTTCACGTCGAGCTGTTCCAGCAGCGCGTCGAAGCTCGGCTTGGCCAGCGGCTGGTTCAGCACGATCCCCATGGCGCCCTCATCGGTATGGGCGCACAGCAAAATCACGCTATGGGCGAAGTTCGGGTCTTCCATGGCGGGCATGGCGATCAGCAGCTGACCGGTAAGGTCGCTGTCGCCGGGAAGCACGGGAGGGGAGGCCTTCTGTTTCATGCGATCAATCTTGGGCCTGCGCCGCCGGAGGGCAAGCGTCATCTCGCGCCCCCGCCGTGATCGCGATCCCCCGTGACACCCGGGCCGCGCCCCGCTAATCCTGCGCCGCAACATCGACAGGGGACACCATGATCAAGGTCGGCGACGCCATTCCCAGCCAGAAGCTCACCTCAGCCACGGCCGACGGCCCGAAGGAGGCCAGCACGGAGGAGGTGTTCGGGACGGGCAAGGTCGTGCTGTTCGCGGTGCCAGGCGCCTTCACGCCAACCTGCAGCGCGAAGCACCTGCCGGGCTTCCTGCAGAATTTGGACGCATTGAAGGCCAAGGGTGTCGACCGCGTGGTGTGCCTGGCGGTCAACGACCCGTTCGTGATGAACGCCTGGGCCAAGGATCAGGGCGTGGACGGCCGCATCACCATGCTGGCGGACGGCAGTGGCGCGTTCACGAAGGCGCTCGGCCTGGAGCTCGATCTCATGGCGCGCGGCCTGGGCATGCGCAGTCAGCGCTATGCCATGGTGGTGCAGGACGGGCACGTGAAGACCCTGCAGGTCGAGGCGCCGGGCGGGTTCGACGTGAGCAACGCCGAGAGCGTGCTGGCCGCGCTGTAGCATGCTGGGTCGCCGCGGCCTGCTGCGCTCGGGCCTCGCTCTTGCCGCATCCGGCGGGGCCGGCGCCGCCTATGCCGGGGTGATCGAACCGGGGTTCCGGTTGATCGTGCAGCGCTATGCGGTGGCGATGGCTGGCTGGGGCGATCGGCCGCCTTTGACCATTTGCGCCATCGCCGACCTGCATGCCGGCATGCCGTGGATGACGTTGCCGCGGGTGGAGCGGATCGTCGAGGCCGCCAACGCCGTGCGGCCGGATGTGCATGTCATCCTGGGCGATCTGCCGGGTCAGTTCCGGTATGTGAAGCGCGTGGTGGACAACCGGTCCGTCGCGCACACCCTGGCGCAGCTGCGGGCGCCGCTGGGCCGTTACGCCATCCTGGGCAACCATGATTGGTGGGACGATCCGCGCTACGCCCAGCTCGGGCGGACCGGCGGGCGGATCGACGGGCCGCCCGAGATCCACGGCATCCTGGAGCAGGCCGGCATTCCCGTGCTCGCCAATGGCGTGACCCGGCTTCCGCACGGCGCCGGCGTGTGGCTCGCCGGCACCGACAGCGCCTGGATCTACCGCGTGCAGGGCCGCATGGTCGGGATGGATGACCTGGATGGCACGCTGGCCCAGCTCACCGACGACGCCCCGGCGGTGCTGCTGGCGCATGAGCCCGACATCTTCACACGAGTGCCCGGCCGCGTAGGGCTCACGATGTGCGGGCATACCCATGGCGGGCAGATTCGGGTCGCGGGCCATTCCTTCGTGGTGCCATCGATGTACGGCAACCGCTTCGCCTACGGTCACATTCGCGAGGCCGGGCATTCCATGGTGGTGTCGGGCGGGCTCGGCTGCAGCAAGGCGCCGGTCCGGCTGGGCGTGCCGCCGGAGCTGACGGTGGTGACGCTGCACGGCTAGTCCGTCGAAAGCCCGCTCGCCCTGAGCTTGCCGAAGCCCGCACGCCCTGAGCTTGTCGAAGCCCGCTCGCCCTGAGCTTGTCGAAGCCCGCTCGCCCTGAGCTTGTCGAAGGGCACCAAGCCCGGCACGAACGGGCGGGCCTAACCCAACGTCAAGATCACCCTGACCCGGCCATGTGCCACGGTGCGATCGACCGTGACGGCCTGCGCGGCGTCACCCTTCGCCAACGCGGTGACGAGCCGCATGCCAAGGCCCTTGCCGAGCGCGGCTTCCCCGAAGCCCGGCCCCTCATCCTCAACAATGATTTCGACGGCCATTTCCAGCCGCCTCAGACGGACGGTGATGGCGCCCTCGCCGTATTTGAGGGAGTTCGTCACGAGTTCGGACACGATCAGACCGAGCGGCGTCACATGGTCTGCCGGGAGCGGAATCGGATCGGAATCCAACGAGATCGGGCGGCTCTCGGCCTCCCCGTCCGCCAGTGCGCGCATGTCCTCGAACAGGGCGGTCAGATACGCCCCGGCCTCCGCCTCCGCCACGGAGCCGCCTTCATACAAGCGCTGATGCACGGCGGCGATGGTCATGATCCGCTGCGCCGCCTCCTCCAGCCGTTCACGCGTTTCGGCGCCGGCAGACCGCGCCTGCAATTGCAACAGCGTGCGCACCAGTTGAAGGCTATTCTTCACCCGGTGGTGCACCTCCTGCATCAACAGGTCTTTTTCCTGGAGCAGCGCGTCCTTCGCCTCCTCCGCCTCGCACCGGGCGACGGCGGCGGACAGCACGTTGCCGAGCGATTGCATGAACGCCATGTCCGCGGCCACGAATTCGTGACGGTTGGTGCTGTCCACTTCCAGCACGCCGAAATGCTGGCCGTTTCCGCCCCGGACCGGCACGTTGATCGCACTGTGAATGCCATGTTCGGCGAGGACGGGGGGCACCTTGAACCGGGCCTCGTTCTCCAGATCGTTGGCGCGGGTCGGCTCTCCGGTATGCAGCGCGTAGCCGGCCGGGCTGTCGAGCCCACCTCCCAACGTCGCATGCCCGACCACGCCGGGGTGCCAGCCGATACCCTGCACGATCAGGAAGTCGTCGCTGGCGGCCCGGTAGCGCAGCACTTTGCTGAACCGCGTGTGCAACCCCTCCGCCGCGACGGCGCAGGCCGTCTCCAGGACGGCGTCGAGCGTGCCGGCGCTGAGCGCCATTACGCCGAAATCCGCCACCAGGCTCTGCTGCTGCAGGCGGACGGCGAGCTCGTCCGGAGAAAGGTCCAGGGCCCGGGCTGCGGTCATGATGCTATGCACTCCGCTCCGGTAAAGGCGCACCATCGCACGGAGTGGCGGTTTGTGCGATCATTGATATGGGCGTCAAATTCCGCTTGCCTGCTCCCGTGCAGCCGTCGCCAGTACATCCGCGCGTTCGTTCATGGCGTCTCCGGAATGGCCGCGGACCCAGCGCCACTCGATCTCATGGGGCTTCGCGGCGTCCAGGATACGGCGCCAGAGGTCCATGTTGGCCACGGGATCGCCCGCGGCGTTGCGCCAGTTGCGGCGCACCCAGCCGGTGTGCCAGCGGGTGATGCCGTTGCGGAGGTACTCGCTGTCGGTATGCAGCACGACGCGGCATGGCCGGGTCAGCGCCTCCAGCGCGGCGGCGGCGGCAGTCAACTCCATTCGGTTGTTGGTCGTGGCGGCGTCGGCCCCGGTCAACTCGCGCTCACGCGTGCCGAAGCGCAGGATGGCCGCCCAGCCGCCGGGCCCCGGATTGGGCTTGCAGCCGCCATCCGTCCATACCTCGACGGTGGGTTCAGAGTCCGTAGGCGCTGGCATCGGGTACCGTGAGGTGGAAGCGGAGGCGGCGCAGGTAGTCGAGCGGGTCTTTCCGCACGACCATGGCGCCGGGAGGCGTGTTGAGCCAGTCGTAGAGCCGGGTCAGCAGGAAGCGCAGCGCGGCGCCTTGGCACAGCACCGGCAGTGCGGCGCGCTCACGGGGCTCGAGCGGGCGCACAGCTTCGTAGGCGCGGAGGAAAGCGCGGGCGCGGGTGGCGTTGAACGAGAAATCGGTCTCGAAGCACCAGGCGTTCAGGCAGACCGCGAGGTCGTAGGCCAGCAGGTCGGTGGCCGCGAAATAGAAATCTATGATGCCCGACAGCCGGCCCTCCAGGAAGAACACGTTGTCCGGGAACAGGTCGGCATGGATGTGGCCGTGCGGCAGGCCGGTGGGCCAGCCGGCCAGTATGCGGTGGAGCGCGGCCTCCAGCTCGGCCAGCAGCCCGGCGGAGATCGTGTCCGCCTGGATGCCGCTCCGGGCCAGCAGCGGCGCCCAGGCGGCGGGGCCCAGCCCGTTCGGCCGGGTGGGCGCGAAATCCGCGCCGGCCTGGTGCAATGCGGCAAGTGCTCCGCCGAGCGGCCCGCAATGCTCCGGCCTGATCCGGCGCGGCCAGACGCCCGGCAGGAACGTGGTCACGCAGGCCGGCCGCCCCGCCAGTTGCCGCAGGGCCGAGCCGTCATGCCCGCGCACCGGTTGCGGGCAGGTGATGCCGCGCGTGGCGAGGTGCTCCATCAATCCCAGGAACCACGGCAGCTCCGCCGCATCCACCCGCTTCTCATAGAGTGTCAGGATGAAGTCGCCGCCTGTGGTGCGCAGCTGGTAATTGCTGTTCTCGACGCCCTCGGCGATGCCGCGGAAGGCGACCGCGGTGCCGATCGGATAATCGGTCAGGAAGGCGGCCAGCGCGTCGTCCGTGACCTCGGTATAGACCGCCATCCGCTACTGCAAAGGCGCCGGCAGCTTGAACACCACGTCTTCTTGCGTGACCCGGCGCTCCTCGATCCGCAGCGTGTATCGTTCCGCCAAACATCCCAGCAGCTCCTGCACCAGGCTCTCGGGCGCCGAGGCCCCGGCCGTCAGCCCGAGCGTGCCGACGCCATCGAGCGCCGACCAATCCAGCTGGTTGGCGCGAGGCAGCAGGATGGCGCGGGTGGCGCCCGCCCGCTCCGCCACTTCGCGCAGGCGTTGCGAGTTGCTGCTGTTGGGGCTGCCGATGACCAGCACCAGGTCGCATTCCGGCGCCACGGCCTTCACCGCGGCCTGCCGGTTGGTGGTGGCGTAGCAGATATCCTCGTGCTTCGGCCCCTCGATCCCCGGGAACCGGTCGCGCAAGGTCGCCACGATCTCGGCGGTGTCATCGACCGAGAGGGTGGTCTGCGTGATGAAGGCCAGCCGATCCGGCATGATGGGCTGAACGGTGCGGGCGTCCTCCACGCTCTGCACGAGCGTCACGCTGCCGGGCGGGAGCTGGCCCATGGTGCCGACCACCTCGGGGTGCCCGGCATGCCCGATCATCAGGATGTGCCGCATGGCCGGGCCACCGCCGGCGAAATGCCGCTCGGCCTCGCGATGCACCTTGCTGACCAGCGGGCAGGTCGCGTCGAGATACAGCAAATGCCGCCGCTCCGCCTCGGCCGGCACGGATTTCGGCACGCCATGGGCGCTGAACACGACGTGCCCGTCCTCCGGCACCTCATCGAGTTCGGCCACGAACACGGCGCCCTGCGCCTCCAGCGCCTCCACCACGGTGCGGTTATGCACGATCTCATGCCGGACATAGACGGGCGCGCCATAGCGGCGCAGCGCCTCCTCCACCACGCGGATGGCGCGATCGACGCCGGCGCAGAACCCGCGCGGGCCCGCCAGGATCACTCTCAGCTCGGGCAAGGTGACGTTTGTGTCGGGCATGATGTCCAGGTCTTTGGGGCCAACGGCACTATGCCGCCGCGCCGATGCCGCTACAACTGGGGGCGAACCCCGCCTTTCGCGACCCCCACATCCCGGGGCAGCCGGAGAATGTCATGCGTGCACCTGCCGCCTACCGCCCAACAATCCTGCTCGGCCTGCTGGTGTCGGCGTGCGGTGGCGGGACCAGCCCGGACGATTCCTTCGCCCCGCCATGCCCCGGCGCCGCCATCCTGCGCGACGCGGCCGACCTCAACCGCTATCGCGGCACCGGGCGGGACCTGACGGACTTGGTGCTGCAGGGCCGTATCACCGGGCTCGGCGGCTCCTGCACGCGGGATGGGTCGGACACCGTGGCCACCACGGTCTCGGTCGGGATCGAACTCACCCGCGGGCCGGCGGCGCCCGGGCGGCAGGCGGAGCTCAGCTATTTCGTGGCGGTGCTGGACGGGGAGCGCATCCTCGACAAGCAGGTCTTTACCCTGCGCGCCGAGTTCCCGGGCAACACGGACAAGCTGAAGCTGATTGGGGACGAGGTGGAGCTGCGCCTGCCGACCACGCCCACCAAGTCGGCCGCCTCCTACCGCATCCAGGTCGGCTTCCAGCTAAGCCCGCTCGAGCTCGAGGTGAACCGGGCGCGCCCCGCCCGATAGTCCTGAGCATTGATCTTCGTCAGCCACCCCGAAGTGGTGATCGACCCGGCGGTGCCGGTCCCGCGCTGGCACCTGTCAGAGCTCGGCATTGCCCGGATGCGCCGCTTCGCCGCCGGGTTGGCCCGCCCCGGCGCCGTGTGGGCCAGCACGGAGACGAAGGCGATCGAGGCCGCCGGCATCGTGGCCGCGCGGTTCGGCCTGGGCGTGCAGGTGCATGCCGGGCTGGATGAAAACGACCGCAGCGCCACGGGCTATCTGCCGCCTGAGGAGTTCCAGGCGGCGGCGGACCGGTTCTTCGCGCATCCCGACCTCTCGTTCCGCGGCTGGGAGCGCGCCCGGGACGCGCAAAGGCGCGTCGTTGCGGCCTGGTCCGAGATCACGGCCATGACGCAAGACGCGGTCCTGGTCGGGCATGGCGGCACCGGGACGCTGCTGTGGTGCCACCTGACCGGCCACACCATCGACCGCCGCTTCGATGCGCCGCGGCAGGGCTGCATGTGGCGATGGAGTCCGGATAGCGTCTCAGATGGGTGGGCGCCGCTGCCAACTTAGAACGCAGTCCATCGTGGTGCGGCGGATCTGAACCTGCTCAACGGTCCTGTGTGGGGCGGGCGCGAAACCCGCCTTTGCGGCGGCGCATTGCGCGCTCAAACCACGTGCGCAGGCCGGAGCGCACAGCGGTGAGCGGCCTCCGCCTGCTCGACCTGCAAGGTGGCGTGGTCGACATCGAACCGGTCGTGCAGCATCGCGCATGCTGCCGGCACCAACGTCACGTCCGGTGTTGCGAGGACCAAATGCGCCGTCAACGCCGTCTGCGTCGTGCTCAGCGCCCAAATATGCAGGTCATGCACCTCTGTCACGCCCGGCAGCGCCGCCAGCGCCGCCTCCACCGCCGCCCGGTCGATCCCGTCCGGCACCGCGTCCATCGCGAGGTCCACGCTCTGGCGCAGCAATCCCCAGGTGCTCCAGGCGATCAGCGCGACGATCAGCAGGCTGGTCACCGGGTCGATCCAGGACAGGCCGGTCCGCATCGTCAGCAAGCCGGACACGACGACGCCGGCCGACACCGCGGCATCCCCGGCCAGATGCAGGAACGCGCCGCGCACGTTGAGGTCACCGCCGCCGCGCATGAACAGCAGGGCCGTGCCGCCATTGACCAGGATCCCGAGCGCCGCCACCGCCATCACCGTCCCGCCATCGGTGGCGGTGGGTGTCCCGAACCGCTGCACCGCCTCCACCGCAATGGCGCCGCAGCCGATCAGCAGCACCATCGCGTTGGCCAACGCCGCCAGGATGGAGCTGCGGCCATAGCCATAGGTACGGCGGGCCGTGGGAGCCCGCTTCGTCATCACGGCCGCACCCCAGGCGATCAGCAGGCCCAGCACATCCCCAGCATTATGCGCGGCGTCTGCCAGCAGCGCGACGGAGTGGGCGCTGAGGCCATAGACGATCTGCGCCACCACGAAGGCGGCGTTGACCGCGGCGCCGATCGCGAACGCCCGGCCGAAGCTCGCCGGGGCATGATCGTGGTGGTGGTCGTGGTGGTCGTGCGCCATGGCGGAAGCCTACCTCATCGCCCGCGGCGTGGCAGCCCCTTATGCCGCGACGGCGTGGGATAGCAGGGGCGATCCGTCCAACTGCGCCAGGAGGTCCGCCGGGTCCCTGTAGACCGCCACGCACCCGGCCCGGCGCAACGCCGCCGCATCCCAACCGCCGCAGGTCAGCCCGACGCAACGCAGCCCGGCCTTGCCCGCGGCCTCCGCATCATACGGCGTGTCCCCGACCACCACGATTTCCGCCGGCTCCACGCCGGGCAGGCGATGCAGCGCGGCCTGGAAGATATCCGGCTCCGGCTTGCTGCTTTCCGCGTCGTCGGAGGAGGTCTCGGCATCCAGCAGGTCTTCGATGCCGGCGATCTGCTTGTAGCGCGCCAGCTCCTCCTGCTTGGCGGAGGAGGCGAGCGCCACCTTGATCTCTGCTCCGCGCAGCCGCTCGATCAACGGGCGCACCGCCGGGAAGGGCTGCAATCCGGGTAAGTAGCGCGCCTTCAGGATCTCGCCCCGGCGGCTTTCCAGCGCCTTGCCCTCGGCTGCGATCGTCGCTTCGGACAGGAACACCGGCAGCAACTGGTCCCCGCCCTTGCCGATCTGGCGCCGGATGGCGTCGACCGGGATGTCATGGCCGAATTCCAGGAACGCGTCGGCCCAGGCCTGGGCGTGCTGCGCGTTCGAGTCGATCAGGGTGCCGTCCACGTCGAAGATCACTGCGCGCATGTTTGTCTCCCTATCGTCACACAAAGCGCGGAGCGGGGCGCGGTTGCATCGGTTTGCGGGTTGAAGCGCCGGGTCATCTCGGCCATACCGGGGGTGTTCGGACCATCCCCCGCGGGAGAGCGTCTGCCTTGATCCAGGCAGGCCGCCGAAGGCGCAACCGGCCCCCGGAAACGCTCAGGCACCCAGGACCGCGGCGGGAACAAGGACCTCTGGAAAGCCGGTGGCACGCTGCCACCGCACCGACGGAGTAAGGCCGCCAAGGGAGGGCAGCCGAATCTCTCAGGTATCCCGGACAGAGGGGGGTCGCTTCCGGCTGGCATCCGCCAGCGGGCGACCTGGCGTGTGGGGTGATCCTTGTCCGAACCCGTGTTGAACATCGAGGCCGATCCGGACGAGGCGCCGGCCGCGCCGAAACAGGTGCCGCTGGACGCGCTGCATCGCCGGCTCGGCGCGCGCATGGTGCCGTTCGCCGGGTATGAGATGCCGGTGCAGTATCCGGCGGGCGTGTTGGCGGAGCATCTGCATACCCGCGCCGGCGCCAGCCTGTTCGACGTGTCCCACATGGGTCAGCTCTCGCTGCGGGGCCCCGGTGGCGCGGCGTTCCTGGAGTCGCTGACCCCCGGCCTGTTCACCACCCTGCCGGCCGGCAAGCAGCGCTATACCCTGCTGACCAACGAGGCCGGGGGCATCCTCGATGACCTCATGGTCGCCAACCACGCCGGGCGGTTCGTGATCGTGGCCAATGCCAGTCGCAAGGATGTGGATGCCCGGCACCTCATGCAGCATCTGCCGCCCGAGCTGGGCCTCGATCATCACACTGACCGCGCCTTGCTGGCGCTGCAAGGCCCGGCGTCGGCCGCGATCATGGCCACGCTCTGCCCGGCGGCCGCGGCGCTGCCGTTTATGGGCGTGACCGAGGCGCCGGTCGGCACCATCCCGGCCTGGATCAGCCGCTCCGGCTATACCGGCGAGGACGGGTTCGAGATCTCTGTCCAGGCCGAGGCAGCCGAGGACCTGGCCAATTTGCTGCTCGCCCAGCCCGGCGTGCAGCCAGCCGGGCTCGGCGCGCGCGACAGCCTCCGGCTCGAGGCCGGGCTGTGCCTGTATGGCTCCGACATCGATGAGCTGACCACGCCCGTGGAGGCCAATCTGGCCTGGGCGATCGGCAAGCGCCGCCGCACCGAGGGCGGTTTTCCGGGCGCGGCCGTGATCCAGGACCAGCTTGCGAACGGCCCCACCCGGCTGCGCGTCGGCCTGCGCCCCGCGGGCCGGGCGCCGGCGCGGGCGATGACGCGGGCCGTCGCGGCGGATGGGACGGAGGCCGGGGGCGTCACCTCCGGCGGCTTCTCCCCCACGCTGCAGGCTCCCATTGCCATGGGCTACATCCGCCGCGATCTCGCGCTTACCGGAACGCCGTTAGGCCTGCTGGTGCGCGGCCAGACCTTGCCGGCGGAGGTCGCGGACCTCCCCTTCGTTCCCCATCGCTACGCAGGAGCAGCAGCATGACCGAGACCCGTTTCACCAAGGACCACGAATGGGTGCGGCTCGAGGCCGACGGCACCGTGACGGTCGGCATCACCGACCATGCGCAGGAGGCGCTCGGCGATATCGTGTTCGTCGAGCTGCCGGAGGCCGGGCGGGACGTGGTGGAGGGCGAGGCCTGCGCCGTGGTGGAAAGCGTGAAGGCCGCGAGCGACGTGTATGCTCCGCTGGCGGGCCGCATCACGGAGTTCAATGAGACCGTGGTGGACGAGCCCGCGCTCGTGAACCGCGCCGCCGCCGATGAGGCCTGGTTCTTCCGCATGGAGCTGGCGGACGCCGCTGCGTTCGAGGAGCTGATGGACGAAGAGGCCTATGACGCCTTGCTGGAGACGTTGTGATGGACGGCAGTTTCGATCCGCTCGCGGAACTCACGGCGCTCGAGGGCCAGGACTCCTTCATCGCCCGGCACATCGCTCCCACGGAGCCTGAAGTCGCCGGCATGCTGGCGGAGCTCGGCCTGTCGTCGCTGGACGAACTCGCCACCCGCACTGTGCCCGGCGCCATCCGCAGCGACACGGCGCTCGATCTGCCACCCGCGATCGACGAGGCCGGGGTGATCGCGGAACTGCGGGAGCTCGCGGGGCAGAACCGGGTGGTGCGGTCGCTGATCGGGCAGGGCTACCATGGCACCCACACGCCGCCGGTAATCCTGCGCAACATCCTGGAAAATCCGGGCTGGTATACCGCCTACACCCCATACCAGGCGGAGATCGCGCAGGGCCGGTTGGAGGCGCTGCTGAACTTCCAGACCATGATCTGCGACCTCACGGGCCTGCCGATCGCCAATGCGTCCCTGTTGGATGAGGCGACGGCGGCGGCCGAGGCGGTGACGATGGCGCACGCCGTGAGCCGCACGAAATCCGATGTTCTTGCGGTTTGCACCGACCTGCACCCCCAGACCCGCGCCGTGCTGGCCACTCGCGCGGCGCCCGTGGGCATTACGCTGGTGGATTTCGAACCGGGCGACGTAAGGGCTATCGGCGCCGCCAATCCCTTCGCGGTCGTGATGCAATACCCGGGCACCACGGGGGCGATCCGGGAGCTGCATGCCGAGATCGCGGCCGCGCATGAGGCAGGCGCCCTGGCGATCGTGTGCGCGGACCTGCTGAGCCTCGTGCTGCTCACCCCGCCCGGGGAGATGGGGGCGGATGTGGTGGTGGGATCGGCGCAGCGATTTGGGGTGCCGATGGGTTTCGGCGGGCCCCATGCCGGGTTCTTCGCCACGCGGGACGCGTTCAAGCGGCAGATGCCGGGGCGGCTGGTGGGTGTGAGCCAGGATGCGGCCGGGGGCCGGGCGCTGCGCCTCGCGTTGCAGACACGGGAGCAGCATATCCGGCGCGAGAAGGCGACCAGCAACATCTGCACGGCGCAGGTGCTGCTGGCGGTGATGGCCGGGATGTATGCCGTGTGGCATGGCCCGGCGGGCCTCATCCGCATCGCCCGGCGCGTGAACCTGCAGGCCCGCCTGCTGGCCGGCGCCGCCACGCGGGCAGGCCTCGCCCTGCGGCATGATGCGTTCTTCGACACGGTGGCGATCGATGCGCCCGATGCGGATGGTTTGGTGGCCCGGGCGCTGGAGGCCGGGTTCAATCTGCGCCGGCTGGACGGCCAGGGCGTCGCGATCGCATTGGACGAAACCGTGACCCGGCCGGAGTTGGAGCGGCTGGCAAGCGTGCTGGGTGCGCCGCTGATCGAGGCCGCGCCATCCTTGCCGGCCGAGTTGGTCCGCGGCACGCCGGTGCTGGCCAATCCCGTGTTCGGCGCCTGCCATGCCGAGCACGAGATGCTGCGCTATCTGAAGCGCCTGGAGGACAAGGACGTCGCGCTCAATCGCAGCATGATCCCGCTGGGCTCCTGCACGATGAAGCTGAATGCGACGGCGGAGATGATCCCGATCACCTTGCCCGGCTTCTGCGACATCCACCCGTTCGCGCCGGCCGATCAGACGCGCGGGTATGACACGCTGATCCAGCGCCTGTCGCACTGGCTGTGCACCATAACCGGGTTCGCCGCGGTGTCGTTGCAGCCGAATGCCGGCAGCCAGGGCGAATATGCCGGGCTCCTGGCGATCCGCGGCTACCATGCCGCGCGGGGCGAGGCGCACCGCGACATCTGCCTGATCCCCAGCAGCGCCCACGGCACCAACCCGGCCAGTGCGGTCATGGCCGGCTACCGCGTCGTGGTCACCGGATGCGACCGGGAGGGCAACGTGGACCTCGATGACCTCCGCAAGAAAGCCGCGCAGCATGGGGACAAGCTTGCGGCGCTGATGGTCACCTACCCCAGCACGCATGGCGTATTCGAGGAGGGCATTCGCGAGATCTGCGCCATCGTGCATGGCCATGGCGGCCAGGTGTATATGGACGGCGCCAACATGAACGCGCAGGTGGGCCTCACCAGCCCGGCCACGATCGGCGCCGATGTCTGCCACCTCAACCTGCACAAGACGTTCTGCATCCCGCATGGCGGTGGCGGCCCGGGCGTGGGGCCGATCGGCGTCGCGGCCCACCTGGCGCCGCATTTGCCGAACCATCCCGCGCGCGCGGATGCCGGGCCGGAGACAGGGATCGGCCCGGTGTCGGCGGCGCCGTTCGGCAGCGCGGGCATCTTGCCGATCAGCTACGCCTACATCCGCCTGATGGGCCCGGCCGGGTTGCAGCGGGCGAGCGCGGTCGCGATCCTCAACGCCAACTACATGGCATCTAGGCTACGGGCGCATTACCCGGTGCTGTATGCGGGCGCCGGAGGGTTCGTGGCGCATGAATGCATCCTGGACTGCCGCGGCTTCCAGACCGAGGCGGGTGTGGGCGTGGAGGATCTCGCCAAGCGGCTGCAGGATTACGGCTTCCACGCGCCGACCATGAGCTGGCCCGTGAGCGGCACCTTGATGATCGAGCCGACCGAGAGCGAAGGCCGGGCCGAGATCGACCGGTATTGCGACGCGCTGATCGCGATCCGGGCGGAGATCGCGGCGATCGCAGCAGGCGGGCTGGACCGGGCGGACAACATGCTGAAGCACGCGCCGCACACGCTGGCGGAGGTGTGCGCGGCGGAGTGGGCGCATGGCTATTCCCGGGAGCAGGCGGCGTTTCCATTGCCGTGGGTGCGGTCGGCAAAGTATTGGCCGCCGGTCAAGCGGGTGGACAACGTGTATGGCGACCGCAACCTGGTCTGCACCTGCGCACCGGTCGAGAGCTATGCGGAGGCGGCGGAGTAAAACTCGTCAGTGCGAGGTTCCGGCAAATCAATCCAGGGGGGATTTGCATGCTTGTGGCCCCCTGGATTGCTTTGCTTCGCTCGTAATGACGGGTAGTGCTACCAGCCGTGCGGCGCGCAGTCCCAGGCCGGGCGTGCGGCCTCGGTCTGGGCATGGCTGCGGCTCAGGCCGATATCGGACAGCATGCGGTCATCCATTTCCGCCAGTTGACGCCGGGTCCGTCGCGCTTGCCCGGCCGTCTTGAGCCACGTCCACACCGCGACCGACACCGGGCGGCGGCGGCGCGAGGGGGCAAGGCGGAGAGAGACGGGAAGGCTGGACACGGCCATGGCACGCTCCTGATGTGACCTGGATTGGTCGTTGCTAAAATGGAGCGGACGGAGGCATCACGGAAACGAATTGCATTGATGCGGATCATCAGTCACGTTGATGCGCATGACCCCGACCCTCGACCCCGACCTGCTGCGCGCCTTCGTGCTGATCGCCGAGACCGGCAGCTTCACCCGTGCGGCGCAGCTGGTGGGCCGCACGCAATCGGCGGTCTCGATGCAGGTGCAACGCCTGGAGACGCAGCTGGGCCAGCGCCTGCTGACCCGCGGCAAGGGCGGCCTGGTGCAGCTCACGCCGCATGGGCAGTTCCTGCTGGCCCGGGCGCGGGATCTGCTGACGTTGAACGACGAGATCTGGACCAGTTTTCGCGAACCCACGATGCACGGGACCGTGCGGCTCGGCACGCCCGATGACTACGCGCTGCGGTACTTACCGCAGATTCTGATGCGCTTTGCCGAGGGGCATCCCTCCGTCCAGGTGGAGGTCATGTGCCTGCCGTCCTCGCAGCTGGTGGAGCGCCTGGCAGCCGGGGAGCTGGACCTGACGCTGTGTTCGGAGGGGCACGAGCCCCAGGGCTGGCCGATGACGATGCTGTGGCGCGGCCCGCTGGCCTGGATCACCTCCACTCGGCATGCGCCGCATCGGCAGGACCCGCTGCCGGTGGCGTTGGCCGCGGACCATTGCTCCTGGCGCGTGGCCGCCGTGCGGGCGCTGGACGGGGCGGGGCGGCGGTATCGGGTGGCGTACCAGTCCGCGACCCAGGTGGGCACGCATGCGCCGGTGGTGGCGGGGCTTGCGGTCACGGTGTCCACGGTGTCCTGGCTGCCGGAGGGGCTGCGCGCGCTGCGCCCGGATGAGGGCCTGCCGCCATTGCCGGATTTCGGGATTTTGCTGCTGAAGGGCCAGGATGCCCGGCAGCCCGTGACCGACGCGCTGGCGTCCTACATCACGGACACGTTCCGGCAGGAAGGGGTGAGGGCGGCGGCCTAGAGCACTTACCGACCAGGCGGCACCGCCTGGACGGTCGTAGTGCTCGCCAAACCTGAAAAACTAGAGCCCAAGCCGACCCATTTCGGTCGGATTGGCTCTAGGTGGCCGGGCGCGTATGGGCGCGGAGCCAGGTGTCGAGCGCGTCGAACCGGAAGGTGCCCGTCTCATACAAGCCGATGATGAAGGCGTAGGCCTCTAGCGGGTCGGCCTCGATGGCAAGGCCGTTGATGGTCAGGAAAATGTCCGTCGCGCCGAATGCCACGCGCTTGTTCCCGTCCACGAACGGATGATTCTGCGACAGGCTCTCCCAAAGCGCCGCGGCCTCGGCAATCAGGTCGGGATAGTAGCCGCTCCGGGGCCGCGCCAGCGCTGCTTCGAGCAGCCCGATGTCGCGGAGACCGGTGCCGCCGCCGAACAACCGGATCTGCTCACCGTGCAACCAAAGCGCGTCGGCAACCGTAAGATAATCCGTCACCGCGCCAGGCGTTCATAGAGCGGCCCGAACCGGCGCACGCTCTCCTCGAAGGCTGCCATGACGTGGGGGCGTGCCTCGGCAGGGCCTGGCGCCTCGACGGCCGGCTTATTCACGAACGACCGCACCGCATCCTCGATCACGGCATCGACGGCGCGCCCCTGATGCCGGGCCATGGTGGTCACGGCCTCCACCAATGTCTCGTCCATCTGGGTCGCGATCGCGATGCGATTGCTCATCGGAGCCTCCTATGCCCTTGCAATATGGCGATCAACTCGGCCCATCGCAACGGATCACCCGATCTCCACGACCACCGGCACATGATCGGAGGGCTGGGTCATGCCCCGCTCGTCCCGGTCCGGTGCCGCACTCACCAGCCGCTCTGCCAGCTCAGGGGACAGCAGCGCGTGGTCGATCCGCAAGCCCTGGTCCCGCTGCCAGGCGCCGGCCTGATAGTCCCAGAATGTCCACACCTTCTCCCGCGGCCGCAGCGCCCGGATCGCGTCCGTCAGGCCCAGCCACTGCATCGCCCGGAACGCCGCCCGGGTGCGCGGCCGCACCAGCGCATCGCCCGGCGAAATGGCGCCGGGCGCAAAATCCTCGTCCGTGGGGCACACGTTGTAATCGCCCGCGAACACGCACGGCCGGTCTTCGTCCAGCAGCGCCTTGGCCCGGGCCGCCAGCAGCTCGATCCAGCGGATCTTGTAGTCATACCCGGCGTCCCCGCCCGAATTGCCGTTGGGCAGATACAGATTGCCGACGGTCACGCCATCCGCGAGCACCTCGATATACCTCGCCTGCGCATCGTCCTCCGGCAGGCCGGGCAGGGCGCGGTGCACCACCTCGACCGGCACCCGGCTCAGCACCGCGACGCCGTTATACGATTTCTGCCCGACCACATGCGCCGTGTAGCCAAGCCCCTGGAACAGCAGCTCCGGAAACTGCACGGCCTCGCACTTGATCTCCTGCAACAGCAGCAGATCGGGCTGCACGCGCCCGAGCCAATCCGCGACCAGCCCCTCCCGGATGCGGATCGAGTTGACGTTCCAGGTAGCGATCCTCAAGGGATATTTTTGGCGAGCATCTGACGCGGGATGCTCTAATCTATGGAAAAACTGGTGCCGCAGCCGCAGGCCGAGGTCGCGTTCGGGTTCTTCACCACGAAATGGCTGCCCATCAGCTCGTCGGTGTAATCCAGCTGCGAGCCGCCCAGCAAATCCATGCTGGCGGGATCCACCAGCACGCGGGCGCCCGGCGCCTCGATCACGAGGTCATCCGGTTGCGGCGCCTCGTCCAGCTCGAACTTGTATTGGAAGCCGCTGCAGCCGCCGGCCAGCACCGCCACGCGCAGCGCCGCGGGCCGCCCCTGCGCCGCCACGATCTCCGCCACCCGTTCGGCCGCACGCTCGGAAACTGAGAATTGGGTCATATCGACAACATAGCGCGCCTGACTGCCCAATTGAAGGTCCCGTGGTATCAAGGGCCATGCACGCCCCCTACGCCGTCCGCCCCGAGACGTCCCGCGGCCGCCTCCATCCGGAGCCGGAGGCGCCGGGGCGCAGCCCGTGGCAGCGGGACCGGGACCGGGTGATCCACAGCTCGGCCTTCCGAAAGCTGCAATACAAGACGCAGGTGTTCGTCAACCACGAGGGCGATTATTACCGCACGCGCCTGACCCACAGCCTGGAAGTCTCGCAGATCGCCCGCTCGATCGCGCGCGAGCTGCACCTCGATGAGGACCTGACGGAGGCGCTGGCCCTGGCGCATGACCTCGGCCACACGCCGTTCGGCCATGCCGGGGAGGATGGGCTGGGCTCCCGGATGAAGCCTTATGGCGGGTTCGACCACAACGCGCAGTCCCTCCGCATCGTGACCAAGCTGGAGAACCGGTATGCCGCGTTCGACGGCCTGAACCTCACTTGGGAGACGCTGGAGGGCCTGGCCAAACATAACGGCCCGGTGCGAACCCCCCCGCCCTACATCGCCGAATACACCGCCCGCCACCCGCTGGAGCTGCACACCCATGCCTCTGCCGAGGCGCAGGTGGCGGCGCTGGCGGATGACATCGCCTATCACAGCCATGACCTCGATGACGGCATGCGCGCCAAGCTGTTCGGGCCCGACGACATCAAGCATCTGCCGGTGGTGGGAGAGGCGCTGGCGCAGGCGGCGCGCTCCAGCCTCGATGTGCCGCCGCCGCGGTTGCGGCATGAGACGATCCGCCGGGTGATCAACGCGTTCGTGCTGGACCTCACGGCCGAGACCGGGCGCCGCCTGGCCAAGCTGGACCCGGCCGATAGCGACAAGATCCGCCGCGCCAAGGCGCCCGTTGTGGCGTTCAGCGCCAAGATGGCGGAGGCAAATCATGCGGTGAAGGAGTTCCTGTATGCCCGCATGTATCGCCACTGGCGCGTGAACCGCATGACGTCGAAATCCCGCCGGGTGACGGAGGAGCTGTTCGATTTGCTGCACCGGGAGCCCGCGCTGCTGCCGGATGGCTGGCGGTCGCAGGCCGGGGAGGGGGATCCGAAGCGCATCGCGCTGGTGGTGGCCGACTACATCGCCGGCATGACGGACCGTTTTGCCTTGGAGGAGCATCGCCGGCTGACGGACCCCCGGGTGACTGGATGAGCGTGACGGGATGAGCGATCCGTTCGATTTGCAGCGCTTCGTGGACGCGCAGGCTGGCGTGATCGACCAGGTGCGGCAGGAGCTGGCGTCCGGGCGGAAGCGCACGCACTGGATGTGGTTCGTGTTCCCGCAACTGGCCGGGCTCGGCTCCAGCGCCATGGCCCGTCGGTATGCAGTGTCATCGTTGGAGGAGGCGCAGGCCTATCTGGCGCATGGGGTGCTAGGGCCGCGTCTGGTGGAGTGCACGGGGTTGATCCCGCCCAGCGCCTCGATCGCGGCGGTGTTCGGCAGCCCGGACGACCTGAAGTTCCACTCCTGCATGACGCTGTTCGCGCGGGCCGGGGAGGGCGTGTTCCGGGCGGCGCTGGCCCGGCATTTTGGCGGGCGGGAGGATATGGGGACAGCAACACTGCTCTTTCCTTCTCCCTCTCCCGCTGGCGGGAGAGGGCCGGGGTGAGGGTGGGGTCACACGAACCAGCCGTCATGTAAGTCGCCCCACCCTCACCCAACCCTCTCCCGCCAGCGGGAGAGGGCTTTGGCCAAGCCCTACCTCTCCGTCCCACCCTGGCGCTCCGCCCCTCCGCTGCTACAGTCCCGGCCGCATCACGCCGGAGCCCCCATGATCGCCACCTCGTTCGCCGCCGCCGCCCTGCCGTCCTCTGGTGCGCTCGCCCTCATCGTCGCCGAAGGGGCCGCGCCGGCGGGCCTGCATGCCGCCGCGGACCAGGCGTGCAATGGCGCGCTGATCCGGGCCGCGGCCGCGTCGGGCTTCACCGGCAAGAAAGGCCAGACCTGCGTCGTCCTGGCGCCCACGCCCGATCACACCCGCATCGTGCTGATCGGCCTCGGCAAGACGGACCACTCGCTCCGCACCATGGAGGAAGCCGGTGGGGCCGCGGCGCAGGCCCTGGCACGGGAGCCCGTGGCGGCCCTGGCCGTCGATGGCATGCAAGCGTCCCACGCCGCTCATGCCGCGCTCGGCGCCGCGCTGCGCAGCTACCGGTTCGATCGCTACCGCACCAAGGAGACCGAGGACGACAAGCCCAAGCTCACGTCGCTCACCATCCTCACGGACGATCCCGCCGCGGCGACCGAGGCCTACACCCCGCTCGACGCCATCCGCCACGGCACCGTGGTCACGCGGGACCTGGTCAGCGAGCCGCCCAACATCCTGTTCCCCGGTGAACTCGCCGAACGCTGCCGCCCGCTCGCGGAACTCGGGCTCGAGATCGAGATCCTGGCGGAAGCAGAACTGACCCGGCTCGGCTTCGGCGCCATCCTGGCTGTGGCCGCCGGCAGCACGAAGGAGGCGCGGGTCGTGGTGCTGCGCTGGCAGGGCGGCGCCCCGGCCGCGGAGCCGCTGGCCTTCGTGGGTAAGGGCGTCACCTTCGACACCGGCGGCATCAGCATCAAGCCGGCGCCGGGCATGGAGGACATGAAGTGGGACATGGCCGGCGCCGGGGCCGTGATCGGGCTCATGGCCGCGCTTGCCGGGCGCAAGGCGAAGGTGAATGCCGTGGGCCTCGTGGGCCTCGTGGAAAACATGCCGAGCGGCACCGCCATGCGCCCCGGGGACGTGGTGCGCAGCCTGTCGGGTCAGACGATCGAGGTGCAGAACACCGATGCCGAAGGCCGGCTCGTGCTGGCGGACCTGGTCTGGTATGCGCAGGACCGGTTCAAGCCGAAGCTCACAATCGACCTGGCCACGCTCACGGGCGCGATCATCGTGGCATTGGGGCATGAACACGCCGGGCTGTTCTGCAACGACGATGCACTGGCCACGCAGTTGCTGGCGGCGGGGACCGAGACCGGGGAGAAGCTGTGGCGCATGCCGCTGGGGGACGCCTATGACAAGCTGATCCGCTCCGACATCGCCGACATGAAGAACATCGGCGGGCGGCCCGGCGGCGCCAGCATCGGGGCGCAGTTCGTCAAGCGCTTCGTCCGCGGCCCCTGGGCGCATCTCGACATCGCCGGCACCGCCTGGGCCACCAAGGACCAGCCCACGACCCCCAAGGGCGCCACGGCGTTCGGCGTCCGCCTGCTGGACCGGTTCGTGGCGGACCAGCACGAGGCGTAGGGTTACGGGAGCCCGAGGTGAAAATCCAGTTCGTCCGGCGCAGCGACGCCCCGGTGCGCGCGGTGCCGCTATCGCCGGGTCAGGCGCCGCCGACGCCGAAACGGGCCGGGACCGCGGGGTTCACTGGGGCGGCGGGTGAGGTCGCGGACATCCCGGGCCGGCGCCGCCGCACGCTGCTGCTCGGGTTGGGCGCCGCACCGGACTTCGAGGCGGCGGGTGCGCTGGCCGTCGCACGGTTGCCGCTGACGGACCACCTGGCGCTCGATGCCCGCGCTCTGACGGCAGACCAGGCGGCCTCCTTCGCGGCCGGCGCCTGCCTTCGCGCCTGGCAGTTCGACCGGCTCCGCACCCAGCCGGACCCGGCGCGCCGCCGCCTCCGGCAGCTAGACGTCCGGGTCACCGATCCCGCCGCTGCCGAGGCCGCCTGGGCGCCCCTCCATGCCGCGGTGCGGGGCGTGCTGTTCGCCCGTGACCTCGTGACCGAGCCTGGCAACGTGCTGACCCCGCAAGGCTTCGCCGCCCGGCTCGCGCGCCTGGAACGGGAAGGTGTGCATGTCGAGATCCTGGACGCAGCCCGGCTCGAGCGTGAAGGCTGCGGCGCGTTGCTGGCGGTGGGGCAGGGGTCCGTGAACCCTCCGGCCCTGGCCGTGTTGCGCTGGCCCGGCGTGGGCGTCCGCGCGCCCGTCGTGTTCGTGGGCAAGGGCATCACCTTCGATACCGGCGGCGTCTGCGTGAAGCCCGGGGCCGGCATGTGGGACATGCGGGCGGACATGGCGGGCGCCGCCGCCTGCGCCGGGGCGATGCTGGCCCTGGCGCTGCGCCGCTCCCCGGCCCCGGTCACGGCGGTGCTGGCGCTGGCGGAGAACGCGCTGGGGGCCAATTCCTACCGCCCCGGGGACGTGCTGCGGGCGCAGAACGGCACCACCATCGAGGTGATCGACACCGACGCCGAGGGGCGCCTGGTGCTGGCGGACGCGCTGGGCTGGGCGGTCACCAACCTCGAGCCGCGGGCGATGATCGACCTCGCCACGCTCACCGGCTCGATCGTGACGGCGCTGGGGCACGGCATGGCCGGGCTGTTCGGCACGGATGACGCGTTGCGGGACGGGCTGGTCGCGGCTGGGAGGGCGGTGGGTGAGCCAGTGTGGCCCATGCCGATCGGGGAGGCGCACAAGGCGGCGCTGGAGTCGGACATCGCCGACCTCCGCCACTGCGGCACCGGCCCCCGCCAGCCCGATGCCTGCATCGCGGCCGCTTTCCTGCGGGAGTTCGTGGGGCCGGTGCCCTGGGCGCACCTGGACATCGCGGGCATGGAGCAGCGGGAGACCGGGCCGTGGCTCGATCCGGACCGGCACGGCGCGGGCGCCACCGGATTCGGCGTGCGCCTGCTGGACAGGCTCGTGGCCGCGCACTTCGAATGAGGTCCACGCGGTGACCGAGATCGGCTTCTACCACCTGACGCGCACCGGGCCGGATGCGGCGCTGCCGGCGCTGCTGGGGCGGACGCTCGCGGCCGGTGAGCGTGCGCTGGTGCGGGTCGGGTCGGAGGAGCGGGTGGCGGCGCTGGATGCGGCACTCTGGGCCTGCGCGACACCGGATTGGCTGCCGCATGGCACGGCGCGCACCGGGCATGCGGCGCTGCAGCCGATCTGGATCACGGCGATGGACGAGAACCCGAATGGGGCCGGGTTCCTGTTCCGGCTCGATGGCACGGACCATCCGGGAGACTGGCGGCGCATCTTCGACCTGTTCGACGGCACCGACGCGGCTGCGGTCGAGGCCGCCCGCGCCCGCTGGAGCGCGGCGAAAGCCGCCGGGCACAGCCTGGCCTATTGGCAGCAAGGCGAGGCTGGCTGGGTCAAGCGGGGCTAGGCTCAGTTCGCGCGGCGGTTGAGTATGCAATTGCTCCGCCATCTCAAGGGAGGCATATTCCCGTAAGGCCGGCGCTCTGCCCGGCACATGCTGGTACGATACTGGACCCTGGCTACATGACAAACGACCGGCCCCGGACACCGAAGCGGGCGACCTGCATCACCGTCCGCGCCGGTTAGACGCACAATCGATGACGCGCCGCCACCCCATTCCCGCCGAACCCGCCCTCGAGGGCCTCCTATGGGAACAGGAGCAGCTACTAGCCCGGTTCGAGGCCGAGTTGGAGAGCCTGCGCCCCAGGCCGCAGGCAGACCTGGCCGAACAACTGGACCGGATCGAGGCACGGCTCGAGGCGTTGCAAGCGCCAGCGAACCCGCTCCCCCAGCCTGCTTCGCAGCCGGCACGCCGCATCGCTCCGCCCGAGCGGGCACCGGCCCCGGACGCAGCCCTGCGGCGCGTGCGGACCGAGGCTTACCGCCGGCAGGGCGCCCGCCTGGTCCAGACCGGTGGCGCCGCGCTACGCCAATTGTGGGACGCCGTCCCGCACGATGCGGAGATCGCGCGGCCCTTGTTCGATGCGGCCCTCTACCTCCGCTTGTATCCCGACGTCGCAGCACACGGGATGGACCCGTTCCAGCATTTCATGGAGCATGGCTGGGCCGAGCAGCGGCAGTTCAACCGGCTGTTCTCCGTGGCCGACTACTTGGCGGCGCACCCAATCGTTGCGGCCTCGGGCATCAACCCGGTGCTGTATCACTGCCATGCCGGCTGGCGGGAAGGGGTGGGGCCGTCCTCCCTGTTCGACGCCGCCTTCTATGTGCGGCGCTATCCCGACATCCAGGACCAGGACCCGTTCGCGCATTTCATCACCCACGGCGCGCTGGAAGGCCGCCTGCCGACCGCCAGCTTCGACCCGGCCGGCTTCGCCCCCCCTGCCGACCCCACCGATCGCTGGAGTGCCGTCCAGGCCTATGCCGACGGGGTCGAGCACTTCGCCGCCAGCCTGGACCGGCTCTGGTTCGATACGGCCGGCGAGGCCGAGATCTCCGTCATCGTCTATGCCGCCGACCAGTTCAGTGCCGCCTATGCCTGCCTGCGCGCGCTGGGGCAGGGGCGGTTCGCGGGGCGGATGGAGGTGATCGTGATCGACGACGCCTCCCACGATCTCCTGCCGCTCGGTGCCCGGCGCTGGCAGGGTGTGCGCGTGCTCCGGCATGAGCGGCGCATCGGCTGGGCGGCGGCGATGCAGGACGCGGCGGCGCACGTCACGGCGCCCCTGGTGCTGTTGCTGTCGGCCGAGGTCGAGCTGGCGCCCGACGCGGTGCCGGAACTGCTGGCCACGATGCGATCCCATCCGGGCGTTGGCATGGCGGGGCCGCGGGTTTTGAATACGTATGGTGAGCTGGTGAGTGCCGGGCTCGATCGGGGGAGCGATGGCGCCCTGGCCGCCGCCGGGCTGGGACAGAGCCCGCGCCACCCCGCCTATCGCCACGCCCGCGACGTGGGTGCACCCGACCCGGCCTGCGTGCTGGTCCGGGCCGAACACCTCGATATGCTGACCGATGCAGGTCCGCCCCTGGATGCGATTGCCGGCCTCGCCACGCGCATCCGCGGCCGCGGCCAGGCCGTGCGGTACCAGGGCCTGGCGGAGGCGGTGCTGTTCGGCGCTGGGCCGGAGCGGGAGGGCATCCCGGCGGACCGTGCGGCACCGGTGCCGTGGCTTCGCAGCGCCCGGCCGCGCATCCTGGTTGTCGAGCATGTGACGCCGCAACCGGACCGCGATGCGGGCTCGGTCGTGACCTATCGCTATATGGAGATCCTGCTGGAACTCGGCTTCGCCGTGACGTTCGTCGCCGTCCTGGAGCCCGGCGGCGTGCCCGGCGCGAGCGAGGCGCTGGAGCGGATGGGCGTCGAGTGCATCCGGGCGCCGGTCTACGGCAACCTATGGGAGCTCGCGAAGGAGCGGGCCGGCACCTACGATGCATTGCTGCTGTTCCGCGCCCCCGCGGCCGCCGAATACCTGCGCGTGCTGAAGCCGTTTTTCCCCGAGGCCCGCGTCATCCTCCAAACGATCGACCTGCATTTCCTGCGGGAGCGGCGCTTGGCGGTCCATAACGCGACCGGCCCGGCCAGCCTGGCTGCGGCAGAGGCCACGCGGCTCGTGGAGCTCGATGCGATCCGCCAGGCCGATTGCACGATCGTCGTCAGCGAATTCGAACGCAGCGTGCTCGCCACCGAGGCGCCGGATGCCTGGGTCGAGGTGATCCCCCTGGTGATCGACGCCCAGGGCCGGCAGGCCGATTTCGCCGAGACGCGCGACATCGGCTTCATCGGCAGCTTCAAGCACGAGCCGAACCGGGACGCCGTGTGCTTCTTCGTGGCCCGCATCTGGCCGTTGCTGCGCCCGCGCCTGCCGCCCGGCACGCAGTTCCGCATCATGGGCAGCGACGTGGTGCCGGAGGTGCTGTCGTTGCGCGGCAACGGCGTGGTGATCGACGGCTTCGTGCCGGACCTCGCGACCAGTCTGGCGCGGTGCCGGGTATCGGTGGCGCCGCTCAGGACCGGGGCGGGGATCAAGGGCAAGGTCGCCTCCAGTCTCAGCTACGGCATCCCCTGCGTCGCGACCGGGGTGGCGGTGGAGGGCATGGGCCTCGGCCCGGAGGAGGGCGTGCTGGTCGCCGATGACCCGGCTGCGTATGCCGAGGCCGTGCTGCGGCTCTACACCGATCCGGCGGCCTGGCACCGCCTGTCGGAAGCGGGCCTGGCCTTCGTCGAGCGGCGGCTTTCGTCCCAGACGGTGCGTGGACAGATCGAGGCGCTGCTGCGCAAGGCCGGCGTGACATTCCCATGAGTGCGGCGCGCTGCGCGTGCTGCGCCGGGGCGCCGGGGCTGCAGGGGGGCATCTGCCCGCAATGCGCCCTCGATCCCGTGGCGCAGGGGGCGCTGCATGTCCTCGATACGCAGCATCCGCTCGGTGTGCTGTCCCGCGTCATGGCCTCCCCGGGCTTGGCGCATGCCTTGCGGGGCCGGTTCCGCCATGTGGTGACGGAGCCGGCGCCGGGCCTGGACCGCGCCGTCGTCACGCCCGAGGCCCAAATGGCCCGCCTGGTGCCGATGCTGGGCTCCGGGGGCGAACTGTTCGTGGTCGGCGCCGGTGCGGAAGCGGCGCTGGACCGGGCCGGGCTCGATGCCGTGGCCGTGGCGCCCGGCCTGGTGCGCGCCCGCCGGCGGCCTGCGGTGACGGGGGACGTCTCGGTCGTGATCCCGCTGTATAATCACGCCCGCTATATCGGCCCGGCGCTCGAGAGCGTGTTCCGCCAAACGCTGCGCCCCGCCGAGATCATCGTGATCGATGACGGCTCGACCGACGGGTCGTTCGAGGCGGCGGAGGCGGCTGCGTCCGGGGAGGACGGCGTGATCCTGTGGCGGCATCCGAACCGGGGCGCGCACAACACGATCAACGCCGGGCTGCACCGCGCGACATCTGGCACCGTCGCGATCCTGAACTCGGATGACCAGTTCCATCCGGAGCGGCTGGAACGCTGCATGGCGGCGCTGGACGAAACGGGTGCTGCGGCGTGCTTCACCGGGCTCGACTTCATCGACGGTGCCGGGGCGCCCCGCCGCAACGAGTGGCATGACGGCGCCCGCGCTTTGTTCGAACGGAGCGGGCACATGGCGCTGAGCCTGATGGAGGCCAACTTCGCCATGACCACGTCCAACCTCGTGGCACGGCGCAGCCTGTTCCAGCAGATCGGCTATTTCGACGATTTGCGCTATGCCCATGACCTCGATTTCTTTCTCCGCACCCTGCGCCACGGGCGCCGCATCCATGTGCTGGAGAAGAAGTTGATCTCGTATCGCACCCACGCCACCAACACGATCGGGGAGGCGCATCATCGCGTGCGCGTCGAATGGGGCTACCTGCTGGCCGCGAGCCTTGTGCGGCCCACACCGGGGTTGTTGCAGGGCATGACGACCAAGGCGTTCGCCGCAGCGGTGCGCGCGGTGGCCAAGCGGCACGGCCTCACGCGCTTGCTGACCCGC
The DNA here is from genome assembly GCA_965246835.1 of Acetobacteraceae bacterium. Classification (GTDB taxonomy): domain Bacteria; phylum Pseudomonadota; class Alphaproteobacteria; order Acetobacterales; family Acetobacteraceae; genus JANPPS01. Next base: position 685,112 of record CBDFFQ010000001.1, on the reverse strand, counting down.
TTCGCCGCACTGTTCGAGGCCGCTAGCGAGCGGGCGCCCCTCGCACAAATGATGGCCGACCCCGCGACCCGCGCCGCGCTGGAAAAGGACGCATCGTGAAGGTCCTGTTCATCAGCAACTTTTTCCCGCCCAACGTGATCGGCGGTTACGAGCAGCTATGTGCCGACGTGGCGGCGGCGTTCACCCGCATCGGCGCCGAGGTGGAGGTGCTGACGAGCGCCTATGGCGGCCGCCTGCCGGAAGGGGCTGAGCCGCATCCGGTGGACCGTTCGCTGCAGGCGTTTGCGACGCCCGGCAACATCTACCAGCCCTTCGCCGCCACACCGAAGCAGCGCCGGGAGATGGCGCTCCGCAACGCCCGCGCGCTCGAGGCGCGGCTGGCGAAGTTCCAGCCCGATGCCGTGTTCGCCTGGAACCTGTCATTCCTGGATCACGAGTTCATCGAGCAGGTGAACCGGATCGGCTCGGCCCCGGTTCTGTATTTCCTGACCGATACCTGGCTGCTGGCGATGCTGGACCCGGAGCTGAATACCCGCTTCTTCCAGCGCTGCGTCCATGGCGGCGAGGCCTATGCCGTGCTGGAAGACCCGGCGCGCCCGGTGCGGCGCATCCCGGTCATCTCGATCTTCGGCGCCGCCTTCATGCAGCGCCTTTATGAACGCGCCTCCATCCGGTTCCGGGAGGAGATCGTGGTGCATAACGGGGTCCATATCCCGCGCCTCCCGCTCTCCCGCTACGTGGATCGGCTGGTGCCCACGCGGCCCCGGCGGCTGAACCTGCTGTTCGCCGGGCGGGTGGTGGACGCGAAGGGCCCGCATATCGCGGTCGATGCGCTGCCGGCGATCGTCGCCGCCTGCCCGGATCACGATGTGACGCTCACGATCCTGGGGGACGGGCAGGAGACCGCCTACCTCGCCCGGCTGCACGCGCAGATCGCGGCGGCCGGGATGGGGGCGCGCGTCATCTTCCAGCCACAGATCGCGCCGGGCCAGTTGTTCGACCTGTTCCAGGCGCACGACATCTATCTGTTCCCGTCGTTGCACGAGCCGTTCTCGCTCACGCTGATCCTCGCGTTGCAGGCGGGGATCCCGACGGTCGCCTCCGACGCCGGGGGCAATCCGGAGATCGTGGAAGACGGGCAGACCGGCCTGCTCTATCCGCGCCATGACCCGGCCGAGATGGCGCGGGCGGTGATCCGGCTGGCGCACTCGCCGACACTGCGGGCGCATGTGTCGCGCAAGGCGCGGCTCCGGGCGGCCGGGTTCCAGTTCGACCCGTTCGCGATGGCGCTGTTTACCCAGGTGTGGCGGGCGGCGCATCCGGGCTGAGCGCCTGACGCCACGCGCAGGCGATCTGCTCCGGCGTGAGCTGGGCTGCGACCTTGCGAGCATGGTCCGAGAGGGATTGCAGGCGCGGTAGGTCGTCATACACGGTCAGCGCCGTCCGCAGCATCGCCTCCCGCGTTTCCGCGTGGGTCACGCACCCGGCGCCGAACCCGCTGCGGTCCGCGGCGAGGGTGGTGCCGATGAGCGGCAGGCCGGATACGACGATGGCGGCCAGAGTGGCGTCGATCCCATCCTCCTCGACGCCGAGCGACACCGCGATCCGGGCGCGATCCGGGCGGGGCTCATGCGCGATATCGGGCCGCGCCGCTGCGATCCGGGGCCAAAGCAGGTCCCGTAACGCCGGATCGTCGTCCAGCCATATGCCCCCGCGCTCCCCGGCCGCGTAGGCCGGGCCAGGCACCACGGGATGCCCGATCACCACGCAGTGCCTGACGCCGCCCGAATCGATCAGCGCCGTCCGGTCCACCGCCATCGTGACCACCGTGAGATCGGCGGCTGCGGCGGTGGCGAATTCCTGTGCACGTGTCGCCACCGCCGCCTCGAACAGGTCGGGATCCTCGGTCGACACTGCCCGGCGGAACTGGCCGGCGTGGCGCAGACCGTCCGCATACGCCAGCACGCGGATACCGGGCCAGCGGTCGCGCAGCGCCGAAATCAGGGCGGTTCCGGCCTCGAGCGTCACGATTGCCGCCGCATGATCGTCCCCGGCGCCGGCCAGGTAGGCCGGGGCATCGGCGGCGAACGGCGCCTGGATCGCTCTGATGCCCTGGGCGCCCAACGCATCCACCCGTTCCGCTGCAGCCAGCATGTCGTTGAGCGGCAGCAGCGTCACCGCATAACCAAGCCCCGCCCACACCCCGGAATCGTCCATCCCGTGACCGACCAGCAGCAGCCCGGGCCGCGCCGGCGTGTCTGGCGCAGCACAGGGAACCGGCGTCGCACGATGCTCCGCAATGGCTTCTGCCGCCGGCACGAAGCGGCTGCCCTCCGAGATGCGCAGGAAGCGGTCCGGCGCGCCCCAGCACGCCGCCATGATCGCCAGCGGCGCCGCGATGGCCGGGCCCGGCGTGACCAGCCCGTCTCGCCACACGCGGAGGTCGGGATGCCGGGGATCGCCGCCAGGATGGCGGGGGGTGGCGAGGCCGGCCTGCACCGCAAACCCGGCATGCACGACGTCACCCTGGCGGTCGATCACGAGCGGATGCGCCGGCCGTTCCAGCGCCGCGGCAGCCAGGCGTTGCAGATCGGCGCGGGCCATCCACGCGCCCTCCAGCAATACTGCGACACGGGCCGGCACGTCCTGGGGCCATGGCCCGGCTGCATCGGTCACCCAGCCGACGGCGCAGGGCTGCACGCCCGGGCCGGGATCGGCGCCCAGTTCCCGCCATTGATCCGGGCTGCAATCGGCCAGCAGCACGAGCGTCGCGACAGCGGGGCCGTCATAGGCCGGGCGGGGCAGGGGGGCCGGGATATGGAGGGGCTGCCCGGCGGCGAGGAAGTGGCGCAGCGGCCGGGTCTCGGACACGAAGCTCATGTAGCGCGAGCGGTAGCGCGCGGACCGAAACCCCTCCGACAAATCCGCGCCCGCGGCCTCGCCCTGTGCAATGAAGTGCAGCAGCGCCGACTGCCCCGGCGCCAGGCCCTGCGCCTGCGCGTAGTATCGCGGCGCGAACGCCACGTTGGGGATGACGTTGGCGGCCTCCCCATGCAGAAGGTAGTGCATCGCCTCCGGCATTCCGGTCACGCCAACCTGGCTGCCGTACAGCGCCGGGTCGAAATAGGGGTGTGGCGTGCGCCCGGCTTGCCAGCCCGGGCCGAGATAGTCCGGGAGCGCCGGCCCCTGGACGCCGTATGTCGCGCGATACCAGGCCTCGTCCACCAGCGGCGAGGGGTCGCACGGGCCACCGGCGCGCAGGTAATCGGCCAAATGCGCCTCCGCCACCGCACCACGCCGCGCCGCATAGGACGATGGATCGAACAGCGGATGAGGAGAGAGTCCTTCGCGCCAGCCCGTCATGACGTAATGGGTGAGCGGGTCGAGCACACCCAAGTCGGGCTGCTGGCTGAGGTAGAAGGGAACGCTGAACGCCGGGTGCGGCTGCGCCCCCTCCCGCCAGCCATGCCGGGCAAAATGCTCCAGCGGCTCGATCGAGCGCTGCAGGTCTGGACGGTGGGCAAAATAGAAGTCGGGATCGAACAGGATGTGGGGCCGCACCCCCTCCCGCCAGCCCTGCGCCAGGTAATGCGCCAGAGGGTCGCTGTCGCTCAGCTCGGGGCGCTGCTGCCAGTAGAGGGTGGCGTCGAACAGCCGGGCGACCTCGCCGCCCCCATCCTGCATCAGGGTGCCATCAGACCGGTTCGGCCACGCCGGACAACGCGAGTTCCGGCACGCGGACGGGGCTGGCGCCCCACCAGGCGGCGGTGCGGGCCAGGCCCTCCGCCCACGCGGTGGCGGGCCGCCAGCCGGTTTCGCGCCTCAGCTTCTCGGAACACAGAATGTTGCAGGCGACCCCCGCATCCTTCTCCGGGAGATACCGGATCGCGGCATCGCTGCCGAGGCAGGCCAGCACGTCTTCGATGACCTGGCGCGTGGTGATCCCGGCGCCGGAGGACACGTTGACAGCGGCGCCACCCGGCAGCCTCGCCGCCGCCAGCAGGCCGGAAGCCGCGTCATCGATGAACACGTAATCGCGCACCGTGCTGCCGTCGCCCCACACCTCGATCGGTAGCCCGGCCCGCACCCGGTGCGCGATGGTCGCCACCAGGCCCTGGCCGCGCCGGTTCACCTGGCCCGGCCCATACGGGTTGGACAGCCGGGCGATGACGCAGTGAACCAGCCCCATGCGGTCCATCGCCCGCGCCATCTCCTCCGCCTGCAGCCGCACGGCGCCGTAGCGGGACATGGGATGCAGCCGGTGGGTCTCGGTGATCGGGTCATGCCCGTCTGCGTCGCCATACACGGTGCCCCCGGATGACAGCAGCACCACCCGCCCTACCCCGGCCCGCGCCGCGGCCTCCAGCACGACGGCGGTGACGTGCAGGTCGCTGCGGGCGATGTCGTCATGGAGGGCGCGGATCGCCCCCGGTGCGCCGCGCCCGGCGGCATGCACCAGCACGTCGACCCCCATCAGATGCGGTGTAAGGTCTTCTTCCGTCTCGATCCGGGCGGGACTGTGCTGCACGGCGGTGTGAACCGGTGCACCCGGTCCGAGTGCCACCACCCGCGCCCCGGCCGCCAGCGCCTGCAGGCAGACCGCGGCGCCGATGAAGCCGCCGGGCCCGGTGACGGCAACCGTCTGTCCGGTCAGAGCGCCAACCATCCCCGGGAGCGCGAACGGTGGATGGGTGGGCATCGGGCGCTCCGGTTGTCTTTGCCCCGCGTATCCGCTCCGGCCCTTGGTTGCAACAACTTCGGCGTGTATCAGGCCGCACCCTCCAACTCTTCTTCGGCCGCGAGCCACGCCGCCTCCGCCGCCTCCTGCTCGCGCGTGGCAGCGGCTAGGCGCTGTTGCAGCCGGGTGATCTCCGCCGTGCTGTCCCCGCCATAGAGCGCGGGGTCCGCGAGCCGGGCCTCGATCCGTGCGCGCTCGGTGGCCAGCTTGGCGATCAGGGCCTCCGCATCCCGCGCCTTCCGGCGAAGCGGCGCGAGCTGCACCCGGGTCTCCGCGCGCTCCCGCCGTTCGTCCCGCCGGGTCGGCGCCGTTTCCACCCGGGCGGGCCGGGCGCGCTCGACCAGGAGCGCGCGGTAATCGTCCATGTCCCCCTCATAGGGCTGCACGGTGCCGTCCCCCACCAGCCAGAGCCGGTCCGCGACCAGCTCCACCAGATGCGGGTCGTGCGTGATCAGCAACACGGCGCCCTGGTATTCGGCCAAGGCCCGCACCAGCGCCTCCCGCGCATCGATGTCGAGGTGGTTGGTGGGTTCGTCCAGGATCAGCAGCTGCGGCGCGTCCCGCGTGGCGAGCGCTAGCAACAGCCGGGCCTTCTCGCCGCCGCTGAGGCTGCCGACCTTCGTATCGGCCCGATCGGCATCGAGGCCGAAGCGCGCCAGCTGCGCCCGCACCTGCGGCGGCAGCGCGCGGGGCAGGGCGCGGGCCATGTGATCCACCGGCGTTTCGTCCAGCACCAGCTCGTCCGTCTGATGCTGCGCGAAATAACCCACGCGGAGCTTGGCGTGGCGGCGGACCTCACCGGACAGCGGCGCCAGCCGTCCGGCGATCAGCTTGGCCAGCGTGCTCTTGCCGTTGCCGTTGGCGCCCAGCAGCGCGATGCGGTCATCCATATCGACGCTGAGGCTGAGCCCGCTCAGCACCCTCGTGTCACCATACCCGGCGCTCACCCGGTCCAGCACCAGCATCGGGGGCGCCAGCCGCGCGGGCTCGGGGAACGCGAACCGGGTGGGCGCCGCCTCCACTGCAACCTCGATCGGCGGCAGCTTTTCCAATGCCTTGATGCGGGCCTGGGCCTGCCGTGCCTTGGTCGCCTTGGCCCGGAACCGATCGACGAAGCTTTGCATGTGCGCCCGCTGCGCCAGAATGCGCTCCGCGGCCCGGCCCTGCTGCATCGCGTGCTCGGTCCGAATGCGAATGAACTCGTCGTAGCCGCCCGGGGTGAGCGAGAGCTTGCGGTGATCTAGATGCGCGATGGCCTGCACCGCACGGTCCAGCAGGCCGCGATCGTGGCTCACGATCAGGCAGGCGCCCGGGAACCGCGCCAGCCAAGTCTCGAGCCACAGCGTGGCTTCCAGGTCGAGGTGGTTGGTCGGCTCGTCCAGGAGTAGCAGGTCCGGTGCGGCGAACAGCGCGGCGGCCAGCGCGACCCGCATGCGCCAGCCACCGGAGAAGCTGTCGACGGGCCGGGCCTGCTGTGCCGCGTCGAAACCGAGGCCGGCCAGGATGGTGGCGGCGCGGGCCGGGGCGGCGTCTGCCTGGATGGCGCGCAGCCGTTCGTGCACCTCCGCCACGCGCAGCGGGTCCTGCGCGGTCTCGGCCTCCGCCAGCAGCGCCAGGCGTTCGATGTCGGCCGCCAGCACGGTGTGCAGCAGGGATTGACCGCCGGACGGTGCCTCCTGCCGGACCTGGGCCATGCGGGCCCGCGCGCTCAACCGGATATCGCCGCCATCGATCGGCAGCTCACCGGCGATCGCCTTCAGCAGCGTGCTCTTTCCGGCGCCGTTGCGGCCCACGAGGCCAATGCGGCGGCCAGGGTCCACGCGCAGCTCCGCCCCGTCCAGCAAGGTGCGGCCGGCCATGCGGAGCGTTACGCGATCGAGGGTCAGCAGGCTCATGCCGGGAGTGTACGACGCGGGCGAAGCCTTGCCCATCACCGGCCTATGCCCTACACGCCCCGCCACCAGACAGGAGCCCGGAATGGCCATCGAACGCACGCTCAGCATCCTCAAGCCCGACGCCACGCGCCGCAACCTCACCGGCAAGATCAACGCCGTGTTCGAGGCGGCCGGCCTGCGCATCGTGGCGCAGAAGCGGGTGCAGCTCAGCAAGCATCAGGCCGAGACGTTCTACGCCGCCCATAAGGAGCGCGGCTTCTTCGCCGGCATGATCGAGACGATGATCGCGGGGCCCGTGGTGCTGCAGGTGCTGGAAGGCGAGGACGCGATCCTGCATCACCGCAAGGTGATGGGCGCCACCAACCCGGCCAATGCCGATGAGGGCACGGTCCGCAAGCTGTTCGCCGAAAGCATCGAGGCCAACAGCGTGCATGGCTCCGACAGCCCGGAGGCCGCCGCGCATGAGATCGGCTACTTCTTCGCCGGCACGGAGATCGTCGGCTGATCCGGCTTTCGGCCCCGGCGGCCGCGCTGACCCTGGCGCTGCTGGCTGGCTGCGCCCCCAAGGCGCCGATCACGCTGCAGCCGCCGCCGGGTCCGCCTGCCGGTGCGGAGGGGCGGTATCGCGGGACGGTGCGGCTGGTCCGCGCCGAAGACCGCTCCTGCCCCCGCAGCGGGCCGCGCGTGCTGGAAGTGCAGGGCGGGTCGATCCAGCTGTCTTATAACAGCGCCCCCCGCCAGCGCGTGCCGCTCACGGCCGAAATCCAGTCGGACGGCAAGATCCAGGCGAGCGACGGCGTGGGTACGATGGAGGGCCAACTGCGCGACGGGCGGCTCGAAGTCACGATCGCCAGCCGGTTGTGCGAGCACCGTTGGACGCTGACCAGGGTGCCATAGGGCCGATAAAGTGATGGGTTTCACCCATCCTACGAGCGCGGCGTAGGATGGGGTGAAACCCATCATGACCGCTTCAATCCGCCGTCCAGCCGCCATCCACCACCAGGGCCGAACCGGTCATGAGCGCCGACGCGTCGCTCGCCAGGAACACGATGGCGCCCATCAGGTCTTCGACCTGGCCGACCCGGCCCAGCTTGATGCGGCGCAGCACGTCCGCCATGAACGCCTGATCTTCGAAGAACGGCCGGGTCAGCGGCGTTTCGATGAAGGTCGGCCCCAGCGTGTTGACCCGGATGCCATGGGGCGCCAGCTCGATCGCCATGGCCTTCGTCAAGCCCTCCAGCGCGTGCTTGGAGGCGCAATACACGGTGCGGCGGGCGCTGCCGACATGGCCCATCTGCGACGAGACATGGATGATGGAGCCGCGCCGGCCCGACGCCGCCATGCGCGCCGCCACGGCTTGCGACACGAAGAAGGCGGCGCGGACGTTCAAATCCATGATGGCGTCGAAATCCTCGACCTTCACGTCGAGGAACGGCGCCGGGCGGTTGGTGCCGGTGTTGTTGACCAGGATGTCGTAGGGGTCTTGCGCATCCAGCGCGCTGCGGACGGTGGCGGGGTCCATCACGTCGAGGGTCAGCGCATCCGCCTGGCCACCCGCGTGACGAAGGGCGGCGGCGGCTTCCTCGATCTCCGACGCGGTGCGGGCCACGAGCGTGACATGGGCGCCGGCCTGCGCCAACGCCGCCGCCGCCGCGTGGCCGATTCCGCGCCCGGCGCCGGTCACCAGGGCGCGCTTGCCGTCCAGCCGGAACGAGGGGGTCTGCGGGATCATTCCGCCGCCGTCCCATACGCCACGTTGCCGCCGCCGTAGCGCCGGACGCGCAGGTTGGCCTGCTCGCCATGGCCCACGAACCCCTCCAGCGCACAGAGCCGCGACGTGTAGCGCCCGATCATGGCGGAGGCCTCGTCGGTCAGCACGCGCTGGTAGGTGCACGTCTTGAGGAACTTGCCGACCCACAACCCGCCAGTGTAGCGCGCAGCGCCCTTGGTCGGCAGCGTGTGGTTGGTGCCGATCGCCTTGTCGCCATAGGCCACGTTGGTGCGCGGCCCCAGGAATAGCGCGCCGTAGTTGGTCATATGCGCCAGGAAGTAGTCGGGGTCCCGCGTCATGACCTGCACGTGCTCGCTGGCGATGCGGTCGGCGACGCGGACCATCTCGGCGTCGTCGTCGACCACGATCACGGCGCCATGCCCCTCCCAGGCGCGGCGGGCGATCGGGGCGGTGGGCAGGATCTCCAGCAACCGCTCGATCTGCGCCATCGTGTCGCGCGCGAGTTTCTCCGACGTGGTCAGCAGGATGGCCGGGCTGTCGGGGCCGTGCTCGGCCTGGCCCAGCAGGTCGGTCGCGCACATCTCGCCATCGACGGTTTCATCCGCGATCACCAGCGTCTCCGTCGGCCCGGCGAACAGGTCGATGCCGACGCGGCCGAATAATTGCCGTTTCGCCTCAGCGACATAGGCGTTGCCGGGGCCCACCAGCATGTCCACGGGCGCGATGCGGTCCGTGCCCAAAGCCATCGCCCCGATCGCCTGGATGCCGCCCAGGCAGAAGATCTCGTCGGCACCTGCCATGTGCTGGGCGGCGACGATCGCGGACGCCGGGCGGCCTTGGTAGGGCGGCGCGCAGGTCATGACCCGCGGCACGCCCGCCACCTTGGCGGTGATGACGGACATGTGGGCCGACGCCAAAAGCGGGTATTTGCCGCCGGGCACGTAGCAGCCGGCGGCTGACACGGGGATGTTCTTGTGGCCCAGCACGACGCCCGGCAGCGTCTCGACCTCGATATCCTGCAAGGCGGCGCGCTGGTGCTGCGCGAAATTGCGGACCTGGGTTTGGGCGAAGGCGATGTCCTCCAGGTCCCGATTCGTGAGTTCGGCCATGCAGGCATCGATTTCGGCTGATGTGAGGCGGTAGTCGTCGCGGTCCCATTTGTCGAACTTGATCGACAGCTCGCGCACGGCGGCGTCCCCGCGGGTGCGGATGTCGGTGAGGATTGTCTCCACGGTCTCCCGCACCGCGCGGTCGGCTTCCACGGCATGGGCGGTCTCGCTGCCGCGCTTCAACCAGGTTTCCATCTACGGGTGCTCCCTATGAATGGGATCGATCCAGGCGACGCCTTCCGGCTTCTCCACCGCCTCGATATCCAGATTGACCACCACCGCCTCGTTGTCGCTGCGGACCAGCACGCATTCCAGCGTCTCGTCCGTGCTGGCGTTGATCTCCTGGTGGGGCACGTAGGGCGGGATGAAGATGAAGTCGCCGGGCCCGGCCTCGGCCACGAACTCCAGCTTCTCGCCCCACCGCATGCGGGCGCGGCCGCGGACCACGTAGATCACGCTCTCCAGCGCGCCGTGGTGGTGGGCGCCGGTCTTGGCGTGGGGGTGGATGTGCACCGTGCCGGCCCAGATCTTCTGCGCGCCGACCCGGGCGAAGTTGATCGCCGCCGCCCGGTTCATGCCCGGCGTCTGCGCCGTATTCGTGTCCAGGCTGTCGCCCGGGATCACCCGCACGCCGTCATGCTTCCAGTCCGTCATGTGGTCCCTCCGTTTGCATCGGAGGGTGACGCGGGCGGCGCGGCAGGGCAATGCTGCGCCACGTGATGGAGAATGCGCCATGGACATGCCAGCCCTTACCGAGACGAACCGGCGCCAGCAGACGGCGCGCGTGTTGCTGGGCGTGGCTCTGTTGCTGCTCGGAATCTACACGCTGCAGAACTTCCTGCACGCGCTTGCCTGGGCCGGGATTCTGGCGATCGCGACGGGGCCGCTCTATGCGCGGGTGCAGCGCCGGGTGGGCGTGGGGCGGCATAACGTGCTGCTGCCGCTCGTGTTCACGCTCGGCGCCGTATTGCTCGTGGTGGTGCCGCTCGGTGTCGTGGCGGTGCAGGCGGGCCATGAAGGGCGGACGGCGCTGAACTGGGTGAACCATGCGCGGACCGACGGGGTGGAGAAGCCGGACTGGCTCGGCAAGCTCCCGGTCGGTGCACCGCAGGCCGGGGCCTGGTGGGACGCGAACCTCACCCATCCCGAAGACGCCCGTCGCCTGCTGGGCCGGATCGACCGGGCGGAGCTGGTGACGGTCTCGCGCAGCTTTGGCGGCCGGGTGGCGCATCAGGGGGTGATCCTGGGCTTCACGCTGGTCACGCTGTTCTTCCTGTTCCGTGACGGCCCGGCGCTGGCGTCCCAGGTACTGGCCCTTACACGGCGCACCTTCGGGCCCGGGGGTGAGCGGGTGGCGTTGCAGATGGTGGCCTCCATCCACGGCACGGTGGATGGCATGGTGCTGGTGGGCTTGGGTGTCGGCGCGCTGCTTGGCGTCGGCTATTGGCTGGCGGGGGTGCCGCATCCGGTGCTGTTGGGCGGGCTGACCGCCATCGCCGCGATCATCCCCCTGGGCGCGCCGCTGGTCCTGGGCCTCGCCGCTGCGATCACGCTGGTGCAGGGGCACACGGTCGCGGCCGCGTTGCTGTTCGGCGTCGGCATGGCGATCGTGTTCATCGCCGACCACGCGATCCGCCCGGCGCTGATCGGCGGCGCCACCAAGCTGCCGTTCCTGTGGGTCCTGCTCGGGCTCCTGGGCGGCATCGAGACGTTCGGGCTCCTGGGCGTGTTCCTGGGCCCCGCGATCATGGCGGCCCTCATCCTGCTCTGGCGGGAATGGAGCGGGAGTGCGACACAGGAACCAGGCCCCGTAATCTAACCGCGAGACGCCCCCATGGACGCCCTGCCGACCGCCGAGACAGATCCCACGCTATCGGACGCCGACAACATGCGGGCGCGGATCGTGCGCAAGCTCACCTACCAGGTCGGCAAGTCGATCGACACCGCCAATGACCGGGATTGGTTCGTGGCGACCGCATTGGCCGTCCGCGAACAGGTGGTGGACCGCTGGTTCGACACCACACGCCAAACGTATCGGACCGGCGCCAAGCGGGTCTATTACCTATCGCTCGAATTCCTGATCGGCCGCCTGCTGTTCGACAGCATCGGCAATCTGGGTTTGCTGGACGTGGTGCGGGATGCCCTCAAGCAGGAGGGCGTGGACCTCGATCGCTTGCGGACGCAGGAGCCGGATGCGGCCCTCGGCAATGGCGGCCTCGGGCGGCTCGCGGCCTGTTTCATGGAGAGCATGGCGACGCTCGGCATCCCCTCCTACGGCTATGGCATCCGCTACGAGCACGGCCTGTTCCGCCAGGTGTTGGCCGACGGCGTGCAGCAGGAATTGCCGGAAGACTGGCTGCAGCTCGGCAACCCCTGGGAGTTCGAGCGGGCCGACGTGTCGTTCCCGATCGGCTTCGGCGGCGCCGTCACGGTGCAGAAAGACCCGGAGGGCCGGGTCAGCTACGCCTGGCAGCCCGGTGAGACACTCAGCGCCGTCGCCTACGACATGCCGGTCATGGGCGGCGGCCATCACGCCAACACGCTGCGCCTGTGGTCCGCCCGCGCCGCCACGCCCCTGCACCTCGACGATTTCAACCGCGGCGACCACGTGGGCGCCATGCGGGACCGGGTGCGGACGGAGGCGGTGTCCCGCATCCTGTATCCGGGCGATGAGACCGATGCCGGGCAAGAATTGCGGCTTCGGCAGGAGTTTTTCTTCGCCTCCGCCTCCCTGCAAGACCTGACACGGCGTCACGTCGCGCAGTTCGGCGACATCCGCACGCTGGCGGACAAGGTGGCGATCCAGCTCAACGACACCCACCCGGCGATCGGGGTGGCGGAGCTGATGCGCCTGCTGGTGGATGTGCATGCCGTGCCGTGGGACGAGGCCTGGGGCATCACCGTCGCGACCTTCAGCTACACCAACCACACCCTGCTGCCGGAGGCGCTGGAGACCTGGGCGGTGCCGCTCATGGAGCGCCTGCTGCCCCGGCACATGCAGATCATCTATCTGCTCAATGGCCGGCATCTCGAGCACGTGCGGGCGCAGCCGGGCGCGGGCGATGCGGAGCTGGCGGCGGCGTCCCTGATCGATGAGCGGCATGGGCGCCGGGTGCGGATGGGGCATCTGGCGTTCGTCGGCAGCCACGCGATCAACGGCGTCTCGGCGCTGCATACCTCGTTGATCCAGCGCAAGCTGTTCACCAACCTCGATGCGATCTACCCCGGGCGCATCAGCAACAAGACCAACGGGATCACCTTCCGCCGCTGGCTGCACCGGGCCAACCCGGGGCTGACGCGGGTGATCCAGGACGCGATCGGACCGCGCTTCCTGAAGGACGCGACGGCGCTGTCGGACCTCGCGTCCCATGCCGGTGACCCGGCGCTGCAACGCGCCTTCGCCCGCGAGCGCCTGGCCCGGAAGGAGGCGCTGGCCGCCGTGATCCTGGAGCGCACCGGAGAGGCCGTGGACCCCACCGCGCTGTTCGACGTGCAGATCAAGCGCATCCACGAATACAAGCGCCAGCTGCTGAACATCATCCAGGCGGTCGCCCACTATGACGAGATTCGCGCCCAACCCGGAAGGGACTGGGTGCCACGGGTAAAAATCTTCGCGGGCAAGGCGGCGCCGGGCTATGTGGTGGCGAAGCAAATCATAAGGCTGGCGCATGACGTGGCGCAGGTCATCAACAACGACCCCACGGTCGCGGGCCGGCTCAAGATCGTGTTCCTGCCCAATTACAACGTGAGCCTGGCGGAGGTGATCATCCCGGCCGCCGACCTGTCCGAACAGATCAGCACGGCGGGGATGGAGGCGTCCGGCACCGGCAACATGAAGCTGGCGCTGAACGGCGCGCTCACGATCGGCACGTTGGATGGCGCCAACGTGGAGATCCGGGACCACGTGGGCGCGCCCAACATCTTCATCTTCGGCCTCACGGCTGACCAGGTGCTCGCCCGCACGCAGCGCGGGTTGGCGGGCCACGACGCGATCGCGGCGAGCCCCTCGTTGCAACAGGCGCTGCAATCCATCGGCTCCGGCGTGTTCTCACCGTCGCAGCCAGACCGCTACCGCGCCATGGTGGACGGCCTGCATGAGCGGGACCCGTTCATGATCGCCGCCGATTTCGACAGCTATCTCGCGCAGCAGGCGGCGGTGGACCGGATGTGGGCCGATGCCCCGGCCTGGTGGGCGTCGGCCATTCAGAACACGGCGGGCATCGGCTGGTTCTCGTCGGACCGCACCATCGCCGAATATGCCGCCGAGATCTGGCATTCCGAACCGCAGGAGTAAGGCGATGCCCCCGCTGTCACGACCGGCCGAACCGCTCGCCCGTCACGCGATGGCCTATGTGCTGGCGGGCGGGCGCGGCAGCCGGCTGATGGAGATGACCGATATCCGGGCCAAGCCGGCGGTGTATTTCGGCGGCAAGTCCCGCATCATCGACTTCGCGCTCAGCAACGCGCTGAACTCCGGCATCCGCCGCATCGGGGTCGCCACGCAATACAAGGCGCACAGCCTGATCCGGCATTTGCAGCGCGGCTGGAACTTCTTCCGCCCGGAGCGCAACGAGAGCTTCGACATCCTGCCCGCCAGCCAGCGCGTGGCCGAGGGCGTGGCCGGCTGGTATGCCGGGACGGCGGATGCGGTGTTCCAGAACATCGACATCATCGAGGGCTACGCGCCGCGCTACATCGTGCTGCTGGCTGGGGACCATATCTACAAGATGGATTACGAGCACATGCTGCAACAGCATGTGGAGCAGGGCGCGGACGTGACGGTCGGCTGCATCGAGGTGCCGCGGATGGACGCGGTGGGCTTCGGCGTGATGGGCGTGGACGAGCAGGACCGTATCGTGTCGTTCCTGGAAAAGCCCCGGGATCCCCCCGGCATCCCGGGTGACCCGGACCGGGCGCTCGCCAGCATGGGCATATACGTGTTCGAGACGCGGTTCCTGATCGACCAATTGAAGCGGGACGCGGCGGACCCGCATTCCAGCCACGATTTCGGCAAGGATGTGATCCCCTTCATCGTGAAGGGTGGCCGCGCCGTCGCGCATCGCTTCGCGCAATCCTGCGTCCGCTCCACGGCCGAAACCGCCCCGTATTGGCGGGATGTCGGCACGATCGACGCGTATTGGGAGGCGAATGTCGACCTCACCGATTTCGTCCCGGGCCTCGACCTCTATGACCAGAACTGGCCGATCTGGACCTATGGCGAGATCGTGCCGCCGGCCAAGTTCGTGCATGACGAGAAAGATCGGCGCGGCTCCGCCGTCAGTGCGCTGGTCTCTGGTGGGTGCATCGTGTCGGGAGCCTCCGTCCGGCGCTCGTTGCTGTTCACGGGCGTGCAGGCGCATTCCTATGCCAGCGTCGAGGGTGCGGTCGTGCTGCCCTACGCCGACATTGGCCGGCATGCCCGGCTGCACAACGTGGTGGTGGATCGCGGCGTCCGGATTCCGGAGGGGCTGGTCGTGGGCGAGGACCCCGTGGCCGACGCCGCCCGCTTCCGCCGCACGGACCGGGGCATCTGCCTCATCACGCAACCCATGATCGACCGGCTCGCCACACCGTGACGCCTTCGCTGCGCGTACTCTCCGTGGCGTCGGAGATGTTCCCTCTGGTGAAAACCGGTGGTCTCGCGGACGTCGTGGGCGCTCTGCCGGCGGCGTTGGCGAAGGAGGGGGTGGAGGTCCGCACTCTGCTGCCCGGCTATCCCGCCGTGATGGAGGGCCTGGTCGCCCGGACCATGGTGCGGCAATTGCCCGATTGGTTCGGGGGGGAGGCGCGGCTGCTGTCGGGCACGGCGGCGGGGCGGGACCTGTTCGTGCTGGAGGCGCCGCATCTCTATCAGCGCGGCGGCCTGCCTTATACCGGGCCGGACGGGGCGGATTGGCCGGACAATGCCGAGCGCTTCGGCGCCCTGGCCCGCGCCGGGGCGTGGCTGGCGCAAGGTCTGGCCGGCTTCGTGCCGGATGTGGTGCACGCGCATGATTGGCAGGCCGGCCTGCTGCCCGCCTACTTGCCCGCCTACTTGCCAGGGGGCAAGCGGCCCGGCACCGTGTTCACCGTCCACAATCTGGCGTTTCAAGGCTGGTTTCCCGCCACCAAGCTGAGCGCGCTGGGCTTGCCGCCGGAGTCGTTCACGGTGGAGGGCGTGGAATACAATGGCGGCATCGGCATGCTGAAGGCCGGGCTGCGCCTGTCGGACCGGATCACCACGGTCTCCCCGACCTATGCCGCCGAGATCCAGACACCCGCCGGGGGCATGGGCCTCGATGGGTTGCTGCGTGCCCGGTCCGCCAGTTTGTCCGGCATCCTGAACGGCCTCGACGACGCCGTATGGGACCCGGCGCACGATGCCCACATCGAAAACCGCTTTGCCCCCGGTAACCTCCGCCGCCGGAGCCGCAACAAGGCGGTGCTGCAGGCGCGGATGGGATTGCAGCTCGACAATTCGGCGCTGCTCTGCGGTGTCGTGAGCCGGCTGACGGATCAGAAGGGCATGGATTTGCTGCTGCAGGCGCTGCCATCCCTGCTGGCGGGCGGCGCGCAGCTCGTGGTGCTCGGCACGGGCGAGCCCCTGTTGGCCAGCGGGTTCGCGGCGGTGGCGCAGGCGCATCCGGGCCGGGTCTCGGTGTTCCTGGGCTTCGACGAGGGCCTGGCGCATGTGGTCCAGGCGGGGATCGACGCGCTGTTCGTGCCGTCCCGCTTCGAGCCCTGCGGCCTCACCCAGCTGGCGGCCCTACGCTATGGCGCGATCCCTGTGGTAAGCCGGGTGGGCGGCTTGTCGGACACTGTGGTGGACGCGAACGAGGCCGCGCTGGCCTCCGGCGTCGCCACCGGTATCCAGTTCTGGCCAGTGGATCAGAGCGGGCTCGAGGGAGCGATCCGGCGGCTGCTGACGCTGTGGGCGGACCCGAAACTCTGGGCTCGCCTGCAACGGAACGCCATGGCGGCGGAGGTGGGTTGGACCGGGCCCGCCCGCGCCTATGCTGCGCTGTATCGGGGTCTTCGCGCTTGAGGATCGGGGTAATCGGCATCACGGGCCGCATGGGCAAGCTCCTGGCCGAGGAGGTCGTGGCGGCGGGCCACACCCTTGTGGGCGGGACCTGGCGCTCCGGCGAGTCCGGCGCCACGCGGTTCCCGGACGTGGCCGCGCTGGCCGCGGCGAGCGAGGCCGTGATCGACTTCACCCATGCCGCCGTCGCGCAGGCCCATGCCGCGGCGATGGAGGCCAGCGGCGCCGCGTGGGTTCTGGGCACGAGCGGGCTATCCGCCGTCGACGACGCCGCCGTGCAACGTGCCTCTGCCCGCATCCCGGTCGTGTTCTCCCCGAGCTTCGCGCCCGGCATCGTGGTGTTGCTGCGCCTGGCCCAGCAGCTGGGCGCAGCCCTCCCAGCCCAATCCTATGACGCCGAGATCATCGAGATGCATCACCGCCAGAAGGTGGACGCCCCATCCGGCACCGCGATCGGCATCGGGCGCGCGGTGGCGAAGGGGCGCGGCATCCGGCTGGAGGACATGACCGAGAGCGGGCGGGACGGCCATACCGGCGCGCGGCAGACCGGGGCGATCGGCTTCGCGGCGCTGCGCGGCGGCCAAGTGGTGGGGGAGCACACGCTGCTGTTCGCCTCCGCGACCGAACATCTGTCGCTGAACCACCGCGTGTTCGACCGCCGCGTGTTCGCCACGGGCGCCGTGCAGGCGGCGGGATGGACGCCGGGCCGCGCGCCGGGGATCTATTCCATGGCGGACGTTCTGGGATTGTCGTGAGCTTCGCCCAACGCTTCCCCCTGCTGTATCATGTGACCGATCGCGCCGCCCTGCCGCTGATCCGGGCGCACGGGCTGCTGCCGGCCAAGGCGCTGTGCTGCCTGTTCGAGGTGCCGGTCCGCGATCGCCCGGCGCTGCTGACGCGGAACCGGGACGATTACCGGCTCCTCCGCCACCCCGTGCATGGGTTCGCCGCATTACGCCGTCAGGGCATGCGAGACCGCGTGCTGCGCAGCCGGCTCGACCCGGCGATCGGCCCCGGGGAGTGGCGGCGCTTCATCAACGGCCTTGTGTTCTTCAGCGTGACGGCGGAGGCGGCCGGGCGATTCCGCGCGGCCGAGGCCGGGCGGGACCAGGTGGTGCTGACCTGGCCGACCGCGGAGTTGCTGGCCGCGGGCGTGGGCGTGCTCGGCTGCCGCTACAATAACGGCTACACGGACCGCTCCCCACCCGCACGGCGCCGGCTGCGGATGCGGGGGGATTATGCGCCGGTTGCGGCCATCGATGATCGCGCGCCGGTGACGGAAGCCGCGATCCCCGGCGGCCTGCCCCGCGGGCTGACCCGCGCCCTCCACGTCTTGACCTGAATACCCCGATCCGCCACACCACGCCCGCCCCGGCACACGGCCGGTGCGGCGGAATGTCCATCACGGCGCCGCACGGGCCATCAATCCGCGACAAGAGGAGAAATCCATGCGCGACAAGGGCGAGTACCTGTTCACTTCCGAATCCGTGTCCGAAGGCCATCCGGACAAGGTGGCCGACCGCATCAGCGACACGGTGCTCGATGCCTATCTGGCTGCCGACCCCTATTCCCGCGTGGGCTGCGAAACGCTGGTCACCACGAACCGCGTGGTGCTCGCCGGTGAGGTCCGTGGGCCCGGCACCGTCACGCCCGAGCTGCTGACGCACCTGACCCGGCTCGCGATCCACGACATCGGGTACGACCAGTCCGGCTTCTCGTGGAAGAACGCGCAGATCGACTGCCTCCTGCATGCGCAGAGCGTGGATATCGCCGTGGGCGTGGACTCCGCCGGCAACAAGGACGAGGGCGCCGGCGACCAGGGCATCATGTTCGGCTATGCGTGCACCGAGACGCCGGAGCTGATGCCGGCCCCGATCCATTACGCGCATCTGATCCTGCGCCGCATGAGCGAGCTGCGGAAGAACGGGGACCTCAGCGTCGCCGGGCTGCAGCCGGATGCGAAAAGCCAGGTCACGCTGAAATACTTGGACGGCAAGCCCGTGGGCGCCACGAGCATCGTGGTCAGCACGCAGCACGATGACGGCATGGACCAGCGCGACATCAAGGAGATGCTGCATCCCCTGATCGAAAGCAGCCTGCCGGAGGGCTGGATGCCCGGTGCCGACGAGATCTACATCAACCCCACCGGCAAGTTCGTGATCGGCGGGCCCGATGGGGATGCCGGGCTCACGGGCCGCAAGATCATCGTGGACACGTATGGCGGCGCCTCCCCCCACGGTGGCGGCGCCTTCAGCGGCAAGGACCCGACCAAGGTGGACCGCAGCGCGGCCTATGCCTGCCGGTATCTGGCGAAGAACGTGGTGGCCGCGGGGCTCGCGGACAGATGCACGATCCAGATCAGCTACGCGATCGGCGTGTCCCACCCGCTCAGCGTCTATGTCGATCTTGGCGGCACCGGGCGCGATGTGGAGGAGGCGAAGCTGGAGCGCGTGTTGCGCGAGCTGGTGAACCTCAGCCCACGCGGCATCCGCGAGCATCTGCGCATGAACCGCCCGATCTATGCGATCACCAGCGCCTACGGCCATTTCGGCCGCACGCCGGATGACGATCTGGGCACGTTCACCTGGGAGCGGACGGATCTGGTGGCGGCGTTGAAGCAGGCGTTCGGCCGCTGATCCCCGTCATTGCGAGCCGTTCGGTGAAGCAATCCAGGGGTGACGGGCGCGCCGCTCGCCCCTGGACGGCTTCGCTTCGCTCGCCGTGACGAAGGCGCTCAAGCCACCCGACGACCGCCTCTATGGCCGCATCCGCGGTCACAAGCTGCGGCCGCGGCAGCAGGAATTGCTCGACACCCTGCTGCCGCGGCTGCGGTTCCCGCTCGATCAGGCGGGTGACCCGCTGGCCGCGTTCCCGGTCCGCCCCGCCACACTCACGCTTGAGATCGGCTTCGGCGGCGGCGAGCATGCGTTGGCGCTGGCCGCGGCGGAGCCCGGCGCCGCGCTGATCGCGTGCGAGGTGTTCGAGACCGGCATATGTTCCCTGTTGTCCGCCGTGGCGCCGGAGGGCGCGCCCGAGCAGGTGCCGCCCAACCTTATGGTGTGGGATGACGACGCGCGGATCCTGCTGCGGGCCTTGCCCGATGCGTCCCTGGACCGGGTGTGTCTCATGTTTCCGGACCCCTGGCCGAAGCTGCGCCACATCAAGCGCCGCTTCGTCCATCCGGCGCAGATTCCGTTGCTTGCGCGGAAAGTCCGCCCTGGGGGCGAATGGCGCATTGCATCTGACGACCCAACCTATCAATCCTGGGTTGTGGAAACGATGTCGACGCAAGCCCTGTTTGAACAGACCGCCCCGGTGCAGGTTCGCCCGGCCGGTTGGCCGCCCACGCGCTATGAGGCGAAGGCGCTGCGGGCCGGGCGGCTGCCACTCTACTGGCGCTTCCTCCGGTCCGGGAACCCGGCATGAGCGACAGCCGCGCACTCACGGGCCTGCGCGGCGCGGCGGCCCTGCTGGTGGTCCTGCATCACCTGTATCTCCGGCAACAGCTCCATCTCCCGGTGCTGAACGGCCTGGCGATGAAGTTCTACCTCGCGGTGGATTTGTTCTTCGTGCTGAGCGGCTTCGTGATGGCGTTGGCCTATGGCGCCTGGTTCCGATCCGGTTTCGCGGCCGGCCCATACGCCGTGTTCCTGCTGCGCCGCGTGGCTCGGCTCTGGCCGCTGCATGTCGCCCTGGTCCTGGCCGTGCTGGCGATCCAATGGCACGAGGGCGCCTGGGTTGCCTGGCCGAAGATGATCGTGGCCAATCTGCTGATGATCCAGAGCTGGGGTGTCAGCCAGGTCATCAACCCGCCCTCCTGGTCGGTCAGCACGGAGATGCTGGCCTATGTCGCGTTTCCGGTGCTGGCGGCCGTCGCGCTGCATCGCGGGCGGGGGATGGCGTGGGCGGCGCTGCTGGTTGCGGGGGCGGCCTTGGTGCTGTGCGTTTGGCTGGCGCCGGACCGTGGGGCAGGGCGGCGCGGACCGCTCGACATCTACGATAATTGGAGCCTGCTGCCGGCGTTGCGCTGCTTGGCCGGGTTCACGATCGGGCTGCTGACCTACCGCTCGCTGGACTCTGTGCGGTGGCGGATGTTCCTGCAACGTCCGGGAGTAGGCGCAGCGGTGGCCGGGTCGCTCCTGGTGGCCATGGCGGTGGAGGTGCCCGACCTTGCGGTCTATGCCGGCCTGCCGGTGCTGGTGGCTTCGACGCATCTGGGGCGGGATGCGTTCCAACGCACCTTGGCAGCGCCGGCGTTCCATGGGCTCGGTGTGCTGTCGTACGCCATCTACCTGGTGCACGTGCCCGTGCTGGACCGGCTGCCGCACCTGATCGGGTCCGACCCGGCGGTGCTGGTGCCCGCCACGCTCGCCCTGACATTCGGGCTGGCGTGGCTGGGTCATCGCTTGATCGAGCTGCCGGTCCGGCGCCTGGTGCGAAGCCCGCGCCGGCCCTGGCGCATCTTGCGGCGGCGGCAGAGTTCGCCTATCTAGGCGCCACAAACAAATCTCCGGACTGTATCGGGGTGGCCTTACCGGGCCGCCCTTTTTGATTCCTAAGGCACCCCATGTCGCGTCCCCCCTCAGACGAGCCGAACCATTCCGG
Source organism: Acetobacteraceae bacterium (assembly GCA_965246835.1). Lineage (GTDB taxonomy): Bacteria > Pseudomonadota > Alphaproteobacteria > Acetobacterales > Acetobacteraceae > JANPPS01. Next base: position 664,012 of record CBDFFQ010000001.1, on the reverse strand, counting down.
GCTGGAAGCGCGGATCGCAGGCATTATCGGCCCGTCGATCGAGGCGCTGGGCTACGAGCTGGTGCGCGTGCTGGTGCTGGGCCGGGACAAGCCGACGGTGCAGGTGATGGCGGACCGGGCGGATGGCGCGCAGATCAGCGTGACGGATTGCGAGAAGATCACCCATACCGTCAGCGCGCTGATCGACGTGGAGGACCCGCTGCCCGGCGCCTGGACCCTTGAGGTCAGCTCCGCCGGGATCGACCGGCCGCTGACGCGGGTGAAGGATTGGGTGCGGTTCGCCGGCCACCAGGCGCGGGTGGAGATGCTGATGCCTGTGGACGGTCGGCGGCGGTTCACCGGCGTGATCCTGGGCGCGGACGCCGTTGCCATCCGGCTGCGGCTGGAAGATGGCAGCGACGTGGTGCTGCCGATGGGCGACGTCCGGCGGGCGAAGCTGATGCTGACGGACGAATTGATCGCGGCCACCGCCGGGCCGCCGGTGTCGAACTGACGTTCGAGAATTAGGAGCAGATAGCATGGACACCTCCGTATCCCGCCCCGAATTGCTGCTGGTGGCCGACGCCGTGGCGCGTGAGAAATCGATCGAGCGCGACGAGGTGCTGGAGGCGATGGAGCAGGCCATCCAAAAGGCCGGCCGCGCCAAGTATGGCTCCGAGAAGGACATCCGCGCCACGATCGACAAGAAGACCGGTGACGTCCGCCTGTCCCGCTGGACCGAGGCGGTGGAGGTGGTCGAGAACGAGGCCACCCAGATTCCGATCCACATCGCCCGCAAGTTCCAGCCCGATATCCAGTTGGGCGGCCACATCATCGACCCGCTGCCGCCGATCGACTTCGACCGCATCGCCGCCCAGACCGCCAAGCAGGTGATCGTGCAGCGCGTTCGCGAATACGAGCGCAAGAAGCAATACGACGAGTTCAAGGACCGCATCGGCGAGATCGTGAACGGCATCGTGAAGCGCACTGAGTACGGCAACATGATGGTCGAGCTGGGCAAGGCGGAGGCGCTGCTGCGCCGGGACGAGCTGATCCCGCGCGAGAGTTTCCGCAACGGCGACCGGGTGCGGGCCTACATCTACGACGTGCGGGAGGAGGTGCGCGGACCCCAGATCTTCCTGTCCCGCACGCACCCGGCGTTCCTGGCCAAGCTGTTTGCGCAGGAAGTCCCGGAAATCTATGACGGCATCATCGAGATCAAGGCCGTGGCGCGCGACCCCGGCAGTCGCGCCAAGATGGCGGTGATCTCCCGCGACCAGAGCATCGACCCCGTCGGCGCCTGCGTCGGCATGCGCGGATCGCGTGTGCAGGCCGTGGTGCAGGAGCTGCAGGGCGAGAAGATCGACATCATCCCGTGGTCGAGCCAGCACGCGACGTTCGTCGTGAACGCGCTGGCGCCGGCCGAGGTCACCAAGGTCGTGATGGACGAGGAAGCCGGGCGGGTCGAGGTCGTGGTGCCGGACGAGCAGCTGAGCCTTGCCATCGGACGGCGCGGCCAGAACGTGCGGCTCGCGAGCCAGCTGACCCGCTGGGACATCGACATCCTGACGGAAGCCGAGGAGAGCGAGCGCCGGCAGGAGGAGTTCCGCCGCAAGACGGGGCTGTTCGTGGAGGCGCTGGACGTGGACGACGTGATCGCCGGGCTGCTGGTGACGGAGGATTTCTCCACGATCGAGGAGCTGGCCTACGTGGCGCCCGAGGAGCTCGCCGAGATCGAGGGCTTCGACGAGAGCGTGGCGGACGAGCTGATCCGCCGGGCGCAGGCGTTCCTCACCAAGCGCGACGACGAGATGAACGATAAGCGCGTGGCGCTCGGCGTGTCGGACGACATCGCGGGGATCGAGGTGCTGACGCCGCACATGCTGGTGGCGCTGGGTGAGAAGGGGGTCAAAACGCTCGACGATCTGGCGGACCTGGCGTCCGACGAGTTGATCGAGATCGTGGGTTCCGACGGCATGGACGAGGACACGGCCAACCAGGTCATCATGGCGGCGCGCGCGCACTGGTTCGACGGCGACGAGCCGGCCCCGGCGGCGGATCCTGAGTAAGGCAGAGCGGAAGCCCTCTTCCGCTGGCGGGAGAGGGTTGGCTGCGGGTGGGGTGACCGGCCCGGGCCTACCCACGTCGTCTCACCCTCACCCCGGCCCTCTTCCGCCAGCGGGAGAGGGGGATGCGGATGACGAACCAGAGACCGGTCCGCTCCGCCGCTGCATCATCACGCGGGAGCGGGATTACCGGCCGCGGATGCTGCGGTTCGTGCTGTCGCCCGACCGCGTGATCGTGCCGGACGTCAACGCAAAGCTGCCCGGGCGGGGAATCTGGTTGAGTGCGCGGCGGGATGTGCTAAGGGACGCGCGGCTGAAGGGCGCGTTTGCCCGGGCTGCGCCCAAGGACTCCCGGGGACCCGTGACCGTGCCGGCGGACCTCGAGCAGGTTCTGCAGGCCGGGTTGACCCGGCGGGTGACCGAGCTGCTGGGCCTCGCCCGGCGGGCCGGCCAAGCGGTCTGCGGCTTCCAGAAGGCGCGCGAGTGGCTGCAATCCCGGCATGTCGGCCTGGTGCTGCAGGCATCGGACGGCAGCGTGGATGAGCGGCGGCGCCTGCTGAGTGGCGTGAGAGAGGTGCCGGCAGCCACACCGCTGACGGCAGGGGCCCTGGGCGCGGTGTTCGGCCGTGACCATGTGGTGCACGTGGCGGTGGCGCCGGGCCGGTTGGCCGAGGCGTTGGGGATTGAGGTTACACGGCTCGCCGGGATCACTGGCGGGCCCGAGTTGATGGAACGGGCGGGTGCATGAGCGACGGCAGTAACGAACAAGACGCAGCCAAGGGCCGGCTCTCGCTGCGCCCGGTCGGCAGGGGTGACGTGGGGCGGACCGTGGATGCGGGCTCCGTCCGGCAGAGCTTCAGCCATGGCCGCTCGAAGGTCGTGCAGGTTGAGGTCAAGAAGAAGCGCACGTCGCTGACGCCGCCGCCTCCGGTGGCAGGCCCGGTGCCGATCGCCCCCGTGGTGCCCGGCGCGCCGCCGAAGCCGCCCGTGGCCGGCCGCGCCCCGGCCGGCGCCGGCCGCGCGCTGACCGCGACCGAGATCGCGGTGCGCCAGCGCGTGCTGGCCGAGCAGGTCAAGGACCAGGCCAAGCGGGAGGCCGAGCGCCGCGAGCAGGAGAAGATCTCGATCCTCTCCCAGGCGGAGGAAAACCGCCGTCGCGAGGACGAGCAGCGCAAGCAGGCCGAGGACGACGCCCGCCGCGCCATCGAGGAACAGGCCCGCGCCCGCGCCGAGGAGGCCGCACGCCTGGCCGCCGAGGCCGCGCCGCAACAGCCGGCCGTGGCCAAGGCGCCCGGCGCCCCAGCCGCACCCGGCACCGCGCCCGCGCGCCCCGCCACCACCACGAGCCCGGGCGAGACCCTGCGCCTGAAGCCCACCCGCCCCGAGGATGAGGACGCGCCGCGCCGCCGCCCCGGCGGCCTCGCCGTGCCGGGCCGCAAGGTCGTGGCACCGGTCAAGAAGGTCGGGGACGCCGGGCGCCGCGCCGGGCGCATCGACGTGCTGGCTGCGATCGAGGGTGATGACGACAAGTCCCGCAGCCTCGCCTCCGTCCGCCGCCAGCGCGAGCGGGAGCGCCGGCAGACGGAGCTCGAGCGGCTGCGCAGCGACCAAGTGAAGGTCGTGCGGGACGTGGTGCTGCCGGAGGCGATCACCGTGCAGGAACTCGCCAACCGCATGGCGGCGCGGGTGCCGGACGTGGTGAAGGCGCTGATGCGCATGGGCGTCATGGCGACCGTGACGCAGGTGCTGGACGCGGATACGGCCGAGCTGGTCGTTGAAGAGTTCGGCCACCGCTCGCGCCGGGTCAGCGAGAGCGACGTGGAGATCGGCATCGATGGCGAGGATGACATCGATGACGACATGATCCCGCGCGCCCCGGTGGTGACGATCATGGGCCACGTGGACCATGGCAAGACCAGCCTGCTGGACGCGCTCCGCAGCACCGATGTGGCCGCCGGGGAGGCCGGGGGCATCACGCAGCATATCGGTGCCTACCAGGTGCAGCTGGCGGACCATGCCGGGAAGATCACCTTCATCGACACGCCGGGCCATGAGGCGTTCACGGCGATGCGCAGCCGCGGCGCGTCGGTGACCGACATCGTGATCCTGGTGGTGGCCGCCGATGACGGCGTGATGCCGCAGACGATCGAGGCCATCAAGCACGCGAAGGCCGCGCACGCCCCGATCATCGTGGCCATCAACAAGATGGACAAGGCGGACGCGAACCCCAGCCGCGTGCGGCAGGAGCTGCTGAGCCACGAGATCGTGGTCGAAGAAATGGGCGGCGACACGCAGGACGTGGAGGTCAGCGCCACCAAGCGCACCGGGCTCGACAAGCTGCAGGAGGCGATCCTGCTGCAGGCCGAGATCCTGGACCTCCGCGCCAATCCGGACCGGTCGGCGGAGGGGTCGGTAATCGAAAGCCGGCTCGATCGCGGGCGTGGCCCGGTGGCGACCATGCTGGTGCAGAAGGGCACGCTGAACCAGGGTGACATCGTGGTGGCCGGCGCCGAGTGGGGCCGGGTGCGGGCGCTGCTGGACGACAAGGGCAAGCAGATCAAGGTCGCGGGCCCCAGCACCCCGGTCGAGATCCTGGGCCTGAGTTCGGTGCCAACCGCGGGAGAGCCGTTCGTGGTGGTGGAGAACGAGGCGCGGGCGCGGGAGATCAGCGAGTTCCGGCAGCGCAAGCTGAAGGACCGCAGCTCTGCCGGCGTCACAGCCGCGCGCGGCACGCTGGAGGAGATGCTGGCCCGGGCCGTGGCTGGCGAGCTGAAGGAAGTCGCGATCGTCGTGAAGGCCGACGTGCAGGGCAGCGCCGAGGCGATCCAGGGCGCCGTGCTGAAGCTCGCGCATGAGGAAGTGAAGGTCCGCGTGCTGCTGTCGGCGGTGGGCCAGATCACCGAGAGCGACATCCAGCTGGCCCGCGCGAGCGACGCCGTGGTGGTGGCGTTCAACGTGCGTGCCACCGCCCAGGCGCGGGAGCTTGCGGTGCGGGACGGCGTGGATATCCGGTATTACTCGATCATCTACGACGTGGCCGACGACATCCAGACGATGGTCAAGGGCAAGGTCGCGCCCAAGGCCCGCGAGAACTTCCTGGGCTACGCCGAAATTCGGAAGGTGTTCGACATCACCAAGACCGGCAAGGTCGCCGGCTGCATGGTGACCGAGGGCGTGGTGAAGCGCGGCTGCGGCGTCAGGCTATTGCGCGAAGGCGTGGTGATCCACAATGGCGAGCTGAGCCAGCTGAAGCGCTTCAAGGACGACGTGCGGGAAGTGGCGCGCGGCTATGAGTGCGGGCTGAGCTTCGCCGGGTATCACGACCTGCGCGAGGGCGACATGGTCGAGTGCTTCGAGATCGAGATGGTCCCCGGGTGAGCCAACGGAAATCGAGCGCGGTCTCGAAGGCACCCACGCAGCGGCAATTGCGCGTGTCGGAGGAGATCCGGCACGTGCTCTCGTCCTTGTTCATGCGGGGTGAGTTCCGGGATCCAGAGCTGGCGGACGCGAAGATCACGGTGACGGAGGTGCGGATCAGCCCGGACCTCAAGAACGCCACCGCCTTCGTGGCCCGGCTCGGCCGCACGGACGTCGCGGCGCTGCTGCCGGCGTTGAAGCGGGTGGCGCCCTATTTGCGGACGCAGATCGCGCATGAGATGCGGCTCCGCGTGGCGCCGGCCGTGTCGTTCCAGCCGGATACCACGTTGGATTATGCGATGCATGTGGATGCGCTGCTGAAGCAGCCCGAGGTCGCGCGGGACCTGGCGTCTTCCCCCTCTCCCGCTGGCGGGAGAGGGTCGGGGTGAGGGTGGGATCAGGCTCACGGACCGTCACTCGGTTTGCCCCACCCTCACCCAACCCTCTCCCGCCAGCGGGAGAGGGCTAATCATGCGTAAGAAGCGGGGCCGGGCCCTCAATGGGTGGCTGATCGTGGACAAGCCGCCGGGCATGACCAGCACGGACGTGGTCAACCGCGTGCGGCGTGGGTTCGATGCGCAGAAGGCCGGGCATGGCGGCACGCTCGATCCGTTGGCGACGGGGGTGCTGCCGATCGCGTTCGGGCATGCGACCAAGACGGTGCCGTATGTGATGGACGGGACCAAGCTGTATCGCTTCACGCTGACGTTCGGCGATGCGCGCGACACCGATGACCGTGATGGCGCCAGCATCGGTCTGTCCCCGGCGCGGCCCACAGACGAACAGATCGCCGCCGCGTTGCCGGCCTTCATCGGCGACATCATGCAGGTGCCGCCGGCCTATTCCGCCATCAAGGTGGCCGGCGAGCGCGCCTATGACATGGCGCGCGAGGGTCGGGCGCCCGTCCTGGAAGCCCGGCCCGCGCGGGTGGATCGCTTCGAACTGATCGAGCGGATCGACGCCGACACGGCCGTGTTCGAGGTGCAATCCGGCAAGGGCGTCTATATGCGCAGCCTGGCGCGGGACCTCGCCATCGCCTGCGGCACGCTGGGGCATGTCGCGGCGCTGCGGCGGCTCAGGGTGGGGCCGTTCACGGAGGCGCAGGCGATTTCGCTGGACAAATGCGTGCGTGAGGGGGAGAACCCGCCGGCATCCCCGGACCTCTTGCTTCCGGTCACGACCGCGCTGGCCGACATCCCGGCGCTGGCCTTGACTGAGGCGGAGGCCTTCGGCTTCTCGAACGGCCAGGCGATCAACCTGGTGGATTTGATGGGCCGCATTCCTGAGACGGCCAATCCCGACGGTGGATTGGCCCGAGCCATGGCGGGGGCGCGCGTGATCGGGTTGTGCCGGCTGTCTGACGGCTGGCTCAAGCCGGAACGCCTGCTGTAACCCCCATTCAGGAGAACACGATGTCGATCACTGCGGAGCGCCGGACGGCGCTCGTGTCCGAATACGCCACCGGCACCGACGATACCGGTAGCCCCGAGGTCCAGGTGGCACTCGCCAGCGAGCGGATCACCAACCTCACCGAACACCTCAAGATCCATGCGAAGGATTTCCATAGCCGCCGCGGCCTGCTGATGCTGGTCGGCCGCCGCCGGCGGTTGCTGGATTACTTGAAGCGCAAGGATTCTGAGCGGTATCAGGCGCTGATCACCCGCCTCGGCCTGCGCCGCTAGAACGATACCCCGGCCGCCAATCGTGGCGGCCGGATCTCGGCCACGGACTGCCGGACCGCGACCTCTCTGACGACATGGCCTGACCAGGCCGTGTTCTTCGAGACGCCGCACCACTCCGGATGTCGTGGCCCCATACGAAGGGACCATCCATGTTCAATTACTTCCGCAAGGAACTCGACTGGGGCGGGCGCAAGCTGGTGCTCGAGACCGGGAAGATCGCGCGTCAGGCCGATGGCGCCGTGCTCGCCCGTTATGGCGACACCATCGTGCTGTGCACCGCCGTCGGCGTGCGGACGCAGAAGCCGGGGCAGGATTTCTTCCCGCTGACCGTCAACTACCAGGAGAAGACCTTTGCCGCCGGCAAGATCCCGGGCGGCTTCTTCAAGCGTGAGGGCCGGCCGTCCGAAAAAGAGGTGCTGACCAGCCGCCTGATCGACCGCCCGATCCGCCCGCTGTTTCCGCAAGGGTTCCGCAACGAGGTCCAGGTCGTGGCGACCGTTCTGAGCCATGACATGGAGAACGATCCGGACGTGGTCGCCATGATCGGCTGCTCGGCCGCGCTGACGCTGTCCGGCATCCCGTTCTTCGGCCCGATCGCCGCCACCCGCGTCGGCTACGAGAACGGCGAGTACATCCTCAACCCCACCATGGAGCAGCTCAAGACGAGCCAGCTCGACCTGGTGCTGGCCGGCACGACCGAGGGTGTGCTGATGGTGGAGTCCGAGGCGCAGGAGCTGTCGGAGGAAATCATGCTGGGCGCTGTGACGTTCGGGCACCAGCATTTCCAGCCCGTGATCCAGGCGATCATCGAGCTGGCCGAGCATGCCGCGAAGGAGCCCTGGGCCCTGGCCGAGCCGGCGCCGGAGCTGGCGGCGCTGACGCAGCGCGTGGACGCGCTGGCCCGCGCCGGGCTGACGGAGGCCTATCAGGAACGGCAGAAGCAGGTCCGCCAGGAGAAGGTCGGCGCCGCCAAGAAGGCCGCGATGGCGACGCTTACCGAGGAGGGCCACGACGCCGAGAAGGCGAAGGGCCTGTTCAAGAGCCTTGAGGCCGATGTGGTGCGCAACGCAATCCTGGACACCGGGCTGCGCATCGATGGGCGCGACACCAAGACCGTACGGCAGATCGTGGCCGAGGTCGGCATCCTGCCGCGCGCCCATGGCAGCGCGCTGTTCACCCGTGGCGAGACGCAGGCGCTGTGCGTCGCGACCCTCGGCACCGGGCAGGACGAGCAGATCATCGATGCGCTGGAAGGCGAGCGGCGTGAGCATTTCATGCTGCACTACAACTTCCCTCCGTACAGCGTGGGGGAGGCCGGTCGTATGGGCTCGCCGGGCCGCCGTGAGATCGGGCATGGCAAGCTGGCGTATCGGGCGCTGCGCCCCGTGCTGCCGGCCAAGGACGTGTTTCCGTATACGATGCGGATCGTGTCCGAGATCACCGAGAGCAACGGCAGCTCCAGCATGGCGACGGTGTGCGGCACCAGCCTCAGCCTGATGGATGCCGGCGTGCCGTTGATCCGCCCGGTGGCGGGCATCGCCATGGGGCTCATCAAGGAGGACCGCGGCTTTGCCGTGCTGTCGGACATCCTGGGTGACGAGGATCACCTGGGCGACATGGACTTCAAGGTCGCGGGCTCCGAAAAGGGCGTGACCTCCTTGCAGATGGACATCAAGATCACGTCCATCACCGCTGATATCATGAAGATCGCACTGGAGCAGGCCAGGGACGGCCGGCTGCATATCCTGGGCGAGATGGCGAAGGCGCTCACGGGTGCCCGGTCCGACGTGGCCGCCACGGCGCCGCGCATCACCGTGATCACGGTGCCGAAGGAGAAGATCCGGGACGTGATCGGCACCGGCGGCAAGGTGATCCGCGAGATCGTGGCCGAGAGCGGCGCCAAGATCGACATCGAGGATGACGGCACCATCAAGATCGCCGCCACCACCGAAGAAGCGAGCCAGAAGGCGATCGACATGATCCGCGGCATCGTGGCGGAGCCGGAGGTCGGCGTGATCTACCTGGGCAAGGTGGTCAAGACGGCCGAGTTCGGCGCGTTCGTGAACTTCCTGGGCGCGAAGGACGGGCTGGTGCACATCAGCGAGCTGCAGCAGGGCCGGGTGCAGAAGACGACCGACGTGGTGAAGGAAGGCGACCAGGTGCGCGTCAAGGTCCTGGGCTTCGACGATCGCGGCAAGGTCAAGCTGTCGATGCGCGTCGTGGACCAGGCCACCGGTGCCGACATCACCGAGCAGGTCGGCGCCAAGAGCGGCGGCGGTGACCGGCCGGATCGGGGCGACCGTGGCGATCGTGGTCCGCGTGACCGGGAGCGGGGCCCGCGTCCGGAGCGGAGCGAGCCCGACGCGGCCGAGTAACACGCGGTAGCATTTCTTGAGCCCGGGTCTGGTAGCAACGGACCCGGGCCACAATGTCAGGGGTTCGCGATCATAAGGGCTGAGCGGGGATGAAGGACGTCAACGCGATACGGATGGGTGGGGTCGACGTCCTGCCGCTCGTCGAGGGCGGCAAGGGCATCGGCGTGTCCACCGGCGTATCGTCCGGCCATTGGGCCGCCGCGGGTGGCGCCGGCACGTTCAGCGCCGTCAATGCTGATTTCTACGATGAGAACGGCGATCCACTCGATCAGCCGTACCATGGCCGCACCCGGCGGGAGCGGCATGAGGAGCTGATCCAATACGGCATCCAGGGCGGCATCGCCCAGGCGCAGCGCGCGCATGACATCGCCGGCGGACGCGGCCGCATCCATGCCAACCTGCTATGGGAGATGGGCGGGGCGGAGCGGGTGATCACCGGGGTGCTGGAAGGCGCCAAGGGCCTCATCCATGGGCTCACCTGCGGCGCCGGCATGCCCTATCGCCTGTCGGACATCGCGGCCCGGTTCGGCGTGCATTATTACCCGATCGTCTCCTCGTCCCGCGCCTTCAACGCGCTGTGGAAGCGGGCCTATTCCAAGGCGGCGGCGCTGTTGGGCGGCGTGGTGTATGAAGACCCCTGGCTGGCCGGCGGGCATAACGGGCTCAGCAACGGCGAGGATCCCGAGAAGCCGGAGGATCCGTTCCCCCGCGTGCTGGAACTCCGCAAGCTGATGCGCACCTTCGGCCTCGATCAGACGCCCATCATCATGGCGGGCGGCGTTTGGTGGCTCGAGGAGTGGGAGCACTGGATCGACAACCCCGACCTTGGCCCGATCGCCTTCCAGTTCGGCACCCGGCCGTTGCTGACCACGGAAAGCCCGATCAGCGATGCGTGGAAGAACCGGCTGCTGACGTTGAAGGAGGGCGATGTCTTCCTGAATAAGTTCAGCCCGACCGGGTTCTATTCCAGCGCCGTCAATAACGGCTTCATCGGCGAGCTGCGGGAGCGGGAGCGGCACCAGGTCAGCTACACCACGGAGCCGATCGCCGAGCATAATGCCGTGCTGGGCATCGGCCCCCGCAAGCGGCCGGTCTATCTGACCTATGACGATTTGTTCCGTGCCGAGGGCTGGATCGCGGAGGGCTTCACCGAGGCGCTGCGCACGCCCGACAATACGCTGATCTTCGTGACCCCGGACCGCGCCCAGCGCATCACCAAGGACCAGGTGGAATGCATGGGCTGCCTCAGCGTGTGCCGGTTCAGCAATTGGAGCCAGCACGGGCCCGACTACGACAACGGCAAAAAGGCGGACCCGCGAAGCTTCTGCATTCAGAAAACGCTGCAATCGGTGCGCTCCACCGACCGCACGGCGGAGGATATCGAGCATCAGCTGATGTTCAGCGGGCACAATGCGTTCCGCTTTGCAAAGGATCCGTTCTACTCGAACGGGTTCATCCCGACGGTGAAGCAGCTGGTGGATCGGATCGTCTCGGGGCGGTGACGCGGCCTTCGTCCTAACCCGGCTTCGACAGTTCGAGCGCCCGGGCATAGACGATCTTCCGCGGCAATCCCGTCGCAGTTGCCACCAGGGCCGCCGCATCCTTTAGGCTGCTCTCGGCCATCGCGTGCCTTAACAGTCCATCCAGATCGTCGGCGCCAGCCTGCTCCAGGGGCGCCGGGCCCAGCACCACGGTGATCTCCCCCCGCGCCGCATGCCCGGCATAGTGCGCAGCCAACTCCGAAACCGCTCCGCGCCTGACTTCCTCGAATCGCTTGGTGAGCTCCCGCGCCACGGACGCCGGGCGGTCGCCGAACGCGGTCGCGAGGTCCGCCAGCATCTCCGCCAGCCGGTGCGGCGCCTCATACCACACCAGCGTCGCCTGCAGCCCGGCCCGCTCCGCCCCGCGCAATCCGGCAAACGCGGCCAGGCGGGCGGCCGAACGGGGGGGCGGGAAACCGAGGAACAGGAACGGCTGCGGCGGCAAGCCCGACAACGTCAGCGCCATCACCGCCGCGTTCGGGCCCGGCACCCCCGTGACCGCGATGCCCGCCGCGATCGCCGCCCGCACCAGCCGGAACCCGGGATCGGACACCAGCGGCGTTCCGGCATCCGACACCAGCGCGATCCGCGCACCCCCCTGCAACTCCTGCAACAAGGCGGGGATGCGCCCGTCTTCATTATGGTCGTGCAAAGGCGAGGTGCGGGTGCCGATCCCGTAATGGGACAGCAGCCGCGCCGTCATCCGCGTGTCCTCGCACAACACCAGGTCCACCCCCCGCAGGACCTGCACCGCCCGGGCGCAGAGATCGGCCAGATTGCCGATGGGGGTGGCAATCAAATGGAGTCCCGGTGATATGGTCTGAACAGGCCCAACCGGGTCAGTGTCGGGAGCGTCGGGCCATGAACGATCAAGCGGTTCACTCACGTCGGGGGGGTCTGAAGCGGGCATTCCTGATCCTGGCCGCGATGGGGGGCCTGTCTGCTTGCGTAGCCGGTCCGCCCGGCCCCGGCTATGCCCGGCTGAACCCGCCCGTGGCGCCGGTGCCGGGTGCGCCGGTGCCGGGTCGTAAGATTGCCTTGCTGGTGCCGTTGACCGGTTCGAACGCCGAACTCGGGCAGGCCATGGTAAAGGCGGCGCAGCTGGCGCTGGACCAGCCGGGCGCCCCGCCGCTCGATGTCCGGGACACCCGCGGCACGCCGGACGGCGCTTCCGCCGCGGCACGGGCGGCGCTCGATGCCGGGGCGGGCGTGATCCTGGGGCCGCTCACCACGACGGAGACGGCGGCGGTCTCGCCGATCGCCCGGGCGGCCGCCGTGCCGATGCTGGCCTTCACCTCCGATGCGGCGCAGGCGCAGCCCGGCGTATGGACCCTCGGCATCACCGCCGCACAGCAAGTGCGCCGCCTGACGCTGGCGGCGCGGGCGGAGGGTAAGACCCGGATCGCGGCGGTGCTGCCGCAAAATCCGTTCGGGGATGCGATGGCCAACGGCCTCGCGGCCGCCGTGTCGGAGGCGAGCCTGCCGGAGCCGATAGTGCGCCGATACAGCGGCGGACCGGCCCTGGCGCCGGCCTTGCGAGAGGTGGCCGACACCGCAGCCCGTCGCCCGGCCGCACCGCGGCCCGACCCCGCCGCGTCCGACCCGGCCGCGCCGCCCGTCGCCGACACGCTCCCAGTGCCGCCCGTGCCGTTCGACGCATTGTTGCTGGCTGAGTCCGGGGAGACCACGGCGGCGATGCTGCGGGACAACGATGCCGGACCGGACAAGGTCCGCGTGATGGGGCCGGGCACCTGGGCGCGCAATGCCTCCCGCATGCGCGCCCTGGCCGGCGCCTGGTATGCCGCACCGGACCCTGCGGCCCGCCAGCCCTTCATCACCGCCTACACCAGCCGATACGGCACGGCGCCGCGGGAGTTCGCGAGCCTCGCCTTCGACGCGGCCAGCGTGGCGCGGGTGGCGGCGGATGCGAACGGGTTCCCCATGGGCTCACTGCTGCGTAACGAGGGGTTCTCCGGGGCGGACGGCCTGTTCGGGTTGCTGCCGGATGGCGGGGTTCGGCGCGGCCTCGCGATCTTCGAGATCGACCGCGCCGGCGCCCATATCGTGCAGCCCGCGCCGCAGACGCTGGGCGCGCCCGGGGTCTAGCGAAAGCTAGCGACCATGCGCGCCACGCTGCCGCTGCGGACCACGTTCGTCCTCGCGGGGCTCCCGGTCATGCTTCTGCTTGGGCTCGCGATGCTGAACCGGCTGGAGTGGGAGTCGGCCGCGGTGGCGCTGCTGGTGGTGGCGGTTTGGGCCTTCATCCTGGCGCGGATCTGGGTGCGGGACCTCAGATTCATCATCATGGCGCTGCATCATGCCGCCGATGACGGGCCGGCGGGACCATCCGGCCAACCCTCGCTGGCCGCAACCGCGCATATCGTGCGGGAGGCGGAGCGGCTGGCGCGCATCCTGGCGACCCGGACCGCGGAGGTGGAGGGCCTGATCCGTGCCGAGCGGGCGATCGTGAGCCGCCTGCCGGACCCGTTGATCGTGCTCTCGGCTGACCGGCGCGTGACGCGGGCCAACGCGGCGGCGCAGGCGATCTTCGGCGCCGAAATGGCCGCGGTCGCCCGCCACCCCGGCCTTCGCGCGGCCATCGACCGCGCCCAGGGCCAGAACCAGGAACAGCGGGCCGAACTCAGCCTCCCGGTGCCGGTGGCGCGGGAGGTGCTGGCGACGGTGCTGCCGCTCGATCCGCCCTTGGCCGATGGCGGCCGCATCGTGGCCGTTCTGTCGGACCGAACGCGGGAGCGGGCGGTGGAGCGCATGCGGGCGGATTTCGTGGCCAATGCCAGCCATGAGCTGCGCACGCCGCTGGCCAGCCTGATCGGCTTCATCGACACGCTGCGTGGACCCGCCGCGGACGATCCCCCGGCGCAGGCCCGCTTCCTCGGCATCATGGCCGAGCAGGCGCAGCGCATGAACCGGCTGATCGACGATCTGTTGAGCCTGTCCCGTATCGAGCTGACGGAACACCAGCCGCCGGCCGATCCCGTGCCGATCGGGCCTTTGCTGGAGAGCATGGCCGCCGGGTTCGAGCCGCAAGCCGCATCCCGCCGCATCCGGCTGGCGGTGACCGCCGATCCGGGCCTGCCGCCCGTGGTAGGGGACCGGGACCAGCTGGATCAGGTGATCCACAACCTGGTGGACAACGCGCTCAAATACGGCCGCGAGGACGGGGAGGTCCGGGTGACGGCGGTGCGGGCGGCGCCGGGCGGGCGCTGGCCGCCGCGGCCCGGCGTGCTGATCCAGGTCCATGACGATGGGCAGGGCATCGCGCGGGCGCATATTCCCCGGCTGACGGAGCGGTTCTACCGGGCGGACAAAGGGCGATCCCGCGCGGTGGGCGGCACCGGGCTGGGCTTGGCGATCGTCAAGCACATCGTGAACCGGCATCGCGGCCGGATGGGGATCGACAGCACGGAAGGGATCGGCACCACGGTCACGCTGTGGCTGCCGACCGAGCCTGGCGGCGGAGCAGCACGAGCATCAACGCCATCGCCGGCAGCGCCGCCAGGATCGTGAGGGCGTAGAAAGCCGTCCAGCCCAGCGCCTCCGCCAGCACGCCGGAGAAGCCGCCCAGCGTGCGCAATCCGACCGCGGCGAGCGACGACAGCAGCGCATATTGCGTGGCGGTGAACGAGCGGCTGCACAGCGAAGAGAGGAAGGTGATGAACGCCGCATCCGCCATCGCCTCGGCGAAGTTCTCCAGCATGATTTTGGCCAGCAGGATACGGAAATCCCCGCCCGAGACGGCCAGCGCGAAATACAGGGTCATCGAGGCCATCTGGACGAACCCGGTGGAGATCAGCGCCCGCCCCGTGCCGACCCGGATCACGAGCCAGCCGCCGGCTGCGGCGCCGAGCAGGCTGGCGACAAGACCGGGCACCCCCGTCGCCAGGGAGACCTGCGCTCGGTCGAACCCCATGGCGCGATAGAATGGGGGCGCCATCGTGTGGGCGAGCGCCTCGCCGAGTTTGAACAACATGACGAAGGCAACGATCGTCACGGCTTCCCGCCGTCGCATCAAGTCCCGGAACGGCTCGATCACGGCCACGCGCATACGGTCCATGAACGGCCTGGGAGGGGAGGGCGTGAGGGCAGGCTCCGACGCCACCAAGGTCACCGTCAGGGCGGCGGCGGCCGTGGCGGCCATGATTGTCAGGGAGCCCCGCCACCCGATCACATTGGCCAATCCGATCGCCCAGGAGCCGGATACCAGCAATGCGAGCCGATAGCCCCAGATATAGGCCGCCAGCGCAACGCCCTGCTGCCGCTCCGGGAAGCTCTCGATTCGCCAGGCATCCACCACGATGTCCTGGCTGGCGGAGAACAGCGCGATCAGGATGGCGGAGCCGATCAGGAGCCAGGGCGTGATCAAGGGATCCGACCAGGCGAGCGTGAGACAGGCCAGAGCCAGCAAGGGCTGAATGGCACACAGCCAGCCCCGGCGGCGCCCGAGCCGGGCCAGGAACCCAGGCGGGCTGATCTGGTCCAGCACCGGCGACCACAGGAATTTCAGGGTGTAGGCCAGGCCGATCGAGGCGGTGAAGCCAATCGCGGCCAGCGATGTCCCGCCCTCGCTCAGCCACTGGCGGAGGGTGAAGCCGGATAACGGCAGCGGTAGGCCGCAGGCGAAGCCGAACCCGCCCATGACCCAGAGCTGCCGGTCCCGCCAAAGAGAAGGGCCGGCACTCCCTGCGGAATGCCGGCCCTCATCGTCGTTCATCCCGGACCTTGTGTCAGACCGGGTGAGGGATCAGCGCGCGGCCGGGGCGGACGGCGCGTTGGAGCCGTTGAGCCCGCTGCTGGACGCGGCGCCCGTGCCCATCGTGGCCGGGGCCATACGGGTGCGGCTCATCCGCGCGGCGCGGTTGCGACGGGCGGCGGCGCGGCGGGTTGCGCGAGTGCGGCGCGGGGCGGCCGTCATGGGAGCCTGCTCCATGGCGCCCTGCTGCGGGTTCAGCACGATGCGGTTGCCGCCAAGGTTGCCGGTGCCGCCGGAGGGCGTACCCTCGGAGTTGCTGGGCGCGCTGGTGCTGGACACGCCGCCGGCGGGGCCGACGGTCGGGGCACCCGGGGTAACCTGCGCGAATGCGGGCTCGATCACGAGCGCGCCGACCATGGCGGTCGCCAGCATCAGGGAAGAAAGGCGACGGGTAAGGGAAGCCATGGTGTTCTCCGTGGGAAGCAGGACAAGATCGCCGTGCGTTAGAATACGTTACTACTCTGCCCGCGTGCCGCCAATGGTCATACCGCTACGCCGCTTCACTTTCCGACCGCTTTTCGGCCCGCTTGCGCTCGTTCGGGTCCAGGTAGCGCTTGCGTAGCCGCACCGCGGTCGGCGTCACTTCCACCAGCTCGTCATCCTCGATATAGGCGATCGCCTGCTCGAGGCTCATGCGCCGGGGCGGGATCAGCAGCATCGCGTCATCCTTGCCGGAGGCGCGGACGTTGGTCAGCTTCTTTTCCTTGATCGGGTTCACATCGAGGTCGGCGCCGCGGCTGTTCTCACCCAGGATCAGGCCGACATAGACCTTGTCACCGGGATCGACGAACAGCGTGCCCCGCTCCTGCAGGTACCACAGCGCATAGTGCACGGCCTCACCGGGTTCGGAGCTGATCAGGCTGCCGTTGCGGCGGCCCTCCATCGTGCCGGCCCAGGGCTCATATCCGGAAAACAGCCGGTTCATGATGCCGGTACCGCGCGTGTCGGTCAGGAACTCGCCGTGATAGCCGATCAGGCCGCGGCTGGGCATGTGGAACGTGAGCCGCACCTTGCCGCCGCCCGACGGCCGCATGTCCTGCAGCATGCCCTTGCGGCGGCTGACCTTCTCCACCACCACGCCGGAATAGGCCTCGTCCACGTCCACCAGCACGTCTTCGAACGGCTCCTCCCGGGCGCCGGTCTCCTCGTTCTTGCGGGTCAGCACGCGGGGGCGGCCGATCGTCAGCTCGAACCCCTCGCGGCGCATCTGCTCGATCAGCACGCCCAGCTGCAACTCGCCGCGGCCTGCCACCTCGAACGCGTCGCTCTCGTTGCTGTCGGTGATCTTGATCGCGACGTTGCCCTCACCCTCGCGCAGCAGCCGGTCGCGGATCTGGCGGGAGGTGACCTTCTTGCCCTCCTTGCCGCCGAGCGGGCCGTCATTGACGCGGAACGTCATCGCAAGCGTCGGCGGGTCCACCGGAATGGCCGGCAGCGGCGCCGCGAGCTCGGGCGCGCCCACCGTGTCCGGCACCGTCGCGTCCGTGAGGCCCGCCACCGCCACGATATCCCCGGCCTCGCACTCCTCGACCTGCACGCGGTCGAGGCCGCGATAGCCCATGAGCTTGGTGAGCCGGCCCGTCTCCACCACGGTGCCGTCGGCGCGCAGCACCTTCACCGGCATGTTGAGCCGGGCCCGGCCCTGCTCCACGCGCCCGGTCAGCACACGGCCCAAAAAGTTGTCGTAGTCCAGGATGGAGGCGACCATCGCGAACGGCGCCTCCTTGTCCAGCACGGTCGGCGGCACGTGGGACATCACGAGGTCGAATAGCGGCGCGAGGTCCTTGCGCGGGCCGTCCATCGTGGTGTCCGCCCAGCCCTGACGGCCGGAGGCATACAGCATCGGGAAGTCCAACTGCTCGTCACTGGCGCCCAGGGCCGCGAACAGGTCGAACACCTCGGTATGCACCTCGTCGGCCCGGGCGTCTTGCCGGTCCACCTTGTTCACCACCACGATCGGCTTGATGCCGCGGGCCAGCGCCTTGGTCACCACGAACTTGGTCTGCGGCAGCGCGCCCTCGGCCGCGTCCACCAGCACGATCACGCCGTCCACCATGTTGAGGATGCGCTCCACCTCGCCGCCGAAATCGGCGTGGCCCGGCGTGTCCACGATGTTGATCCGCGTCTCCCGCCACACGACGGACGTGCACTTCGCCAGGATCGTGATGCCCCGCTCCCGCTCCAGGTCGTTCTTGTCGAGCGCGCGTTCCGCCACGACCTGGTGGTCCCGGAACGACCCGGACTGACGCAGGAGCTGATCGACCAGCGTCGTCTTGCCATGGTCGACGTGGGCGATGATCGCGATATTCCGGATGTCCATGATGATCCCAGCGCTTCAGAAGGGCGGATGAGCGTGGGAAACACGGTCTCCGCAAAGGGGTGCCCACCCCGACTCGGAGTGTGCAGCGCACACATAGAGGCGGTGCCCGGCCGTTGCGAGGCAAAAATAGGCATGCCCGCCTTGCATCCCTCGGACCGAAGGCGGCAAGGCGGGCATGGGTCGGGTGTGATCAGCGGCGGCGCGGGCGCATCGGCTCCATCGGGGCCTCACCCGCGTTGCCCATCGCCGTGGCGATTGCCGCGCGGGCGCCGGCGACGTCGCGGTTGGCCAGCGCCTGCCGGGCCTGGCTGATCTGCTGCACCATCGGCATGTCGGCCGGGCTCGCGGCCATGCTGGGATCGGTGGAGCGCGTCAGGATCCGCGTCTCGGCCCGCTCCAGAGCCTCCTGTGCTGCGCCGGTGCGGCCGGCGGCGAGTGCGCGCTGGGCGGCACTCAAATACGCCTCGGGCGTGTTGGCGGCGGCATTCGGGTCCGGCAGGCGGGGCGCGATCTCGCTGCGGGTGTTCGCCGCACCGGTGTTGCTGGCGTTGTTCGACAGTGGCGATCCGGCGCCACCGCGGTAATCGCCGCTCCGGGGAGCATCGACTCCGTCATCCCCGGGCGCCGCGCGCCGCTGGGCGCGGGCCGGGGTGGCGCGCGCCGTGCTGGCGGCGGGCATGGCGTGCCGGGCCTGGCCACGCATCGGGCGCATGCCGGTCATCCCGGTATCGGACGGGGCGGCGGCGGGCGTCATGGGCGCGGGTGCAGCGGCCGGCATGTTGCCTTGCATCGTCCCCTGGGGCGCGCCCGGCATCGCAGCACCCGGCATCGTCGCACGCGGCATCGCTGTGACCGAGCCCGCGCCTGTCGAGGGCGACATGGACGGCAGCGGCGCCGTCGCATTCGGGGGCGGGTTCATCTGGGCCTGCGCCACGCCGGCCTCCAGCGCCAGCAGGGCTGCAGACATCATGAGCGTCTTCCGCATGACATTCTCCTGTTCAGTTGGGACAGCACCCGAAACGGGCAACGATCCGCGAAGTTGCTTCAGCGAGCGGCCCGCGCCGCCAAGGCCGCGAGGTCCACGGGCGGGCGGGCGCCATAATGCCCGATGGCCGCCGCCGCGGCCAGGCTGCCCAGCGAACCGCACCCCGCGAGGCTCCGGCCCGCCGCGCGCCCGGCCAGGAACCCGGCGGCATAGGCATCCCCGGCGCCCGTCGTATCCACCACCTCGGCATGCGCCGCCGGCACCACGACGCGCTCGGCTCCCTGGAACACCAGGCTGCCCTG
Source organism: Acetobacteraceae bacterium (assembly GCA_965246835.1). Lineage (GTDB taxonomy): Bacteria > Pseudomonadota > Alphaproteobacteria > Acetobacterales > Acetobacteraceae > JANPPS01. The sequence continues at coordinate 644,574 of CBDFFQ010000001.1, read as the reverse complement.
CGCACCCCGGGTCAACACCGCGAGCTTCACCTCGGATGCGGCGCGGATGGCGGCGCGGTCGAAGTCTTCTTCTTTATATAGGCTGCAGATCTCGGTCTCGTTGGCGAACAGGATGTCCACGTGGCTGCGCACGAAATCGTGGAACATGGCCCGGTGCCGGTCCACGCAGAACGCGTCCGACAAGGACAGCGCCACGAGCCGCCCCGCCGCATGCGCCACCTCGGCCGCGCGGAGGAACGCCGCCTGCGCCAAAGGCGGGTCGAACAGATAGCCCTCGAGGTAGGTGACGGCGCTGTCGCTCACCAGCGCCTCATCGAGGTCGGCACCCCCGAACGTCACGCAGGCGCCGAGATAGGTGTTCATCGTCCGCTGGCCATCGGGGGTCACCGCGATCAGGCAGCGCGCGGTGGGCGCCCCGTCCCGCAGCGGCGCGGTCGGGTAGTGCACGCCGGCCGCCGTGATGTCGTGCCGGAACACCTGGCCCAGCTGGTCATCCGCCACCTTGCCCAGATACGCCACTCGCGCCCCCAGCCCCGCCGCCACCGCGCAAGTGTTCGCGACCGAGCCGCCGCTGCTCTCCTGGCCCGGCGGCATCGCGGCATACAGCGCCTCCGCCTGCTCGGCCGTGATCAGGGCCATGCCGCCCTTGTGCATGGCGTGCCGGGTCAGGAAGTCTTCCGGGGTGGGCGCCACCACGTCCAGGATGGCGTTGCCGATGCCGAGGATGTCGAAGCGGGCAGGGGTCATGGGGTTTCCTGAGCGGGTCGTGCGTTGACGGATGGCTGGCGCCGTATCATCCCCCACGCACCCCGGCAAATGAGGCCCCCATGCTCCCGCTCACCCGCGCCTTCGCCCAGCTATCCGATCCGGTGTTCCAAGGCGTGGTGTTGCGCAGCCTGCTGCTGTCGGCGGCGGTGTTCCTGGCGTTGTTCGTGGGCGCCGTGCTGGGCATCCGGGAGGTGGTGGCGGGGCCGGGGCTGTGGGCGTGGCTGAGCTGGATCGCCGGGCTGCTGGGTGGCATCGGTGCGGCGCTGCTGGCGTTGTGGCTGTTCGTACCGGCGGCCATGCTGATCGCGACACTCTATGTCGATCGCGTAGCGGCCGCGGTGGAGCGGGCCTTCTACCCGGGCCTCGGCCGGCCCGACGGGGCGCCGCTGAGCGTCCAGACCTGGGACGGGGTGGTGCTGGGATTGCAGCTGATCCCGTTGCAGCTCCTCACCCTCGTGCTGACCCTGGCGGTGCCCGGCGTGGGGCTGCTCATGGGCATCTTGATCACGGGCTGGGCCATCGGGCGCGGATTGTTCGTGGCGGTGGCGATGCGGCGCATGCCGCGGGAGCAGGCGTTGCGGGCCTATGGCGCTCAGCGGATTGCGGTGCTGGTGCCGGGCGTGGCGCTCGCGGCGCTCGGCCTGGTGCCGCTGGCCAACCTCCTGGTGCCGGTGCTGGGCACCGCGGCCATGGTGCATGTGCTGAACGATACGAAAACAGATCGACGTCCCGGGTTGTGAGACGAGGCGGGGGCGTGGTAGGGCGGCCCCTCGCATGACCTCGAAGGGAGGTGCCGTTGTTCAAGCGCCGCAAGCCAGAAGAGACACGGGCCGAACCGGCGACGCCCGCCCCCGCAACCGGAGCGCCGCCATCCGCCCCGCTGCTGGACGGGATCGCCCGCTCCGCCTCTGCCGATCAAGCCAAGCCCGACTCCGGCGTCGGCGTCCCACCCTATCGTCCCGCTTTGCCAAAGGAGGCCGCCATGGGCCGCACCCCGTTCCCCAGCACCCCGACCCCGCCCAACTCGCCCATGACGGGCCAGGTTCCGACGCCGCCGCAGCCCGGCAGCGCCCCGCCCCGCCCGGGCATGCCCGGCCAACCGGGCCAGCAGCCCGGCATGCCGCAGCGCCCGAGCGCCCCGGCCGAGCGCCGCACCCTGGTGGTGGGCCGCGGCATCTCTGTGCAGGGCACCGTCACCGAGGCCGAGCGCCTGGTGGTGGAAGGCACCGTCGAAGCCACGATGATCCACGCGACCGAACTCAGCATCGCGCTGGGCGGCGTGTTCCGCGGTGAGGTCGAGGTCGAGGACGCGGAGATCGCCGGCGTGATCGACGGCACGCTGACCGCCCGCGGCAGCCTGATCGTCCGCGCCACCGGCAAGGTGCTGGGCAGCGCCCGCTGCCGCCGGCTCCAGGTCGAGGATGGCGGCCAGATCACCGGCCGGATCGAGATGCTGACCGAGAACAGCCCGGCCTCCACCCCGGCGCCGAAGCCGGCTCCGACCAGCGACGCAGCCTAGCCACTTCCCCCTCTCCCGCTGGCGGGAGAGGGCCGGGGTGAGGGTGGGGTGACCAGAAACGACGACGCTCCGGTGGCCCCGCCCTCACCCAACCCTCTCCCGCCAGCGGGAGAGGGCTTCAGGGCTAATCCACCATCCGAGACGTCTTTTTCGTGTCCCGCATCGTCGCATACACGATCAGCGACACGAAGATCAGCGCCGTCACATACCAATAGAACCAGCTCTCATTCCCGCCCTCCTTGAACTTGAGCGCGATCAGCGGCGCCGTGCCGCCGAACAACGAGGCTGCGATCGCATATGGGAAGCCGACCCCCAGCGCCCGCACCCCCGCCGGGAACAGCTCCGCCTTCACCACGGCGTTGATGGACGTGTAGCCCGACACGATCATGAGCGCCGCCAGGATCAGCAGCAGCGCCGTCGTGTAATCCTTGGTGCCGCCCAGCGCGGTCAGGATCGGCACGGTGCACAGCGTCCCCATGATGCCGAACCACATCAGCACCGGCCGCCGGCCCACCCGGTCGCTGATGGCGCCGAACACCGGTTGCATCGCGGCATAGATCAACAGCGTGATGAACGAGATCTCCGCCACCCAGCCCTTCGGGAACTTCAGCGTGTTGGCGAGGAACGTCGTCATGTAGGCGCTGAAGGTATAAAACGCCGTGGTGCCGCCCATCGTCAGGCCGAATACCAGCAACACCTCCTTAGGGTGCTTCAACAGCTCGGCGAACAGGTTGACCCGGGGCTCCTTCTGCGCCCGCTTCCATTCCTCGGTCTCGGCCAGGTTGCGGCGCAGATACAGGCCATACAGCGCGCCGAATGCCCCGATGCCGAACGGGATGCGCCACGCCCACGCCTCGAGTTCCCCGGTCGTGTACACCTGCTGCATAATCAGCAGCACCAGCGCCGCACATACCTGGCCGCCGATCAGCGTCACATACTGGAACGAGCTCCAGAAGCCCCGGTTCTTGGATCCCGCGACCTCGCTCAGGTAGGTGGCCGACGAGGCATACTCGCCGCCCAGCGACAGCCCCTGCAACAGGCGCGCGACCAGCAGCAGAACCGGCGCCATGATCCCCGCGCTCGCATAGGTCGGCAGCACGGCGATCATGCCGGAGCCCGCGCACATCAGCATCACCGACAGCGTCAGCGCCGCGCGGCGCCCGGCGCGGTCGGCGTAGTATCCCAGGAACAATCCCCCGATCGGGCGGATGAAGAACCCCACGGCATAGATGCCGAACGCGGTGATGAACTGCACCGTCGGGTCGTTGCTGGCAGAAAACGACTTGGCGAAGTAGATCGCAAACGAGTTGTAGACATAGAAGTCATACCACTCGATCAGATTGCCGATCGACCCGGCAAAGATGCTCTTCATGCGCTGACCGGCCGTCACGTCGGGGCCGGGCTGGTTGGGATTGATCGCGTCCACCTATCTGCCTCCTGCAAGCCATCTCTGCCTAAGGGAAGTGGTGTGGCCGCGCAAACCCGTTGCCTCGCGACGGAGTTTTATCCCGTCGCCTCGCACATGCAGCATGGCCTATGCTCTCCCGATGGCCTCTTTGCTCTCCCCTGACGGCGCTTCGCCCACCATGGCGCAATGGTTCCGGCTCAAGGCCGAGCATCCAGATGCGCTGCTGTTCCTGCGCATGGGCGATTTCTACGAGTTGTTCTTCGCCGATGCCGAGGCTGCCGCCGGGGCGCTCGACATCGCGCTGACCCGGCGGGGCGAGCATGCGGGCGCGCCGATCCCCATGTGCGGTGTGCCGGTCCATGCCGCCGAGGCGTATCTATCGCGCCTGATCCGGCGGGGATTTCGCGTGGCGGTCGCCGAGCAGATGGAGCCAGCCAAGGGCCGCACCGGCAAGGCACCGCTGAAGCGCGAAGTCGTACGTCTGGTAACACCGGGCACGCTCACGGAAGACAGCCTGCTGGAGGCGCACCGGCCCAATCTGCTGCTGGCATTGGCGCAGGTCGGGCGGGCGCTGGGCGCCGCGTGGCTCGATGTGTCGACCGGGCTGTTCGAAACGGCGGCGTCGGAGCCGGCGGACCTGCCGGGCCTGCTGGCGCGGCTGGATGCCGCGGAGATCCTGGCGCCATCCGGGGTGCCGCTCGGCGATCACGAAGCCCGCCGCGGGCCCGAGACGGCGCCCGGCGCCCCGATCGCCGCACGGCGGCAAGTGGCGCAGGCATTCGGCGCCGCCGAGCTCGACGCGTTCGGCCAGTTCAGCGATGCGGAGGCGGTGGCTTCAGCCATGGCGCTGGACTACGTGCGCATGACCCAGGCCGGCGCCATGCCCCGCCTGTCCCGCCCGTCACCGGCCGGGCTCACGGGCCAGATGCTGCTGGATGGCGCCACCCGCACCAGCCTGGAGCTGACCCGCAACCGGGATGGCAGCACGGACCATACGCTGCTGGCCGCGGTGCGGCGGACCCTCACCGCGGCCGGCGCGCGCATGCTGGTGGCGTGGCTGGATGGGCCGTTGCTGGACGTGGACGCCGTGGCCATGCGGCAGGATGGCTGGGGTTGGCTTCTCACGGCGCCCCCGGCGCTGGCCGGCCTGCGCGCGGCGTTGCGCGGGGTTCCGGACCTCACGCGCGCTCTGGGCCGGCTCTCGGTCGGGCGGGCGGCGCCGCGGGACCTCGGCGCCGTGCTGCAGGCGTTGCGTGCGGCCGCAGAGGCCGGGGCGGCGCTGGCGGAGGGGCCGCTGCACAGCACGGTTCTCACCCCGGTGCCCCATCTGGCCGAGCTGCTCGCCCGCGCGCTGGCGGACCCGTTGCCGGCCCGGCTGGACGATGGCGGGATCGTGGCGCCCGGTTTCGACGGCGAGCTCGAAGCCGAGCGCCAGCTGCGCGATGACAGCCGCCGCGTGGTGGCCGGGCTCCAGCTCGATTATGCGCAGCGCTATGGCGTGGCATCCCTCAAGATCCGGCACCACGCCCAGCTCGGCTATGTGATCGAGGCGCCGGCCACCGCGGTCGAGACCCTGCGCGCGCACAAGGACCTGGTTCTGCGGCAGGCCATGGCCAACGGCGCCCGCTTCGGCAATCCGGAGCTGGCGGAGCTGGACCGCCGCATCGGCGAGGCCGCGGAGCGGGCGGCGGCGCGGGAGGCGCATGTGTTCCACGCCCTTGTCGCGGCCGTGCTGGCGGAGGGCGAGGCGCTGACCGCCTGCGCCGCGACGCTCGCCCGGCTCGACGTGCTGCAATCCTGCGCCGGCTTGGCCGAGGGCGGGCGTTGGTGCCGGCCCCACGTGACCGGCGACGAACAGTTCTGCATCAAGGCGGGCCGGCATCCCGTGGTGGAGGGGGCGCTGCGTCAGGCCAAGGCGAACACCGCCTTCGTGGCCAATGATTGCGACCTGTCGCCGCAGCAGCGCGTGTTGTTGCTCACGGGCCCGAACATGGCGGGCAAGAGCACGTTCCTGCGCCAGACCGCGTTGATCGCGATCCTGGCGCAGGCCGGGCTGCCGGTGCCGGCCGAAAGCGCTACGGTCGGCGTGGTGGATCGCCTGTTCAGCCGGGTCGGCGCCGCGGACGACCTGGCGCGCGGCCGCAGCACCTTCATGGTGGAGATGACCGAGACCGCGGCGATCCTGCACCAGGCCGGGCCCCGGAGCCTCGTGATCGTGGACGAGATCGGGCGCGGCACCAGCACGCTCGATGGCCTGGCGATCGCCTGGGCGGTGCTGGAGGCGCTGCATGGCCAGGTGCGCTGCCGCACGGTATTCGCGACGCATTTCCATGAATTGGCGAACCTGGCCGCACAAATGCCACGGCTGCGGCCCCACACCATGCGGGTGAAGGAATTCCGGGGCGGGGTCGTGTTCTTGCATGAGGTGGCGGAGGGGGCGGCCGGGCGGAGCTGGGGCGTGCATGTGGCGCAGCTCGCGGGTGTGCCGGCGCCCACGGTGCGGCGAGCGGCGGCCTTGCTGGCGGCGCTGGAGCGGGGCGGGCACGGGCGGCCCACGGACCTGCCGCTATTCGCGGGGCTCGCGGCCGTACCGGACGAAGCGGGCGATCCCCTGCGCACCGCGCTCGATGCCACGAACCCCGACGCGATGAGCCCGCGGGAGGCGCTGGAAACCCTTTATCGGCTGAAGGCACTCGCGGCTGTTCCGGACGGGGCTGCACATGTAGCATCATCGTCATGCTAAGCCCCTTGCCACTGCCCGAACGGGCCGAGGACGCGACCGCGATCCTCCTGGACGCCCTCGCCAAAGCCGCCCCCGCTGGCAATGACGATGGCCGCGCGCTGCCGCGGGACATGACGCTCGGCATCTTCCGCCGCCACCTGGCGCGCATCCAGCACCACGTGCAGGAGCGGTTCGAGGCCGGCGGCATGAGCGGGCTGAAGGCCGGGCGCATGCTGGGGCGGCTGACGGATGGGGTGATCCACTCGCTCTATGACGTAGCGCGCACCCGGCGGGACGGGCCGGATGCGCCGCCCTGGGAGAGCATGGCCGTGCTGGCGACGGGCGGCTACGGCCGTGGCGTGCTGGCGCCGTTCAGCGATATCGACCTGTTGTTCGTGACCACGCCCACCCCCTCCGCCCGCACGCTCGAGGCGGTGGAGTTCATGCTGTATTTTCTGTGGGACCTCGGCCTCAAGGTCGGGCACGCGACGCGCTCCATCGAGCAGTCGATCGAGGCAGCTGCGGGGGATGTCACGATCCGGACGGCGCTGATCGACCAGCGGCGCCTGGCGGGCGATGCCGATCTGGCGGAGGCGTTCCGCACCCGATTCCTGGAGTCCTGCGCCGAAACCGGTGCCGGCAGCTTCATCACCGCCAAGCAGGCCGAGCGGGATGCGCGCCACCGCCGCTATGGCGAGAGCCCGTTCCTGGTGGAGCCCAACATCAAGGAGGCGCGCGGCGGCCTGCGGGACCTGCAGACACTCTATTGGATGACCCGCTACGTGTTCGGCACCCAGGTGATGGGCGAACTCGTGGGTTCCGAGAGCCCGGGTGGCGGCGTGCTGACTGAGATGGAAGCCAAGCACGCGCGCCGTTCCTGGGATTTTCTCTGGACCGTGCGCTTCCACCTGCATTACGTCGCCGGCCGCGCCGAAGACCGGCTGACGTTCGACCTGCAACCCGTCGTCGGCGCCCGCATGGGCTACACCCGGCATGGCCGGCAGGACGGGGTGGAGCGGTTCATGCGCCACTATTTCCTGACGGCGCGGGAGATCACCCGCATCACCGCCGTGCTGGAGCCGGCCGTCGTGCGCGCCGCCCTCGGTCCCCCCGCGATCGCAGCCGAGACGGATGCGGCCTTGGTCGGGCAGGGATTCGTGCTGGCGGATGGCAAGCTGCTCTGCGCGCGGGGGCATGGGTTCGAGGAGAACCCGATCGCCATGCTGCGCATCCTGCAGGTGGCGCGGGACCGTGGGCTCGAACTGCATCCGCTGGCGATGCGGGCGCTGATCCGGCATGAGCGCCGGGCCATCGCGCTGCGCGGCAATATGGAGGCGGCGAGCATCTTCCTGGACCTGCTCTGCGGTCAGGATGGCGAGCATTCCCGCGCGCAGGGCGCACGCTGGATGTCGATCCTGAACGAGAGCGGGTTCCTGGGCCGGTACATGCCGGATTGGGCGCGTATCGTGGGTCAAATGCAGTTCGATACCTACCACGTGTTCACCGTGGACGAACATACCATCGAGGCCTTGCGCGTGCTGAACGCGTTGGAGCGGGGAGAGCTGGCGGAGGTGGCGCCGATCGCGTCGGGCCTGGTGGAGGATCTGCAATCCCGCCGGGCGCTCTATTCCGCGACCCTGCTGCATGACATCGCGAAGGGCCGGGGCGGGGATCATTCCGAGCTCGGGGCCGAGGTCGCGATCCAGGTCGGCCCCACGATCGGGCTGTCGACCGAGGAGACCGAGACCGTCAGCTGGCTCGTGCTGCATCACCTGCTGCTGAGCCAGACCGCGTTCAAGCGGGATATCGACGATCCCAAGACGATCATGGACCTGGCCGACACCATCCAATCGCCGGAGCGGCTCAAATTGTTGCTGGTGCTGACGGTCGCGGACATGCGGGCGGTGAGCGCCAAGGTGTGGAATGGCTGGAAGGCGACCTTGCTGCGGGAGCTGTATGCCCGCGTGGCGGAGGTGCTGGCCGGCGGGCTTGCGACCACGGAGCGGGACGTGCGGGTGGCGCGCGCCAAGGAGGCCTTGAGCGCGCTCGTGCCGGCCGGGCCTGACCTCGACCTGTTTTTGAGCCTCGGATACCCCGGCTATTGGCTGAGCTTCGATACCGAGACCCATGCGCGGCATGCCCGGCTGATCGGTGACGCCGAGGCCCGTGGCGCCCCGCTCACCGTCGACACGCAGCCCTTGCCGGCGCGGGCGGTGACGGAGGTGACGGTCTATACCGCCGATCACGCCGGGCTGTTCAGCCGGATCGCCGGGGCGCTCGCGGTGGCCGGCGCATCGATCGTCGACGCGCGGATCCACACGCTCACCAACGGCAATGCGCTGGACACGTTCTGGATTCAAGATGCCTCGGGCGGCGCGTTCGATGCGCCGCATCGGCTGGCCCGGTTGCACGTGTTGATCGACCAGGCGCTTTCCGGCCGGCTGCAGCTGGCTGAAGAGATCCGGCGGACATCGCGATCGATGATGGGCGGGCGGATGCGCGCGATCCATGTGCCGCCGCGGGTCGTGATCGATAACCGGGCCAGCAACACCTATACCGTGCTGGAGGTGAACGGGCGCGACCGCCCCGGCCTGTTGCACGACGTGACGGCGGCGATCAGCGAGCAGGGGCTGCAGATCGCCAGCGCCCACGTCACCACCTATGGGGTGCGAGCGGTTGACGTGTTCTACGTAAAGGACGTGTTCGGCCTGAAGGTGGATAACGAGCGCAAGCTCGCGGCGCTTCGCGCCTCATTGCTGGGCGCGCTTCGCCCGATCGAGCCGGAGGCGTCGCGCGCGACGGCAGTGGACGCCGCCGTCGCGTGAAGGTGGCTGCGCCCTCGATGGAGTAGGGAGCGCAGCTCTTGACGGGCTGACCTCTAGAACATAAGTAGAACTCGTTAACGAATGACCGTTGACAGCGCAGAAAGACCTTCTCGATGTCCGGTATTGTTGTGGATATGGTCCGTTTTCGTTCCGAAATTCGCGCATCGGAGCTGCGGGAGATCGGCATGGCCGTGGCGCAGGCCGCGGGGTTTGCGGCCGTGCTGTGGCTCACGGTTGCCGGCGCTGGCTTGCTGCCATAGCTGGTATCTGGCCGGGGTGACGTTGTTCGCGTAAGCACGGCCATGGCCAAAGCCGACCTCGTTTGCGCGCTGTGCGGCGCCCCTGTGCGACCGGCCTTCCGGCCGCCAGCCCCGGAGCAGGCGCCCGACCTCGATCTCCGCCCCGGCGAGCCCCAGCGTTCGACGCTCCGCCACTGGGTTCAAACCTGTTACTGCGCCGCCTCCGCCCCCGACCTCACCCTCTTGCCCCCTGCGGCGAAGGAGGTGCTGCAGACCGCCGACTATGCCGCCTTGCGTCCATCCGTGCCGGAGGCACCGTTCCGGCGGTGGAGCTTGATCGCCCACGCGCTGGGACGGCAGGCCGATGCGGCCGAAGCGCTATTGCAGGCGGCGTGGATGCTGGACGATCTGGGGCCGCCGCGGGAGCTCGATGCGGCCGGTATGCGGCGGCAGGCCGTGGCGATCTGGCCCACCCCGCCCTCGGCAGAGGCGGCGCTCCGCTTGATCGACATCCAACGCCGGGCCGGCCTATTCGAAGCGGCGGGCGCGGCGGCTCAGGCGCTTGCGGGGCAACCGCTCACGGAGGAGGCGGCGACGTTGCTGGCCTTTCAGCAAAGCCGGATTGCGCTGAGGGATGCAAAGCGGCACGGCATGGGCAGCGTGCTACGACCGCCCACGCGACGTCCGCACGTGACGCGTGGCCAGGCGCCTGCTCCGGCCGTGCGGTCCGGGTTCTGGTCCCGGCTGCTCGGACGGTGAACGCCGCTTCTCTCCAGCGATTGGTCGACGGCAAGGCCAAGCCGCTCGGTTCGCTCGGCCGGTTGGAGGCGCTGGCGGTGCAACTCGGCGTGCTGCAGGGAACGGCCCGTCCCGTGGTCGCCGATCCCGTCGTGCTGGTGTTCGCGGGCGATCACGGCGCCGTTGCCTCCGGCATCTCGGCCTATCCCAGCGCCGTCACGGCGGCGATGGTCGGTCTGTATCTGCAAGGCCGGGCTGCCGTCAGCCTATTCGCGGCGCAGGCTGGCGCGCGGGTGCTGGTGGTGGATGCGGGCGTCGCCACGGATCTGCCGCCGCATCCCGGCCTCGCCGCCATCAGGATCGGATTGGGCACACGGGACTGGACGCATGGCCCGGCGATGACGGCGGCGGAGGTGCAGTCGGCTCTGGACGCCGCGGCGGAACTGGTGGACGGGCTGGCGCAGACCAGCACGGTGCTGGCACTGGGCGAGATGGGGATCGGCAACACCGCGAGCGCGGCCCTGCTGGCCCACAAGATGGCAGGCCTGCCGTTGCTCGTGGGCCGCGGCGCTGGGCTGGACGATGCCGGGCTGCTCCGTAAGGAAGCGGCGGTGGAGCGGGGTGGGGCCCGCACGGCGGAGCGTCTGCCCCCGATGGTGGCGCTGGCCGAGTATGGTGGCTATGAGATCGCGATGCTGGTCGGCGCCATCCTGCGCGCGGCGGAGCGCCGGGTCTGCGTGATCATCGACGGCGTGATCGTAACGGCCGCGGCTCTGGTGGCGCAAGCGATCGCGCCGGATTGTCTCGCGGGCGCCGTGTTTGCGCACCGCTCGGCCGAACCGGGGCATGAAGCCATGCTGGCGCATCTTTCGGTCGCGCCCTTGCTCGATCTCGGCATGCGTCTCGGCGAGGGGTCCGGCGCGGTGCTGGCCATTCCCCTGCTGCGCGCCGCCTGCGCGATCCTGTCGGACATGGCGAATTTGTCGGAGGTGACGTGAGGGCCGAGTGGCTGCTGCTGCTCACGGCGGTGCAGTTCCTGACCCGGTGCCCGGTGCCGGCCTGGGTGGGGCACAGCCCGGCGCAACTGAACCAGGCCGTGCGGTATTTTCCCTTGGTCGGGCTGGGTGTCGGCAGCGTGGGCGCCGTGGTGCTGGCACTGGCGGGGCAGGGGCTGCCGGCTCTCGCGGCCGCGGCGCTGGCGGTGATGGCGACGGTGCTTCTGACAGGCGCGTTCCACGAGGACGGGCTGGCCGACACCTGCGACGGGCTGTTCGGCGGCTGGACGCGGGAGGATGCGCTCCGGATCATGAAGGACAGCCGGCTGGGCACGTTCGGCGTGGCGGGTCTGGGCCTGGTCATGGCCTTGAAGGTGAGCCTGCTGGCGGATCCATGGGCGTTGCTGGCGGCGTCTGCCTGCAGCCGGTTCATGGCGGTCGGCGTCATCGCTGCGCTGCCCTATGTGCGCGCCAGCGAAGAGGGCGCGCGGGCCAAACCGGTTGCATCAGGCGTGGGCGGAACGGAGCTTGCGGTCGCGGCGCTATGCGGGCTTCTGCCGATGGCTCTGATGGGTGCGCGCGCGATCCCGGCCGTGTTGCTGGCGGCGGGGTTCACGCTCTGGATGGCGCTGTGGTTCCGGCGCCGGCTGGGCGGTTACACAGGGGATGGGCTGGGCGCGGTGCAGCAGGTCACGGAGGTGGCGATCCTCGCCGCCGCACGATGGCAGTCGCCATGGCTCGGGGCCTGATCCTCGCGGCCCGGCATCCCCGGCCGCGCGTCGGCGCCCGCCTCTGCTACGGCCGCACCGATGTGGAGCTGGCGGAGCCCGCCGAGGCCGGGGCGGCCGCCCTGATCCGCGCCGCGCAGGACCCGATCGAGCGCATCGTGAGCTCCCCCTTGTCGCGCGCCCACGACGTGGCACGGCATGTCGCCCGTGAGACCGGCGCCCCGCTGCACACCGACGACCGGCTGATGGAAATGGATTTCGGCGCCTGGGAGGGCCTGGCCTGGACCGCGATCCCGCGCGCCGAGATCGATGCCTGGGCCGCGGACCCGCTCGGCTACCGCCCCGGTGGCGGTGAGAACGTGGAGGCCGTGCTGCGCCGGGTGCGCCGGGCCTGGAGCGGGATCGCGAGTGCCGCGGAGACCACGATGGTGGTGACGCATGCCGGGCCAATCCGGTGCTTGCTGCATGTCGCGCGGGGGGTGCCGATCCGGGACGCGATCCAGGCCAGCATCGGCTATGGCGAGGTGGTGCGGTTCGAGCCGTGACACGCCCACTTGCGCCGGTGCAATGCCGCAGCGCAAACTAACGCGCAAAGATCGGGGATAGACGCATGCGCCTTGCGGTGCTGAAGGAACATGCCATCGCGGAAACGCGTGTGGCCGCGACGCCGGACACGGTGAAGAAGTTGGTGGCGATGGGGCTCACCATCGTCATCGAATCCGGTGCCGGGCTGCCCAGCGCCATAAGCGATGCGGATTTCCAGGCTGCCGGCGCCGAGATCGCGCCCGACAGCACTGGCGCGGTGAATGGCGCCGGCATCGTGTTCGCGGTGGGCATGCCCGGCGAGGATGTGCGCGCCAAGCTCGCGCGCGGCACGCTGGTGGTGTGCACGAGCGGCGCGACCGGGAAGGCGGAGCTGGTGGCGTCATTGGCGTCGGCCGGGCTCGATGTGGCAGCGATGGAGCTGCTCCCCCGCATCACCCGGGCGCAGAGCATGGACGTGCTGAGCAGCCAGGCGAACCTCGCGGGTTATCGCGCCGTGATCGAGGGTGCCGCGACGTTCGACCGCGGCTTCCCGATGATGATGACCGCCGCCGGCACCGTGCCGCCCGCGCGGGTGTTCGTGATCGGCGCCGGCGTGGCCGGGCTGCAGGCCATCGCCACCGCCCGGCGGCTGGGCGCGATCGTGTCGGCCACCGACGTCCGGCCTGCCGCCAAGGAGGAGATCAAGTCCCTCGGCGCGCAATATGTCGGCGTGGAAGACGCGGAGACCGCGGGCCAGACCGGTGCCTACGCCAAGGAGATGTCGGACGCGTTCCGGCAAAAACAGGCCGAGCTGATGGCCACGACCGTCGCGAAGAACGACCTCGTGATCTGCACCGCGCTGGTGCAGGGCCGTAAGGCGCCGGTGATCGTGAGCCAGGCCATGGTGGACGCCATGCGCCCCGGCAGCGTGATCGTGGACCTCGCGGCCGAAGCCGGCGGCAACTGTGCCGCCACGAAGCCCGGTGAGATCGCCGTCACCGCCAATGGCGTGAAGGTGGTGGGCTGGGCCAACTGGCCGGCCCGCATCCCGGTGGCAGCCAGCAACCTGTATGCCAAGAACCTGCTGACGTTCCTGACCACGTTCTGGGACAAGGACGGCAAGGTGCCCGCGCTGCCCGAAACCGACGACATCGTGCGCGGCGTCATGCTGACCCGGGGCGGCCAAGTCGTGCACGCCAATTTCCAGCCCGCGCAAGCCGCGTAAGGGGAGCCCACCATGAACCCGAACCTGTATGCGGACGAGGCCGTTCGCATTGCCGAACGCGCCGCGGCCCTCGCCGACCAGCTCCGTGCCGCGGGCGCCGGCATCGCCCCGGTGGCCACGGCGGTGGAGCCGTTCATCTTCCTGCTGGCCATTTTCCTGATGGCCTGTTTCGTCGGCTATTACGTGGTGTGGAACGTGACGCCCGCGCTGCATTCGCCGCTGATGGGCGTGACCAACGCCATTTCGTCGGTGATCGTGGTGGGCGCCATGCTGGCGGTGGGGCTGTCGGACGGGTTCTGGGCGCAGGCGTTCGGGTTCCTGGCCGTGCTGCTGGCCAGCGTCAACATTTTCGGCGGATTCACCGTCACGCAACGCATGCTCGCGATGTTCCAGACCAACAAGCCGCGGGTGAAGTCCTGACATGAGCGCCTCTCTCACCTCACTCTGCTACCTGGTCTCGGCCGTCTTGTTCGTGCTGGCCCTGCGGGGCTTGTCGAGCCCGGTGACGTCGCGACAGGGCAACCAGTTCGGCATGATCGGCATGGCGATCGCGATCGTCGCGACCCTGGCGCAGCGCGGCATGTCCGGCACCGGCTTCTTCCTGATCGCGCTGGCGATCGCCATTGGCGGCACCATCGGCGTGGTTGTGGCCCGGCGCATCCAAATGACGGCGTTGCCGCAGCTGGTGGCGGCGTTCCATTCGCTGGTGGGCCTGGCCGCGGTGTTCGTGGCCGCCGCCGCGATGAACGCTCCGGCGGCCTTCGGAATCGGCACGCCCGGGCACATCCATCGGCAATCCTTGGTGGAAATGTCGCTCGGCCTTGCGATCGGCGCCGTCACGTTCTCGGGCTCCCTGATCGCGTTCGCCAAGCTGCAGGGCATCATGAAGGGCGCCCCGATCCTGTTCGCGCGCCAGCATCAGCTCAACCTGGCGCTGGGCCTTTTGCTCCTGGCCCTGGTTGTCGTGTTCGTGATCACGGGCAGCCAGCCGCTGTTCTGGCTGATTGCGGTCCTGGCGTTGGTGCTGGGCTTCCTGATCATCATCCCGATCGGCGGCGCCGACATGCCGGTCGTGGTGTCGATGCTCAACAGCTATTCCGGCTGGGCGGCGTGCGGCATCGGGTTCACGATCCAGAACCTCGCGCTCATCATTACCGGTGCGCTGGTCGGCGCTTCCGGCGCGATCCTGTCCTACATCATGTGCAAGGGCATGAACCGCAGCATTCTCAACGTGCTGTTGGGCGGCTGGGGAACCGATGCCGGGACCGCGACGGCCGCAGTGGCGGGGGCGGAGCAGCGCTCGGTTCGCGCCGGCAACGCGGATGATGCGGCGTTTATCATAAAGAACGCGTCCAAAGTCATCATCGTGCCGGGCTACGGCATGGCGGTGGCGCAGGCGCAGCACTCGCTCCGGGAGATGGCGGACACGCTGAAGAAGGAGGGGGTGGAGGTCAAATACGCCATCCACCCCGTGGCGGGCCGCATGCCCGGCCACATGAACGTGCTGCTGGCCGAGGCGAACGTGCCGTATGACGAGGTGTTCGAGCTCGAGCAGATCAACAGCGAGTTCAGCACGGCGGACGTGGTGTATGTCATCGGCGCCAACGATGTGACCAACCCCTCCGCCAAGACAGACCCGAAATCCCCGATCTACGGGATGCCGATCCTGGACGTGGACAAGGCCAAGACGGTGCTGTTCATCAAGCGCAGCATGGCCTCCGGCTATGCCGGCGTGGAGAACGAGCTGTTCTTCCGGCCCAACACGATGATGCTGTTCGCGGACGCCAAGAAGATGACGGACGAGATCGTGCAGTCCCTGGGGCACTGACGCATGAGCGGGAATGGGGTGGATCTAGGGTCGATCTATAACCTGCTGCTGCAGGTGTCGAAGACCGTCTCGGGGCATGATGCCAAGCTGGATCGGCATGAGCGAATTCTTGAGCAGCACGGCAAAATTCTTGAGCACCACGGGCAGATGCTTCAGCAGGTGGTGACGACGATCAATGACATGCAAAAAACTATGGCTACGAAGTCTGAGCTTACCGATCTCCGCTCGGCCGTGACGCAGTATCATTCGTCCGTTCTAGGCCACGGCATCATGATCAGCGAACTCGAATCCCGCATGCGCCGGGTCGAGGAGCACCTGGGCCTGCCTTCAACGATCTAGGCAGGCCCAGCCGGACTTAGCGAATGGCGCGCAGGACCGAGCGGTCCTCGCCCGCCAGCGTGCGGTAGATGCCGAGATAGTCCTCCGCCATCCGCCGCGCCGTGAAGCGCTTGTCGAACTGGCCGCGCACCACGGTGCGGGACAGCTCATGCAGGCGGTTGACGGCGCCGATCGCCCCCATCTCGTCCTCGACGATGAAGCCGCTCACGCCGGGCTCCACGATCTCGGGCACGGAGCCGCGGTTGAACGCGATCACCGGGGTGCCGCAGGCCATTGCCTCGATCATCACGAGGCCGAACGGCTCGGGCCAATCGATCGGCATCAGCAAGCCGACGGCACCCGACAGGAAGGCCGGCTTCTGCGCGTCGTTGATCTCCCCGATCATCTCCACGCCACCCTCGGCCAGCATCGGGCGGATCACGCTGTCGAAATAGACCTGGTCGACCTTGTCCACCTTGGCCGCGATCTTGAGCGGGATGCCGCAAGCCCGGGCGATGCGGATCGCGCGGTCCGGACCCTTCTCCGGGGCGATTCGGCCCAGGAACGCCAGGTATTCGGGCTTGACCGGCTGCGGCGTCAGCAGGTTCTCCGGTAGGCCGTGGTGCACGGTCGCGACATAACGCGCCTGCGGCAGCGGCCGGCGCTGGCTGTCGGAGATCGAGACCAGCGGCGCGTTCGGGAACGTGTTGAACACCGGCTGCAGCTCCGGCAGGTCCAGCCTGCCGTGCATCGTGGTGACGAACGGCGTGCGCTGCCGGCCGAACAGGCTGAACGGCCAGTAATCCATGTGGAAATGCAGCACGTCGAACTCGTCCGCCATGCGGCGCGCGGCTTCCATCAGCAGCATGTGCGGCGCGATCGGGTCCCGGATCGCGGGATCGAGGCGGAGCGCCCGCGGCCAGATCGGCTCGAGCTTGGCCGACGTCACGCTGTCGCCGCTGGCGAACAGGGTCACGTCATGGCCGAGCGCCACCAACTCCTCCGTCAGGAACGACACGACACGCTCGGTGCCGCCATAGAGCTTCGGGGGCACCGCCTCGTGCAGGGGCGCTATTTGCGCGATACGCATGGACCTCTTTCTCCGCTGATGTCACTGCCCCCTTCAACGCGACAATCGCGGCAAAGATAGGGCGCCTCCGCTCGCATCCGGAATAAGTCAGGATCGCTGCACAAGTTCCCGCGAATGTGATACAGGCCCGGCCCATGCACCTGCGCCCCGCCTTCACCGAAACCGACCCGGCCCGCATCGCCGCCCTGATCCGCACCAACCCGTTCGGGCTGTTGATCACCCATGACGCGGCCGGGCTCGACGCCTCGCATATTCCGTTCATGCTGGAGCCTGCCGCCGAGGGGTTTGTCCTGGCCGGGCATCTGGCGGCGGCGAACCGGCAATGCGCGCACCTTGCGGGTCAGACCGCGCTGGCGGTGTTCGGCGGCCCGCACGCCTATATCTCGCCATCCTGGTATGCGGCGCAGCCCTCGGTGCCGACCTGGGACTACGCGGCGGTCCACGTGCATGGCACGCTATCGCCGCTGACGGACGATACGACCATCGCGGCCGACCTGCAGGAGATGTCGGCGCATGACCCCGCCGGTTTCCAGATCATGGACATGCCGGAGGGCTATCGCGCGAAGATGTTCGCCGGCATCCGCGCATTCCGCCTCACACCCACCCGGATCGAGGCGCAGTGGAAGATGAGCCAGAACCGGAGTGCGACGGACCGGAGGCGCGTGATCGCGGCACTCCGGTCGCAAACAGACCAGGCCGCGCACGACGTCGCGGCCCTCATCGAAGCAACGCTCTCGAAAGGCTAGAAGCCTTCGCGTTCCAGCCGCTTGCGCTCCATCTTCCGCGCGCGGCGCACGGCCTCGGCCGCCTCACGCGCACGGCGCTCGCTCGGCTTCTCGTAGTGCCGGCGCAGCTTCATCTCGCGAAACACGCCCTCGCGCTGCATCTTCTTCTTGAGCGCCTTCAGCGCCTGGTCGACATTGTTGTCACGAACGAGAACCTGCACTTCGCCGCTGTCTCCTCTTGCCCCGGTGAGAGGCCATGAATTTCCTATCGCCGCAGCCTCTCGCCACGGAGGCGTGTGCCATAGCACCATTTGCCCTAAGGACGAAAGCCCTTCGCGTGCGCGTCGATCAACCCCATGTAGGGATGGCAACCAATCGGACCCGCCATGGCCATCCTGAAGATCGCCCGCATGGGCCATCCCGTGCTGCTGCAACGCGCCGATCCGGTGCCCGACCCCGGTGCCCCTGAGATCCGGCGCCTGGTGCGGGACATGCTGGAAACCATGAAGGACGCGGGCGGCGCCGGGCTTGCGGCGCCGCAGGTGCACGTGCCGCTGCGCCTGTTCGTGTTCCGCGTGGCGGAGTCGCGCACCGAGGGCGGGGAGCCGCCAGTGCCCGACACTGTCGTGATCAACCCGGCGCTCGAACCGCTCGGGGACGAGATGGTGCTGCGCTGGGAGGGCTGCCTGTCGATTCCCGGCCTCCGCGCCGCCGTGCCCCGGCACCAGCGCATCCGCTACCGCGGCGTCGATACCGAGGGTGCTGCCGTGGGTGCGGACGTCACCGGGTTCCATGCCGGGGTGGTGCAGCACGAATACGACCATCTGGACGGCATCCTGTATCCGATGCGCATGACCGATTTCCGCCTGTTCGGCTTCAACGAGGAAATGGCGCGCGCCGCCGAACTGGCCGCTGCCGAAAGGAGCGCCTGATGACCCAAGCCCCCGAACGCAGCCCGGAGCGGGATGCCGCGATTCTGGCCCTGCTGCCCACTATCGGCTTCGACGGCTGGACGATCGCCGCCCTCCGCACCGCCGCCGGGCCGGATGCGGATTTGCTGTTCCCGGGCGGCACGTCCGACATGATCGAGGCCTATTGCGATTTGGGCGACCGCTGGATGGAGCAGGGCGCGGCGCAGGCGGACCTTGCGGACAGGCGGTTGCCGGACCGTGTGCGGGCCATCATTGCGCTGCGGTTCGAGCAGAACCGACCCTACAAGGATGCGGTGCGCCGGGCGCTCGCGGTCCTGGCGACGCCGGGCCATGCGGTGCTGGCGGCCCGCTGCACGGCACGGACCGTGGATGCCATCTGGCATGCGGCTGGCGACACCTCGGCCGATTTCAGCTGGTATACCAAGCGCGCCATCCTTTCAGCGGTGTATGGGACGACGCTGCTGTATTGGTTGCGGGACGATAGCGAGGATGACGCCAAAACGCTGGCCTTCCTCGATCGGCGGCTGGCCGGGGTGGGGCGGATCGGGCGGGTGCGCCGCCGGGTGGATGCGATGATGGACCGGTTCCGGCCGCGCGCAGCCTGACGGCAACCGGGAACGATCCTCTCGCGTTCTATCGCAGACCGGTGTCGTCCTGACGTCGGGAAGGAGAGGCGTCCATGCGCAGCATCTTGCTTTGGCTGATTGGCATTCCGATTCCGATCATCATCCTGCTGAAGATATTCGGTGTGTTCTAGGGCCCGTGCCGTCAAGCCTTGCCCCACGTCCGCATCACCCACGCCACGGAATACGCCTATTACCGGCCGGTGCGTCCCACGACGCACCGGCTGATGTTGCGGCCTCGCGACAGCCATGACCTGCGGCTGCGCAGTGCCACCCTGACGATCACGCCGCCGCCGAAGCGGACGCGATGGGCGCATGACGTGTTCGGCAACTCGCTCTGCTACCTCGAATGGGGCCGGGTCGAGACTCGGTTGCTCCGGATCGTGTCGTCGCTCGATCTGGACCATTTCCCGGCACAGGCCGAGCTGCCGCTCGATCCCGTCGCGGAGATCTACCCGTTCAGCTACGGCACCGAGGAGGCGCCCGACCTCTCTCGCGCGATCGAGCGGCACTACGCCGATCCCGAGCGGGCCGTGGACGCGTGGGCGCGCAGTTTTCTCAATCCGACGGGCCCCACGCGCACGCTGGACTTGTTATCCGCCATCACGCGAGCGATCCGCGCCGAATTCACCTACGCCGCGCGGGAGTCCGAGGGCACGCATCCGCCCACGGTCACGCTGGCCACCCGCTCCGGCGCGTGCCGGGACTTCGCCGTGCTGATGATGGAGGCCGTGCGCGCCCTGGGCTTCGCCGCGCGGTTCGTGAGCGGATACCTCTATGACGAGCGCCTGATGCAGGGCGCGGCGCCCGTGGTGGGCGGCGGGGCCACGCATGCCTGGGTCGCGGTCTATCTGCCCGGCGCCGGCTGGGTCGAATACGATCCCACCAACGGCCTGATCGCCGGCCGCAACCTGGTCCGCATCAGCACGGCCCGCACGCCCGAACAATCGAGCCCGGTCAGCGGCGGCTATCTGGGCGAGCGTGGCGACCTGCAGGGTATGCGGGTCAACGTGGAGGTCACGGTTGACGACGCAGGCGCCGCGTTCCAGCCTGCGGCATGATCGGCAAGGTGCTGTTCGCGTGGTTGATGCTGCCGCCGGCCATGGCCGTGGCGCAGCCAGCGACAGACCTCACCCTTGCGGAGCGGCAGCAGGCCCTTCGGGTGGTCGCGCCGAGCTTCGGCCGGCTTGACCCTGCGCGAGGCTGCATCCTGGCGCGGGTCAGGGCCGAGGGAAGCGACACCTCAGCCTGCCTCGCCATCGTCAAGACAAAGCGGATCGGCGAGGTGGTGCACCTGGCCTTGTCCGGGAAAGGCAAGATGGACTGCCATGCCTGCACCGGTCTGGTCGGTTTCGCCGTGCTGTCCACCTCATCGCCGGGATGGAAGGTCGAGGCCGCGGGACCGGCCTATTCCAGTGGCAGCTACGGCGCGCCGACCGCGGCCCGCGACATCACCTTCACCCACCTGGGCCGTGATCGCTGGGGCTGGATCGAGGAGGGTGGCGCGTTCGGCCAGGGCGTACTCGAAGGCGGGTTCACGATCTACGCCCGGCGTGATCGTCAGGTAGCGGAGGCTGGCCGTCTGCCGGGCGGGCTCGACAACATGGGGGCCTGCGTGGACGGCAAGGTGTTCGACACCGGCCCGTGCGTCGCCGTGAAAGCCGGACTCACGCCCGACGCGTCCGACCCGGCGGCCGAGGGCTACCCGCTCAAGCTTACCTATGCGGGCAAAGCGGGCCGCCGCGCCGTGCGCGAGCAACGGACCGCCCGCTACGATCCCGCCAGCCAAGCCTGGATCGCGCCGGAGATGCCGGCCTTCGTCCCCTAATACATCTCCGGCCGGATCACATTCTGCGGCGTATTGGTCAGCAGCGCCGTCCGCATCGTCTCCGCCGACTTCACCCGGATGTCCCAATGCGCCTCGGGCGTGAGATAGGCGGAATGCGGCGTAATGATCAGCCGGCCCTCCACCCATTTCTCGCGGGCACGGTAGGCGCGCAGCAGCTCGGGGATCGGCTCCACCGGCGGCTCGATCGGCAGCACGTCCAGCCCGGCGCCCGCCACATGCCCCGACCGCATCGCCTCCGCCAGCGCCTCCACATCCAGGGTCGGGCCGCGCGCCGTGTTCACCACCACGGCGCCCGCCGGCAACCACGCCAGCTCCGCCGCGCCGATCAGCCCCGAGGTGCCCGGCGTCAACGGCGCATGGATCGACAGCACGTCCGCCCCGCGCATCAACGCCTCCAGCGTCGGTGCACGCCCCACCCCCAGCGCCAGTTCGGTCCCGTTCGGCAGATTGGGGTCATAGAACGAAACCCGGAACCCGAACGCCTTCGCCCGCAGCGCCACCGCCGTCCCGATCCGGCCGCAGCCGACGATGCCGAACCCCTGCGTCCCAGCCCGGCGCAACAGCGGATGCGGCGTCGCGACCCAGGGGGAGGGCGGGTCCCAGCGCTGCGCCTCATGATGGAAAATCAGGCCGCGGCGCAACGCCAGGGCCAGCGCCACGGCATGGTCCGCCACCTCCGTCGTGCCGTAATCCGGCACGTTGCAGACCGTGATGCCCCGCGCGGCCGCGGCGGCACGGTCGATGCGATCGTAGCCCACGCCCATGCGCACGACGGCACGAAGCCGCGGGAAGCGGTCGAGATCGGCCGCACTCACGAACTGGCGAAAGATCATGAGGCCATCCACCTCGGCGCATTCGGCCGGGTCGAGCTCGGCCAGCACCTTCGTGTCGCGCATCAACACGCGGACGCCGTCGCCGAACACGCGCCGCTCCTCGGCATCGTCCGGATACATCGCTTCCGGATACAGGATGGTCACCATGCGCCGCTTCCTCCATCTTTGGTGCGTCTTGGGAGAAAACGCATGAACGGTGCCGAGAGCCTTGTCCACACCCTGCTGGCCTGCGGCGTGGATACCTGCTTCTCCAATCCCGGCACGTCCGAGATGCACTTCGTGGCGGCGCTGGACCGGATTCCCGGGATGCGCTGCGTGCTGGGTCTGCAGGAAAACGTCGTGACCGGCGCCGCCGACGGCTATGCCCGAATGCAGGACCGCCCGGCCGCGACCCTGCTGCATTGCGGCCCCGGTCTCGCGAACGGGCTGGCGAACCTGCACAATGCGCGCCGGGCCCGCGTGCCGGTGGTGAATCTGGTGGGGGACCAGGCCACGCATCACCGGCCGCTCGACGCGCCGCTCACCGCCGATACCGAGGGGTTCGCCCGCGGCGTGTCGGCCTGGGTGCGGACGGCAGCGCGGGCGGACCAGGTGGGCAGCGATGCGGCGGCGGCGGTGCAGGCGGCGCGCACGTCCCCGGGAGGAATCGCAACGCTGATCCTGCCGTCCGACACGTGCTGGGACGAGGGCGGCATCGTCGGCACCCCTCTGGCACCGCCGGCGCTGCCGCAAGCCGGGCAGGACCAGATCGAGGGCGCGCTGCGGGCGTTGCGCTCCGGCGAACCGGCCGTGCTGCTGCTCGGTGGCGCGGCGCTGCGGGCGGGCACGCTGGCACTGACGGCGCGCATCCTGGCAGCGACCGGCGCCCGCATGATGGCGCAGACCAGCAATACGCGGATCGAGCGCGGCGCCGGGCGGGTGCCGATCGAGCGCGTGCCCTATCCGGTCGATCAGGCCGTGGCATCCCTGGCCGGGGTGCGGCACTTGGTGCTGGTGGGGGCGACACCCCCCGTCGGCTTCTTCGCCTACCCGAACAAGCCGGGCCGCATGTATCCCGAGGACTGCCAGCTCCACATCCTGACCCGGCCCGAGCAGCACGCGGCGGACGCGCTGCATCGCCTGGCGGAGGCGCTGGGCGCCGGGCATGTCGAGCCGCCGGCAACCGGGCCACGCCCCATGCCGGCGCGCGGCGCCATCACGTCGGAGGCGGTGGCGCAAACGCTGTGCGCGCTGCTGCCGGAAGGGGCGATCGTGGTGGATGAGAGCGTGAGTTTCGGTCGCGCCTTCTACCCGGGCACGCATGACGCGGCGCCGCATGACTGGCTGCAACTCACGGGCGGCGCCATCGGCGGCGGCATCCCGATGGCGACCGGCGCCGCGATCGGGGCGCCGGGGCGGCGGGTGGTGGGGCTGCAGGCCGATGGGTCCGCAATGTATACGTTGCAGGGTCTATGGACGCAGGCGCGGGAGAAGCTGGACGTCACGACGGTGATCCTCAGCAACCGGAAATACGCGATCCTGCTGGGCGAATACCGCGGCGTCGGCGCCAATCCGGGGCGGACGGCGATGGACATGATGGATCTGGGCAACCCGGAGCTGGACTGGGTGGGCCTCGCGGCGGCCATGGGGGTGGAGGGCGCGCGGGCGCAGACGATGGAGCAGTTTGCCGATGTGTTCGCACAGGCGAATGCGCGGCCGGGTCCGTTCGTGATCGAGCTGGTGGTTTGATCCGGATCGCGACCCCGGCGGACGAGGCCCGCATTCGTGAGATCGTGGCGGCGGCCTACGCGCCGTATGTCGGGCGGATCGGCAAGCCGCCGGGTCCGATGGTCGACGATTATGCGGCGATTATCGCGGCGGGCGAGGCGTGGGTGCTCGATGAGGCGGGCCAGGCGCTCGGCGTGATCGTCTTGAAGGAAGTGGCGCCTGCGACGCTGTTGCTGGACAATGTGGCCATTGCCCCGTCCGCACAGGGACAAGGCCACGGCCGCACGATGGTCGCGTTCGCCGAAACCGAGGCACGTCACCGGGGCTGCGCGTCGATCCTGCTGTATACCAACGTGAAGATGGTGGAGAACCTGGCCCTCTACGCACGGCTCGGCTTCCAAGAGACCAGGCGCGTCAGCGAGGCAGGATACGACCGCGTCTATATGGCGAAGCAGCTGGCCTAATGCGCCGCAGCCGGCGCCGTCGTGGTGCTGGCCTTGGGCGCGCCCGCGGCCGGGGTGCCGCTGTAATCCGTGTAGGCCAGGCGGAGGGCGCGGAACGGGTTGCCGGTGACCACCGTCGCCAGCACGATCGAGATCACCAGGGACCCGACGATGGCGATGACCGTAGGGTTGAAGCCTTGCGGCTTGGTGCTGGCGGGCGTCGTGTTCGGCTTCACGGCCATCGGGCGATCCTCTCGTTACGTCGTGCCGTCCTACCATGACACGGCGGCGCTGTCCCGGGCTCCGCCAACTTTTGTTGTGGACAGTCCTGGGAACGCGCTGTATACGCCCGCCCTCACTCGGAACGCGGGAGAAGGACGTGCGGCGACGCATCCCTTCGGTATGACCGCGGTCCCTCGAACGAGAGGGTTGTGCGTTGGCCAAGAAGATCGTCGGCTACATCAAGCTGCAAATTCCGGCCGGGAAGGCGAACCCGTCTCCGCCCGTGGGCCCGGCGCTCGGTCAGCGCGGCCTCAACATCATGCAGTTCTGCAAGGAATTCAACGCGCTGACACAGACGATGGAGCCCGGCATGCCGATCCCCGTCGTGATCACCGCGTTCGGTGACCGCACGTTCAGCTTCATCACCAAGACGCCGCCCAACACCTACTTCCTGAAAAAGGCCGCGGGCATCACCAAGGGCACTACCACACCGGGCAAGGGTGCGGCAGTGGGCCGGGTGACGACGGCGCAGCTGCGGGAAATCGCGGCGACGAAGATGAAGGACATGAACGCGAACGAGGTGGACGCCGCCGTGAGCATGCTGGCGGGGAGCGCCCGCTCCATGGGGCTCACCGTGGTGGAGGGCTGATCCCATGGCACATGACAAGCGCCTCCGGGCCGGTTACGAGACGTTCGACCGCACCAAGTCCTACACCCTGGCGGAGGCGATCGCGCTCGCGAAGAGCAACGCCCGCGCCAAGTTCGACGAGACGATCGAGTTCAGCATGAACCTTGGCATCGATCCGCGCCACGCCGACCAGATGGTCCGCGGCCTGCTGAGCCTGCCGAACGGCACCGGCAAGACCCTGCGCGTCGGCGTGTTCGCCCGCGGCGCCAAGGCGGAGGAGGCCCTGGCTGCCGGCGCCGATATCGTGGGCGCCGAGGACCTGGCGGAGAAGGTGCAGGCCGGTGAGTTCGGCTTCGACCGCTGCATCGCGACGCCGGACATGATGGCGCTGGTGGGCCGGCTCGGTAAGATCCTGGGCCCGCGCGGCCTGATGCCGAACCCGAAGCTCGGCACCGTCACCATGGACGTGAAGGGCGCCGTTACCGCCGCCAAGTCCGGCCAGGTGGAGTTCCGGGCCGAGAAGGCCGGGATCGTGCATGCCGGCATCGGCAAGGCGAGCTTCGAGGAGCAGAAGCTGGTCGAGAACATCAAGGCCTTCGTGGACGCGATCCAGAAGGCCAAGCCGACCGGCGCCAAGGGCACGTATGTGCAGAAGGCGTCCGTCAGCTCGACCATGGGCCCGGGCATCCGGGTCGATGTCGCGAGCTTGTCGGCCTAACGCAATTCGCCCCGGCCTCGGCCGGGGTGGCTAGGGGGAGTTCGCTCCCCTGACCTGTCCGAGACTGTGTGTCCTTTCTGGATAATGGGCTGACGCCCGCACGCAGGAGACGGGGAAGCGGATTGGCCATGGGCGTGAGCCCGGGGCGAAGAAGTGGTTCCGGCTACAGGGTCCCCTTGCATGTGCAGCGGGGTTCCGGACAGGCGATGCGGCGCTGCCACGGTGGCGGTGCCGAGGGAACCGGCGGGGCATGATCGCCCTGCCTAGAGGAGACGAGACTTGGACCGTACGGAGAAGCGCGCATTCGTCGCTTCGCTCGGTCAGGTGTTCGCAGAGACGTCCATGGTGGTCGTGACCCGCAATAACGGGATGACGGTCGCCGAGGTATCGGAGCTGCGACGCCGGATGCGGGCGTCGGGATCGACCTACAAAGTCGCGAAGAACCGGTTGGCCGTGCTCGCCCTGGATGGGACCCGGTTCGACGGCATTGCACCCCTGCTGAAGGGTCCGACCGCGCTTGCGTGGCATACGGACCCGGTGGCGGTGGCGAAAGTGGCCGTCGACTACGCCAAGACCAACGAGAAGTTCGTCGTGATCGGCGGCGCCCTTGGCACCCAGACGCTGAATGCGGATGGGATCAAGGCGCTGGCGGATCTGCCGTCCTTGGACGTGCTGCGTGCCCGTTTGGTGGGGATGATCCAAACCCCCGCCACCCGGATCGCCGGCATCCTCCAGGCGCCGGCCGGGCAGCTCGCACGGGTCTTCGGGGCCTACGCCAACAAAGAGACGGAAACCGAGGCCTCGGCAGAGGCCGCCTGAGCCGCGGGCCCGGCGCTCAGGCACCGGGCTTGCATGGGACCATTCACTGATTATCTGAAGGACTTACGAAATGGCTGACATGGCACGACTGGTCGAGGAGCTGTCCGCACTGACGGTGCTCGAGGCCGCTGAGCTGAGCAAGATGCTCGAAGAGAAGTGGGGCGTTTCCGCCGCGGCACCCGCCGCCGCCGCCGCCCCCTCCGGCCCCGCGGCGCCTGCCGCCGTGGTCGAGGAGCAGACCGAGTTCACGGTGATCCTCGCCAAGGCCGGCGAGAAGAAGATCAACGTCATCAAGGAAGTCCGGACCATCACGGGTCTCGGGCTGAAGGAAGCCAAGGACCTCGTCGAGGGCGCGCCGAAGCCTGTGAAGGAAGGCGTGAACAAGGACGAGGCTGCGAAGCTGAAGAAGCAGTTGGAAGAGCAGGGCGCCACTGTCGAGATCAAGTAGCGGCCTTCCTGGCGAGTTCCCTCGCCGGGCATGAATGCGGGAGCGGGTGGAAACCAGGGTCGGTTTCCGCCCGCGAACCCGTTGCTGAACCGAGTGCCTAACAGCGTGCCCAAAGAGACGTGCCCAAAGAGACGTGCCCAAATAGACGTGCCCAAAAAGACGTGCCTAGAAACTGACTGAAGGACGGGCGATGAACGCGATCACGAAGTCGTTCACGGGACAGAAGCGCATTCGCAAGAGCTTCGGGCGCATCCCCGAAGTGGTGTCGATGCCCAATCTGATCGACGTGCAGCGGTCCAGCTACGAAGCGTTCCTGCAGATGAACGTGGCGCCGGATAGCCGCACGCAGACCGGTCTGCAGGAAGTGTTCAAGTCGGTATTCCCGATCGACGATTTCGCCGGGCGCGGCCGGCTGGAATTCGTGCATTACGAGCTGGAAGAGCCGAAATACGACGTGGAGGAGTGCATCCAGCGCGGCCTTACGTTCGCGGCGCCGCTCAAGGTGATCCTGCGACTGATCGTCTGGGACCTCGATGAGGACACCGGCGCCCGCTCGATCCGGGACATCAAGGAGCAGCCGGTCTACATGGGCGACATGCCGCTCATGACCGATAACGGCACCTTCATCATCAATGGCACCGAGCGCGTCATCGTCAGCCAGATGCACCGCAGCCCGGGCGTGTTCTTCGACCACGACAAGGGCAAGACCCACAGCAGCGGCAAATATCTGTTCGCCGCCCGCGTCATCCCGTATCGCGGCAGCTGGCTCGATTTCGAGTTCGACAGCAAGGACCTGGTCTACGTCCGCATCGACCGCAAGCGGAAGCTGCCGGTTACCACGCTGCTCTATGCGCTGGACAATGACGCGACCGAGCGGATGCGGGCCGAGCGCGCCGCGGCTGGGGAGCCCGTCGACATCGGCGACATCAAGGGTATGGATGCCGAGGAGATCCTGTCCGCGTTCTATGGCCAGGTGAGCTTCACCCGGACGCCGAAGGGCTGGGCGCGCCCGTTCGACGCCGAGGCCTATCGCGGCATCACGCTGGCCGAGGCTTTGGTGGACGCCGACACCGGTGAAACCGTGGCGGAAGCCACCACGAAGATCAGCGCCCGCGTGGCGAAGAAGATTGCGGAGAAGACCAAGACGGTCCTCGTCGGCCGCGCCGATTTGCTGGGCCGTTTCGTGGCCGTGGACCTGGTCAACGCCGAGACCGGTGAGATCTATGCCGAAGCCGGCGAGGAACTGGCCGAGGCGCGGCTGGTCGCGCTGGAAGACGCTGGCATCACCGATCTCCCGACGCTCGCCGTCGATCAGTCGAACGGCCCCTGGGTCCGCAACACGCTGGCCGTGGACAAGAACAGCAACCGCGACGACGCGCTGGTCGACATCTACCGCGTCATGCGCCCCGGCGAGCCGCCGACGCCCGAGACGGCGGAGGCCCTGTTCCGCGGCCTGTTCTTCGATCCCGACCGCTACGACCTCTCGGCCGTTGGCCGGGTCAAGATGAACATGCGGCTGGGTGTCGACGCCGAAGACACCGTCCGAGTGCTCCGCAAGGAAGACGTGCTCAAGACGGTGAAGATCATGTGCGAGCTGAAGGATGGCCGCGGCACGATCGACGACATCGACAACCTCGGTAATCGCCGGGTGCGCTCGGTCGGTGAGCTGATGGAGAACCAGTATCGCGTCGGCCTGCTCCGCATGGAGCGCGCCATTCGCGAGCGCATGGGCTCCGTCGACATCGACACGGTGATGCCGCACGACCTGATCAACGCGAAGCCGGCGGCGGCGGCGGTGCGCGAGTTCTTCGGCTCCTCCCAGCTCAGCCAGTTCATGGACCAGACCAACCCGCTGTCGGAAGTGACGCATAAGCGCCGCTTGTCGGCCCTGGGCCCGGGCGGTCTGACGCGGGAGCGCGCCGGGTTCGAGGTGCGTGACGTGCACCCCACGCATTACGGCCGTATCTGCCCGATCGAGACGCCGGAGGGGCCGAATATCGGCCTGATCAACTCGCTCGCGACCTACGCCAAGGTGAACAAGTACGGTTTCATCGAGACGCCGTATCGCCTGGTGAAGGACGGCCAGGTGCAGGACGGGTGGAAATACCTGTCCGCCATGGAGGAGGAGAAGCTCGTGGTCGCGCAGGCCGATGCGCCGACCGACACGCAGGGCAACTTCACCAACGAGCTCGTGTCCGTGCGCAAGCAGGGCGATTTCCGCCTGGTGAAGCCGCAGGACGTGACGGCGGTGGACGTGTCGCCGCGCCAGCTGGTGTCGGTGGCCGCCGCGCTGATCCCGTTCCTCGAGAACGACGACGCGAACCGGGCGCTCATGGGCTCCAACATGCAGCGTCAGGCCGTGCCGCTGATCCGCGCCGACGCGCCGCTGGTGGGAACTGGGATGGAGGCCGCGGTTGCGCGTGACAGCGGCGCCACCATCGTCGCCCGCCGCCCCGGCATCGTCGATCAGATCGACGGCGCCCGCATCGTGGTGCGCGCCACCGCCGAAGATGGCACGACGCATGGCGTGGACATCTACCGGCTGCGCAAATACATGCGCAGCAACCAGAGCACCTGCATCAATCAGCGCCCGCTGGTGAAGGTGGGTGACCGGGTCGGCACCGGCGACATCATTGCCGATGGTCCGTCCACCGATCTCGGTGAGCTGGCGTTGGGCCGGAACGTGCTGTGCGCGTTCATGCCATGGAACGGCTACAACTTCGAAGACAGCATCCTGATCAGCGAGCGGATCGCCCGGGATGACGTGTTCACCTCGATCCACATCGAGGAGTTCGAGGTGATGGCGCGGGACACCAAGCTCGGTCAGGAGGAGATCACCCGGGACATCCCGAACGTGGGCGAAGAAGCGCTTCGCAACATGGACGAGGCCGGGATCGTCTATATCGGCGCCGAGGTGAACCCCGGGGACATCCTGGTCGGCAAGGTGACGCCGAAGGGTGAGAGCCCGATGACGCCCGAGGAAAAGCTGCTGCGCGCCATCTTCGGCGAAAAGGCGTCGGACGTGCGGGACACCTCGCTCAAGCTGCCGCCGGGTGTGACGGGCACGATCGTGGATGTGCGCGTGTTCAGCCGCCGGGGCGTGGACAAGGACGAGCGCGCGATGGCGATCGAGCGGGCGGAGATCGAGCGCCTGGCCAAGGACCGCGACGACGAGCGGGCCATCCAGGAGCGGTCGTTCCTGAACCGGATGCGGGAGAAGCTGCTGGGCCGCAAGGCGTCGGGCGGGTTCAAGGGCATCAAGTCCGGCACGACCATCACCGAGGAAGTGCTGGCCGAGCATCCGCGCGGCGCCTGGCGCAACATCGGCGTCTCCGATGACGCCGTGATGGCCGAGATCGAGACCCTCAAGAGGGAATTCGATGCGGCGGTCGCCCGCTTGCAGGCTCGCTTCGACGGCAAGGTCGAAAAGCTGCAGCGGGGCGACGAGTTGCCGCCCGGCGTCATGAAGATGGTCAAGGTCTTCGTGGCCGTGAAGCGCAAGCTGCAGCCCGGCGACAAGATGGCCGGCCGCCACGGCAACAAGGGCGTCGTGTCCCGCGTGACTCCGGTCGAGGACATGCCGTTCCTTGAGGACGGAACCCATGTGGACCTGGTGCTGAACCCGCTCGGCGTGCCGTCCCGCATGAATGTGGGGCAGATCCTCGAGACGCATCTCGGCTGGGCCTGCGCCACGCTCGGCAAGCAGGTCGGAGAGCTCGTGGACGAGTATCGCCGGACCGGAGCGCAGCGGGAGGCGCTGCTGGAGATGCTGCGCGACATCTATGGCGACGAGGTGTTCGCGTCGCAGATCGAGCCGATGAGCACGGAGCAGCTGCTGGAGCTCAGCGACAACCTGAAGAAGGGCATTCCGATCGCGACGCCGGTATTCGACGGCGCCCGGATGTCCGACATCGAGGGGATGCTGACGAAGGCCGGGCTCAACACATCCGGCCAGGTGTTCCTGACGGATGGGCGCACCGGGGAAACGTTCGAGCGCAAGGTGACGGTTGGCTACATCTACATGCTGAAGCTGCACCACCTGGTGGACGACAAGATCCACGCGCGCTCGATCGGGCCGTATTCGCTGGTGACGCAGCAGCCCCTGGGCGGCAAGGCGCAGTTCGGTGGCCAGCGCTTCGGCGAGATGGAGGTCTGGGCGTTGGAGGCATACGGCGCCGCCTACACGCTGCAGGAGATGCTGACGGTGAAGTCGGACGACGTGTCCGGCCGGACCAAGGTCTACGAGGCGATCGTGCGCGAGCAGGATACGTTCGAGGCCGGCATCCCCGAGAGCTTCAACGTGCTGGTCAAGGAGCTGAAGTCGCTCGGCCTGAACGTCGATCTCGATACGCGGCCGACCTGACCGATACACCTTTCTACATCCCGAAACTTGCGGCCGCTGGCAGCAGCCGGCGGCCGAACTGGGGTTTGACGCATGAATGAACTGATGAAGATCCTCGGTCAGGCCGGTGCGGCCATGACCTTCGACCAGATCAAGATCCAGATGGCGAGCCCGGAGCAAATCCGCAGCTGGTCCTATGGCGAGATCAAGAAGCCCGAGACCATCAACTACCGCACCTTCAAGCCGGAGCGGGACGGGCTGTTCTGCGCCCGCATCTTCGGCCCGATCAAGGATTACGAGTGCCTGTGCGGCAAGTACAAGCGCATGAAGTTCCGCGGCATCATCTGCGAGAAGTGCGGCGTGGAGGTGACACTCGCCAAGGTGCGGCGTGAGCGCATGGGCCATATCGAGCTGGCCAGCCCGGTCGCCCACATCTGGTTCCTGAAGTCGCTCCCGAGCCGCATCGGCCTCATGGTCGATCTGACGCTCAAGGAACTCGAAAAGATCCTGTATTTCGAGAGCTACGTGGTGCTCGAGCCCGGGCTCACCGATCTCAAGCTGCACCAGCTGCTGACCGAAGATCAGCTGATGTCGAAACAGGACGAGTTCGGCGAGGACGGCTTCCGCGCCGGCATCGGGGCCGAGGCGATCAAGGGCATCCTGCACGGCATCGACATCGGCAGCGACAAGGTGACGCTGCGGGCCGAGCTGAAGGAGACCAACTCCGAGGCGAAGCGCAAGAAGCTCGTGAAGCGCCTGAAGCTGATCGAGGCGTTCGGTGAGAGCGGCGCCAAGCCCGAGTGGATGATCCTCGACGTGGTGCCGGTGATCCCGCCCGAGCTGCGTCCGCTGGTGCCGCTCGATGGCGGCCGATTCGCGACGTCGGACCTCAACGACCTGTATCGCCGCGTCATTAATCGCAACAACCGGTTGAAGCGCCTGATCGAGCTGCGCGCGCCCGACATCATCGTGCGCAACGAGAAGCGCATGCTGCAGGAGAGCGTGGACGCGTTGTTCGACAACGGCCGTCGCGGCCGGGCCATCACGGGCGCGAACAAGCGCCCGCTGAAATCCCTGTCCGACATGCTGAAGGGCAAGCAGGGCCGGTTCCGCCAGAACCTGCTGGGCAAGCGCGTGGACTATTCCGGCCGCTCGGTCATCGTGGTTGGGCCGGAGCTGAAGCTGCATCAGTGCGGCCTGCCGAAGAAGATGGCGCTCGAGCTGTTCAAGCCGTTCATCTACTCCAAGCTCGAGAAGTATGGCCACGCCACCACCATCAAGGCCGCCAAGCGGATGGTGGAGAAGGAGCGGCCGGAGGTCTGGGACATCCTCGAGGAGGTGATCCGCGAGCATCCCGTGATGCTGAACCGCGCGCCGACCCTGCATCGCCTGGGCATCCAGGCGTTCGAGCCGGTGCTGATCGAGGGCAAGGCCATCCAGCTGCATCCGCTGGTGTGCACCGCGTTCAACGCCGATTTCGACGGCGACCAGATGGCGGTGCACGTGCCGCTGAGCCTGGAAGCGCAGCTCGAGGCGCGGGTGCTGATGATGAGCACCAACAACATCCTGAGCCCGGCCAACGGCAAGCCGATCATCGTGCCGAGCCAGGACATCGTGCTCGGCCTGTATTACCTCAGCCTCGAGACGCCGGAGTTCCGGGACGCGCCCGACACCGCCATCTATAAGGACGACAAGGCCGGCAATCCGGTCCTGCAGCGCAAGGGCCCGACCGCCTACGGCAGCGTGGGTGAGATCGAGTATGCGCTGACGGCCAAGGCGGTGCACCTGCACGAAAAGATCCGCGCCCGGTGGGAGACGGTCGACGCACAGGGCAACAAGACACGCACGATCGTCACCACGACGCCGGGCCGCATGCTGATCGGCAACATCCTGCCGCGCAACCCGAACGTGCCGTTCAGCCTGATCAACCGGACGCTGACCAAGAAGAACGTGTCCGACGTGATCGACGCCGTCTATCGCCATTGCGGCCAGAAGGAATGCGTGATCTTCGCCGACCGTCTGATGGGGCTGGGCTTCGGCCAGGCCGCGAAGGCCGGGCTGAGCTTCGGCAAGGACGATCTGATCATCCCGGACAGCAAGCCCGAGCTGATCTTGAAGACCCAGAACGAGGTCAAGGAGTTCGAGCAGCAATACCAGGATGGCCTGATCACCGCCGGTGAGCGCTACAACAAGGTGGTGGACGCCTGGTCCCGCTGCACCGACGAAGTGGCCGGCGCCATGATGAAGGAGATCAGCAAGCAGGAGATCGGCACGCCCACCAACTCGGTGTGGATGATGTCGCACTCCGGCGCGCGCGGATCGCCGCAGCAGATGCGGCAGCTGGCCGGCATGCGCGGCCTGATGGCCAAGCCGTCCGGTGAGATCATCGAGCAGCCGATCATCGCCAACTTCAAGGAAGGGCTCTCCGTCCTCGAATACTTCAACTCCACCCACGGCGCCCGCAAGGGCCTCGCGGACACGGCGCTCAAAACGGCCAACTCGGGCTATCTGACCCGGCGTCTCGTGGACGTCGCGCAGGACTGCATCATCGTCGAGAACGATTGCGGGACCGAGCGCGGCCTCACTGTGAAGGCCGTGCTCGACGGCGGTGAGACCGTGGCGAGCCTGTCCGAGCGCACGCTCGGGCGGACCACGGCCGAAGACGTGCTGGACCCCGTGACCAACGACGTGCTGCTGCGGCAGAACACGCTGATCGAGGAGCCGGAGGCGGACCTGCTCGAAACGTCGGGCGTCGAGACCGTGAAGATCCGCTCGGTCCTGACCTGCGAAAGCCGGGTGGGCGTGTGCGGCATGTGTTACGGGCGCGACCTGGCCCGCGGCACCCCGGTCAACATCGGTGAGGCCGTGGGCGTGATCGCCGCGCAGTCCATCGGCGAACCCGGCACCCAGCTGACGATGCGCACCTTCCACATCGGCGGCGCGGCGCAGCGGGGCGCCGAAGTCAGCGCCGTCGAGGCGAGCCATGACGGCACGGTGCAGATCAAGAACCGCAACGTGGTGCAGAACAGCCAGGGCGTCCCGGTCGTGATGTCCCGCAACTGCGAGATGGCGATCGTGGACGACAAGGGCCGTGAGCGCGCGCGCTTCCGGGTGCCCTATGGCGCGCGGCTGCTGGTGGATGAGGGGCAGAAGGTCTCGCGTCTGCTGAAGCTGGCGGAGTGGGACCCCTACACCTTGCCGATCATCACGGAGCGGGCCGGCAACGTCGAATACCTCGACCTGTTGGACGGCGTGACGATCATCGAGAAGATGGACGAGGTGACGGGCCTCACGACGAAGGTGGTCGTGGACTACAAGCAGAGCACCAAGGGCGTCGATCTCAGGCCGCGGCTGCAGCTGAAGGACGCGAAGGGCGAGGTGCTGAAGCTGCCGAGCGGGGCGGAGGCGCGCTACTTCCTGAACCCGGACTCGATCCTCTCGGTCGAGAACGGGGCGACCGTCGCGGCCGGTGACGTGCTGGCGCGCATCCCGCGGGAGGGCAGCAAGACCCGCGACATCACGGGCGGCCTGCCGCGCGTGGCGGAGCTGTTCGAAGCCCGGCGCCCGAAGGACCACGCCGTCATCGCCGAGATCGACGGGCGCGTGGAGTTCGGCAAGGACTACAAGGCCAAGCGCAAGATCATCGTGAAGAACGATGAGACCGGCGAGGACTCGGAGTACCTGATCCAGAAGGGCAAGCACGTTTCGGTGCAGGAGGGCGACTTCGTCCGCCGGGGTGACCCGTTGGTGGACGGGCCGCGCGTGCCGCACGACATTCTGGCGGTCCTCGGTGTGGAGGCGCTGTCCGACTACCTGGTGAACGAGATCCAGGACGTGTACCGGTTGCAGGGCGTGAAGATCAACGACAAGCACATCGAGGTCATCGTCCGGCAGATGCTGCAGAAGGTGGAGATCACCGACCCCGGTGACACGACCTATCTGGCCGGGGAGCAGGTGGACCGGTTGGAGCTGGAGGCGGAGAACGAGGTGCGTTTGAAGCATGAGGAGCGCCCGGCCGTGGGCACCCCCGTGCTGCAAGGCATCACCAAGGCCAGCCTGCAGACCCACAGCTTCATCAGCGCCGCGTCGTTCCAGGAGACGACTCGGGTACTGACCGAGGCCGCGACGGCCGGCAAGGTGGATAACCTGCTGGGATTGAAGGAGAACGTGATCGTGGGCCGCTTGATCCCCGCGGGCACGGGCTCCGTCATGAACCGCTTGCGGGCGGTGGCGGCCGGGCGGGACCAGGCGCGGCTGCGCCCGGAAACCGTGGCGATCCCGGCGCCCACCGCGGCGGAATAACGGCCCGCGCGCATCGATCGGCAATGCAGCCCTGCATCGCCGATCGAATGCGCGGGAAAGGCTTGACGGGGGCGCGCTCCGGACGTAGTGATCGCGCCCTCGACGACCCCCAGCGAGTGTCTGGGCCGGTTGTCGTTTACAGAGGCGCGTGCGGGGTGCCGCTTCCCTTCGGGGCAGCTCAGACCTCGTGCTTCGTGGGCTCGGCGCAGGTGGGATTATCCCGTCTTGCGCAGGTCCGGTTTGTAAGCGGCTCCGGAGTAGACTTTTAAGGATCGGAAGACGCGTATGCCGACCATCAACCAGTTGATCGCCAATGGGCGTGAGCCCGCGCCGAAGCGGAACAAGGTTCCGGCGCTGGAAAGCTGCCCGCAGAAGCGCGGCGTCTGCACGCGCGTCTATACCACCACCCCGAAGAAGCCGAACTCCGCGCTCCGCAAGGTCGCCAAGGTGCGGCTGACCAACGGGTTCGAGGTCGTGAGCTATATCCCGGGTGAGGGCCACAACCTGCAGGAGCACAGCGTCGTGCTGATCCGCGGCGGGCGCGTGAAGGACTTGCCGGGCGTGCGTTACCATATCCTGCGCGGCGTGCTCGACACGCAGGGCCTGCCGAAGCGTCGTCAGCGCCGGTCGCTGTATGGCGCCAAGCGGCCGAAGTAAGGAGCCCTGAGATGAGCAGACGCCGCCGCGCCGAGAAGCGCGAGATCCTGCCGGACGCGAAGTTCGGCGACACCGTGCTGACGCGCTTCATGAACGCGCTGATGTATGACGGCAAGAAGAGCGCGGCCGAGGGCATCGTGTATGGCGCGCTCGAGTCGCTGAAGAAGCGGGGCGGTGCCGCCGCCGACCCGATCAAGATGTTCCACGAGGCGCTGGACAACGTGAAGCCGGCGGTCGAGGTGCGGTCCCGCCGGGTCGGCGGCGCCACGTATCAGGTGCCGGTCGAGGTGCGGACCGAGCGCCGGCAGGCCTTGGCCATCCGCTGGCTGATCGACAGCTCCCGCAAGCGCGGCGAGCACACGATGGAGGAGCGCCTGTCCAACGAGCTGCTGGACGCGGTCAACAACCGCGGGTCGGCCGTGAAGAAGCGCGAGGACACGCATCGCATGGCGGAGGCGAACAAGGCCTTCAGCCATTACCGCTGGTAACTAACCGCCACTGAACCTGCCCCGACGATCAAGCGGGCGACGGAGACACGACCATGGGTAAGGCTAAATTCGAGCGCAACAAGCCGCACTGCAACATCGGCACCATCGGTCACGTGGACCATGGCAAGACGTCGCTGACGGCCGCGATTACCAAGATCCTGGCGAAGTCCGGTGGCGCCACCTTCACGGCGTATGACCAGATCGACAAGGCGCCCGAGGAGCGGGCCCGTGGCATCACGATCTCGACCGCGCACGTGGAATACGAGACGGCGAACCGCCATTACGCCCACGTCGATTGCCCTGGCCACGCCGACTACGTGAAGAACATGATCACGGGCGCCGCGCAGATGGATGGCGCGATCCTGGTGGTGTCCGCCGCCGACGGCCCAATGCCCCAGACCCGCGAGCACATCCTGCTGGCCCGGCAGGTCGGCGTGCCGGCGCTGGTCGTGTTCCTCAACAAGGTCGACATGGTGGACGATCCGGAGCTGCTGGAGCTGGTCGAGCTGGAAGTGCGCGAGCTGCTCAGCAGCTACCAGTTCCCCGGTGACGACATCCCCATCATCCATGGCTCCGCGCTGATGGCGCTCGAGGACAAGAACCCGGAGCAGGGTGAGCAGGCGATCCTGAAGCTGATGGCCGCCGTGGACGCCAGCATCCCGCAGCCGCTGCGTGCGACCGAGAAGCCGTTCCTGATGCCCATCGAGGACGTGTTCAGCATCTCCGGCCGTGGCACCGTGGTGACGGGACGCGTCGAGCGCGGCATTGTCAACGTGGGTGACGAGGTCGAGATCGTCGGCATCAAGAACACGGTCAAGACGATCGTGACCGGCGTCGAGATGTTCCGCAAGCTGCTGGACCGCGGCGAGGCCGGTGACAACATCGGCGCCCTGCTGCGCGGCACCAAGCGTGAGGACGTCGAGCGCGGCCAGGTCCTGGCCAAGCCCGGCAGCATCACGCCGCACACCAACTTCAAGGCCGAGGCCTACGTGCTGACGAAGGAGGAGGGTGGCCGCCACACGCCGTTCTTCACCAACTACCGTCCGCAGTTCTACTTCCGCACGACGGACGTGACGGGTGTGGTGCAGCTGCCGGAAGGCACCGAGATGGTGATGCCCGGTGACAACGTGTCGATGGATGTCGAGCTGATCGCGCCGATCGCCATGGATGAGGGCCTGCGCTTCGCCATCCGCGAGGGTGGCCGGACCGTGGGCGCCGGCGTCGTCGCCAGCATCACCAAGTAAGTCGCACACGGGCTCCCGAGACGTTTGGATTAGGTAGTTATGGACAACCAGAACATCCGCATTCGCCTGAAGGCGTACGATCACCGCGTGCTGGATAACAGCACGCGGGAGATCGTGAACACGGCGAAGCGCACGGGGGCCCGGGTTCGCGGACCGATTCCGCTGCCGACGCATATCGAGCGGTTCACGGTGAACCGGTCGCCGCACGTGGACAAGAAGTCCCGCGAGCAGTTCGAGATCCGGACTCATCGCCGGCTGCTGGACATCGTGGAGCCCACGCCGCAGACGGTGGACGCGCTGATGAAGCTCGACCTCGCCTCCGGCGTGGACGTCGAGATCAAGCTGTAAGGGCCGGGGCGATGGAAACCGCGGGTAAGCGCACGGGACTGATCGCGAAGAAGCTGGGCATGACCCGCATCTTCCGGGACGATGGGACGCACGTGCCGGTGACGGTGCTGCATCTGGATGAGCTGCAGGTGGTCGACACCCGCACCAAAGAGCGGGACGGCTACACGGCCGTGCAGCTCGGCTGGGGGAAGGCCAAGGTCAAGAACGTCAGCCAGCCGAACAAGGGGCACTACGCTCGGGTGAAGGTCGAGCCGAAGATGAAGGTCGTAGAATTCCGGGTGGCGCCCGATGCGCTGCTGGAGAGCGGCCAGACGCTGACGGCGGCGCATTTCGTGGTGGGCCAGAAGGTCGATGTCTGCGGCATCACCAAGGGCAAGGGCTTCGCGGGCGGCATGAAGCGCTGGAACTTCCGCGGCCTCGAGGCGAGCCACGGCGTGTCGGTCAGCCACCGCTCGCATGGCTCCACCGGTAACCGTCAGGACCCCGGCAAGACGTTTAAGAACAAGAAGATGGCCGGTCATTTGGGTGTGGAGCGGGTGACGACGCTGAACATCGTCGTGGCTGGGATCGATGCCGAACGTGGGCTGATCATGGTGCGCGGCGCGGTGCCGGGCTCGAAGGGCGAGTTTGTGATGATCCGCGACGCGATCAAGCGGAAGCGTCCGGATGAGGCCCCGTATCCGGCTGGCGTGCTGACGGCACCGGCGCCCGTGGCCGAACCGGCGCAGGCGGAGTAATGGCGATGCAGATCGAGATCAGGACCTTGGCCAACGGCACCGCCGGTTCGGCCGAGTTGCCGGAGGCGCTGTTCGGCGCCACGCCGCGCAACGACATCATCGCCCGGGTGATCCACTGGCAGCTGGCGAAGCGCCGGGCCGGGACGCACCGCACGAAGGGCATGGGCGAAGTGTCGGGCACGACGAAGAAGCCCTACAAGCAGAAGGGCACCGGCAATGCGCGCCAGGGCTCGTTGCGGGCGCCGCAGTTCCGCACGGGTGGCCGGGTGCATGGGCCGGTGGTGCGCGACCACGGCTACGACCTGCCGAAGAAGGTGCGGCGGCTGGGCCTCATCAGCGCGCTGTCGATGAAGCAGGCCGAGGGCAAGCTGATCGTGCTGGACGGCGTGGCCGGCGGCACCGGCAAGACGCGGGACCTCAAGGCGCAGATTGTGGCGCTGGGCTGGAAGTCGGCCCTCGTGGTCGATCACCAGGTCGATGAGGGCTTCCTGCGCGCGAGCCAGAACATCATCGGGTTGAACGTGCTGCCGACGGCCGGCGCCAACGTCCATGACATCATCCGGCACGATCTGCTGGTGGTGACCACGGCGGGTTTGGCCGGCCTCACGGAGCGGCTGCTGAAGCCGGCTCATACCGAGGGAGCGGCGGCATGAGCGTCCTGCAGGTTCTGACGGCCCGCAAGCGCGCCGCGACGATGTCCAAGGAAGCCATGTACGAGATCATCCGGGCGCCGGTGATCACGGAAAAGGCGACGATGGCGACGGAGCGGAACCAGGTCGTGTTCCGGGTGGCCATCAACGCGACCAAGCCGGAGATCAAGGCCTCGGTCGAGGGTCTGTTCGGCGTGAAGGTGCTGGCGGTCAACACGCTCGTGCAGAAGGGCAAGACCAAGCGCTTCAAGGGCCGGCCCGGCGTGCGGTCGGACGTGAAGAAGGCATACGTGCAGCTGGCCGAGGGACAGTCGATCGACATGTCCACCGGTCTGGCCTGAGGACGCATCATGGCATTGAGGCAATTCAAACCCGTCACGGCTTCCCTGCGCGGGACCGTGCTGATCGACCGCAGCGAGCTGTGGAAGGGCAAACCGGTCAAGACGCTGACCGAGGGCAAGCACAAGACCGGCGGGCGCAACAACCACGGCCGCACCACATCGTTCTTCCGCGGCGGCGGGCATAAGCAGACCTATCGCTACGTGGACTTCAAGCGCCGCAAGCATGACGTGGCGGCGACGGTCGAGCGGCTGGAATACGACCCGAACCGCACGGCGTTCATCGCGCTGATCAAGTATGACGATGGCGAGCTGAGCTACATCCTGGCGCCGCAGCGCGTGAAGGCCGGGGACAAGGTGGTGTCCGGGTCGAAGGTCGACATCAAGCCCGGCAACGCCATGCCGATGGCCGCGATCCCCGTCGGCACCATCATCCACAATGTGGAGATGAAGCTCGGCGCGGGTGGCAAGATGGCGCGTTCGGCCGGGACCTATGCGCAGCTGGTCGGCAAGGACGCCGGGTATGCGCAGGTGAAGCTGCAATCCGGCGAGTTGCGCGTGATCCGCGCCGAGTGCTTCGCGACGGTGGGCGCGGTCAGCAACCCGGACAACCAGAACCAGAGCCTCGGTAAGGCCGGGCGCGCCCGCTGGATGGGCCGCCGTCCGCATAACCGCGGCGTGGTGATGAACCCGGTCGACCATCCGCACGGCGGCGGCGAGGGCCGCACCTCGGGCGGCCGTCATCCGGTCACGCCGTGGGGCAAGCCGACCAAGGGTTACAAGACACGGGCCAACAAGCGGACGGACGACATGATCATCCGCCGCCGGCCGAAGGGGAAGCACTGAGATGGCTCGTTCCGTATGGAAGGGCCCGTTCGTGGACGGGTATCTGTTGGCCAAGGCGGAGGCCTCGCGCGGGTCTGGCCGCAACGAGATCATCAAGATCTGGTCGCGCCGCTCGACGATCCTGCCGCAATTCGTGGGGCTGACGTTCGGCGTCTATAACGGCCACAAATTCCTGCCGGTGCAGGTCAACGAGAACATGGTAGGCCACAAGTTCGGCGAGTTCTCGCCGACGCGGACCTTCACCGGAC
This sequence comes from Acetobacteraceae bacterium, assembly GCA_965246835.1. Lineage (GTDB taxonomy): Bacteria > Pseudomonadota > Alphaproteobacteria > Acetobacterales > Acetobacteraceae > JANPPS01. The sequence goes on along the minus strand of CBDFFQ010000001.1, from coordinate 603,499 downwards.
ATTCTTCCGACAAGAAGGCGAGGCGGGGATGAGCAAGCCCAAGACACCTCGGGCCCTGTCCGAGACGGAAGCGCAGTGCGTGGTGCGGAACATCCGCATCAGCCCGCAGAAGCTGAACCTGGTCGCGGGCCTGATCCGCAACCAGCCGGCCAGCACGGCGGTCGCGACGCTCACCTTCAGCAAGCGGCGCATCGCGCAGCAGGTCAAGAAGGCGCTGGAGAGTGCGATCGCCAACGCGGAGAACAACCATCAGCTCGACGTGGACCGCCTGGTGGTCACGCGGGCCGAGGTCGGCAAGTCGATCGTGATGAGGCGTTTCATGGCCCGTGGCCGTGGGCGCGCGTCGCGCATCGAAAAGTGGTTCAGCCATCTGCGGATCGTCGTCGCCGAGCAGGCGCAGATGCCGGATCGCAACGAGACGAGGGCGGCTTAGCATGGGTCATAAGGTCAATCCGATCGGGCTCCGGCTCGGCATCAACCGCACCTGGGACAGCCGGTGGTACGCCGGCACGGATTATTCCAAGCTGCTGCTGGACGATCTGAAGCTGCGTCAGCACCTGCGCACCAAGCTGTCCGGCGCCGGCGTGTCCCGCGTGGTGATCGAGCGTCCGGCCAAGAAGCCGCGCATCACCATCTATGCCGCGCGCCCCGGCGTCGTGATCGGCAAAAAGGGCCAGGACATCGAGACGTTGCGCAAGTCGTTGGCGACGATGGCGAAGGCCGAGGTCAGCCTCAACATCGTCGAGATCCGCAAGCCCGAGATCGACGCGACCTTGGTGGCCGAGAACATCGCGCAGCAGCTGGAGCGCCGGGTCGCGTTCCGCCGGGCCATGAAGCGCGCCGTGCAGTCCGCCATGCGGCTGGGCGCCCAGGGCATCCGCATCAATTGCGGCGGCCGCCTCGGTGGCGCCGAGATCGCGCGGACCGAGTGGTATCGCGAGGGCCGGGTGCCGTTGCACACGCTGCGCGCCGACATCGATTTCGGCGTGGCGACCGCCAAGACGACGTATGGCACCTGCGGCGTGAAGGTATGGATCTTCAAGGGCGAGGTGCTGTCCAACGATCCGCTGAGCCAGGATCGCCGGGCCGCCGAGCAGGCGCCGCAGCGCTAAGGGGTATGCAGCTATGATGTCTCCGAAGCGGACGAAATACCGCAAGGCCCATAAGGGCCGTATCCATGGTCTGGCGAAATCCGGCACCCAGCTGAATTTCGGCTCGTTCGGGCTGAAGGCGCTGGAGCCCGAGCGGATCACCGCCCGGCAGATCGAGGCGGCACGCCGCGCGATCACCCGCAGCATGAAGCGCGCCGGCCGCGTGTGGATCCGCATGTTCCCGGACGTGCCGGTCAGCCAGAAGCCGGCCGAAGTCCGCATGGGCTCCGGCAAGGGTAGCCCGGAGTTCTGGGTGTGCCGGGTGAAGCCGGGCCGGATCATGTTCGAGATCGACGGCGTGTCCCCGGAGTTGGCGCGCGAGAGCCTGACCTTGGGCGCGGCGAAGCTGCCGATCCGCACCAAGTTCATCACCCGGATCGGGGACGCCTAAATGACCAAGCCGACCGACATTCGCGCCAAGGGTGCGGACAACCTGCCCGGCATGTTGCTGGACCTCCGGAAGGAGCAGTTCAACCTGCGCTTTCAGGCCGCAACGGGGCAGACCGAGGGTGTGGGCCGTGTGCGCCAGGTTCGGCGCGACATTGCCCGCGTGAAGACGATCATGACGGAGCAGAAGCGGTCCGCCGCCAGCTCCGCGAAAAAGTAGAGGAGAGGGCGATGCCGAGGCGCGTCCTGACAGGGCGAGTGACGAGCGACAAGATGGACAAGACCATTACGGTCTTGGTCGAGCGTCGCGTGATCCACCCGCTGTATAAGAAGTTCATCAAGCGGTCGAAGAAGTATGCCGCCCATGACGAGCTCAACGTCTGCAAAGAAGGCGACGTGGTGCGGATCGAGGAGTGCCGTCCGATCAGCAAGCGCAAGACGTGGCTGCTGATCGAGCGGAACGGCGAGGCGGTCGAGATGCCACACGGCTACGTGCCGCCGGTGAAGCCGGAGCACGCGGCCCCGGCCGCCGCAACGGCCGAGCACGCCGTGGCGCAGGGGTAGGATAGATGATCCAGGTCGAATCCAATCTCGAAGTCGCGGACAACTCCGGCGCCCGGCGCGTGCAGTGCATCAAGGTGCTCGGTGGCTCCAAGCGCAAGACCGCCTCCGTCGGCGACGTGATCGTGGTCTCCATCAAGGAAGCCATCCCGCGCGGCAAGGTAAAGAAGGGTGACGTGCACCAGGCGGTGATCGTGCGGACCAGCTTCCCGGTCCGCCGCGCCGATGGCAGCGCGATCCGCTTCGACCGCAACGCGGCCGTGCTGATCAACAAGCAGCAGGAGCCGATCGGCACCCGCATCTTCGGACCCGTGGTGCGCGAGCTGCGTGGCAAGAAGTTCATGAAGATCATCTCGCTCGCGCCGGAGGTGCTGTAATGGCTGCCCGCATCAAGAAGGGTGACACGGTCGTTGTCATCACCGGCGCCGACAAGGGCAAGCGGGGCGAAGTGCTCGCCGTTCGCCCGAAGGACGCGCGGGCGGTGGTGAAGGGCGTGAACATCGCCAAGAAGCACACCAAGGCGCAGGGCATGGGTCAGCCCGGCGGCATCATCGAGCAGGAGGCGACGATTCACCTGTCCAACCTCGCGCTGCTCGATCCCAAGACGGACAAGCCGACCCGCGTGGGGTTCCGGGTCCTGGAGGACGGCCGCAAGGTGCGGTTCGCCCGGGGCAGCGGCACCGTGATCGAGAGCTAAGGCGATGAGCGAGACAACGACGACTGGCGATGTGGGCGAGACCCGCGAGATGCCGCGCATGCTGGTGCGCTACAATACCGAGATCAAGGCGAAGCTGCTGGAGGAGTTCGGCTACACGAACCCGATGCGCGTGCCGAAGCTCGAGAAGATCGTGATCAACATGGGCGTGGGCGAAGCCGCCGGCGACCAGAAGAAGCTGGACAGCGCGCTGGCGGAGCTGACGCTGATCGCCGGGCAGAAGCCGGTGAAGACGCTGGCGAAAAAGGCGATCGCCGGTTTCAAGATCCGCGAGGGCCTGCCGATCGGCTGTAAGGTCACGCTGCGCAAGTCCCGCATGTTCGAGTTCCTGGATCGTCTGGTGACGATCGCGCTGCCGCGTGTGCGCGACTTCCGTGGCATCCCGGCCGGCAAGGGCTTCGACGGGCGCGGCAATTTCGCGATGGGGCTCAAGGAGCAGATCATTTTCCCGGAAATCGCCTACGACAAGGTGACCGACATCCGGGGCATGGACATCGTGTTCGTGACGACGGCGAAGACCGATGCGGAGGCGAAAGCCCTGCTGAAGGCGTTCGACGTGCCGTTCGCGGCTTAAGACTTAACGCGTTTGGAAAACTGCTCCCGCTCCGGGAGCAAGTTCCGAGGAGTAGACGAGAATGGCGAAGACATCGGCGGTGAACCGCAATTTGAAGCGGGAGCGCATGGCCTCCCGCGACAAGTCGAAGCGGGCGGAGCTGAAGGCCCAGGTCATGGACCGGAGCGTTCCGGTCGAGGAGCGGTTCGAGGCATCGGTCAAGCTGGCGCAGCTGCCGCGCAACGGCGCCGCGGTGCGGGTCCGCCTGCGCTGCGCGCTCACGGGCCGGCCGCGCGGCAATTACCGCAAGTTCAAGCTGTCCCGGAACATGCTCCGGTCCCTGGCCAATTCCGGGCAATTGCCCGGTATGGTCAAGGCGAGCTGGTAAGGAGCCCGGACCATGTCCATGTCCGATCCGTTGGGTGACATGATCACCCGTATCCGCAATGCGCAGCGCAGCCGGCACACGATGTGCGTGGCGCCCGCGTCCAAGCTCCGCGCCGGCGTGCTCGAGGCGTTGAAGCGCGAAGGCTTCATCCGGGGCTACGCGGCCGAGGAGGTTCGCCCCGGTGTGGCGCAGCTCCGTATCGAGCTGAAGTATTCCGAGGGGGAGCCCGTGATCAAGGAGATCACCCGCGTGTCCAAACCGGGCCGCCGGGTGTATTCGAAGATCAAGGAGTTGCCGCGGGTGTATGCCGGGCTGGGCGTGTCGATCCTGTCGACGCCCCGCGGTGTATTGAGCGATGGTGAGGCGCGCGCGGCCAATGTGGGCGGCGAAGTGCTGTTCCGCGTGTTCTAAGGGAGATCGGGAATGTCTCGTGTAGGCAAATACCCCGTCGAGGTCCCGGCGGGCGTGACGGTGGCGATCGTGGATGGCATCCTGTCGACCAAGGGCAAGCTCGGGACGTTGTCCCTGAAGCTGACCGACCTGGTGGACACGACGATTGAGGGCAACCAGGTGACGGTGAAGCCGCGTGGCACCACCACCCCGGCCCGGATGATGTGGGGCACGACGCGGGCGCTGGTCGCCAGCATGGTGCAGGGCGTCTCGGCCGGGTATACCAAGGTGCTGGAGATCAACGGCACCGGTTTCCGCGCCGCGGTGCAAGGTAAGAACCTGGTGGTGAACCTCGGTTTCTCGCATGACGTGGTGTATCCGGTGCCGGAAGGCATCACGATCACGACGCCGAAGCCGACCACGATCTCTATCACGGGCGTGGACAAGCGGCAGGTCGGTCAGGTCGCGGCCGAGATCCGCGGGTATCGCCCGCCGGAGCCGTATAAGGGCAAGGGCGTGAAATACGATACCGAGACGATCCGGCGCAAGGAAGGCAAGAAGAAGTAAGATGAGCGCTCCTCAGGATCTCAAGGCGCGGCGGCGGGAGCGGCTGCGCTATCAGTTGAAGCAGAAATCGGCCGGGCGCCCGCGCCTGTCGGTGTTCCGCTCGGGCAAGCACATCTATGCCCAGGTGATCGACGACGCGCAGGGGCGGACCTTGGCGGCGGCATCGAGCCTGGACAAGGGGTTGAAGGCCGGACTCAAGACCGGGGCCGACAAGGGCGCCGCGGCGGCGGTCGGCAAGCTGGTGGCCGAGCGGGCGACCGCGGCCGGCGTGACGCTGGTCGTGTTCGACCGCGGCTCGTATCTCTATCACGGCCGCGTCAAGGCGCTGGCCGAGGCCGCCCGAGAGGGCGGTCTGGCGTTCTAGGGGCAATCGATATGGCACGGGAAGCACGGGACGGCGGCGGGCGTGGCCGCGACCGGGACCGCGACGGCGGCGACGATCTGATCGACAAGCTGGTCACGATCAACCGCGTGGCGAAGGTGGTGAAGGGCGGCCGCAGGTTCGCGTTCGCGGCGCTGGTGGTGGTCGGTGACCAGAAGGGCCGCGTCGGCTACGGCGCCGGCAAGGCGCGCGAGGTGCCGGAGGCGATCCGCAAGGCGACCGAGCGGGCCAAGAAGACGATGATCCGGGTGCCGTTGAAAGAAGGCCGCACCCTGCATCACGACGTGGAAGGCAATTTCGGCGCCGGGCACGTGATCCTGCGCAGCAGCACGGCCGGCACCGGCATCATCGCCGGCGGCCCGATGCGCGCCGTGTTCGAGACGCTGGGCATCGGTGACGTCGTGGCCAAAAGCCTCGGCAGCCGCAACCCCCACAACATGGTGAAGGCGACCTTCGCCGCACTCGCCCGCTGCGGCAGCCCGCGCTCGGTCGCGGCCCGGCGTGGCAAGAAGGTGTCGGACATCCTGGGCAAGCGGGATGAGGTCGCGGATGCTGGCACGGAGACGGCCGATGTCTGAGACGCATAAGCCGATGGTCCGCGTGACGCAGGTCGCGTCCGGCTTGGGCCGCAAGAAGAACCAGATCGGCACGCTGGTCGGGCTGGGCCTCAACAAGATCCGCTCGACGCGGGTGTTGGAGGACACGCCCGCCGTGCGCGGCATGATCCGCACCGTGCAGCACCTGGTCCAGGTGGAGGACGTGAAATGAAGCTGAACGAACTGCGCGACAACGAGGGCGCGCGCCGGAAGTTCAAGCGGGTCGGCCGCGGCATCGGCTCCGGCAAGGGCAAGACGTCCGGTAAGGGCGTGAAGGGCCAGAAGGCGCGCGAAGGGGTGTCGCTGAACGGGTTCGAGGGCGGTCAGCTCCCGATCTATCGCCGGCTGCCGAAGCGCGGGTTCCACAACCTGTTCCGCAAGGAATATGCGCCGATCAATTTGGGCGCGATCGACAAGGCCATCGCTGCCGGCAAGCTGGATGCGGCTGAGGCGATCACGGAGGCGGCCCTCGCGAACGCCGGGCTGGTGCGCCTGGCGAAGGTGCACGGCGTGCGGCTGCTCGGCATGGGCGCGATCTCGCGTCCGATCCGGGTGACGGTTTCCGGCGCGTCGGCCACGGCGGTCGCGGCGGTCGAGGCGGCGGGCGGCACTGTCACGCTGCTGGCGCCGGCGACTCCGGCGGACGCTACGGCTGCCTGAGAGTCTGGCGCCGATGGCGCGGGGCAGGCCAGGATAGTATAGGTGAACGGCGCCCCTGGCGGTTCGAAGGTCGAGCCCCGGCGGGCGCCGCTTCGTTGATGGGAGACGCCTGATGGCCTCTGCGGCCGAACAACTCGCCTCCAGCATGAGCCTCGGCACGTTCGCGAAGGCGACGGAGCTGAAAAAGCGGATCTGGTTCACCCTGGGCGCGCTGCTGGTCTATCGGATCGGCACCTACATCCCCGTGCCCGGCGTCGACGCCAGCGTGATGGGCGAGATGCTGTCCCAGCATGGCGGCGGCATCCTCGGCATGTTCGACATGTTCAGCGGTGGGGCGCTGGGCCGCATGACCGTGTTCGCGCTGAACATCATGCCCTACATCAGCGCCTCCATCATCGTGCAGCTGATGTCGGCGGCGGTCCCCTCGCTCGAGGCCCTGAAGAAGGAGGGGGAGAGCGGGCGCAAGAAGCTGAACCAGTATACGCGCTACCTGACGGTGCTGATCGCGCTCGTGCAGTCCTACGGCATCGCGGTCGGGCTCGAGGGCATGCGGGGCAGTTTCGCCGCGGCGGTGACGGATCCGGGCCTGTTCTTCCGCGTGTCGTGCGTGGTCACCCTCGTGGGCGGCACGATGTTCCTGATGTGGCTGGGCGAGCAGATCACCGCGCGGGGCGTCGGCAACGGCACCAGCCTGATCATCTTCGCCGGCATCGTCGCGAATTTGCCCAGTGCGCTGGTGAACCTGCTGGAACTCGGCCGCACCGGCGCGCTGTCTCCGGTGTTCATCGTGGTGTTCATCGTGATCGCGGTCGCGGTCGTGGCGTTCGTGGTGTTCATGGAGCGGGCGCAGCGCCGAGTCGCGATCCAGTATCCGAAGCGCCAGGTCGGACAGCGCATGTTCGGTGGCGACAGCACGCACATGCCGTTGAAGGTGAACACGGCGGGCGTGATCCCACCGATCTTCGCCAGCTCGATCCTGCTGATCCCGGCCACGATTGCCGGGTTCTCGGCCGAGAACTCCAATGGATGGCTCGCCTGGATCGGGCAGAAGCTCGCGCATGGGGAGCCCGGATACATGCTGGCCTATGCCGGCATGATCATCTTCTTCTCGTATTTCTACACGGCCGTCGTGTTCAACCCCGAAGAGACCGCGGACAACCTGAAGAAATATGGCGGGTTCATCCCCGGTGTGCGGCCGGGCTCCAACACCGCCAGCTATTTCGACGTGATCCTGACGCGGCTCACCACGGTCGGCGCCATCTATCTCTGCATCGTCTGCATGCTGCCGGAGATCCTGATCGCCCGGTATGGCGTGCCATTCTACTTCGGCGGCACCAGCCTCATGATCATCGTGTCGGTGACGATGGATACCGTGACGCAGATTCAGTCCCATTTGTTGGCACACCAGTACGAGGGCCTGATCCGCAAAGCCAAGGTGAAGGGGCGTCCGCGGTGATGATGCGCCCTTTGAACCTGATCCTGCTCGGCCCGCCCGGCGCCGGCAAAGGCACGCAGGCCAAGCGACTCGAGCAGGCGCATGGCGTGGCGCAGATCTCGACCGGGGACATGCTGCGGGCGGAGGTGAAGGCCGGTAGCGCCGTCGGCCAACGGGCGAAAGCGGTGATGGAGGCCGGCCTGCTGGTTTCCGACGACATCCTGATCGACATGCTGCAGAACCGGATCGCGCAGCCCGATGCGGCGCGCGGGTTCATCCTGGACGGCTTTCCCCGCACGGTTCCGCAGGCGGAGGCGCTGGACGCCATGCTGGATCGCGCAGGCATGCGGATCGACGCGGTGATCGAGTTGAAGGTGGATGACGACGCGCTGGTGGACCGGATCGCGGGCCGCTTCACCTGCGCCAAGTGCGGCGAAGGCTATCACGACACCTTTCACAAACCCCGGGTGGAGAACACCTGCGACGTGTGCGGCAGCCTTGAGTTCGCGCGCCGGGCCGATGACCGGCGAGAGACCGTGGCCGCGCGCCTGACGGCGTATCACACGCAGACGGCGCCAATCCTGCCGCATTACAAGGCGGCGGGTCGCCTGATCACATTGGATGGGATGGCGCCGATGGACGATGTCACACAGGCCATCGAGGGAGCGGTCGCTGCGCTCAGCCCTGTTAAAGCGACATAACGCGTCACCTCACGATGATTTGATCTCAGTCGGTTGACTCTCGGGCGATGGCCAGTATATCTCCCGCCCTTAGCTTGGTGTTTGGATCGCCGGGCTATCGCATTCCCATCGGACCCCCAGCGCCCTGGCGAGCAGGGGTTCACCAACGACCTCGGCCGCATCTGTGGCGCGAGGCGACAGGAGTTTAAGCGTGGCGCGTATTGCCGGTGTGAACATCCCGACCAACAAGCGGGTGCTGATCAGCCTTCGCTACATCTACGGTATCGGCCCGGCCAACGCCGTCGATATCTGCACGAAGCTGAGCATCCCCGAGGACCGCCGGGTGAATCAGCTATCGGATGAGGAGGTGCTTCGCATCCGCGAGCTGATCGACCGTGACTACCGGGTCGAGGGTGATCTGCGGCGTGAGGTCGCGATGAACATCAAGCGGCTGATGGATCTGGGCTGCTATCGCGGCCTGCGTCATCGGCGCGGCCTGCCGGTGCATGGCCAGCGGACGCACACGAACGCCCGGACCCGCAAGGGCAAGGCGGTGGCGATCGCCGGCAAGAAGAAGGTCACGAAGTAGGGCTTCGGCCCCGCTCTCGTTCGGAATATGCCGCCTTGTGCGGCCTGGTAAGGATAGGATCACCTCATGGCGAAGCCCGCCGCAGCGCGCACCCGTAAGAAGGAGCGCAAGAACATCATCGCCGGCGTGGCCCACGTCGCCGCGACCTTCAACAACACCGTCATCACCATCACCGACGCCCAGGGCAACACCATCGCCTGGTCCAGCGCCGGGACGCAGGGGTTCAAGGGCAGCCGCAAATCGACTCCCTACGCCGCCCAGGTCGCGGCCGAGGACGCCGGCAAGAAGGCGCGCGAACACGGGATGGAGACGCTCGAGATCGAGGTCAGCGGTCCCGGCTCCGGCCGTGAGAGCGCGCTCCGTGCGCTGCAGGCCGTCGGCTTCGGCATCACCGCCATCCGCGACATGACGCCGATCCCGCATAACGGCTGCCGCCCGCGCAAGCGCCGCCGCGTCTGATCCGCTCATCGAATTGACGACGGCGCCGCCGATCGGTGGTGCCGGGTTTTGTGCTTTCGGAGGTACTCCGTGGTTCTCCAGCGGAACTGGCAGTCTTTGATTAAGCCCGAAAAGCTCGACGTCGAGCCCGGGTCCGACCCGCATCGCATCGCGACCGTCGTCGCGGAGCCGTTGGAGCGCGGCTTCGGCATGACACTCGGGAACGCCGTGCGCCGTGTGCTGCTGTCCTCCTTGCAGGGCGCGGCGGTCACGGCCGTGCAGATCGACGGCGTGCTGCATGAATTCAGCAGCATCCCGGGCGTGCGCGAAGACGTCACCGACATCGTGCTGAACATCAAGCAGCTAGCGCTCCGCATGCACGGGGAGGGTCCGAAGCGCATGGTCCTGACCGCGACCGGCCCCGGCGAAGTGACGGCCGCGCAGATCGAGACCGGGCATGACATCGACGTCATGAACCCCGACCTCGTGATCTGCACCTTGGATGACGGCGTGAAGCTCGGCATGGAGTTCACCGTCAACCTCGGCAAGGGCTACGTGCCCGCCATGGGCAACCGGCCCGAGGATGCGCCGATCGGCCTCATTCCGATCGATGCGATCTACTCGCCGGTCAAGCGCGTGTCCTACAAGGTGGAGCCGACCCGCGTGGGTCAGGTCACCGACTATGACAAGCTGCTGCTGCAGGTCGAGACCAATGGCGCGGTCACGCCCGAGGACGCGGTGGCGCTCGCTGCCCGCATCCTGCAGGATCAGCTGCAGCTGTTCATCAACTTCGACGAGCCGCAGCTGGCCCGTGCGGACGAGATCCAGGACGACCTGCCGTTCAACCGCAACCTGCTCCGCAAGGTGGACGAGCTCGAGCTGTCGGTTCGCAGTGCCAACTGCCTGAAGAACGACAACATCGTCTATATCGGCGACCTCGTGCAGAAATCCGAGCAGGAGATGCTGCGCACCCCGAACTTCGGTCGCAAGTCCTTGAACGAGATCAAGGAAGTGCTGACGGCGATGGGCCTGGCGCTGGGCATGAGCGTGGCGGGCTGGCCGCCGGAAAACATCGAGGACCTGGCCAAGCGCCTGGACGAGCCTTTTTAAGGAGACCATCCCATGCGTCACGGTGTATCCGGCCGCAAGCTGAGCGTTACCTCGAGCCACCGCCTCGCCATGTTCCGCAACATGGCTGTGGCGCTGATCAAGCACGAGCAGATCACCACCACGCTGCCGAAGGCGAAGGAGCTACGGCCCGTGGCCGAGAAGCTCATCACCCTCGGCAAGCGTGGCGGCCTGCATGCAAGGCGCCAGGCGATCGCGCAGCTGCAAGATGAACGGATCGTGGACAAGCTGTTCACCACGATGGCCGATCGCTACAAGGCGCGCTCCGGCGGGTATTGCCGCGTGCTGCGCGCCGGCGTGCGCTACGGGGACGCCGCATCCATGGCGGTGATCGAGTTCGTGGACCGCGACGTGTCCGCCAAGGGCCAGGATAGCGGCCCCCGCGCGGAGACGGCCGATGAGGAGCAGCAGGCGGCCTGATGCGCTGACCCGGCCTTCTCCAGGCCGGGCAAGCCACCCATCTGGCTGACATGCCCAACGATCTGTTTCCGCCCACCATCCCGGACGGCCCGCTGGCAGAGCGGCTCCGCCCGCGTGCCCTGGCGGACGTGGCCGGGCAGGGGCATCTGATCGGGACGGACGGCACGCTGACCCGCATGCTCGAACGGGGCGCACTGGCGTCCCTGGTCCTGTGGGGCCCACCCGGCGTGGGCAAGACGACCATCGCGCGCTTGCTGGCAGAGGCCGCCGGGCTGCATTTCGCCAGCATGTCGGCCGTGTTCTCCGGTGTTGCCGACCTCCGCCGCACCTTCGACGAGGCCGCCCGGCGCCGCCAGACCGGCCAGCGCACGCTGCTATTCGTGGACGAGGTGCACCGCTTCAACCGCGCCCAGCAGGACGGATTTCTACCCGTGGTCGAGGACGGCACCGTCGTGCTGGTCGGCGCCACGACCGAAAACCCCTCCTTCGCCCTGAATGGCGCTTTGCTGTCCCGCTGTCAGGTGCTGGTGCTGCGGCGCCTGGACGATAAGGCGCTTTCCCTGCTGCTGACCCGGGCGGAACAGGAATCCGGCCGCAAGCTGCCCCTGCTGCCCGACGCACGGCAGGCGATGCTGGCGATGGCGGATGGCGATGGACGGTATCTGCTGAACATGGCGGAGCAGGTGCTCACCCTGAAGCCTGGCCCGGCGCTCGACGCCACCGGCCTCGCCGAGATCATCGGGCGCCGGGCCGCGCTGTATGACAAGGACCGGGACGAGCATTTCAACCTCATCTCCGCCCTGCATAAGTCGCTGCGCGGCTCCGACCCGGATGCGGCGCTATATTGGTTCGCCCGCATGATCACCGGGGGCGAGGACGCGCGCTACATCGCCCGCCGCCTGGTGCGGTTCGCCTCCGAGGATATCGGCCTGGCCGACCCGCAGGCGCTCCCGAAAGCCGTCGCGGCGTGGGAGGCGTATGAGCGGCTGGGCTCCCCGGAAGGCGAGCTCGCGATCGCGGAGGCCATCGTGTATCTGGGCACCGCGCCCAAATCAAACGCCGTCTATGCCGCCTTCAAGGGCGCCATGGCCGCCGCGCGCCAGACCGGCAGCCTCACGCCCCCCGCCCACATCTTGAATGCACCGACCAAACTCATGAAACAACTCGGCTACGGCGACGGCTATGCCTACGACCACGATACCGAGGACGCTTTTTCCGGCCAGAATTACTTTCCGGACGGGATGGAGCGGCAAGCATTCTACCAGCCCCGCGACCGTGGCTTCGAGCGCGAGATCGGCCGCCGCCTGGCGCACTGGTCCGCCCTCCGCGCGGGAACACCGGCATGAAATCCCCCCAGGTCGCGCTCCGCGCCGTGACGCCGGACGAGGCCGATATCCGGCTCGACCGCTGGTTCCGCCGCCACTTCCCCGACGTGACGCAGGGTGCGATCCAGAAGCTGTGCCGCACCGGACAGATCCGCGTGGAGGGCAAGCGCGTGGAAGCCGCGACCCGGCTCGAGCCCGGTCAGTCCGTCCGCATCCCCCCGCTGCCCACCGGCGCCGCCCCCCGCCCGAAACCGGAAGTCGCAGTGTTCAGCCCCGTCATCCAGCGCGAGCTCGAGGCGATGGTGCTGTATGTGGACGAGCACGTGATCGTGCTGGACAAGCCGCACGGCCTCGCCGTCCAGGGCGGCCCCGGCATCGTGCGCCACCTCGACGGCCTCCTGGACGGCTTGCGCATGGGCAGCGTGCATCGCCCGCGCCTGGTGCATCGCCTCGATCGGGACACGAGCGGCTGCCTGGTGCTGGCGCGCTCCCCGGGCAATGCGGCGAAGCTGGCGGCGGCGTTCCGGGGGCGGGACGTGCGCAAGACCTACTGGGCCGTGGTCGCCGGCCGCCCCGTCCCGGTCGAAGGCCGGATCGACTTGCCGCTCCTGCGCTACACCGGCCCCCGCGGCGAACGCAGCGTGCCGGCCGCGCGGGACGACAAGGAGGGGCAGCGGGCGGTGACCGACTACCTGACGCTGGATCACGCCGGGCAGAAGCTCGCCTGGCTCGAGCTATCCCCGGTCACGGGCCGCACGCATCAACTACGGGTGCATTGCGTGTCGCTCGGCGCGCCGATCGTGGGCGACGAGAAATACCACGAGCCCGACCAGAACGGCGCCGGGAGCGCGTTGGTGGAGGGGCTGAGCGATAAGCTGCATCTGCATGCCCGTGCGCTCGAATTGCCGCATCCCGCCGGCGGGACGGTGCGGGTGGAGGCGGAGCTGCCGCCGCATATGCGCGACACGTTCAGGACGCTCGGTTTCGAGTCGCGGCCGGCCGCGGCGCCCGTGCGTCGATGAGGCGGGCGCCGATGAGGCGGGCGCTCGTCATCCTGCTGGCCGTCTTGATCGGCGTGCCGGTCCTGGTGGCCGGGGCGGCGGCCTGGTGGCTCGACGGGGACGCGCTCAAGGCCCAAGCAATCGAGGCGGTGCGCCGCCAAACCGGCCGTGAGCTGGCGATCGCCGGGCCGGTCGGCCTGGCCTGGTCATGGGCGCCGACGCTCCGGGTGCGGGATGTCAGCCTCGCCAACCCCCCCGGCTTCTCCCGGCCCGATTTCGCCCATGTCGGCGCGATCGAGGCCGAGGTGGCCCTGCTGCCGCTGCTGTCTGGGCGGGTGGAAATCCGGCGCATCCTCCTCGAGAGACCGGACATCCGCCTCGAACGGAATGCGGCCGGCCAGGTGAATTGGCTGCTGTCGCCGCCTGGCCCTGCACCGGCTTCGGCGCCCGCCCCCTCGGCACCGCGCCGCCGTATGCAGGTCGATATCGGCGCCGTCCGGATCGTCGAAGGGCTGGTCGCCTGGCAGGGCGGTGGCCAGGCGTTGCAGGTGGCGGTGCCCGACATGACGGTGACGCCCCCGGCCGACGGTGCGCCGGCGCAGGTCCGGGGCGCCGTGTCGGTGAACGGCGTCCCGCTATCCATGCAGGGCCAGGCAGCGGCGCCGGCCGGATCGGGGCCGCTGGACCTCACCGTCACCGGCCCCGGTCTCACCGCGACGCTCAAGGGCCCGCCCGCCGCGTTGGAGGTGCAGGCCGCCGTCAAGGACCTCGCCGCCTTGTCCGCTCTGGCCGGCCGGCCCTTGCCGCCGGTGCAGGATGTGCTGGCGGTGCTGCGGCTCGGACCGTCGGGGCTGGAGTCCGTGCTGATCCGGACCGGTGGCGCCGATCTCGCGACCGTTGCGGGCGGCCTCCGGCTGACCACCCTGACCCTGCAGGCCGATAGCCCGGCGGCGCCGCTCCAGGGTTCGGCCGAGGCGATGTTCGGTGCCGAGGCCGTCGCCGTCGCGGGCCGGGCGGGCACCCTGGCGTCCTGGCTGGCCGGCGGCGCCCTTCATGTCGAGCTGACGATCGCCGCGGCGGGGGCGACCCTCTCGGCGCAGGGCCAGGTGGACCGTGCCGGGGACGGGACGGAGATCACGCTGACGGCCGCGATGCCCGACCTCGCGCGCATGGGAGCGATGGCGGGCCTGACGCTGCCGGCGGTGCGGGACGCCAGCGCGACCATGCGCCTGACCCCGGCGTCCAACGGCCTGGCGGTCCGAGGCTTACGGTTCACGAGCGCGCAGGGCGATGTGGCGGGTGACTTGGTGCTGACGGCCGGGCTGGCGCCGTCCATCAAGGGATCGCTGGTGTCGCGGCGCCTGGACCTCGATGCTTTGCGGCCTGTTGCGGGTCCGGCGCCTGCTCCGGTCCCGCCTGGTCCGTCGCCCGCCGGACCCCCGGCGACCCCGGGACCGGCCCGCGTGTTGCCGGACACGCCGCTTCCGTTCGACCTGCTGCGCCACGGCGCTGCCGATCTGCGGCTCACGATCGGCGAGGCGGTGTGGCGGGGGCAGTCCTTCCGGGCGGCGGAGGCGCGGGTCGTGGTGACGGAGGGCCGGTTGCGGCTCAATCCGCTCCAGATGGTGGCCCCGGGCGCCACGGCCCCGATGCTGGGGCAGCTCACGGTCGATGCGCAGGCCACGCCGCCGCAAGTGGCGCTTGTGCTGAAGGCGCCGGGCTTGGCGGCCGGCCCGGTGCTGGCGGCGTGGGGCGCGCCGGAGGGCAGCGGGGGCTCGATCGACCTCGATGTCGCGCTGACCGCGGCCGGGCGGAGCGTGCGGGCGCTGGCCGGGTCGCTGACGGGGCATGTCGGCGCGGCGATGGTGGACGGCGAGGTCGATAATCGGTGGCTGGCTGGCTTCGTGCGTGGCGCCAACCTGCCGGTGGACACCGGCGGCCGCAGCAAGGTGCGCTGCCTGGCGCTCCGCACCGACGCCGTCGCGGGGGTCGCCATGATTTCGACCCTGGTGCTGGACACCACGCGGCTGTTGATGGAGGGGGAGGGCCGGGCCGATCTGGGGGCGGAGACGGTGGACCTGCATCTGCATCCCACGGTGCGGTTGGGCGGCACCGGGATCGTGGTGCCCATGCATGTCGGCGGCAGTTTCGCCGCGCCCAAGCTGGCCGTGGAGCCGGCCGCCGGGTCGGGCCGGTTCAGCGTGACGGTCGGCGCCCTGGGCCCGCAAGGCCCCGATCTCTGCGGCCCCGCCCTCACCCGCGCCCGTGACGGCCGGCCCGGTCCTGCCCCTGGCGCGCCGGAGCCCGTCCGCGCGCCCAAGCCGGCGGACCTGCTGCGTAGCTTCTTGCGATAGGATTTCCGATGCGGCGTTTCTGGGACATGGCCGAGGTGGCGGCGGAGGGGCAGGGCTTCGCGGTGCTGCTGGACGGCAAGCCCCTGCGGATCCCCGGCCGGGCCGGTGGCGCGCCGCTGCTGCTGGACGTGCCGGCCCTGGCGCACGCGGTGGCGGCCGAGTGGCAGGCGGCGGGCGGCGCCAAGGGCGGGACGCTGAGCATGGAGGACGTGCCGCTCACCCGCCTCGCCGGCACCGCGCAGGACCGCATCGCGCCCGACCCTGCGCCCGTTGCCCAGGCCCTCGCCGGGTATGGCGAGACCGACCTGCTGTGCTACCGCGCCGACCATCCGATCGAGCTCGCGGCGCGGCAGGCGAAGGCGTGGCAGCCCTGGCTGGATTGGCTGGAGCGCACGCACGGTGCCCGGCTGGACCCGACCGAGGGGATCGGCCATCGCGCCCAGGATGCCGAAGCGCTGGCCCGCATCCACGCCATGTATGCCCGGCAAAGCCCGCTGGTGCTCGCCGCCCTCGGTATCGCCGTCCCGGCCCTCGGCAGCGCCGTGCTGGGGCTCGCCTTGGCGGAGCGCGCCCTGGAAGCCGAGGAGGCGTTCGCCCTGTCGATCCTGGATGAAACATTCCAGGCCGAGAAATGGGGCGAGGACGCGGCCGCGGTGGCACGGCGCGCCCATGTGCGGTCCGACATCATGCTGGCGGCGCGGCTGATCGAGCTTACCCGGCCATAAGCGCGTCCCAGGCCTGCCGCAGCGCCACGTCCCCATCCTCCATCGTCACCGGCAGGCCGAGCTCGTGCAGGCTGGTGACCCCGTGCTCCGCGATGCCGCAGGGCACGATCCCGGCGAAATGCTCGAGCGTCGGATGCACGTTGAGCGCCACACCGTGCCAGCTCACCCAGCGCGTGACGCGCACGCCGATGGCGGCGATCTTGGCCTCGGTGCCGCGCGCGGGGTCCGTGACCCAGATGCCGACCCGGCCTTCCCGCCGCTCGCCCCGGACATTCAACCGGTCGAGCGTTTGGATCAGCCACTCCTCCAGCCCATGCACGAAGCTGCGCACGTCTCGCGGACGAATGGGCCCGTGCGGGCGCGTGAGGTCGAGCATGACATAGGCGGTGCGCTGCCCCGGCCCGTGATACGTCCATTGCCCGCCGCGCCCGGCGTCATAGGTCGGGAAGCGGTGTGGGTCCGCGAGGTCCTGTGCGCGCGCGGACGTGCCGGCCGTGTAGAGCGGCGGGTGTTCGACCAGCCAGATCTGTTCGCAGGCGGTGCCGGCGCGGATCGCGTGGGCGCGGGCCTGCATGGCGTCGAGCGCTGCCGGGTAGGGCAGCAGCCCCTCCGTCACATCCCACGCGAGCGCGGTTGAAGCGGCGGACGGCATCGGCTATAGCCGCCGCTCGGACACGATGCGGTCGTGGCGAAATGGTAGACGCGCAAGCTTGAGGTGCTTGTGGGGGAAACCCTGTGGAAGTTCGAGTCTTCTCGACCGCATTTTTCGGCAAAATCCAGGATGGGATGATGCGCACGTAGGCGGGGCGCCGCCGTTCTGCAAAGAATTTGTCGTGCCCGGTCGCTTTCTGCACCATCCGTAACGGCTCGTTAACCTTGTCGCGCCATCCTTGGTTTGTCGGCGGCGAGATGGATCGCCCGGCCGAAACGGAGGGCGCAAAATGGCTCGAGGTGTCAGGGTTCTGGTGCGGGATCGGCATGCGACGGCCGCGGTCGAATACGCCGTCCTGTTCGGCGCGCTTGCCGTCGCGATCATGGCCGCTGCCGGGCCGGTCATGACGGACATGGGCGAACGGCTTGCAAAAATCCCATTCGGCGCCACCGAGCTCGTCGCGCCGGCCCCACAAGCCGGCATCCCCCCGTCCTGCGGCTTTGCCGCGACCTGCCAGGGCACGGTGGCCAGCCTGCGATAGCGGGCTCATTTGCCATCCCCGCCGCTCTGCCCGATCCTGCACCGAAGGCGGGAGGCTGAACGAACATGGACGAGGATTTCCGCAAGGCGGCGCTGGATTACCATCGCCTGCCCCGGCCCGGTAAGCTGGCGATCGAGCCGACGAAGCGGATGGCGACGCAGCGAGACCTGGCCCTGGCCTACTCGCCCGGAGTCGCCGCCGCATGCGAGGCGATCGTGGCCGATCCCGAAGCGGCGCGGGACCTGACCGCGCGTGGCAACCTCGTTGCCGTCATCTCCAACGGCACGGCGGTCCTCGGCCTCGGCAATATCGGCGCGCTGGCGGGCAAGCCGGTGATGGAGGGCAAGGCCGTCCTGTTCAAGAAATTCGCCGGCATCGACGTGTTCGATATCGAGGTGGATGCCGAAGACCCCGACCTGTTCGTGAGCGTGGTCGCAGCGCTGGAGCCCACTTTCGGCGCCATCAACCTGGAAGACATCAAGGCGCCCGAGTGCTTCGAGATCGAGCGCCGGTTGCGCGCCCGCATGGGCATCCCGGTATTCCATGACGACCAGCACGGCACCGCCATCATCGTCGCCGCCGCCGTGCGCAACGGGCTGCTGGTGCAGGGCAAGGTGCTGGAGGAGGTCCGTCTCGTGACCTCAGGGGCCGGAGCGGCTGCGCTCGCCTGCGTCGACCTGCTGGTGACGATGGGCCTGAAGGTCGAGAACGTGACGCTGACCGACGTGAAGGGCGTGGTGTATGCCGGGCGCGACGCGGACATGGCGCCCAACATGGCCCGCTACGCCAAGGTGACCGACGCCCGCCTCCTGCCGGACGTGCTGGCCGGGGCTGACGTGTTCCTGGGCCTCTCGGCGCCCCGCGTGCTGAAATCGGAATGGCTGTCGTTGCTGGCAGACAAGCCGCTGATCCTGGCGCTCGCCAACCCTGACCCCGAGATCTTGCCGGAGGCCGTGCGCGCCTCCCGCCCCGACGCGATCGTGGCGACGGGGCGAAGCGACTATCCCAACCAGGTCAACAACGTGCTGTGTTTCCCGTTCATCTTCCGCGGCGCGCTCGATGTGGGCGCCACCGAGATCAACGAGGAGATGAAGGTCGCCTGCGTCGAGGCGATCGCCGTGCTGGCCCGCGTGGAAGCGAGCGAGGTCGTGGCCGCAGCCTATGGCGGCGCCGCCCCGGTGTTCGGGCCGGATTATATCATCCCCAAGCCGTTCGACCCCCGGCTGATCCTGCAGATCGCCCCGGCCGTCGCTGCGGCCGCCATGCGCACCGGGGTGGCGAAACGCCCGATCGCCGACTTCGCCGCCTATCGCCGGGACCTGGAAAAATTCGTGTTCCGCTCCGGCCAGCTCATGCGCCCGGTGTTCGAGGCCGCGAAGCAGAGCCTGCAGCGCATCGTCTATGCCGAGGGTGAGGATGAGCGCGTGCTGCGGGCCGTGCAGACCGTGGTCGATGACGGCCTGGCGGAACCGATCCTGCTGGGCCGCCGCAGCGTGATCGCGCAACGTGTGAAGGAGATGGGACTGCGCATCGACCTGGACGAGTCGGTCCGCGTGCTGGATCCAACGGAGGATCGTGCGGTATTCGATCCGCTGGTCCATGCCTATCAGCAGATCGTGGGCCGTCGCGGCGCCCCGCCCGACGCCGCGGCCCGGCGTATCGTCCGCCGCGGCACGGTCGCGGCCGGCATGATGCTGCATCAAGGCCTGGCGGACGCGGCCGTGGTCGGCGGCACCGGGGATTGGTGGCGGCACATGAGCTACGCCATGCCGATCATCCCGAAGCGCCCCGGCGTGTCCCGGATCTATGCCCTGTCCTGTCTCATCCTGCAGCCCGGCGCCCTGTTCATCTGCGACACGCACATGAACGTCGATCCCACGGCCGAGCAGGTGGCGGAGATGACGGCGCTCGCAGCCGACGCGGTGCGCAGTTTCGGCATCGTGCCCAAGGCGGCGCTGCTGTCCCACTCCAGCTTCGGCTCCAGCCGCTCCGACACGGCGCGCAAGATGCGGGCCGCCCTCGCGTTGATCCGCGCGCAGGATCCGGAGCTCGAGGTCGATGGCGAGATGCACGGCGATGCGGCGCTGATCGAGGTCATCCGGGATCGGACCGTGCCGGATAGCCGGTTGAAGGGGGTCGCCAACCTGCTGGTGATGCCGACGCTCGACTCCGCCAATATCGGCTTCACCCTGCTTGCGGCGGCGGCGGACGGCTTGCAGATCGGGCCGCTGCTGATGGGATTGTCCAAGCCGATGAACGTGCTGGTACCGAGCGTGACTGCCCGCGGGATCGTGAATATCACGGCGGTGCTGGCGATGGAGGCCCAGCGGGCACCCGCATGATCCCTCTCGCCCTCGGGCTGGGCGCGCTCGGTTTGTTGCTGTGGCTGGCGCGGCGCTTCTCCATGGCGTCGGTGCCGGGTCTGCACAGCTTGCTGCGCTGGGTCGCAGCGCTGGCGGCCATGAGCCTGTTGACCATGTTGCTGCTGACCGGCCGGGGGTTGGTGGCGCTGGCCATGGTGGTGATCATGGGGCCGCTGGCCTGGGGCTGGTGGCGTCAGGCCGCCCCCACCGCAAGCCCGCGATCGCGCTCCCCGCAGCGCATGACCCGGCGCATGGCGCTCGAGGTGCTGGGCCTGACCGACCCGGTGGACGAGGCGCAGATCCGCGCGGCCTGGGTTCAGGCGATGCAGGCCGCGCATCCGGATCGGGGCGGGTCCGACATCGACGCCGCCCGGGTCAACCAGGCCAAGGACGTGCTGTCCGGCCGCAAATAGCGTTTGGCTGGGGTTACTTGATGCGCGTGGGCTCCCATGCCAGGACTGCCACATGCCTGGCTGGGCCGGGTTCGAACGACGATGGGAATGTACGACGGTGATCAAGAAACTGCGCAAGGCCGTCCTGCCGGTGGCGGGCCTGGGCACCCGGTTCCTGCCGGCGACCAAGGCCATGGCCAAGGAGATGCTGCCCGTCGTCGACAAGCCCTTGATTCAATATGCGATCGAGGAGGCGCGGGCGGCTGGCATCGAGCAGTTCTGCCTTGTGTCCGGCCGCGGCAAGACGGCGCTGATCGACCATTTCGACGTCTCCTACGAGCTGGAGGCCACGCTGCGGGAGCGCGGCAAGACCGACATGCTGGCGTTGCTGGACGGGATGAAGGTGCCGCCGGGTTCGATCACGACGGTGCGGCAGCAGGTGCCGCTCGGCCTTGGCCACGCCATCTGGTGCGCCCGCGCCTTCATCGGGGACGACCCGTTCGCGATCCTGCTGCCGGATGACCTGGTGCTGAGCGAAACCCCCTGCCTGCAGCAACTCGCGGCCGCCTATGCCGAAACCGGCGGCAACGTGGTGGCGGTGACCGAGGTGCCGCGGGAGCAGACCAATAAATACGGCATCCTCAAGGTGGGCACGGATGACGGGCGGCTGTGCGAGGTGCTGGGCCTCGTGGAAAAGCCGAAACCGGAAGACGCGCCGTCCAACCTTTCCGTAATCGGGCGCTACGTGCTGATGCCCGAGGTGATCGGCTACCTGGCGCAGATGGAGCGCGGCGCCGGCAACGAGGTGCAGCTGACCGACGCCATGGCCAAGATGATCGGCGCCATGCCGTTCCACGGCCTGCGCTACGAAGGGCGCCGGTTCGATTGCGGCGACAAGATCGGCTTCCTGGAGGCGCAGATCGCCTTCGCCTTGAAGCGGCCGGACCTCGCGGACCAGGTGCGCGCGTTCCTGGGCCAGTATTGTGGAGATTGCCCGTGAGCTCTCACCCGGCCAGTTTCCGGCACCAGTTCGAGGCCACGAGCCTGCGCGAATACGACATCCGCGGCGTGGTCGGGCGCACGCTGCACGCGGCGGACGCGTTCGCCATCGGGCGCTGCTTCGGCACCGTGGTCGCCCGCGCCGGGGGCCGCACGGTCGCGGTCGGCTATGATGGCCGGCTGTCCTCGCCCGATCTCGCAAAATCCTTGACCGAGGGCCTGAAGGCCAGCGGCATGGAGGTGCTGTTCGTGGGCCGCGGCCCCACGCCGCTCCTGTATTTCGCAGCGACCACGCTCGAGACGGACGGTGCCGTCATGGTGACCGGCAGCCATAACCCGCCCGACTATAACGGCTTCAAGATGATGCTGGGCCGCAAAGCCTTTTTCGGCGCCGACATCCAGGCCCTGGGCGCCATGGCCGCCGCCGGGGACGTGATGGCTGAGACGGCGGGCAGCGAGCGGCCGGTGGACGTGACCGACGCCTATGTCGCGCGCCTGGTGCAGGATTGGGACGGCGGCGACCGCAAGCTCCGCATCGTGTGGGACAATGCGAACGGCGCCGCGGGCGAGGTGCTGACCCGGCTGCTCAAGGTATTGCCCGGCCATCATACGGTGCTCAATGCGGAGATCGACGGCCGCTTCCCCGCCCACCATCCCGACCCCACGATCGCCAAGAACCAGGAGCAGCTGATCGCCGCCGTCCGCGAGCACCAAGCCGATCTCGGCATCGGTTTCGACGGAGATGCGGACCGGATCGGCGTCGTGGACGATGGCGGCGCCATGGTGGTCGGTGACCAGCTGCTGGTGGTGCTGGCGCGGGACGTGCTGCGCGCGCATCCCGGCGCCACCATCATCGCCGACGTGAAGGCGAGCCAGGTACTGTATGACGAGATCGCCCGCGCCGGCGGCAAGCCCATGATGTTCAAGACCGGCCACAGCCTGATCAAGGCCAAGATGGCGGAGCTGGGCGCGCCGTTCGCTGGTGAAATGTCAGGACATATCTTCTACGCCGATCGCTGGTATGGTTTCGACGATGCGCTCTATGTCGCGGTGCGCCTGCTCGGCATCGTCGCCCGCATGACCGACAAGCTGTCCGACGTTCGCAAGGCGCTGCCGCAGACCGTCAGCACGCCGGAGCTGCGCTTCGATTGCGAGGATACGCGCAAATTCGCCGTGGTGGCGGAGGTCGCTTCCCGGTTGCGCGCGGCCCGTGCCGATGTCAACGACATCGACGGCGTGCGCGTGCTGACCGATGATGGCTGGTGGCTGTTGCGTGCATCCAACACGCAGGCGGTGCTGGTGGCGCGGGCGGAGGCGCGGGATGCGGCCGGGCTCGAGCGGTTGAAGGCTGCGCTGGCGGGGCAATTGGAGCAGTCCGGGTTGGCTGCACCGGATTTCTCGGGCGAGAACGCCGGGCATTAGGCGGTGTTCCAGCCGCCCCCTGCCCAGCCGGGCATGCGCGAGGACGAGGTCGATACCCCGGCGCTGCTGATCGACCTCGATGCGTTCGAGCACAATCTGGATCACATGGCGGCGCTGCTGGCGCCGACCGGGGTGCGGCTGCGGGCGCATGCCAAGACGCATAAATCGCCGGTGATCGCGCATCAGCAGATCGCCCGCGGGGCCGTGGGCCAGTGCGTGCAGAAGGTGGCGGAGGCCGAGTGCCTGGCCTGGGGCGGCGTGGCGGATATCCTGGTCAGCAACCAGGTGGTGGGCGATGCCAAGCTGGCGCGGCTGCTGGCGCTCGGGCGGATCGCGCGGGTGGGCGTATGTGCGGACAACCCGGCCAACGTGGCCCGGATCGCGGCGGCGGCGGAGGCGGCCGGGCTGCGGCAGACGGTGCTGGTGGAGATCGACGTCGGCATGAGCCGCTGCGGCGTGGCGCCGGGGCCGGATGCGGTGGCGTTGGCCGAGCGGATCGCGGCCTCACCGCACCTTCGCTTTGGCGGCCTGCAGGCCTATCACGGCAGCGCCCAGCATTTCCGAAGCGTGGCGGAACGCGCGACGGCGATCGGGGCGGCGGTGGACAGCACGCGGCGCACGATCGAGCAGCTGCGCCAGCGCGGCCTATCGTGCGACATCGTGGGTGGCGCCGGGACGGGCACGTTCGAGAACGAGGCGGCGTCCGGCGTCTATACCGAGGTGCAGGCCGGCAGCTATTGCTTCATGGACGCTGATTACGCGCGCAACCACGGCGGGGCCTCCGCCGGGTTCCGCCATGCGCTGTTCGTGCTGGCGACCGTGATGAGTGCGGCGCGGCCGGGCTTGGCGGTGGTGGATGCCGGGCACAAGGCGCTGCCGACCGATAGCGGGATGCCGCTGGTATGGGAGCGGGAGGGCGTGGCGTATGCCGGCGCCTCCGACGAGCATGGCAAGCTGCAATGGGACGCTGGGGCGGGGCCAGCACTGGGCGAGAAGCTTCGGCTGGTGCCGGGCCATTGCGACCCCACGGTGGACCGGTTCGATTGGTATGTCGGTGTGCGCGCGGGCCGGGTCGAGTGCCTGTGGCCAGTGGCGGCGCGGGGCGGGCTATTTTAAGCGGGTTTCAGCTTGGCGCTGCACCGCGCACCCTTCACGGCACCGCGCCCATGTCCGAGGCATAGAGGGCGTTCAGCTCGGCAATGGGCATCGGCCGCCCGAGCAGATACCCCTGCGCCTCGTCGCAGCCGGCGAGTTGCAGCAGGCGGAGTTGCTCCGAGGTCTCGATCCCCTCCGCATTGACGCGCATGCCGAGGCTGCGGCCGAGCGCGATGACGGCCTGCACGATGGCAGCTGCGCCGGCGTCTTCGGCCATGGTGGCGATGAAGCCGCGATCGATCTTGAGCTTGTCGAACGGGAACCGGCGCAGATAGGCGAGGCTCGAGTAACCGGTGCCGAAATCGTCCAACGCGATCGCAATGCCAGCCCGGCGTAGCTCCTCCAAAGTGGATAGATTGCTCGTGGTCTCCTGCAGGAGTGTGCCTTCGGTGATCTCCAGCTCGAGGCGATCCGCCGGAAAGCCCGTCTCATCGAGGATCGCGAAAACGGTTGCCGGCAGGGTCGGGTCGCGGATCTGGATCGGCGACAGGTTGACCGATAGGCGCAGCCGTCCCCACGCCGCGGCGGCCTCGCACGCTGCACGCAGGACCCAGATGCCGATCGGCACGATCAGGCCGGTGTCTTCGGCAATGGGGATGAACTCCACGGGCGGCACCATGCCCAGCACGGGATGCCGCCAGCGCAGCAGCGCCTCGGCACCGGAGATCTGCTGGGTCAGGATATCGAACTGCGGCTGCATGTGCAGTTCGAACTGATGCTCCGCCAGGGCGCGGCGGAGGTCGCGCTCCATTGTCTTGCGATGCTGGAGTCGCAGGTTCATGTCCGCGTCGAAGAACCGGAACGTGCCGCGGCCCTCCTCCTTGACGCGGTAGAGCGCCATGTCGGCGCTGCGCAGCAGATCTTGCGGAGGGGTCCGCCCCGTGGTGCCGGACGCCAGGGCGATGCCGATACTTACGCCGATCAGCACTTCGTTCTGTTCGATCAAGAAAGGAGGGGCGATGGCGCAAACGATCCGGCTGGCGAGGGTTGCCGCCACCTCGGGGCCGCGGAGATCGCTCAACAGGATTGCGAACTCGTCACCCCCCAGCCGGGCGAATGTGTCCGACGCCCGCACATGTCCGCGTATTCGCCCGACGACCTGCTGCAGCAAGATGTCACCGGCGGAATGGCCGAGCGTGTCGTTCACCTCCTTGAACCGGTCGAGGTCGAGGCATAGCAGGCCAATGACCGCGTCTTGCCGGGTCAGCCGCTCTGCCGCCTGGTTGAGCCGATCGGTGAACAGCACCCGGTTCGGCAGTCCGGTCAACGCATCGTGATGGGCCATGTGCCGGATGGCTTCTTCGTCGCGCCGCCGGGCCGTGATGTCCTCGAACGTAGCCACCCAGCCGCCGCACGGCAGGGGCGTGTGATGGATTTCATGGATGGCGCCCGTCGAGAGTTCGACGATAGATTCCACCACCCGCCCTGACACCCCGACCTGGTCCCGCCATGACGCGTACTGCTCTTGCGACATCTTGGGGCCGTGCCCCATTGCATACCGGAGCCTTACGATCTCGCGCAGCGTGATGCCCACAAACAGCTGGCTCGGGTCGATCCCATACATCTCGGCATAGCGGTCGTTGAACAGCAGCAGGCGCTGGTCGCCATCGAACATGCACAAGCCCTGTTTGATGCGGTTCAGGGCGATCGAGGTCATGCTCAGTGACCTCGCGAGCGACACGACGTCGCCGGTTTCGGGCGCTTCCATCTCCCTTACGTCAGGCTGGTTCATCGGGGCGGTTCCTATCCAGCCGATAGTGTAACCTGAAAAGCTTAATTCTTCCTGTTCGGAGAGCGTGCGGATGCGTGGAGATTTGTTGGAGCCGGGGCTCAGAGTCCGCCACCCCGGGCGGCCCGACTGGGGGGTTGGACAGGTCCAGTCTGCCGTAGGGTCCCGGGTCACCGTCAATTTCGAGCATGCAGGCAAGATCGTGCTGAACGTGGAGGTGGTCCGGCTGGACATCCTGGCCGATGACGAGCCGTCTGCCGGGTGAGGCCGCTTGAAGTGGTGGCCGACTGGACCGACACTATGGTCATGCCCGATATCACTTCCCCAACCGCACCGATGATCGACCCGTTCGGCCGGGCCATCACCTATCTGCGCGTCTCGGTCACGGATCGCTGCGACCTCCGCTGCGTTTATTGCATGGCGGAGGACATGACGTTCCTGCCGAAGGCGGAGGTGCTGTCGCTGGAGGAGCTGGAGCGGGTCTGCGCCGCCTTCATCCGGCTCGGCACACGCAAGCTGCGCCTCACGGGCGGGGAGCCGTTGGTGCGCCGGGGCGTCATGACGTTGATCGAACGGCTGGGCGCGCGTTTGGGGGAGGGGCTGGACGAGCTGACCCTCACCACCAACGGCACGCAATTGGCCAAGCACGCGCAAGGATTGCGGGATGCCGGGGTGCGGCGGGTCAATGTCAGCCTCGACACGCTCGATCCCGCGCGCTTCGCCCGGATCACCCGCTGGGGCAAGCTGGACCAGGTGCTGGGCGGCATCGCGGCGGCGAAGGCGGCCGGGCTGCATGTGCGGATCAATGCGGTGGCGTTGAAAGGCGAGAACGAGGACGAACTCGGGGACCTGCTGGCCTGGGCCGGAGGCGAGGGGCACGATCTCTGCCTGATCGAGACGATGCCGATGGGCGACGTGGGCGAGGATCGGACGGACCAATACCTGCCGCTCTCGATCGTGCGGGCCCGGTTGCGCACCCGCTTCACCCTGACGGAGACCGCGTTCGCGACCGGCGGACCCGCGCGGTATTTCGACGTGGCGGAAACCGGCACGCGGGTCGGGTTCATCACGCCCATGACGCATAATTTCTGCGAAAGCTGCAACCGCGTGCGCCTGACTTGCACCGGCACGCTGTATCTCTGCCTCGGTCAGGACGATGCGGCCGATCTGCGCGGGGTGCTGCGCTCCGGCGCGCCGGATGATGCGCTGGACGCGGCGATCCGCGCGGCGATCCGGCAGAAGCCGCTCGGGCATGATTTCGTCATCGACCGCACGTCCAAACCCGCCGTCGCCCGGCACATGAGTCTCACGGGCGGCTGACCGGGGTGGACCCGGCGCTGCTGTCCGCGGAGGGGCTGCTCCACGCCTATCGGTGCGGCACGCTGACGCCGATCGAGGCGCTGCAGGCCGTGATCGCCCGCGTCGCGCAGCGCAATCCGGGGATCAACGCCTTCGCCTGCATGAACCCGGCCGCGCTGCAAGCCGCCGGGGACAGCACGGCGCGCTGGCGGGCCGGGCGGCCGATGGGAGCGCTGGACGGGGTGCCGTGCACGGTCAAAGACCTGATCGACGTCGCGGGCCTCCCCACCCGCCGCGGCAGCCGCACCATTTCGGCCGAGCCCGCGACGGTCGATGCCCCCACGGTCATGGGCCTGAAGGCGGCCGGCGCCGTGATCGTCGGCAAGACCACCACGACCGAGTTCGGCTGGAAATCGCCCGGGGATTGCCCGCTGAACGGCATCACCCGCAACCCGTGGGACCCCACGCGCACGCCGGGCGGATCGTCGTCGGGCGCCGCGGCGGCGGGGGCGGCGGGGTTCGGGCCGCTGCATCTCGGCACCGATGCGGGCGGCAGCATCCGGATCCCCGCGGCCTGGTGCGGGCTCGTGGGGTTGAAGCCCAGCTTCGGGCGGGTGCCGCAATGGCCGTTGGGCGCGTTCGGGCACGTGGCGGTGGCCGGGCCGCTCACGCGGACGGTGCGGGATGCAGCGCTGATGCTGGGGGCGCTGGCCCGGTTCGATGCGCGGGACCCGTTCTGCCTTCCCGACGATCCCCGGGACTGGCGCGATGGCATCGAGGACGGCGTCACCGGGCTGCGTGTCGCCGTCCTGCGCCATCCCGGGTTCAACGCGCCGCTCGACGCGGACGGGGTGGCGGCGGTCGAGCAGGCAGCGCAGATGCTGGCCGATGCTGGCGCCGAGGTGGAGGGGGCGGACCCTGGTTTGCCCGATACCTCGATCGTGTTCGGCCGGGTCTGGGCTGCGGCGCTGGCGATGACGGTGGCGGCGACCCCGGCGGAGAAGCGGGACTGGCTCGACCCCGGCCTGCTGGAGGTCGCGGCGCAGGGCCAGGCGCTGGCGGCGGCGGACCTGCTGGCGGCGGAGGCGGCGCGGGTGCAGGCGGCGCATGCGATGGCCCGGCTGCACCTGCGGTATGACCTGGTGCTATGCCCCACCGTGCCGGGGCCGCCACCCCTCGCCGACGCCCCGCTGATCGACCCGGCGCGCCTGCTGTGGGAGGCCTGGGCGCCCTGGACCTTCGCCTTCAACCTCACCCGTCAGCCCGCCATCTCGGTCCCGATGGGGCCAGGATCACACGGCCTCCCGCGCAGCATCCAGCTTGCGGCGGCGCTCTATCGGGATGACCTGGTTCTCCGCGCCGCCCGCGTGATCGAACGCGTGGCGCCTTTTGCCATGGCGCAACTCGACCCCCGGGATTAGCCTGCTCCGAAACGAAGGGGAGGGCACGGCGTGATCCGCATCGTGTTGGTTCTGGCGTGCCTGGCGTCGATCGCTCATGCCAAGCTGCTGCGGCTCGAGGTGACGGAGGTGCTGAGCCCCGCCTTCGACGGCAGGGGCTTCGGCGCCGCCGGCACCTATGACCGGATCGCCGCCCGCGCCACCATCGGCGTCGATCCCGGGGACCCCGCCAATGCCGGCATCGCCGATATCGAGCGCGCACCCCGCAATGCGGACGGGCTGGTGGAAGCCGTGTCGGACGTCGTGATCCTGCGCCCGACGGATGCGGCCCGCGGCAACGGGGTGCTGCTGTATGACGTGGTGAACCGGGGGCGGAAGCTCGGCCTCAACATGCTGAACGACGCGCCGCTCGGCAACGCGGTGCGCCGGGATGCGGAGGCCGGCAACGGCTTCCTGATGCGCCAGGGCTACATCGTGGTCTGGAGCGGCTGGCAGCACGACGTGGCGGAGGCCGCGGACATGCTGCGCCTGGTCGCACCCATCGTGCCCGGCGTCACCGGCGTGTCACGCGAGGAGTTCATCTGGGACCACCTGCAATCCCCGGTGACGGAGCGGCTTTCCTACCCGATCGCGGACCCGGCGAGCCTGATCCTGACGGTCCGTGGCAAGGAGGCGGATGCCCGCCAAACCCCGCCCGGGCTTACATTCCGGATCGTGGACCCGCAGCGGATCGAGATCACGCGGCCCCCAGGTTTCGACGCCGGCGCCATCTACGAACTGACCTACCAGGCAAAGGACCCGACAGTCGGCGGCCTCGGCATGGCCGCGGTGCGGGACCTCGTCTCGTTCTTGCGGCACGAGACCGAGCAGAACCCGCTCGCCCGCAATGGTGCGGAGGTGAGCCACGCCTACGGGATCGGCATCTCGCAGAGCGGGCGCTTCCTGAAAGACATGCTGTATCAGGGCTTCCTGGACGACGAAGCCGGGCGGCCGGTGTTCGATGCGATCGTGCCGTTCATCTCCGGCGCCCGGCGCAGCTTCACCAATGCCCGCTTCTCCCAGCCAGGCCGGTTCTCGCGCCAGCACGAGGACCATCTGTTCCCCGGGGACAGCTTTCCGTTCACCTATGGCACGACCACCGACGCGCTGACCGGCCAGTCCGATGGGTTGCTGCGCCGGTGCGAGGCGGCCGGCACGTGCCCCCGCATCATGCAGGTGGATACCGATAGCGAGGCCTACCAGGCGCGGGCCTCCCTGATCGTGACCGATACGCGCGGCAACCATCTGGACCTGCCGGCCAATGTGCGGGCCTACATGCTGGCCGGATTGCCGCATGGCAGCACGCCGGGGCTCACCTCGTCGCCCCAGCCGGCCTGCGTGATGGCGTCCAACCCGCTGCATCCCGGGGCTGCGATGCGGGCGCTGCTCACCGGCCTCGATGGCTGGGTGCGGCAGCAGGCGGAGCCACCGTCCAGCCGGTATCCGATGCGGTCGCAGGGCACGCTGGTTGCGCCGGCGCCGGGCGCGTTTCCGGCGCTGCCAGGGGTTGCGTATGCCGGGCTGGTGAACGGGATGACGGTGGTGGATCGCGGGCGGGAGCCGCCGGCGCCGGGCCGCGCTTATCCGGTGTTCGTGCCGCGCACCGACGCGGACGGCCACGCTTTGGCGGGCATTCGCCTGCCGGAGATCGAGGCGGCGCGCGCGACCTATACCGGCTGGAACCTGCGGCGTGCCGGGTTCGGCGAGGGGGAGCTGTGCGGCCTCGCGGGCGGCGCCATGCCCTTGCCGGAGCGGGCCGTGCCCGGCGATCCGCGGCGGCCGCTGAGTGAGCGCTATGCCGGGCCGGACGCCTACCCGCTGGCAGTGCGGGCGGCGGCGG
The DNA here is from genome assembly GCA_965246835.1 of Acetobacteraceae bacterium. Classification (GTDB taxonomy): domain Bacteria; phylum Pseudomonadota; class Alphaproteobacteria; order Acetobacterales; family Acetobacteraceae; genus JANPPS01. The sequence continues at coordinate 573,223 of CBDFFQ010000001.1, read as the reverse complement.
AGCGGCTGGTGGCGGAGCGGCTGATGTTGCGCGAGGATGCGGACGCGGCCGTCTCGGCGGCGCGCGGCGTGAAGATGGGGAGCGGACCGGTGATGGACCAAACGAAGGCGCTGGCGGAGCTGGCGCCCACGGGCACGCTGCGGGCGGCGATCAACCTGGGGAACCCGGTGCTGGTGCAGCGTGACGAGACGGGCGCCCTGGGCGGCACCTCACCCGACCTCGCGCGTGAGCTGGCACGGCGCCTCGGCGTGCCCGTGCAGTTGCTCCCGTTCGAGAGCGCCGGGACCGTGTTCGCGAAGGCCGGGCAGGATGTGTGGGATGTGGCGTTCATGGCGATCGACCCGATCCGCGCCGCGGGGATCAGCTTCAGCCCGCCCTATGTCGGGATCGAGGGCAACTACGTCGTGGCCGGGGGGTCGGCGCTGCGGGAGCTCACGGACGTGGACCGGCCCGGCATCCGCATCGTGACCGCAACCGGCAGCGCCTACGATCTGTTCCTCACGCGGGCCATCAAGCAGGCGACTCTGGTACGATTCCCGACCGGGGAGGCGGCGGCCGCTGCGTTCGTGGCGGGCGGCTTCGACGTGCTGGCCGGGGTGCGGCAGGCGAATGATGCCGTGCTGCGCGCCCATCCCGGCAACCGCGCCATCCCCGGCCGCTTCATGGCGATCGAGCAGGCGATGGGCACGCCCACGGGCCGCTCGGCGGCTGCCGCCTATGTGCGTGCGTTCATCGAGGAGATGAAGGCCGGCGGCTTCGTCGCGCAGCGCCTGGCAGCGAGCGGCCAAACCGGCGCCGTCGTGGTCATGCCGCCCGCACCCTGACCAGGCCTAACGCCAGTATCGGTGGCGCCACCCCCACCCGCCCACCACCACGGGACCATAGACGGGCGGCGGCGGCGCATAGGCCACGGCGTAGGGCCGGGGCGGGTAGGCCGGATACACGGCGCAGCCCCCAAGGCTCGCCATCAGCAGCATGGCGGCGGGGAATAGCATGGAGCGGTTCATCACTTCTCTCCCTCATCGTGACTATGATGGGAGGTGGTGGCGCTTGGACGGGAGAAGCCGTCCCCGTGTCACTTGGTTACGGCCTGAAACGCTTCGACACGAATGTCAGACCGAGACGGACCCGGTAAGCCGGCGCGCGGCGTCGCAAATATCGGCCAGCGTATACGGCTTGGCGATAAACATGTCCCGCCCGGACGCGGCAGCGCCCAAATGGTCCGGCCGGCCCGTCATGTAGATCACCGGCAGGTCAGGGATGCGCCGGCGCGCTTCCCGGGCGAGGGCGTGGCCATCCAGCGTGCCGGGCAGCTGGATGTCGGTCAGCAATAAGCTGATGCCCTCCGACCTTTCCAGGACGGAAAGGGCGGCATCACCGGTCTCGGCCTCGATCACGGTGAACCCCTCGTCGCCCAACGCCTCCGTCAATGTAAGGCGGATGAGGAACTCATCCTCGACAACCAGGATTTTAGGCATTTGCGGGTCGGACATGCCGAACATTGTTGGGTGTGTTCACGTTTCCGGCAAGAGCTTCTCTTTTGGATAAACGAGTTGTGAGCATGGCCCCATCACGTCATCCACTGTGAAAGCCAGGCGCGCGAGGCCATTGGATGTGCTAATTAAACACTTGGGTGAGCCGGGCTGTCGGCGTGGAGTGTTCGGATGCGATTCTTGTTCAGTCTGATAGCGAACATAGCCGTCCTGACGGCCTCCGCGCATGGAGCGGGCTTGGCGATCGTCGTCAATTCCGGTGACGCGACGCTCAGCATGATCGACATGGCGCAGGGCACCGAGTTGCGCCGCATCCCGGTGTTGCGGGAGCCGCATCACATGGCGCTCAGCCCGGATGGGCGGGAGCTGCTGGTGGGCGACGCCGGCGGCAACGAGATGCTGTTCCTGGACCCGCATACCGGCGCCATCCGCCGCCGCATGCCCGTGACGGACCCGTATCACCTGGCGTTCAGCCCGGATGCGCGCTGGCTGGTGGTCACCGGTTTGGCCCGCAACCAGGTCGATGTGTATGACGCGGTCAGTATGGCGCTGGTGAAGCGTTACCCGGCCCGCACCATGCCGAGCCATCTCGCGTTCTCCCCCGATAGCAGCATGGTCTATGTGACGCTGCAGGGCACGAACCAGCTCGCGGCCTTCGACATGAAGCGGCAGGCACCGGTGTGGAGCGTGGAGGTCGGTCCGACGCCGGCCGGGGTGATCTGGCATCGCGGCAGGCTGCTGGTGGCGAATATGGGCAGCGACCATTTCGCGGTGGTGGACCCGACGGATGGCCGGGTGGAGCGCCGGGTGCGGACGGGGCGGGGGTCGCATCAGCTGTTTTTGTCACCGGACAAGAAGGTGCTGTGGGTGAACAACCGGGTGGATGGCACGACGGTCTCGCTCGATGCCGAGACGCTGATGCCGTTGCGGACCTACAAGGTGCCGGGCGGGCCGGATTGCATCGATTTTGCGCCGGATGGCAAGCTGTGGATCACGCAGAGGTTCATCCAGAAGGTGGGCGTGCTGGACCCCATGAGCGGCGCGCTCGCCTCCTTCCCGGTTGGGCGTTCGCCGCACGGGATATTTTTGACCGCCAATGTGAAGTAGGGCGATGGGCGATCCATTCTCGCTGGCTGCGGGCTGGCTGCAAGAACACCTGCTGCTGCCGATGCTGTATGGCGTCGGGCTGATGCAGTGGGAGGAGGTGTCGTTCGGCTGGGCGCTGTTCGCCTGCTACGGGCTGGCGCAGGTGGCGATCACCTTCGCCGTGTGCCTGCCGTTGGAACGCTGGCGGCCGGTCGAGCATTGGCCGGACCAGAAGGCCGTGTGGGTGGACGTGCTGTATACGCTGATCTCCCGGGTGGGCGTGCTGCCGCTCGTGACGTTCGTGCTGTTCTACCAGTTGCAGGCCGGGCTGAACGGCTGGCTGTCGGACCAGGGCTGGGTGCCGCCGACGCTGGAGCGGCTGGTGCCGGGCTTGCTGGGCCATCATCTGCTGACGTTCTTCATCTACGCCGTGATCCTGGACTTCGCCGAGTATTGGCGGCACCGGCTGTCGCATATGTTCGGCTGGTGGTGGGCGCTGCATTCGCTGCATCATGCACAGCGGCAGATGACGTTCTGGTCCGACGACCGGAACCATGTGCTCGATGACCTCATCGGCTTCGTGTGGTTCATGGGCATCGGGTTGCTGATCGGCATCCCGCCGCTGCAGTTCCCGTTGCTGGTGTTGTTGCTGCGGTTTCTCGAGAGCCTGTCGCACGCCAATGCGCGGCTCTCGTTCGGGTGGCTGGGGGAGCGGCTTTTGATCTCGCCGCGGTTCCACCGTTCACATCACGGCGTGCTGGCGGCGGGGCAGCGCAGCGCCAATTACGGGGCCATCCTGCCGTGGTGGGACATGCTGTTCCGCACCGCCGATTTCGGCCGCGCCTATGTGCGGACCGGGGATCCCTCGGCCGAGGAGGCGCTGGCGACCGGCACGTATGTGCAGCAGCAATGGGCCGGGCTGCGGCGTATGGCGCGGATGGCGGGCTGGGTCAGGCGGCCGGCGGCGCGGTAGGCCGGGCCAGGCCTCGGGCGAAACCTCCGGCGCCTACGGCTACGATGGCGCCGCCGCATAGGGCCGTAGCACTGGCTGCCGACATGACGGACAGGGCGGCCGGCAGCACCAGCATGGCGAGCAACGATCCACCCTGGTTCGCAGCCATGAAGGCGCGGGTCGCAGCAGCGATGTCGGGCGAGGCGATCTCGGTTTGACGCACGACGGCCAGCGGAATGTCCTGCATCGGGCCGCCGAATGCCGACAGGCTGGCGCTGAGCATAAGCCCGGGCAACAACAGCGCGGGCGGGAGCAACCACTGCGCTGCCGCCAGAAAAACGATGCCGGCGCCGGTGCAACACGTGCCGATGAACACCTGACGTCCCAACAGCACCGGCATGCCGCGGCTGCCGACCACAAGATTGGCCGCCAGGTTGGTGCAGCCATAGGCCGAGATGATCAGCCCGTAGGCGCCGAGCCCCGTGCCACCGGGTCCGATCAGCCCGTCTTGCGCTACCATGATGGGCAGGACGAGGAAGAAGACACCATACCAGGCACCGTTCACGACGGCCGTTGTGGACAACACGTAGCGCAGCAGCGGATGCCGCCGGGCCGCACGAGCGCCGCGCAAAACCGAGGCGAGCGGGTGGCCCTCCCGCGCCGAGACGTGTCCCGGTGGCAGGCGGCGGATGCGGTTGACCCCTGCGATCGCCAGGGCTGAGGCCACGAACGTTGCGGCATCGAGCGTCAGGAGATGCCGGATCGGGATCACGCCGGATAGCACGCCCGCCAGCGCCGGGCCGACCAGGCGGGCCACCCGCTCCGTCGCGTCCAGCAGGGCGTTGGCGGCCGGCAGGATGGCGCGGTCCGGCACGAGGGCGGGCAGGGTCGCTTGCAAGGCCGGGCGGAACACGGCCTGGGCCGCACCCAGCGTCATGACGGCCAGCACCAGCCCGGTTGCCGATGGCTGTCCCGACCAGGACCAGGCGGCGACCACGGCCACCAGGATGGCGGCCCGCAGCAGGTCGGACCCGATCATGGCACCGGCGAGGCTCCACCGGTCAGCCCAGCCGCCCCCGAACAGCGCGGTGACCAACAGGGCAAACGGTCCCAAAGCCACAAGCCAGCCGGCATAGGCCCCGAAGAGATCGACGGTGATCCACGACATCGCGACGGCATAGGCCTGGTCGCCGATGGCGGAGAGGGCGAGGCCGCCCCATAGCAGGCGGGTCGCGGGGTCCCGGAGGGGACGCAGCATACTCATCGCGGGCCCAATAGGGACCCAGGGGGATGGAAGCCGCTGCCGGCCGCCATCCCGTCAGGCACGCAGCTTAGCGCGTGGCGCCGCCACGGGCGGCATCCAGGCTCTGCTGGTTCAGCTGGTCCGTGCTGGCGCTGCCGTCGCGGGTCGCGGTGGCGCGGGCGCGGGCCGGCATGGCGTGATGGCCACGGGCGGCGTGATGGCGCACGGCGTGGTGCCGGCGGCGATGGGTGGCAGCGTCGGCCGGGGCGCTGAAGGTGGCGCTCAGGAACACGGCCGTGAACAGGGTGGCGAGGGTGAGGGACAGGGTCTTGCGGGTCATGATGTCTTCTTCTCGGTCGGGCATGCGGGGCTCAGTGGTCCCGAACGCAGGCTTTATCCTCTGCACATCCGGGATCAGCAATCCTTGCCGCTGAAAAGTCACACTCTGTTGGGGAACTGTGTCTCTGAAGCAACTAACAGGCGTGGTCCCGCGTGACGAGGCGCCCGGCGCGGGCCGGTGTGGCGCCGTGCCCGTGCACATAGGCGCTCTGGCCGTTGACCCAGGTCTCGACGATCCCGGCCGACGGCGCCGTGGGATGTTCGAAATCGGCCGAGTCGATCACCGTCGCGGGGTCGAACAGCACGAGGTCGGCATAGGCGCCGGGGCGGATCACACCGCGATCCGGCAGCCCGAACACCTGGGCGGTGCGGCCCGTCATCTTGTGCACGGCCGTCTCGAGGCTGAACAGACCGAGGTCCCGGGCATAATGGCCCAGCACGCGGGGGAAGGTGCCCCAGAGACGCGGGTGCGGGAACGAATCGTGCGGCAGGCCGTCGCTGCCGACCATGCTGCGCGGATGCGCCAGGATGCGGCGCACGTCGGCCTCGTCCATCTGGAAGTAGATGGCGCCGGCCGGCAGCAGCTTCTCCGCCGCCTGCGCGAGCGGCAGGCCCCACTCGGCCGCGAGCTCGCCCAGCATGCGCCCGGCGCATTCGGGATGCGGCACGGACCAGGTGACCTTCACCTGCACATCGTCGCGGACCCGGTGCGGCATGAGCACGGTGGAGCCGGCGGCGTAGGGATACATGTCGAAATCGACGGTTTGGTGCAGGGCACCCGCGTCGATCGCCGGCAGGGTCTCGCGGGAGCGGCCGTAATTCTCCGGCATCGCGCATTTATGGTGGCTGATCACCACCGGCGCCCCGGCCTCCCGCCCGATGCGGAGCGTTTCCTCGATGGATTGCAGCACGTCCTCGCCCTCGTCCCGCATGTGGGTGACATACAGGCCGCGCTTGGCGCGCAGGGCTTCGGCGACGGCGATCACCTCCTCGGTCGGCGCCGGCGCGTTGGGGCCGTAATAGAGCCCGGTCGAGAAGCCGGACGCGCCCTCGTCCAGGCAGTCCGACAGGCGGCGGCGCATGTGCTCGGCCTCGCGGTCGGTCGCGGCGCGGTGGACTTCGCCGTTCAGGGCTTCGACCCGCAGCGACATGTGGCCGATCAGCGCGACCGTGTTGACCGGGGAGGGATCGGTGCGGAGCCGCTCGGCATACTCCCCGAAGCTGCCGAACACCCACCAGCTCTCGTCGCCCAGCAGGTCGAGCGGCGGGATCGGACGCTTGGCCATCCGGACCGGCGAGAGGCTGATGCCGCAATTGCCGACCACGACGGTGCTGACGCCCTGGCTCATCTTGCACAGCATGCAGGCGGGGCCGCAGAGCACGGCGCGGTCGTCATGCGTGTGGGCGTCGATGAAGCCGGGCGCCACCGCCAGGCCCTTCGCGTCCAGCTCGCGGTCGGCGCTGTGGGCACCGAGGTCGCCGACCGCCACGATGCGATCGCCGGTCACGGCCACGTCGCCGTGGCTGCGGGGGGCGCCGGTGCCGTCGAAGATGGTGGCGTTTCGGATGATGAGGTCGCAGCGCATGTTATTACCTCTCAAATCTAACAAAGGCTTCGAGAGCATTTCGTAACGGCTCCAAAGGACGACTGCTACAGTAACTGTCTATCCATCGGAGTACGCCTGAGACGTCAACGTCTCGAAGTGGATCAGTCTGCCCATGCACAGCCGCTCCGGATATGTAACCAAATATCCAACCAATAACATGGTAATAGTTTAATGCGTCCTTGTTTCCATCGTTTCGAATATCTAAGTATGAGCCACATGATTTTGTTGCACCGGCTCCCATAATCATTGCGGCCTGAGCCCGGTAAGGACTGGTCGTCATCAAGGTTCCGAAAATTACAAGGGCGGTGAGAAGCCTACTCATCGAGAGGTGGCCTTTCTTCAATCAATTCATCGAGCCGATCCTGCTCATGCAGGGCTGGGTCGCGCTCGCTGGCCGGACCCATGCCGCCACCGCCGGGCAACTCGAGCACCAGACGGTCGCCCCGGGGAATCTCGACATAGCCCTTGGTGGGCAGCACGGTGCCGGAGGCCAGCCGCACCACGCCGGGCGCGCCGTCCCCGCCGCCATCCCGCCCGCGCGGCGCATGGCCCACGCGGTCGAAGATCGCCTGGCAGGCGAAGGCCTCGTCGCCCGCCGCGCCGATTTCCATGACCTGGCCGAAGCCGCCGCGGGTGCGGCCCATGCCGGCGCTGCCGGGCCGCAGCTCCTTGCGCCAGAACACGATGGGCGCCACGGCCTCCGTCACCTCGACCGGCATGGTCCGCACGCCGGAGGGGAAGGCGGTGCCGTCCAGCCCGTCGCGGCCGGGCCGGGCGCCGGTGCCGCCGGAGTTGAAGGTGATGACCTCGAAATCCGGCAGAGGCGACCCCGGCGTCACGATCGGGCCGCCGCGCAAGGGTGGGTTCCACAGGCAGGACGATCCCTCTGCCGTGACGCGGTCCGGCACGGCCTGGTGCAGGCATCCCATCATGAGATCGGGCAGCAACTGCCCCACCACGTGCCGCACCGCGACGGCGCTGGGCCGGGGCGCATTCAGGATGCAGCCGTCGGGGATCGTGAACCGGAACGGCGCCAGGCTCGCGGTGTTGTTCGGGATGTCCGGCGCCACGACGCATTTGATGCCGAAGCTGGCGTAGGCGCGGGTATAGGCCGCCGGCACGTTGATGCCCCGCCCGGATCGGCCGGACGTGCCGGCGAAATCCACCGCGATGGTGTCGGCGCCGATGGTCAACGACGCCTTGAGGCAGAGCGGCGCCTCATACCCATCCGACCATATTTCGGACGCATAATTTCCCGGGGGCAGCTTGGCGATCTCCGCCAGGGTGGCGCGATGGCTGCTGTCCAGGATGAACGCCGCGAGGTCGTCGATGCCGTCCAGCTTGAACTCCTGCAACATCGCCACCAGCCGGCGCGCCCCGGCGTCGTTGCAGGCGCACAGGGAATAGACGTCCCCCTCGAGCTCGACCGGCAGGCGGGTGCCCATGCGCAGGAAATCGAAGAACGTCGCGTTGGGCCGCCCGGCCTCGAAGCACTTCACGATCGGGATATACAGGCCTTCTTCATAGACGGAATGCGCCTCCGGCCCCATGCCGCGGCCCCCCACGTCGATCACGTGCGCGGTGTTGGCGAACAGCGCGACCAAACGGCCGCGGTGGAAGGCGGGCGTCACTACCGTCAGGTCATGCAGATGCCCGGTGCCGAGCCAGGGATCGTTGGTGATCAGGTGGTCGCCCGGCTGCATCGTCTCGACCGGGAACTTGCGGAGGAAGTGCCCCACGCTCTCCATCATGCTGTTCACGTGCCCGGGCGTGCCCGTCACGGCCTGCGCCAGCATGCGTCCCTGCAGGTCGAAGATGCCGGCGCTGAGGTCCCCGGCCTCACGGACCGTGGTGCTGAACGCGGTGCGGATCATGGTCTGCGCCTGTTCCTCCACCACGGCCAGCAGGCGGTTCCACATCACCTGGCGCTGGATCTGCTCGATCATCGTGTCAGCTCCAGATCGCCGCGAGGGGTGAGCGTTGCGGTCCAGCCGGGGCCGATGAGGGTGCTGGTCTCGGCCTCGGCGATGATGGCGGGGCCGGGGATGGGGTGGCCCGGCGGGAGCCCGGCGCGGTCATGCACGGCCCAGTCTGAGACCAGGCCCGTGCCGGTGTCGCGGACGGCTTGGCTTCCTCTCCCGCTGGCGGGAGAGGGGTGCGGTGAGGGTGGGGCGACAGGCGCCATCGTCCGCTCACGTGACCCCACCCTCACCCAGCCCTCTTTCGCCAGCGGAAGAGGGCTTTGAGCGACCACCACCGCGTAGCTCATCACCTCGACATCCGACCCCGGCACCGGCCGGTCATAGAACCGCGTGTATTCCCGGTCGAACGCCGCCCGCAGCGCCCCGGCGTCCAGCGCGTCCAACGCGACCGGGATCTCATGCCCCTGGCCCACGTAGCGCATATACGCGATCCGGCTCGTGACCTCCCCGCCGCCCACGACGCGAGACGCCTCCGCCGCCATGTCCGCGAGCAACGCGCCGACCGAAGCCGCGTCGAACGAGCCCAGCCGTTGATACAGGCTCCGCACCACCTCATACGCGATCGGCGCGCGCAGGAACCCGATCGCGCTGCCGACGCCGGCCCCGGCGGGCACCAGGATGCGGGTGATGCCGATCTTCTCCGCCGCCCGGCACGCATGCACGGGGCCGCCGCCGCCGAACGCGATCAGGGTGCGGCCTTCATAGGTCTTGCCGCTCTCGATCGCATGCACGCGGGCGGCGTTGGCCATGTTCTCGTCCACGATCTCGACCACGCCGAGTGCGGCCATGCCGGGCTCGAGCCCGAGCGGACCGCCGACGGCGTCGTGCAAGGCCCGCTCCGCCGCCCCGGTATCGAGCGCCATCGTGCCGCCTGCGAACCGGGCGGCGTCATAGCGGCCCAGCACCAAGTTCGCGTCCGTCACCGCAGGCCGTGTGCCGCCCCGGCCGTAGCAGGCGGGCCCCGGCGCCGCGCCCGCGCTTTCCGGCCCTACCGTGATCCGGCCCAGCCCGTCCACATTGGCGAGACTGCCGCCGCCGGCGCCGATCTCCACCATCTCGATTACCGGGATCCGCAGCGGCAGGCCGGAGCCGCGCTGGAACCGCCCGATGCGCGCGACCTCGAAGGTGCGGGAGGATTGCGGGGCGAAATCGTCGATCAGGCAGACTTTCGCCGTGGTGCCGCCCATGTCGAAGCTCAGCACGCGATCGAGCCCGCATTGCCGGGCGATGTCGGCGGCGAAGATGGCGCCCCCGGCCGGGCCGCTTTCGACCAGGCGGATCGGGAAGCGGCACGCGGTCTCGAGCGTCGTGAGCCCGCCGCCCGACAGCATCAGGAACACCGGGGCCGTGAGCCCCATGGCCGCCAACCCGGTGCCGAGCCGGCCGAGATAGCCCGCGATCAGCGGCTGCACATAGGCATTGGCGGCGGCCGTGCTGAACCGCTCCCACTCCCGCATCTCGGGCGAGACTTCGCAGGACAGGCTGACCGGCAGGCCCGGGTGCGTCTCGGCCAGGATGTCGCGCACTCGCCGCTCATGCGCGCCGTTCACGTAGCTGTGTAGGAAGCCCACCGCGACGCTGCCGACACCCTCCAATCGCAACGCCCTGACCGCGTCCTCGTCCAACGGCAGCAGCACGGCGCCGCGATGGTCCAGCCGCTCCGGCACCGGCAGGCGCAGGTGGCGGGGGACCAGCGGCTCCGGCAACTCGATATTCAGGTCGTATTGGTCGTACCGGCTCTCGTTGCGCATCGCCAGCACGTCGCGGTGCCCGGCGGTGGTGATCAGCGCGGTGACGGCGCCCTTGCGCTCGATCAGCGCATTGGTCGCGAGCGTGGTGCCATGCACGAACAGGCCGACATCCCCGGCCGCCAGCCCGGCATCCCGCAGGATCGCCGCGATCCCGTCCAGCACGCCGCGCTCCGGCTCCATGGACGTGGTCAGCACCTTACCGGTCCAGCGCCGCCCGGCGTGTTCCAGCGCGAGGTCGGTGAAGGTGCCGCCGATATCGGCAGCGAGGCGCGCCCCATTTGACCACGGTCTATCCAACGGCATCGGCCGCCCAGCGTGTCAGCACGGCGCAGGCCTGCTCGAAATCCGCCATCCGCATCGCCTCGTGCGGGTTGTGGCTGCCGTTCTGGTTGCGAACGAACAGCATGGCGGACGGCACCCCGGCCTCCGCGAACGCCGCCGCGTCGTGGCCGCCGCCGGAGGGCATGCGCATCGCGGGCACGCCGGCCGCCGCCGCCGCGCGGGCCAGGCCGTCCTGCAGGCCGGGGTCCATCCGTTCCGCCGTGCTGCCGGTCTCGGTGCCCAGCTCGAACGTGACGCCCCGCCGGGCCTCGATGTCGCGGATCAGGCCGTGCGCGGCCTCCACCATGCGGTCGAGATCGGCGGGATCGACGCTGCGGAGATCGAGCTGGAACCGGGTTTCGCCGGGTATCTTGGTGAAGCCGGCCGCCTCCGTCGTGCCCATGACGCAGAAGGTGCACACCAGCCGCTGCCCGGCCGCCTCCATGCGCGCCCATTCTTCGTCGAGCCGGAACGCGAACTCCGCCAACGCGATCGCGGCGTCCCGGCGGAAACGTCGCGGCACGGCGCCGGAATGGCTCGTTTCACCAATCACGCGACCATTGCGAAAACGGCGGCTGCCGGGGATGCCGGTCACGATGCCGACCGGGATGCCCAGCGTGTCGAGCACCGGACCCTGTTCGATATGCAGTTCCATGTAGGCTGCTACGGGGCCGAGGCTGCGCGTGCCGGTGCGGATGGGCGCCGGGTCGAACCCGGAATCGGTCATGTGGTCCGCGAGCGTTCGCCCTGTGTCGAGCCGGCACACCTCCAGCGCCTGGGCCGGCAGGGTGCCGAGGGCGGCCTTGCTCCCGGGGAAGCTTGTCGGGAACCAGGCCCCGGCTTCCTCCGCGCGGACCGCCAGCACCATCAGGTCCCGCTGCCCGCGATACCCGGCGCGCTGAAACCCCGCCGCCACCGCGAGCCCCGCCAGCACGCCGGCCGCGCCGTCGAAATTGCCGCCCTCCCGCACGCTGTCGAGATGGCTGCCCAGGATCACCATCGGCAGGCCCCGGTCCTGACCCGGCAGCACCATCATCAGATTGCCCGCGTGATCGGCCCGGCATTCCAGCCCGATCCGCTCCGCCTCCGCCCGCACCAGCGCGTGCGCCACACGCTCGCCCTCGCCATAGGCCGCGCGGGTGACGCCGGGGCCGTCGGCCGTCGCGTCCCGCAGCGTATCGAACAGGCGGGCGGCGAGGTCGGTGTCGGGCAGGAGGTTGGGGCGCATGCGATGCAGCCTGCCGCCCCTTCCAGTGCCGGGCAACCCCGGCCATCATGGGGACAACGAATGGGAGGACACTCGAATGACCAAGCCCCGCATCCTGGTCGCGCGGCCGGTGCCGCACGCCGTGACCGCCCGCGCGCAGAGCGAGTTCGACGCCGTGATCTCCGATGACCGGGATATGTCCCCGGAGGACGTGATCCGGGCGCTGGCGGACCATAAGGCGGACGGGCTGTTCCTCAGCAGCAATTTGAAGCTGAACGCCGACATGATCGCGCGCCTGCCGCCCTCCGTCCGTGTGGCCGCGACGTGCAGCGTCGGTTTCGATCACATCGACGTGCCGGCCGCCAAGGCGCGTGGCCTCGTGGTGACGAACACGCCGGAGGTGCTGACGGATTGCACCGCGGACCTCGCCTTCATGCTGCTGCTGTGTGCGTGCCGCCGGGCTTGGGAGCATACGCAAACCATGCGGGATGGCTGGCGGCGCAGCTTCGGCATGCGGGACAATCTCGGCATCCAGGCGAGCCACAAGACGCTCGGCATCGTGGGCTTCGGCCGCATCGGGCGCGCGGTGGCGCAGCGGGGGCGGGGGTTCGGGATGAAGATCCTGTATACCGACGTGGCGCGGGTCTCGCCGGAGCTCGAACAGGGTGCCGTCTTTGTGCCGGAGCTGCATGACCTGCTGCGGCAGGCGCAGATCGTGTCGCTGCACGCGCCCGGCGGGGCGGGCACGGACAAGATGATGAACGCCGAGACGATCGGCATGATGCCGAAGGGTGCGGTGCTGGTGAACGCGGCACGGGGGTCGTTGATCGACGAGGAGGCGCTGATCGCGGCGCTGACGTCCGGGCATCTGTTTGCCGCCGGGTTGGACGTGTTCCGGAAGGAACCCGATTTCGACCAGCGCCTGGCCGCATTGCCCAACGTGTTCCTGACGCCCCATGTCGGCAGCGCCACGCGGGAGACGCGGGATGCCATGGGGTTCCGGGCGCTCGACAACCTGGCGGCCGTGCTGTCCGGCAAGCCCGCCATCGACCCGCTGTGGAGCTGAGCCGATGACCCGACCGATCCTGCTGGTCACCCGCCGCCTCCCCCGCGCCATCGAGGCGCGGGCCGCGCGTGATTACGACGCCCGGCTCAGCGCCGAGGACGCCAAGGTGACGGGCGCCGACATCCTGGCCCGGGCCGACGCCGCCGCCGCCGTGCTGTGCTGCCCGGCGGAGAAGCTCGATGCCGCGACCATTCAAGCCCTGCCCGCCAGCGTGCGCGTGATCGGCACCTTTAGCGTCGGCTACGACCATATCGACATTGCGGCCGCCCGCGCGCGGGGCATCCCCGTGGTCAACACGCCGGACGTGCTGAGCGTCGCCACCGCCGAATGCGCCATGCTGCTGATCTTGGCCGCCGCGCGCCGGGCGGGGGAGGGGGAGCGGCTGGTGCGGTCGGGCCAGTGGAAGGGCTGGGCGCCGACGCAGCTGATGGGCACGGGCGTCGCGGGCCGCCGGCTCGGCATCTTCGGCATGGGCCGCATCGGGCGCGAACTGGCGCAGATGGCGCGCGGCTTCGGCATGGCGGTGCACTACCGCGACCAGCAGCGCCTGCCGCCGGAGCTGGAGCATGGCGCGACGTATCACGAGACCGATGACACCTTCCTGCCGGTCTGCGACGTGTTGAGCCTGCATGCGCCGGGCGGGGAGGGGACGCGGCATTGGCTCGATGCGGCGCGGATTGCCAAGCTGCCGCACGGTGCCATCGTCGCCAACGCGGCGCGCGGCACGCTGATCGACGATGCGGCGCTGGCGGCGGCGCTGCGCTCCGGCCAGGTCGCGGCGGCGGGGCTCGATGTCTATAATAACGAGCCCGCGGTCGCGCCGGAGTTGATGGCGTTGGAGAATGTGGTGCTGCTGCCGCATCTGGGTTCCGCCACGCGCGAGACGCGGGACGCGATGGGCCATCTGGTGCTGGATGGGATCGACGCCGTGCTGGCCGGGCGCACGCCGAGGAACCAGGTGACATAGGCGTGCGGCCGCCGCGCTGGGAGCTGTTCACCGGGTTCTTCGGGGTGGGCGTGATGGGCTTCGGCGGCGTGCTGCCGATGGCCCGGCGCATGATCGTGGAGCAGCGGCGCTGGCTGACCGCCGCCGAGTTCAACGATTTGTTCGCGCTGTGCCAATTCCTACCGGGGCCGAACATCTGCAATTTCAGCGTGGCGCTGGGCGCGCGGTTCTATGGGCCGCTCGGGTCCGTGGTGGCGCTGGGCGGGCTGCTATCGGCGCCGATGGCGATCGCGGTCGGGCTGGGCTGGCTCTATGCCCGGTATGGCGGGCTGCCGGTCGTGCAGCACGCCTTCATCGGATTGTCCGCGGCCGCTGCGGGGTTGGTGGTGGCGACGGCGCTCAAGATCGCCTGGCCGTTGCGGCGGCAGGTCTTGGGGCTGTGCGTGGCGGGCGTCGCGGTCGGGTGCATCGCCATCCTGCGGCTGCCTTTGTTGCCGACCATGCTGACGTTGGTGCCGCTCAGCGTGCTGTTGCATTGGCGGGCTTGGCCCGATGAGTGACTTGGTCAGCCTGGCGCAGATCTATGCCCAGCTCTCGTTGCTGGCCGTGGGCGGCGTGTCGCCGGTGCTGCCGGAGATGCAGCGGCAGGTCGTGGACCAGCATGGCTGGATGACGGCGCGGGAGTTCGCGGCCCTGTTCGCGCTGGCGCAGGCGGCGCCGGGGCCCAACGTCCTGGTTTCGACCTTGGTCGGCGCGCGGGTGGCCGGCATCCCTGGCGCCATCGTCGCCACACTCGGGATGGTGGGGCCCAGCAGCGTGTTGAGCTGGTTCACCGCCAGCGCCTGGGAGCGGTTCCGGGACCGGACTTGGCGGAAGATCGTGCAGGCCGGGCTGGTGCCGGTGACGGTCGGGCTGGTGATCGCCGCGGCGGCGCTGCTGACGGAGAGCACGACCCATGGCTGGCTGACGGCCGCCATCACGGCGCTGGCGGCGGCAGGGATGCTGGCCACGCGCCTGCATCCGCTGCTGCTGTTGGGCGCCGGCGCCGGGCTTGGAGTCCTGGGCGGCCTATAGCCGGTGGCGGGACCGCTTGCCGCCGGGGGCATGCACGGCGCCATTATTGCGCGCGCTGACGGGTGTCACCACGGCGCGGCTGCTGCGGCCCTGGGCGGCGTGGGTGGAACGGGAGGCCGGCATGAAGTAGCTGACCCGCGCCACATGGCCGCGGCTTCTCGCCGCACGGTGCACCCGCGGCATGTCGTCCGCAGCCTCGGCCACCTCCTCGTCCTCGGTCGTGCCGAGGCTGACCAGGACGCGCTCGGCGGACGGCCGGAAGTCGCGCGGTGCGGCGGCCAGCATCGGTGACGGGCTGCGGGCGATGGCGGTGTTGGCGATCATCGTGCCGCGGTCCGGGCGGTCATAGATGAAGCCGTATGTGGGATACACGCTGCCATAATCGCCGGTGCTGGCGAGGGCCACGCGGACGGCGGTCCAGTCATTGGCGGGCGACACGTCGATCACGCGCATGTTCCGGGTGATGGCGCCACGGCCGGACCAGTTGGCGTGGTCGATCTCGACATTGCGGCCGTCGATGACGTTGGACACCACCGCGACGTGACCCATGCGGATGCGGCCGGTGGACCGGAAGTTGAGCACGCTGCCGACTTCGGGGCGGGAGCCGCGCTCATAGACGCCGCTGGCGGCGTTCCACCACGTGCCGGCGTTGCCGGAAAGCTCGATGCCGGAATTGTCGCGGGCGAATGGGACGCATTGCAGCCGCCCGCCGGAGCTATAGCCACGGCTGTAGCGCGCATAAGACATGCCGCCCTGGATCACCCGGGCGTGCGACCGTACCGAGGCACTGTGGAAGCTGCCGTTACGGGACCGGGCATCTGCCGATCCAGTTGCCAGAGGGGCGGAGAGTGCGAGGATAGCGCCCATCATCGCAAGGCGCTGCATCCGTCCACCAAACCAGCCTGCCGTCATGCCTTAGTCCCTCGGTCACTGTGTCGTGACCTTGGAGACCGCAGCAGCCTGAAACTTGCAACCCGAAGTCACCCAGGTCACGCTAAAGCCGCGATTTTCGCCCAAATTACCCTGTGGATAACCATCTGGAACAGGATTGCTGTCCCAATCACGTCCTCGTGAAACGTTCACGAAACAAAAATTTTTCTGTGATGATAAAAATGCAACAGTGCGTCCTTTGCGTCGCAGTCGGCGGAGTCTCGCCAGCGTGCACTGCCGGTCCCGCCGCCTGAACCGGACCGGCTACACGGCTATTTGCAGGTGACGACCATAATCTCGACCAGGTGTCGCGGGTCCGCCATGTTGGCCTGAACGCAGGCCCGGGCCGGTGCGGCGCCGTCTGGCAGCCAAGCCGACCAGAGTGCGTTCATCGCGTCCCGGTCCCGAATGTCCTTCAGCCAAATCTGGGCCGAAAGCAGGCGGGAGTTGTCGGTGCCATGGGTCTCCAGGATCGCGTCGATCCCGGCCAGGACTTCCCGGGTCTGCCCGGTGATGTCGAGGCTCAGGTCCTGCGCCGTCACGCCCTGAACGAAGACGAAACCGTGATATTCCACGGCCTTGGCCAGGACTTTGTTCGGCTCGGTGCGGATGATCTTGCTCAAAGCGGCTCTCCTGATGAGGACGGCAGCAGCTTTAGGCGGGCACGCGAGCCCCGGCAACGGTGCCGGGGTGTGGCTCTATTGCTGGGCGGGGCTGAATGTCGGGCCCGTGCCGGTATCCAACGCTTGCCCGCCGCCCCTCGTGGAGCTGTTCAGGCAGGATTGCACCTGATTGTCGCGGGCGAAGCGGGCGCCGAGGTCGCGCGTGGTGATGCCAGGGAGGTAAGAGCTGGCATAGGGCGTGTCCCGCTGATCGCGTTGCGAAAGGTCCCGCCGGTTCTGGGCGGCATAGGTGCGATCCGCCTCGGCCCGGCAGGCGGCCGTGCTGGCGGCATCTGCCCGGGTGCGCGGCGCCTGGCTGCAGGCCGATAACAGCAAAAGCGCCAGCGCCGGCCAGATAGCGGGGGAACGGGTCATGCAGGAACTCCTGAATCGGGTGACGGCAACGCGACGAGCCGGCTCTGGAACCGGGTTTCGTCGAACCGGGCCTCCGCCGTCAACTCGGCCGTCGCGGCGGCGTGCAACAACGCCGGATGCAGCGCGGCGCCGGTGCGGCCGATCTGGAACAGCATACGCACGCCGGGTGCATGGGCCATCAAGTCGACCAGCGCCAGCAGCCGCAAACAGACCGACATGCCATAGGAGCTGGCGATGCCGACGGTTCCATCGACGGCCCCGGCCCAGCAACGCGCATCCTCGTCCGCCAGTGCCAGGTCCGTCACATTGCCGTCCGGCCGGCAAAAGCGGAACAGCCGGGCATCGCCCCATTCCGCCCCCGATGCCGCATCGCGCGCCGCATCCCACGCGGCCGCGATGTCCCGCCCCCGCACGGGCGGCAGCGCCTCGGGCGGGAGGTCCACGAGATAGATCAGGGTGCCGTCGCGGTCTTGGGCCACGCGGATCGGAGGGGAGGCGCTCGGCATCGTCACCCCTATGTGGACCCGGCCCCGCATCTGCGCCAGCCTGCGACGCATCAAAGCAGGAGCCGCCATGCCCGACCCCGCCGACCTCACCGCCACCGCGGCCCGAACGGCAATTGCCGCCGGGACGCTGACCCCGGCCGCTCTGCTGGAAGCCTGCCTCGCCCGCATCGCGCAGCGGGAGCCCGTGGTGCAGGCCTTCGCAACCCTCGATCCGGCCGCGTTGCGCACGGTTCGCCCGCTGTCGGGACCGCTGCATGGGTTGCCGGTTGGGGTGAAGGACGTGCTGGATACCGCTGATCTCCCAAGTCAATACAACTCGCCGATTTGGCGCGGGCACCAGCCCCGGGCGGATGCGGCCTGCGTCGCCTGGGCGCGGGCGGCGGGCGCGGTGGTGGTGGGCAAAACCGTCACCACCGAGTTCGCCACGCGCCATCCCGGCCCCACGACCAATCCGCACGATGCGGCGCGCACCCCGGGGGGGTCCAGCAGCGGCTCGGCGGCGGGGGTGGCGGCCGGGTTCATGCCGCTGGCGTTCGGCACGCAAACCGCCGGCAGCGTCATTCGCCCGGCCGCCTATTGCGGCGTAGTCGGGTTCAAGCCCAGCTTCGGCCTGATCAACCGGCACGGCATGAAGCTGATGTCCGACAGCCTCGACACCATCGGCGTGTTCGCCCGCGATGTCGCGGATTGCGCCCTGTTCGTGGGCGCCGTGGCCGGGATCGACCTGGGCGACCCGGCGCAGGCCACGGGCCAGGCCCCGCGCATCGGCGTGTGCCGCGGCCCGACCTGGGATCGCGCCGCGCCGGAGACGGTGGCGCTGATGGAGCGGGCCGTCGCGTCACTCGGCCGGGCCGGCGCGTCCGTGCAGGAGTTTGCGCTGCCCCCCGCCTTCGACGGCGCCGAGGATCATCACGCCGTCACGATGAACGCCGAAAGCGCCCGCTCGCTCGGCTGGGAGATGACGACCCATCGCGACCAGCTCAGCCCGGCGCTGCGGGAGAAGATGGAGTGGGGCCTGGCCCAGACGCCGGCAGCCGTGTTCGAGGCGCGCCAAGCCCAGCGAAGGTGCCAGGCAGCGTTGCTCGAGGCGATGGACGCGGCTGGGCTCGACATCATCCTGACCCCATCCGCACCCGGTGAGGCGCCGCCGGGGCTGGAATGGACCGGGGATGCCGGGTTCAACTTCATCTGGACGTGGACGCACACTCCCTGCGTCACGGTCCCGGCCGGCACCGGCCCGAACGGCATGCCGCTCGGCATCCAGGTCATGGCCCGCACCGGGCAGGACCGGGCGGCGCTGGCCTGGGCGGCGTGGGTGCAGGGGGCGCTAGGGTAGGGTCGCGAGGCTCTCGACCGTATCGAAATCCCGCAGTACCGCGTCGTCGCCCAGTTCGACCGTGGCCATATGCTCGGCGTGCCGGGCGAGCAGCGGGCGGGCGCCCATGTCACCTCGCAGCCCGGCGATCTCGGGGAAGAAGCGGCGGTCCCACAGCACGGGATTGCCGATCTTGCCGCGGCAGGCCGGCACCACCACGGCGCGGCCCTCGTCGGGGTCATAGGCCTCGATCACCCGGTCGATCATCGCCCCGGTCACCAGTGGCATGTCGCCCAAGCAAATCAGCGCCGCCCGGGCTGATACCGGCACGGAACCGATGCCGGCGGCCAGGCTGGCGGAGAGGCCGTCCGTGTAGCGAGGCGCATGCACGAAAATCACGTCTCGCCCGTGCAGCGCCGCCTCCACCTCCGCGGCGCCATGGCCGGTCACGACGATGACGGGGCGCGCCGCGCTGGCCAGCACGTAGTCCACCACGCGCGCCACCATCGCCCGGCCGGACGCATCCGGCACCAGCATCTTATGATGGGGCGCCATCCGGCTGGACCGTCCGGCCGCCAGCACGATGGCCGCCACCTGCGCGGGCGCTGCAGGCGCGATTTTGCCGCGGGGCAGGGGCCGTGCGCCGGTTTCCTTGAGCAAGCCGCCGCTTCCCATTCCGGCGATCACGGCGCCATCCACCGGCAACCCGGCGAACAGGCGGGACAACACCCAATCGATGCCATTCAGCTTCGGGCTGCGCGCGCACCCGGGCAACACCAGCGCCGGGCGATGGCCGATCCGGCCCAGACAGATCAGGTTGCCAGGATCGACCGGCATGCCGAAATGCAGGATCTCGCCCCCGGCCTGCACGATCCCCGAGGGGCCCACATCCCGCCGGTCCACCACGGCGCTGGCGCCCGCGATCAACAGGATGTCCGCGCCGTGCTCGACCATACGGTTCAGCGCCGCCGCGATCGGGCCCGGCGCATGCGCCGTGGTGACGGGCGGCAGCAGCGTCCCGGTCAGCGCCGCGACGCGCGCGGCCGTGGCTTCTGCCGTGCCGGCCAGGATGCTGTCCTTGAGGCCGGGCAGAGTGGTCATCACAAGACCAACCTGTAAGTGTCTGTAAGGATGCAATTTCAGCGGCGTGCCGGACCGGGCCTCCACCCGTTCCAGCACGGCGCGGTGCACGGCGAACGGAATGATCTTGATGGTGGCCACCATCTCCCGGGCCGCGACGCTCGCGTGATCCGGCAGGGTCGCGACCGTGACGGCCTCATCCAGGCCGTTCAGCGCGTCCAGCGCAGCGCGATCTACTTCGAGCAGCCCGGCCTTTCCAGCAACCAAGTTAACCCGGCCAGTGCTGGCGCGCGTCGCGACCAGGCCAACCGAGACCAACGCCTGTGCCACCCGATCCGCGGCTGCATTTTCCTCCACGTCCCCGGGCTCCAACTGCGCCGCGATCACCTCGACTCGCCCGGCCTCCTGCAATGCAGCCACGGCGGCGGCGTCCAGCACGGTGCCCTTCTTGATCACATGACGTGGCAGCCGCTGCGTATGCGCCAGGATGGCCCCCACGGCGTCCACCAGGGCGACCGGTCCGAACCTCATTGCCGGCGGACGGCCACGATCTGCGCCATGATCGACAGCGCGATCTCCGGCGCTGTGACAGCGCCGATGTTCAGGCCCACAGGCCCCTGGATTCGCTGCAAAGCCGCGTCGTCATGCCCCAGTGCCCGCAAGCGGTCGAGCCGGGCGGCATGCGTCTTGCGGGAGCCGAGGGCGCCGACGTAAAACGCCTCCGACCGCAAAGCACGGTCCAGCGCGGGGTCATCGAGCTTCGGGTCGTGCGTGAGCGTCACCACGGCGGTGCGGCTATCGGGCTTGAGCGCGTCCATCGCTTCGTCGGGCCAATCCGTGCTGACGGAGACGTTGGGAAACCGCTCCTCCGACGCGAAGGCCCGGCGTGGGTCCGCCACTACGACGCCATAGCCGAGACCGGCCGCCATCGGCACCAATGCCTGCGCGATATGCACGGCACCGACCACGACGAGGCGGTATGGCGGATTGTGCACCTGTAGGAACCATTCGGTATCAGAGACTTGCACCGTGCCGCTCCGGTCCGACCGCAGCGCTTTCGTGGCGGCGTCGGCCAGTTCGGGCGCGTCATCGCCGGGCCAGAGGAGTTGGGCGCCATCCGGCAGCCGGGTCGCGACCACCACCGGTGTCCCGGCGGCCTTCGCGGCCAGCAGCCGATCCAGCAGCGCGCGTTTCAAACGAGCGGCTCCACGAACACCTTGAGCTTGCCGCCGCAGGCCAGGCCCACCTCCCAGGCGCGCTCGTTCGTCACGCCGAAATCCAGCCATTGCGGCTGCCCGGTGCGCATCGCCTCGGCCGCGACATCCGCCACCGCCCCCTCGATGCAGCCCCCGCTAACCGAGCCGGCCATGCGGCCCGAGGCGGTGACGGCCATCTGCGAGCCGGCCGGGCGGGGCGAACTGCCCCAGGTTTCCGTCACCGTCGCGATCGCCACCTGCTCACCCGCGGCGGCCCAGGCGGCGGCGGTCTCCAGCACATCCTCGGTCATGTCATGCTCCAATCGGCTCGTCCGCGCGGCGGCGCGGGGCGGGATAGCAGGGTGATCAGCTCGCGCAGGCTGTCGAGGCTATGGACCGTCCGGAACTCGTCCACATGCGGCAGCATCGCGCGGATGCCAGCGGATTTGGGCTGGAACCCCTCCCACCGCAACAGGGGGTTGAGCCAGATTAGCCGGCGGCAGGAGCGGTGGAGCCGGTCCATGTTTTCCGACAGGCCGGCCGCGCCGTCCCGATCCAGCCCGTCGGTGACCAGCAGCACGACGGCGCCCTGGCCCAGCACGCGCCGGGCCCAGCGGCGGTTGAACTCGGCCAGCGCCTCCCCGATGCGGGTGCCGCCCGACCAATCCGGCACGGCGTGGGAGACCATCTGGAACGCGGCTTCGGGGTCCCTGTGGCGGAGCTGGCGGGTGATGTTCGACAGGCGGGTGCCGAACAGGAACACGCTGACCCGGTCGCGATCATTGGCGACGGCGTGCAGGAAATGCAGCAATATCTGCGCATACCGGGCCATGCTGCCCGAGATATCGCACAGCACGACCAGGGGTGGCGGCCGCACCACGCGGCGGCTCCGGGCAAGTTGCAGGATCTCGCCGCCATTGCGCAGACTGCGGCGCAGCGTGGCGCCGAGGTCTACGCGGGCGCCCCTTGGGTCCGGCCGCTGCCGCCGGGTCCGGCGGAGATCGAGCGGCAGGCGGAGCCGGCGGATCTCGGCGCGGGCGCGGGATACCTGGTCCGCGCTCATCTGCTCGAAATCCATGGCTTGCAGCTGTTCCTGCTCGCTGACGGTCATCACCGCGTCGATTTCGGGCGGGCGTTCCTCGGGTGGGGGCGGCTTGGTGCGGGGCGGGGCCATGGCTTCGGCGAGGCGGCGGGCGCCGGGCCCGGGTTTGGGCGCGGCCTCGGGCGGGCGGCCGTCCAGCAAGGCCAGGGCGGCGGCCTGCGCGGCGGCGTTCGGGTCCCGAAAAAACAAATCGAAGGCCTGGTCGAACAGGTCCCGGTTCTCGTGCCTGTGCACCATCGTGCCGCGGAGGGCGGCCTTGGCGCTGCGCCGGTTGCCGAGGTCGATGTGCTGCAACGCCTGCCCGGCCGCCACCACCTCCGCCGGGCCCACCGGCAGCCCGGCCCGGCGCAGCAATCGCGCGAACTGCACGAGGTTCGCGGCCAGCATCACGCCGCGGCTGGCGCCCCGGCCAGCAAGCGCGCGGCCTCGGCGCCACGGATCTTCGCGATATCGTCCTGGTATTTCAGCAATACGCCCAGCGTGTCATCGACGGCGCCGGGATCCAGCTCGTGCTTGTCGAGGTGCTGCAACGCGCCGGCCCAGTCGATCGTCTCCGCTACGCCCGGCAGCTTGAACAGGTCTTCGCCCCGCAAGCGCTGCACGAAGTCCACGATCTGCATCGACAGTCGCTCCGGCAGGCCCGGCGCGCGGGAGGCCAGGATCGCACGTTCCCGCGCCGCACCCGGGTAGCCGACCCACTGATAGATGCAGCGCCGGCGGATCGCGTCATGCACCTCCCGCGTGCGATTGCTGGTCAGCACCACCACGGGCGGCACGGCGGCGCGGATGGTGCCGAGCTCCGGGACGGTGATCTGGAAATCGGCCAGCAATTCCAGTAGGAACGCCTCGAACGGCTCATCCGCGCGGTCCAGCTCGTCGATCAGCAGCACGGCGGGCGGCAGGTCCGGGTCGATGGCGGACAGCAGCGGCCGCGCTTGCAGGAAATCGCGCGAGAACAGGTTGCTGGCCAGACGCTCCTGGTTCCGGTCGCCCGCCGCCTCCGCCAAGCGGATCGCCATCAACTGTTTGGCATGATCCCACTCATAGGCAGCGGCCGACAAATCCATGCCGTCATAGCATTGCAGCCGGACCAGGCGCCGCCCGAGGCCCGCGGCCAGCACCTTGGCGATCTCGGTCTTGCCGGTGCCGGGCTCGCCCTCGAGGAACAGCGGCCGGTGCATCGCCAGGGCCAGGTGCACCGTGGTGGCAAGCTCCGCATCGGCGATGTAGCCCCCGGCGGCCAGCAGCGCTGCGGTGCCGGCCACCCCCGCCACATCAGCCAAAAACGTAGCTCTTGAAGATCATGATGAAGATCGGGATGTAGAGCACGATACCCACGATCGCGATGAGCGGCAGGCCGAACGGCTCCTTCGGCAACAGGGCCAGCATACCCAGCGCGGGCATCGGGACCGGCATGGGCTGCACGCCCGTCGCCACGGCCGGGTCCGTCGCCGCCACGGGAGCGGCCACGTGCGCGGTGAAGCGGTCGAAGAACATGTCCGCCATCTGCTTGCTGGTCGCGTCGATCAGGCGCGCGCCGAGCTGCGCGATCTTACCGCCGACCTGCGCCTTCACGTCATAGGACAGCAGCGTGCCCGGCCCATCATCCACCAGCCGCACATTGGCGCCGCCCTTGGCGAACCCGGCGACCCCGCCCGCGCCCTCCCCACTGATGCGGTAGGAGTTGGGCGGATCGAGGTCTGACAGCGTGACCTTGCCGGCGAACTTGGCCGCGATCGGGCCGATCTTGATCGACGCCGTGGCCTTCAGGTCGGTGTCGCTGGTCTTCTCCAGGGTCTCGCAGCCCGGGATACAGGCCTTCAGCACGGCGGGGTCGTTCAGCGCGTCCCACACCTTCTGCCGGGGCGCGGGAATGCGCCTCTCGCCTGTCATGTCCATGTCGTCACTCCAAATCTGTGGCCGGACGTTACCGGCGGGGGTTCCACGGTGCAACCGAGGCACCTGACGGACCGGCTTTCGGGTGCTAAGTCAGGCGCGCCCACCGAAGTTCCGGAGTTGCCATGCCCTACCTCGTTGCCGCCGACCTCCCGACCGAGCCCGCCGGCCATCGCCTGCGCGCGTTGATCGAGCGGGGCGGCATCGTCCGCATGCCCGGCACCCATAACGGCCAGGCCGCGTTGCAGGCGAAGGCGGCGGGGTTCGAGGCGCTGTATCTCTCCGGCGCCGCCATGACGGCGAGCATGGGCCTGCCGGACCTTGGGATGATCACGGTCGATGAAGTGTGCTTCTTCATCCGGCAAGTGACCCGCGCCTCCGGCCTCCCGGTGCTGGTGGACGGCGATACCGGCTATGGCGAGGCGCTGAACGTCATGGCGATGGTGCGCAATTTCGAGGATGCGGGCGCCGCCGGGGTGCATCTGGAAGACCAGATCCTGCCGAAGAAATGCGGCCATTTGAACGACAAGAAGCTGGCGGACGCGCATGACATGGCGGCCAAGGTGAGCGCCGCCCGCAAGGCCCGCCGGCATCTGTATATCATGGCCCGCACCGATGCGGCCGCGAGCGAAGGCATGGACGGCGCCGTGGCCCGCGCCAAGCTCTATCTCGAGGCCGGGGCGGACGCGATCTTTCCCGAGGCCATGAACGACGCCGAGATGTTCCGCGAGTTCGCCCGCCGCATGCCGGGCGTCCCGTTGCTCGCCAACATGACCGAGTTCGGCCGCACCCCGTTCTTCACCGCCGCCGAGTTCGAGGAGATGGGCTACCGCATCGTGATCTGGCCCGCGAGCTCGATCCGGGTGGCGAACAAGGCGCAGGAGGAGCTGTTCGCCGCGATCGCGCGGGATGGCGGGACGCATAAGATGGTGGACCGGATGCAGACCCGGGCGGAGCTGTATCGCACGATCGACTATGCCGGGTATGAGGCGCTGGACGCGGGGATCATCTCGACCATCGTACCGACCGGAATGCCGCAGCGCTGACCGAGCCGCTCTATATCGGCAGCGAGCTGTATCGCCGCTCCACCTACGGCCCCACCCACCCGCTGGCGATCCCGCGGGTGACGATCTGCACCGATCTGTGCCGGGCCATGGGCTGGTTGCCGGAGCGGCAGTTCCGCACGGCGCCGATCGCCGAGCGGGCGGCGGTCGAGCGGTTTCACGATCCGGCCTATGTCGATGCGCTGGAGCGGGCGGAGGCCACGCAATCCGTGTCGGAGGCGGACCGCGCGCTGTATCGCATCGGGGCCGAGGGCAACCCGGTCTATCCCGAGGTCTATCGCCGGCCCATGACCTCCGCCGGTGGCGTGATGCTGGCCACGCGGCTGACCGCGACGGGCGGCATCGTGCACTGCCCGGGCGGCGGTACCCATCACGGGCGCCCGGCGCGGGCCAGCGGGTTCTGCTACCTGAACGACCCCGTGCTCGGGATCATGACCTGGCTCGATCAGGGCCTGGACACCATCGTGTATCTCGACATCGACGCGCATCACGGCGACGGCGTGCAGGACGCGTTCCATGACGACCCGCGGGTGCTGACCCTCAGCGTGCACGAGGCCGGGCGATGGCCGTTCACGGGCCGGGCTGAGGACCGGGCCGGGGGAGCCGCGCGCAATCTGCCGGTGCCGCAGGGGTTCAACGACAGCGAGATGGCCTGGCTATGGACCCACGCCCTCCGCCCCCTGATCGAGGCCCGGCGGCCGCAGGCGATCTTCCTGCAATGCGGCGCCGATGCGCTGGAAGAAGACCCGCTGGCCCGGCTGTCCCTGTCCAACAACGCTCATTGGGCGATCGTCGCCGATTTGCCGGCGCTGGCCCCCCGGCTGATCGTGACGGGCGGCGGCGGCTACAATCCCTACACGGTCGGGCGGTGCTGGGCCGGGGTCTGGGCCACGCTCAACGGCCTCGATATCCCAGACCATACGACCCCCGAGGCGGAGGCCGTGCTGCGCGGCTTGACATATAACCGCGCGGCGGGCCGCAATCCCCCCAACCACTGGTTCACCACGATCCGGGACCAGCCGCGCCCCGGACCGGTCCGGGACGAGATCAAGCGGCTGGCCGATTTGACGACAATGGAGACCTTGCCGTGAAAGAACTCGCTCTCGCCCTGGCCCTCGCCGCAACGCCCGCCATGGCGCAAACCGGCCCGCAGCCGGAGCTGCCGAAGGAGCCGCTCACCATCGTCACCCGCAGCGGCGCCCGGCATGCGTTCCAGGTCGAGATGGCTCTGAGCGCCGAGCAGCAGACGCTGGGCCTCATGTTCCGCACCCAGATCCCGGCCGATGGCGGCATGCTGTTCGATTGGGTCACGCCGCGGGACAGCACGATGTGGATGCGCAATACCGTGAGTTCGCTCGACATGGTGTTCATCAACGCCGACGGCACGATCCGCCGCGTGGTGGCGGACACGGTGCCGCAGAGCCTGGCGATCATCGAAAGCCGCGGCCCCGTGCGCGCCACGCTGGAGCTGGCGGCCGGCACGACGAAGCGGCTGGACATCCGCGCTGGGGACCGGGTCGAGCAGCGCATATTTGCTCAGTAGCGAAGGGCGGTCAGTCCGCGCGCACCCGCGGCAGGAACCAGGCGAGCAGGCCGATCGCCGGCAGGAACGAGCAGGCGCTGTAGATGTTTTCGATCCCATACCGATCGGCCAGCCCGCCCAGCCCCGCCGCCGCGATCCCGCCGAGCCCGAAGGTCAGGCCGTAGAAGAACCCGCCCACCAGGCCGGTCCGGCCCGGCAGCAACTCCATCGCATAGATGAGAATGGCCGCGAACGAGCTGGACATGATGAAGTTGATGACGATCGTGAGCACAGCGGTCCAGAACAGGTTGGCGAACGGCAGCATCAGGGTGAACGGCAGCGCGCCCAGGATCGAGAACCACAGGATGCGGTTGCGCCCGATGCGATCGCCCAGGATGCCACCCCCCAACGCCCCTGCTGCGGAGGACGCCAGGAACAGGAACAGCATCACCTGCGACGTCTGGACCGAGACGCCGAACCGCCCCATCAGGAAAAAGGTGTAGAATGAGGTGAAGCTCTGCGAATAGGCGTTCTTCGACAACAGCAGGACGATCAGGATGATGAGCGGGATCACGACCTGGCGGATCGGGCGTGGGGCCGCCGAGATCCGTGGGGTCACGGCACCGGCGGTTCCTGTCCGTTGGGGCGCGAGCCCGGCATAGCGCCCGGCCATCCAGGCCATCAGCCCCATCGCAATCAGCGCGGCGACCGAGAACCAACTCAGGCTGTGCTGTCCCATCGGCACGATGACGAAGGCGGCCAGTAGCGGCCCGATGGCGCCCCCGGTCTGACCGCCCACCTGGAAAATACCCTGCGCCAGCCCGTGCCGTCCGCCCGATGCGTTGCGCGCCATCCGCGTCGCCTCCGGATGGAAAATCGAGGAGCCGACCCCCACGCAAGCGGCCGCAACCAGCAACAGCCCATAGCTGCTGGCATAGGCCAGACCAACCAGGCCCACGAGGCTGCAGCCCATCCCGACGATCATCGAATACGGCATCGGATGCTTGTCGGTGTAGAAGCCGACCGCCGGCTGTAGCAACGACGCGGAAATCTGGAATGCGAGTGTGATCAGCCCGATCTGCCCATAATCGAGGTGGTAGGATGCCTTGATGATAGGATAGATCGCCGGGATCAGCGACTGGATCATGTCGTTGAGCAAATGCGTGACACTGAGCGCAACCAGCACGGATATCGCGGCCTGCCGCGGGGCGGCCGACGAGACGGCGGTGCTCATGGTGTGACCTGATCCATGCCCCGATCCTTATCCGAGCCGCCGCCGCTGTCCACTTGGAGCCTTTGTCCAACGGGCCACCGCACCGCGGCGACCGTGATGTTGTCATGGCCGCCTGCGTCGCGCGCGAAGGCGACAAGGCGGGCGCACAACGCCGCCCCGTCCCCAGCCAGGTCACCGCCGGCCTCATGCGTCAGGGTCGCGGCGGCCGGGGCATAGTTCCACAGTCCGTCGCTGCACAGCATCAGCCAGCCCGCCCCCGCCGGGATCACGCGGATGGCCGGCTCGGGGCAGGGGCTCGCGCGCGCAAAGTCGGTCGCGCCCAGGCAGTGAAGCAAAGCGTGGGCACGTGGGTCGCGGTTGGCCTCGGCCTCGCTCATGCCGCGCTCGACGGCGTCGACCCACCATGAGTGATCCCGCGTCAGGAGCGCGCTTTGGATCCCCAGCCGGTATGCCCGGCTATCGCCCAGCCAGCCCAGCGTGGCCCCGGCCGCATCCAGGACGGCCGCGACGATCGTGGTGGCCGGCGGGTCCAGCTCCGCCTGCCGGTCGAACGGCAGCGCGCACACGGCCTCATGCGCCGCGCGGATCGCGTCCGCCATGGCCGCGCCGCGGGCCAGGGCATCATGCGCGACCTGCGCCGCCGTGGTGGAGGCGAGCTCCGGCGTTTGGGAGTTCGACACGCCGTCGCACACCACAAGGATGGCGCCGGCCCCGCCCTCCACCGGGCCAGAGAGGGCGAAGGCGTCCTGGTTGCTGCGGTGGCGCAGGCCAGGGTCGGTGCGGGCGGCCAGACCCGGCCCGATCGCCAGCGCGCTGCCCCCCTCGCCGGGCGGTTCCGGCGGCGCGATCCGGCCGCCGCATTCGGCGCAGAACCGGTCCCCGGGGGTCAGCGCCGCCTGGCAGCGCGGGCAGGTCAGAGCCATGTGCGCGGGCGGACGGCGTTGGCCTGGTCCACGAACGCGATCCGCGCCGCCGGGCTTTCGCTCAGCCGGGCGCAGGCCAGCAACGCCCGCTCGGCACGCAGGCGAAGCGCCCGGGCGGTGGCTGCCACGCCCAGGAACGGGGCCGGCTGGAATGGGGCGGCCTCCGCCCGGCGTGCCGCCGCCGTCGCCAGCGCCGCCTCGGCCGCGTGGCGTGCCACGTCGTTGCGGGTCATGGTCTCGAGGATGGCCGCCGCCTGACGCAGTTCGGCTTCATGGGCGCCGGGGTCGGACAGCGCGCGCACCGCCGCCAGCCGCGCCTCCCCGGTCAGCGCCGCGCTGTCCGGCACGCGGGACAGGGCGTCGATCGCGCCCGCGCGGTCCCCGGCTTCGAGCCGGCATCGCGCGAGGCCGAAGGCGGCGGCCGGCAGCGCCGGATCGGCCCGGCTCACGGTATCGAACAGCCCGGTGGCCTCTGCGCCCCGGCCCTCCGCCTCCAGCGCCAGACCGAGGGCCAGTTTCGGGACGGCCTCCCCGGGGATCTCGCCATACACCTTGTCGAAGCACTCCACGGCGTCGGCCGGGCGGGCCTGCGACAAATACATGATCCCGCAATACCAATCGGGCCGCCAATCGAACGGGTCGATCCCGGCGGCGGCGTCCAGCAGTGGCAAGATCTCGTCCGCCCCCGCCCCGTCGCCGATCAGCGCCGCCGCCCGCCGAAGCCTGGCCTCGGCCGAGCCTGGATGATCGCGCATCGCGGTGGCCATCATGGCGTCGCGCTGCGCCGGCTCGGCGCTGCGGGCGGCGAAGAGCTGCGCGGCGGCGGGGTCGGTGGGCGTGAGCCGCAGCTCCGGCAGGCGGCGCCAGACGTGGTCCGCGAGCGCCGGGTCTTCCGCGGCCGCGCGCTCCGGCAGGAACAGGGCGCTGTCCATCGCCGGCACCGGGCCGGTGCGGGCGACGGTCTCCCGCAACACGCCGGTGAGCTGCGCCGCCATGTCGTCCGCGGTCTGGAACCGGCTATCGGGCGCCGCCGCGGTGGCGCGCAGCAGGAAGCGATACAGGCTCTCATTGGCGGCGAGCGGCAGGGTCAACACCACCGGCAGCGTCGCCGCCCCGCCCTCCGGCCCCAGCCTCACCTCCAGCGCCGTGACGCCCGGGGGCGCCGTGCCGGCGAAGCTGCGGCCGCTCAGGCGCAACCAGGTGGGCAACGGTCCGCCATCCGCCGCCGTGGCCCGCAACGCCTGCGCGGGATCGAGCCCGGCCGCCCGCAGCACTGCGTCCGGCACCGTATGCAGCAGCTCGTTCGGCGGCGGGAGCGCGGCGGCATAGCGCCCGGTCACGTCGAAATCCATCAGCAACACAGCGAGGGTCCGAGCCACCGTATACAGGTCGCTTGCGGCGTCGGGATCGTCATCCGCCTCGGGCGCCTTGTAGCCGACCGTGCCGTAGATATCGCCGTGCGGATCGCCCACCCGGCGCACGGCGCCCAGGTCGATCAGCTTCACGTCGTCACCCTCGAGCATGAAGTTGTCGGGCTTGAAGTCGCAATACACCAGGCCCTGTGCATGCAGATACCCGAAGGCCGGCAGGATGCCGAGCACCAGCGCCATCGCCTCTGCCGGCGGCAGCGGCCCGCGTTCGCGCCGGATCGCCTTCAGCGTGCGGCCGCCGACATATTCCATGACGATGAAGCTTTCGGCGCCCGCCGGGCCCTCATCCCGGGTGACGAAGGTGTAGATGCCCACGATGCGGCCATGCTTCACGGCCGCCAGGAATTGCCGCTCCGCCACCGCCGCCGCCGCGGCCGCCGTATCCCGGCTGTTCAGCAGGCCCTTCAGCACCACCCAGCGGTTCAGCCTGGTATCCATTGCCAGATAGATCCAGCCCAGGCCGCCGAACGCGATCGGGCCGCGCACCTCGTATTGCCCCGCCAGCACGTCGCCCGACTTCAGGCTGGGCCGGAAATCGTATTCGGCGCCGCAATTGGAGCAGAACCGCTTGTCCGGGTTCACCTTGTTGCCGCAGGCCGGGCAGGCGGCCTTGCCGTCCGGCACCCGCGCGTCGGCCATGACCAGCAGCAGCGGGTCCCGCGACGGCTCGATCGGCATCTGCACCAGGCCGCCGCCCAGCGCCTGCCGCCGGCTGCTGCTGCCCCGGCTGCGCAGGGTGCGGCCGGAGCGGCTGCCCGGGCTGGTTGCGGGGCTGGTGCCCGGGGAGGTGCCCGGCGTCGTGGCTCCGGTGGGCGTGGGCCGCCGTGCGCCCGTGAGCCGCCCTGTCGTGACCGGGACCGAGGTGCGGGACGGCAGCGCTTGCCGGCTGTATCCGCCCTCCCGCGCCGTGTGCAGCGTGGCGCCCGTGGCCGCGGCGCCCACCGGCTCGGCCCGGCCGCAATTGTCGCAGAACCCGTCCTCGAAAGTGCCGGAACACGATGTGTCGGTGCAGTGGCGCGCCATGATGCTTCCCCTACCGCCCGGCCAGCGCAGCTTCGTAGGCGGCCAGCGCCGATGCCACCGCCTCGAGCGCGACCGGCTCCGTCCGCAGCGCCGCGCGCGCCGCCTGTTCCAACAGATCGAGCGCCGGGGCCGGCCGCGCCCGGTGCTTGGAGCGGAGCGCGCCGAGCCGGGCTGCCAGCTCGTCCCGCCGCGCCAGCGCCGCCAGCGCGGCCGCATCCAGCGCCTGCACCTCCGCCTCCGCCCGGGCCTGCAACGCCCGCCAGTTCGCCAGGCCGACCAAGCATGCCGCCCCGCGTCCTGCGGACAGCGTCTGTGTCAGACGGTC
Source organism: Acetobacteraceae bacterium (assembly GCA_965246835.1). Taxonomy (GTDB): domain Bacteria; phylum Pseudomonadota; class Alphaproteobacteria; order Acetobacterales; family Acetobacteraceae; genus JANPPS01. The sequence goes on along the minus strand of CBDFFQ010000001.1, from coordinate 541,573 downwards.
GAGCCAGGTGGTGAGTTCCGGGAGCACCGCCGGGTCGGTCGCGGGCAAGGCGGTTGCCACCGCCTGAAGGCATGAGGCTGCCTGCGCCGTGACGGCAGCGGCCCGCGCCTGGAGCGCCGCCAACGCTGCTCCGGCAGCGTTCAGCCCGCTGCGCGCCTGGGCGGCAGCCTGCGCCGCCGTGTCGATGGCGGGCGCCAGGGCCGCAAGCGCGTCCAACCGGTCCAGCGGGTCGGGAAGCAGCGCCGCCGCCAATTTCGACGACAGGTCCGGCGGGCAGTCCTCGGTCAGCCGGGCCTCTAACGCATCGGCCCGGGCGGTGGCGTCCGCAATGCGCGCCAGGCGTTCGCGCGCGCGGTCGAAGGCGGCGTCCAACGTCGTGAGCAGCGTCTCGGGCGATACGGTCGCCGTCGCGCGCGGTCCGGCCAGTAGGCGGCGGTGCAGCACGGGCGTGTCGGCGAGGTCCACGGTGATCGAGGCGCCCTGCAGGATCGCCATCGCCTCGGCCGCCGCCTCCTCCCCCCGCCACAGGCGCGAGCCCTGTTGCCGCGCCCGCTCCGCCCGGTCCAGCGCGCCACCGATCAGCAGCACGCCCTGCCACAACTCATCCAGCGTCGCGGCCAGCAGCCGGGCCTCCTCCGCCAGCCGCCCGGCGCCCGTCGCGGCGCGTTTGGCCAGCGCGAACTCCGGCAGGTCCGCCAGTTCCGACACGTTGCGGCTCGCTGCCGCCAACCGGTCCCGCCAGCGCGCCAGCTCCGCATCCGCGGCGTCCAGCGACGGCATCACCGGTAGTCGCGCAGCCGGCGCCATAGGCCGGCAGTCGAGAACAGCGCCACCACGGCCAGCGCCACGCTGCTGACCCAGGGCATCAGCCCGGCACCATGCAATGCGGTGGTGACGCGGCGGTCGAACGCGTCCTGATTGACGCCGATCGTGCGGTCCAGCGCGGATTGCAATCCCGCGAACGCCGCAGCACCGCCGCCGGGCCGGGCGGAGAGCCAGGTCGCGACCGCACTCGTGTGGTCACGCGGTTCCAACGCCTGCGCAGCCCGGATCGCGGCGGCGGCGTCGGCCAGGCGGGCGACGCTCGCGATCGCGGCCTCCCGCTCGGCCTCGCCGAAGGTGATGTTGCCAAGCTCCTGGCCCAACAGCCCGCCAATGCGCGCACTCGTGTCGATGCGTGCCATCGGGGCGCCCGTCAGGGCCAGCGCGGCCTGGTTCATGTCCGCCTGCGCCTCCTCCCGGGCCAGCTTGTCCAGCAGCCAGAGCGACCCCGCGGAGCGCATGGTGTTGGCCGCCGCCTTCGCCTCGAACAGGATATGCAGGCTGTCATACGCGTCGGATTTGGCAATGCGCAGATCGTCCCGAATGACCAGCACGGCGGTGGCGAACCATAGCCCGGCCGCGGCCGCCACCAGCGTCGCGCCCGCGAGCGCCGGGTTCAGGATGCGCCGGGTGCGCCCCGCCAGCCAGCGCTGCACCAGCAGCAGCGCCACGACCAGCAGCGCAAAGCCGCCCGCCCCGGCGCCCAGCCCATGCAGCAACGACCCGGCACGATAGGCCGCATACCGCCGCTCCAGCTCCTGCGCATTGGCGGCCGCCAGCTCCTGCGCCGCCGGGATCGCGAAATTGCGGTTCACGCGGCTGGCCCATTGCACGCGGCGCAGCGTGATGAAGGGGTCGCCGGCGCCGATATACCGCGCCTCGGCCACGGCCTGCTGATACAGCACCACCTGACGCAGCAGCGTCCGCAGCGGCCCGGCCTCCGCCTCGCCATACGTCACGTTGCGCGCCGCCTCGATCAGGTCCGCCGCCAGCTGGTCGCGGCCTTCCTGGAAGCGGAGGGAGGTGCCGGTGGCCGACCCATCGTCCGTCAGGCTGTCGGCCAATGACGCCGCGTCCATGTCCGAGAGCGTGGCCGCCATGCGCAGCGCCAGCGCGACCGAGGGCTCGGCATCACGCCCGATCGCCTTGGCCGCGTCCCGCGCGGAGGAGGCGGTCCAGAGCGACCCGGCCAGCGTCAGGCCGGACAGCACCAGAAGCAGCAGCATGCAGCGCCGCATGATGTCGGGTGTGGTGAGCGGCCCAGGCGCGATCTTGATCGTCAAAAGGTCCATCAGCGTGGCTTCACGGTCAGCCGGGTCCAGCAGCCCATCGTCAGTTCGTCCCCGGCGTCGAGCGGCGCCGGCACGTTCGGCTCCAGCGGCAGGCCGTTCAGCCGCGTGCCGTTCATGGAGCCGAGATCGAGTGCCATGAGCGCGCCGTCCGCGGCGCGCAGCAGGCGGGCGTGGCGGCGGGAGATGCCGGGATCGCCGATCGTGATCTCCGGATGGATGTCCTGGCTGTCGGAGCGGCGGCCGATCAGGTGATCGGACAGGTCGAGCGGGAATAGCCGGGTGCGGCTATCGGCGGGCATGGGATCGTCCGGCTTGCGGAGCGAAAGGTCGACGGCGGCGTGCAGGTCCCACGCGAGCGGCGCCGCGGGAGGGGCGGCGGCTGGCGGCGGCGGGGTGGCTGCCGGGGCGGCAGCGAACGGCTTCTTATCGAGGAAGTCGTACCGGCAGGTATCGCAAAACCGTGCGAACGGCCCGGGCCGCGCCTCACTGCAAACCGGGCATAGCTCGGGCGCGCCGGGGGCTGGGGGAGGCGGAGCTGCCGCCGTCACTCTGAGCCCGGTCCCACATTCGGAGCAGAACTCGGGATCGGCCGAGAGCCCGCCGCATTTCGGACAGCGCACCGCGGCGAGCTCAGTCACGCTTGGCCCGCACCGTGCGCGTGCTGCCGACATCGAGGTCCATGACCGCCACCTTGCCCGCGCCCCGCCGGAGCCGGAGCGTGCCGCCATCGCCGTCCCGTGCGCCGGGCTCGCCCTCCACCACCTCGCGCAGGCGCCTTGTGGTCTCGGCGTCGCCGGACTGCGCGGCCAGGCGGAGCGCGCGGCCCAGATGCAGTGTGGCGGTCGCCTCGTCCTGCCGGTTCATGGCCTCGAGCCCCTCCTGGATCGCCCGCGCCTTCTCGGCCTGCCCGGAATAATGCGCTACCTGGGCATCGATCCGCGTGGTCAGCCCGGCGTCCTCGGTCCAGGTCACGGTGACATTGCCACCCGGCGCCGTATCGGGCTGGCTTGCGGGGCCCCACACGACGCTCGGGCGGCAGACCAGCATCTGCTCGCCCACGGCCAGCGGCGTCACGTCGAACTGCGCGAAATAATCCTGCGTGCCGACGCCCCAGGCGCCCAGGGGGATGTCCACGGCGCGCTGGTCCACCGGGCGCAGTGTGGCGGTCAGATCGATCTCGGTCGGGAAGGCCTGCTTGACCGCCACCAGCCGGCTGTTGCGCGGCATCCATAGCCGCAGCCGCACGTTCGCGACCGACTTGCCCATCGCGGCCGCCATCGTGTCCCGGAAATCCTGCGCCAGGCCCGCGGGCTGCGCCACCAGCTGCACCGTGCCGAGCAGCGCACCCGCGATCGTACGCAGCTGGTCCGGCGACCAATCGGTGCCGACGCCGCGGCAATCGGCCTGAAACACCCCGGCGCAGGCCCGCAGCGCCTCGTTCAATGCGCGATCGTCCCCGCTATCGTTCTGGCCGTCGGTCAGCATGATGGCCTGGCGAAGCGCGCCGGGGCGCTGGTCGAACAGGCGCCGCGCCTCCTGCATCGCGCGGGACATGACGGTGCCGCCCCCGGCTTCCAGCCGCTGGATCGCGGCATGGGCGGCGCGGCGCCCGGCCTCGTCCATCGGCCGCAAGTCGAAGGCCAAAACGGGGGTGACGTCGAACGCCAGCACGAAGGCTTCCGTGGTTTCGTCCAGCTGGTCCACCGCGACGCGGAGGGCGTGCTTCAGCGCCTGCATCTTGTCGCCGGCCATCGAGCCGGATTTGTCTGCGATGAGCCCCACCAGGCGCTTCACCGGCGCCGGGCTCGCCCCGCCTTCGGCGCTGACGCTGAACACGGCGTCGGCCCTTGTGGCACCGGGGCGAAGATATTGGTTGAGGAAGGTCTCGATCTTGAACTGCATCACGGCTCCTTCTGCGAAGCGGCCTGCAACCCTTCCATCAAGCGGAGACGCACCTCGCCCAATTGCTGCACGACCGCCTCCCGCTTGACCCGATTTTCCTGGTCGATGGTGCGGCCCCGCTCGATCGTTGCCAGCATCTTGCCCGTCACCCGGCTCAGCGTCTCTACGTCCCCGGCCATGTCGCCCTGGGTGCGCTTGGCGGCGGTGTAGGCGGTATTGAGCGCGTCGATCCCGATCTCCTGCAGCTCGCGCCCGATCCGCCGCCGCGCCACCGTCGCGTCCGCCGCCCGGCTGATCTGATGCAGCGCCGCCACGCGGACGATCGCCGCCTTCAAATCCGGCAAGTCGAACAGGATGGTGTCGAGCGTGTTCTGGATCTCGATCCGCCCGGCCTGCTGCGCCATGCGGATCTGTGGGATCGAGAGGATGCCGCGGGTGAAGGCGACGTGCATGCGGACCAGCCGCGTCTCGAAGGCGTCGATCTGCTCGGCCTGGTCCCGCAGCTGCGCGAGGCTGACGGCGTCCCGGCTGCCGGCCAGCGCGTCCCGCTCGGCGTCAAACGCGTCCCGCATCCGCAGCAGGGCGCGCTGGCCACCGGCGATCCAGACCTCGATCTCGCGCAGATTGGCTTCGCTTGCTTCCAGCAGGCGGTCCATCGCGGCATTGGTGGCGCGCAGCTTGCCCAGATGAGTGTCGGCGCGGCGCTCGATCTCGGCCAGGTGGGCAGTGATCTCCGTGTGGCGCGCGCGGAAGCGGCGGAAGGCGGAGTAGTAGGCGCCGACGATCGGGAGTGCCGCGAGGAAGCCGGGCCGGCCCTCCGCCTCCCGCTTCACGGCCGGCAGGTCGAGCGCCTTGATGCCGGTCGCAAGCTCCGCCACCAACTCGCCCGCCACGCCGATGTCGTCGGCCCGGGCGCCGGCCAGCAGCTGGTCCAGAAAAGCCGACAGCTTGCGCTGCGGCCCGGCGCCGAACGTAGCGATCGCCGCGCTATCCTCCACCGAGATGCCGGCTGAGATGACGGCGACTTGTTGCTGGCGCTGTTCGTCGAACACAGCGGTGTCGACAAGATCGGCCGGAGCCAGCTGGAGCGCCAGGGACGGAAAGATCGTCGTTGGGTCGCCAGTCGCCGCCGCGTCTTGCACGCAACTACTCCAACATTTCGTCAGACGATAAAGCGGCCGGGCCATTCCAGCCAGAGGGCCGAACGACTGCTCGACAAAACACCACAAAGTCTGGCGGCCCCTGGGCATCACCTCAGCGCCATCGCTGTCATTGGCCGGCACGCAAGCAGGATGCTGCCGCGCTCCCTCGCGTTGATCACGGACCGGTTTCGTGCCGGCTTCTCGTGCCTACTCGGGTGCGGAAATAGTCTTCAACGGCCTCCGCCATCAGGCCGGACGTTGCGGTGTCTGAGGCGATGACTTCGCGACCCTTGACGGGCGCCTAGCCTGCTGCCTCAACATTATTTTAAGGAAGATGCGATAGCTCGTTGCGATGCGGTGCAAGAAGAATGGTGATGGCTCGGCCTCGCGCTCGAAAAGGGCCTGAGAGCTCGGGTGGGTCGGCTCGTCTGCGGCTACGACATACTTGAGAATCCGGCTCATGACAGGCAGTGTTTTTGCGCTCCGGAAGGCATGGTCAGCGGCAGGGTGCGACTGGCATCGAAAGATAGAGGACGGACAGCACGAGAACCCGTAGGCGATGGACAGAATAGAAACAGCAACACGAACTGTCCGAGGCAGCGAGAAGCCGGCGGGGGTAGCAATCGGTCCATCGACCATGGCGGCCCCTCGTCTGGCTGTGGTGATGTGCACGATGGCGCGTTGGCTGGCTGCTCTTTCGAGGCGGCTATCGGTTCGCAGACTGACGGCCATATCCGCGGAGGCGGCCCAGGCGTTGTCGGAAATCGCGCTGCTGCGCGTCGCCATGGATCATGTTGGCCGCGGCGTGCAGATGATCGACGAAACCGGGCGGGTCGTCGTCGCAAATGCGAAGGCCGCCGAGATGCTAGGCGTGGCGCCGGAGTTTCTGGCGACGAAGCCCCTGGTGTCGGAAGTCGTGGCCGAGCAGTGGCGGCTCGATGAATTCAAAGCCAACTCGGAGGAGGTGAAGCGTAGGATCGCGTCCCATCATCTAGAAAATCAGCCGCCGCGCTACCGCCGGCTTCGCCCCGATGGCCGGGTTGTGGAGGTCGAGAACGTGCGCCTAGCGAGCGGGGGTGTCGTTCGTACCCATACCGACGTTACAGACCGCCACGAGGCCGAGCAGCGCATCGTGTTTCTGGCCCACAACGACTTTCTGACCGGCCTTGCCAATCGCGCAAGCTTCCAGCAGGCGATCGACGGTGCGGTGGATGGTAATGAAGGCTTTGCGGTCATTCTCATCGACGTCGACTATTTCAAGCAAGTCAACGACACGCTCGGTCATACGTTTGGCGACGCGTTGCTGCAGGAGGTCGCGCGGCGCGTACGGACCCAAGTTCGCGAAGGCGACGTCGCTGCCCGGATCGGCGGGGACGAACTCGCGATCCTGATCGCGTCCGTGCCGGACCGCACGATCGCCGAAACCATCGCCGCCCAAATCGTGGATGCGGTTCGCCTTCCGTTCAACCATGCCGGGCAGGGGACGGTGCCGTCTGCCAGCGTGGGCGTCACATTTTTACCCGGCGGCTCGGCAGAACCGGTCAATGCAGAACTGGCGTTATGGCAGGCCGACACGGCCCTGTATTGTGCCAAGGCTGCTGGCCGCGGTTGCTGGCGTTCGTTCGACGCGTCCATGGCGACCCGGGAAATCGAGCAACGCCACATGCTGGTCGAACTGAGGACTGCATTCGACGAGGAGCAGTTCGAAGTGTTCTATCAGCCCATCGTTGATCCGAAGCTTGGTGAAATCAGTGGCTTCGAGGCGCTTATCCGCTGGCATCACCCGTCACGCGGCCTGGTCGCTGCGGCGCAGTTCATCCATCTTGTCGAGGCAAGCGGCCTGATCGTGCCGCTTGGATTGTGGGTGCTCAAGCGCGCTTGCGAGGACGCTCTTGAGTGGCCCGAGAACGTTCGTACGCTGGTCAACCTGTCACCGCGGCAGATTGCCAGTTCGGGCCTGGTAGACTCCATTCGCCAAACGCTTGCCGACACCGGCCTGTCGCCCCAGCGGCTGGAACTCGAGATCACCGAGTCCTCCATCATCCAATCCGTCGACGTTGCCGAGAGGGTGCTCACCACGCTACGAACACTAGGCGTCCGAATTGCACTCGACGATTTTGGGACTGGCTTTTCGTCCCTCTCCCATGTCCGAACGCTGCCGTTCGATACCATAAAGATCGATAGCTCGTTCGTTTCAGACGCCGCTGTGCGCGCCGATAGCGGCGCGATCGTGCGAGCCATCGCCTCCCTTGCCCGGGATCTGGGCATTCGCACGATCGCGGAGGGGGTTGAGACTGAGCGGCAGCTCGACTGGATCCAGAGCGCGGGATGCGACGAAGCCCAAGGCTATCTGTTTAGCCGCCCAGTTCCGAAAGCTGCCGCTCAAAAACTTTTGCGCGACTGGACTCAAAATGCTGCTGCGTGGCGACTGCGGGAGTCATGCGAGTAATGGCGCAACATAGGGGGCATTGAGCTTTCTAAGGATGCGCCCGATTACTCGGTGCTCTTGCGCTTACGTCGGCGGCGCACTGCGATGGCGTCTTGACCAAGCGGAGCGTCCGTTCCCTGGCCATCCTTCATGACGGTATGGCGGTAATCGGCCCAGTCCGCCTCAGTCATCTCGCTGACTCCGTCGCGCCACTCGACCGAGCCTAGGTCCTCATCGATATAAAGCGAGCGCGGCAACGGCTGTAATTGGTAGAGCGGGTAGGCCGTGTCGAAGAGGACGGGAGTATCGGTCTTTGTTAGTCTTACATTGGTAAACAGTGGCCCAAACCAGCGATCAGTTTCGACGATGCCTTCGAACATTTCATATGGCCCTTGTTTCGGCAGGTTTGCCGGTTGCCGGATCAGCAAGCTCCAGCCGGGGCGGGTGCGCGCCATCAGGCCTGGCCAAATCTGGACAACGCCGGGCTCCGGTAGCGCCGCAAGGAATGGAGGGGAGTAGCCATGGACGTCCGCCGGGGCTTGCTCGTCAAAAACGGTTGCGAAGTGTGGAAACTGCGCACGCCCCAACGGCAACCAGCCTCCACTGCCGTCAAAAGACCAGCGCACGGAGGTGCCATCCCAAATCAGCGAGAAGGCCATTGGTAGGAACGCATACCACCCGAATGCCGATGCCGTTGTGACGGGCTCGCAAAAACGGAAGGCTCGGGTCGGAAGTAATCCGCCGGCGGAACGGTCGGCGCGTTGTGGGGCGAGACCGCCTTCAATCAGTTGATGGAAGCGCACGAGAGGAACATCGTTACGTTCATCCATCGGTAGAGACCCTTGCGTTGCTCAAGCGGATCATACCCGCGTGCCTTGGGCGGGCATTGCAGCAGCAACGCCCGCCCGGCTGAAGTCAGACTTACGCAATACTTAACGGAAAAGCGGACCCTGGCCACCGAGGCGAACCTTGCCCGCGTCGGCGACCGGCTTGAACACGGGACCCTGGCCACCGAGGCGAACCTTGCCCGCGTCGGCGACCGGCTTGAACACGGGGCCCTGGCCACCGAGGCGAACCTTGCCCGCGTCGGCGACCGGCTTGAACACGGGACCCTGGCCACCGAGGCGAACCTTGCCGGCGTCGGCGACCGGCTTGAACACGGGACCCTGGCCACCGAGGCGAACCTTGCCGGCGTCGGCGACCGGCTTGAACACGGGACCCTGGCCACCCAGGCGAACCTTGCCCGCGTCGGCGACCGGCTTGAACACGGGGCCCTGGCCACCGAGGCGAACCTTGCCCGCGTCGGCGACCGGCTTGAACACGGGGCCCTGGCCACCGAGGCGAACCTTGCCCGCGTCGGCGACCGGCTTGAACACGGGGCCCTGGCCACCGAGGCGAACCTTGCCCGCGTCGGCGACCGGCTTAAACACAGGGCCCTGACCACCGAGACGAACCTTGCCAGTGTCGAGAACTGCAACTACGGTAATTGAGAACATGTGATGGCCCTTTTTGGTTGACAAGCGCCAAATTCCGTCGCCGCAAAACCGCGGCCGCTGACGCATTTCTAACTTGTCACGCGCCCCATCTCGGTGTCCATAGCCGACCTCCGACGGAGTCGCGTGCTTGCTAAATCCGAAGACAGATGGTCGGCGCGGCGCTGTTGAACTCGTGCCATTGTTGGTCATCAATGCACTTGCGGTGTCATCCCTGTATTGGGCGCAATCCGTTGTTGGTCTGGCCACTGCCGAGTTGGGGTCGTCTGCCGTTGTCGCGCTCACACCGGGCGCAACACTGCTCGGGTACGCACTTGGTGTTGCGGGGCAGGCTAGTCTGTCTCGCGATCTCTCACGGACTTCTGGGTTGGTCTTCCATGGTGCGTGCCTGTCAGTTGCCCAATGCCTGACGGCGGTCGCGCCCAACGCTGCCACCATCGTGATTGCCTGCTTGGCAATTGGGGCAGGGTGTTCTCTGACGCAGCGCGTGATCGTCATTGCGACCACCCTTGTTGCACCGGTGCAGCAGTCCCAGGCGATCGGGATGTGCATCGCATCGGGACTGGTTGGCATCGTGATCGCGCGGGCATGCGTGACCGACCTTGCTGCCCTCATCGGCTGGCGCACCGTGTTTCTGGCCGCCGCCGTCACCACGTTCTCCGCATGCCTTGCCTTCGCCGGGTTGCGTTCCGAGTCCGGCGTGGCATCCGATCGACTGGCAGTGCTCCCGTCGCCGATCGCGCTACTCCGAACGGTGCCGGCCCTTCGGGTTGCGGCGCTGCAGCAGGCGGTCGTCTTTGCCGGTTTCAACCTGGGCTGGGCGCTGTTCCCTGCGGCCTCTCAAGCGTCGGCCGGGGCACGGGCCGCCATCGCTTCCGCCGGCGCCATGGCGGCCCTGCTATCCGGGCGAGCCTGCCGTAGCAACCCGCCCCGCGCCGTCGCCCTGTTTGGCTTGGCGTCGGTCGCCACCGCCGCCGGAGTTGCCGGGCTGGTGGTCGCCACCCGCATGTCTGCATCCTCGCCCGTCACCTACGGCGCTATGGTGCTGCTCGAAATTGGAACGCAGGTCGCGCTCGTTGCCAACCAAGCGAGTGCACAGGCCTGCGCCCCATCCATCCCCGTGCGCGGCCGGTTGGCGGCAATCATGACCACAATCGCATTCGGGGGTGGCGCGCTGGGTGCAGTGATCGGCAACCTCGTGCAATCATAGAGCAGACCCGGGCGATCCGGCTGCACCACCCTGCCAAGGTAATTGCACCTTACCAGCGCTGACCGCGAACCTTCGCCGCGTCACGACCCAGACGGATTGCGGATTCAGTATCGCTTGTATGGTAAAAACTTGCCCGACATCGTCATGCGCACCCGGTCGCCCTTTTGGTCCGGCTGCCGCTCCAGCGTCATGTCGAAGTCGATCGCGCTCATGATGCCGTCGCCGAACTCTTCGTGGATCATCTCCTTCCAGGTGGTGCCATACACCTGGATCAACTCGTAGAACCGATAGATCAGCGGGTCGGTCGGGACGGCCGTCGGCAAGCTGCCGCGGTACGGGGCTTGGGCCAGCAAGTCCGCCTCGTCCTCTGACAATTCGAACAGCAGCGCGGCTTTCTCGGCCGTTTCAGGTGTCATACTCATCTGACCGAGGCACGCGGCGCAGGTCCATACCGGCGCATGGCCCAGCTTGGAGGCGACCTCTGCCCAGCTCCATTTCTTCTTTTTCTTGATGGCCATGATCTTGTGGCCCAGCGCGGTCTTGGCGTCGTTCATTGGGATCTCCGGTAGGTGAGAGGCGTATCTGGGGCGGCCGCCTGGGGTCCCACCCCTCGGGCCGGGTGCCCGCGAGCAACCGGCTGCGGCTGACGAGGAAGTCTACGATGTGATTGCGCAGGGCATAATAACCCGGCGTGCGGTGGATCGTCATGCGGTCGCGCGGCCGGGGCAGGGTGTTGACCACGATTTCTGCCACACGCGCATCGGGCCCGTTGGTCATCAGCACGATCCGGTCCGCAAGCAGGATCGCCTCGTCCACATCATGCGTGATCATGAACGCGGTCTGGTTGCGACTTGCGACCAGGCGGAGCACTTCGTCCTGCAGCGTGCCGCGCGTGAGGGCGTCGAGCGCGCTGAACGGCTCGTCCATCAGCAGCAGCGCAGGCTCGATCGACAGGGCCCGCGCGATGCCGACCCGCTGCTTCATGCCACCCGACAACTCGGCCGGCAGGCGGTGCGCCGCGTCGTCCAGCCCCACCAGCCGCAACACGCCGCGCGCATGGTCCCGGATTTGTGCCCGGCCCCAGCCCGGGTGCCGCTCGCGCACGGCAAACGCCACGTTGCCCAGCGCCGTCAGCCACGGCATCAGCGCGTGCGACTGGAAAATGACGGCGCGGTCGAGCGAGGGACCGCTTACCTCGCGACCATCCAGTATGATCACGCCCGCCTCCGGCGCTTCCAGCCCGGCCAGGATGTTGAGGATCGTCGTCTTGCCGCAGCCGGAGTGCCCGATCAGCACCACGAACTCGCCCCGCTCCACGCCGAACCACACATCGCTGAACACCGTGCGGGTGCCGTAGCGCCGGGTGATGCCCTCGATCGACAGCCATGGGCGGCTCATCCTACTCGCGCCACGTGACGGCGCGGGCGGCCCGGCCGAGCAGCATGTCGAGCGCCATGCCGACCAGACCGATCAGCAGGATCGCGACAATGATGTCCGATATCGACAGGTTGTTCCACTGGTTCCAGACGAAGTAGCCGATGCCGGTGCCGCCCACCAGCATCTCGGCCGCAACGATCACCAGCCAGGCAATGCCGATGGAGATACGCGCCCCGGTCATAATAGTGGGTGCGGCGGCAGGCAAAATGACGCTGAACGCCGTCCGCCACCGCCCGGCTTCCAACGTGCGGGCCACGTTCAGCCATTCCCGCCGGACATTGGCCACGCCGAACGCGGTGTTGAGCAGCATCGGCCAGATTGCGCAGACGAAGATGACGAAGATGGCGCTGGTCGAGCTGTCCTTGATGGTAAATAGCGCCAGCGGCATCCAGGCCAACGGGCTGACGGGCCGCAGCACCTGGATGATCGGGTTCAGTGCCCCATGCAGCACCGGGCTCATACCGATCAGGAACCCGGCCGGGATGGCGATCAGGGCCGCCAGCGTGAAGCCCAGCAGCACCCGTCCCAGCGAATAGGCCAGCTGCCACCCGATCCCCTGGTCGTTGGTGCCGCGGATGTAGAACGGGTCCCGCACCTGGTGCCACAGGTGCTCCGCAATGTCGGAGGGGCGCGGCATGGAGGTGCGTTCGCCGCGTTGCGCTTCGGCACCCATCAGCTCGGCATAGGCGGCGTCCATCTTGGGTCCGCCCGCGCGGCTGGGGATGGTCAGCAATTGCCAGCCGCCGAAGAACAGCACGAGGATGGCCGCAAGCAGCAATGCCGACCGGATTTGCACGCCCTTCATCAAAGTGAACGGTCAGCCACGCTTGATCGGAAAGGAGGCGACGTAGGCGTCAGGGGAGGCCGGGTCGAACGGCTTGCCCATGACGACGATGGTCTTGCCCGTGGCGGACGGCACGGCCAGCCCCTGCTCGGCCATCAGCTTGCCCGCACCGGTCGCCAGCATGACCTGCCGGGCGACGCTGGCGTAGTCCACATCACCCTTGATCTGGCCCCAGCGCTTCATCTGCGTCAGGATCCACACGCCGAACGCCTCGTAGGGGAACGGGTCGAACCCGGCGCGACCCGGCTCTTTCACGACGGTACCGAGCCCGTCGGCATAGGTGCCGGTCAGCGCCTGGCGGACGACGATCGGCGGCTGATTCAGGTAGTTGGTGGGCGAAATTGCCTCGGCGATCTCGGCCCGGTGCTCGTCCTTGTTGGCATAGGCGGTGGCGTCGATGATCGCTTTGGTCAGGGCCAGGAACGTGTTGGGGTTTTCGGCCATGAACTGTTGCGACACCGCGAACGCGCAGCACGGATGCCCGTCCCAGATGGTGCGGCTTAGGATATGGATGAAGCCCAGCCCGTCATAGACGGCGCGCTGGTTGACCGGATCCGGCCCCAAAAACCCATCGATGTTGTCCGCCCGTAGGTTGGCGACCATCTCGGGCGGCGGAATGACGCGCAACGACACGTCCGTATCGGGATCGAGCCCCGCTTCGGCCAAATAGTAGCGCAGGAGGTAATTGTGCATCGAATAGTCGAACGGGATGGCAAACCGCATCCCCTTCCAGTCCTTGGGGTCACGACGATCCTTGTGCTTCAAGGCCATGGTGATCGCCTGGCCGTTGATGTTCTCGATGGCCGGGATGGACCAATTTTGTTTGATCGAGCCGATGCCCAGCGTCAGCGCGAAGGGCATGGGAGACAGCATGTGGGTCGCATCGTATTCGCGGTTGACAGCCTTGTCCCGGATCACGGCCCACCCCGCCGTTTTGACCACGTCCACCTTCAACCCATGCTTGGCATAGAAGCCCATCGGTTCGGCCATGATGATGGGCGAGGCACACGTGATCGGGATGAATCCAACCTTCAGGTTGGGCTTTTCGATCGGTCCAGGCGCCGATTGCGCCAGCGCCTCTGCCATGCCGAGCGGGAATATCTCGGCCAGTGCCGCCGCTGCAGTTGTTGCCCCGACGGCTTGTAAAAAGCCGCGCCGCCCTGTCGGATTGGGGAACACAGCCTGTAGAACCGAGCGCTGGACCGCCGCCGCTGCATTATGAGCGGCGGCAGTACCGTGACATCCGCAGCCGCTGGGGGCGGCCGGGTCGAAAGGGTCGTCGATGCGGGGCAACACGCTGTCCTAATCAGAAGGTAGAGACAAAGGTGTGCAAGAACTGTGCTACTCGGCCGCCATGGCGTAGGGCAGGCCGGTTTCGATCGGCAGGCTCTCGTCCCGGCTCCACTCGTTCCAGGATCCGAAATAGAGCCGAACGTCGTTGATGCCCGCTTCTTTCAACGCGACCAGCGTGTTGGAGGCGCGGGCCCCCTTGAAGCAGTAGAGATACACCGGCGTTTGGGGCGTCACGCCCACGCTGGCGCACTCGGCCAGGATCTCCTGTTTGGACTTGAATACCTGCCCGCTCGCCGACGGCTTCATCAGCCGATACCACTCGATCCAGCGTGCACCAGGGATGCGCCCTTTACGCGGGCAGAAATCCGGCCCATAGGGAGAGGAGCTGGTACCGATCCACTCATCCACGTCCCGCACATCGAGCTTGATGGTTCCCTCGTCACCCAAAGCGGACAGCATCGCATCGCGATCCAGCATCATGTGCAGCCCGGCGTCGCTGTGGGGGAATGTCTTAGCTGTGGGGGCTGTCGCCTCGGTCGAATGAGGCAGGCCGGCTGCTTTCCAGGCTGCGTAACCGCCATGCAGGATCGCGGCCTTTGGGTAACCAAGGTATTTCAGCAGAAAATAGCCCCGGCACGACTGTCCGAAGCCGGAATTCATGCTCTCTTCGACCAACACCGCCGTCTCGGCCCCGGACAGGCCAGCCGCACCGAAGGCGTCGCTGAATTTCTGCCGGAGCGCACCGATGGCATCCGGCGTCGACATCGCGAGATAGGTGAAGATATCATGCACATTGACCGCGCCGGGGATATGCCCGGCCGAGTACGCTTCCGGATTACGCGTGTCGATCACCACGACGGATTCCGCGACCTGCAGGTCTGCCAGTTCGGCCGGGGACAAAAGGATCTTTTCGGTCATGAAACTCTCCTTGGCACTCAGGGAAGGGCGACTTAGGGAAGACGTAGGCGCAGCCCGTCCAGCTCCGGCGTAAGCCGGATTTGGCAACTGAGGCGGGATGTCGGCGTAAGGTCGAAGACGGTGTCGAGCATCGACTCTTCTTCCTCATTCGGTGGGTCGAGCCGGGCGGCCCAGACCGGGTCGACGATCATGTGGCAGGTGGCGCAGGCGACCGAGCCCTCGCACTCGCCCTTCACGGGCAATCCGGCGGCGCGGGCCAGCACCATCACGCGGTCCCCGGTCTGCCCGGTCAAAGTGTGCACCGCACCGTCAGCGCCGGTCACCAGCACCTGCATCAATGGCGGCCCAGCAATTCGAGTTCCTGCCGCAAATGCTTGATGGATGGCGTGATGATGGCCACGAAATAACTCTCACGCAGCACGCGGCTGGTGGCCGAGCCCTCGATAAACCCGCGCGCGCCGGCATGGAGCAGGGCGGCCTGCGCGGCCTCCAGCGTCAGTTCGCTCGTGCGCAAGCGGGCGGTGAGCACGGCGCGCCCGTAGTCGATGGACCGATCGAGCGGCGTTTCGGCCAGAATGCCGATGGTGTGGTCCAGCGCCTCCAGCTCGCGCTCGAATGCGTCCACCTGCTTGGGCAAATAGGCGTTGGATGCACCAAGCGTCACGTTAGCCTGGTGCATCAACCCGATGGCGGCACGCGTGACGCCCAGGCCCATGCCGGCCTGGAGCAGCAAGAAGCCAGGCTTCACGCGCTTGACCATGTCCGCCAGCGGGTCGGCCAGCAGCATGTCATCGGCGATGAAGGCGCGGCGGAACAACACGGAGTAGGTGCCGGTGCCCTCCAGGGCGATGAAGCGGGCGTTCTGTTTGATCTCGATGCCGGGTTGGCCGCATTGGACCATGGCCATCATGCGATGCGCCGGGTCGGCAGCGTTTTCGAACACGGTCCCGAACCAGTGGCCGTCGCCCAGGTTGGACACCCAGGGCAGCACGCCTGACACGACATAGCCGCCCTCTGCCCGTTGGGCACGCAGTTTGAACCGCTCGATCCCCGACAGCGCCTTGACCGGGTTGGATAACCCGGTGCCGCCCAGCCAATGCCCGGCCGCGATGCCGGGTTGTAGCCGGTCGCGCAGGCCGGCATTGGCCGTGTTTTCCAGATACCAGCCGCACGCATCCTGGCACCACATGCAGAACGCGGTTGACATGCAGGTGGCGCCCACCTCCGCCATCGCCCGGATGGACAGGCCCAGATCGGGACGTCCGACCGTGGTATGCGCCGCCAGGTGGGACGAAAACGCGCCCGCCGCGCCAAGCTGGTTCAGGAAGTCCCCCGGATAGACGCCCTTGTGGTCGATGTCGTGAGCCATCGGCGCGATCTGCGCCGCGATACCGCGCACGCGTTCAAGGATAGCGGACGGAGCAGCGGACTGGTGGGCTTCGATCGGAATAGGCTGGGCCACATGCGTCACGATCTGCTCCGTCCTCAGGATCAAGCGGCCGCCACAGCCAGGCCCACGGGCTTGGTGAACGTATTGGCGACGGGGGACCACTTCGTGGCATGTGCGATCAGTGCGTCACGCTGGGCAGGCGTCGCATCGCTTTCGAGCGTGACCTTGACCCGGACCGCGTCGAAACCCACTGGCTTGGGTGACGTGTCGCCCGTGCCCCAGACGGCCGTGATGTTGATGTCGGCCTCCAGCTGCAATTCCAGCTTCTGCACCGTGATGCCTTGGGCCACCGCATTGGCGTGGATGCCGACGGCCAGGCACGAACCCAGTGCGGCGAGCGATGCCTCCGACGGGTTCGGTGCCGTGTCATCGCCCAGCAAGCCCGGCGGCTCGTCCACGATGTAGGGCGGCAGGTCCCGGATCATGTTCAGGTGCCGGAAGCGTCCTTCGGCGATCGTGGTGCATTTCAGGGTTTTGACCGCGGTTGGGTCGGCGCGGCCCTTGGCGATGAGCGCGTCGAGCCCGCCCTTGTCGATAGGGGCAAGGCACCCGGTCATGGCGGTGGGTGGGCTAAGGGTTGCGGCGCTCATGGCTGTGATCTCCTACTGCGCTCCGGTCTGTGCCGGCTGTCAGACAGACTGGTCTGTCCGTCTCACGCAATGCGAAGCAAACCGCGTGCCAATCGGCAGGGTTGGTATCGACCAGCCAGTATGTGGCATGGGAGATGAGTGGAGCACGGAACCCACTACGGAGTCGCAGGAGGCTTTGGTCATTAAACAGGCAAAAAGAGCGCCGGCTGCCGTAAACAGCCTACAAAGCGGGCAAGTCCCACCGCAGGAGCGCATTCTAGCGACAGCGCGCGAGATGTTTTGCCGTGATGGCATCCACGCGACCGGTATCGACCGCATACTGGCTGAGGCCGGCGCGTCGAAAATGACGCTCTACGCCCATTTCGGCTCCAAGCAGGCGCTGCTGCACGAAGTGCTCGTGCAGGAGGGTGCGGAGTGGCGTCGTCTATTCTTCGCCGCACTGGACGGCCCGGCACCGCTGGAGCGGACCGTGCTGGCGCTCCAGACAATCTACGATCAGCGGCCTTTCTACGGCTGCGCCTTCATGAATGCGGTGGCCGAGCACGCGAAGGGTGAGCCCTGGCTTCGCACCCTGGCCGGCGAACACCATCGCGAGATACTGGCCGTGCTGGAACACCACGCCGCCGGGCGCCCAGACCCGGCGTTGCTGGCCCGGCAGTTGTTGCTGTTGCTGGACGGTGCCATCGCCGCCCTCATGGTCAGCGGCGACCGCGCAGTGTTTGACGTGGCCGGTCGGACGTTGCTGGCCGTCCTGCGAGAGTAGCTCGCCAGGTCGCAGGATTGCTGTGCCGACCTGCACCAGCGTAACCCAGTCCTCACTGGCCCGAAAAACCGCCGCAACGCTCGCCGGCGCGCCTCCTCACCCCTGGGCTGAACGGGAGCGGTGAAGGCCGATTTGTCGGCGCACCGGCCCCGCATCATCGCGCCGATGTGGATGGAGCAGAGGTTCTCGCAGTCAGAGTTCCGTCAGCTTGATGTCGCAATTTCAAGCCAATGGGAGAGCACATCATGAGCACTTCGTCGGTAACAGGCCCGGGGCACTCTTCAAAGAACGGCGAGACAAGCAGCGTCCGTCATGCCGGACATGCGAAGGAGAAAGCGCAGTTCGAGAAGGAGATCACGAACGCCAAGCCGACCCCCACGGGCAACCCAAAAGCGGCTGCGGGCCATGTTCCGGAGCCCCCGCGCTTGGGAGCCGAGGCTGCGAAAAAGGCAGCCGAAGCCAAAAAGGCAGAAAAGCCTTCTGTGGCAAGATCCGAGTCCGACAAGTTGGGGAAGCACAACGACAAGCTGATCGCGTCGGGAGAATACCGTAAGGAAACTGAGCACTGGGTCATGCATGGCGGCAAAGGCAACGTTCCGGACATTGGCTGGAAACTGCATGTCTCACCGTCAAACAGTGCGGACGCCATAAAGCTGTCCGAGACGCTCTTTCCAAAACTGCGGGCGCTAGGTGTCTCCCATAAAATCGCGCAGAGCGACGAGACGATGACGAGATTGACTGGCCCGCAGCATGGCAAGGCAATCACCATCTACCCCCAAAGCGAAACCGAGGCCGGCCACCTAGCGGCTCTGGTCAAGGACCACTTGAAGGAGTCAGGCATAACGAAATTCGATAAACCGCCTTTCGATCAACATGTTACAGACGGGGTGTCTGCCCGAAACGGTGTGATCCACGGTCTACCAAACGATAGGGAGGGTAATCCTGTGGAGCGGACGCTCACAGATCCGCGTAATGGCCAGGAGGTGAGCGACGATCGTACTAAATCCCGCCCAGACTGGGTCGAGCCTTTGAAGGTTCCGGAGAAGTACGATGCCTATAAGGCAGATCACGCCGGAGTGAAGCTGACCCCGACTCAGGAGTTCGAGAAGCGCACGTCGACCCTTGATAAGTCCGACCGGTTCACGATCGGGCGGGATGCCAACACTGCCGATCTTGAGAGCACGTCCAAGGCGGTGAGCAACCGGCATGCGGAGGTCTACCGTGATGCGGATGGCAAGACCCACGTGGCCGATTTGAATTCGACCAACGGCACGACTGTGGAGCGGAACGGTCAGCACACGCCCGTCAAACCGGGGTCACCAGTCGAGTTGAATCACGGCGACAAGGTCCACGTCGGTGGCACCAACGGTGAGGTCTTCACCATGCCGGGCAGCAAGACGGCATTCGGGAACCGCGTCACCGGGCTGACGAATGCCAGCGGGTTCACGCTGGGCCGCGATGGAACGAAAGCGGATGTGGCGACCCATGGCGAGACCGTCAGCGGCAGCCATGCCCGGGTCTTCCGTGACCTCAATGGCACGCTGAAGGTGGCCGATCTGAAATCGACCAATGGCACGACGGTGGAGCGAAACGGCGTGAGCCTGCCGGTCTCGCCGGGCACGCCGATGGAAATCCGGCCCGGTGACCACATCCGGGTTGGTGGGACACTGGGTACGACGTTCGAGGTGCCGGGTGCGTCGAAGGCCTCGGTCACGGGCTTCCCGGCCAAGGCAGCCGTGACGATGAACCCGGGAGCGGGGCCGCCAACTTCCAGCCCGGCATCAGCGACGACGCAGCCCACCCATTCGCGCATGGCCGCGGCCCGGACCGGGGCGGCGGTCAGCGCCGGCATGGAGGCGGGGAGGGCCTTAGTGAGCGGCAAGTTCGGCACGGATGAGGCAAAGAAGATCGTGCAGTCCGGCGTCGAAGGTGCGGCGATGGGGCACGCCGATCAGTTGATCAGCTCGGCGCTCGCCAAGCGCTTGGGGGCGGCAACGGTCGGCCGGTCGATGCTGGCGGGCGCGGGTTCTGCATCGCTCATCGGGGCCGTGGTCAATGCCGGGTCATCGGCGATGGAGGATGGGGCCAAGGTCAAGACCGGAAGCATGACGGCGGGCCGTGCCACGGCCGACGTGGCGGTCAGCGCAGGCGTAGGCCTTGCCGCGGGTGCAACCGGTGCGATGGCTGGCGCTGCGATCGGGAGCGTCATACCCGTGGCGGGCACGGCCGTCGGCGCGGTGGTCGGCTTCGGCGTGGGGATGGGCGTGAGCGCCGTGACGACGATGGTGGCAGAGAACTCCGGCCTGGCGAACGCGGCGCGGGAGAAGCTTGGGAGCGCGCTGGAGAATACGGTTGAGCAGCCGTTGAAGCAGATGTGGAACTCGGGCACGCAGACGGCGGAGGGCGTTGGTTCATTCTGGAACAGGGCGACCAGTGCGATCGGCCGGAAGGCGGCGGAAATGCAAGGTGCGGCATCTTGACTTTAGAGCATCATCCAACCGAACGGACATCTATTTGGTGTCGCTGCTTGGCCTGACCTCGAAGTGGCTCTGCTGAAGCCACCGCCGGGCCAGCCTGTCTAGAGCGGTTTCCATTCATTCTGGCTCATACCCGGCGGCAGTGAAGTAGCTGGCGCAGTCCTGCGCGGTAAAGCAGGGAAGCGCGTTGCGGATCACGTCCCATAGGTCGTCGATCGTGCGTGCTGCTGCCTTGCGCAGGTAGGCTTTGAGCTTGGAGAAGGCATTCTCGATTGGGTTGAAGTCGGGGGAGTAGGGCGGCAGGTAGCGTAGCGTGGCCCCAACTGCCTCGATCGCCCGCCGCACGTCTGCGCCTTTATGCGCGGGCAGATTATCCATGATGACGGTGTCGCCTCGGTGGAGCGTGGGCACCAGCACCTGCTCGATGTAGGCCTGGAAGGCGATGCGGTTCATCGGGCCGTCGAGGACCATGGGCGCGGTCATGCCGCTGACCCGAAGCGCGCCGGTGAAGGTGGTCGTCTTCCAGTGACCATGCGGCACGGCGGCGCGGCAGCGCTCGCCTTTGCGGGCGCGGCCGCGGATCCGGGCCATCTTGGTCGATGCGCCGGTCTCGTCGATGAAGACCAGGCGCTTGGGGTCGAGGTCAGGCTGGCCTGCGAACCAGGCTCGCCGTCGGGCTGCGACGTCGGGCCGCTCCTGCTCGGCTGCGTGCGCTGTTTTTTTTGAAGGTGAGGCCGTGGCGGTCGAGGCAGCGCCAGATGGTGCTGGGGCCGAACGAGGCGCCGTGGTGGTCGCGCAGCAGGTCCGACAGCTCAGCCAAGCTGATGTCCTTCTGGGCCGCGACCGCTGTCAGGATCACGCCGCTGAAGGCCTCGATCCGACGCGAGCGGGTGTCGCCGCCCTGCGGCTTGGGCGCGACGGACCCGGTCGTATTGACTGCCTGCACCCACCGGACGGCGCTCGCAGCTGAAACACCAAACCGCTCCGCCGCAGCGCGCCGAGACATGCCGTCTGCAACCGCCGCAACAAGCCGGGACCGTAGATCGACGGAAAGAATCTTCCCCATGCACGCTGGCCTCCTAACCAGCCTGCATGGTGAATCACATCACGCCCGCGTCGGGGAATCCCTTTGATTCAGACCGGACGAGAACCGCTCTAGAATCCCAGATCAAGGAAAGTAGAAAAGGCTGACCGCGGAGGTGAAGTCACAGCTACGAGGCCGGCCTGCCGACCATCAGGCCGAGTCTTCGATCCTGAAGTTGCCCTGGATGCACAGCGGCTCATGCCTGCCGTCAGCAATCGGCGCCCGGATCTTTCAGCAGCCTATTGATCGCCGAACACGATCCCTTCCCTTTGATAAAGGGCCTTGATCACCGCCAGGATCACCTCGAGTTCCGGCAATTCGTCGTGCATCCGCTGGCTCATGATGATCGGGGACAGCGCGCCGGGATGCGCCAGCACGCGATACTGCACGCCCGAGCGCTGCAGCCGCTCGACGGAGGCCGGCACCAGGCAATATCCCATCCCGGCTGCAACAAGGCCGAGCGCGGTCTGCAGCTCCCGCACCTCCTGTATCGAGACCGGGCGCAGCCCCAGGCCCCGGTAGAGGGCCAGCACCTGGTCCGCATAACTTGGCCGCGGCGCCTTGGGATAGATGATGAGGGTGTCCGCAAGCAGCGTGCCGAGGTCGAGCGGGCCGGGCACGTCGAGCGCCGGGTGGCCGGTCGGGAGGGCGGCGATCATCGCCTCGTTGCGGAGGCAGATGCGGTGGATGGATGGGTCGTCGAACGCGATCCGGCCGAAGCCGACGTCGATCCGCCCATCCTTCAAGGCCGGGATCTGCTCCATGGTCGTCATTTCCATGACGGTCACCTCCGTCTCCGGACGCGCGGCCCGGAACGCGCGCAGCACGGCCGGCAGGTGGCCATACAGCGTGGAGGGCACGAAGCCGATGCTGAAACGGCGCAGCCGGGCGGCGCTGATGCGGCGGGCGATCACACGCAGCTCGCTCACACGCTCCAGAATCTGCACCGCCTGTTCGAACAGCACGCGCCCCGGTTCCGTCAGCCGCGCGGGCCGGCTGCCGCGCTCGATCAGCACCACGCCAAGCTCCGCTTCCAACTGCTGGATCTGCCGGCTGAGCGGCGGCTGCGCCACGTTGAGGCGCCGGGCGGCACGGGTGAAGCTCTGCTCCTCCGCGACAGCGACGAAATACCTGAGATGCCGCAGTTCCACGCCGATACCCCGGGAGTATGATTCAGGACCGATCGCGCATTGGACGCGAGCCTGAGGTTCGTGCAAGTTCTTTCATACCCGAACCGGTCCAACCGACGGGTGATCGGGCAACCAAGCCCGGCGGTTCCTGGGAGCATCTCCGATGGTCGACACATTCCTGTCCCGCCGCGCGCTGGGGGGCCTTGCCGCCGCCGCGATGCTGACCCGCCCGGCGCTTGCGCAGGCCGCCCCGCTTCGCATCGGCCTCATGCTGCCGTATTCCGGGACCTTCGCGCAGCTGGGCGACAGCATCACAATCGGCTTCGAGATGTATCTGGCCGAGCGTGGCGGCAAGCTCGGCGGCCGGGCCGTCACGGTCGTCAAGCTCGATGACCAGTCCGACCCGGCGGCCGCGCCCCAGAACGTCAATCGTCTGCTGAGCCGGGACAAGGCGGACATGCTGGTCGGCACCGTGCATTCCGGCGTGGTGATGGCGCTGGTGCAGGCATCGCGCGAGAAGGGGGTGCCGCTCGTGATCCCCAATGCCGGCAACGTCGCGGCCTCCCGCGAACTCTGCGCCGAGAGCGTGTTCCGCACGTCGTTCACCAATTGGCAGCCGGCGTATGGGATGGGCCTGGCGCTCGCCAAGACCGGGGTGAAAAAGGCCGCCTGGGTCACCTGGGATTATGCGGCAGGCAAGGAGGCCGGGGACGGGTTCCGCGATGGCCTGAAGGCCGGTGGCGCGGAGCTGACGCGCACGCTGATGCTGCCCTTCCCGGAAACCAACTTCCAGCCGATCCTGGCGCAACTGCCGGGTCTCGGCGTGGAGGCCGTGGGATCGTTCTTCGCGGGCGGTGGCGCGGTGCAGTTCGTGCGGGATTACGCGGCGGCCGGGCTGCGGGACAAGCTGCCGCTGTGTGGCTCCGGCTTCCTGACGGAGGGCACGCTGGCCGCGCAGGGCGCCGCGGCCGAGGGCATCCGCACCGCGCTGCATTACGGCGACGGGCTGGACAACGCGAAGAATGCCTCCTTCCGCAAGGCCTACCGCGAGAAGGCGGGCCGGGACGCTGACGTCTATGCGGTGCAGGGCTATGACGCGGCCCAGCTCTTGGCCGCCGGGCTCGATGCCGTGAAGGGCGACGTGGAGGCGGACAAGCCGCTGTTCGCCGCCATGCGCGGCGCCACGATCGACAGCCCGCGCGGCCCGTTCACCCTCTCGGCCGGGCACAGCCCGGTGCAGAACATCTACCTGCGGGAGGCCAAGGGCGGCCAGAACCAGGTGATCGGCATTGCCGCCCCGGCGCTGGCGGACCCCGGGACCGGGTGCAAGCTGGCCTGACGTCATGACGGCCGGCGGTTTGCTGGTTCAGGTGCTGAACGGGGTGCAATACGGCCTGCTGCTGTTCCTGATCAGCAGCGGGCTCACGCTGATCTTCGGTGTTCTGGGCGTCATCAACCTGGCGCATGGCAGCCTGTTCATGGTCGGCGCCTACGTCACGTTCATGGTGGCGCAGGCCGGGGCCGGGCTGTGGCTGTCCTTGCCGCTGGCGCTGGTGGGCGGGGCGGTCCTCGGCATCGGGCTGGAGCGGGTGTTGTTCCGCCGGTTTTACCATCGCGAGCACCTGGACCAGGTGCTGCTGACCTTCGCGCTGATCCTGCTGTTCGAGGAAGCGCGCTCCGTCGTCGCTGGCAACGACTTCCATAGCGTGCCGGTGCCGGCCTGGCTCGATGTGTCCGTGCCGGTGGCGGCGGGGTTCTCCTATTCCGCGTATCGGCTGGTGGTGCTGGCGGCGTGCCTTGGGGTCGCCGGGCTGATGTTCTGGATGATCGAGCGCACCCGCGCCGGCGCCGCCATCCGGGCCGCGGCGGAGAAGCCGGAGATGGTGGACCTGCTGGGCATGGATGCCAGGCGCGTGCACATGCTGGTGTTCGGGGTCGGGACCGCGCTGGCCATGCTGGGGGGCGCGTTGGCGGCGCCGCTCTACTCCGTCTATCCCGGGATGGGGGACGGGTTCCTGATTATTTCGTTCGTCGTGGTGGTGGTGGGCGGCTTGGGCTCGGTCGCCGGGGCATTCTGGGCCGCGCTGCTGGTGGGGTTGGTGGACACGCTGGGCAAGGTGTTCCTGCCCGTGGGTGCCGGGGCCGCCGTTTATGTGCTGATGGCCGTGGTGCTGCTGTGGCGGCCCGCGGGCCTGTTCGGGACGGCCCGGGCGTGATGCGTGTGGCGGGCCGGGGCGGGCATTTGGGGCTGGCGGCGCTCGCGGTGGCGATCGCCACGGTGCCGTTGGCCGGGTCCACCTACCATGTCGGCTTCATGGCGACGGCGCTGGTCGCGGCGCTGTTCGCGCTGAGTTTGCAGGTGCTGGTGGGGGCGGCCGGCATGATCAGCCTGGCCCATGCCGCGCTGTTCGGGGTTGGCGCGTACAGCGTGTGGTTCCTGACACCCGCCGGCGGCGCGGCGCCCAGCATCCTGCTGACCTTGCCGGCCTCCGCCGCCTTGGGCGCAGGTGTGGCGCTGGTGATCGGCGCGCTGTCGTTGCGCACCAAGGGGTTCTTCTTCCTGATGACCACGCTCGCCTTCGGTCAGATGGTGTTCTTCCTGTTCCACGACACGCCGCTGGGCGGGGGCGCCGATGGCGTGTTCATCACCCGCCCGGCCCTCGGCGCCTTCGGCTGGGTGTGGGACGTGCCCCGGCGGCAGCGCCCCGCCGTGCTGTTGTGGATCGACCTCGGCGTGCTGGTGCTGGTGTATGCCGGGCTCGCTGGCTTCATGCGCACGCTGTTCGGACAGGCGCTCCTGGGCATCCGCGCCAACGAGCATCGCATGGCCGCCCTGGGCCTGCCGACCTATCGCTACAAGCTGGCCGCCTTTGTGCTGGCCGGGGCGCTGGCGGGGATCGCCGGGCACCAATGGGCGATGACGGAGGCGTTCGTGAGCCCGGAATTGCTGGGCTGGCATCGCTCGGCCATCGCGCTGCTGGCGATCGTGCTGGGCGGGGTGGGGGCGCTGCATGGCCCGATCCTGGGCGCGCTGGCGTTCGCGATATTGGGTGAGGCCGCCGGGCTGCTGACGGAGCGGCAGCACCTGGTGGAGGGCGCCGTCATCCTGCTGATCGTGCTGGCGCTGCCGCAGGGGCTCGCCGGGTTACGCCTGCGCCGCCCGGCCCTGCCGGCACAAGCCATGGCCGACACGGCATGACGGCGCTGCGGGCGGAGGGGCTGGTCCGGCGCTTCGGGGGCCTGGCGGCGGTGGGCGGCGTGTCGCTCACGCTGGAGCGCGGCTGCCTGCATGCCGTGATCGGGCCCAACGGTGCCGGCAAGAGCACGCTGGTGAACCTGCTGTCGGGCGAGCTGCCGCCCAGCGCCGGGCGCATTGTGGTCGCCGGGCAGGATGCGACGGGCTGGCCCGCCTGGCGCTTCGCCCGCGCGGGCGTCGGCCGCTCCTTCCAGCGCACCAACGTATTGCGGGAGATGACGGTGGGGGAGAATGTGCGCCTGGCCGCGCAGGTTGCCTGCACCCCGGTCCGCCGCCTGCTGCGCTCCGCTGCGTCAGAGACGGAGCCGCAACGCCGAGCGGCTGCGGCGCTGGACCGCGTGGGGCTCGGGCCACTCACGCAGCGCCGGGCGGATATCCTGAGCCACGGGCAACTGCGCCAATTGGAGATCGCGATGGTGCTGGCCACGGCGCCCGATGTGCTGCTGCTGGACGAGCCCCTGGCGGGCATGGGGCCGGAGGAGGCGGAGCGGATCGCCACCTTGCTGCGCGCCTTGGCCGTGGATCACGCCGTGCTGCTGATCGAGCATGACATGGACGTGGTGTTCGCCGTGGCGGACCGGCTGACGGTGATGGTGGACGGCCTGGTGCTGGATCAGGGCACGCCGGCTGAAATCCGCGCCTCCGCCCGGGTGCGGGACGCGTATTTGGGGCACGCCGCGTGATCCCGTCTGTCCGGGATCACGCCGCGTGACACCCATTCTCGAGGCTGCCGGGTTGCACGCCTTCTATGGCGCGAGCCACATCCTGCGCGGGATCGACCTGCGCGTGCTGCCTGGCCAGGCGATCGGGCTGATGGGCCGCAACGGGATGGGCAAGACCACGCTGGTCCGCACGCTGATGGGCCTGGTGCCGGCGCGGGAAGGCCGGGTCATGCTCGATGGGCGGGATGTCGCGGGCATGGCGCCGCATGTGCGGGCGCGCGCCGGGATCGCCGTGGTGCCGGAGGGGCGTGGCGTGTTCGGGTCGTTATCGGTGCGCGAAAACCTTCTGCTCGCCGCCCGGCCCGGCGCCGACGGCGTCACGCGATGGCCGCTCGATCGCGTGCTGGCGGTGTTCCCACGCCTGGCGCAGCGCATCGCGCATCGGGGCGGCCAGCTCTCGGGCGGGGAGCAGCAGATGGTCGCGATCGGCCGCGCGCTCATGACCAGCCCGCGGCTGCTGATCCTGGATGAAGCGACGGAGGGGTTGGCCCCGCTGATCCGGGACGAGATCTGGCACACCATCGCGCTGATCCGCGCCGACGGGATCGCCACCATCGTCATCGACCGCACGGTGGCCGCCGTGCTGAGCGTGGTGGACCGCGCGACGGTGCTGGTGAAGGGGCAGGTGGCCTATGACGGCGATCCCGCGACGCTCGCCGCCGACCCGGCCCTGCTGGCCCGCCATCTCGGCGTATGATCCGCTCCATACCCGGCGGGTATGACAACGGACGAACTCCGTCTTGGACGCGGCGAGGGGCGCCGGGCTAAGGTCACGGCAAGTACGGGATAACCCGGCAGATCGGAGGGGACGGCGATGCTGGACGCGATGCAGACGACGCTCGATACCGCAGTGGAAGACAACGCGGACACCGGCCAATTCCGCTGCCGCCGCAGCATCTTTACCGATCCCGAGATCTTCGAGCTCGAGATGAAGCACATCTTCGAGGGCAACTGGATCTACCTGGCGCATGAGAGCCAAATACCCAACGTGAATGACTATTTCACGACGGTGATGGGCCGGCAGCCGATCTTCATCGCCCGCAACAAGCAGGGCCAGCTCAACGCCTTCATCAATGCCTGCAGCCATCGCGGCGCCATGCTGTGCCGGCACAAGAAGGGCAACAAGGCCGCCTATACCTGCCCGTTCCATGGCTGGACGTTCAATAATTCCGGCAAGTTGCTGAAGGTGAAGGACGCGGATGGCGCCGGGTATCCGGAGAGCTTCAACAAGGACGGCTCGCATGACCTGACCAAGGTCGCGCGGTTCGAGGCGTATCGCGGCTTCCTGTTCGGCAGCCTGAACCCCGACGTGCTACCGCTGGTGGAGCATCTGGGGGAGGCCGCCAAGATCATCGACATGATCGTGGATCAGGCCCCGGACGGGCTCGAGGTCGTGCGCGGCGCCAGCTCCTACATCTTCGACGGCAACTGGAAGCTGCAAACGGAGAACGGCGCGGACGGCTATCATGTCTCTGCCGTGCATTGGAACTACGCCGCCACCACCAACCGCCGCAAGACCCAGGCGGTGGAGGACCAGGTGCGGGCCATGGACGCCGGCAGCTGGGCCAAGCAGGGCGGCGGGTTCTACTCGTTCGAGCACGGGCATCTGCTGCTATGGACCAAGTGGAGCAACCCGGAAGACCGCCCCAACTTCGACCGGCGCGACGAATACATCGCAAAATTCGGGCAGGCGCGGGCGGATTGGATGATCGGGCGCAGCCGCAATCTGTGCCTGTATCCGAACGTGTACCTGATGGACCAGTTCAGCTCGCAGATCCGCACCTACCGCCCGATCGCGGTCGATAAGACGGAGGTCACGATCTACTGCATCGCGCCCAAGGGCGAGAGCGACGCGGCGCGGAGCCACCGTATCCGGCAATACGAGGACTTCTTCAACGCCAGCGGCATGGCGACACCGGATGATCTGGAAGAATTCCGCTCCTGCCAGCTCGGCTACCAGGGCTCGGCGGCGCCGTGGAACGATCTGTGCCGGGGCGCCGCGCACTGGATCCAGGGGCCGGATGAGGCCGCAGCCTCCGTCGGGCTGCAACCGCTGCTGAGCGGCGCCAAGACGGAGGATGAGGGGCTGTTCGCCGTTCAGCACCGCTACTGGATGGACACGATGCAAAAAGCCGTGGCGCAAAAGGCCGTGGCCAAGGACCGGCTCGGCTGATGCTCACGCTCGAAGACGCCCGGCAGTTCCTGTATCGCGAAGCCCGCTTCCTCGATGACAAGGAGTGGGATGAGTGGCTGGCGCTCTATGCGCCGGACGCGCAGTTCTGGATGCCGTCCTGGGACGATGACGACCAACTCGTCACCGACCCGGCGCGCGAAGTGAGCCTCATCTACTACCCGCACAAAGGCGGGCTGGAGGACCGCGTGTTCCGCATCCGCACGGAACGCAGCAGCGCCACATCACTGCCGGAGCCCCGCACGTCCCACAACATCAGCAACGTGGAGATCACGGCGCAGGCGGACGGCGTGTGCAAGCTGCGGTTCAATTGGTTCACGTTGAACTTCCGCTACAAGACGGTCGATACCTACTTTGGCAATTCGTTCTACACGATCGATACTTCGGGGCCATCCCCGTTGATTAAGAATAAAAAGGTCGTTCTCAAGAACGACTACATTCACCATGTCATCGACGTCTATCACATCTGAGGCAGCCGCCATGGGCCACATGATCGCGTTGAACTTCGAAGACGGCGTCACCCGCTTCATCGATTGCGGCGTCGGGGAGACCGTGGTGGACGCGTCATACCGCGTGGGTATCAACATCCCGCTCGACTGCCGGGACGGGGCATGCGGCACCTGCAAGACCTTCGTGGAGTCCGGCACGTATAGCGGCGGCGACTATATCGAGGATGCGCTGAGCGAGGAGGAGGCGGCGCAGGGCTATGCGCTCGCTTGCCAGATGCGGCCGACCTCCGACCTCGTGCTGCGTGTGCCGGCCAGCGCGGCGGCGTGCAAGACGAAGCCGAGCGCGCATACTGCCACCCTCGCGACGCTGACCCGGCTGTCGGACACGACGACGGCCTTCACCTTGCGCATGGAGGGGCCGGCGCCCGGCTTTCTGCCGGGTCAGTACGTGAATATCCAGGTGCCCGGCACCGCGCATCACCGCTCCTATTCGTTCAGCTCCCCGCCCGGCGCGGCGGAGGCCGGGTTCCTCGTCCGCAACATTCCGGGCGGGCAGATGACCGGTTTCCTGGAGGCCGCGGCACCCGGCGACGCGGTGACCTTCACCGGCCCGATCGGCAGCTTCTACCTCCGCGACGTGATCCGGCCCGTGCTGATGCTGGCGGGCGGCACTGGGCTGGCACCCTTCCTGTCGATGCTGGGCCGCCTGACGGAAACCGGCTGCGATCATCCGGTGCACATGGTCTATGGCGTGACGCGGGACGCCGACCTGGTCCATGTCGCGGAGCTCGACGCTCTGGCCGCGCGTCTGCCGGGTTTCAGCTACGTGACCGTGGTGGCGGACGAGGCTTCGCGTCATCCGCGGAAGGGTTGGGTCACGCAGCACCTCGATCCCGCGCACCTGCATGCCGGCGCCGTGGACGTGTATCTGTGCGGCCCGCCCCCGATGGTGGACGCCGTGCGCCGCCATTTCGAGGCCGAGGGCGTGACCCCGGCCAGCTTCCACGCCGAAAAATTCAACCCGAGTGGCGTCACGGCGTGACCACCTGGCCGAACCGTTTCGAGGGCCGGGTGGCCGTGGTGACGGGCGCCGCCCAGGGCATCGGCCGCGACGTAGCGCTGCGGCTGGCGCGCGAGGGCGCCCAAGTCGTGCTGGCAGACCGGTCGGATCTCGTGCAGGAGGCGCGCGCGGAAGCCGGCGGCGAGGCCATCGCGGTCGAGGCGGACATGGAGCGCTACGAGGATTGTGCCCGGCTGATGGGCGCGGCGCACGCTGCCTTCGGCCGCATCGACATCCTGGTGAACAATGTCGGCGGCACGATCTGGGCCAAATCCTACGCCGAATACGAGCCGGACCAGGTCGAGGCAGAAATCCGGCGCTCGTTGTTCCCCACGCTGTGGGGCTGCCGTGCCGTGCTGCCGCATATGCTGGCGGCGGGCGGCGGCGCGATCGTGAACGTGTCGTCGGTGGCCACGCGCGGGCTGAACCGGGTGCCGTATGCGGCGGCGAAGGGCGGGGTGAACGCCATGACCATCGGTCTCGCCTGGGAATACGCCGAGCAGGGCATCCGCGTGAACGCCGTGGCGCCCGGCATCACCGAGGCCCCGCCCCGCCGCATCCCGCGCGGCACGCATGCCAGCACGGAGGCGGACCGCGCCGGGTTCCAGGTGGTGGTGGCGCAGAGCGTGCAGTCGAGCTTCATGAAGCGATACGGGACGATCGGCGAACAGACCGCCGCGATCCTGTTCCTGGCCTCCGACGAGGCCTCCTACATCACCGGGACCGTGCTGCCAGTGGGCGGCGGGGACCAGGGTTAACCATCACAGGGAGCGCGCGACCATGTCGGACTTGCTGAACCATAGCCCCGTCAAGAACCTGCTGGACAAGATCGCCGGGCTCGACAATGCCGCGGGCGATCCCCGGCTGAAGCAGATCGTCGCCCGCGTGATCGGTGACATTATCCGCACCGTCGAGGATTTCGACGTGACGCCCAGCGAGTTCTGGTCGGCGATGGCGTTCCTGACGGAGGTGGGCCAGGCCAACGAGATGGGGCTGCTGGTGCCGGGCGTGGGGCTCGAGCACGTGATCGATCTGCGTATCGATGCAAAGGAGCGCGCGGCGGGCGTGGCCGGCGGCACCCCGCGCACGATCGAGGGCCCGCTCTGGGTCGAAGGCGCGCCGCTCTCGAAGAACGAGGCGCGGCTGGATGACGGTGATGAGCAGGGTGAAGTGCTGTTCATGCAGGGCCAGGTGCGTGACACCGAGGGCAAGCCGGTGGGTGGCGCGATCGTCGATGTGTGGCACGCCAATACCAAGGGCGGCTACTCGTTCTTCGACCCGTCGCAGCAGCCCTGGAACCTGCGCCGCCGGATCGAGACGGATGCCGAGGGCCGCTACCGCTTCCGCAGCCTGTTGCCCGCCGGATACGGCCTGCCGCCGGATGGGCCGACGCAGAAGCTGCTGACCGCCCTCGGCCGCCATGGCCGCCGGCCGGCGCATGTGCATTTCCTGGTGTCGGCACCGGGCTACCGGCAGCTCACGACGCAGATCAACATCGATGGCGACGCCTATCTGCATGACGATTTCGCCTTCGCCACACGGGACGAGCTGATCCCCCCCGTCACGCGGCATGACAGCCCGGCCGATCTCACGAAGCATGGGCTGAACGCGCCCTATGCCGAGATCACTTTCGACTTCACGCTGAACCACGAAACCGCCGCGCTGCCCGGCACCGTGGTTGAGCGTGCGCACGCCAAGGCGGCTTGACACCGTGCCCGATACGCTCCTGCCGATCCCGGACGATCTGGTCCGGGACATGGCGATCGCCAGCATCCGCAGCACCATCGTCGATGTGCCGACGGTGCGGCGGCACAAGCTGTCCAACACCTCCGTCTCGGCGCAGAGCTATGTCATCGTCCAGCTGCGGCTGGGCAATGGCGTGGAGGGCATCGGGGAAGCCGCGACGCTGGGCGGCCCGCGCTGGAGCGAGGAGAGCGTGGAAGGCATCAAGGCCACCATCGACTCCTATCTGGCGCCGGCGGTCCTCGGTCAGCGGGCGGACCTGATCGTGGCCGCCGGCATCCGGATGGACCAGGCCGCCAAGCGCAACAACGCCGCCAAGGCCGCGATCGAGACGGCGCTGTTCGACGCCGTAGGCCGCACGCTGGGCCTTCCGGTCACGGCGCTGCTGGGCGGCGCGGTGAGGGACCGCATCCCCGTGCTCTGGACCCTCGCATCCGGTGACCCGGTGCAGGAAGCCGAGGAGGCCGAGCGCAAGTTGGCCGCTCGCCTGCATCGCCGGTTCAAGGTCAAGATCGGCGCCCAGGCGCCCGCCGCCGACATGGCCCGCATGACTCATCTGGCCCGCGCGCTGGAGGGCCGGGCGGAGCTGATCGTGGACGCGAACCAGGCCTGGGACGAGACCGTCTCGGCCCGCTGCCTGCCGCAACTGGCCGAAATGGGCGTGACGCTGGTGGAGCAGCCGGTCCCGGCCTGGAACAACGCCGCCCTGGCCCGGCTCCGCGCCCGGCCTGGCACGCCACCTTTGCTGGCCGATGAATGCGTGTTCACCCCCCACGACATGGCGGCCATCGGGGCGGCAGGTGCGGCGGACGCCGTGTCGTTGAAGCTCGTGAAGCACGGCGGCCTGCTGGGCCTGAAACAAGTCGCCGCCGTGGCCGAGGCCTACGGCATCGCGCTCTATGGCGGCTGCCTGCTGGAAAGCTCGATCGGCGCCGCCGCCCATCTGCAAGCGTTTGCGACGTTGCGCGAGCTGGAGTGGGGTTGCGAGCATTTCGGGCCGCAGATCCTGACCGGGGATCTGGTGACGGAGCCGCTCCGCTTCGAAGAGTTCGACATCCACCTGCCGCAGGGCCCCGGCATCGGCGTCACGCTCGATCCCGGCAAGCTTCGCGCCTACGCCCGCGATTGAGGAGGAAGCCCATGCTGTATTGCGTGGAGATGGACGTGCGCGTTCCCCACGACGTCGATACCGCGTCGTTCGACCGGCTGAAGGCCGAGGAAAAATCCCGCGCGGCCGAGCTGCAACGCTCCGGCCAATGGCGGCATCTGTGGCGCGTCGCCGGGCGCTACGCCAACATCAGCATCTTCGACGTGGCCAGCCATGACGAGCTGCACGCGATCCTGTCCGGCCTGCCGCTGTTCCCGTTCATGGCCATTACCGTGACGCCGCTGGCGCAGCACCCATCCGCCCTGGCTCAGGAAGGCTGACGCATGCGCGTCGCCATCGTCGGCGCTGGCATCGGGGGGCTCACCTTGGCGTTGGCGCTGCGGCAGCGCGGGCTGGAGGCCACGATCTACGAACAGGCGTCGCGTCTGACGGAGATCGGCGCCGCCGTGGCGCTGTCGGCCAACGCGACGCGGGAGCTGCGCCGGCTGGGCGTGCTGGACGCGGTGATGGCCGCCTCCACGGAGCCGAGCGAGCTGATCTTTCGCCATTGGCGAGACGGCGCCCGGGTCGTGGCCCATGATGTCCATGTCGGGCTCGCCTACCAGTCCCGCTTCGGCGCACCCTATTGCGGCGTGCATCGGGCGGATCTGCAAAGGGCGCTGGGCGCGGCATGGGGAGGGGCCGGGCTGCATTTCGGCCGGCGCCTCGCCTCCGTGACGGAGCGGGCGGACGGGATCGCGCTCACCTTCGAGGATGGCGACACCGTGGCCGCCGACCTCGTTGTCGGCGCAGATGGCGTGCGCTCGGTCGTGCGCGGCTTCGTGACCGGGGGCGCCGGCATGGTCTATTCCGGCACCAGCGCCTTCCGCGGCATCGTGCCCGTGGACCGGCTGCCCTCCTTGCCCGATCCACTCGCGATCCAGTTCTGGATGGGGCCTGGCGCCCATCTGCTGCACTATGCGATCGGCGGCGCGGGGCAGGACGTGAACTACTTTGCCGTGGTCGAGGGCCCCGCCGCATTCCCGCCCGGCCGCTCCACCATGGCGATCGAACCCGGTGGGGCGCTGGCGGCATTCGCCGGCTGGCACCCGGCTGTGACCGAGATGATCGGCGCCGCCGAGCACACGCTGCGCTGGGGCCTGTTCACCGTGCAGCAGCCCCGAAGCTGGCACCGGGGCCGGGCCGTGCTGCTGGGGGATGCCGTGCACGCGATGGTGCCGCATCACGGCCAGGGCGCCAACACGACGATCGAGGACGCGGTGACCCTCGCGGAGCTGCTGGCCGAGGGCGGCGCGCTGACGGACACGCTGCGGCACTACCAAGCCCTGCGCGCGGTCCGCACCCGCACGATCCAGCGCAGCGCCTGGGCGACCAACGGCCTTTTGCATCTGCCGGACGGCGCGGATTTGTCGGCGCGGGACGCGAAGATGGCCGCGTTCCCCGAGCGGTTCGGCTGGATACACGAATTCGACGCCCTGGAGACGGTCCGGCACGCCCGGGTGCGGGCAGGGACGCTGACGCTCGTTCCCGGTTAGCCCCGCGCGGTGTTCGTGAGGCCGGCGGCGAGCGCCCTCTCGGCGCCGGGCAGGGGCCTCAGGTGTCGCGTGTAGGCCTCAGCGCCCTACCGTCCGAAGACGCGATGATCTGCACCTGCACGGCGGTCGGGTTGTAGCCGTTGCAGGGATTGTTCACCTGCGGGCAGTTCGAGATGACGCACAGCACGTCCATCTCCGCCACCAGCTCGATCGCGGTGCCCGGGGCCGAAATCCCGTCATCCACCACCAGTGCACCATCCGGGGTGATCGGCACGTTCATGAAGAAGTTCAGATTGGGCACGATGTCCCGCTTCGTCATGCCGTACCGGGACAGTTCGAGGCAGAAATTATCCCGGCACGCATGCAGATACCGCGTCTCCTGCCCGAACCGGACCGAATTGCTCTCGCACGAGCACGCCCCGGCCGAGGTGTCGTGCCGGCCGCAGGGGTCCACGGTCACGGTCAGCATCGCCCGGCCCTCGTTCGACAGGATGCGGGTGCCGGTCGTGACATAGGCGCTGCCCTGCGCCCGCAGGGTGTCCTGTGCGCTGTAGCGCTCGGCATGGTCGTGGGCGTTGTAGAACAGGGTGTCGATCGCCTGCTGCCCGTGCAGGTCGATCAGGCGCAGCGTCTCACCCCGGTGCACCAGGCCCGACCAGGCCTGCCGCGCCGGGATCTCGTGATCGAGGCGGGGGCGGGCCGGGCCGCGATGCGGGGAGCCGTCGGGCGCCGTCATTGCGCGGCTGCCGTGTTGTCGAACCCGCGCCGGGCTTCGATCGAGGCGGCGCGGCACGGGTCATCTTCGGATGTGGGGGGGCCTTGATAGCGCAGCATCCGGATCGGGCCGGGGGCGTAGGCGGTGGCGGGGTCGAGCGGATGTGGGGCAGCCGACAGCGCGATTCGGACGTCCATTTCCGCCCTGAACTCGATAAAATCGCCCGGCCGGCGCCGGTCTTGCCGCCAGGTGAACCGCCCCTCCTCCGCGACCGAGACCGGAGCGAAGCAGGTCACGCAGGTTGCGATGTCCCGTTGCGACAAGCCCATCTTCGCCGCGCACACTACAAAGTTGTCCCGCGTGTTGCGGAACGGGCCGGGGCCATACTGCTGCAAGGTGCTGGACGCGGTGGACCCGCCCATCAACGCGTCATGCGCGCCGCTGGTATCTTCCGTGACGGAAAGCATGACCCGCCCCATGTCGGAGAACAGCACCCGCCCGCGCCGGATTTCGGCGGACCATTGAACCTTGAGCGTGTCGGCCGGGCTCAACCGCTCGGAGGGATCGGTCATCGACCAGACCAGCAGGGCGGCGGCGCCGGTGCCATCCGTGTTCACCAGGCGCAGGCGTTGATGCCGGTGCAGCACGACCATGGCATACCAGCCGCCGGGGATCGTCTCGTCGTGCAGCACTTCAGTGGGACCTGGTGCATCGCGCGGCGTGGGCGTGAGGGCCGCCGAGACCTTCGTGCCCGCATCCCGCAAGGCCTCGTAGCGGGCCCGGTAGTGCGCAATCGCAGCCTGGGTGTCCATCAAGCCGGGGCCCTCGCGTGGTGAGAATGCAACAAGGCCGATAGCTCCCGGCGCAGCGCGTTGAACTCGGGGGACGACACGTCCCGCGGCCTTGGCAGATCGATCCGGACATCGCGCACGATCCGGCCCGGCCCGGGGGACATCACCACGACGCGGTCCGCCAGGAATATCGCCTCCTCGATCGCGTGGGTCACGAACACGATCGTGAGCCCGGTGCTGGCCCATAACTCCAGCAGCTCATCCTGCAACCGCTCCCGGGTCATCGCATCCAGTGCCCCGAACGGCTCGTCCATCAGCACCACGCGGGCGTCGTTCGCCAGCACGCGGGCGATGGCGACGCGCTGCTTCATGCCGCCCGAGAGCTGGTGCGGGTAGGATTCCGCGAAGTCCGTGAGGCCGATCATGTCGAGGAAGCGCGTGGTGATGGCCGCGATCTCCTCCCGGCCCTTGCCGCGGCTTTCGGGGCCGAAGGCGATGTTGCGGCGCACGCTCAGCCACGGGAACAGCCCGTAATCCTGGAACACCATCCCCCGGTCCGGCCCCGGCCCCTCCACCGGTTTGCCACGCACCACGACCCCGCCCTCGCTCGCGGTTTCGAACCCGGCGATGATGCGCAGCAGCGTGGACTTGCCGCAGCCGGAGGCGCCGATCAGGCAGACGAACTCGCCCGGCGCCACGTTCAGCGTTGCGTGTTCCAGCGCGACCGTGGTGCCGACGGGGCCCGCAAATCGCTTGGTGACGGCCTGCACCTGAATTGCGTCAAGCATAGGTGCACGTCGCGACGGTGGTGGGTTTCACCCACCCTACACCTGGGCCCGTAGGGTGGGTGTAACCCACCGTGGGTCGCAGAAGCGCGTCAAGCATGCTGCGGGCTCCAGCGCAGCACGCGGCGGCCCAGCCACAGCACGGCCTGATCCGACAAGAACCCCACGGCGCCGATCGTGATCATGCCGGCGATCACGATCTCCGTCCGGGATAGCTGCCGCCCGTCCATGATCATGGCGCCGAGCCCGGTTTCCACCCCCGTCATCTCCCCCACCACGATCACGACCCAGGACAGCCCGAGCCCGAGCCGCAGCCCGGTGAAGATGCCCGGCATCGCCGCCGGCAGCACCACCCGCGAGAACATCGCCGTGCGGCTGGTGCCCAGCATCGCCGCCGCCTCGAACAGCCGCGGCTCCACGCTGCGCACGCCGAAGATGGTGTTGACCAGGATCGGGTAAAACGCGCCCAACGCCACCAGGAAGAAAGCGCTGCGCGGCCCCAGCCCGAACACGATCATCGATAGCGGCAACCAGGCCGTGACCGGGACGGGACGGAGGACCTGGAGCGCCGGGTCGAACAGGGCGCGGGCGAGCCAGAGGCGGCCGATCGCCATGCCGAGCGGCAACGCCACGAGGGCCGCCAAGATGAACGCGCCATACACGCGGGAGCCGGAGGCGATCAGATGCGTCAGCAGCATGCCGCTGAACGCGTCGTCGTTGATGCCGCCGAAAGCCAGGTCCCATAGGGCCACGCCGACCTCACCGGGGGCCGGGATCAGGCGGTAGCCCGGCCCGCGTGTGGCCGCCCACCAACCGGCCAAGGCCAGCAGCGGCAGGGCGGCGGCCAGCGGCAGCTGGAACCGGTGCAGGCGCGGCGTCGCGGACCCGCTCATGCGGTGCGCGCCACCTCCTCCGAGAATCGGTTATCGAGGAACGCGAAATCCGGCAGCGCCTTGATCTGCTTGGCCTCCAGCATGTGCTCGGCATAGATCTTGGATTGCTGGATCATCTCCGGCGTCATGCGCCACACCAGCTCCACGTTCGGCAGCGCGATCTGGATCGCGTCCCGCTTCTGGCCGAGCTTGGCGACGGTCATGGCGATCATCTCGTCCGGATTGGCGGTGGCGAACTCGGCCGCCTTGCGCTGCAGCGTGACCATGGTCCGCACGAGGTCCGGCCGGTTCTCCACGGTGTCCTTATGGGTGCCGAGCACCTGGTTCAGGCTCCCCATCGGCGTCGAATACGGATACTCGACGATCTTGCCTACGCCGGTGGCGAGCGAGATGCTGGGCGCCGGCTCCGCCCCGGCATAGGCGTCCACGTCGCCGCGGGTCAGTGCGGCGTGCATCTCGCTGAAGCTGACGCGCACGGGCGTGATGTCCCTGATGGTCATGCCCTCCATCCGCAACCGGTCGATCACGAACACCTCCTGCGTCGAGCCCGGCCAGATCGCGACGCGCTTGCCCTTGAGGTCCTTGAGGCTAGCGATGTCGGAATCCTTTCGCGCCACGATGCCCATGCCCTTGTTGCAGACGGCGCCCACGACCATCAACGGCTCCCGCGCGGCGGCGCCCTGGATGGAGGCGGCGATGCCGAAGGTGCCGAAATCGATGGACTTGGTGACCACGGCCGCCTTGCCATCGGTCGGGCTCTCGAAGGCGATGACCTCCACCCGCATGCCGTCCGGCACGAAGCGTTCGTAGAAATACGGCGTCATGGCGTGGATGAGCTTGAGGGTGCCCATCTTCACGACCGTCTCCGCCCGGGCATGGCGCGCGATGAACGGGGCGGCCAATCCGGCGGCGAGCGTGGCGCGGCGGGTCAGGGTCATGGCGGGTTCCTCGTGAGGGTTGTGCTGAACCGAGCAATTTGCGTGCCATTGACGATGCACGGTCGTCCTTGCCGAGGCGATCGTCAGTATGCTTATGATTTGGGCATGGACACCGGTTCGGCGACGATCCCAGGGCATGCGGACGAGGGTGTCGGCGCCTCCATCCTGCGCCGCGAGGATGACCGCTACCTCCGGGGACAGGGCGAGTTCATCGCCGACATGCGGCCGGCCGGAACCCAGGACCTCGCTTTCGTGCGCAGCCCGTTGGCGCATGCCCGAATACGGGGCGTCCGCAAGCCGCAGGGTTCCCTGGTGTTCACCGCGACGGACCTGGTGGGCGTGGGGCCGATCGTCGCGAACTCGGCGCTGCCGGGCTTCAAGCCCTCGGTCCAGCATCCGCTCGCGACCGACCGGGTGCGGCATGTGGGGGAGGCGATCGCCGTCTGCGTCGCCGCCACGCGCGCCGAGGCGGAAGACTTGGCCGAGCAGGTGGTGCTGGACCTCGAGGAGCTGCCGGCCGTGTCCGACATGCTGGCCGGGCGGCAGGCGGATGCGCCGCAGCTGCATGCCGCCTGGGGCGACAACGTGTTCCTCGAAACCCGCGTGGACCTGGGCGATCCCCGGGCGCGGGAGGGTGCGCCCATCGTCATCCGCCGCACGCTCCGCACCTCCCGCCAGCACATGGCGCCGATCGAGGGGCGTGGCCTCGTCGCCGAGTGGAACCACCGCCTGGGCCAGCTTGTGCTGCACAGTTCCACCCAGATGCCGCACATCGTCCGCACCGGCATCGCGGGCTGTTTGGGCCTGCCGGAAGAAGCGATGCGCGTCGTGGCGCCCGACGTGGGCGGCGGGTTCGGCTACAAGGGCATCCTGCTGCCGGAGGAGGTCGTGGCCGCCTACCTGGCCCGGCATCTCGGCCACCCAGTCCGCTGGATCGAGGATCGGCGTGAGAGCCTGACGGGCAACGCCAATTGCCGGGAGCACCATTACGAGCTGACCGCCTATGCCGACCGCAGCGGGCGCTTGCTGGCCTTGGATTGCGATGCAACGGTGGATGCCGGGGCGTATTCGATCTACCCGTTTTCCGCCTGCCTGGAAGCGGCGCAGATCGCCAGCATCCTGCCGGGCCCGTATGACTTCGCGGCGTTCCGCTGCACCACCTGGTCGGTCGCGACCAACAAGCCGCCGATCCTGCCGTATCGCGGCGTGGCGCGCTCCGGGGTGGCGTATGCGATGGAGACCGTGATGGACGCGATCGCGGCCGAGACCGGGCTGGAGCCGGATGCGGTGCGGCTGCGAAACCTGGTCCCGCCGGAAGCGATGCCGTTCGACAACATCACCCGCAAGCACTTCGACAGCGGCGATTATCCGGAGGCGCTGCGCCGGGCCACGGCCGCGATCGATCTGCCCGCCGTGCGCGCGCGGCAGGCCGGCGAGACTGGCCCGATCCGCACCGGTGTGGGTCTCGCGATCTTCTGCGAGCAGGGGGCGCATGGGACATCCGTCTATGCCGGATGGGGCATCCCGATGGTGCCGGGCTGGGAGCAGGCGGCGGCGCGGATCACGCCCGATGGCGGGCTCGAGCTGCGGGTCGGCGTGCAATCGCACGGGCAGGGGCTGGAGACCACGCTGGCGCAGGTGGCGCACCAGGTGCTGGGCCTGCCGGTCGCCAGGATGCGGGTGGTGCATGGCGACACGGCGCTTACCCCCTATTCGACCGGCACCTGGGGCTCCCGCTGCATGGTGGTGGCGGGCGGCGCGGTCGCGGCGGCCTGCACGGCGCTGGCCACGCGCATCGCGCAGATCGGGGCGCATCTGCTGCAAGTGGACCCGGCCTCGGTTGTGGTGCGGGACGGCGGCGTGCATGGCCCGGCCGGCAGCGTCGCGATCAGCGAGGTCGCGCGCACCTGGTATCTCCGCCCGCAGGACCTGCCGGACGGTGTGGACCCCGGCGGGCTGGAACTGACCGCCGGCTACAAGGCGCTGCGGGATAGCGGCACGTTCAGCTACGCCGCCCATGCCTGCACCGTCGCGGTCGATACCGAGACGGGCGCCGTCCGCATCGTGGATTACGCGATCTGCGAGGATGGCGGCGTGCTGGTGAACCCGATGATCGTGGACGGACAGGTGGCGGGCGGCGTGGCGCAGGGGATCGGCACGGCGCTGTATGAGGAGATGCCGTTCGACGCCGCCGGGCAACCCGGCGCGGCGACGCTTGCGGACTACTCGATCCCGGGCGCCTGCGAAGTGCCCGCCTTGCGGATCGAGCATATGGAGACGCCGTCTCCCTACACACGCTTCGGCCAGAAAGGCATCGGCGAAGGCGGCGCGATCGGGCCGCCGGCCGCCATCGCCAACGCGGTCAACGACGCTTTACGGGGTTTGTGCGCGCGGGTGGACCGGTTGCCGATCACGGCGCATCGCGTGATTGCGGCTGTGCTGGCGGCGCGGTCGTGAAGCCGGCCGCGTTCGCCTGGGCGCCTCCACCGGATATGGCCGTGGCCGTCACGGCCCTGCGCGATCCGGAGGCGCGGGCCATGGCGGGCGGGCAGTCGCTCGGCCCCATGCTCAACCTGCGCGCGGCCCGGCCCGACTGCATCGTCCCGCTCACCGGCTTGGACGAGCTGCATGGCGTGGAGGACGCGACGGACGCGCTGACGCTCGGCGCCGCCACGACGCACGCCGCCATCGCCGATGGCCGCACCCCGGATATCCTGCTGGGGGGCCGCCCCGTCCTGGCCCGTATCGCCGCCGGCATCGCCTACCGCGCCGTCCGCACCCGCGGCACTATCGGCGGCAGCCTGTGCCATGCCGACCCGGCGGCCGACTGGCTCACGACCCTTACCGCCCTGGGCGCCATTATCCTCACCACGGAGCGGGCCCTCGCGATCGAGGGCTTCATCACCGGCCCCTACGGCACGGCCCTACACCCGGGTGAGATCGTGCGCGCCGTCCGCATCCCCCGCCCGCCCGCCGGGGCCGGCTGGGGCTACCACAAGCTGTGCCGCAAGCCGGGAGAGTTCGCCCACGCCATGGCCGCCTGCCTGGTCACCGGCACGACCCGCATCGTGGTCGGCGCGGTCGGCGGCAAACCGATCGTCACGACGCCGGAGGGGGCGGAGGCGGCGCTCGCCTTCCTCGATCCCGTGGACCGGCATTTGCAGCTGGTGGCGATGCGCCGGGCAATGGCGGAGGCCGGGGCGTGACGTCGCTCAGCCTCACGCTCAACGGACGTTCGGTGAGGGCGGAGGTGGAGCCGCGCACCCATTTGGCCGATTTCGTGCGCGATCAGATGCGGCTCACGGGCACGCATACCGGCTGCGAGCATGGCGTGTGCGGCGCGTGCACGGTGCTGATCGATGGAGAGCCGGCGCGGTCCTGCATCGCGCTGGCGGTGTCGTGCGCGGACGCCGATATCCACACCATCGAGGGATTGGCGGACGATCCCGTCATGGAGCGCCTGCGCCTCGCGTTCTCGGCGGAGCATGCGTTGCAATGCGGCTATTGCACGCCGGGGATGCTGGTGACGGCGCGGGATATCGTGATGCGGCTGCCGGATGCGGATGACGACACGGTGCGGCTGGAGCTTGCGGGCAATCTGTGCCGCTGCACCGGCTATACCGGCATCGTGCGCGCGATCCGCCGCGTATTGGATGAGCGGATGGCCCCGGCGGGCCCGTTTGGGGCGCCGATCGATGCCACCTCGTTCGGCCCGGTGCGCCTGGCCGTGGTGGCGGAGCGGCAGGGCACGGAAGGGCTGCGCCAACGCCTGCTGTTCGCGCACCCGGCGGACCGGGTCTGGGCCGCGCTGCATGACCCGGCGCTCATCGCCTCCTGCATCCCGGGCGCCCACCTCACCCACGCCACCCCCGGCCGGATCGAGGGTGAGATGCACGTCGCGATCGGCCCCGTCCGCACCCGCTTCGGCGGCGCCGCGACCCTCACGTATGACGAGGCGGCACGAACGGGCCTGGTGGACGGCAGCGGCCAGGATGGCGGCGGCACCAGGCTGCAGGCGAGCGCCAGGTTCAGCGTGTTGCCTGAGGGTGAGGCGGCTTGCGTGCTGCTGGTGGCGGTCGAATACGGGTTGCGGGGCGCTCTGGCGCAGCTGGCGCGGGGGCGGGTGGTGGATCTGCTGGCCGGGGAGATCGCGGGGAGTTTTGGGCGCAACCTGGCCGCGCGGCTCGAGGGGCGGGACATCGCGCAGCCGGCTTCCTTGTCCGGCGGGGCGTTGATGCTTCGGGTGGCGTGGGCGTGGATACGGCGGCTGGCCCGTGGCGGGCGGTCCTGACCTTTGGTGGGTTGCACCCACCCTACGGTATGGAACCGTAGGGTGGGTGCAACCCACCGGCGACCGCACCGGCCCGAAACAGGTGGCGAAAGCGTGGGCAGGCCGGCATCCGTTGCCCAGGAGCGAGGCAGTCATCAGCATACGAACGATCGCTCCCCGGTCTGGGTGGGATGGCACAATCCTTGCTGAACCAGGGTCATGGTTTCATCGTCCGCGCTGCACGATCGTTTTGGTTCCGCGGCTCCGGCGTTGCCGGACGTCGCGGGACCGCTGGCGCATACGATCCTCGGCCGGCGCACTCAGCGCCGCTACACGGACCGGCCTGTCCCGCCTGAGCTGATCGAGCTGCTGTGCTGCGCGGCGCTTTCAGCCTCGTCGAAGTCGGATTTCCAGCAGGCAGGGATCATCTGGGTCGAGGATACCGGGCAACGCGCCGCACTGGCGGCGCCGTTCCCGGCCATGCCGTGGATCGGGTATTCTCCGGTGTTCCTTGTGTTTGTGGGCGACACACGGCGGCTGCAGCGCCTGGGTGAGCTGCGCGGACATCCCGCCGGCAACAAGGGGCTGGAGGGATTCTTCAACGCGACCGTGGACGCGGCGCTCGCCTTGCAGACCTGCATCCTGGCCGCGGAAGACGCCGGGCTCGGCACCTGCCCGATCAGCGTGCTGCGCAATCATGCACCGGTGGTGGGCGACGTGCTCGGGCTGCCCGATGGCGTGTTCCCTGTGGCGGGCCTGTGCCTCGGCTGGCCCGCGGATGCCGGGCATGTCAGCCAGCGCCTGCCGCCCACGCTTACGCTGCACCGGGGCCGCTACGACGACGCCGCGCTGCCCGGCGCCATCGACGCCTACGATGCCGAGCGCGAGGCCCGCAACCCGACGCCGCCCGCGAAGCAGCGCGCGCCGGAGCGGTTCGGCACCGCCGCCCGGTATGGCTGGTCGGAAGACAAGGCGCGGCAATCCGCCCAGGGCGAGGGCGCCGCGTTCCCTCCCTGGCTGCGGGCACAGGGGTTCACGTTCGATTAATCACCCACGGAGGTTCTGCTCATGAGCGCGACACGACGCGGCTTTCTGACCACCGGTAGCCTTCTGCTTGCGGGCGGGCTGATGCGCCCGGCCAGCGCCGCGACGCTGGCGGAGATCAAGACGAGCGGCACCATGACCGTCGCGACCGAGGATGATTTCAAGCCGTTCGAGTTCGTGGAGAACGGCAAGCCCACCGGGTATGACACCGAGCTGCTGGAGCTGATGCGCAAGACGGTGCCGTTCCAGATCAAGCAGGAGATCATTCCCTGGACCGGTCTGCTCCCAGGCGTCGGCAGCGGCAAATACGACGCCGCCGTGACCGCCGCGCTGATCACGGCCGAGCGCGAAAAATTCCTCGATTTCTGCAGCCCGATCGCGGAATCGACCGACTACTACGCGAAGAAGAAGGGCAATGCCGCGATCACCTCCATCAAGGACCTCGCGGGCAAGAAATGCGGCGTGCAGGCCGGCAGCGCCATGCTCTCGGCCCTGCCGGAGCTGGAAGAGATGCTGAAGGCGACCGGCGGCAAGATGGGGGAGGTCGTGCAATACGTGTCCTACCCCGAAGCCTATCAGGACCTCGCGATCGGCAGGACCGATTACGTCGTGAACACCCAGATCAACCTGGCGAGCCTGGTGAAGGACCGGCCGAACGTGTTCGAGATGGGGCAAGCCGTGTCGAAGAAGATCTACATCGCCTGGGCGGTGAAGAAGGGCAAC
This sequence comes from Acetobacteraceae bacterium, assembly GCA_965246835.1. Classification (GTDB taxonomy): domain Bacteria; phylum Pseudomonadota; class Alphaproteobacteria; order Acetobacterales; family Acetobacteraceae; genus JANPPS01. The sequence continues at coordinate 497,075 of CBDFFQ010000001.1, read as the reverse complement.
ACGGAGGTGAAGGCGCTGCTCGACACCTTCCTGCTCGGGGCCCGCAAGTCCGGTGAGATGGCGGCGCTGCAACAGAAATGGTTCGGCCTCACGTTCGATATGCCGGAGCAGTGGAAGACAGCCTGATCCCACTCATTGACCGCCGCCGATCTCCTCGCCTTGCTGCAGGGCGCCGCCTTCACCGTGTTGTTTTCGGTGGCGGCGGTGGCGATCGGCGTGCCGGCCGGATTGGGGCTGGCCTTGATCCGATGGGGGCGGGTGCCGGTTCTGGCCCCGCTCATTGCGCTGCTGGTCAGCGTGTTGCGCGCCGCCCCGGCCGTGACCCTCGCGCTGCTAATCTTCTTCGCGCTGCCACGCACCGGCCTGTCGCTCGATCCGGTGGCGGCCGGGATCGCCACGCTCACCCTTTCTACCGCGGCCTTCAACTGCGAGATCTGGCGCGCGGCCCTCCTGTCGTTGCCGCCCGACCAGATCGACGCCGCCCGCGCCATGGGCCTTCGCCGTGCCACGCGCTTCCGCCGCATCGTGCTGCCGCAAGTGGCGCGCGCGGCATTGCCGGCCCTGGTTAACGAGCTGACATTGCTGGTGAAAGTCAGCCCTGCCATCGCGGTGCTGGGCGTGGTGGACATCACCCGCGCCGCCGTCCGCATCGGCGCCCAAACCTACGAACCGCTGCCGCCTTTCATGGCGGCCCTCGTGATCTACAGCCTGATCGTATTCCTGTTCGTGCAGCTGCAACGGGCGGTCGAGCGGCGGATAGCAGCTTGATCGGTGAGTTCGCGGTGGTGTGGGCGCAGCGGGCGTTGCTGCTGGACGGGTTCCTGACCACGATTTGGATCGCGGCCCTGGCGTCGATCGGCGCCCTTGGGCTGGGCGCGCTGCTCTCGACCGGATTGATGTCGCGCAGCCCCGCCGTGGCGCGCCCGGCCGCGGCGCTGGTGGACACGATGCGCTGCGTGCCGTTCCTGCTGTTCGCCTATCTGATCTATTACGGCCTGCCATCGCTCGGCCTGCAATTCGGCAATCTCAGCTCGGGTGTCGCGGCACTCGTGATCTACCACACGGCCTATATGGCGGAGCTGCTGCGGGCGGCCTGGGTGGGATTGCCGCCCGAGACGATCGAGGCGGGGAGGGCGTTCGGGTTGCATGGCTTCGGGCTGTTCCGCCGGGTCATTCTGCGGCCGGTGGTGACGGCGTCATTGCCCAACCTTGGCAACCAGGTGATCCAGGTGATCAAGGACAGCGCATTCCTGACGATCATCGCCGTGCAGGAGCTGACGCACGCCGCGACCGCGATCCAGGCGACGTATTACGTGCCGTTCGGCTCTTTCATCGTGGCGGTCGGGCTGTATTGGCTCCTGTGCCTCGCGGTGGAGGCCGTGGTGGGGATCGCGGAACACCGGGCGGCGGCGTGGCGGTGAACGAGCCGGTCCTGCGCGTGCGCGGCCTGGGCAAGGCGTTCGGCGCCAACACCGTGCTGGACGGGATCGACCTCGATGTCGCGAAGGGGGAGACGGTGTGCGTGCTCGGCCCCTCCGGCTCCGGCAAATCGACGCTGCTGCGCTGCATCAATTGGCTGGAGCGACCGGATCGCGGCCAGGTGTATCTCGGCCCGCAGCAGATCGGCCTGCGGCCCGGCGGCAACATCGCCATGTCGGATGCGGAGCTGGCGCAGATCCGCACCCGCATCGGCATGGTGTTCCAGCACTTTGCCCTCTGGCCGCACCGGACCGTGCTGGAGAACCTCACCGAGGCGCCGCTCCACGCCCAGCGCCGCCCCCGCGCCGAGGTGGTGCCGGAAGCGGAGGCGCTGCTGGCCAAGATCGGCCTGCTGGACAAGCGGGACGCCTATCCGGCCCGGCTCTCGGGCGGGCAGAAGCAGCGCGTCGGCATCGCCCGCGCCGTCATGATGCGGCCGGAGCTGCTGCTGTTCGACGAGCCTACCAGCGCGCTGGATCCCGAGCTGGTGGGCGAAGTGCTGGCCGTCATGCGGGCCCTGGCGCAGGACGGCATGACCATGGTGGTTGTGACGCATGAGATGGCGTTCGCCCGCGACGCCGCCAGCCGCATCGTGTTCATGGACCAGGGCCGCATCGTCGAAACCGGTGAGCCCCAAGCCTTCTTCACCGCCCCCCAGACCGACCGCGCCCGGCAATTCCTGCTGCGCTATGCCCAAGGAGCCCCGTCATGACCGGACCGATCTTCCACATGATCCCCGATGCGCCCAAGCCCGTGGCGCCCTACAGCCATGTGGTCGAGCAGGATGGCTGGCTGTTCGTGACCGGGCAGCTCGCGACCGACCCGGCCGACGATGCGACGCCCTTGCCGGACGGGATCGAGGCGCAGACGGCCAAGGTGATGGACAATTTGGACCGTGCCCTGCGGGGCGCCGGCGCCACGCTCGCCAACGTCGTGTGCGTGCGCATCTTCCTCACGCAGTTCGAGCGGGACTACGCGGCGATGAACGCGCTGTATGCGAGCTATTTCCCGAGCGACCGCCTGCCGGCGCGCACCACGGTGGGTGTCACGGCGCTGGCGCGGGGCGGGATCGTGGAGATCGACATGATCGCGCGGCGGTAGAGCCCGTTTCTCGGGGTAGGGGGCCCGAGACGGCTCTAGTGGGTCACTTTCCACCCACCCTGCATCCGCCGAAACCGCGGCGTGGCGAAGGCCTGTACGACCGGCACGGACCGGGGCCAGTCCGCCCGCCAAACATCGCCCTGCACCATCGCCACCGCGAGCCCCACCGGCACGATTCCCGCCGCCTGCAACAGCGCCAGCCCGGCCGCGGCGGAGGCGCCCGTGCTGATCACGTCGTCCACCAGCAGCACGCGGCGGCCGGCCAGGCGCGGCAGCAGGCGGGGATCGAGCCACATGCGCCGCCCCGCATTGGCGCCCACGGCCGGCGCCGTAATGGAGCCGAGCGGGGCGGAGAGCGCGTCGTCATACCAGCGCTTGCGCGTGGTGGAGGGCGCCACCCAGCCCGCATGGCCCAGCGCCCGCGCCACCGCCGCGCCCACGGTGTGACCCAGCGTCGGCAGGCCCACGACCGCCTCCGCGCCAAGCGGCATCGCGGCGGCCGCGAGCCAGGTGGCGAGCTGGTCCAGCACGGCGAATGACGCCTGGTTCGCGATCAGCCCGGCCACCGCCACCTCTCCCAAATCCCGGAGCGGCAGCCACAGCACGCGCCCATCCGGCATCGGGGCCGGAAACCGGTCGGTCCAAACCGCCTGCTCCGGCGCCGCAGGGTCGAAGTGCTGCCAGAAGGGCGCGGTCATCCGGCGTGGCCCGGGCGGCGCCGGGCTGGTATGGGTCCGCCATGTCCGACCCCACTGCGCATGACCTCGCTTCCCGCCCGGGCTTCCTGATCCGCCGCCTGCATCAAATCCATGTGGCGCTGTTCTTCGAGGAGTGTGGTGGCTTCGACGTGACCCCCGTTCAATACAGCATCATGTCGGCCGTGCAGGCGCATCCCGGGCTGGACCAGGCCCGCCTGGGAGAGGAGGTCGGCGTGGATCGCGCCACGCTCGCCAACGTGCTGGGCCGGCTGGAAGGGCGCGGTTTCGTGCGGCGCCGGGCCAGCCCGACGGACCGGCGGCTGCGGCTGGTGGGGATCACGCCTGAGGGCACCGGCATGCTGGCGCAAATGGAGGCGGGCGCCCGCCGCGCCCATGCCCGCACCATCGCCGCCCTTCCGGCCGGGATGCGGCGCGATTTCGTCGACGCATTGGCCCAGCTGGTGCAGGCCGGTAACGGGCATGGGCGGGCGCCGTTGCGCTTGGGGTGATAACCGATCGCTAAACGTCAGGCCGCAACCGCCATGGGCTTGGGGATCAGCGGGCTGGTCGGCTCGAACCGGCGTCCGGCGCGGAAGGTGAATGCCGGCACGATCATCTGCGGCGACGTGACTGTCACCCCGCTGTTATCCGCCAGCTCGAACCGGCCCTCCAGCACATCCAGCACGGACACATCCGCCTCCCGCCCGGCCTGCAGGCTGCCGATGCTGTCCGACATGCCGAGCATCGCGGCCGGGTTGCTGGTGACGGTCGCCACGATCTGCGGCAGCGTCATGCCGAGCGCCAGCAGCTTGGTCATGGCGTTGGTGAGGTTGAAGGGCGCCACGCCGAAAAATGGGTTGGCGGCGCGATCGGTTTCTTTGGCTGCCCCGGCATCCGGCACGCGCACGTTATAGCCATGCATGTCCGCGCCCAGCGTGTAGGGCAAAATGCCAGCTGCGATCACCTTGCGGGCCATGTCGAACGAGAAATGCGAGCCGTGGCCGACATCCACCGTGACCCCCCGCTCCAGCGCCGCCCACACCACCGGATGCACCTCGCCGGTCTCGGCGGAGATGAAGCCGCCGGGGTGCCGGGTGAAGGGATGCGCCAGCACGTCACCGGCCTCCATGATCGGCAACAGCTCGCGCACCACCTCGTCCGGATCGATGGTCACGCCATCCGCTTCCGGCCAGAGCTGACCCAGATGGATATAGAGCGGCAGCCCGGCGCCCCGGGCGATCTGCTTGCCGATCTTGATCACCTCGAGCCCCCAGCGGGATGCGCCGCCGATCTCCGCATGCGCCTTGATGCCCCGCACCAGGTCCGCGTTCTCCCGCGCGGCGCGGACGGTGTGCTCCACGTTCAGCTGCCCGGGGCCATACAGCTCCGGATAGAGATGCCCCTCGAGCCCGCCGACCAGGTAGGCGGAGATGAAGCACAGCACCCGCGTCTGCGCCGGTTCGGCGATGAAGGCGCGGAAGCCGGGGATGGTCATGCAGCTGGGGCCGCCCTGATCGACCACGGTGGTGACCCCGGATTGCACGCCGACCATGTCCGCATTCAGGCCGAATTTGCCGGTGACGTGCTCATAGACGTGCCCGTGCGTATCGATCATCCCGGGGATCACGATCTTTCCCGACACGTCGATCACCTGCTGCGCCGCATCGGTGGGCAGGGCGGGCGCGATGGCGGCGATGCGGTCCCCGGCGATGCCGAGATCGGCGATGCCGTCCCGCCCGGTTGCCGGGTCGATCACGCGTCCGCCGCGCAGGATGAGGTCTAAATTCGCTGCCATGGGAGCCTCCGTCATCCGCCACTGGTCGTCAGTATGCGAACGATCCAGCCGGCTGCAACAAGTTTTGGCGTGTGTCAGCCCAGGTCGGCCCAGATCGCGTCTCCCCGGACCTCGATTGTATAGGTTCGCAGGGCAGGGCAGGGCGGCCCGCGCGTCTGGCGGCCGCTCGGAATATGGAATTGGCCCAGGTGCCGGGGGCAGTTCACATGCTCGCCCTCGATGTGGCCTTGGCTGAGCCAGGCTGCGTGGTGCGGACAGATCGCTGCCGTCGCATACACGGTGCCGCCGATGTCATAGAGCAGGAGCGCGAACCGCCCCGCCTCGATCTCCAGGGGGGATTGGCCTGCCAGTGCGCTGCGCGTGGTGAGCCTGGTCCACATTCGCGAGCCCTTCCCCGATCGCCGTCGTTTCAGACCATAACGCAGCGGCGACGGGAGGCGAACGGTCCGTGGGGCGCACTTGCCGGCGTGCCCGCGACGGGGCACCGTCAGCGCCCATCCGATGGAGATCAGCGTGGCGGGCGTCATCACAGGATTGTTCCACATCGCCGTCAAAACGGCGGACCTCGCCGCGACGCTGCGTTTCTACACCGAGGTGCTCGGCTTGCAGGAAGTCGCCCGACCGGATTTCGGCTATCCGGGCGCCTGGATCGGCGTCCCGCAGCCCGGCGGCCAAGGCATCATCCACGTCTATGCCGGCGGCCCCGCGCTGGGCCCCGGTGGCACCGCTCCCCGCGGCACGGCGGCGATCGACCACGTCTCGGTCACGGCCATCGGCTTCCATGATTTCACCCGCCGCTTCACGGACCACAATGTGCCGTTCCGCGAATTCATCGTGCCCGGCACCACCCTATGGCAGCTTTTTGCCTACGACCCGAGCGGCGTGCAGTTCGAGCTGACCTTCGATGCCCGGGTGGAGGCGGGACCGGTGCCCGACATGTCACCGGGGCGCTGCTACGTGGCGGGAGAGTCGTTCTTCGGCGGCTGACGGCGGGATGGCACAATTGATGCTTGGTCCGGGGCATCAACCCTGATGCGAGGATGCCATGCCCGCCCTGTTGACCCGTCGCGGCCTGACCGCCGGCCTGCTTGCCCTTCCGATCGTCTCTCCCCCCGCCCGCGCGCAGGCTGCCGCGAAAGTGGCCATGCTGTTGCCGGGCTCCATCAACGACCAGAGCTGGAACGCCCAGGGCCACGCGGCGCTGACCGAGATCAAGGCCGCCGGGATCGAGACGGCATTTTCCGAGAATGTCGGCGCGGCCGAGCAGGTCGAGGCGATGCGGGATTATGCCCGGCGCGGCTATGGCGCGGTGATCGGCCATTCCGGCCGTTTCCTGTCGGCGGCGCAGCGTGTGGGGCCGGAGTTCGCCAGCACGCGATTCATCGTGGGGTCCGGCTCCGGCGGTGCCGGATCGAACGTGGCGTCGGTCGATTATGACAATGCGCAGATGGGCTACCTGGTCGGCGTGCTGGCCGCGCGGATGAGCAAGTCCGGCAAGATCGCCTCCGTCAACGGGTTGGAGGGGCTGCCGAACATCGTGGCGCAGGTCGGCGGTTTCCGGCAGGGGGTGAAATCCGTGCTGCCCGGGGCGCCGGTGCAAGTGACCTATTTGCCCAGCATGGAAGATGCGGCGATGGCGCGGGAGGCCGCGCTGGCGGCGATCGGTGGCGGTGCGGATTTCGTGTTTGGCAAGCTGAATGCCGGCCATGGCGGCATCGTGCAGGCGGCGCGGGAGCGCGGGGTATTCACCAGCGGCCGCTCGATCGACCATGTGAAGGCGGCGCCGGACGCCGTGCTGACCTTCATCCAGGAGCGGTGGGAGACGATGTATGCCGCCGCCGTCCGGGCCGCGATGGCCGGCACGCTGCCGCCGCAACTCGAGATGTTCGGCTTCGCGGCAGCAGCCGGCTCGGGGGCGGACCTGGCGTATGGCGAGGGGCGCGGCGTCAATCCCATCGTGCCGCCAGCCGTGATGGAGGAGCTCACCGGCCTCCGCGCCCGCTTCGCCAGCGGCGCGTTGAAGCTCACCGTCACCAAGGAGGATGCGCGCGGCGGCACTGCGTGACCGCCCCCGCCCCCGGCCCCGCCTCCTCCCTAGTGCCGGCCCTGCTGCAGATGCAGGGCATCGAGAAGGCATATGGCGCGGTGCGGGCCAATTGCGGCGTCGATCTGGAGGCGGGTGAGGGCCGCATCGTCGGCCTGCTGGGTGAGAACGGGTCCGGCAAGAGCACGCTGATGAAGATCCTGTTCGGCCTGGTGCGACCGGACAAGGGCGCCATGCTGTGGCGCGGCCAGGAATATGCGCCGCGCAGCCCGGCCGATGCCCTGGCGGCAGGCATCGGCATGATCCACCAGCACTTCACCCTCGCGGAGGGCATGACCGTGGCCGAGAACGTGGCCCTGGGCTGGTCCGGGGCCGGACGATGGTGGCTCCGGCGCACCACACTCGCCTCCCGCATCCGGGCGGCGAGTGAGGCCTATGGCCTGGCGCTCGATCCTGGCCAGCTGGTCGGCAGCCTGCCGCTCGGTGCGCGGCAGCGGGTGGAGATCCTGAAGGCGTTGCTGCGCGGCGCCCGGCTGCTGGTGCTGGACGAGCCGACCTCCGTGCTGGGCCCGGCGGAAGTGGCCGGGCTGCTGGACGTGCTGCGCCGGCTGCGGGAGGGCGGCTGCTCGATCGTGCTGATCTCCCATAAGCTGCCGGAGGTCGCTGCGGTGTGTGACGAGGTCGTGGTGCTGAAGGACGGCCGCACGGCGGCGCGCGTGCCGCAGGCGGAGGCGACGGCGGAGCGGCTGGCGGCCCTGATGTCGAACGGCGCCGTCCGGTCCGTACGCATGACACGGCAGACCGGGCCGATCCGTTTGGCGATGCAGGGAGCCGGCCTTAGCCTGGAGTTGCGCGGCGGCGAAGTGCTGGGTGTGGCCGGGACCGACGGGAACGGTCAGCAGGCTTTGATCGAGACCGCGGCCGGCCTGCGCCCGCCGGGTGCGATCCGTGTAAGCAAGGACGGTGTGGACGTTACGCGGTGGTCCTCCCGGCGGCGCATGGCGGCCGGGATCGCCTACGTGCCGGCGGACCGGCGCGGCGTCTCACTGGTGCCGGGCATGACGCTGGCGGAGAACATGATCATGCGGGACCTCCGCCGCTTCGCCCGTGCCGGCGTGCTGCGTCCCGATCGGGCGGCCAAGGCGGCGCAGGCCGGTATCGCCCGGTTCGGCATCCGTGCGGATGGTCCCGGTGTCCGTGTCAAGACGCTGTCCGGTGGCAACCAGCAGAAGGTCGCGCTGGCGCGGGAGCTGGCGCGGGAGCCCGGCGTCCTGCTGCTGCATCAGCCCAGCTGGGGCCTCGATCCCGGGGCGGCGGCGGCGGTGCAGGAAGCGGCGCTGGCGCTGTGTGCTGGAGGCGCCGCGGTGCTCTGGGCGTCGACGGAAACGGAGGAGCTGCTGGCCGTCTGCGACCGGATCGCGGTGATGGTCGATGGCGCCGTGGTCGCGGTGCTCCCGCGGGCGGAGGCCAGCGCGGAGCGGCTGGCGCTGCTGATCGCCGGGGGCGGGCGGCGGGCGGCATGAGGGCGATGGGGCGGGCGGGCGGGGCGGCGGGATTGGCGCTGGTGCTGGCTGGCTTCCTCATGATGCTGGCCGGCCATGATCCGCTGGCGGCCTATGCGGCGATGATGCGCGGGGTGTTCGGCAGCCCGGACCGGGTGGCGGTGGCGATGGTGCGGGCCACACCGTATGTGCTGGCCGGGTCGGGCGTGGCGCTCTGCTTCCGGGCTGGTCTGGCGAATATCGGGGCGGAGGGGCAGATCGCGCTGGGCGGGCTGGCCGCGGCGGCCATCGCCCTGATGCTGCCGGCATCGGGCTGGACGCCAGGGCTCGCCTTGGCGGCGGGAGCCTTGGCCGGCGCGGCCTGGTCCGGTCTTGCCGGTTTGCTGCGGGTCTGGCGTGGCGTGCATGAGGTGCTGTCCACGCTGCTGCTGAACTTCATCGCGGCATTGCTGGTGGCGGAGGTGCTGCATGGCGCCATGGGGGAAGAAGGATCCGGCTTCCCGCAATCGCCGCTGCTGGACCCCGCGGCCTGGTTGCCGCCGCTGGTGCGCGGCTTCGATGTCCATGCCGGGGCGGTGCTGGCGGTGCTGGCGGCCGGGATGCTGCAATTCGTGCTGTGGCGGACGGTGCCCGGCTTCCAGTGGCGCCTGGTGGGGCAATCCCCGGCCGCGGCGCGCTATGCCGGTGTGCCGGTCGGGTGGGCGACGGTGTCGGTGATGGCGGCGGCGGGCGGCCTCGCGGGCGTCGCGGGCGGGGTGGAGGTGCTGGGCGTGCATCAACGGCTGATCGAGGGGTTTTCCACCGGGTTCGGCTTCGCGGCGGTGGCGATCGCGTTGGTGGCGGCGGCCGAGCCGCTGGCGGTGGTACCGGCCGGCCTGTTCTTCGCGGCGCTCGAGACCGGGGCGCAGGCGATGCAGCGGGCGACGGGTGTGCCCTCCTCCCTCGTGCTGGTCATCCAGGGACTGACGCTGCTGTTCGTGCTGGCGGGGCTTGGGAGGCGGGCATGATGGACCAGGTGGCGGATCTGATGGGCGCCGCGGTGCGGATCGGCACGCCGCTCGGGTTGGCGGCGCTGGGCGGCATTCTGTCGGAACGGGCCGGCACGTTCGCCGTCTCGCTCGAGGGCCAGATGCTGGCGGGCGCATTGGCGGGCGTGCTCGCGGCCGCGGTCTTCCCGGGCAGCGTTTTGATCGCGGTGGCGGCCGGCGCCCTGGCCGGGGCGGCGGTGGCCGGGGCGGTGGCGGCGGTCACGGTGCGGTTCGGGGCGGACCAGATGGTGTCGGGGATCGCGGCCAATTTGCTGGTGCTGGGGCTGACCGGTTTCGTCGTGCGGGCCGTGGGCGGGTCGCCGCGGGTGGCGCTGCTCGTGCCGCTCGGTCCTGGATCGCTCCCCACGCTCCCCCTGTTCGGCCCGGCCATGACGCAGCCCGTCCTGACGTGGCTATGGGTCCTGCTGATCCCGGTCATGGCCGTCATCCTGGCGCGCACGCCGTGGGGCGTCATGCTGCGCGCAACCGGCGACAATCCGGAGGCGGTGCTGACGGCCGGCGGCTCCCCGGTGCGCATGCGGGTCACGGGCCTGCTGGCGGGCGGTGCGCTGGGCGGGGCCGCGGGCGTGGCGTTGGTGCTGCAACAGGTCGGTGTGTTCACGGATGGCATGACATCGGGGCGTGGCTTCCTGGCCCTGGCCGCCATCATCGTCGGCCGCTGGCATCCCGCCGGCGCCAGCCTCGCCTGCCTCGCATTCGGCGCGGCGGAGGCGCTGCAGCTTCGGGCGCAGGCCTTTGCCCTCCCGGTCAGTAGCTACGTGGTCCAGATGGGGCCCTATGTCATGGCGCTGCTGGTGCTGGCCGTGTCGGGGCGCGGCACGCGGATGCCGGGCGCGCTGGGGCGGGCATTGGAGGCGCGATCATGAGGGACACGGGGCCGCGCGAGGCACGAATTCACCGGGTTGCCACGCGCCATCCCGGGGACACGGATGGACTGGCGCAGCTGATCGACACAGGCGCTATCGACCCCGCGCAGATCCTCGCGATCCTTGGCAAGACGGAGGGCAATGGCTGCGTCAACGATCACACCCGCGGACATGCCGTCCTGGCGTTGCAGCTGCTGTTGTCGGAGCGGCTCGGCCTGTCGCGGGCCGAAGTGGCGGATCGGGTGGCCATGGTGATGTCGGGTGGGACGGAGGGGGCGCTGTCCCCGCATCTCACCATCCTCTCGACCCGCCCGGCCGCTGCGGCGCACCCGGCCGGGGCGCTGGCGATCGGCATCGCCCACACGCGCGACTTCCTGCCCGAAGAGCTGGGCCGGATGGCGCAGATCGAGGCGACGGCCCACGCCGTGATCGAAGCGACGCGGGCCGCCGCCATCTCAACCACGGACGACATTCATTTCGTGCAGGTGAAATGCCCACTGCTGACCGCCGAACGGATCGCGGAGGCGGCCCTGCGCGGCGGTAGCGTGGTCACGGCCGACACCTACGCCTCGATGGCGTATTCACGCGGCGCCTCCGCGTTGGGAGTAGGTTTGGCGCTGGGGGAGATCCCGCGGGAGCAATTGTCGGACGCGGCGGTGCTGGCGGACTGGGCTGCCTGGTCCGGCCGGGCCAGCGCATCGGCCGGGATCGAACTGATGCGGAACGAGGTGCTGGTCCTGGGCAACAGCCCGGCCTGGGGCGGGCCGCTCCGGATCGGTCACGGCGTGATGCAGGACGCGATCGACCTCGGTGCGGTGCGCGGCGTGCTTTGTGGCCTGGGCTTCGATGATCCCGGGCAGCTGCCGGTCTCGGCGCGCGAGCGGATCGCCGCCGTGCTGGCCAAGGCCGATCCCGGCAGCACGGGAACGATCCGCGGCCTGCGCCATACCATGCTGGATGACAGCGACATCAATGCAACCCGGCACGCCCGCGCCGTCGTGGGTGGCGTGATCGCGGCCGCCATCGGCCGAACCGACCTGTTCGTCTCCGGGGGCGCCGAGCACCAGGGGCCCGACGGTGGAGGACCGATCGCGGTGATCACACGTCGTCCGGACGCGTAGGTCGGATCGCGTGACTTCGGACGCGTCTTCCGCAGCACGCGTGACCGCAGCTTGAGACTCCAGGCTTCCGATTGACGGGTACGAACGAGCGTGCGTTCTCGCTGGTCCTCAATACTAGTATACAAGGTGGCTCGGCCGCGCCATAACGGTCGCAACGGCCCCTCGAGGTCCGAGAAAGCAGCACGGAGGTATGTTCAATGTTCATCAACCGTCGGCGTCTTGGAGACGCGCTGCTTATCGCTGCCTTGCTATCGGGTATCGGGGCGGCGCGCGCGCAGACCGCGCCCGGCATCCTCCAGGGCGTGCTCAGCCGCGGCACGTTGCGCATCGCCGTGCTGCCCAGTCTGCCGCCCTATAGCCGCGTCCTGCCATCGGGCGAGCCGGAGGGGTATGACATCGACATCGCCAAGAAGCTGGCCGAGGCCCTGAAGGTGAAGCCCGAGTTCGTCGTCACCGACATCCCCGGCCGCGTCACCTCCTTGCAAACCCGAAAGGTGGACGTGACGATCGCCGACTTCACCCGCAACGTGGAGCGATCCACGACCATCGCCTTCACCAACCCCTACCTCGTGACCACAATGCGGCTGCTGGTGCCGGACGGGCACAAGGGCGCCAGCATCGCCGAACTGGGCGACGGCACCGGGCTGCGCGTTGCGATCTCCCGCGGCGGCACGGCGGAGCGGGCGGTGCCGGCGGCGCTGCCCAAGGCCACGCTCGTCCGCTTCAACACCCAGGCGGACGAAATGAGCGCCCTGCTGGGCGGCCAGGTGGACGCCATGGCGGAGGATGATTTCTACAACACCCAGGCCATCAAGGACCGGCCCGGCAAGTTGCGCCAGCTCGACGGCATCCTGGCGCGTGCGGAGATCGCCATCGGCGTCCCGTCCGGCGACGCCGATTGGTTGCGCGTCATGAACCTGTTCGTGGACCAGATGAACGCCAGCGGCGACAACGCCCGCATGTTCAAACAATGGTTCGGCTTCGAGCAGCCGCCCATCCAGGCCCGCTTCTAGACAAGCCGTCCGGCCGGGCCTGCCGTGGACTACACCTTCACGCTTCGGACCATTCTCCCCTACATGGGGGAGCTTTGGGCGGCAGCGGCGCAGACCCTCACGCTCTCGCTGCTGGCGATCGCCATCAGCCTGGTGATCGGCGCCGGGGTGGCGGTGCTGCGGCGGGGACGGTCCCGTCTGGGGCGGGTGCTGGCCGGCGCCTATGTGGAGGCGATGCGCAACACGCCGCTGCTGGTGATCCTGTATGTGATCTACTTCGCGGCACCGGGCATCGGGGTGCGGCTGTCTTCGTTCCAGGCGGCGCTGATCGGGCTGTCGCTCAACAGCGGCGGGTACATGGCGGAAATCTTGCGCGCCGGGCTGGCAGCGGTGCCGGCGGGGCAGCCGGAAGCGTCGAGCAGCCTGGGCCTGACCGGGTGGCAGACGTTCCGTCTGGTCGTGTTCCCCCAGGTGCTGCGGGTGATCTATGCGCCGCTCGGCAACCAGTTCATCGGGGTGATCCTCGCCTCCTCGCTCGCCTCGGCCATTGCGGTGGAGGAGGTCGCGTCGTGGATGGAGACCACCGGCTCCACCTCGTTCCGGTTCTTCGAGACGTTCCTGGTGGCGGCCATCGTCTACCTGGTGCTGTGCCAGACGGTGAACCTGCTGCGGCTGGGGATCGGCCGGATGCTGTTCCGGGCGGAGGCGGCGCGGTGACGACCGACTGGGCCAGCTACGCCCCGCTGCTGCTGCGCGCGGCGGGCACGACGCTGTGGCTGAGCTGGCTGGCGTTGCTGCTGGGCGTCGCCGTGGGATTCGGCGTGGCGCTGGCACGGGTCAGCCCGTGGCGCGTGCTGCGGCTCCTGGCGCTGGCGTACACCGAGTTCTGGCGCTCCATCCCCATCCTGATCGTCATGTTCTTCGCCTATTTCGGCTTGCCGCTGTTCCTGGGGCAGGACCTGTCGCCCTTCGCCGCCGCGACCCTCGCCCTGGCGCTCCATGCCAGCGCCTCCATGTCGGAAGTGGTCCGCGCCGGGATCGAGAGCGTCGGGCCCGGCCAGTGGGACGCGGCGCGGGCTTTCGGCTTCCGGTATGGCCGGATCATGCAGCTGGTCGTGCTGCCGCAGGCGATGCGGGTGATCGTCCCGCCCTCGGTCGGCGTGTTCATCACAGTGCTGAAGGAAAGCACGCTGGCCTCCATCATCGGCTATATCGAGCTGACCCGGACCGGGTTGCTCATCCGCGAAAGCACCGGTGGCGGCTTCGGGCCGCTGCTGGCGCTGGCGGTCATCTACTTCCTCATCAATTACGCCATTTCTCTCGCGGGGCGGTGGGTCGAGCTGCGGTTCGACGGCGGGCAGCACCCCGCGCCAGCCGCGGGGATGGCATGAGCGGGGGCATGAGCGGGGGCATGCGGCTGGGCAGCCTGGCCCGCGTTCGGGCCCGCACCACGGGCCAGGAGGTGTACGAGGACCTGCATCGGCAGATCGTCCAGGGCGTCCTGCGCCCCGGTGATCCCCTGTCCGAGGCCCGAATCGCCGAGCGATACGGCCTGAGCCGGACCCCGGTGCGGGAGGTGTTCTGGCGGCTCGCGCAGGACGGCTTCCTCCGCGTGGTCCCGCAGGTCGGCACCTACGTGGCGCCGATCAACGTGCCGGCCGTGCACGACAGCGGCTTCATCCGCGCCGCCCTGGAGTGTGCCGCCATTCCGGACGCCGCGCGCCGCGCCACCCAAGCCGACGGCACGCATCTGCGGGACCTGGTGGCGCAGCAGGGCGCGGCGCTCGCCCGTGCCGATTTCGCCGCGTTCTTTACGCTCGATGAGGCGATGCACCGCCATCTGATCGGCATGGCGGGCCGGCCCTTCGTGTGGCAAGTGATCGCGGGCGCCAAGGCGCAGCTCGACCGGGTGCGCTTCCTGTCCCTGGCCGATCCGGCGTGGCCCGGCATGATCCTGGGCCAGCACGGCACCATCGTGGATTGCGTGCTGGCCGGTGATGGCGCCGGGGCGGCCGCGATGATGGGCGTGCATCTGCGGACCGCGTTCGCCGCCATCGACCGCATCGCCATCCAACACCCCGAGTTCTTCGAGGGCCTCGACGGCCCGCATCGCGCAGCCGGATAGGGCACCCACATGCAGCAAACCTGGCGCTGGTGGGGCCCCGCGGACCTGATCACCTTGGCCGACATCTGCCAGGTCGGGGCCACCGGCATCGTGACGGCCCTGCACGACATCCCGACCGGGGATGTGTGGCCCGAAGCGGCCATCCAGGACCGCAAGCGCGCCATCGAGGCCGATCCCTCGCTCGGTCTGCGCTGGAGCGTCGTGGAAAGCGTGCCGGTGCACGAAGCCATCAAGCTCGGGGAGGCCGGGGCAGGGCGCTATCTGGATGCCTATTGCCAAACCATGACCAACCTCGGCGCGGCCGGCGTGGACACGGTGTGCTACAACTTCATGCCCGTGCTGGACTGGGCGCGCACCCAGTTGCGGGCGAAGCTGCCCGGCGGCGCCACCGCGCTCCGCTTCAACGCGCACGAGTTCGCCGCCTTCGATGTCCACGTGCTGCGGCGCCCCGGGGCGGAGGCGGACTGGTCTGCTGACGTTCTGGCGCGCGCCGAGGCATGGCACGCCGCCGCGACGGAGGCCGACCGGCAGGCGCTGCTCGCCACCATCATGGCCGGGCTGCCCGGCGCCTTCGACCGGTACGACATCGAGGGGCTGCGCCGGATGCTGGCGCGGTATCGGGGCATTGGGCCGGCGCAGCTGCGCGACAATTTGCGCCGCTTCCTGCGGGCGGTGGCGCCCGCGGCGGAGCGGGCCGGCGTGCGCCTCGCGATCCACCCCGACGATCCGCCGCGCCCGCTGCTGGGCCTGCCGCGCATCTGCTCCACCGCCGACGACATCGCCTTCATCCTCGGTGCGGTGGACAGCCGGGCCAACGGCCTGACGCTCTGCACGGGCTCGTTGGGCGCCAACCCCGCCAACGACCTGCCGGACATCGCCCGTCGCTTCGCAGCGCGCATCCATTTCGCCCATCTCCGCAATGTGACGAACGAACCCGATGGGTCGTTCATGGAGGCGGACCATCTGGGCGGCGACACCGACATGGTGGCCGTGGCGCACGGGCTGCTGCAGGAACAGGCGCGCCGCCGGGATGCAGGCGACCCGCGCTGGCGTATCCCGTTCCGCCCGGACCACGGGCACGAGATGCTGGACGATGTCGGCAAGCCGACCCACCCCGGCTATCCCGCCATCGGCCGGATGCGGGGCCTGGCGGAGCTGCGCGGCGTCCTGACCGCCCTGTCGCGCCAGCACGGGCTGCCGCTGTGACCCGCCTGTCCGACGCGACGCTCCCGCTGCTGCGCCCCGGCATACGCCAACCCGGCTACGACCGCGGCGCCGTGCAGCCCGGCATCGTCCATCTGGGGCTCGGCGCCTTCCACCGCGCACACCAGGCGGTGCTGACCGATGCCGTGCTGCGCGCAGGGGACATGCGCTGGGGCATCACCGGCGTCAGCCTGCGCAGCCCCGCGACGCGGGACGCCCTGGCGCCGCAGGATGGGCTCTATGCCCTGAACGTGCGGGGCGAGCACGACGCGTGCGCCGTGATCGGCAGCGTCACCCGCATCCTGGTCGCGCCGGAAGACCCGGGCGCCTTGCTGGACACCCTGGCGCACCCGGCCACGCGCATCGTGGGTCTGACGGTGACGGAGAAGGCATATTGTCTGGATGCGGCCACGGGCACGCTGGACTGGTCGCACGCAGACATCGTGCACGATCTGGCGCATCCAGGGGCCCCCCGCTCCGCATCGGGGCTCCTGGTCGCGGCACTGGCGCGGCGGCGTGAGGCGGGCCTGGCGCCGCCCACGCTGCTGTCCTGCGACAACCTGCCGCAGAACGGCGTCACCCTGAACCGGCTGCTGGTGCAGCTTGCCGCGCGGATGGCGCCGGGCATCGCCGGGTGGATCGGGGACGAGGTCGCGTGCCCCAGCTCGATGGTGGACCGCATCGTGCCGGCCACCACCGTCACGGACCGCGAACGGGTGTCCGCCACGCTCGGCCTGCACGATGCCTGGCCCGTGGTGGCCGAGCCGTTCCTGCAATGGGTCATCGAGGACCGTTTTACGGCGGGATGCCCGGCCTGGGAGGCACACGGCGCAACGATGGTGCAGGACGTGGCGCCGTTCGAGGCGATGAAGCTGCGCCTGCTCAACGCCGCGCATTCCGCCATCGCCTATCTCGGCCTGCTGGCCGGGCACGCGACGGTGGCGGATGCCGTGCGGGTGCCGGCGCTGGCGTCCTTCGTGCGCGGGCTCATGGCGGATGCCGCGGCGACGCTGCGCCTGCCGCCCGGTTTCGACGCCGCGGCATACCAGGCGGCGCTGATGACGCGCTTCGCCAACCCCGCCTTGCAGCACCGCACCGCGCAGATCGCCATGGACGGCTCGCAGAAGTTGCCACCCCGGCTGCTCGGCCCCCTGCGGGACAGGCTGGACGCGGGCCTGCCCGTCGCGCGGCACGCCATGGCTGTTGCGGCGTGGATGCAGCACGTCGCGGGCGGCGCCGCCCCAGGCTCGGCAGAGGACCCCCGGGCGGAGGAGATGGCGAGAATGGTGCGGCACGGCGGCCCGGCGGCGCTGCTGGACCTTGCGACCGTGTTCGGCAGCCTGGCCGCCCGCCCGGCGGCCCGGGCGGCCATCATGGCAGCGCTCGATCTGCTGCAGCAGGCCGGGCCGCTCCGCGCTGTCGAAGGGTTCGGCGACGGTTGCCGCAGCGCGGTTCAGGCGAGTATCGCACCATCGAAATGAGGCCGGTTATCGATCGGCACGGCGAGCGTGCGGAGCAGGTTCAGGTCGGCGTGCCGTCGATCAGGTTGATCCTTTGGGGTCGTTTGATGTGCTTAGCCCCGATCTAGCCGCCCGCCATGTTTCGCGGCTGCTCCAGCAAGAAGCCTCGCTCGAACGCCGCCTGCATGAGGTTGGACAGCGTGTCCGACGTGTAGCCGACCGTCGGGCTGGGCACGTCCAGGATCTTTGCAAGATTGAGGACCGTACGGCCCACTTGAGCATAGGTCAGGCCGAGATAGGCTTGCGTCGCATCGATGTCTCCCGTGTCGTTCAGCACATCCAGAAGCCTGATATCCTGCCGTGACAGCCCCGCGGTGGTGGCGACCGAGAAACGCATGGCCTTCGTGAACTCGGCCGGTGTCAGCTGACCGCTCTCCAAGGCTTTCGCCGCCACGGCAGCAAAGCCCCGGGCATCGGGGTATCGCAACGCGACGTTCAGCGCGGCCTTGTGCCTCGGCACGGCCGTCTCCCCGACCGCCCAGTCCGCCGAGACGCGGTCCTCCACCTTCCAATCCTTGAAAACCTGAAGCAACTCGACCGGGATCGGTTGTGCGGTGTCGATCTCCTCTCGGCTCAGGGGCGCATTCGCCGGGAGCTGGCCCATGGTTGCGGGTTCGAGGCAAAGGCCACGCCGGGTCGCCACGGCCATCAGCTCCGCCAACGGCTCCGGCCCGGTCCCGACCTGTTCCATGTCTAGGGCCCTCGCAACCTTTCGCACCGCGACCTCGGCCGCGTTGGGCTTGAACCCTGCGACCCGCGCGGCCTCGTCGACCGTCGCCCCGTCGGTCAACGCATCGAGCAATTCGCCGACGCGGCGCGTGAGGCCGAACGTCTGCAAGACAGCCCCCCGCTCGGCCTGCCGCAGCTCGGTTGGCGTCAAATGGCCTTCCTGCACCGCTTTCGTTGCGATCGCGAGCAGCCCACGGAAATCCGGATTGTTCAGGGCCGCCTTGATCTGCCTCTTCAGGCCACCCCCGTCCGCACGCGGGTCCCACTCCCGCTGCGGCAGGCCTTGAACAATCCATTTCTTGAACAGCGAGACCTGCTCGGTCGGCAGCGACGGCGCCGCCGCGATCTCGCTCTCCGTCAAGGGCCGGGCTGCCGTCGTGTCGCCATATGACGGCTTTTCCGCCACCGTGCGGTCCTCTGCCAACGACACGCCCTGCGGCGGCACGGCCGGGATCGTCGATTGCTGCTGCACCAGGCCCTCGGCAAAGGCCGCGTCCAGCAAGGCCTGCCGCACCGGCAGGTCCGACGGCGAGCCGCCGACGCCCAGCCGCCTGCACATGGTCGCCCAACGATAGCTGATCCCTTCCTGGGCAAGACCAAGCCAACTCGCCGCTTCGACCTTGGTGCAACCCGCGGCCAGCGGGGGGAGTGTCACCAGCTGCGTCTGTGTCAAGCCGAGACGGTCCGCGGCAAGCCATCGCTGGACGGCAAAAAGCTCGTCCGCCGACAACTTGCCTTGATCGGCCGCCTTCGCCGCAATCGCCAGGATACCCTGGGCATCGGGGTTGCCAAGCCGCTCGGAGAGCTCGGCCCTCACCGCAGGGGCCCTCCAGATGTTTCCCCCCGCTCCGGGCCACTTTGTCCCCGAGAGCCGCTCGACTTGCCAGTGCTTGAAGGTGTCGACATCCTCGTTCCGGAGCGACGGCGCCGCAGCGATCAGCGCCGGATCCAGCGGTTGACCGTTGAACAACGGCGCGGAGAGCGTCGGTCCAGCGGGTCGGGGCCCCTGCGGCAGCGACAGCGCGACCACCGGCACCGGTGCGCCCGGATCGGACGCAGGCAGCAGAGGGATGTCATACAAACCCAGCGCCGTCGCACCTTCCACCATCGCCGCCGTCTCATGCGCACCGATCCAAAACCCCGGCAGCCCCATCGTCTGCCACGCCTTGCCCCCCAGCGCGGTGTAGTCGGCCCCATGGGTCGCGATCAGAGCATCCTCGGATCGCCCCGCCCGCAGATCCAGCAAAAGAGCCGTTTGCGCCGTGGGCAGATCGAGGCCGAGCCGGCGTGCGTTCACATGCACGCACGCCGCATTGACCGTCAGCGCGTCATACCCCGGCGGCAAAACGTCGAGCCACACGGAATTCGCCACGATCTCCGCCTTCTGATCTTGCTTCAGCAACAACTCATCGGTCGACACCTTCGCGGCAAGCGATGCCTGCACACGGACCGGCAAGGGTGCCCCGTCGCCCGTCGACGGCTCCGTCGGCGGCGCACCCACGAGGCTCGCCAGCAAGCGCCGTTCATCGCGGGTCAGCCCCAACTCGCCGCACTGCGCCTGCCAGCGGACCGTATTCACCGTAGATGCGGGAAGACCGGCACGCTCCATTTGCCGGATCAGCCCCTGCCACTGTGCCGCAGGTCCGGCATCGGGCTGCGCGGTCAAGTCGCCCACAGCCCGGGCTGCTTCGCCAGCAGAAACGCGTCCGTCCGCCAACAGATCCTCCAACACCAGAGACCAGTCGGCCGCCGAAT
Organism: Acetobacteraceae bacterium; assembly: GCA_965246835.1. GTDB lineage: Bacteria > Pseudomonadota > Alphaproteobacteria > Acetobacterales > Acetobacteraceae > JANPPS01. Next base: position 477,096 of record CBDFFQ010000001.1, on the reverse strand, counting down.
GGGTCCGCAATATCGCATCCAGGCCCGATTGCGGCGTGGCGACGGCGTCCAGCACGGTGTCGAGCGGAATCCCAGCCCGCGGCAGCACGGCGCCATCCGCCAGCCACTGCCGAACCCGCTCGACATCGCCAGGGTCGAGCCGCTCCGTCCGCGCGGCGGGAGTGGCGCCGACTGGAATTGTCAGCCACGCGTCGGCCCGCGTCAGGGCATCCTCGGCAGCCCCCCGAACCGGCGCCCTCCGGAAGTTGGCATTCAATTGCGCCGTGGACCGGAGATAAAGGGCGATTACCACGGCCTCCCAATCATGGACCGCCGCAGACAGCTCGGCAGCACCGGTGATCCCTGATGCCCCGGGATCGGGCAGGTTCGCATCATTAGGAGGAGGGGTCGTGCCGCCGGTATTCATCTCACTGCTGCTCCCAAAACGAGTTCACGACGCCGTCAAACGATTCCGCGGCCCCGCGCCGCCGCCAGAACATCCGACACCAACAGCCGCGCCTCGTCGTTCGACGTCGGCAGGTCCAGCTTCTGCTCCAGGCGCAGCAAGGTCCTGAACACCGCCGTGTCGCTTCGGCCGCCACCAGACCGCAACGTCTCAGGGGTTGGTGACCGGCCGATCGTGCGCAACAACCGCATTTCGTTTGCGGAGGGCATGAACCCGGCCGCCCCCGCAATCTCCGCCGGCTCGCTCTCCGCCCCGATGTGGTTCGCCCGGACCCATTCCTGGATCGCGCCCACCACCCGCGCCATGGCCGCCGCCGGAACCGTCGGACACAGCCGTACGGCCAGGTTGATCGTGCTGGCCCGCACGCTCGCTGCGGTGGTCCCGGTCTGGGCCGCGACAGCCGAGAGCTTCGCCGGACCGGCGCTCCGCTCCGGCTGATCGGCCAAGGCCTGTAGGGTGATGCTCTGCCGTGCCCCGATGCCGAACCGCTCCTCCAGCAATCGGGCATATTGGTGCGGCGCAATCTCCCGGCTGGGCCAGGGCGCCGGCTCGATCAAGCCCTCGCGGGCCGCGGCATCCACCAGCGCTTGCACGCTGCGCCCGCCGCGCCACGCCCCTTGCACCTCCAGCATCGTGTTGAGCGTCCGGATATCGCTCTCGAACGCAGGACCATACTCGGCGACGAGCGTCTCGACGGGCCGCTGCCGGGCAAGGCCATCCAGGAACGCGGCCTGGGCCAAGTTCATCAACAGGCCACGCTCCCCGGCCCGGGCCAGCACGCCCGCGCCGCCATGATCGACCCCGATCTCCGGATCCTCCGCCCGGGACGCTGACGGCCCCGGCGCCCGCCGCTCCAAAAGCGTGGGCTGCTCCATGCACAGGCCCAGCCGAAGCGCCTCGCTCATCAGGTTCGCCAATGCATCCGGGCCGCTCGAAACGCTCGGCAGCCCCAACGCCGTGGTCATGCGGCGCAGCGCGTTGCTCGCACGATCGAAATTGACACTCAACGCCGCGACAGCCTCCCGCACCGTCGCGCCATCGCTCAAGGCGTCCAGCAACGCCACGTCACTGCGTGAGAAGGCCAGCGTCTCCGCCGCCGCCCACCGCTCCGCCTGCCTCAACTCCGCCGGCAGCAACTGCCCGTCGCGCACCGCCCGCGTCGCGATGGCCACGACGCCCCGCGCGTCCGGATCGCCGAGGGCCTGGACGAGCCGGGCTCTCAGGATGCGCGACGCGGTCGAGCCCGTTTGCCACTCGCGCTCCGGCAGGTTCGCCACCTTCCAATCCTTGAACGTCTGCAACAGCTCCGGTGGGATGCACGGTGCGGCAGCGATATCGGCCGGGGTCGGCGGCCCGGCTGCCAGCGTCGCATCGGGCGAGGGCCGCTCGCGCGCAGCCGCTCCCGGCCGCACAGGCGTGACCTCGGCCGGTGGCTCTGCCGGCAGCGTGACCCGCGCCTCCAGCAACCCCTCCCGAAACGCAGCATCCAGCAATGCCTGCCGAACCGCCGGGTCGATCGCCGACCCGCTCACTCCCAGCTGCTCCCCCATGAAGCGCAACCGGTCCCCCATGTTGCCGCGCCGCATGTCCATCGCGGTTGCGATCTGCGCCGGGGTGTAGCCGGTCGCCAGGGGCTGCAGCGTCTCGACGTCCCCCTTGCGGAGCCCGAGCCGGTCCGCCGCAGCCCAGCGCTGCGCCTGGAACAACTCGCCCGGCGACAGCTTGCCCTCCGCCACGGCCCGCGCCGTGATCGCCAGGAAACCAGCCGCGTCCGGATTGCCCAGATGCTCCGCCAGAACCTGCCGCGCCTTGTTCACATGCGCGCCCTTCCAACCAGGGTCCGGGCAGTTGATGGCCGCTACCCGCTCCACTTGCCACAGCCGATAGGTCGTGAGGTCGGCGTCCCGGAGCGACGGCGCGGCTTCGATCGCGGCCGGGTCCATCGGCTGGCCAGCAATCAGCACGGTCGGCCACGGCCCCCGGAGAGCCGGATGGTCATCGCCTGACGGCGCATTCGCCGTTATGGACCCCGCACCGGCTTCGTCCACCTCCGGCGGCGCCCGGCTGTCATCCAGTCCGAGTTCCCGCGCCCGCGCGACCAGCGCGCCGAGGCGACGGCTATCGCTCCACTCTCCCGGCATCCCCAAACTCGCCCACAACCCGGCGGCCAACCGGTCCTCCGGGCTGCCAAACGCCAACTCCCGTCCTTCGACCGACCGCATCGCCAGCAGACTCGCCAGAAAAGCCGCCTGCGGCATCGGCAACGACAGCCCGGCCGCCCGGGCCTGCACCGCCAACCGCGCCGCCACGATCGTCTGGCCGTCGAAGCCCGGCGGCACGATGCCCAACCAAGCGGCACCCACGACAATCCGTGCCGCAGGATCCCGGTGAGGCCGGCCTGGGCCGCCGATTTTCCTCAGCAGGGAAGCCCACGCCGCCTGGGCCTCATCCCCCGACCGGCCGATGCCCGCCGCACCAGCATTCTTCCCGACCGTCAGAGTGCGCAACTGCGTCCGCTCGGCCCTCGTGAGCCCCATATCCCCGCATCCCACCTGCCACCGCAGCGCGGCCACCTCGCCAGCCGGCAACCCAGCCCCCTCCAGCCGGCCCAACAAACCCGACCATGCCGCGCCCGAGCCTGTCGCGGTCTCCCCGATCACGGCCGCGATCGCCCGGGCTGTCTGCGCCGGCGTCAATCGGCTCGTCGTCAAAAGGTTCGCCAGAAGCGGAGCCCAGTCGTCCGGCTGCCGAATGCCGATCGAGCCGGCCAGCCGTGCGAGAGCCGACGGATCAGGTGCCGCGTCGCTTTCGAGCCAATGCCGGATTAGGGCGATGTCCCGCTCCGTCGGCTCCGGGGCCGCCCCTGCCGGCGACGAGGGGAGCGGATGCACGTCGACCAACGCCAAAGCCTGGTCCGGCGACAGAGGTGACTGCCGCGCAGCGCTCTTGAGGGATACCAGCACCAAATGCCCGGCCAGCAACGCATTCGCCCATCCCGCGACCGCACCACGCCCATCGCCCGCAGAACCGGACGGCGCCGGGTCGTCCGGTGGCTTCGAGCCGCCTACCTGCACGTCAGGAAAGCCCCTCGGCATGCCCGGACGAACCAACGCCCACGGCAATCACCGAACTCGACCGATCGAAGGATCACGATGCGCTCCCTGGCTTATTCAAGCCGAGAGGATCGCAACCCGGCCTGACCTGAAGCTGACACGCCGCCCCAACCGCCTTCCGACCCGCCAGGCCTCCCGCGCATTAGCGCCCAGGAATCCTGCCGTCTTCCGGCGCACGCCGGTCGTGTCCCCGGTAGTGGTGTAGGACGCCACTGATCGGCTTGTCGGAGCGGTCGCCGTAGGCGGCTGCGGAGACGAGCCGATCAGTGGTCATCGCGATGTTGCTGGGTAGGGTTGGGTTGCGAGACGCAACTCTGACCCGAGGACCACCACGATGACCGATGACAAGATCGCCCTTCGCGCGCTTCTGGAGAAGGGCTCCGATACGACGTTCCTGCGCGAGATGATCGGCTTCGCCGCCGAACGCCTCATGGCACTCGAAACCGACGGCCTCTGCGGCGCCGCACCGGGCGAGCGCAGCGCCGAGCGGACCAACCAGCGCAACGGCTACCGCGACCGCGACTGGCAGACCCGGGCCGGCACCGTCGAGCTGCGCATCCCGAAGCTGCGCCGGGGCAGCTACTTCCCCGGCTTCCTCGAACCCCGCCGCATGGCCGAGAAGGCGCTAACGGCCGTGATCCAGGAAGCCTACATCCAGGGGATCTCCACCCGCTCCGTCGACGACCTGGTGCGATCCATGGGCATGGACGGCATCAGCAAGAGCCAGGTTTCCCGCCTGTGCGGCGAGATCGACGAGCGCGTCAACGCCTTCCTGGCCCGGCCGATTGAGGGGGATTGGCCGTATCTCTGGCTTGACGCCACCTACGTCAAAGTCCGCCGCGACCATCACATCGTCTCGGTCGCCGTCATCGTCGCCGTCGGCGTCAACACAGATGGCAGGCGCGAGGTGCTGGGCATGACCACGGGCCACAGCGAGGCCGAGCCGTTCTGGGTCGAGTTCCTGCGATCGCTGGCCAGGCGCGGCCTGCGCGGCGCCAAGCTGGTCGTCTCGGACGCCCATCCCGGGCTCAAGGCCGCCATCATCAAGGTGCTCGGCGCGACCTGGCAGCGGTGCCGGGTGCATTTCATGCGCAACGCACTGGCCTACGCGGGCAAGACGCAGCGCCGCATCGTCTCGGCCTGGGTCGGCACGGCGTTCGCCCAAGACGACGCGGCTGCCGCACGCAAGCAATGGCGCGAGGTCGCCGACCAGGCCCGGCCCCGCGTGCCAAAGCTCGCCGCCCTCATGGATGACGCCGAGGCCGACGTGCTCGCCTACATGGGTTTTCCCGTCCAGCATCGGGCCAAGCTGCACAGCACAAACCCACTCGAGCGCCTCAACGGCGAGATTAAGCGCCGCAGCGAGGTCGTCGGCATCTTCCCCAACGAGGCCGCCGTCACCCGTCTGATCGGCGCGCTGCTGCTGGAACAGCACGACGAATGGGCCGTTCAGCGCGCCCGATACATGAGCCTGGAAACCATCGCCCCACTCAGCGATGATATCGCCGTCAGCCTGCCGTCCTTGGCAGCCTGATCGAGCAGCCAGCCCTGCTCAGCAACGCCGTTGCTACACCACGACTCGGGACACGATCCGCACGCCCGCTAGAAGCGTCGCATCTCCGTCACGTCAGAGACCCATACCCGGCCCGTCCGAAGCCGGTCCGACCGCCGAGCAAAGCCCAGACGCCGCACCCTCGGCACACGACGCCTCCGTCGGTTCCCACGGGGCCGGGATTTTGATGGGGTTCGAAGCTTTCCGGAATGTATGACCCGAGACATAGGTGACATTTCGTTCCGGACACATGGGTGACACGATGTCACCCATTTCTTCGGGCTGGACCCCGGGCGTTCTGGCGGATGGGGTGGGATTCGAACCCACGGTACGCTTGCACGCACGGCGGTTTTCAAGACCGCTGCCTTAAACCGCTCGGCCACCCATCCGGTCGTTTTCGCCGGGCATCACCTACACGCGAGTGGGCATCTGCGTAAAGCGGGCGGCTTCCGGCGGGCGGTAAAAAAGGGTATCTTCGCCGAGCATAGGATTGGGACGTGCATGAGCTTTCGAAGCTGGCTGGCCGTAGGTGGATTGATCGTTTCGGGAGCAGCCCATGCGGCGCCGCCGGCGGATCCTTCGGGCATCCTGACACTTCAGGTGGAGAACGACGCCGTTTCCACGTTCCGCGGCACGTCTGACCAATATTATACCAGTGGCCTGCGCATCGGGTACACCACCGGGACGGAGCGGGTGCCGGCCTTCCTGGCCGATTTCGGGCGTACTGTTTGGGGCGATGGGGTGCAGCGCGTCAGCATCGACCTCGCGCAGTCCATCTTCACGCCGCGCACCACGCAGCTCCGCCAGCCGGACCCGCGGGACCGTCCCTATGCCGCCTATCTCCGCACCACCGCGAGCCTGATCCACGACACCGAAACCACGCGCAGCACGATCGGGGTTTCGCTCGGCGTCGTGGGGCCGGCGGCACTCGGGCAGGTCGTGCAGAACGGCTTCCATAGCATCATCGGGGACCCGCCCACGCTCGGCTGGCGCAACCAGATCAAGGACGAGCCGGCGATCGAGGTGCTGGTCGAACAGACCTACCGCCTGCCGATCGCCCGGCTCGGCCCGATCGAGTTCGACGCGCTGCCGGCGCTGACGGCCGGGGTCGGCACGGTGCGGGACTATGTGCAGGCCGGGCTGAGCTTCCGGCTAGGGCAGGGGCTCGGCAGCGATTTCGGGGCGCCGCGCATCCGCCCGGGCCTTTCGGGCGCGGATGCCTACACGCCGACGCGGCCGTTCGCCTGGTATGTGTTCGCCGGCGCCGATGGGCAGGCGGTGGCGCGCGACATCTTCCTGGACGGCAGCACCTTCCGCAGCAACAGCCCGCATACGACGAAGCGGGCCTTCATCGGGGAGCTGCAGGGCGGGCTCGCGGTCATGCTCTACGGGGTACGCCTGACCTACACGCACGTGTTCCAGACGCCGTCCTTCGACCGGCAGCGGAGCGGGTTGTTCAATTTCGGGTCGCTGGCTTTGTCGGCGCGATTTTAGGCGGTGGGTTGCACCCACCCTGCGCCTTAGCCGAGGGTCTCCGGCACGAGTTCCGGCTGCACGCCCTCCGCCGGTTGACCTTCGCTTTCCGTCAGCATGCGCCAGGCGCCGCCGATCAGGATCTCGCAGGGGCGGAAGCGCGCTTTGTAGGCCATCTTCCGGCTTTCGGCGACCCAGTAGCCCAGATAGACGTAGGGCAATCCCTCGGCGCGCGCGCGCTCGATCATCCATAGGATCGCCCAGGTGCCGAGGGATTGCCGGTCCAGTTCCGGCGCGAAATAGCTGTATACGGCGGAGAAGCCGTCGCCCAAGCGGTCCGTGAGGCAGCCGCCGACCAGGCGTCCGGCGCCGTCCCGGAACTCGGTGATCGCCGTCTCGATCGGGGTATCTTCGACCATGGCGCGGTAGTCGTAGAAACTCATGGTCGCCATATCGCCGTCACCGTGCCGGGCTTGCTGGTAGCGCTGGAACAGCTGGAATTGCTCGGCGGTCGCGCGGGCCGGGACATCATGCGCCTCGATCCCCTGGTTGGCGCGGGCGATGCGGCGGAGGCCGCGATCGGGCTCGAACAGCGCCACCGGGATGCGGATCGGCACGCAGGCCTGGCACGATGGGCAGACCGGGGCGTAGGCGATGTTGTGGCTGCGGCGGAACCCGGCGCGCGACAGCCGGTCATGCAGCCCGTCCGCCTCCGGCCCCGTGATCTCGGTGACCACCTTGCGCTCCGTCCGGCCTGCGACGTAGGGGCAGGGGAGCGGTGCCGTGGTGTAGAAGAATTGCGGGCGGCGCGGCGGCTTGTAGCTCATGCGATGACTAGATCCCCGCAAGCATGTTCACGGAGTCGCAAGCCCAGGTCAACGCCCGAAACGCGCCCCGGCCCGGATCACGACAAGTCCTGAAACAAGATCATGCAATGCCCGCTTCCGCTCCGTGAACAGCGCGGCCAGCAACCAGATGACACCCGCGGCCAAGGTGAGCCACAGCCCGCCGGTGAACAGGAGCGCCTCCAGCAACGTGGGCGCCGCCAGGTCCGCGTCGCGCCGCACCGTGAGGTCCAGCATCGACTGGCCCGGCGTCGCGCAGCGGCCGCTCGCGATGAACAGCGTGTGGTAGGCGAACGGCACCACCGGCAACAGGCCGAGCAGCGGCAGGCCGAGCCCGAGAGTGATGAGCCCGAATAGGCCGAGCACCACCCACAGCACGGCCATAATGATGCCGATCAGCACGGCATCGATGCACCAGGCGATCACCCGGCGGGTCAGCACGCCCTCGGTCAAGCGCGCTTCGGCGAAGATCGTGTCGGTCATGGGGTCAGTTCCACGGTTTCGGAGACGACCGCCGCCTCCGGTCCGAGCAGCAATGTAGTGCCGCGTACCCAGCGTTGCATCAGACTGCCCGCACCGGCACGCAAAGGATGCCCGGACTGGCCCGGTGTCAGCGCGAACAGGCTGCGGTCCAAATCCGCCAGGTCATAGACGCCGCGGAACCCGGCGCCGTGCACGCTGGTCCAATCGCCGCCGCGGGCGCCGCCGCGGAACAGGGTGGTGTCGTCGCCGGGCTGCTCGACGGCCCAGGTGAACCAATGCCCGATCAGCGGCAGGCGGCCCAGTAGCGGATGCGCGAACACGGCCCGGTGCTCGCGGCCCCAGCGCCAGGTGGACGGGTCGGGCCCTTGCCGCGCCGATACCTCTGCCAGCGCCGCTGCCAGCGAGCGGGATAGCAGCGGGGCGCAGTCGCCGCCGCAGAGCGCCTGGCCCTCCGGCGAGAGGATGTGCGCCACCACGTCCGCCCGGGCGCCCGCGAGCTCCGGTGCGATGCCGGCGGCGGACAGCACCGCGGCCTCGAAGGCGCGCATCCAGGCGTTGAAGATCAGCGGCTGCGGCAGGTCGGTCCGCATGGCGCCGTCCCATGTCGCCAACAGGCCGAGCGCCGTGGCAGAGGGTGCGTCGGCTGGCGCCACGGCGCGCAAGGCGGGCAGCAACGTCAGAGCATACTCGCTGACATCATCGACCTGCAGCGCCGCGAAATGGCCGGGCTGGAAGCCGACGCGGTCCTCGATCTCGTGGCGGATGCGCCGCGCCCGCCAATCGCCGAACCAGTCCTGGCCCAGGAACACCGGGAAGTCTGGGGGCGCCACCCGCTCATTGGCGTTGACGATCCGGCCGCTTTCGGGCGCCAGCACGCGCGGCAGGTCGGCGCCGGATGCGAAACCGATCCAATCATGCCGGCCATCGGCGCCCGCGACCGGTGCGCTGCCGTCGCCCGCGCGGCGCAGCGGGATGCGGCCCGTGGTGAATTGCGCGATGCCGGCGGCGTCCGCGACCAGCAGGTTCTGCACCGGGCTCGTGATCAGCGTTGCGGCCTCGCCCACGGCGGCGACGTCGTGCGCGCGGTTCAGCGCCAGCAGGCCGTCCGCCCCGGTGTCGAGGCCGATCAGGCTGGCCATCGCAACCGCCAGAATGGGGCTGCCGGGATCGAGGTCGCTCAGCACCGGGCCGTGCCGGGTCTCGCGGATGGTGATCGTCTCCTTGGGCTGGCCGCGAACGCCGATGCGCTCCTCGCGCGTCACGAATGGGCGAGGTCCGTCCTCGGTCATGTAGCCGCCGGCCTGCGGTGTCTCGACGAAGATGTCCTGCGTGTCGGCGCCCGTGGTGGTGAAGGTCCAGGCGACGTGCCCGTTATGGCCGAGGATCAGGAACGGCACGCCCGGTGCCGTTGCCCCGGCCAGCACACCCTCCGGGGTCTCGATGCGCGCCAGATACCACAGGCTCGGCATGGAAAAGCCCAGATGCGGATCCCCGGCCAGCAGCGGCGCGCCCGACGCGGTGAAGCGGCCATCGACCGCCCACTCGTTGCTGGCGCGGCCGGGCTGGGTGAACGGCTCCGGGAAGGCGGGGATGAGGCTGCCGAGCCGTGTGGGCAGCGCCGCTTCCGGGCGCGGCGTGTCTGGTTGCGGGGGCCAGAGCGTGCGGCCCGGTGCGGCGGCGCGGGCCAGTTCGGTGCGGTAGTTGCCGCTCAGATACAACGCCATGGTCTTGCCCCATAGCAGGCTGTCCACGGGCGCCCAGGGCTCGGGCGGGCCGAGCGGGATGAACTCCGGTGCCGCGAACCGGCCGCGGGCGGCGATCCAGGCGTTCACCCCGCGCGCATAGGCGGCGAGCATGGCCTGCGTCTCGGGCTGCAGCGCCGCCAGATCGGCCTCGGCCCGGTGGCGCAGGCCCAGGATGCGCATCGTGCGATCCTGCCGGAGGGTGAGGGGGCCCGCGATCTCCGATAGGCGGCCGCTGGCGTTGCGCCGGGTCAGCTCCATCTGGAACATCCGATCCCGCGCATGCACGAAGCCGAGCGCCGTGGCGCCGTCCAGCGAGGAGGCGGCGTGGATGCGCGGCACGCCGTCCGCGTCGATCGAGACCGTGGCGGGCGCCGTCAATCCGGCGATTTGCAGCCGTTGCTGGGCGGCGGGCAGGGACCACCACAGCACGCCGGCCACGCATGCCACCGCCAGCAGGACCAGACCCAGCAGCCCGCCCAGCACGGTCCGCACCACGCGCCGGCCCAGTCCAGGCCGCTCGCGGGGGCGCCGCCGCATCGCCGTCAGTGGAACCGGGGTGTCTTCAGGATGCTCGCACGGTCCGTCGAGGTCACGGTCACCGCCGCCGTGCGACTGCCGCGGCCGAGGCTGACCTCCACCGCCGCGCCCGCCGGGCCGGACGCCCACACCGCGCGCCACAGCCCGGCCAGATCCGGCACCTCCTCGCCATTGACCGCCAGGATGCGGTCCCCGGTGCGCACGCCGGCCTTGTCCGCCGGGCCATCGTTGGCGAGGCCGCCCACGACCAGCGCGCCGTCATCCTCCATCGCATACAGGCCGAGCCAGGGGCGCGCCGGGCGGTTCACGCGGCCGAAGCGCAGCATGTCGTCCAGGATCGGCGGCAGCAGCTGCACCGGGACCACCATGTTCATATCCTGCCGCCGGCTACCCTCGCCGCCCTGCTGCAGCACCAGCGAGCCGATGCCCAGCAGCGTGCCGTCCTTGCCGATCAGCGCGCCGCCGCCCCAGAACGGATGCGCGGGGGCGGTGAAGATCGCGTCGTCCAGCAGGTATTCCCAATAGCCGGGATATTCCTGCCGCCCCGCCACCTTGGCCGCCACGCTGTGCCGGCGGCCCCCGGCGGCGGCGAAGATCACGGGATCACCCACCCGCGCGCCCTCGCTGTCACCCAGTTCCATGACCGGCAGCTCGAGCTTGCCGAGCGCCTGCACCAGGCCGAAGCCGCTTTCCTGATCGGCGCCCAGCGCGTGGCCGGCGATCGTGCGGCCATCATGCGCCGTGAGCCACACCGTCTCGGCCTCGGTGATCAGGTAGCCGATGGTGAGGAACACGCCGGGCCGGATGTGCACGGCGCTGCCGGCCCGTTCCGTCCCCAGCGTGCCGGCGGTGAACGCATCCTCCGGCACGTTCGCGCGCAGGCCCACGACCGCGTGCATCGCATGCTCGAGGTCGAAGGTGTAGTCGGCCGCCTTGGGATGCAGGCCGGGGGGGATGCCGTGCTCGGATTTCGCCATGCCGTCAGCCGTAATTGACCATGATGGTCTTTTTGTGGGTGAAGTGTTCGAGCATGGATTCCAGGCTGGCCTCCTTGCCGAGCCCGCTGCTCTTCACGCCGCCATAGCTGAGATTGGCTTGCACCACGAGGTTTTGGTTGATCTGCACCAGCCCGGCCTCCAGCCGATGCGCCAGGTCCAGACCCACCTTGAGGTTGTTGGTCCATAGCGACGCCGCCAGGCCGTATTCGGTGCCGTTGGCGGCCGCCAGCACGGTTTCTGCGTCGTCGAACGGGAAGATGCAGGTGACGGGGCCGAAAATCTCCTCCTGCACCAGCCGGCTATCGTTGGGCAGGTTGCTGAAGATGTAGGGGCGGATGAACAGGCCGTCTTTCAGCGCCGGGTCGGTCGGCATGGCGCTGGCGGCGCGGCCGGTGGCGCCTTGGGTGGCCAGGCCCTCATCGATGAAGGATTTGACTTTGTCGAACTGGTCGCGGCTGATGATGGTGCCGATATCGGTCGCCTCATCGAGCGGATCGCCCATCTTCATCGCGTCCACCTTGGCGGCGAGCGCGTCCACAAAGCGGTCGAAAATCGGCCGCTCGACATAGATGCGGCTGGCGGCCGTGCAGCTTTGCCCTTGGCGGGTAAAGCGCATGGAGGTGACGGCGCCCATGACGGTCTTGTCGAAGTCGCAATCGGCGAACACGATCATGGGGCTCTTGCCGCCGAGCTCGAGCGTCACGGGCACGAGCTTTTCGGCCGCACCCTTGGCCACGATGCGGCCGACCTCGACGCTGCCGGTGAACGTCACTTTCCGCACATCCGGATGGGCTACCAGCGGTGCGCCGCATTCGGGGCCGAAGCCGCTCAGCATGTTGAAGCAACCGGGCGGCAGCACGCGGTTCATCAGCTCGCAGATGCGCAGCACGGCCAGCGGCGCCTCCTCGGCGGACTTCACCACGACGGTGTTGCCGGCCACCAGCGCCGGAGCGATTTTAAGCGCCATCAGCAGCATCGGCACGTTCCATGGGATGATGGCGCCCACCACGCCCAGCGGCTCCCGCACGGTCACGCTCAGCACGCCGGGCGCGAAAGGCACCGTCTCGCCCTTCAGCTCACCGCCGAGCCCGGCATAGAACTCCAGGATGTCGGCCACGGTGTTGGCCTCCACCCGGCTTTCGGTGCGCAGGGCCTTGCCGGTCTCGAGCGCGATGAGGCGGCCCAGCTCCTCCACGTGCTCGCGGATCAGCGCGGCACATTGACCGACCAGCGCGCCCCGCTTGCGGGACGCCATCTTGGCCCAGGCGAGCTGCGCCTGCTTCGCGTCCGCGACCGCCGCATCCACGTCCGCCTTGTCGCCCAGCGCGGCCTCGGCCACCTGCTTGCCGGTGGCCGGGTTGTGGATCGGAAAGGTCTGGCCCGAGCGGGCCGGGACGTAGCGGCCGCCGATGAAGTGCTTGCCGGACATGGCGGTGGCCAGCGCCTGCTGATCGAGCGTCGGTGCGTCGGGGGTGGGGTGCGGGCGATCGAGCATCGGTTTGCCTTGTCCTAGCCAGTGCATGTATCCCGGGGACAATGGACCCGGCGCCCGTCTTGAACAAGGTTGCCGCAACAAGACTCACGGGGATGAACGATGACCGCCAAGCCAACCGGCCCCCTCGCGGGCCTGACCGTGTTCGACCTCACCCGCGTGCTGGCGGGACCGACCTGCGTGCAGATGCTGGGCGACATGGGCGCCGACGTGATCAAGATCGAGAAGCCGGGCGCCGGTGACGACACGCGCGGCTTCGCCCCCCCGTTCATGCCCGGCACGCAGGAGAGCGCCTATTTCGTCGGCGTGAACCGCAACAAGCGCTCCGTCACGCTGGATATCGCGACGGCCGAGGGCCAGGCGATCGCGATGGAGCTGATCGCGGGGTCGGACATCCTGTGCGAGAACTTCAAGGTGGGGGCGCTCGCGAAGTATGGGCTCGGCTATGAGCAGCTGCATCAACGGTTTCCGGGCCTGATCTATTGTTCCATCACAGGGTTCGGGCAGACCGGGCCGTATGCGCCGCGCCCGGGCTATGACAGCCTGGTGCAGGCGATGGGCGGGGTCATGAGCCTGACAGGGGAGCCGGATGGCTTGCCGCAGAAGGTGGGGGTGCCGGTCGCGGATCTGTTCGCCGGGCTGTATGGCTGCATTGGCGTGCTGGCGGCGCTGCGGCATCGGGAGAAGACGGGGCAGGGGCAGCAGGTCGATATCGGCATGCTCGACACGCATGTGGCGTGGCTGGCGAACCAGGGCATGAACTACCTGGCGACGGGCGAAAACCCGGTCCGGCTCGGCAACCAGCATCCGAACATCGTGCCCTACCAGGTTTTTGCCACGGCGGACGGGTATCTGGTCCTGTCCGTCGGCAACGATCCCACGTTCAAGCGGTTCTGCGACGCGGTCGGCCTGTCGCATCTGCTGGATGATCCTCGATTTGCCACTAACGCCGCGCGCGTCGGCAACCGGCAGCTGGTGACGGACACGCTGGCGCCGGTGATGAAGGGCGATAGCACGACGAACTGGGTCAACCGGCTGGAGGCGCTGAAGATCGGCTGCGGCCCGATCAACACGCTGCAGGAGGTGTTCGCGGATCCGCAGGTGGTGGCGCGCAACACGGTCGTGACGGTGCCGCACCAGGCCTCGCCGGAGGGCGTGCAGGTGATCGCCAACCCGGTGCGGCTGAGCGAGACACCCGCCGATTACCGCCGCGGACCACCGGTGCTGGGGGAGCATACGGATGAGGTGCTGGGCGAGCGGTTGGGGTTTTCAGCGGCTCGGCTGGCGGAGTTGCGGGAGAAGGGCGTGATCTAGGTGAGGGTAAAAAGCCCTCTCCCGCTGGCGGGAGAGGGTTGGGTGAGGGTGGGGCCACCTGCCGGCCGGTTGCGTTCCGCTGACCCCGCCCTCACCCCGACCCTCTCCCGCCAGCAGGTGAGGGGGAAGCCATGACCCCTCGCCCCGGCGAGACCCGCTATCTGCTGGCCGGGCCGATCACCGGCGCGTTCTACCGCATGGCGCACGTATCCTGGGGCGATCCCGCCGCGCCGCCCGTGCTGTGCGTACACGGCCTGACCCGCACCGGAAGGGACTTCGACGCGCTCGCCCGTGCCTTGGCCCGCGACTACCACGTGATCTGCCCCGACCTGCCGGGGCGTGGCCATTCCGACTGGCTGCCGGACGCGGCGCTGTATGAGCCCATGACGTATGTGACGGCACTCGGCTTCCTGCTCGCGTCCATCGGGCGGCCGATCCTATGGGTGGGGACGTCGTTGGGTGGGATTTGCGGCATGCTGACCGCGGCGATGCCGGGGCAGCCGATCCGGCGCATGGTGCTGAACGATATCGGGCCGTTCATCCCGTCGGCGGCGCTGAACCGGATCCGCAACTACATGGGCCGCATTCCATCCTTCGAGAGCCTATGGGCGCTCGAGCAGCATCTGCGCGACGTGCATGCGCCGTTCGGGCGGCTGACGGACCCGCAATGGGCGCATCTGGCCGAGACCTCGGCGCGGGTGCTGCCGAATGGCCGGTTCGCGCTGCACTACGACCCCGGCATCGCCACGCCCATTCGCAAAACGGTACCGATCAACGTCGATCTCTGGTCCTACTGGTCGCGGATCGGGGTCCCGATGCTCGCGATCCGCGGCGTGGACAGCGATCTGTTGCTGCCGCAAACCCTCGCGCGCATGGTTGCCTCGGGGGCGGAGGCGCTGGTGGTGGCGGAGGCCGGGCACGCCCCGGCGTTGATGGACGCGCCCACGATCGAGGCGATCCGGTCCTTCTTGAAGGGGTGAGGCGATGTGGCGCCTGTTGCTGTTGATGGTTGCGCTCCCGGCAGTCGCGGCACCGGTCGAGGTGCCCGGGGACGGGGTCACGCTGCGGGCCGAGCATGTCGCGCCGACGGGGCCGGTGCGGGCCGGGATCGTGGGCCTGCATGGCTGCGGCGGGCCGTTCCCGGCGCGGGACAGGCAGTGGCGACAGGTGTTTGCGGCCGCCGGGCACCCGAGCGTCTGGCCCGACAGCTTCGCCAGCCGCGGCCTGGGCTCGCAATGCCGCGAGCCCGTGCGCACCGTCACTCCGGCGGGCATCCGCCGGCGCGATGCACTGGCCGCCGCCGCCTGGTTGCAGGCGCAGCCCGGCACCCCGCCCGGGGGCGTCGTGCTGGTCGGCTGGTCGAACGGCGGCTCGACCGTCCTGGCGGCGGCAAAGGACCCGCCGCCCGGGCTAATCCGCGGCATCGTGGCGTTCTACCCGGGATGCCGATACTGGGCCGACCTCGCTGCATGGACCCCCGCCGTGCCGATCCTGATCGTGATGGGCGCCGATGACGACTGGACGCCGGCCGAACCCTGCCGCCGGCTCGCCGCGCGTTTTCCCCGGCAGATCACGCTGGTGGAGTATCCTGGTGCCTACCACGATTTCGACGTGCCGGACCGCCCGGTTCGGGTTCGGACGGGCCTGGCCTTCACAGCCGACGGCTCGGGCAGCGCGCATGAAGGCACCAACCCGGCGGGCCGGCAGGACGCGTTGCAGCGCGTGCCCCGGTTCATCGCCGCCCTGCCGCGCTATCAACCATGACGCGAACATAACCTGACGGTTCACAACGGGAGCGTGAGCTGCCGCTCAGGCATACTCCTTCGCCTACAAGGGGGTGCATCGTGTCATTGCCGTCGATCGTCTTGGGGGATGTGCAGGTCGAGCTGCAGCCGGCGCCGATCAATCCGGACTGGGTGCTGAGCGGGACACCCATTGCGCGCAATCGCCTATTGTCCCGCAGTGACGACACCACAGCCTGCACCCTGGTCTGGGATTGCACGCCGGGGCAGTTCGAGTGGCACTATGATACCGAGGAGACGATCCACATCCTCTCGGGCCGCGTGGTGCTCGAAGACGGTAATCAGGCGCCCCGGCGATTGGGTCCGGGTGATGTCGTGTTCTTCCCGGCCGGCGCCCGGGTGCGGTGGACGGTGGAGGAGCATGTCCGCAAGCTCGCCTTCTTCCGGCGCACTTTGCCGCGGCCCGTGACGGTGGCGGTCGGCGTTTATCGCTGGCTGCAGCGGCTCAAGCAGGGTGTGCGGGCCCAGGGCGGTATGGGCGGCATGGTGGTTCAGGGCTGACAATTTCGTGACGGCACTCTAGATAGGGCCCTATCCGATTGGGGCCGATCATGAACGAGCAAACCGCCGCTGCCAGCCTGCACCGCTTCTTCTCGGCCCCGTTGGCCACCGTCGATCCGGAACTGGCGGCCGCGATCGGCGCCGAGCTGCACCGGCAGCAGGACGGGATCGAGCTGATCGCCAGCGAGAACATCGTCTCCGCCGCCGTGCTGGAGGCGCAGGGCTCCGTGCTGACCAACAAGTATGCCGAGGGCTATCCCGGCCGGCGCTATTACGGCGGCTGCGTCGAGGTGGACAAGGCCGAAACGCTGGCGATCGAACGCGCCAAGCAGCTGTTCGGGTGCGGCTTCGCCAACGTGCAGCCGCACTCCGGCGCGCAGGCCAACCAGGCCGTGTTTTTGGCGTTGCTGCAACCGGGCGACACCATCCTCGGTATGAGCCTCGCCGCTGGCGGGCACCTGACCCACGGCGCGGCGCCCAACCTATCCGGCAAGTGGTTCCGCGCCGTGCAGTATGGCGTGCGGCAGGAAGACGGGTTGCTGGACTATGAGGAGCTGGAGCGGCTGGCGCGGAGCGAGCGGCCGAAGATGATCATCGCCGGCGGCTCCGCCTATCCGCGGGCCATCGACTTCGCCCGCATCCGCGCGGTGGCGGATGAGGTCGGCGCTACGTTCATGGTGGATATGGCGCATTACGCCGGGTTGATCGCGGCGGGGGTGTATCCGTCCCCGATCGCGCACGCCCATGTCTGCACCACCACCACGCACAAGACGTTGCGCGGCCCCCGCGGCGGCATGATCCTGACCAACAGCGAGGAGCTGGCCAAGAAGTTCAACTCGGCCGTGTTCCCCGGCCTGCAGGGCGGGCCGCTGATGCACGTGATCGCCGGCAAGGCGGTGGCGTTCGGGGAGGCGCTGCGGCCGGAGTTCCGCACCTACCAGCGCGCCGTGATCGACAACGCCCGCATCCTGGCGGAGACGCTGATGGAGCAGGGCTGCGACATCGTGACTGGCGGCACCGACAGCCATTTGATGCTGGTGGATCTGCGCCCCAAGAACGTGACCGGCAAGGCGGCGGAGGCGAGCCTCGAGCGCGCCCACATGACCGCCAACAAGAACGCGATCCCGTTCGACCCGGCCAAGCCCGCCATCACCTCCGGCATCCGTCTCGGCAGCCCCGCCGCCACCACGCGCGGCTTCGGCACCGCCGAGTTCCGGGAGATCGGCATGATGATCGGGGAGGTCTTGGACGGCCTCTCGCGGTCGAACGACGGCAGCAACGCGGCGATCGAGGCGGCGGTGGGCGCCCGGGTGCAGGCGATGTGCGCGCGTTTTCCGATCTACGGGTGACGCCATCCGGTGCTCTGCCCGTTCTGCGGCCATGACGATACCCAGGTGAAGGACAGCCGGCCCACGGATGATGGGTCGGCGATCCGGCGGCGGCGGTTCTGCGGGGGATGCAGCCAGCGCTTCACCACGATCGAACGCGTGCAGTTGCGCGAACTCACGGTGCTCAAGGCCGATGGCCGCCGGGTGCCGTTCGATCGCGACAAGCTGGCCCGCTCCATCCGCATCGCGCTCCGCAAGCGCCCCGTGGCGGAGGAAAGGCTGGAGCGGATCGTGAACGGCATCGTCCGCCAGCTCGAAGCCTCCGGCGAGAACGACATCCCCAGCAAGCAACTCGGCGAACTGGTGATGGAAACGCTGAAGGAGGTGGATGCCGTGGCCTATGTCCGCTTCGCCAGCGTCTATCGTGATTTCCGTGAAGCCAAGGACTTCGAGGCCTTTCTGGGTTCGCTCGACGAACCCACATAGGCCGGGATGAGCGATCAGGAGCACATGCACGCCGCGACCGCACTGGCCCGGCGCGGCCTCGGCAGCACCTGGCCCAACCCCTCCGTCGGCTGCGTGCTGGTGCGGGATGGCCGGGTGGTGGGGCGCGGCGTCACGGCGGTGGGCGGGCGGCCGCATGCGGAAACCGTGGCGCTGGCGATGGCGGGCGAGACTGCGCGGGGCGCCACCGCGTATGTGACGCTGGAACCCTGCAGCCACCACGGCGTGACGCCGCCCTGTGCGGATGCGCTGATCGCGGCGGGCGTGGTCCGGGTTGTCGTGGCGTGCGGGGACCCTGATCCGCGAGTCGATGGGCGCGGTCTGGCCCGGCTGCGCGACGCCGGGATCGCGGTGCAGACCGGTGTGCTGGCATCGGAGGCGGCGGAGGGCTTGGCCGGGTTCTTCAGCCGGGTGCGGCGCGGGCGGCCGCTCGTGACGCTGAAGCTCGCCACCACGCTGGATGGCCGGATCGCGACCGCCACGGGCGAAAGCCGCTGGATCACCGGGCCCGCCGCCCGCCGCTGGACCCACGCCCTGCGCGCCCGGCACGACGCCATCCTGGTCGGGATCGGCACTGTGCTGGCGGACGATCCGGACCTCACATGCCGCATCGAGGGGTATGCCAGGCGGCAGCCGGTTCGGATCGTGCTCGACAGCCGGCTCCGCACCCCGGCGACGGCGCGGGTGCTTGGGCCTTCGGCACCCACCTGGCTCGTGCACGCGGCCGGCAGTAAGGCGGCATTGCCGGCAAATCTTATCGAGGCGGGTTCGGACCTGGCCGCAACGCTGCAAGCCCTGGGCGCGGCCGGGCTGACCAGCATCCTGGTCGAGGGTGGTGCTGCGGTGGCCGGCTCGTTCTTGCGGGCAGGGCTCGTGGACCGCATCGCCTGGTTCCACGCCCCGGCGATCATGGGTGAGGGCTTCCCCGCCATCCGCGGCTTCGACCCTGGCGCACTCGCCGCGATGCCGCGCTATATCAGGACCGGGACGACCCCGATGGGAGACGACATGCTGACCGAGTTCAGGGCCGCCTGATGTTCACGGGGATCGTCACCGCGAAAGGCACCGTGCGCAGCGTGACGCCGATCGGCTTCGGGCAGGACATGCGGCTGGTGATCGGGGCACCTTGGCCGGATACCGGGACGATCGCGCTGGGCGCGTCGATCGCCTGCGCCGGGTGCTGCCTGACGGCCGTCGAGGTGGGCGCGGACTGGTTTGCGGTGGACGTCTCCGGGGAGACGCTGTCCTGCACGTCGTTGGGCGGCTGGGCGCCGGGGACGCGGGTGAACCTCGAGCGGTCTTTGCGCGTGGGGGATGAGCTGGGCGGGCATATCGTCAGCGGGCACGTCGATGGATTGGGCGAGGTGCGCTCCGTAACGTCCGAGAATGGTTCATGGCGGGTGGAGATCGCGGTGCCGCGCGACTTGTCCCGCTTCATCGCCGCCAAGGGCAGCGTGGCGGTCGATGGCGTATCGCTCACCGTCAATACGGTGTCGGGGCAAGATTTCGGCATCAACATCATCCCACATACCTGGGACGTCACCACGCTCGGAACGCTGACGCCGGGCGCCCGGGTCCATATCGAGATCGACATGCTGGCGCGCTACGTCGCCCGGCTCCGCGAGGTCGCATGAAAACCGCTCTGCTTTCCGACTATTTGTGTTCGGCCGAAGACCTGATCGAGGAGGCCAGGGCCGGGCGCATGTTCATCTTGGTGGATGACGAGGATCGCGAGAACGAAGGGGACCTCGTGATCCCCGCGCAATTCGCGACGCCGGATGCGGTCAACTTCATGGCGCGCCACGCCCGCGGCCTCATCTGCCTCGCCATGACACGGCAGCGCGTGGACCAGCTCGGCCTGCATCTCATGAACCAGTCCAACAGCAGCCGGCACCAGACGGCGTTCACCGTCTCGATCGAGGCGCGGGATGGGGTGACCACCGGCATCTCGGCTGCGGACCGCGCGCGCACGATCGCGGTGGCGATCAATGCAGAAACGGGGCGGGACGGGATCGTGACGCCGGGGCATATTTTCCCGCTGGTGGCGCGGGAGGGTGGCACG
Source organism: Acetobacteraceae bacterium (assembly GCA_965246835.1). GTDB lineage: Bacteria > Pseudomonadota > Alphaproteobacteria > Acetobacterales > Acetobacteraceae > JANPPS01. The sequence goes on along the minus strand of CBDFFQ010000001.1, from coordinate 456,902 downwards.
CTGGTGCGGGCGGGCCATACCGAGGCGGCGGTCGATCTCGCGCGGCTCGCGGGCCTCACGCCCGCCGGGGTGATCTGCGAGATCATGAACGATGACGGCACCATGGCCCGGCTGCCGGACCTCGTGGCGTTCGCGCAGCACCACAACCTCAAGCTCGGCACCATCGCGGACCTGATCGCGCACCGCCGGCGCACGGAGCGGCTGATCAAGCTGGTGCACCAGGGCACGCTCGATCACGTGGAGGGCGGCGCCTGGCAGCTCTCGGTGTATGCCAACACGTTCGATTATGCGGAGCACCTGGTGCTGAGCAAAGGGGACCTTACGGGCGCCGCGCCGGTGATGGTGCGGATGCACGCGGTGGACCTGGTCAGCGACATGCTGGGTGGGCCCACCTGGTCCGCGTTGCACGGCGCCATGCGCATGATCGCGGAGGAAGGCCGCGGCGCCGTGGTGATGATCCGCGACACCAGGCCGACCGCCCTGTCGGAGCGTGTGCGCGGCATGCAGGGCAGCCCTAGGCCGCAGCCGTTCTTGCGCGATTACGGGATCGGGGCGCAGATCCTGGTCGATCTCGGCGTGCGGGACATGATCCTGCTGTCGAACCATCGCCGCACCGTGGTGGGGCTGGAGGGATATGGCTTGAACATCACCGAACAACGGCCGATCCCGGGGGCGCCCGAGTGAGCACGGCGGACGCACCCTTGCCGACGCCCGTGGAGGTGTTGGGCGAGAAGCCGCGCGTCCTATTGGTTCGCGCGCCGTATTACCGGGACGTGGTGGACGGCATGACGCGCGGTGCGCACCGCATGCTGGCCGGCGCCGAGGTCGATACGCTGGACGTGGCCGGCGCGTTCGAGCTGGCGCAGGCCATCCGCATCGCGTTGCGTGGAACCGTGCGCTACGACGGCTTCGTGGCGCTGGGCTGTGTAGTGAAGGGGGAGACGGACCATTACGATTTCATCTGTCGCACGAGCCTGGACGGCTTGATGCAGGTCGCGCTGCAATATGGCCTCGCAATGGGCACCGGCCTGCTGACGGTCGCGACCTTGGAGCAGGCGCAGGCGCGCTCTGCCGATGACGGCCACAACAAGGGCGCCGAGGCGGCGGCGGCGGCGCTGATTCAGATCGCGGCCGCGCGGCGGATGGGGGCTGCCTGATGGCGAAGAAACCCGCCCCTACGGGCCGGCCCCGCACCGCGTCGCGCGTCGCAGCCGTGCAGGCGCTGTTCCAGAGCGAACAGGCCGGGGAGCCCGCGGAGACCGTGATCCAGCAATTCGTGCGCCATCGCCTGGGCGAACTGCCAGGCCCGGAGCATCAGGGCGGCGGCGGGTTCGAGGAAGGGCGCGTGCCCGATGCCCACGTGCCGCTGTTCACCCAGATCGTGCGGACCGCCGTGTTGGAGCAGGATCGCGTGGACGCGCTGATCGCCGGCGCCCTTCCCCCGGAATGGCCGCTGGCGCGACTGGACCCGGTGCTGCGCGCGCTGGTACGGGCTGCGGGGGGCGAACTCACGTTGAAAGACGGACCACCGGCGCGCGTGGTGATCAACGAATATCTGGACGTGGCGCACGGCTTCTTCACCGGGGACGAGCCGCGGATGGTGAACGGCCTGTTGGACCGGTTGGCGCGCGAGCTCCGGCCCGGCGACTTCCCGGTGGAAGCCACGCTGCCCGCATGATCCCGGCCGAATTCGGCCTGATCGCGCGTCATTTCAGGCCACTTGCCGGGCCCGGCGCACTCGATCTGCTGGATGACGCCGCAGTGGTGCCGCCGCCGCCGGGGCGGGAGCTGGTGATCACGGCCGACGCGATCGTGGCCGGCGTGCATTTCCTGCCGGACGATCCGCCGGACACGATCGGGCGCAAGCTGCTGCGCGTCAGCCTGTCCGACCTCGCGGCCATGGGGGCCACGCCCTGGGCCTACCTCATGACGGTCTCGGCGCCGCGGGACACGCCGGACGCGTGGTTCGCCGGCTTCGCGGCCGGGCTCGCGGCGGATCAGGCCGAGTTCGGCGTGATCCTTCTGGGCGGGGACACGACCTCCACCCCGGGCCCGGTGTCGCTCAGCCTGACGCTGCTCGGCCATGTGGCGCCCGGTCAGGCGGTGCGGCGCGCGGGGGCCCGGCCCGGCGACGAGATCTGGGTCAGCGGCACCATCGGGGACGGCGCGCTCGGCCTCCTGGCGTCGCGCGGCGAGGTGGCGGACCCCTCGGGCGCGCTGACCCGGCGCTACCGATTGCCGGAGCCGCGCCTCGGCCTTGCCCGGCCTGACCTGGTCCGCGCCTGCCTGGATGTGTCGGACGGCTTGCTGCAGGACCTCGGCCATTTGGCGCGCGCGGGCGGCGTGGCGGCGGAGATCGTGGCCGCGGACGTGCCCCGGTCGACGGCAGCGGCGCGGCTGTGGTCGGATGCGTGCCTATCGGGTGGCGATGATTACGAGTTGCTGATGGCCGTGCCGGATGGGGCCGCCCTGCAATGCCATGCCGCCTCGCTGGGGATCGCGGTCACGCGGATCGGGCGGTTCGTGGAGGGCAGCGGCGTGCGGGTAATGGACCGGGCCGAGCAACCGGCCCGGAGCGGCTGGAGCCATTTCTGACTACAGCCCTATATTCGCCCCGCTGCCGCCGGGTGTGCTGCGCCGGCCGGCGCCGCCCGCGTTGAACTTGCCGACGTTGCCGAGCAGCTGCTGCATGAACGACGCCTCGCTCCCCGGGGAGGGCGTGGCGCGGGTCACGACGTCAACATCCAGCCCGTCATCTTGCCCGAGCCGCTTCACGCCGCGCAGCACGCCGCCCTGATCGAAGGTCAGCACCGTCACATCCTGCGCCATCACGCCCGGCGTGCGGCCGACGCGGGTTTTGGTGACCTCGCTGATGTAGATCCAGGTGTTGTCGTCGAAGGTGGCGCGGGTGGACGGCGAACCCAGCAGGGCCGTCACGTCGGCGCGGGTGGAGGTGCCGGGCACGAGTTCCTTCAGCATATCCGCTTCGACCTTGTTGCCGCGCAGCTGCTTCGGCGCCTCGATGGCGCTGCAGGCCGTGAGCGAAACTAGGACTGCCAGGGAGAGCATCAGAAGGCGCAAGGCATGATCCGTGTTGTGGGTGGTGCAGGAAAGCCGCATTGATCCGGCCCGGCCTGCCCCTACATCCGGGTGGGTGTCACGCCGGACTGTCCCTGTCAAATGGGCGGCGCTGCGAGGCGGTTGGTGGGGGATCGGATGGCGTTGTTCGGATTGTTCGGGCGCAAGCGGCATGAGCGGGCGGGGTTCGAACTCTATACCGCCGCCGTAAGGGCCGCGCGGGACCCGGCCTTCTACGGTCCGCTCGGTGTGCCGGACACGATGGATGGCCGGTTCGACATGGTGGGCCTGTATGTGTTCCTGCTGATCCATCGGCTGCGCAACGAGGGCGAAACCGGCAAGGCGCTGGGCCAAGCGGTGTTCGATGCGATGTTCTCCGACATGGATTTCAGCCTGCGCGAGATCGGCGTGGGCGACATGACGGTCGGTAAGAAGGTGAAGGCGATGTGGGAGGCGTTCCACGGCCGTTCGAGCGTGTATGCGACGTCGCTGGTGGCCGGAGACCTCGATGTCATGACGGAGGCGGTGGCCCGCAACGTATGGCGGGGGGAGGATGCGCCGGCGGGCGCCCGCGCCGTGGCGGAGCTCGCGATGCGGCAGGACCGGCATTTGGCGGACCAGAACCTGGCGGATTTCGTGGCGGGCCGCGCCGATTTCCTGCCGGTGCTGGTCCCTGCATGACCGAGCTGTCGCACCCCGTGGCGCTCGATCGGATCGGACCGCGCGGCATCGCCGTCCCGATCGTGGCCAGCCCGGCGGAATGCGCGGCGGTGGCGTCCCGCTTGGGGCTGCCCAGCGTGCGGGCGCTCAAATGTAGCTACGAAATACGCCGTATCGGCCCTTCGGTGATCGAGGCTGCCGGTGTGCTGGACGCTGCGGTGGAGCAGGTCTGCGTGGTGACGCTGGAGCCGTTTGGGCAAACGGTGCACGAGTCGTTCACCGTTCATTTCGTGCCCGCCGGATCCGAGGATGAAGAGCCGGACCCGGATGCGATCGACCAGATCCCGTTCGAGGGTAGTGCGATCGACCTGGGTGAGGCGGCGGTGGAGCAGTTGGCGCTAACGCTCGATCCGTATCCACGGCGGCCTGGGGCGGTATTGCCGGAGGAGGCGGCGGCCCCGGATGCCGGACCGTTCGGCGCGTTGCTGGCGCTGCGCCGGCCGGTGTAGCCCGTGCGGCCGCGGGTTGCGGCTTCGGGCGGTCTCTGCTAGACGGCGCGGCTCACGACATCACTGCCGGCCGACAATCCGGCGTCTTTTGTTTCCAGCCCGGAGGGGCGCAGTCCCATGGCCGTTCCAAAGAAGAAAACCTCCCCCTCCCGCCGCGGTATGCGCCGCAGCCACGATGCGCTGCGGACCGAAGCGCATGCCGAGTGCTCCAACTGCGGTGAGCTGAAGCGGCCGCATAATTTGTGCAGCCATTGCGGGCATTATGACGGCCGTGAGGTCGTGGCGGCGGGCAAGGCGCTGAAGGGCGCAGTCCGGGCCTGATCGCAGCCGCCGTGCCGGGGTTGTTGCTCGGGCGGGCCGGATGAACGAGCCGGCGGTCGCCTATTCGCTCGCGATCGACGCCATGGGCGGGGACCATGCGCCGGAGGCCGTCCTGGACGGCATCCAGATCGCCTCCGAACGCCATCCCGGTGCGCGTTTCCTGCTGGTCGGGGACGAAGCTCGGTTGGCGCCCCTGGTCGCTTCGCGCAAGCGCGTGCTGGCATCCTGCACGATCCGCCACGCTCCGGCGCTGATCCCGAGCGACATGAAGCCAACCGGGGCGCTGCGCGTACGCGGCTCCTCGATGCGGGTGGCGATCGACGCCGTGGCCGCCGGCGAGGCATCGGGCGTGGTCTCGGCCGGCAATACCGGGGCGCTGATGGCCTTGGCGATCATCGTGATCAAGACCCTCCCCGGTATCGATCGCCCGGCGCTCGCCGCCATCGGGCCGTCCGCGCGCGGCGACGTGGTGATGCTGGACCTCGGCGCGAACGTGCAATGCGATGCGCGCAATTTGGTGCAGTTCGCCGTGCTGGGGGACGTGTTCGCCCGCACCGTGCTGGGCCTGCCGGCGCCCACGATCGGGCTGATGAACGTGGGGTCCGAGGAGCTGAAGGGGGACGAGCGGGTGCGCCAGGCCGCCGACGTGCTGCGACTCAGCCATCTCGCCACGCAATTCCATGGTTTCGTGGAGGGCAACGACATCGCGGCCGGCACCACGGACGTGATCGTGACCGACGGATTTACCGGCAACGTCGCGCTGAAAACGGCCGAGGGCGCGCTTCGATTGGTCGGAGACCTGCTGAAGCAGATTTTTCGCAGTTCGTGGGCTGCGAAGCTCGGCTATCTGCTGGCACGACCGGGGCTCGAGCGGATGCGGGTTTGGCTCGATCCGCGGCGGTATAATGGGGCGGTGATGCTGGGGCTGAACGGCATGGTGGTGAAATCCCATGGCGGCACGGATGCGGAGCAGTTCGCGCACGCCATCGATGTCGGCATGGACATGGTCGTGCACCGGTTCAACGAGAAGATCCGTGACGGGCTCTCCCGGATCGAGGGGCTGGACGCGCCGCGCAACGGCCCGGTGCTGGCCGCCGCGGTATGACGGCGCGCTCCCACATCGCAGGCATCGGCGGCTATCTGCCGAGCCGGATGGTCACGAACGACCAATTGGCCCTGACGGTCGATACGTCGGACGAATGGATCAACGAGCGGACCGGCATCCGGCAGCGCTATTTCGCCGGGCCAGGCGAAACCTGCGCCAGCATGGGGACCGAGGCGGCGCGGCGCGCTTTGGCCGATGCCGGCTGTGGCCCGGCCGATGTCGACGCCATCATCCTCGCCACCAGCACGCCGGACCAGGCTTTTCCCGCGACCGCGCTGCGGGTGCAGGCGGCGCTGGGTGTGACCCGGGGATTCGGGTTCGACGTCTCGGCCGCCTGCAGCGGGTTCGTGTATGCGCTGTCGATCGCGGATGCGATGATCGGTGCCGGGCAGGCGCGGGGCGTGCTGGTGATCGGGAGCGAGGTCTATTCCCGCATCCTGAACTGGGCGGACCGCACCACCTGCGTGCTGTTCGGCGACGGCGCCGGGGCGGTATTCTTGCGCGCCGGTGCCGAGGGTGCGCGGGGCGTGCTGTCCACCCATCTGCACGCGCAGGGCACTCTGGGTGACCTGCTATATGTCGATGGCGCCGTGGGACAGCCGGACCGGCCCGGCCATCTCGTGATGAACGGGCGCGAGGTGTTCCGCCACGCCGTGACCAAGCTCGCTGCCGTCGTGGACGAGGCATTGGCGGCGAACGGGCTGACGCACGCCGACGTGGACTGGCTGGTGCCGCACCAGGCGAACCGGCGGATCATCGATGCGATGGGCAAGAAGCTGGGCCTGCCGGCGGACCGCGTCGTAATGACGGTGGATCGCCATGCCAACACCTCGGCCGCCTCGATTCCGCTGGCCCTGGCGGAAGCCTACAGGGATGGCCGGATCAAGCGGGGCGACCTGGTGCTGATGGAGGCGCTGGGCGGCGGTATGACGTGGGGGTCAGCCTTAGTGCGGCTTTAACTTAGAATTGTTTAAGTCCAACGTGTTCGCTTGACGCGTGCACACTCGCTGCATACCGTGCGCCGATGAACACGGTAACGCGAGCGCAACTTGCCGAGACGATCTATGCCCAGGTGGGGCTGTCTCGCAATGATTCGGCAGATCTGCTGGAGACCGTGCTGGAACGGATGTCCTGCGCCTTGGAAGCCGGGGACTCCGTGAAAATCAGCGGCTTCGGGACGTTTTCCGTGCGCCAGAAGGGCCGGCGCATCGGCCGGAACCCCAAAACGGGTGTGGAGGTGCCGATCCTGCCCCGCCGCGTGCTGACGTTCCGGCCTAGCCAGGTGCTGAAGGCGCATGTCAATGGATCCTCCGTGCCGGCCGGCGCCGATCTGGACGACGACGAATAGGCATGGCCACGATCGTCGACTTGCTGCCCGAGCCGCCAGAGGACCAGCCTGACGCTGCCGGGCCGCGGCTTCGTGCCAAGAAGGCGCCGAATGCGTTCCGCACCATCTCCGAAGTGGCGGATGAGCTGCATATTCCGCAACACGTGCTGCGGTTCTGGGAAACCAAGTTCCCACAGATCAAGCCGCTCAAGCGCGGTGGCGGGCGCCGCTATTACCGGCCGGATGATATCGGGTTGCTCCGGCGCATCTCTGATTTGCTATACATTCAAGGCTATACGATCAAAGGCGTACAAAGATTGCTGCGCGACGGCGGCGGGAAGCTGGCGGAAGACATCCCGCCGGCCACTGCGGCGGAGCGGGCGGCGGCCGAAGCGGAGCGGGCCGAGGTTGCGATCAACCCACCGCTTGAACTCGCCGGCCCCGTCGACACGCCGGACCCCCTGGTGGCGGAAAACCAGCGCCTACGCGCCTTGTTGAACGAGGCGCTGGCGGAGCTCGTGGCGATCCGCGCCTTGCTGGGCTGAACCGCGGCTGCTATCACGGTGTGGTTCGGAGCGTAGCGCAGCCTGGTAGCGCATCAGTCTGGGGGACTGAGGGTCGTGGGTTCGAATCCCGCCGCTCCGACCAATTCCAAACAAGACTTGGCTCCAGTGCGGTATAAACGCCGTATTAGTCTTTACCCCGCATGATCGTGGTCCCGGCAATCAGTCCGGCGCACATGCGGGAAGGCCGGCTTGCTCACACTATCCTCCTACAAGCTCACCTTCGATGAGGAATTCAACGAATTCAGTTGGCGTGGCGCCGGGGGCACCTGGAACACGGCCTACGCCTATGGCGAACGCAAGCTGAATGACGAGCTGCAATACTACGCCGATCCAACCGGGCCTGTTGATCCCTTCAGCATCGTGGACGGCGCCCTGGTCATCACGGCCTCCGCCTCGCCCGATCCCGCCGCGACGTGGGGGCAGCCCTATGTGTCGGGCGCGATCACCAGCCTCGGGCGGTTCGCACAGCAATACGGATATTTCGAGATGCGGGCGAAGCTGCCGGCGGGGCAGGGGTTGTGGCCCGCATTCTGGCTCCTCCCGGTCGACCATGTTTGGCCGCCGGAGCTGGACGTGGTGGAGGCGTTCGGAAACGCCCCCAACCGCGTGCATTGGGGCGCGCTGACGGCAACCAGCCTCGGCAATGCCGGCGCGTGGGTCGATGTGCCCGGTGACCTCACGACGAGCTATCACACCTACGGCGTCTCCTGGACGGCAGCGACGCTGACCTACTACTTCGACGGTGCCCCGATCGCCCGCACGCCGACACCCTCCGACATGAACCAGCCGATGTACTTGATCGCCAACCTGGCCGTGGGTGGCCACTGGCCCGGCAATCCATCGCCGGACACGGCGTTCCCCGCGCATCTCGCTATCGACTACATCCGCGCCTACTCCGCCGACCCGGCCAGCGTCGCAGCGGCGCCACAACCAGTCTCCCCGCCGGACCTGCACCGTGCCGAAACCCAAGCGGCGCCTGCCGCCATGCCGGCCCGGTGTGGACAGGAAACGACGCACCGGATCGAGCGCGACGGTGTCACCGGAACACCTCAGAACGACTATTTCCAAACCTTCTACGGCGACACGGTCACCCGGGCCGGCGGACCTGGTGACGACACCTATGTCGTGACCGACCCCCGGATGTTCATATTGGAGCAGCCGGATCAGGGCGTGGACAGCGTGCTGGCCTGGGTGGATTACGTGCTCCCGAGCAACGTCGAGAACATCACCGTCGCGGCCGGCTGGGGCCTGCACGTCACCGGTAATGCCGCCAGCAACTTCGTCACGGGCGGCGCCGGCGATGACGTGCTGAATGGCGGACCGGGTGGCGACGACGTCCTGACCGGCGGCGGTGGCCGCAACCTGTTCATCGTGGCGGCCGGCACGGGACGCGACGTGATCACCGATTTTCACCCCGGCCAGGATCGTATCCTGCTCGACGGCTTCGATTTTTCCACCGTGAACGATGTCGTGGCGGCGCTGCAGCCCGGCGAGACCCAAGCCGTGCTGCCGTTCACCAACGGGGAGCGGCTGGTGATCTGGAACTCCACGGGGTCCCCGCTCTCGGCCGCAGATTTCGTGCTGGGGGCGGTCGCGGCGCCCCCCGCAACGCCGGTGCCGCAACCGCCGCCCGACCTGCATGAACTGGTGCTCTATGTGTCGGAGGATGCGTGCCACGGAGACGCCGAATTCGCTGTCACGATCGACGGACGGCCCCTCGGCGGCCCCCGTGCCGTCTCAGCCAGCCACGGCGCCGGCGCAAGCCAGGCCTTCGTCTTCCAAGGCGAATTCGGACGCCAGACGCACCGGGTCGGCGTGCAGTTCCTGAACGACACGTGGGACCCCGCAACGGGTGGCGACCGCAACCTTTATGTAGATGCGCTCAGCTGGGACGGGGACCGGCAGGTGGCCGGGATCGCCCTGTATTCGAACAAATCCGTCGACCTGACGATCGAGCCCCCGCCTTTTGCCATCCAGCGATCACAGACAGCGATGCCGCTGTTCGATACGGCATATTACCTCGCGCAGAACCCGGACGTGGCGGTGGCCGGGGTCGATCCCTACCAGCACTACGTCCTCCATGGCTGGCATGAGGGGCGCAACCCGGATGCCTGGTTCGACACGCGCTATTACCTGCTGCAGAACGCGGATGTCGCTCAGGCCGGGTGCGATCCGCTTCAGCACTTCGCGCAGCATGGCTGGCGGGAAGGCCGGGCGCCGAGCCTGCTGTTCGACATGAATGCCTACCTATCCGCCAACCCTGACGTTGCGAGTGCGGACGTCGATCCATTGCAGCACTACATCGAGTTCGGCCGCACCGAGGGCCGGCTGGCCTTTCTGCCCGGCGCCGGGACCACACCGGATCCCCTCGTCGACCCCGCCTATTACGATCGGCAACTCGGCGCGACCCTGGTGCCGGCAGGCGCCGGGTCGGCGGCGGCGGCGGCCTATTCCTACGCTCATGGCGGATGGTCCCGCGGGCTCGATCCGAATGCCTGGTTCGACACGGCGTTCTACCTGTCCCGAAACCCAGACGTGGCGGCCGCGCATATCAACCCGCTCAGGCACTACGAAGCCTTCGGCTGGCGCGAGGGCCGTGACCCCTCGGCCAATTTCAGCACGGCCCGCTACCTCGCGGCCAATGCCGACGTGAAGGCGGCCGGCATGGACCCGCTGCTGCACTACGTCGTGCATGGCCAGCACGAGGGGCGCAGCGTGTTTCCGGTTTGAAAATGGCGCCCGTTCACCGAATGCTGACTGCACGTCCCGTATCGGGCCGCGGCGTTTGCATATACCGGAGGGGCATGACCCCCGTCCCGCAGAACCGGCCCTTGATCCTCGCCTCTATCATGATGGCGCTGTTCATGATCGCGGTGGAGGCCACGATCGTCTCCACGGCGATGCCTCAGATCGCGGGGCAGTTGGGTGATCTGCACCTGTATTCCTGGGTGTTCTCCGCCTTCCTGCTGACCCAGACGGCGATGACGGTCGTGTTCGGCAAGCTGAGTGACCTGTATGGCCGCAAGCCGATCCTGCTGCTCGGGATCGCGATTTTCCTGGTCGGGTCCATGCTGTGCGGCGTCGCGTGGTCGATCCCGTCGCTGATCGCATTCCGGCTGATACAGGGCGTGGGCGCCGGGGCGATCCAGCCGGTGGCGCTGACGATCGTGGGGGATCTGTATTCCGTGCAGGAGCGGCGCCGGATCCAGGGCTATCTCGCGAGTGTGTGGGGCGTCTCGTCGGTGCTCGGGCCGCTCGCGGGTGGGTTGATCATCCAGCACCTGAGTTGGGCCTGGGTGTTCTGGATCAACGTGCCCGTCGGCCTGCTGGCATCGGTGTTCTTCGTGGCGTTCCTGCACGAATCGCCGATCCGGAACCGATTGGCGCCCGATATCGCCGGGGCCGCGCTGTTCACGCTGGCCGTCGCTTCGTTGATGGTGGCGCTCACCCAGGTCGGCACCGGCGATGGCGGCACGGCGTTGGCGTCGGGCGTGGTGTGCCTGGTCAGCCTGTCGTTGTTCGTGTGGCAGGAGCGGCGGGTGGCGCACCCCATGGTCGATTTCCGACTTTGGGCCCGGCGCCCGATCGCCACCGCCAACGTCGCTACCCTGTTGAGCGGCATGACGATCATCGGATTGACCACGTTCCTGCCGATGTATGTGCAGGGCGTGCTGCAACAGACGGCACTGGTGGCTGGCTTCACGGTGACGGTCATGGTGCTGGGCTGGCCCATCGGCGCCACGCTGGCGGCGCGCAATTTCGGACGGTTCGGGTTGCGGCCCACGCTGGTGTTCGGGGCGGTCCTGCTGCCAGTGGGCGCTATCGCGTTCCCTCTGTTGCAACCGGGCGCCTCACCCTGGCTGGCCGGCGCCGGGTCGGCCGTGATCGGCCTGGGCATGGGATTCCTCAGCACGGCCGCGATCGTGATCATCCAAGATAGCGTGGGCTGGGCGGAGCGGGGGGCGGCCACGGCCTCCAACCTGTTCTCCCGCAACCTTGGCAGCACGCTGGGCGCCACGGTGCTGGGCGCCGTGCTGAACCTCAGTCTCACCCATGCCGGCCCAGACGGTCAGGCGGTGACGTCCGACCAGCTCCGTAGCCTGCTGGAGCGGCCCGGCATCGCGGTTGGAGACGCGGCCGCGCGGCTCGGCTTGGCCCATGCGCTGCACCTCACCTTCTGGGCGGTGCTGGCGATCGCGGCAGTGACCTTGTTGGCCGCGCTGCTGGTCCCGAAGGTCGCGATCTCGGCCCCAAAGGAGCCGGCGCTGGCGGAGTAGTGCCGCGGCCCACGCCCCTGGCTCCCTGACGCAAATCGCGCGAACATTCACCATGACCACAGCCCCTCGTTTGCTGCTCAACCCGCACCGCGGCACGCCGGGGATCGTGGTGCTTCCGGCGGGCGGGTTTCGGCGGGCCCGCACCGAGATCACAGGCTGGGCCGGCTATGCGCCCACGCCGCTGATCGACTTGCCAAACCTGGCGCAGCAAGCCGGGGTCGCCCATGTTGCGATCAAGGACGAGTCCGGGCGCTTTGGGCTCGGCAGCTTCAAGGCGCTGGGCGGTGCCTATGCCGTCATGGGCGTGCTGGCGGAGGCGTTGGCCCGGCAGGGTGTGGCGCCCTCTGCCAGCGCAAGCGCGCTGACCGAAGGCCGGTATCGGGAGGCCACGCGCGGCATCACCGTCACCTGCGCCACCGACGGCAACCATGGCCGCAGCGTCGCCTGGGGCGCGGAGCGCTTCGGCTGCCAGTGCGTGATCTTCGTCCATTCTGGCGTGAGCACCGCGCGCCGGGACGCGATGGCGGCGTTCGGGGCCGACATCCGGGAGGTCCCGGGCAACTATGACGATAGCGTCCGTGCGGCGACCGAAGCCGCGGCAAAGCAGGGCTGGATCGTCGTCAGCGACACCTCCTGGCCCGGCTATACCGAAATCCCGCGCGAGGTGATGCAGGGCTATCGCATCATGCCGGACGAGGCTCTGGATCAGTGGACGGGGCCGCCGCCCACCCATGCCTTCATCCAGGCCGGGGTCGGCGGAGTGGCGGCCGCGGTGTCCGTCCAGTTGCGGGCGCGGCTGCCAACTCCGCCCGACCTGATCGTCGTGGAGCCGTGTGGCGCGGCCTGCCTGTATGCCAGTGCCGAGGCCGGGCGGCTGACCGTGGTGCCGGGCCCGCTCGACACCATCATGGCCGGCCTGGCCTGCGGGGAGCCGAGCCTGCTCGCGTGGCAGGAGCTGGAGCGGGCGGCCACGGCCTACATGGTCATCCCTGACTCCGCGGCGGTGGCCGGGATGGGCACGCTGGCAACGTGCGGCGTCGTCTCGGGTGAGTCGGGGGCGGCCGGGCTGGGCGCGTTGCTGCTGGCTGCGGCGGACCCGGACATGCGGGCGGCGCTGCGCCTCGAGTCCACAAGCCGCGTGCTGCTGTTCAGCTGCGAGGGTGCGACCGACCCCGCGCTCTATGCCCGGCTCACCGCGTGAACCGCACCGCGCTGCTGCAATTGGGCGCGGCCGTGCTGTTGCTGGGCGCCAGCTGGCCCGTCACGCGGCTGGCGGTGCTGGCGGGGGCGGCGCCGTCCTGGTTCGCGCTCGGGCGGGCGGCGCTGTCGGGGGTGGCGGCGATGGCGCTGTTGTTGGCGATGCGGCGGCTCCGCTGGCCGGTGCGGCGGGATGCGCCGGCGCTGTTGGCGCTTGGATTGCTGCAATTGGGCGGGTTCTTCTTCTTCGCCCATGCCGCGGTGGCATTCGTGCCGGCGGGGCGCACGGCGATCCTGGCCAACGCCGCGCTGATCCCGGCCGTGCCGCTCTCGGTGCTGGTGCTGCATGAAGCCGTGAGTCCGCGCCGCTGGCTGGCGGCCGGGCTCGGGCTGCTGGGCGTCCTGGTTTTGACCGGTCCGTGGGCGATCGATTGGGCGGCGCCGGACGTGCTGGGCGGGCACGCGCTGCTGCTGGCGGCCGCGACCAGCTGGGCCCTGGCGATCGTCATCACCCGGCGGTGGCCGCCCCACTCCACCATGCTCGAGCTGCTGCCCTGGGCGTTCGGTCTGGCGTCATTGGTGCTGGGGCCCCTCGCGGTGCTGCATGCGCCGGGGGAGTGGAGCGCCGGGTCATGGCTGGCGCTTCTCGCGATCGGGCTCGTGGGCGGACCGGCTGGCACTTGGTGCGTGATCCAGGCGCAGCAGAACCTGCCGGTCGTGGTGTCGTCCATCGGGTTCCTGCTGGCGCCGGCGCTGGGCGTGGTGCTCTCGACGGTGTGGCTGCACGAAGTGCTCAGTTGGGATATCGTGGCGGGCGCCGGGTTGATCCTGGGCGGGGCGGTGGTGGCGGTGACGGGAAAACGGGCTTGATCCTCGAGGTGACGGAGATGGGGGCGGAGCATGCGGGGGATCCCGTGGTTCTGCTGCATGGCCTGTTCGGCGCCGCGTCCAATTTCGGCAGCGTGCAGCGGCGGCTCGCCACGGACCACCGGGTGCTGGCGCTCGATCTGCGGAACCATGGGCGCAGCCCGCATGCGCCGGGCATGAGCTACCCGGCGATGGCCGCGGATGTGATCGAGACGCTGGACGCACGCGGGATCGGCCCGGCGGCGGTGATCGGGCACTCCATGGGCGGCAAGGTCGCGATGCAGCTCGCGCTGTTGAAGCCCGAGCGGGTGCGACGGCTGATGGCGGCAGACATTGCACCTGTGCGGTATGAGCCGCATTTCCGGGCCTATACCGCAGCCATACTGGCCCTTCCGCTCCCGCCGGACCTGACGCGCGGCGCGGCAGACGCGGCGCTGGCGCCCGACATCCCGGACAAGACGGTGCGCGGTTTCCTGTTGCAGAACCTGCGCTTCGGCCCGGAACCTTCCTGGCGCAATGGGTTGCGGGAGATCAGCGACGCGCTGCCGGATATCGAGGGATGGGAGGGCACGGGCCAGTATGCCGGACCGGTGGTGTCGTTGCAGGGGGAGCGATCGGACTACGTGTTGACGGAGCATCGTCCGCTGTTCCGCGCGCTATTCCCGGCCGTGCGGTTCCTCACGTTGCGCAATGCCGGGCATTGGCTGCATGCCGATGCGCCGGAGCCGTTCATGGTGGCGGTGCAGGCGTTCCTGAGGCCGGAAGCTTGATCTTCTTGCCCTCGTCCGACGCACGCCAGAGATACCAGGCGGCGGTCGAGCGATAGGGCGCCCAGACCGCGCCGATGGCGGCGAGCTCCTTCGGTTTCGGCTGTGCGACGAGGCCCTTCATCAGCCGCCAGCCCTCCCGCACCCCGAAATCGTCCACTGGCAGCACGTCCGGCCGGCCCAGGGTGGAGATCAGGAACATCTCCACCGTCCAGCGTCCCACGCCGCGGATCGTGACCAGCCGTTCGATCAGCGCGGCGTCCTCGAGACCGGCGGCTTCGGCGGCGGTGGGGACGGTTCCGTCCAGCGTGCGGGCGCAGATGTCACGGATGGCGGCGATCTTGCTGCCGGAGAAGCCGCAGGCCCGCAGCGCCGTGTCTTCCAACGCGTCCACGGCGGCCGGCGCCGGGAAGCCCGGGCCGCACAATCCCACGAACCGCGCCAGGATCGCCTCCGCCGCGCGGCCATGCAGCTGCTGGTGGGCGATGGCGCGGATCAGCGCCTCATAGGGCTCCCGCGGCGTGGGGGCGGCGGTGCAGGGGCCGATGCGGGCAATCAGGGCGGCGAAGGCCGGGTCGGATGCGGCGAGGAAAGCGGTGGCCGACATTGGTTTTTCCTGGGTTTTCGAAACGGTATCGCCCTACACTGGATTGGCGGCAAGGGAGGCGGTCATGCGGGGTTTCGGCACGGCCCATGGCGAATACGCCGAGGATGCGGAAATGGAGTCCAACCGGGTCACCTCGAGCCTGGCAGGGCTGGCAGCGGCGTTGCTGCTGGTGGTGTTGGGATTGTTCCTGGTCCGGCACCTGGTGGAGAAATCCAAGGTCGAGGATTGCCTGATGGCGGGGCGTATAAATTGCGATGCGGCGTTGGTCCGGTAGGGGATGGCTGGCTACAGCAAGCTCGCGGCGATGTTGACCGTCAGCGCCACGATCACGGTGTTGAACAGGAACGCCAGCAGCCCGTGCACGGCCGCCAGCCGGCGCAGCTTGCGGGAGGTGATCTGCACGTCCGAAACCTGGAAGCACATGCCCAGCACCAGTGCGAAATACATGAAATCCCAGTAATCCGGGCTGTCATCCCCCGGGAAATCCAGCCCGCCATCCAGTTTCGCCAACCCCGGCGTGCGCGCATAGTATTCGTGCGCATACCGCACCCCGAACACGACATGCGTCAGCAGCCATGACGCCAGCAGGGTCACCGCGACGGCCACGACGTGCAAATTCCGCTCCCAGGCCGCCATGTCCTTGATCCCGGACAGCACCAGTGCCACGGCCGCGAAGCTGAACAGGGCGCCGCCGAGCGTGATCCAGAAGATGGTCCACTCGCCCTCGTCCTGTTTTTCGGCATTGAAGGCCATGCTCGCATCGTCGCCACCGCGGGCGAACAGGATCGCGAACAGCACGATCAACGCCACGGCACTGACGTCCCACGCAACCACCACCCGGGTCGGCAGCGCCATGGCGCCTGGTAGCAGCAGGAACGTGACCAGGGCGAGCACGGCGCAGCTCATTGTGCGGACATGTCCGGCGATGACGCGGCCGACAAGGCCCATGCTACACTCCCAAATAGGCGGCCCGCAGCCGAGGGTCGCCGCGCAGCACGGCCGACTCGCCCTGCAACGCCACCCTACCATGCTCGATCACATAGGCCCGCCCGGCGATGGCCAGGGACTGCACCACGTTCTGCTCGACCAGCAGCACCGCGAGCCCGTCCTGGTTCAAGCGGCCGATCAGCGCGAACAATTCCTCCGTCAACAGGGGCGAGAGGCCGAGCGAGGGTTCGTCGAGGATCAGCAGGCGGGGCCGTGCCATGAGGCCGCGGCCGATCGCCAGCATCTGCTGCTCCCCGCCGCTGAGCGATCCCGCGGTCTGACGCAGCCGTTCGCGCAGGCGGGGAAAGATCGTGAGGACTTCCTCCAACGTGGCCGCCCGGCGCTCGCCGCCGCGGAGGTAGGACCCGAGGAGCAGATTTTCGCGTACGCTCATGTCCGGGAACACGCGCCGCCCCTCCGGCACGTGGATCAGCCCGGCGCGCACGATCTGGTCCGCCCTGGCGCCCTGGATCGCGGCGCCGTCGAATCGGATCGTGCCCTGTGGGCGCGGGATCAGGCCCGAGAGCGCGCGGTTCAGCGTGGTCTTGCCGACGCCGTTGGCGCCCAGCACCGCCACGATCTCGCCGGGCGCCACATCCAGGTCGATGCCATGCAGAACGCGGAACGGGCCATAGCCGGCATGTAGATCGCGGATTTCAAGCACCGGACAGCACCGCGGCGGCGCCATGGCCGAGATAGGCCTCGATGACGCGGGGGTCCCGGGCGATGGCGGCGGGGGTGCCGGTCGCGATCAGCGCGCCCTCTGCCATGACATAGGCCGTCTCGGCCAGGGCGCCCACGGCCTGCATCAAATGCTCGATCAGCAGGATCGTGACGCCGCCGTCCCGGATGGCGCGGATGAGGGCGATGATCTCCTGCACTTCCGCCGGGTTGAGCCCGGCCATGACTTCGTCCAGCAGCAGCATGCGGGGCCCCGTCGCGAGCGCGCGTGCCAGTTCCAGCCGCTTGCGGGCCGCGACGGTGAGGGTGGCGGCGGGCCGGTCCAATAATGGGCCGAGGCCGAGGCTTGTGCCGACCGCGCGCGCCTCCGCCATGGCGGAGGCCGGACCGGGGATGCGGAGGAAGGCGCCGACTCGGATGTTCTCCGCCACCGTCAGGCCCTGGAAGGGCTGCGTGATCTGGAAGGTGCGCACCAGCCCGGCCCGGGCGATGCGCGGCGGGTCCCAGCCCGCGATCTCCTGCCCATCGAACCGGACCGACCCGGCATCCGCGCGCACGAAGCCGGCGATGGCCGCAAAACTCGTGGTCTTGCCGGCACCGTTGGGGCCGATCAGGGCGGTGATCGAGCCCGCCTGAACCGTCAGATCGAGCGCCCGAACGGCCTGCAAACCGCCGAACCGTTTCGACAGGGCGCTTACCTCAAGCATGGGACCTCAAGCACGCAGCCGCCTCGCGATGCCGCCGGGCAGCAGGCCCACGACGGCCAGCAGCACCACGCCATACAGCATCGGCGCGAAGCCCGGCGTATCGGTGAGCAACCGGCTCAGGCTCTCGATCGTGTGCAGCACGAGCGCGCCCAGCAGCGGCCCCAGCACGGTGCCGGCGCCGCCCACCATGGCGACCAGCAGCGCCTCGACACTGCGCTCCACGCCGAAGGCGATGCCGGGGTCGATATAGAGGTAGGATTGCACATACAGCACGCCGCCCATTGCCGTGACGGCGCCGGATAGGGCGAGGGCGCGGGACTTGGTGG
The DNA here is from genome assembly GCA_965246835.1 of Acetobacteraceae bacterium. Lineage (GTDB taxonomy): Bacteria > Pseudomonadota > Alphaproteobacteria > Acetobacterales > Acetobacteraceae > JANPPS01. The sequence continues at coordinate 438,920 of CBDFFQ010000001.1, read as the reverse complement.
CGACGGGATCGATGCCCAGGGCCCGCGCTGCATCCTCTCCCTCCCGCACCGCCGCGAGTTGCGCGCCGAAGCGGGAGCGGCGCAGCCAAATGGCGGCCAGGGTGCCGATGGCCAGCAGGACGAGGGCGATCGCGTAAGGCACGCGGCGATCCGTGAACTGCATGGTGTCCAAGCCGGCGCGGAACGGGAGCAAGATGCCGAGGCCGCCTCGCGTGAACTCCACGCTATTGGCGAGCACCCTGCATGCCTCGGCAAAGGCGAGGGTCACCAGCGCAAAATAGCTGCCGCGCAACCCGGCCCGGAACGACGCCATGCCGACGACAAAGCCGGTGAGCCCACCCAGGGCCGCCGCCGCCGGCACACCGAGCCAGGGCGACACCCCCCAGCGCGATTGCAGGATGGCGGCCGTGTAGGCGCCGATGCCGAAGAACAGCGCGTGGCCGAAGCTCATCAACCCGCCGAACCCACCCGCCAGATTCCAGCCCTGCCCGAGCGCCGCCGCCGTCGCGGTCAGGATGGCAAAGTTCAACACGGCCGGGGAGGGGAGCGCGAACGGCAGCGCGGCCAGCACCGCGACACCGGCCCAAACGACCCTCAAGCCCGCGCGCCGAACAGCCCGGCCGGACGCAGCAGCAGCACGGCGATGAACACGAGCGAAATCCCGATCGGCCCCAGGCTCTCCCCCAGCAGCAACCCGCCCAGGCTTTCCGTCACCCCGATCAGCACGCCGCCCAGCACGGCGCCCGGGAAACTGCCCATGCCGCCCAGCACGACTGTCGTGAAGGCGATCAGCACGAAGGTGTGGCCGACCTGCGGGCTCACGTAGAAGCTCGGCAGCAACAGGCACCCGGCGGCCCCCAGGCAGGCCGTGCCGATGCCGTAGGCCAGCGCGAACATGCGGTCGGGCCGAATGCCCTGAAGCCGCGCGCCCTCCGGCTCCTTCGCCACGGCGCGGATGGCGCGGCCGGTGCCGGTGCGCGCCATGAACGCCCAGAGAACCCCGGCCAAAGCGAGCGACACCGCGAACGACACCAGCTTCGGCGTGGACAGCAGCAGCGGCCCGGCCTCGATCATGTCTTGCGACCACCGCGTCTCCACCGTGCGCGTATCGCCGGTGAACAGCACCAAAGCCAAGTTGTCGAGGACGATGCCGATGCCGAGCGTGACCAGCAGGATCGCGGAATCCTGCCCCCGCGACAGCCGCTGCACCACGCCGGCATACAGCGCCCAGCCCAGCGCGAACATGCCGAGCGTCACGAACGGCAGCGCCACGTAGGGATCGATCCCCCAGCGCGTGAACAAAAGCCAGGCGGCGAACATCGCGACCATCAGCAGGCTGCCATGGGCGAAGTTCACGATGTGCAGCACGCCGTAGATCAGCGTGAGGCCGAGGGCCACCAGCGCATACACGCCACCCGTGAGGATGCCGCCGGCCAAGGCGGCGAGGAGGATGTCTATGGGCGGCATGCAACTCCTCCCCCTCTCCCTCTGGCGGGAGAGGGTCGGGGTGAGGGTGGGGTCACGCTCACGGGCCGTCGTGTTGCTTGTTCCACCCTCACCCAATCCTCTCCCGCCAGCGGGAGAGGGCTTTCACCCCTTCGCCCGGGGGAACACCGCCGGGGCATCCGCGAACGCCTCAGGCCAGATCACCGTCATGTCGCCCTTCTGGATCTGCAGCGCCGTCGCATGGGCGCCGGTGTTCTGCCCGCCCTCGAACTTCGTGGGCCCATACGGCATGAAATGATCGGAGAACGTGCTGGATGCCAGCGACGCCAGCAGCTTTTCCTTGTCGGCGGACCCGGCGCGCTCCATCGCATCCGCCAGCAGGCGCACGGCGAAGTAGCCGAACAGCACCTCCCAGGAAAACACGCCGCCCTCACCCTCGATGCGCTTGCGGAACGCGGCGGAGCGGGGGTCCCGCGGATTATACCAATGGTTGAAGTCCATCATGGCCTCCGCGACCTGCGGCTGCTCCTTGGCGAATTTCAGGTTGAAGCCGCCGCCCGCCACCGAATACAGCCCGGCCAGCTCCACCCGCTGCTGCACCAGCGTGCGCGCCAGCAGGGCGTATTCGCCGGGGTAGTTGGTCATCATGACCAGGTCGGGCTTCTCGCTCTTGATGCGCAGCGCCACGTTGGTGAAGTCCCGCGTGGGCGTCGCGTGCGGGATGATGCTCTTCACCTCGATCCCGATCGGCGGCAGCTTGGTGGCCAGCAGCTTGGCGGTGCTGGTGCCGAACTCGCTATCCTCGTGCACGATCGTCGCGGTCTTGGCCGGCGACCCCGCCTTCTTGTTGATCGCGTCCAGCGCCGCCATGGCGTCCGCGGTGAACGACGTGTTGGCGGGGAAGAAGCGATACACGTTCGCCAGGCCACGCCCGGTCAGCGCGTCCGAGATGCCGCTGTCGATGCTGAACGGGATGCCCGCCTTGGCCGCGGCCTGGGTCGCGGCCAGCCCGAGCGCACTGGAATAGGCGCCGGTGAAGGCCGCGGCCCCACCTTCCGCCATCTGCTCCACCAGGCCCGCCGCGATCTCCGGACGGCCCTGCGCGTCCCCCAGCATCGCCTCGAGCTTCGCGCCGCCCATCGACTTGATGCCGCCGGCCGCGTTCACGTCGGCGATCGCCGCCTGCCCGCCCAGCCGGCAGCGCCCACCGCCTTCGCCCAGGGCGCCGGTCACGGGATGCACCAGGCCGATCTTGATCGCGGCCGGTTGCGCCCGCAGCACGGCGGGCATGGCGAGCAGCGCGGTGCCGGCGAGGGCGGTGCGGCGGGTGAACGGCATGGCGGACTCCTTCTTTGATCAGACGGCTATCATGCCCACAGCGCCCCGATGAGGCCCAGGGCCGAAATGAACAGCGTGGCCGCCCCGCCCAGCGCCAGCGGCCGCCAGCCCCGCGCCCGCAGCGCGCGCAGATCGGTGCCGAGCCCCAGCGCCGCGACGGAGGCGCCCATCATCAACGGGACCAGCCAGCGGGACCAGCGCACGGCCTCGATCGGCACCAGCCCGGTGCCGCCCAGCGCCACAAGTCCGAGAAAACCGAACGCAAACCACGGCACCGGCGCCCGCACGGTTTCGCCCCCGCCGCGGGCGAAATAACCCAACGCTAGGATGGCGGGCGCCAGCAGCACGACGCGGGCGAGCTTGGTGATCGTCCCGGCCTCGGCGGCATCGGGGCCACTGGCGGCCGCGGCGCCCACGGCCTGCACCACCTCGTGGATGCTGGCCCCGGCCCACAATCCGGCGGCGCGCGGCCCCATGCCGAACAGGCCGGATAGCGCCGGGAACGCCAGCAGCGCCACGGTGCCGAACAGGGTCACGACGGCGAGCGCGTAGGCCACGTCCTCCTGCTTGGCGCGCACCACCTGGTTGGCCGCCACGATCGCGCTGGCGCCGCAGATGCCGGTGCCGGCGCCGATCAGCTGCGACAGGCCTGACCCGACGCCCATCCGCGGCCCGAGCCATGCGGTGAACGGCATCGTGAGGCCCACCGAAGCCGCGGCCAGCAGCAGCGCGCCGGGCCCCAACGACAGAAGCTGCCCCGGCGTCACCTGCAGCCCCAGCAGCACGATCGCCGCGCGCAACACGGGCCGCACGGTGAACGCCGCGCCGGGCCGCAGCACCGCCGGCAGCCCAATGGCCGCGCGCAGCCCGATGCCGAGCGCCAGCGCGACCACGACGGGGTTCAACGCCGCAATCCCCGTGCCGTTCCGTACAAGGATGGCGGCACCGGCCATGGCGAAGCTGGCGACGATGCCGGGCAGCAGCGCGGCCCGCGACGATGCCGCCGCCTCCATCAGGCCGCCTTGCGCTTCCGCTTGGGTGCAGGCGGCGTGATGGCGGGCGTGGGCGCGGGCGCGGGCGCCGGCACCCGGCTTCGGGCCAGCGCGACATGCTCCTGCGCCACCGGCAGGAAATGCCGGGCGAGGTCCGCGCGCGCCGGCTCATGCAGCCCGGTCTCCGCCTCCGCCAGCATGCGCTGAAACGCCGCCAACGCCCCGTGAGGATCGTTCATGGCATTCAGCCGCAGCACCCCGATGCAGAACAGCGCGTGGAATAGCTCGAGTGGCGTGGGCCCCAGCGCCAGGCATACGAGGTCGAGGTCGCGCAGCCAGGGCTCGAGCCGCAACGCCTCCTCATACTGCGTCGCATGCACCATCCGCGCGAAGAACGGCGCCATGCGCACCGCCAGCACCTCCGGCGGCGGGTCCGTGCGTTGCGCGAGCGCCCCCGGGGAGGGCACGCCGAGGCCGGCGAGCAACGAGCCTTCGAACTCCGGCGCCATCTCGATCAGGCAATCCACGCAGACGATCCGGGCCCGCCAGGACGTGAGATTGAGGTCGTAGTCGATCAGCCCGAACTCCTGCAGCGCGCGGCAGGTCTGCACCGCGACACGATGCCCGGCGCGGGCGAAGCGCAGCACGTCTTCCGGCGCCGCGCCGGGCACACGCCGTTCCAGCAGCGCCCGGTTATACAGCACGCCGGCCAGGTTCAGTGGCGCCTCCGCCCGCAACCGCTCGATCAAGGCGGGACCCACGACGCGGAATTCTTCCTCCGCCAGCAAGGGCGGCAGGCGCAGGCGGTGCAGGTCGATGCCGAACCGCTCCCGCCAGGAAGCGACGATGCGGGCCCACAGCGTGAATAGTTCTTCCAAGGTGGAGCCGCCCACATCGAGCGCGAACAGCCGCCCCGCCGCACCGTTCCACAACGTGGAGCCCGGTTCCGCCGTGTCCAGCACGCGCTGCAGATAAGCGCGATAGCCGTGAAAATGCGCGGCCTCCGCATCCGGGCGGAACCGCAACGGCTGATCCGACGCATACGCGACCAGGTTGTAGCCGGCGCACTCGCAATGCACATGCGCGAACCCGGCCCGGCGCAGCATCACCTCCATCGACCGCGCCGAGAACAAGACCAGGTGCGCGCCGACCGACAGCATCGCCACCAGCATGCCCTCGTTGACCGCGGGCGAAAGGCTGCCGGCGTCGGGCGTGGTGAGCACCAGCGTGCCGCCGGGGCGCAGATGGCGGCGCAGGATTTCCATGAACGGATACAGGTCCGGGATATGCTCGATCACCTCGACGCCCAGCACGAGGTGATACGGCGCCCCCACATCGGTGTCGGCCGTGAGGTACTCGCGCCGAATATCGGCTCCCAACAACCGCCGCCCGGCCTCGGCATAGTGCGAGGGATCGAGCCCCACGGCGCGCCAGCCCAGCTCCCGCGCCGCCACGTCCACCGGGAAGCCGAAGCCGCAGCCCACGTCCAGCACGCTGTCGATAGCATCGCCCGGGGGGTCCGCGATCTTATAGAGAAAGCGGCTCATGTGATGCAGCCCGGCATTCTGCTCGGCATAGAACTGCACGAACAGCTCGGAGGGCTGGTCCGCCGCGTAATCCGGCATCGTGCGGTCCACGAAGAAGCATCCGCTGCAGCGCCCGCAGCGCACCAGCGTGTGCCCCTCGGCCCGCAGCAACACAGGATGCGGCCCCGGCGCATCGCAGACCGGGCAGGCGGATGCCTGGGCCTCGCCGGCCGGCCAGGTTACCTTCATGGACGGGTCAATGCCTGCCGGGCGTCGCGTGCGGCCTGAAGAAGCTCGATCTCCTGCGCCCGTGCCGCCGTGCGATCCTCGAGCCGGCCGATCGTGTAGAGCAGCGTCGCCCACCAGGCGGCGCCCCCCTCGTCCCCGTTCTCCAGGGCCCTTGCGTCGCGCCCCTCGCCGTAGCCAGCCTTCTTGTAATGGTCGTAGGCCTGGACCAGCTCCCCCCGTTCGAGCGCGGCCCGAACATCGTCATGGGTTTCGAGGTAGTAGGCCTCGTCGAACTCACCGGGTTCCAGGAACCGCTTGCGCCGCTCCTCGACATAGTCGAGCGCCGCCTCGATCTCACTGAGGTACACGGGAAGCGGAAGCGCGGCCCGGGCGAGGGCGGCGCCCCAAGGGGCCAGCCCGTCCTCGGTCGTGACACGGCCGGGCGGGAAGGCCGCGGGCGTGGCCTCGCGGCAGGCCCGGGCCGCGCGCTCCAATCCGTCGAGCCAGCCCTTATGCGTGTTGTCGCATAGGATCGCGGGGCCGAGGCCGCTGTCGCGATAGGGCGCGGCCCGGCTGAACACGCCGACCAGCCCGGTGCAAGCGGCCTCCAGCATCTTCACGTCGCTCTTGCCGTCCACGAAATCCTGCGTCATCGGCTCCGCCACCGTTTCCAACGGACAAACCAGGATCGCGGGCGACAGCGCACGCAGGAATTCGAGATAGGCGCCATAGGGCAGCATGCCGACATGCTGGATCTCGATGCCCGACGCCGCCAGGAGGGCAGGGGGCGGGGCGCCGAGGCACACGAGCCGCAGCCGGTGGGCGCGGCAGAAATCGCCCACGGCGCGCTCCACCGCCTCCCGCGTTTCCGTCAGCGCCGGTGTGTCGGACGAGGCCCAGACCACGGCCCGCGGCGGCCCGGCCTCCCGCGGCGCCGGTTGCCGCACCGCGAGGTTGGGCGTCACCACGGCCTTGTCCGCCAGCCGGACCTCGGAATGGCGCTGCAGTAGCGACACCAGCGTGGCCGTGGAGCAGGACAGCACGGCGCAGTCCCGCACCATGGCCCGCACGGTCTCGATCGCCCGGCGGCGGAATGCCTCCCGATAGCTGGGTGAGGCCAGCAGGTTGTCATCCATGTCATAGGCGTAGGGCCGTTTCAGGACGCGAAGCATGAGCTGGATCGCGGGATCGTGCGCCCGATGCACCCAGATCGCGTCGAACCGTGGCTCACGCTCGGGATCGGAGGTGCGCGTGCTGAAGGCCATTCGGCCAAATCGCAGTACCGAATAGCCGCCGATGGCGCCCCGGCGATGCATGGCGCCGAACACCAGGTGGATGCGGATGTCGATCAGGTTGTCGCCCTCGTTCGACACCACCAGCACATGCGCGCCGGGCCCCAACGGCAGCGGCGCCGTCCCGGCCTGGTCGCGCCATGCAGCATCCCCGGTCTGCTGCACCGCCGCGGCTAGATGGAGCGCGTCCAGGAGGGCGCGGGCGGCTTGGGCCACAGTGTCGCGGGCAAGCGTGGTGGCCGCTTTCCCCATGGCGGCCAAAGCGGTGGGCGTTAACGCGCTCATTTGCGCCAGCCCGGCCGCCACGTCCCGCAGCGCGAACCCGGCGCCAGCAGCAGCGATCTTCTGCGTGAGCGGCCCCAGCACGGTGGAGAGCACCGGCAGGCCCTGCGCCAGCGCCCGCGTCACGGCCGGCACGGCATAGACCCGTTCCGCCCCGGTATCGGCGCGGATGTCGAGCAGGATGCCGGGCGGCAGGGGCGCGCCGGGCCGATCCTCGATCACGCGGACCTCACCCGGCAGCCCAGCCAGTGCGCGGGATGCCACCAGACCCGGCAGCCCGCCCGGCGGGCCGGCCAGGATCGACAGCACGGCCCCTGGCCGTTGGGCCAGCGTGGACGCGACCTGGTGCACCAGGGCCAGCACGGCGGGGCCGGGCACCTGCTCCAGCACCACGGTGAACGCGCCCGGCGCTACGACGCCCGGCGTACCGGGCGTGGCGAACGGCACCGCCAGCACCGGCGTTGCGATGCCCAGCCGGTCGAGCTCCGCGGTCCACTGCCCCTGCTCCGCCTCCGACCCCGCCAGCGCCAGGGCCGCGCCGCGGCATGCGATGGCCGTTTCGGTGCGCCAGGCGGACAGCCGTGCCGGGCTCGATCCCGCTTGGGGCGGCCCGGTCAGGTCGACGGCGTGGACCGAGCCCTGGCGGAACGGCTGCTCGCGCAGCAGCGGCGCCGCCCAGATGACGATCGCGGCCTCCGGCAGGGGATGGTCCGGCCGGATCAACGCGGGCTCGTGCCCGCCGGAGCGCAGCGCCTCCGCCAGCTGCGCCGTTCGCGCCGTGGCGTCGGGGCTGACGATCAGGGCCGGGCTCATGCCCCCCTCGCCAGGGTCGTCAGCTCGGCGATCTGCGCGTCTTGCAGCCGCACCAGCTGCACCAACCGATCGACTGCGCGGGCGAGGTCCTGGTCCGGAACACCCGTCCCGCGCTGGGGCGAGAGGTCGTGCTGCAGCAGCCGGGCGGCGAGCAGGGCCAGCTTGTCCCCGGCCTCGCCTTGCGCCAGCAAGAGGGGGATAAGCGCGGTGGCCGCCAACGCCGGCCGCCCGTCCCGAAGATAGCGTTCGGCCAGGTCCGCCGGTCCATCCGCCGGATCGGCCTGGGGCACCGGGAGCTTAGCGGCGTCGGACCGCCGGGCCATCAGCGTGCGGCCTTGGCAATGGAAAGTGCATGCAACGGGTTCGGCCTCGGCATTTCCCGGCCCAAATGCCCGGAGCGCCGGCCCCCCGTCAATCCGAGGCGTCAATCCCAGGCCGTCAGGCGCGCAGCAAACCCCGTAACGGCGGCGCCGTCTCGCTACCCGGAAAGGCCTGCGCCAGCCCGGCGGGCGAGAGGCCCAGATGCCCGGCGAGAAGACCCTTCGCGACCGAGCGCAGATCCAGCGTCGGCTGCAGATCGCGTCCTTCCAGCAACCGGCCCTCACCGAGGCCGGGCCAATCCGCCAGCACCCGCCCGCCCTGCACGGCGCCCCCCACCACGAAGGCGGCGCCGCCCGTGCCGTGATCGGTGCCGCCGGTGCCGTTGGCGCGCACGGTGCGGCCGAACTCCGTCATCACCAGCACGGCCGTCTTGGCCCAGGCCTCGCCCAGCCCGTCCCGCAACGCCACCAACCCGGCATCGAGCTGCTTCAACGGCCCCGCCAAGCGCTGCATCTGCCCGGCATGCGTGTCCCACCCGCCCAACTCCATCGCCGCAACCCGAGGCCCGTCCGATGCGGCCAGCAGCTTGCCGGCGGTGCCCGCCAGGGTGGGGAACGCGTATCGTTCCTTGGGGTCCGGCCCCGGTCCCGTCAGCTGCGCCGCGGTGAAGCCACGCTCGGCCAGGCCCTGGCGGATCGCAGGACCGGTCACGGGATCGGCCTGATGCAGCGCCAGCAGCCGCGCATAGAGATCGGCCTGCGGTTGGGAAAAGCTTTGCGGGGCATAGGCGCCCACCGTCGCGGGGCCGCGCAGCAACAACGGCAACGACACGCCGATCGAGAGCGGGGCGCCGCTGCCGCCGCGGGCCGGGAGGGACAGCACGGCGCGGTTCAGCCATCCGCTCGACATCCGCTGGTCGGCGCCGCTTTCGAGCAGATCCTGCGCCTCGAAATGGCTGCGCGTATGCACATGCCCGGCCACGGCATGCACCGGCAGAAGCTGGCCCGCGCGATACATGGCATGGAGACCCGTGAGCGCCGGATGCAGGCCGTAGAAGCCGCCCAGGTCCAGCATGCCATTCTCGGTGCCCGGCGCGCCCGGGATCAGCCCGGGGCGGAGCGCGGCCAAGGCCGGGTCCCCGTACGGCACGATGGCGGCCAGGCCATCCAGCGCGCCGCGTAGGATCACCACCACGAGCCGCCGATCCGTGGGCGCCGCCGCCAGCGCCAGCGATGCGCGCCCGATCGTGACCGCGGCGCCGATGCCCAGCAGCGCGGCCCGGCGGGTCATTGAAGCGTGGGGCATCGTCATCCTCATCGGCGCTGAAACTCGGGGGAGGCCAGCAAAAGCGCAATGCCATCGCGGCGGGAGCCGGCGCGCCGTATCTCGGTCATCGTCGCCTCGGTCAACAGGGGACCGAGGGCGGTGTCAGCCAGGACCGCCGGCTCCGGCAACTCGGCGCGGCCCGCAAAGCCATAGGCCCAATCGACCCGGCGCAGCATCGCCTCCGGTCCCGCCCACTCCGCCGCGCGATCGGGCCAGCCATTCGGTTGCGGCGCGTTGAACACCTGCTGCCCCAGGCCCGAGAGCACGCCCGCGATGTCCCCCCGCTTATCCGGCGGCAGGCCTGCAGCGCGCTGGGCGGCCAGCACCAGGTCCAGCGGGCTGCGCAGCTTCTGCAAGGGTTGCCACGCCTCCGGCAGCCGGGTCAGCGCCAGGGCGGCGGCGCCCAAATTGCCCCTTGTGTCCCGCAAGGCGCCCTCGATCGTTCGAACGGCGGAAGCGGGCGGCAGGTCGGACACGAAGTGCCGCACGAGCTTCACCGCAAGCGCGCGGTAGGTCATGGGATGCTCGCCCAACCAGGCCAGCGCCTCGATCCCGCCCTGCTCGCCTTCGGGGAAGGTGCGGCCCAGGAGCTGCTTCGGGCCGGGATCGTGGGTGAACGGGCGAAAGCGATAGCCCAGGGGCGGTGTGTTCCGTTCGATCGACCAGCCGGTCAGGATGCGGGCGAACTCCGTGACATCCGCCTGGGTATAGCCCGCGGTAGGCGTCACGGTGTGCAGCTCGAGGCATTCGCGCGCCAGATTCTCATTCAGGCCGCGCTTCTGTCGCTGCCCCACCGGGCTGTTCGGGCCCATGGAGGCCGGGTTGTCGAGGTAGATCAGCATGGCGGGATGCCGCATCACGGCCAGCAGCATGTCCTGAAACCGGCCCGTGACATGGGGGCGGATCGCGTCCCGGATAAACGAGCCGATGGTGGGCGCGATCTCGAACTTGCGCTGGCTGACGGTGAAGTGGTTGGCCCAGAACCACACGAGCCGCTCGCGGAAGCCGGCCGGGGTCGTGAGCGCGTGGTCGATCAGCGCGGCGCCCTCGGCCTTTACGATCTCGCGCGTGCGGGGGTTGCCGCCACCTCCGCCGCCCGCATTGGCGCGATCGGCCATCCAGGCGGCGATGCCGTCGGCCGCGCTGGTGCCGCCGCGGGGTTGCAGGAAGGCGGGCGCCGGGTCGGGCGCCGCGATCTGCTGCTGCAGCCAGGCCCGGGGGTCCCGCGGCAGGGGCTCCCCCACCATGCGGCCCAGGCCGAAGCGGATCAGGGCATGTGCAGAACTCGTGTCCATGACGCCGTCATATCACCGGTCGCCCGTCCCGCCGCGTTACCAAGTGTAGCAAGGGCTACCGTGGCTTCACCCAGCTTCGCTCGCGAAACACCGGAGCGACGTCCCGCGCCGCCCGTGCCGGCGCCGGCAGGGCATGCCAGTCCCGGAACCGCAGCAGCACTTCGCGTGTGACCAGCATGAGGTCGAGCGCGATCGCCTCCTCCACCGACCGGAACGCCACGCTGTGCAACTCCTCGCTGTCTTGCGGCACGCCCGCGACCGCCTCGGCCGGGGCCAGCAGGAAGCGCGCGTCATAGCGGATCGGCTGGGCCCGCGGCGTCACGGCCCGGCACAGATAGTCGATTTCGGCCAATTCTGGCGGCGTGCCCAGGCTCAGCCCCGTCTCCTCCTGCAGCTCGCGCGCAGCGGCGTGCACCACCGCGCGGGCCAAATGGCGGCGGGCCGGGGCACCGAGGGCGGCCAGCACGCGCGGCTGGGGCTCGGAGGCAGCCTGGGCCCTGGCGTCCCCGGGATCGACGGCGCCGCCCGGGAACACCAGCCGGTTCGGCACGAAGCGCGCGCCGGCGCCCCGCACGCCCATCAACACCTGCAACCCGGCCGTCCCCTCGCGCCAGACCAGCAGGCTGGCGGCATGGCGGGGACGCACGGGCGGGGAGGTCAGGGTCACGCACCCATCCTGCCGTGCGGATTTCGACTTGCCCAGCCGGTGCATCCAGCCGGACGCCTGGCCCGTAACTCTCGTGTCGCTCCCACAGGCGGCCGAATGATTGCAAGAAGGATAATGCAATGAACAGCACATTTCGTACGGCCTTGGTGGCCGTAACCTTGCTCGCGGGCATCCCAGCGTCTGGCTTCGCCCAGGTCATGGTCGGCGGCGCGCCCATGTATGCGACCAAGGACATCGTCGACAACGCTGTGAACTCGAAGGACCACACGACGCTGGTGGCGGCGGTAAAGGCCGCCGGGCTGGTCGAGACGCTGAAGGGACCGGGGCCCTTCACCGTATTCGCACCGGTGAACGCGGCCTTCGCAGCGCTGCCGGCCGGAACGGTCGACACCCTGCTGAAGCCCGAGAACAAGGCGATGCTGACCAAGGTGCTGACGTTCCACGTCGTGCCCGGGCGGCTCGATGCGGCCGAGCTGATGAAGCGGGTCCAGGCGGGCGGCGGCAAGGCGATGCTCAAGACGGTCGAGGGCGAGAGCCTGATGGTGACGGTCATCGCAGGCGTGGTCACCGTGAGCGACAGCAAGGGCGGCATGTCCCACGTGACGACGGCCGATGTGTTCCAGAGCAACGGCGTGATCCACGTGGTCGATCGCGTTCTCCTGCCGGCGTGATGCTTTGGCGCTTGCGGTGACTTGCTTGCCGTAGCCCCGGGGGCGGGTGATAACGAACGCATGACGGATGCAGCACCCGCCCCCCTTACGCTCGTAGCCGAGCCGTCCGATGAGGTCGCCATGCTGCTGCTGCAATGCGCCCGGGCGGATGGTGCGGCGTTTCGCCGGCTCTACGAATTGCAATCGGCCGTGCTCTATGGCGTCGCCCTGCGCATCACGCGGCAGCCGGCACTGGCGTCCGACGCGGTGCACGATGCCCTGCTGCAGGTTTGGCGCAACGCCCACCGTTTCGACCCGGCACGCGGCAACGCCCGGGCCTGGCTCATGAGCCTCGTGCGCTACCGCGCCATGGACGCCATGCGGCGGACAGGGCGCGAGACGGACGCGACGGTCCCGGAGCAGGCGGACCCCGATCCCGGCGCGCTCGACCGGTTGCAGGCAACGGAGGACGGGCAGGCCCTGCATCGGTGCCTGTCCGCCATCCCCGCGGAGCGCCGGGGCCTGGTGATGCTGGCCTTCGTCGAGGGGTTGACCCATGCCGAGGTCGCGGCGCGAACCCAGCAGCCGCTCGGCACCGTGAAGTCCGGCATCCGTCGCGCGCTGCTGGCGCTGCGGGCCTGCTTGAACGGAGGCCCGGCATGATCCCGCCCGAGATGGAACCCGGCGTGCCGGACGAGCCGGACCTGCTGGCGGCCGAGTATGTCCTGGGTGCCATGCCGGCCGATGAACGCATCGGCTTCGAGCAGCGGCTGCGGGATGACCCGGCCCTGGCCGCGCAGGTGGCTGCCTGGGAAGACCGGCTCGCACCGTTGGCGGAGCTGGTGCCCGCGGCCTCCCCGCCGCCCGAGCTATGGCAGCGGCTGGCGCTGGCGAGCGGGACGGCGGTGCCGGTGCGGCATCGTCAGGTCCGTCAGATGCGCAGCGCGGGGTCGCAGCGGACGGTGCGGTTCTGGCGCAGTGCGACGGCGGCGTCGTTGATGCTGGCGGCCGCCGCCTTGGCCTACGCCATCGTGCCAGGCACGCAGGCGGGGGAGCCGATGCTGGCCGCGCTCTCGCCAGCGGGGGCGCCGGGTGCGGTGTTCCTGGTGCGGGTCGATAGTTCCGGCACGGCAACCATGATCACGACCGTGAAGCCGACCGTGCCGGCGGGCCGCAGCCTCCAGCTCTGGGCGGTGGCGGAGGGGGCGGTGGCGCCCACAAGCCTCGGCCTGTTGAACCCGGCCGGCGCCATGTCGCTCCGGATCCGGTCTGCGCCCGGCACGCGGTTATTGGTGACGCTGGAGCCCACGGGGGGATCGACGACGGGCAAGCCGACCGGTCCCGTGGTGTTCGCCGGGCTGCTGAGCAGCGGCACGTAGCGGGTGCCGACCCCTTGACGAAGGGGGGGCGATGTCTCATTTGCCCCTAATCAGGACTGCACCGGTCCGATTACTGGAAATCCGATGTTGCGGTTGTCGAAATTGACCGATTATGCGGTGGTCGTGCTGGTCCGGCTCTCGCGCGGCGAACCGTGTCAGACCGCGCCCGGCATCGCCGCCGCGACCGGCGTGCCGGAGCCGACGGTCGCCAAGGTGCTGAAGGCGCTGGCCGGCGCCGGGCTGGTCAGCAGCCAGCGGGGCGCGCGCGGCGGCTATCGGCTGGCGATGCCGCTGCAGGCGATTCCGGTGTCGGACGTCATCACCGCCATCGACGGGCCGATCGCGCTCACCTCGTGCGTGGAGGGGTCCGGCAGCGGGTGCGAGGCCGAGCATCTCTGCCCCATGCGCGGCCGCTGGGACCCCGTGAACGAGGCGGTGCGGGACGCGCTGTCCGCAATCACCTTGGCCGACATGGAGCGCAGCATCCCCCGTGCGTTCCCCGCGCGCCTCCCCATCTCCCACCCGATCCACATCGCCGAGTAGGATACGCCATGCCAGCCGTCGCCGAAACGATCGACACCGTCGAGGCCCTGACCCAGTCGGGCTATAAATGGGGGTTCGAGACCGCGATCGAGATGGATATCGCGCCCAAGGGCCTATCCACCGACACGGTGCGCATGATCTCCGCCAAGAAGGAGGAGCCGGAATGGCTGCTCGATTGGCGCTTGGCGGCGTTCGCGGCGTGGCAGGCGATGGAGGAGCCGAACTGGGCGAAGGTCGGCTATCCCAAGATCGACTACCAGGACATCCATTACTACGCCGCGCCCAAGCGCCCGGCGCCGAAAAGCCTGGCGGACGTCGATCCCGAGCTGCTGGCGATGTACGAGAAGCTCGGCATCCCGTTGAAGGAGCGCGCGATCCTGGCCGGCGTCGAGGGCGCCGACGCCGTGCCGAACATGGGCAGCAACGTGGCGGTGGACGCGGTGTTCGACAGCGTCTCGGTCGCGACCACGTTCCGGGACACGCTGGCCAAGTCAGGCGTGATCTTCTGCCCGATCAGCGAGGCGGTGCGGGAGCATCCGGAGCTGGTGCGGAAATATCTCGGCACCGTGGTCCCGGTCTCGGACAACTATTTCGCCGCGCTCAACAGCGCCGTGTTCACCGATGGCAGCTTCGTCTACATCCCCAAGGGCGTGCGCTGCCCGATGGAGCTCAGCACCTATTTCCGCATCAACGCCAAGAACACCGGCCAGTTCGAGCGCACGCTGATCATCGCCGATGACGGGGCATCCGTGTCCTATCTCGAGGGCTGCACGGCGCCGATGCGGGACGAGAACCAGCTGCATGCCGCCGTGGTGGAGCTGGTCGCGTTCGACGACGCCTCCATCAAATACAGCACGGTGCAGAACTGGTATCCGGGCGACGCGAACGGGAAGGGCGGCATCTACAATTTCGTCACCAAGCGCGCCGCCTGCCGCGGGGCGCGCAGCAAGGTGAGCTGGACCCAGGTCGAAACCGGCTCGGCCATTACCTGGAAGTATCCGTCCTGTATCTTGCAGGGGGAGGGCAGCGTCGGCGAGTTCTACTCGG
Source organism: Acetobacteraceae bacterium (assembly GCA_965246835.1). Classification (GTDB taxonomy): domain Bacteria; phylum Pseudomonadota; class Alphaproteobacteria; order Acetobacterales; family Acetobacteraceae; genus JANPPS01. The sequence continues at coordinate 423,775 of CBDFFQ010000001.1, read as the reverse complement.
TGGCGGTCACCAACAACCGGCAGCAGGCCGATACCGGCACCAAGATGATCCATATCGGCAAGAACACGCGCAGCACGATCGTGTCCAAGGGCATCAGCGCCGGGCGGTCGGACAACACGTATCGCGGCCTGGTGCGCATCCTGCCGCGGGCCTCGGGCGCCCGGAACTTCACCCAGTGCGACAGCCTGCTGATCGGCGATCAGTGCGGGGCACATACGGTGCCGTATATCGAGTGCCGCAATCCCACGGGCAAAGTCGAGCACGAGGCGACCACGTCCAAGATCGCCGAGGATCAGCTGTTCTATTGCCGGAGCCGCGGGCTCAGCCAGGAAGACGCGGTGGGCCTCATCGTCAACGGCTTCTGCAAGGACGTGCTGAAGGAGCTGCCGATGGAGTTCGCGGTCGAGGCGCAGAAATTGTTGGCCGTGTCGCTCGAGGGGTCCGTCGGATAATGCTGTCGATCACTAATCTGCAGGCGAAGATCGCCGAAAAGGACATCCTGCGCGGCTTGAGCCTCGAGCTGCCGGCCGGTGAGGTTCATGCCATCATGGGGCCCAACGGATCGGGTAAGAGCACGCTCGGCTACGTGCTGTCGGGCCATGAGGGCTACGAGGTCACGGGCGGCGCCGTCACGTTCAATGGCGCCGATTTACTGGACATGGAGCCGGAGGCGCGTGCGGCGGCCGGGTTGTTCCTGGCGTTCCAGGCGCCGATCGAGCTGCCCGGCGTCGGCAACGCCAATTTTTTGCGGACTGCGCTGAACGCGATCCGCCGGGCCCGGGGCGAGGCGGAGCTGGATGCCGTGGCGTTCCTGCGCATGGCACGGGCCGAGGCGAAGCGGCTGCATATGCCGGACGACATGCTGAAGCGGAACGTGAATGTGGGCTTCAGCGGCGGCGAGAAGAAGCGGAACGAGGTGCTGCAGATGTCGATCCTGCGCCCGAAGCTCGCGATCCTGGATGAGACCGATAGCGGACTCGACATCGATGCGCTCAAGATCGTGGCGGATGGCGTGAACGCGCTGCGCAGCCCGGATTTCTCCGCGCTCGTGATCACGCATCACCAACGGTTGCTGGACCACCTGGTGCCGGACCGGGTGCATGTGCTGTCGGCCGGGCGCATCATCCGCTCGGGCGGGCCGGAGCTGGCGCGGGAGCTCGAGGCCAACGGCTACGCCCAGGTGGTGCAGGCAGCCGCATGACCCAGGCCTTTGCCAATGGCGCCGACGCCTTCCTGGCGCGGTATCGGGCGTTCCGCGACCGGTTGCCGGGGGATGTCGCGGTGCGGGATGCGGCGGCGGCCGGGTTCGCGCTGCCGAGCGTGAAGTCGGAGGCCTGGCGTTACACCAGCCTGCGCCCGCTGGCGGAGGCGTCGTTCCAGGAGGCGCTGAGCGAGGTCGCGTCGGCCCATGAGCCCGGTGACCTGCCGGACGCGCCGCGCCTGGTGCTGGTCGATGGCCGCTACCAGGCCGATCTGTCCGAGCCGCCGCCTGGCCTGACCGTGACCCCGTTCGCGGAGCGCCCGGATTTCGGCCGCCTGCCGGATGCCAAGCAGCCGATGGTGGCGCTGAACACCATGCTGGCCGAGGATGGGGTGCACCTGCACGTGGCGGCGGGCGTCGATGCGGGCGCCGTCGTGCTGCTGCATCTCACGCCGGACGCGCATCGCCCGGTCGCGGTCCATCCGCGCCACAGCATCCACCTCGAGCCCGGCGCCACGCTGACCGTGATCGAGATCGCGCGCGGCACCGGCACCTATCTCCACAACGCGGTGATTTCGGCCGTGGTGGGGGAGGGCGCGACGCTCGTGCATGTGCGGCTGCAGGAAGAAAGTGCCGAGGCCTTCCACGTCAACACCACCTTCGCCGAAGTGGCGGCGCGCGGCACCTACGACGCGTTCGTGCTGACGCTCGGCGCCCGGCTGGCCCGCACCGAGATCCATGTTCGGCTCACGGGGCCACACGGCATGGTGCACCTGAACGGCGCGCAATTGCTGGCCGGACAGCAGCATGGGGACATCACGACCGTGGTGGCACATGACGCGCCGGAGTGTGGGTCGCGCCAGACGGTCAAAAACGTGCTGGACGGCCACGCGCGGGGCGTGTTCCAGGGCCGGATCGAGGTCGCGCGCGCCGCGCAGAAGACCGATGGCTACCAAATGAATCAGGCCCTGCTGCTCTCGCCCCATGCGGAGATCGACTGCAAGCCGCAGCTCGAAATCTACGCCGATGACGTGAAATGCAGCCATGGCGCGACGATCGGCGAGCTGGATGCCGACCAGCTATTCTACCTCCGCAGCCGCGGCGTGCCGGCCGCCGAGGCGCGGGCGATCCTGGTGCGGGCCTTCCTGACCGAGGCGATGGACCCCGTCACGCATGAAGGGGCCCGCGCCCTGCTGGAACGCGCGATCGAGCGGTGGTGGGAGCGCAACGCATGAACATGATCGTGCCGACCGGCTTCGACGTGGAGCGCATCCGCGCGCAGTTCCCGATCCTGACGGAGACGGTGCGCGGCAAGCCGCTCGTGTTCCTGGACAGCGCCGCCTCCGCCCAGAAGCCCCGCTTCGTGATCGACGCGATGGTGCAGGCGATGGAGACGCAATACGCCAACGTGCATCGTGGCTTGCATTGGATGAGCGAGCGCACGACCGACGCCTATGAGGGCACGCGGGACGCCGTCGCGCGCCTGCTGAACGCGCCGTCCCGGGACGAGATCGTGTTCACGGCCAACGCTACCATGGCCTTCAACCTGGTGGCGCATAGCTACGGCGCGCTGATGAAGCCAGGGCAGGCCGTGGTGATCAGCGCCATGGAGCATCACGCGAACCTGGTGCCGTGGCAGATGCTGCGGGACCGCGCGGGGATCGAGCTGCGGATTGCGCCGATCACGCCGGCCGGTGAGCTGGACATGGCCGGGCTCGAAGACTGCCTGCGCGACGGCAAGGTCGGCCTGGTGTCCATCACGCACATGAGCAACGTGCTTGGGACCGTGACACCGGCCTCCCGGATCGCCGCACTCGCGCACGAATACGGCGCCCGGGTCATGTTCGACGGCAGTCAGGCCGTGGTGCATCGCGCCGTGGACGTGCAGGCGATCGGCGCCGATTTCTATACCTTCACCGGGCACAAGCTGTATGGCCCGACCGGCATCGGCGTGCTGTGGGCCAAGCGGGAGCTGCTGGAGCGGATGCCGCCCTTCCTGGGTGGCGGCGACATGATCGGCTCCGTCAGCTTCGAGCGCAGCACGTGGGCCGAAATCCCGCATAAGTTCGAGGCCGGCACGCCCGCGATCCTCGAAGGCATCGGGCTCAAAGCCGCCATCGAGTGGGTGGAGGCGATCGGGTTCGACGCGATCCAGGCGCATGAGGCGGAGCTGACGGAGCACGCCATCGCCCGGCTCTCGGCGATCCCGGGCCTGCGCCTGCTAGGTGCCGCGCAGGACCGCGGCGGGGTATTCAGCTTCACGATGGAGGGCGCCCATGCGCATGACATCGCGACCCTGCTGGACCGTCAGGGCATCGCGGTCCGCGCCGGCAATCATTGTGCGGAGCCGCTGATGCGACGCCTCGGTGTGGACAGCTCCGCCCGCGCCAGCACCGGCATCTACACGACCCGCGCCGAAATCGATGTTTTGGCTGACACGCTGGAGCGGGTGCGTGAGTTCTTCCAATAGCATGTTTGATGAATTGCGCGATCTCTACAGCGCCGAGATCCGCGCCCATGGCCGCCGCCCCGCGCACGGCACGCGCCCGGCCGTGTTCGACGCCGAGGCCCGGGGCGACAACCCGATGTGCGGCGACCGCGTGCAGGTGTTCGTGCGCCGGGACGGGGACCGGGTGGCGGAGGCCGGGTTCGAGGCGCGGGGGTGCGAGATCAGCATCGCGAGCGCCGACCTGATGTGCGAGGTTGTGCAGGGCCAGCCGGCTGCCCACATCCCGGACATGGCGCGGGACGTGGCGGAAATGGCCCGCACCGGCCTGTGCGAGGCCTGTGCCCCGGCGCTGCGCCCACTGTCCGCGGTGCATGAGTATCCGAGCCGCATCAAATGCGTGACGCTGCCCTGGAACGCGCTGCTTGCGGCGCTGCAGGAGACGAAGGAGGCCGCAAGTGAGTGATGTCGGAACCTGGACACCGGAGGGCGAGGTCGTGCCGGCCGCGAAGCCGACCGAGGACGCGCTGCTGGCCGCGATCGCGACCGTCTATGATCCGGAAATCCCGGTGAACATTTACGAGCTCGGCCTGATCTACGCCGTCGAGATCGACGATGCGAACGCGGTGAAGGTGGAGATGACGCTGACGGCGCCGGGCTGCCCGTCGGCGCAGGAATTGCCGGTGCAGGTGCAGGAGGCGATCATGGCCGTGCCGGGCGTCGTGTCCTGCCACGTCGATACCGTGTGGGACCCGCCCTGGGACCCGAGCCGCATGACCGAAGAAGCGCGCCTCGCGCTTAACATGTTCTGAGGGAGGACCGGATGAGCGCCACCCAGACCACGCCCCGCCCACGCCGCGCCTTGCCGCCGCTGATGACGCTGAGCGACGCGGCGGCCGAGCGGCTGTCCGCGCTGTATGCCAAGGGCAAGGCGGGCATGCTGCTGCGCATCAGCGTCAACACGAAGGGCTGCTCGGGCCTCAGCTACGTGATGGACTGGGTGCCGGAGGCCGGACCGGGGGATGAGGTGGTGACGGATCACGGCCTGACCGTGCTGGTGGACCGAAAGGCGAGCCTGTTCCTGATCGGCAGCCAGATGGACTACCAGGTCCGCGACCTCACCTCCGGCTTCACATTCAGCAATCCCAACGAGAAGGGCCGCTGCGGCTGCGGCGAGAGTTTTCACGTCTGACGAGCCCCTGACGGACCGCCCCGTCGCCGGGCCCGGCCGACAGATGCAGGTGGCGCAAGACGTTAACCTGATCGTGTCAAGCCAGCAAAGCTTTGGCGATGGGCTTGCCGACCGGGTTGCCCAGATGGGCGGCTCCTGGACCTTCATCTGCGTGTTCGTGGGCTTCCTGATCGCCTGGGCAGTCCTGAACAGCCTCCTGCTGGTGCGCTACGGGCCGGCGTTCGATCCCTACCCTTACATCTTCCTTAACCTGATCCTCTCGATGGTTGCAGCGCTACAGGCGCCCGTGATCCTGATGTCTCAGAACCGCCAGGCCGCCCGGGACCGCGTGGCCGCCAGCCTCGACTACGAGGTCAACCTCAAGGCCGAGGTGGAGATCATGGCGCTGCACGAGAAGCTCGACCGCAGCCGACTCGAGCACCTTGAGGCCGCCATGCAGGGCCTGATGCACGCGTTGAGTGAAATCAACGCTCGCCTGGTGATCATTCAGGGCACCTCCATCCCTTTCGACGCTACCGCAGCCCGCGCCTCGGCCGAGGTGAGTGCCGCAAGCAGCCCCCGGGCACCCGGCGCCGCCTTGACCGGAAGCCCTGCGCTGTAGGTCGTCGTGCTTTGGACCGCGGGCGGCAACGTGCCCACGAACTGCGCTCCCGGAACGCCGACCAGCTCGCTGACCTGCTGCAGTGCGACGGTCGCCTCACCGGTTGCCAGCCGCTCCGCTGCGCGCCCGCCCTGCACCTTCACCAGCTTGGCGGCCATCTCGGCGCCGATCCCCCAGCGATCGAACAGGCCAATGAGGTAGATGCCGCTAGAGCCGCCGGACGCGGGGTCCACGATCGCGACGTGCGGCGCCGCGAGCAGGAGCGCCCGCACGGCTTCCGGCGTGGAGATGTCGGGCGCGGGCGTCCCGGACGGGACCGCGATGCCGATGCCGACCTTCGCCACATCCACGCGGCTGCCGGGCGCCAGGATGCCGTCCGCGATCAGCTGGTCGATGGCGCCAGGGGTGATCACCACGACGTCGAACGCCTCCCCGCCCTTCACCCGGCTCAGCGCGCCGCCCGCCGTCGCGGTGGTGATGCGCACGCGCTCGCCACCCGCGGCCTCGAACTGATGCACGATCGCTTCCGCCACGGGATGGAACGCGCCCGTGGTCAGCAAGGACAGCTCGGCAGCGGCGGGGTGAGCGAGGCCGAGCACGACCAGGGCGGTCAGAATGGGGCGCATGCGGGTGTCTTTCACGTGAGGGCGCGCGCGATATGCGCGGCATAGACGGGCCGGGTCAGCAGGCGGTCATACCAGGCGCGCAGGTGCGGATGATCGGGCCGGGCCAGGTCGAACGAGAACCAGCGATGCGCATGCACGCCGATCGCAATGTCTGCGAGGGAGAGCGCCGGCCCGGCGATGTAGTCATGCTTCTGCAAGGCGGTCTCGAGCATGCCGTAGAAGCGGCGGAGCTTGTCCGCTGCCGCCCCGATTGCCGCCATGTCCCGCTTTTCCGGCGCAATGCGGATCAGACCTTGGAACACGATCGATTGCGGCGGCCCCAGCGTGGTCTGCAGCCAATCCATCCACTGATCGACATGTGCGCGGGCGTGCGCGTCTGTGGGCCAAAGCGGCGTCCCGTGCTGGCTGGCGAGGTAGCGCAGGATGGCGTTGCTCTCCCAGAGCACGAACTCATCCTCGACCAGGGTCGGCACCACGCCGTTGGGGTTGCGGGCGCGGTAGTCCGGCGTGTCGGTGCCGCCGAACGGGCCGCCGATGTCCACCCGCTCGTAGGGCAGGCCCAGCTCCTCCAGCAGCCAGATCACCTTCATCACATTGCTCGAATTGGCCCGGCCCAGCAGCGTCCGCATCGCGTGTTCCCCCCGATCGTTCCTCGCACGGTAGGACCGTCCGGCAATTGCTCCAAGGGGCGAAGCGCGCCATATCGGGCGCATGACCGGACCCCGCTTGCCCATCTGGATCGGAACCGGGGCCGCCGCCGCCGCCTTGGGCGTGGCGCTGTGGTCGGAGCGGGCGCTGGGCCTCGTGCCCTGCGCGCTGTGCCTGTGGGAGCGCTGGCCTTACCGGGTCGCAGTGGCGCTGGGGCTGCTGGCGGTCGTGCTGCCGCGCCGGGCGGTGCTGGCGGCGATGACCCTGACGCTGCTGGCGGGCGCCGGGCTGGGGGCCGTGCATGTCGGCGTGGAGCAGGGATGGTGGCCGAGCCCGCTGCCGGAATGTGCGGCACCGGCGCTCGGCGGCGGCAGCATCGCGGACCGGCTGGCGCGCATGCCGGCCACCCCGGCCAAGCCGTGCGACGAGCCGACCTATCTGGTGCCGGGCCTCCCGGTCTCGATGGCGGCGATGAACCTGGTGCTGGCCCTGGCGCTCTCGGGGTTTCTCGCCATGTCAGCACTAAGGAGAACGCCATGACCGCATACCTTCCCGGAGACATGACCCCGCGCGAGCAGGTGGAGCGCATCATCCGCGTGGACCACGCCGGCGAGTATGGCGCGGCCCGCATCTACGAAGGCCAGCTCATGGTGATGGGGGGCGGCGACAAGGGGGACCTGATCCGCCACATGAAGGCGCAGGAGCAGGTGCATCTGGACACCTTCACCGGCCTGATCGCCAAGCGCCGCGTGCGTCCCACCGCACTGCTGCCGCTGTGGCACATCGCCGGCTTGGCCCTGGGCGCCGTCACCGCCGCGATGGGGGACCGCGCCGCCATGGCCTGCACCGTGGCCGTCGAGGAGGCGATCGACGAGCATTACGCCGCGCAGGCCGCGAGCCTGGGCGAGGACGAGGCCGAGCTGCGGGGCCACATCGAGCGCTTCCGCGCCGAGGAGCAGGAGCACCGGGACATCGGGCTCGAGCATGAGGCGGAGCTGACGCCGGGCTACCGGGTGATGGCGGCGGTGATCAAGGCGGGATGCAAGGTTGCCATCAAGGTGAGCGAGCGCGTGTAACGCGAACTATCCCACCGCGGCGCCGTTGGCAGATCGGCACATAGCCGACCACTGACGGGAGCCCACCACGATGTTCATGCGCGTAGACAAGCTGCAGACGGAGCTCCCGGCTCCCAAGAAGCAGGATCCGAACGCGGCCGCGGCGTTGCAGGAGCTGCTGGGCGGCAAGTATGGCGAGATGTCCACGCTCGGGAACTACATGTTCCAGAGCTTCAATTTCCGCAGCAAGTCGAAGCTGCGCCCGTTCTACAGCCTGGTCGCCGCCATCACGGCGGAGGAGCTGGGGCATGTGGAGCTGGTGTCGCACGGTGTCGCGATGCTGAACGCCGGGCCCGACAAGCCGGCGAACGAGAAGGGCGGGCAGGACATCACCGGCGCGCCGTATCGCGAGATGATCGACTTCCGCTCGGCCGCCGCGTTCCTCTCGCATGGCGGCGGCTCCACCCCGGTCAATTCCAACAGCATGTCCTGGAACGTGGACATGGTGACCACCACGGGGAACCTGGTGATCGACCTGTTGCACAATTTCCACCTGGAATGCGGCGCGCGCATCCACAAGCTGCGCGTGTATGAGACCATGACGGAGGCGACGGGCCGCGAGGTCTGCGGGTATTTGCTGGTGCGCGGCTCCGTGCATGCGCATGCTTATGCCCTGGCGCTCAAGCAGATCACGGGGGTCGCGATCGAGAAGATGCTCCCGACGCCGAATATCGACCTGAGCAAGATTCCGGAGTGCCAGAAATACCTGGACGAAGGCTCGCACCGCCGTCTCTATCGTTTCAGCCCGGACGACTACAAGGAGATGGCCGGCATTTGGGGCAATGGCGAGATGGCGCTGCCGGGCGATCCGCCGGGTGAGCTGGAAGTGGTGGACGGCCATCCCGAGGGAGGACGCATCCATGACTTGATGGGTGATACGCGGGCATTCAGCCCGGACTACGCGCCGGAAGAAATGTTCGAGATCGCGAGCAAGCTGTACAAGAAGTCACGCTAGTTCCGTCCCGACGTTGATTTCCACCCATCCCACGATGCGTAGGATGGGTGGAACCCATCACCCCTCGTTATCCAGCTCACTGTCCCAATACAGATAGTCGCGCCAACTCTGGTGCAGGTAGTTCGGCGGGAAGGCCCGGCCGTTATCCTGCAGTTCCCAGGTAGAGGGTTGCGCCGGTTCCATCCGCGGATGCATCCCGCACTCCCGCGGCAGCTTGCTCCCCTTGCGTAGATTGCATGAGCCGCACGCGGTCACGACGTTCTCCCACGTGGTGCGCCCGCCGCGGCTGCGGGGGATCACGTGATCGAACGTCAGATCCTGCGTCGGATGCCGCACGGCGCAATACTGGCAGCTGAACGCGTCCCGCAGGAACACGTTGAACCGCGTGAAGGCCGGCTTGCGCGCCGCCGGGATGTAGTCTTTCAGCGCGATGACGCTCGGCAGCCGCATGGACATGCTCGGCGAATGCACCTCGTTATCGTATTCGCTCAATACCGAGACGCGGTCGAGGAACACGGCCTTCACCGCATCCTGCCACGACCACACCGACAACGGAAAATACGAGAGCGGCCGAAAATCGGCGTTCAAGACCAGCGCAGGAAAATGCAGACCGCCGTCGGGCAATGCGCGCTCCTTCTTGGATCGTCCCGCAATGCTCTACGGCGGCCAAGTCAGACGAGCCGACGCGCAACACAGGAACTCCGCCTGTGGATGGTTTATCGCACCCGCGATGGAGTCCGGCAAGGTGGCGCAGGATTTGTCACGCCGCCGTCATGCTAAACACCCGTTGCAGGAACAGCGCGCCGGCCGACAGCCCGGCATCGTCGATCGCATGGCCCAGGCCCTTGCACCACAGTGTCTGCAGCGGCAGGCCGAGCCGCGTCAGCGCCGCCTCGGTCTGGCCAGCCCTCGCGAACGGCACCACCTCGTCATCCTCGCCATGCACCAGCAGCACCGGCGGGTGCCCGACGCACTCGGCTTCCAGCGCCGGCGTGTCGAGCAAGGCGCCGGAATACGCGAGGATCCCCCGTGGCGGCGGCGCGCGGCGCAGCCCGGCATGCAGCGCCAACATCGCGCCCTGGCTGAACCCCATGATCGCAACCTGGTCCGCGGCCAACGACAATCGCGCCAGCTCCGCCTCGATCATCTTAAGCAACGGCGGCGTCGCCACGCGCGCCCCCTCCTGCAACACGGACGGCGTGCGGTCCGCCAAACTGAACCATTGCCGGCCCGTGGGCGCGCCTTCGTACGGGAACGGCGCGTCGGGCGCCACGAACACGGCGTCCGGCAAGGCGTGCGACCAGGCCGGGCCGAGATCGATCAGGTCATGGCCATCGGCCGCCACCCCGTGGCACAAAACCACAAGCTGTCTCGCCACCCCCTTCGACGCGGGACCCCACCGCAACACGGCCAGATCGTCCATGGCATCCTCCTTCGTCACACGCTTCGCCCCTAGCCCGACCGGCTACCTGCATCTGGGCCACGCCTTCGCGGCAGGCACCGCGTGGCGCCGCGCACGGGAGAGTGGCGGCCGGTTCCTGCTGCGGATCGAGGATATCGACCCGGCACGCTGCCGTCCCGTGTTCGTCGCGGCCTTGACGGAAGATTTGACCTGGCTGGGTCTGACGTGGGACGGGACGCCGCGCCTGCAATCGGCGCATGGCCCGGAGTATGCCGCCGCCCTCACGCAGCTCGACGGCATGGGGTTGCTGTATCCCTGCTTCTGTAGCCGCGCGGACCTCGCTGCAGCCACGCTGGCCCCGCATGGCCAGCCCCCGCCCTATCCCGGCACCTGCCGAAACCTGCCGCTCTCGGATCGGGCAGAAAGGCTGGCGCGTGGCGGCCGGCATGCCTGGCGGCTGGACATGATTGCGGCCGTGCGGCGGACGGGAAAGCTGCACTGGTTCGAAGAAGGGCAGGGCTGGCTTGAAGCCGCGCCCGAGCGGTTCGGCGACGTGGTGCTGTCCCGCAAGGATGCCCTGGGCAGCTACCATCTATGCGCCGCCCATGACGACGCCGCGCAAGGCATCGACCTGGTTACCCGCGGCGAGGATCTGCGGCCCGCAACGGCCATCCATCGCGTGCTGCAAGCATTGCTGGGCTGGCCGGTGCCCGCCTATGCACACCATCGATTGCTGGCGGACGGCGATGGTCGCCGCTTGGCGAAGCGGGACGGGGCGATCACGTTACGCGCCATGCGGAACGCCGGGCTGAGTGCGGCCGAGGTCCTGAACCTAGCTGGCCAGTAGCCCGCTGATCGCACCCGGCTCGATCTCCGCGGCGGTAGCGGGATGCCAGCGTGGCGCGCGGTCCTTGTCAACCAGCATGGCGCGGACGCCCTCGGCGAAGTCGGGATGCTGGGTGACCCGGCACGCCAGTGACAGCTCGGCGCGCAGGGCCTGCTCCAGCGTCAGCCCGGCGCCCCGCCGGAGCGCCTCGAACGTCCAGGCCACGGCGCTCGGCGACACGTGGCCCAGCATATTCAGCGTCTCACGCGACCAGGCCGTGCTCAATGCCTGCAGTCGCTCCACGATCTGCCCGACCGAGCCCGCCCCAAAGCAGCGGACCTGGTCGATGATGCCCGCCAGCTTGCCGTCCGGCACGGGCTGGGCGGCGCAGGCGAGCGCAGCCGGGCCGTCGGCCGCGATCTCGTCGGCCAAGGTCGCGAACCGCTCACGCGGTACGAAATGGGTGGCGAGGCCGGCATAGACCGCGTCCGCCCCCTGCACGCGGGCTCCGGTCAGGCCGAGATAGGCGCCGATCTCTCCCCGCAGCCGCGGCAGGGCGAAGGTGGCGCCCACGTCGGGGAAGAAGCCGATGCCGGTCTCGGGCATGGCCAACACCGCCGCTTCGCTCACGACCCGCATGGTGCCGTGGACCGACAGCCCGATCCCACCGCCCATACAGATGCCGTCGATCAAGGCGATGTAGGGCTTCTTGTAGCGGGCGATCGCGAGATTGAGTGCATATTCCTCGGTGAAGAACGCCGTGATGGCCGCGTCGTCACCAGAGAGTGCAGCGTCGCGAATGGCCCGGATGTCGCCCCCCGTGCAGAACGCCCGGTCCCCGGCGCCTTCGATCACGACGGCCTCCACGGCCGGGTCATTTTCCCAGGTGGCGAGTGCCGTGCGAATGGCGAGAATCATGCCGAGATCGAGCGCGTTCAGCGCACGGGGCCTATTGAGGCTGATGTGTCCGATTCGGCCCTGGCGGCGGACGATCACGGTGTCAGACAAGGCCGGGCACCCCCAATTGGGCACCCGGCCCTGGCCGGAACTTAGGCCGTCAACGCCGCGCCATCAACTTCGCCGCGAGCTCACCCGCGACGCCCAAGGTTGACCGTGGTTGGACCAACGTGACCCGGCGAGGCCTTCGCAGCACGGCTCCCGCCGTCTCACCAGCCAAGGCAACCAGGGTCATGGACTTGCGCATCTCGATCACGGCCTGCTGCCGGATCGTCTTCGCCTCATCCTCGATGCTGTCGGGTTTGTCGCTCATCGCCAGAACAGCCATGACGCCTGCGATCACCAGATCCAACGCCAGCAGGATCAAGCTTGCGACCGTCGGTGTCACATAGGCCGGGGTGAGCACGTGGTAGAGCGTCACGTGCACCAGCACCAGCACCCCGATCGCAAATACCGCAGCGACCGCCCCATAGGCAGCGCGCATGCCCTGCCGACGGACCACACGGCGGAGGCGCAGCGCCTCGGCCGAGGCGGCAACCTTCGCGAGTTCGACCGAGCGCATCGGCTCAGCGGGCGATGCGGCCGAGCAGGTAGCCCGCGCCGGCAGCAATCAGGATCGCGACAAGCGGCTGGTCCCGCACTTTTTCGGACAGCATCTCGGTCTGATCGACTGCGACGTCCTTGGCGTGTCGCGCATAGTCCTGCGCCTGCCCGGCGGCGTTCTGCAGGGCGGGCGTCACGCGATCTGCCATCAGGGACTGAACCTGGTCGCGGAGCTGCGCGATCTGCTCCTTGGCGTCCTGCGTGGTGTCGTTGACGTTATCGGACATGGCCATGGCAATTCTCCTGTGAAGCCTGTGCGGGGTGAACGCGAGGCTTTGTGGGAGGTTGCGGCGATGGCGAATGTTTCCGTGAGCACGCTGGCGCGCCGGGCACTGCTATGTACGGTGCCCGGCGCCGATAATCGCTAGCGGCGCCACCATCCCTTCTTTTTCTCGCCCGCGCTCTCGGCTTCGCCGATCACAACAGGCTGGATCGGCGGCGCGGAAACCGGTTCCGGCGAAGAAGCCGGCTCGGCCGCGACCGGTTCTGCCGAAGCCGAAGCCGAAGCCGAAACCGGAGCCGGAGCCGAAGCCGCGGGCATTTCGGGTTCGGGGGCCTCGGTGGAAACGACCTGCCCCAACATCTCGATATCGTCGGCCCGCATCTCGAACTTCGACCGGGGAGGGGGCGCTTCGGCCGCAGCCGGCGCCGGCCGGGCATTCGACAAAGCACGCTCCTGCTCGGCCTGCTCGATGGCGTCGAAGATGTCGTAGGCCGAACTGCCGCCAAAGGGGTCCGCCGGCGTGGGGCCCGCATAGGCGGGTGCGACGTAGGCGGGCTTATAGGCGTCGGTGTCGGAGCCCGTTGTGGCCTCCGGCTCCTCCGCGGCGCCTTCCAGTGCGGCCTCACCGGCCTCGCCAGGCTCCCGCCGCCGGCGACGCCCGCCCCGACGGCCCCGGCGCTTGCGCTCACCCTCGTCGGCCCCCTCGGCCACAACCTCGGCATCTGCGGCGCGGGCGGGGTTGGGGGCTTGGGTGGCGCCGTCCTCAGACCCTTCCCCGATCGGCGCGTCACTTGGGGACTCGGACGGGGATGCGTCGGCCGGGCCGGCGTCGGCCGGGCCGGCGTCGGCGCTGCGATCGACGGTAGTCTCGGCCGGCTCATCGCGACGCCCACCCCGGCGGCGGCGGCGGCGGCGCTTGCCACGCTGCTCGGCCTCCTCCGCGGTCTCGCCGGGCTGGGCGGTCACGGCTTCACTGTCGTCAGCCTCCTCCTCAGCGGTGGCCTCCTCCGGCGCGTCCGGCATCTCGTCCTCGTCCTCGAACGGCTCGGGCGGGGCCAGTTGCGAGATCGGCGCCGGCAGCTCCGAGGTGGTCGCGGCACGCACGCGGTCGATCCGGGTGGCGGGCGGCAGCAGCGTGTCATCCGCCGCGAAGGTGACGGTCATGCCGAAGCGCTGCTCGACCTCCGCCAGCCGGACCCGCTTGTGGTTCAGGATATAGAGTGCGATCGGCCCGGCCACGTGCACCACGATCTCGGCCGCCCGGCGCTTGCCACCCTCCTCCTCGATGGCGCGCAGCACATGCAAGGCGGCGCTCTCGGTGCTGCGGACGGTGCCGGTGCCGCTGCAATGCGGGCACATGACGAAGCTGGTTTCCGCCAGCGACGGGCGCAGCCGTTGCCGGCTCATCTCCAGCAGGCCGAAATGGCTGATGCTGCCGATCTGGATGCGGGCGCGGTCGTTCTTCAGCGCGTCCTTCAGCTTCTTTTCGACGGCGGCGTTGTTGCGCCGGCTCTCCATGTCGATGAAGTCGATGACGATGAGGCCGGCCAGGTCCCGTAGGCGCAATTGCCGGGCGGCTTCCTCGGCCGCTTCCATGTTGGTGCGGAACGCCGTGTCCTCGATGCCCCGTTCCCGCGTGCTGCGGCCGGAGTTCACGTCGATCGCGACCAGCGCCTCGGTCTGGTTGATGACGAGGTATCCGCCGGACTTCAGCTGCACCGTCGGCACCAGCATCGCATCGAGCTGCGCCTCGACCTGCGCTTTCGCAAAGAGCGGCGTCGGCTCCTTCCAGAGCTGCACTTTCTTCGCGTGCGTCGGCATCAGCATGCGCATGAAGTCCCGCGCCGCCCGCCAGCCGACCTCGCCATCCACCAGGATATCATCCACGTCGCGCGAATACACGTCGCGGATGGCGCGCTTGATGAGGCTCGCTTCCTCGTAGATCAGCGCGGGGGCCACCGACTTCATCGTGAGCTCGCGGATCTGGTCCCATTGGTTGAGCAGGTACTCGCAATCCCGGATGATCTCGGGCTTCGGCCGGTTGGCGCCGGCGGTGCGCACGATCAGGCCCATGCCGCGCGGCAGGTCGAGCTCGGCGGTGACCTCCTTCAGCCGGCGGCGGTCGGCGGCGGAGGTGATCTTGCGGCTGATGCCGCCGCCCCGGGGGGAGTTGGGCATCAAGACCGAGAACCGGCCGGCCAGCGAGATGTAGGTGGTGAGTGCGGCGCCCTTGGAGCCACGCTCCTCCTTCACGACCTGGATCAGCAAAATCTGGCGGCGGCGGATGACTTCCTGGATCTTGTAGTTGCGCAGGAAGCGGGGCGGGGCGCGTTCGGGGCGCTGATATTCCTGCTCCGCCTCGGTCTGGCCGCCGATCTGCTCGGGCGGCGGCTCCTGCGGGACGGATTCCATGGTTTCCGCCGGCGTTTGCTCGTCATGGCCGGCCGCCTCGATCGCGGGCTCCGGGCTCTCGGGAGCCATGTCGGCGCCGGGCAGCTCGGCCGGGGCTTCCGGAACGCTCTCGGCAGCATGGGCGTCAAGCGGCTCCACGACTTCCGGCGTGCCTTCAGCAGCGTCACCGGGTGTCACGTCCGCGTGGGCGGCGTCCGCGTCGAAGAAGGGCGGGGCCTCGTCGGATATCTCACCGGGCGGCGCATAGGCCGTCGGTGCCTCGATCTCGAGCGGGCGGGCGCCACTGGCCTCGCGGGCGGCGGCGCGGTCCTCGGCCTCCTCGTCCTCGCGAGCCTCGGCTTCCTGCATCTCGATCAGGCGCTGCCGGTCGGCTACCGGGATCTGGTAGTAGTCGGGATGGATCTCCCCGAACGCCAGGAACCCATGGCGATTGCCGCCATATTCGACGAACGCGGCCTGCAGGCTGGGTTCGACGCGGACGACCTTGGCGAGGTAGATGTTGCCCTTGAGTTGTTGCTTGGTAGAAGTTTCGACGTCGTAATCTTCGAGACGGTTACCGTCCAGCACCACAACGCGGGTTTCTTCCGCGTGGGTGCTGTCGATCAGCATGCGCTTGGCCATAAGGATGGGATCTCCGGGGCGCCGAGGGCACGCGCGTGCGATGCACGGCGCGGCGGCGGCTCATGAGGCGTGGGGGAATGGGCTGTCCGCGCCGGCTGGGGACTGCATGCGAGGCGTGGGGTCCTGAAAACGGGCCGAGCACGGATAGGCGCATGAAATCCCTGGCAGGCGGGCCGGCGCGATCATGCGCCGCCCAGGTGAGAACGCTGCATCTGGTCCAAGGGGCTGGCGGGCCACGGCGGCTGCGAGCCCCCGGCCAGACCCGGCGCGCGAAATCGCGCGGCGCGGGCCGTGGTGCACTGGCGTCATCGCGAACGCCGGACCGGCTTTGCCGGACGGCACGTCGACACGACCGGGGCACACCACCGGAGCGGCGGCACTGTGCGGCATTCTTGCATCACTCGCAAGCCCGATCCGACAACAAGGCGTGCGGAGCCGCTTCTCATGTGTTACATGAGAAATATGGACCGCGTCCTTCGTCTCACGCGCCGGGCCCTGCTTCCGGCGGCTCTGTGGCCTGTGCTGCCCCGCGCGGCCGCTGCGAGCCTGCCGCTCGTAGTGCTGGATCCCGGGCATGGCGGCAAAGACCCGGGCGCCGTCGGCATCTCGGGCACATATGAAAAGCACGTGGCCTTCGCCACCGCCCAGGAACTGCGTCATCAGCTCGAGGCTGGCGGAAGGTGCCGGGTGGAGTTGACGCGCAGCCGGGACGTGTTCGTGCCGCTGCGGGATCGGGTGGCGTTCGCGCAGCGCAAGAACGCCGCCCTGTTTGTGTCGATGCATGCGGACGCCGTGGACAACCCGGATGTGCGCGGCGCCAGCATCTATACCCTGTCCGACACCGCATCCGACGCGCAGACCGCCGGCCTGGCCCGGCGCGAAAACAATGCCGACCGGTTCGGTGGCCCCAGCTTCCAGAACCTCCCGCCCGAGGTCGCGGACATCCTCGGTAGCCTGGTGCGGCAGGAAACCCGCCTCGGCTCCGCCCGCGTCGCCACGCGGCTGGTCGGCGCCATGCAGCCAGATGTCGGTCTGCTGCCGCATCCGTCCCGGCACGCTAGCTTCATGGTGCTCCGCGCCGCTGACATCCCGAGCGTCCTAGTGGAGATGGGGTTCATGTCCAACGCCGAGGACGAGGCCGCCCTCCGCCTTGCGGAGCATCGGGCCAAGATCGCCGGGGCGTTGCGCCGGGCCGTAGAGGCGTTCCTATCCGGCCCGGCCTCCGCCACGCGCATTGCGGGGTAAAGCGCAACGCGCTTTATGAGGCGGTCTCGACAGGGTAGAATGTTCCCATGAATGGGCAGGATGACGGCATCGACCGTGCTGGAACCGACGGTATGCCGCCGGGCGAGGGGCCGCCGTCTGCGCGGACGCCGATCTCTGCGGCGCCGGCCAAGGCGCGCCGGCGCCCGCGTTTCCGTGCGCTGCGGTTCCTGGCGGCCACCTTCGTGTCCCTCACGCTGCTGTCGGCGCTCGGCGCGGGCCTGGTCGGCTACCACACGTATGAGCGATACGCCGCCGATCTGCCGACGCTGGACGGGCTCCGTGTCTATCAGCCACGGGTGATGAGCCGGGTCTATGCCGGGGATAGCCGTCTGATTGCGGAGTTGGCGACGGAGCGCCGCATCTTCGTCCCGGTCGCCGCCATTCCGGACATCGTGAAACAGGCCTTCCTGTCGGCCGAGGACCAGAAGTTCTGGAGCCATCGTGGCGTCGATCCGCTGGCGATCGCGCGTGCCGCCTGGTTCGACATCCAGCAATATGGCACCGGCCGCCGCCCGATCGGCGCCTCCACCATCACGCAGCAGGTCGCGAAGAACATGCTGCTCGGCAACGAGGTCAGCGTCGCCCGCAAGGTGAAGGAGCTGATCCTCGCCGTGCGCATCGATCAGTCCATGACGAAGGAGCATGTGCTCGAGCTCTATCTGAACGAGATCTATCTCGGCCTGCAGGCCTATGGCGTGGCGGCCGCGGCGCAGACCTATTTCAACAAGGGGCTCGAGGAGCTGAGCCTGCCGGAGGCCGCGTTCCTCGCCGCCTTGCCGAAGGCGCCCAATAACTACAACCCGTTCAAGTTCCCGGACGCCGCCAAGGACCGGCGGGACTGGGTGATTGGCCGCATGCTCGACGACCGCGCGATCACGCCGGAGCAGGCCGCTTCAGCCCGCGCGACCCCCATCCTGCCGAGCGCCTTCCGCCGTCCGGAGACGGTCGCGGGCGGCGAATGGTTCGGGGAAGAGGTCCGCCGGCAGATGCTGGAGCGGTTCGGCGCCGAGACCACGACCCAGGGGGGCCTGGCGATCCGCACCAGCCTCGATCCGGTGTTGCAGGCGGCAGCAGACGCGGCCTTGCGCAAGGGACTGATGGCCTATGACCGGTCGCATGGTGGCTGGCGCGGGCCGTTGGCGAAGCTGGAGGGTGGGCCCGCCCTCCATGCGAATTGGATGCAGCCAATGGCCGCCCGCCCGCGCCCGCCGGGCATGCTGCCGGAGTGGCGGCAGGCCGTCGTGCTGGACGTTGCGAACGATCAGGCGCAGCTCGGCTGGCTGGACCGCACGGGCTCCACGGTCGGGGCGCCGCGCACGGCTTCCATATATCTGTCTGACCATGGCTGGGCGCGTCCCGTGCGCGGCGCCGGGCTCGGCCCGCCGCCGCGGCGGATGGCGGATGTGGTGCAGACCGGGGACGTCGTGATGGTCGAGCCCGTGCCCGGCGCCCCGGCGCAAGGCCGCATACCGGCCCGGCCGGACCGGCTGCTGCTGCGTCAGGTGCCGGTTGTGCAAGGCGCCGTCGTGTCGATGGACCCCACCACTGGCCGCGTGCTCGCGATGTCGGGCGGCTGGAGTTTCGAGACCAGCCAGTTCAACCGCGCGACGCAGGCCGAGCGCCAGCCCGGCAGCTCGTTCAAGCCGTTCGTCTACTTGACCGCGCTCGAAGCCGGGTATGCGCCGAGCCAGCGTGTGCTGGACGCGCCGTTCGTGCAGAACGCCGGGATGGCCAATGAGTGGAAGCCGAACAATTACGGCATGACCTTCAACGGCCCGACGCCGATGCGGATCGCGCTGGAACGGTCGTTGAACCTGGTCACGATCCGGCTGGCGGAGCGCGTCGGAATGGAGGCGGTCGCGAGAAAGGCGATGGCGTTCCATGTCGTGGACGGCATGCCGCTCGTGCTGCCGGCCTCGTTGGGCGCTGTCGAAACGACGGTGCTGCGGCAGGCCGCGGCGTATGCCGGGCTGGCGATGGGCGGGCGGGAGATCAGGCCATCCCTTGTGGACACCGTGCAGGGCCGGGATGGCAAGGTGCTGTGGCGCGCCGGCGGCCTGGTGTGCCGGGGCTGCGACAAGGCGGAGAAGCCGCCCGGCATCGTGGACCAGCGCCCCTCCGTGGCGGACGCGCAATCGACGTTCCAGGTCGTGACCATGATGCAGGGCGTGGTGGCGCGCGGCACCGGGTTCGCGGCCGGGCAGGGGCTGGGCCGCCCCATCGCCGGCAAGACCGGCACCAGCCAGGACGCCAACGACGCCTGGTTCGTGGGTTTCACGCCCGACCTCGTGACCGCCGTATGGGTCGGCTACGACAACAACACCAGCCTGGGCGAACGGGAGACCGGCGGCGGCGTGTCGGCGCCGATCTGGCGGGAGTACATGATGGCCGCCATGAAGAACCGCCCCGTGCTGCAGTTCCGCATGCCGTCCGGCATGAAGCTCGCGGCGTGGGACAGCGGCGCCGGCCGGGTGACGGATGCGTGGAAGCCGGACCAGGAGGTGGGCTCGACCCAGGGCCTGATCGGCGGCAACGAGGGCACCGGGGACGGCATGGCCGTGAGCACGCGGGGCCCGGGGCTCGGCATCGACAGCGGCATGGGCGGGCTGTATTAGGACGCGACCATGTCCACCGAAACCGACGCCCTTCACCAGCAGCTCAAGCAGACGTTTGCCCTGCTGAGGAGGCATCTTTGACTGGGATGTCTCGACCGCCCGCCTCGAGGAGCTGAACGCCCTCAGCGAGGACCCGGCGCTCTGGAACGACGCCAGCGCCGCCCAAACCCTGATGCGCGAGCGCAACCGGCTCGCGGGCCTGATCGACGGGCTCCGCACCATGGAGGCCGAGGTGCAGGACACCGTGGACCTCGTCGCCATGGCGGAGGCCGAGGGCGATGCCGGCATGGTCACGGACGGCATGGCGACGCTGCGCCGCGTGCTGGAGGAGGCCAAGCGGCGCGAGATCGAGAGCCTGCTATCCGGTGAGGCCGACGCCAATGACGCCTTCCTGGAGGTGAACTCCGGCGCCGGCGGGACGGAGGCGCAGGACTGGGCCGAGATGCTCGCCCGCATGTATTCCCGCTGGGCCGAGCAGCACGGCTACAAGGTGCAGCTGATGGAGCAGAGCGAGGGCGAGCAGGCCGGCATCAAGTCCGCAACCCTGCAGGTGAGCGGCCCCAACGCCTATGGCTGGCTCAAGACGGAGGCCGGGGTGCATCGCCTGGTGCGCATCAGCCCGTTCGACGCCGCAGCCCGGCGCCAAACCAGCTTCGCCAGCGTCTGGGTGTATCCCGTGATCGACGACACGATCGAGATCGAGATCGACGAAAGCCAGCTCCGCATCGACACGTTCCGCGCCAGCGGCGCCGGTGGGCAGCACGTGAACAAGACGGAAAGCGCCATCCGCATCACGCATATCCCGACCAATATCGTGGTCGCCTGCCAGACCGACCGCAGCCAGCACCGCAACCGCGCCACCGCGATGGCGATGCTGAAGGCCCGGCTGTATGAGGCCGAGTTGCAAAAACGCGAGGCCGCCGCCTCTGCCCAGGAAAGCGCCAAGACCGATATCGGCTGGGGCCACCAGATCCGCAGCTATGTCCTCGCACCGTATCAGTTGGTGAAGGATTTGCGCACGGGCGTGGAGAAGGGCAATCCGGATGCGGTGCTGGATGGCGCGCTGGACGATTTCATGGCCGCCGCCCTGGCCGCCCGCGTGGGCGCCACCCGCAGCGACGCGAGCGCCCAGGCCCAGTAGGGGCAATTCAGTAGGGGCAACCCAGTAGGGCAACCCTGGCCGGAGTAGCCCGTTGGCCTGAGATGGCCGATGTATTCGAGACCGATGTTCCCCAGCGCCTCGATCGCCTCCCCTGGAGCCGGTTCCACACGCTGGTGGTGGTGGCGCTCGGCATCACCTGGATCCTGGATGGGTTGGAGGTCACGCTGGTGGGCTCGCTCGCCGGCGCCATCTCGGACTCGCCGCAGCTCCATCTGACCCCGAGCCAGTTTGGCTGGACTGCCAGCGCCTATTTGGCCGGGGCCGTGCTGGGCGCGCTGGGGTTCGGGTGGCTCACGGACCGGTTGGGGCGCAAGAAGCTGTTCACCATCACGGTGCTGATCTACCTGGTGGCCACCATCGCCTCCGGCTGCGCATGGGATTTCGCCTCGTTCGCGCTGTTCCGCTTCATCACCGGCGCCGGGATCGGGGGCGAGTATGCGGCGGTCAACGCGACGATCCAGGAGCTCATTCCAGCCCGGCGGCGCGGCTTCACCGACCTCGTCATCAACGGCAGCTTTTGGCTCGGCGCGGCATTGGGCGCCCTCGGTGCCGTCGTGGTGCTGGACCCCACGGTCATCGACCCGGAATGGGGCTGGCGGCTCGCCTTCGTGACCGGCGGCGTGATCGGCATCTTCGTCCTGTTGCTCCGCCGCTTCATTCCGGAAAGCCCGCGCTGGCTCATGACCCACGGCCGGCCGGAGGAGGCGAGCGATGTCGTGTCGGGCATCGAGCAACGGGTGGAGCGGGAGACCGGCGAGCCATTGCCGCCGGTTCCGCCGGGCACGCTGCGGCTGCGGCGCCATCAGGGCGACTGGTTCCTTGCCAGCCTGCATGTGCTGGTGGCGGAGTATCGGAGCCGGACGGTGCTGGGCGTGGCGCTGATGGCGTCGCAGGCGTTTTGCTACAATGCCGTGCTGTTCACCTATGCCCTGGTGCTTACCAAGTTCTACAATGTGCCATCCCAGCAGGTCGGATGGTTCATGCTGCCGTTTGCGCTGGGCAATTTTGCCGGGCCGTTGGTGCTGGGGCGGCTGTTCGACACGGTGGGGCGCAAGCGGATGATCGCGGCGACCTATGCGATGTCGGGCGTCATGATGGCGGCGGTGGGATGGATGTTCGCGCGCGGCTGGCTGGATGCGACGCAGCAGACCATCGCCTGGACCGCCATCTTCTTCTTCGCCTCGGCCGCGGCGTCATCGGCCTATCTCACGGTGGGCGAGACGTTTCCGCTGGAGGTCCGTGCCGTGGCGATCTCCGTCTTCTATGCGATGGGAACCCTGCTGGGCGGCATCGCGGGCCCTGCGGTGTTCGGCGCTTTGATCCAGACGGGCGCACGGGACGAGGTGCTGTATGGCTACCTGCTTGGCGGCGGCCTGATGATCGGGGCGGCGATTGTGGAGCTCTGGCTAGGCGTGGATGCGGAGCGGCGCTCCCTCGAAGAGGTCGCGCCGCCATTGTCAGTCGCATGAAACCGCCAAGGCGGTTCGCCGTTCTGTCCACAACGGCATCGTGCCGTTCAGGGGAAGAAGCATGGTTGACGAAAACCGAGTGCAGGGTGCGTGGGACCAGGCCAAGGGTGCCGTCAAGGAAGGCGCCGGCAAGCTGGTGGGCGACGCGAAGCTTGAGGCCGAAGGCACTGCCGACAAGGTCAAGGGCAAGGCCGAGAGCGCCGTGGGTGGCGCCAAGGACACCATTCGGGACGCCGCCGACAAGGTGTGATCCCGTCTTGCGTGGCTGAACGAAAAGCGGGCGTCCGGTAACGGGCGCCCGTTTCCGTTGGCACTCCCGCTTCCGTTCAGTTGGGGCCATATTGCGGTCGGATGGCGCAGGAGTTGGGTGTGGATCGGC
The DNA here is from genome assembly GCA_965246835.1 of Acetobacteraceae bacterium. GTDB lineage: Bacteria > Pseudomonadota > Alphaproteobacteria > Acetobacterales > Acetobacteraceae > JANPPS01. The sequence continues at coordinate 401,056 of CBDFFQ010000001.1, read as the reverse complement.
AGAAATATCGGGATGCGATGGCGCGGTTGGGGGCGGCGGTGAGCGTGATCACGACGGCGGGGCCATCAGGGCAGTTCGGTTTTACCGCATCCGCCGTATGCAGCGTCACCGATGAGCCGCCAACACTCCTGGTGTGCATGAACAGGGGCAGCGCGTTGAACGATGCCTTCAAGGCGAATGGCGTGCTCTGCGTGAACACGCTGGCCGCGTCGCAGGAGACGTTATCGCCGTTGTTCGCCGGGTTCCAGGACGTGCCGATGGCTGAGCGGTTCGAGACGGCGGGATGGTCCACGCTGGTCACGGGCTCCCCGGTGCTGACCGGGGCCGTGGTATCGTTCGATTGCCGGATCGCGCAGGTGACGGAGGTGGGCACGCACAGCGTCGTGTTCTGCGAGGTCCAGGCCATTCAGTCCGGTCCGGCGCATGAGGGGCTGATCTATTTCGGCCGGGCGTATCACCGCATCAAGGCGGCCTGAGGCCCACGCGGCGGATGGGTATCCGCCCTACGCCTTCACGTAGGGCGGATAGCGCGGCTACATCTCCGAGTAGTTGCCGTTCTTCCAGACATAGAACACGTAGTCAGCCGTCGTAATGTCACCCTTCTTGTCGAAGGTGATTGGGCCGATCACGGTGTTGTAGGTAGCGCCGGCGCGCAAGACTTCGGCGACCTTCTTGCCATCGATGCTGTTGGCCTTCTTCACGCCTTCAGCCCACACTTGCAAAGCGGCATAGGTATAGAGCGTGTAGCCCTCGGGATCGATCTTGTTTGCCTTGAACCGCGCCACCGCCTCGGCCGCCGTCGGGCGCTTGCGCGGGTCGGACGGGAAAGTCATCAGCGCGTTCTCACCGGCGGGGCCCGCGACCTGCCAGAACTCGGTGGTGGCCAGCGCATCGCCGCCCACGAGCGTGATGTTCAGGCCCTGCTCCTTCGCCTGCCGCGCGATCAGCCCGGTTTCGGTATAGTAGCCACCGATATACACGACCTCGATCCCGGCCTGCTTCATGCGGGAGACGATGGCGGAATAGTCCTTCTCGCCGGGGACATAGGCGGCATACATGGCTTCCGTGGCGCCGTTGGCGTTCAGACCCTTTTTGGTCTCGTCCGCCAGGCCTTTCCCATAGGCGGAGTTGTCGTGAAGGATCGCGATCTTCTTGCCCTTATATTTGTCTGCCAGGAACTTGCCGGCGATCGCGCCCTGCTGGTCGTCACGGCCGCAGACGCGGAAGGTGTTCCAGCCGCCCTCCTCGGTGTAGCGCGGGTTGGTGCTGGCCGGGCTGATCTGCAACACGCCCTCTTCGCCATACACCTTGCTCGCGGGGATCGAGCTGCTGGAGCAGTAATGCCCGATCACCACGGCCACTTTCTTGCTGGCCATCTGGTTCGCGACCGAGACCGCCTGCTTCGGGTCGCAGGCGTCATCGCCCACTTCCAGGATGAGCTGCTGGCCGTTCACGCCACCGGCCTTGTTGATGTCGGCCACGGCCTGCTCGGCGCCCGCCTTCATCTGGGCGCCGGTCGCGGCGTTGGAGCCGGTCATGGGGCCCACGGTCGCGACCCGGATCTGGGCCTGCGCCGCGGCGCTCAGCGCGATCAGGGCGGCGCCGGCGAATAACGTCCTGCGAAGCATGGTGGTCTCCTTGGATGGAACGGAACGGGCGCAGCCTATGCGGTAGTTGCAAGGCTGGGAAGCGGTCAATGCGCCCCTTCGAGATAGGCCGCCTTGATCTCCGGCCGGGCCAGCAGCTCGGCGCCGGGCCCGGCCATGATGATGGCGCCGTTGACCAGCACGTAGCCGCGATGGGCGAGGCGGAGCGCCTGATAGGCGTTTTGCTCGACCAGCAGCACCGTCAGCCCCTCGTCCCGGTTCAACTGCCGGATCGCGCCGAAGATCTGCCGCACCACCAAGGGGGCGAGGCCCAGGCTGGGCTCGTCCAGCAGCAGCAGCCGCGGCTGGCTCATGAGGGCGCGCCCGATCGCTAGCATCTGCTGCTCCCCGCCCGAGAGCGTGCCGCCCCGCTGGGTGAGCCGCTCCTTCAAGCGCGGAAACAGATGAAAGACCTGGTCGCGCAAGCGGTCGTAATTGCGCCGTTTGATGACCTCGGCGCCCATCAGCAGGTTTTCATGCACGGTCATGCGGGCGAAGATGCGCCGCCCCTCCGGCGCCTGCGCCAGGCCCATGTGCATGATCTCGTGGGTGGGGCGGCGGGTGATGTCCTGCCCGTCATAGGTGATGGTGCCGTTCCGGGCCTGCGGGCTGCCGCAGATGGTCATCATCAGCGTGCTCTTGCCGGCTCCGTTAGCGCCGATCAGGGTCACGATCTCACCCTGGTTGACCTCGAGATCCACGCCCCGCAGCGCCTGGATCGCGCCGTAGAAGGCGGTCACCCCTTGGAGCGTCAGCATGGCGGTCACGCCCGGAGTGCTCATGCCGGGGCACTCACGGCGATCGGCGCATCCACGTCATCGTCGTCGCCTTCACCGAGATAGGCCGCGATCACCTTGGGATCCGACCGGATGTCGGCCGGTGCGCCGTCCGCGATGCGCTGGCCATGATCGAGCACCACGATGTGGTCCGAGATGCGCATGACCACGCCCATGTCATGCTCGATCAGCAGGACCGAGACGCCATCGGCCTGGATGCCCTTCAGCAACGTCGCCAGCGAATCGCTCTCCCGCGGGTTGAGCCCGGCGGCTGGCTCATCGAGGCAGAGCAGCACCGGGTCCGTGCACATGGCGCGCGCGATCTCGAGCCGGCGCTGGTCGCCGTAGGGGAGGGCGCCGGCCGGGTCATCGGCGCGGGCCAGGAGGCCGATGCGGTCGAGCCACACCCGCGCCCGGGCGATCGCCGCCGCCTCCGCCTGCGCATAGCCGCCGATCCCGAACACAGATAACAGGCCGGAGACGACGTTGGGCATCATGGCGTTGTGTTGCGCGACCAGCAGGTTCTCCAGCACCGTCATGCCCGCGAACAGACGGATGTTCTGGAACGTCCGCGCCACCCGCGCCCGGCGCGCGATCCGGTGGCCCGGCAAAGTCTGCAACGCGAACGTGGCACTATCGGGATGCGTGAGCGCAATGGAGCCGGAGGTCGGGCGGTAGAAGCCGGTGATGCAGTTGAACACGGTGGTCTTGCCGGCGCCGTTGGGGCCTATGACGGAGGTGATCTCCCCCCGCCGTGCGATGAACGACAGCGCATTCACGGCCGTAAGGCCGCCGAACCGCATCGTGAGATCGGTGACTTCAAGCATCAGCCACGCCCCTCGGCCACCAGCTCCGCCGAAATTTCCCGGCGCTGACCCAAGGCGACACTCGGCGTCCGCCCCGAGACCAGGCCGCGGGGGCGCAGCACCATCACCAGCACCATCGCGGCGCCGAAGATCAGCATGCGGTAGTCGTTCAGCTCGCGGAACAGCTCCAGCCCGCCGATCATGACGATCGCCGCCAGCGCCGTGCCGAGCTGACTGCCGAGCCCGCCCAGCACCACGATCGCCAGCACGATGGCGCTCTCGATGAAGGTAAAGCTCTCCGGACTGATAAACGAGGCGCGGGTGGCGAAGAATGACCCCGCCAGCCCGCCGAACCCGGCGCCGATCGCGAACGCGGTCAGCTTGGTGATCGTGACGTCGATGCCCAGGGAGCGGCAGGCGATCTCATCCTCCCGCAGCGCCTCCCACGCACGCCCGAGCGCCACACGCCGCAGCCTAAGCGTGACCCAGTTGGTGAGCAGCGCCAGGCCAAGGATCACAAAATACAGGAACGCCGCCCGCTGCGTCGGGCTGTACTCGACGGGCAGGCCGATGCTCTCCATGAAGCCGGTGAAGGTGCCGGGCCCGCCGGCCGCCGTGAAATTCAGGCCAAACAAGGTCGGGCGCGGAATGCCGCTGATGCCGTTGGGCCCGCCGGTGATGCTGACGGTGTTCAGCAGCAGCAGCCGGATGATCTCCCCGAAGGCCAGCGTCACGATCGCGAGGTAATCTCCGCGGAGCCGCAGCACCGGAAACCCGAGCAGCATGCCGCAGAACGCCGCTGCGACCCCCGCCAGCGGCAGACAGGTCCAGAAACCGAGCCCGAAGGTCTGGCTCAGCAGCGCGAACGAGTAGGCGCCGATCGCGTAGAACGCGACATAGCCGAGGTCCAGCAGACCCGCGAGCCCCACCACGATGTTCAGACCCCAGCCGAGCATCACATAGGTCAGCACGATCACGCCGGTATCGATCGTGTAGCGCCCGGCGACGAACGGCAGCGCCACGGCGATCGCCAGCAACACGGGCGCCACGAACCGCCCCGCCCGGGTCAGCCCCTCGGCCAGGGCACGGTTGGCCTGGTATTCCGCCGGACGGCGCCCCCGGAACGCCAGCAAAGCCAGCCGCCCGAAGAACACTGCCGCCACCGCCATCAGCACGGGAGCGGGCCGCCATTCGAGATAGATGCCTTGGCCGGCTGTGCTGGTCTTGAGCCCAATCAGCGGCACGAACAGGCCCAGCGCCACCAGCGCCGACAGCCCGGCATCTCGCAGCCCGCCGATCATACCTTCTCCACATCCGTGCGGCCCAGAAGCCCGGTCGGCATGAAGATCAGCACCACGATCAACACGCTGAAAGCCGCGGCGTCCTTGTATTGCGGGCTGAAATACGCGGCCCAGAACGTCTCGATCAGCCCGATTAGCAGGCCGCCCAGCACGGCGCCGGGCAACGAGCCGATGCCGCCCAGGACCGCCGCCGTAAACGCCTTCACCCCGGCGATGAAACCGATGAAGAAGTCGATCACCCCGTAATACAGCAGGAATAGGAACCCCGCGACCGCCGCCAGCGCCGCGCCGATCACGAACGTCAGGCTGATGGTGCGGTCGGTGTCGATGCCCAGGAGCCCGGCCATCTTGATGTCCTGCTCGCACGCCCGCATCGACCGCCCGAGCGGCGTGGCCGATACGAGGTAGGTGAAGATGCCGAGCACCGCGAGCGTCGCCACTACGATCACCACCTGCATCCAGGCAAGCTGCACCGCGAACCCGTCCACGTTCATCAACTCGATGCCGCCGCGGATCACGGGGGTGATGGACTTGACCTGGGCCCCCTGGCTCACTTGGGCGAAGGATTGCAGCACGATGGACATGCCGATCGCGCTGATCAGCGGGGCCAGCCGGAAGCTGCCGCGCAAGGGCCGGTAGGCGACGCGCTCCACCGTCCAGCCGTACAAAGCCGCAAGCCCGGCCGCCAGCAGCAGGGTCAGCACGAGGGCCAACGGGACGGAGGTGATCCCGATGCTCGACAAAGCGATCATGGCGATCAACGACAGGAAGGCGCCGATCATGAACACGTCGCCATGGGCGAAGTTGATCATGCCGATGATGCCGTACACCATGGTGTAACCGACCGCGATCAGGCCGTAGATCATGCCGAGCGTCACGCCGTTGATCAGCTGTTGCAGGGCGTAGGCCACCCGGTCACTCCATCGGACAAGCCTTGAAAAGAACACAGCCCCGCCCCGCGGCGCAAGGCGCAAACAGGGGTTTGCACGCCTCGCCGGGTGCGCTATACGCGCCGCTTCCGCAGGGATGGGCGCTTAGCTCAGTTGGTAGAGCAGGTGACTCTTAATCACCGGGTCGTAGGTTCGAATCCTACAGCGCCCACCATCCCTCAGGTCACCTGCCGTCCCGTCCCCCAGCGCCGGTGCAGCCAGCGCTCCCACGGGGCAAACAGCGCCTTGTCCGCCAGCAGCCCGATCGCCACGATCACGGCCATCACCCCGATCACCTGGTCCATCGCCAGCAGCTCCCGCCCGTAATGCAGCAGTTGCCCGAGGCCGAAACCGCTCAGGATGGTGACGTAGATCTCCGCCGCCATCAGCGAGCGCCAGGCGAACGCCCAGCCCTGCTTCATGCCGCTCACCAGGAACGGCAGCGACGCCGGCACGATCACGCGGGTCCATTGATGCAGCCCCGTGGACCCCATCGTGCGCGCCGCCTTGGCATACATGGGTGAGATCGTGCGGGCGCCGGTGTCGGTCGCGATCACCACCGACCACGTCGTGCCCATCACCACGATGAACAGCATCGCCGCCTCGCTCTGCCCGAACCACAGCAGCGCCAGCGGGATCCAGCACACGCTGGGCAAGGTCTGCAGCCCGAGCGCCAGCACGCCCACGGTATCCTCCGCGAGCCGGAACGCGCTGCACAGCAAACCGAGCGGCAGGCCGATCAGCAGGCCCAGCGCGTATCCCACCAGCAGCCGCCGCATCGTCACCAGCACCGCCTCACCCAGGCTGCCATCGCCCGCGGCCTCCCACAGATAGCGGCCGACGCTGGCGGGGGATGGGAGCAGCACCGGGGACCAGCGCCCCGTCGTGATCATCGCTTGCCACACGGCCAGCAACGCCGCGAAAAACAGCGTGGCGACGGCGGCGCGCCTCATGCCGGCCGTGCTCGCAGGGCGGCGGTGATCTCGGCCGTGAGCGCCGTCAGCTCGGCGCCATTGATGTCCCGGGGCCGGGGCAGATCGACGGGGAACACCTGCTTGATCTGCCCCGGCGACGGCGACATCAGCACCACGCGATCGCCAAGACACACGGCCTCCCGCACATTGTGCGTGACCAGCAACACCGTCTTGCGCCGGGCCCGCCAGATCTCCTGCAGATCGTCATAGAGCTGCTCGCGCGTCAGGGCATCCAGCGCGGAGAACGGCTCGTCCATCAGCAGCACGCGGGGATCGGGCGCCAGGGCGCGGGCCAGCGCCACACGCTGCCGCATGCCGCCCGAAAGCTCGTGCAGGTTGGCGGCCGCGAACCGGTCCAGCTTCACCAGCCGCAGGTGATCCAGCGCGATCTCGCGCCGTTCCGCGCGAGAAAGGCCGGGCACGAGCTTCAGGCCGAACAGCACGTTACCCAGCACATCGAGCCAAGGGAACAGCGCCGGCTCCTGGAACATCACCAGCCGGTCCCGCCCAGCCGCCGTCACGGGCTCACCATCGGCCGTCACCGCCCCGCTATCGGGGCGGATCAGCCCGGCCATGATGTCCAGCAGGGTGGACTTGCCGCATCCGCTCGGCCCTACCAAGCACACGAACTCGCGCGGCGCTAGGGCGAGCGTCACGTCGTCGAGCGCGTGTACGGTGCTGCGCCCTGTCCGGAATGTCTTTGAGACGCCGATGGCCGCGATCTCACCCCGCCGCGCTTCGGCCGCGTCAAGCATCGCGGGACGGGGTCACGGCGCCTCGACCAGGCGGGACAGGTCCGGGCTATTGCGCAGGAACCCAGCGACCTTCGCCTTGCCTACGAAATCCTCCAGCGCGCTGCGTGACACCTCCGCCGTGAGCCGCGTGCGGGCCCAGGCGCGCGCCAGCAGGGTAGGGGACATCTCGGTGCGGGTCTCGGCGCGCAGCTCGTCCAGCACGATCGCCTGCGCCTCCGCCGGGTTCGCGGCAATCCAGGCGGTCAGTTCGCGATGCGCCGCCACGACCTGCCGGGACAGGGCGCGTCGGGTTGCGAGCATGCGGGCGCTGGCGACCAGCACGGTGGTGACGCTTTCGGTCTCCTCCACCAGCACGGTCCCGCCCGCCTCGGTTTCCAGCAACGAGACCCAGGGCTCCACGGTCCATACCGCATCGAGCTGCTTTTGCTGGAACAACGCGAGCTGATCCGGATTGGCGGTCGGGATCACCTGCGCATCGCCCCCGGTCATGGTGATGCGCAGCCCGCCCGCGGCCAGCCATGCGCGGGCCGCCACGTCCTGCGTGTTGCCGAGCTGCGGCGTCGCGAGCTTCTTGCCGCGAAAGTCGGACGGTCCATTCAGCCCGGCACCGGGGCGCACCACCAGGGCGGCGCCGCCCTCCGCGGCCCCGGCCACCACGCGGATTTCGGCGCCCCCGGATTTGGCGTAGGCGTTGATCGCCGGGCTCGGCCCGACATAGGTCATGTCGATGGAGCCCGCGAACACCGCCTCCATCGCCGAGGGCCCGGCATTGTAGACATACCACTCGATCGGGACGCCGGGGCCGAGCCGCGCCTCGAACCAGCCTCGGCCCTGGCGGGACAGGCCGTGCGCGACCAGAGCCTGGATGTGGGTCACGTTCGGGAAGTGTCCGATGCGGAGCGTGCTGGGCTCGGCCGCCACAGCAGGCGCGGCCCATAGGATTGCTGCCACCACCGCGCAGCGCATGAACTCGAAGGTCCCTCTCATCGCGGCCCCCTGCATGGCGTGGCGGACGATGCCGTAAGCCGCGCCGGGGCTGCAACTGCTAAAGGGTCTAGAGGTGCAGCAGCTCCGGCGCGAAATAGCCCAGGCCGCCGAGCGCCCAGCCCACCAGGCCGAGTGCCATGCTGAAGAACACCAGCACCGGCACGCTGGTGATGATGGAGGCGGACGCCACCACGATCGCGACCTGCAACGCGGCGGCCGCGTATTCGTAGAGGTGGTACTGCGTCATCGCGTGTTCGCGCGCCGCGTCCGTGGCCTTCGCGCGCTCCACCAGCTCCTTGCGGCCTTCCCCGGTCGAGGGCTCGCTTTCCCAGCGCGCCACATTGTCGCGCCAGGCCTTGATCTGCGCGTCGATCTTGGCCGCCTGCTCGGGCGTGGCGCCGATCTTCTGCAACTCGGCCTGCTCGGCGGCGGTGCGGACGCTGGTCTGGCGGATCGTCTTGGCCTGGAAGAACGCCCAGAGATTGGACGATTCCACGTTGCGCGTCAGGGCTGCGGTCTGCGCGCTTTTGCCGCCGGTCTCGACAATCGCGAGGCTCAGCGCCATGACGGCGATCAGCAGGGCGATCCGCTTGTCGCCGCCGCCTTCGACGTGTCCGTGTTCCATAGAGACCCCCTGGTTCCAGGGCGCCTCCATGCCACGGCCTCACCATTCTGTGAACCAGGATGGTCAGGACGGCTCGAAATCGAACTGGCCATGGCTCGATTGCCAGTGCTGCACCGTCAGCACCCGGGCGCCGCCACGGCTTTCATGCGGGCCATGCACCTGGCCGGCTGCGTGGGTCAGGAACGCGCCCGGCCCATATTCCTGCCCGGCGTCGATCAGGTCGCCGTCCAGCACGTAATGCATCTCCGGTCCGGCCTGGTGCTTGTGCGCCGGGATCTTGCCCCCGGGCGGCAGGTGCACGATCGTCGTCACCACGCCGCGCGCCTCATCCTCGTTCAGGATCTGGATGCGGAAATCGCCAGATGCGCCCGGGATCTGAAACGCCGTCGCCTCGATCGTGTCGGCCTTGAGCTTGAGCGGGTCCATGCATGCCTCCGTCGATGTCCGCCGCCAACGCCGCAAGGGCTATTCCGGTTCGCGCTACCCTGGCGCGGCCCCGCCCGCTAAGGTCTGCCCAACACGATGGAGGAAGACATGCATCCCGAGACGATGGCGCTGCACGCCGGCTGGCGCAAAGATCCCGCGACCAACGCGGTCGCGGTGCCGATCTACCAGACCACCAGCTTCCAGTTCGACAGCGGCGAGCACGCGGCCAACCTGTTCGCGCTGAAGGAGCTGGGCAACATCTACACCCGCATCATGAACCCCACCGCCGATGTGCTGGAAAAGCGCGTGGCGGCGCTGGAGGGCGGGGTTGCGGCGCTGGCGGTGGCGTCAGGGCAGGCAGCGTCCGCGCTCGCGGTGCAGAACCTGGCGCGGGTCGGCGACAATGTCGTGAGCTCCACCAACCTCTATGGCGGCACCTGGAACCTGTTTGCCAACACGTTCAAGGACATGGGGATCGAGGTCCGCTTCGTGGACCCGGCGGACCCCGAGGCCTTCGCCCGCGCCACAGACGACCGCACCCGCGCCTATTACGCCGAGACGCTGCCCAACCCGAAGCTGGAAGTGTTCCCGATCGCCGAGGTGGCCGCAATCGGGCGCCGGTTCGGCATCCCGCTGATCATGGACAACACGGCCTGCCCGCTGCTGGTGCGGCCGTTCGATCACGGCGCGGCGGTGGTGGTGTATTCGACCACGAAATACCTGGGCGGCCACGGCACCTCGATCGGTGGCATGATCGTGGATGGCGGTACCTTCGACTGGGCCGCCAATCCGGTGCGTCACCCCACCCTGCATCAGCCGGACCCGAGCTATCACGGCGCCGTCTGGGTGGAGGCCGCGAAGCCGCTCGGCCCCATCGCCTACATCCTGCGCGCCCGCGTCTGCCTGCTACGGGACCTCGGCCCGGCCGTGAGCCCTTTCAACGCCTTCCTGATTCTGCAGGGGATCGAGACGGTGGCGCTGCGCATGGAGCGCCATTGCCGCAACGCCGCCGCCGTGGCGGACTTCCTCTCGAACCGCCCGGAAGTGGCGCGGGTGATCTACCCCGGCAAGCAGACCGGTGCCGCAGCCGCCCGCGCAGCGAAATACATGAAGGGCGGGCATGGCGGCCTGGTCGGTATGGAGCTGGCGGGCGGCGCGGATGCCGGGCGGGCGTTCATCGACAAGCTGGCGTTGGTACTGCACGTGGCCAACATCGGCGATGCCCGCACGCTCGCGATCCATCCCGCCAGCACGACGCACTCGCAGCTCGAAGCCGAGGAGCAGATGGCGGCCGGCGTCAGCCCCGGCTATGTGCGCCTGTCGATCGGGATCGAGCATATCGACGACATTCTGGCCGACCTCACGCAGGCGTTGGACGGCGTGAGCGTGCGGCAGGCGGCGTAATCGACCTTCTCCCTCTCCCGCTGGCGGGAGAGGGTCGGGGTGAGGGTGGAAACACCACGAACGATGGACCGTGAGCGCAACCCCACCCTCACCCTAACCCTCTCCCGCCAGCGGGAGAGGGGACGGTTGATCCCACTGACGGCAAACGCTAATCTGCCCAGATCGCGGGCGTAGCATAGTGGTAATGCGGTAGCCTTCCAAGCTACTGATGAGGGTTCGATTCCCTCCGCCCGCTCCAGCTCAGCGCAGCAGGATATAGTTGATCGTCAGCGTGATCGTCATGCGCGGGTCCGTGTTCTCATGCGGGAATGGCGCCAGCTGCGCGCGCCGCCAGGTCGACAGCGCCGCCATGTCGAGCCAGGGCGAGCCGGACCGGCTGACGACCTCCACCGACTCGACCTTGCCCGAGCGATTGACCACGAGCTCGACCAACACGGTGCCGTCCTCGCCATTCTCGACTGCCTGGCGCGGGTAGTAGCGGTGATTGCGCCAATAGGCCTGTAATCCGTTGGCCCAGTCGGCACCGACACGGGCGGCTCGGGCGTCGAAGAACGCCTCGGCCTTGTTGGGACCGATGCGGGCGGCACCGGGTGAGAGGTCGATCGAGCGTGAGGCGACGGAGCCGCGTGGTGCCGTGAGGCGGGCCGTGGGGCCAGCTGCCGGGCCGAAGTTGAGGTCGATGGGCGCCGGGAAGCGGTTGGGGTCCGGCGGACGCTGCGCCAGCAAGGGCGGGCGTGGGGCAGGGCGGGGCCGGGCGGGCGGGGGTGGCAAGGGCGGGGGCGGTGTGAGCTGCAGGTCCGGCACCGTGGCCTGCGGTGAGAACGGCGAGGGGAGCGGCGGCGGGGTCTCAAGACGCACGCTCGGCGGCGAGGCCGGCGCGGGCTCGGGCGGCGACTCCGGCGCAGACTCCGGCATCTGTTCGGGCGGGGGCTCGGGCGTGGTGGGCGCCTCGGCCATGGGCGGCTCTGGCGCGGGCGGCAACACCAGCGCCGGCTCGGCCTCCGGCAAATTGGTCGGCGGCGTCTCCGGCGGCGTCTCCGGCGGCGGCAGGTCCGCCGGCTGCTCCCGCGGCGGCTCCGTGCCGATCATCGGCGCCGTTTGTTCCTGCGGCGCGCTGCCGTCGAACACGAGCTGGTAGGACGGATCGCCGTCCCCGAACTGCTCGCGCGGCTCCCGCGGGATCAGCAGCAGCGCCGCCAGCACCGCGCCATGCAGCACCAGCGAGACGGCGACGGACCCCGGGCGAAAGGCGGCTACGCGGCGGCGCGGGGGCATGGGTGGGTCGTCATCGCCGCCGCCATATGGGGCACCCTGCACCGCCTGGCCAGCCCGCGCCCGCCCCAAGGCTTGACAGAACTGCCCGCACCCTCTTTCTACGGCCCCTGCACCGGCGGGGCGCGCCGACTGCAGGGGCGTAGCTCAATTGGCTAGAGCGCCGGTCTCCAAAACCGGAGGTTGTGGGTTCGAGACCCTCCGCCCCTGCCACTTTTCATGGAAGTCTCGAGGTATGGCGTTGGCGGCGGACCCGATCAAGTTTCTCCGCGATGTGCGGATCGAGATCAGCAAGGTGACCTGGCCCTCCCGCAAGGAGACGCTGATCACCACCGGACTCGTGTTCGCGCTGTCGGCGCTGGCCGCGGTCTTCTTCTTCGTCGCCGACCAGGTCATCGGCATCGGCGTCCGCGCGCTGTTCGGCGTCGGGCATTAAGGAACAGAGTGATGGCCAAGCGTTGGTATGTCGTGCACGTCTATTCCGGCTTCGAGAAGAAGATCGCGGAACAGGTCAAGGAACAGGCCGCCCGCAAGGGCCTGGCGGACCTGGTCGATGAGGTGCTGGTCCCCGCCGAAGACGTGGTGGAGATGCGCCGCGGCCAGAAGATCAACGCCGAGCGCAAATTCTTCCCGGGCTACGTGCTGGTTAAGATGGAGCTGACGGACCAGACCTGGCATTTGATCAAGGACACGCCCAAGGTCACGGGCTTCCTCGGCACCAAGACCCGGCCCTCCCCGATCACCGACGCCGAGGCCGACCGCATCATCAAGCAAAGCGCCGAAGGCGTGGAGCGCGCCCGCCCGGCCATCCTGTTCGAGATCGGCGAGCAGGTCCGCGTGGCCGATGGCCCGTTCACGAGCTTCAACGGCACGGTCGAGGAAGTGGACGAGGAAAAGGGCCGCGTGAAGGTCAGCGTCTCGATCTTCGGCCGGTCGACCCCCGTGGAACTGGAATACAGCCAGGTGGAGAAGGTCTAGCCGTCTTCCCCCTCTCCCGCTGGCGGGAGAGGGTCGGGGTGAGGGTGGGGTCTCACGCGTCGGCCGCCATGCGAGTTGCTCAACCCTCTCCCGCCAGCGGGAGAGGGCTTTACAGCATCCGCTGCAAGATAATCTTCTGCACGTCGCTGGTGCCCTCATAGATCTGGCACACCCGCACATCCCGATAGATCCGCTCCACCGGATAGTCCGCCAGGTACCCATACCCGCCCAGCGTCTGGATCGCGGCGGAACAGATGGCCTCCGCGGCCTCCGACGCGAACAGCTTCGCCATCGCAGCAGCCTCCAGCGCCGGCTGCCCGGCATCCTTTAGCCGGGCGGCGCGCAGCGTCAGCTCCCGGGCGGCCGCCAGCTTGGTCTTGGCCTCCACCAGCCGAAAGCCCACGGCTTGATGCTCGATGATCGGGCGGCCGAATTGCTTGCGTTCCTTGGCATAGGCGATCGCATAGTCCAGCGCCGCCCGCGCCATCCCCACGCTCTGCGCCGCGATGCCGATCCGCCCGCTCTCCAAGGTGCTGAGCGCAATCTTGAGCCCGTCCCCCTCGGCGCCGATCCGCTGATCGTCCGATATCTGCATGTCGTCGAACGCCAGCGCGCATGAATCCGACGCTTTCTGCCCCAGCTTGTGCTCCACCCGCGCCACCGAAAAACCGGGCGTGTCGTTCGCCACAACGAACGCCGAAATCCCCTTCTTACCGGCCGAGGGATCGGTCACGGCAAACAGAATCGTCGTCTTGCCAACCCGCGCGTTCGATATGAACTGCTTGCTGCCGTTCACCACGTAGCCGCTATTGGTCCGCACGGCCCGCGTCTTCACGCCCGCCGCGTCCGACCCGGCGCTGCTCTCCGTCAACGCAAAGCTCGCGACTACTTGGCCCGACGCCATCGGGCGCAGCCATTGTTCCTTTTGCGACGGCGTGCCGAACCGCTCCAGGATCTCGCACGTCGGCGCATTGTGGACGCTTACGAGCGTGGAGACCGAGCCGTCGCCCGCCGCGATCTCCTCGATCACCTGGGCGTAGGTTTCATAATCGATCTCGCTGCCGCCCCACTCCGCGCTGTTCGTGGCACCGAGGAAGCCCATCTCGCCCAGTTCCGCGATGATCTCCGGCTCGATCCGCCCGGCTTGCTCCCGGGCGGCAGCGGTGGGGGCCAGGCGTTCGGTGGCGAAGCGGCGCGCCGTTTCGATGACGAGCGCGCTGGGATCGGTGGTGTCGAGCATGGTGGCCTCCCTCGTTTGCACTCAAGATAGGGCGCAACCGCCGGGCTTGCACCCGCTATCGATTCCATCTCGGACGAGAACGACTCCGGGTCACTGCGTGCCCACCTCGCGCCAAAGGCCGATCAGCCGCTCGACCGACTCGTCCCAGGAGAACGCCGTGGCGCGGATCAGCCCCGCGGCCCGGCGCTCTGCCCAGAGCGCCTCATCCTCCAGCAGATTGCGTAACCCGGCGGTCATCGCGCCGATGTCGAGCGGGTCCACCAACGACGCCGCCATGCCGGCCGTCTCGCCCGTCCCGGTCGTGGCGGCCGCGAGGACGGGGGTGCCGGCCGCCATGGCCTCGATCACCGGTAGCCCGAACCCTTCATACAGGCTAACCATCGCGACGGCGGCGGCGCGGGCGACGAGGGCCGGGAGGTCGGCAGCCGGGACGAAGCCCGGCGTCAGCAATTCGTGCGAGCGCCGGGCTTGCTCCGACCCCGTCAACACGTCTCCCCAGCCGGAAGCCCCCACGATCACGAGGGGATACCGGCGGCGGAGCCCTGGCGGGAGCGCCCGATGCGCGGCCCATAGCCGGTCGAGGTTCTTCCGCGGCTCCCTGGTGGAGACCGAAAGAATATATCCGCGATCCAACAAGCCGTATCGGCTTAGAACCGCCGCGGATTCGAAGGCGGCCATCGGCTGGAAGCATCGGGCCGCGGCATTGGGCGCGATCACGACCGGTCGTGTGCCGATCGGGAAGCGCCGCCGCAGCTCAGCCGCGGTGAAGGCGGAGACGCAGGCGAACCCCCGGGCCTGGTGCAGCATCCTGTCCCAGTTCCGCTCGATCCAGCGCAACCGCTCCCGTGGCAGCAGGCCCGGCTGCTCGCACCAGAACAGGTCATGCACGGTCACGGTGCACGGCCCGTCGAACGGCACGGGGATCATGTTCGCCTCGTGGTAGATCGCCGCTCCCGCTCCACCGGACTGGCGCAGCTGACGCTGGAGGCCGCGGCGGCGCATGGCGTTGCGCACTGCCCGCAAGGCCGAAATCTCCCCCAACACCGACCGGACCGCTCCGCCCATCGGCCGAACCACCTCATCCGTGCCGCCTGCCGGAATGACCTGGCCGTGGCTGAGCAGCCGTAGCGAGCCGATGGCGGAGTGCCTGGCCAGGCGGGCGACGATCTCCGCCGTATGGCGGCCGATCCCGGTCGCTTCGCCCTGCAGGCTATCCGCACCGAACAGGACGCTCAGCGTCGCGGCCGCCGGGCCGTCCTGTGGCGGGGAGGCCTGGAAGCCCTTGTGCTGGATCGCGACTTTGTTAAGCATCCGGCATGAACTCTAGCAACGTCCTTCGTGCGTCCGCTATCCCCGTATCGTTTGGGCCCGGAGCCGAATGACGCCCGTGACCGTCCTGTTGCCGGTGCGCAACGGGGCGGCCTTCCTGGACGCGGCACTCCGCAGCATGCTGGCCCAGGACGGTGTGGAGTTCGAGGTGCTGGTCATCGAGGATGGGTCCACGGATCAGACGCCGTCGATCCTGGCCCGCCATGCCAATGCGGATCGCCGGATCCGAGTCCTTGCCACGCCGCGGCCGGGCCTGGTCGCGGCGCTCAACCACGGCATGGCGATGGCGCGCCACCCCTTTGTCGCGCGCATGGACGCCGACGATTTGGCGGCACCCGAACGCCTCCGGCTGCAGGCGGCGGCGCTGGACCGGGATGATGGGCTGGCGTTGGTCGCGTCCGGCTGGCGGGTGATCGACGCGGCGGGCCAAGTTCGCCGCATCCTGCACCCGCCTGCCGACCCCCATGCGCTGCGGGCCGAGCTCGACCGGCGGAACTGCCTCGCCCATGCCAGCGTCATGCTGCGCCGCGCGGCGGTCCTGGCCCTGGGCGGTTACCGCCCCGCGTTCCGCCTGGCCGAGGATTACGATCTTTGGCTCCGGCTGGGCGAGCGGCATGGCATGCTGGCCTTGCCGGAGGTGCTGCTGGACCATCGTGAGCATGCGGGGCAATCGAGCCTGGCCGGGCTCGAGCAGCGCATCCTGTCGGAACTCGGACTCCACGCCGCGGTGGCTCGGCGGCGGCACGGCGAAGCGGACGGGATGGATGGCGAGGCGCCCGTCTCCCGGGCGGACCTCGTCCGGCTCGGCATGGATGCGGCGGCGCTGCGCGACGGCATCCTGTCCCGGGCGCTGGGTGCGGCGGAAGACGCGGTCCGTGCGGGCCATCGCGCCGCGGCGAGGGCGGCGGTCGCGCTGGCGTGGCGGCAGGGGGCGCTCGCGCTCCGCACCCGGCTTCACCTGGCCACCCTGGCGGTTCGCGCCGCTCCGGCTGGTCCATTCTCCCGGGCTGGTCCATCGTCTCGCGATGGAGCCGGCCCTTCCACCCGTCAGTATCGTGACCGTCGCCACTGACGGGCTGTTCTTCCTCCGGCTGCTGGTCGAGCAGGTTCGCGTGCATGTCGGTCCGCGGCCCTATGAGATCATCGTCGTGGATGGCGGCTCGGGGGCGGGGACGCGGGCGTGGCTGCGAGCCCAGCCCGACGTCACCCAGGTCACGCACCGGCGCTGGCCGTGGCAGCGGGGGCACCGGCATGGCGAGGCGGCCGAGGCGGGGATTCGCCATGCCCGCTACGACCGGATCGTGCTGCTCGACTCCGACGCGCATCCGGTGGATTCCGATTGGCTGCGCAACAGCGTGGATCGTTTGGATGCGGATCACCGGCTCGCTGGCGCGGTGTTCCGTTCCCCGCATCGGGGGAACCCGCATGGCTGGTATATCCACCCGCATTTCATGGCCTTTTTCCGGTCGGACCTGGGCCGGGCTGTTATCCTGCGCAAGGTGAGGGGCGAGGATACGGACACCGGGGAGGAGGCGACGCTGCGCGTGCTCGCGGCCGGGGGCGGTGTGATCGGGCATGAGATCGCCTTCTGCCAGGCCTTCGCCGTCGGCCATTCCAGGGTGCCCACCATCGCTGGCGGCGTTTTCCATGCCTGGTATGTCACCCGGCTGCTGCGGATGGAGGCGGAGGTGATCCGGGAGACCGGGGGTGACGTGTCCCGGGCCCGCTACCTGGAACCGCTGATGGCGCGGCTACGGGTGGCGTATCGCCTGACCTACTGAGCGCGGCCTCCCCGAGCAATCGCTCGATCGCGGCGAAATTGTCCCGGATGTCGTGGGCGGAGGACGCCAGGTGCGCGGCCTGGCCGATGCGGCGCCGAAGGGCCGGGTCCATCAAGCCGTGCAGGCAGGCCGCCAAAGCTCTCACATCCTCCGGGTCGGGCAGCACGAAGCCGGTCCGTCCATGCTCGATCAACTCGGAGGCGCCGTTCGCCGCCGTGGTCACGACCGGCAATCCGGCCGATCCCGCCTCGATCGTGGACAGGCTGCAGGCGTCCCACCGGGTCGGGTGCAGGGCGATGTCGGCCGCGGCATAGAGCGCCTCCATCTCCGCGACGGGGCCGAGGAACGACACGCGGCCCTGGATGCCCATCTGCGCAGCGAGCCCATGCCAATACGGGTCGGGCACCCCGCCCGCGACGGCCAGCCGAACATCGGCGCCCCCCACCTGCAGCAGCGCCAGCGCGCGCATGGCCGTGTCCACGCCCTTCAGCCGAAGATTATGCGCCGACACGACGCAGAGCGTGCCCGCGCCCACGCCCAGCCGGTCCCGCATCTGGGACCGCAACGGCAGCAGCCGATCCGGGGCGAAGCGGGCCGTCTCGACGCCATTCGGGATCACGTCGATCGCCGCCGCCATCCCATGCTGGCGCTCCAACTCCCGCCGCACCAGGTGCGAGACCGCCACCACCCGGCCCGCCCGGCGCACCTGAAGCCGCTCCAGCCAGGCCATCTGCCATCGGCGCCACACGGAGCCCGGTGAGATCGCGGCCCTGAACCGCGCGCCCGGCGTGTCGCTCGCCACCAGGCGCGCCTGGCTCAATCGCCGGGAGCCGGTATGGGGATGGAACACGTCGCCAGACCAGCCGGTGCCACTGTCATAGACGGCATCGGGCTGGAGGGCGGCGATGGTCCGGGCGATGTGCCCCCCGGCCCCGGCGGCACCGCCCCCGCGTCTCACCAGATGCGTGGTGACCGGCACGGCATGGGGCGCCTGGTCGAAGGCGATCACGTGCACATCGTGCCCGCGCGCGACGAGGTGCCCGGCGAACGCGGCCACCCACCGTTCCAGTCCTCCGCCGCCGGGATCGAAACGATCCAGCACCAGCGCGATCTTCACGTCCGCCCCCGCATCGTGACACCATCCCGCGATGAGGGATTTATTCAAGGGCCAGGCTGACCGCCACCAAGCGGCATCGCCAGCCGGATGACCGCCGTTCTGATCCTCGATGTCACCTCCCTGCTCCGCTGGAGCGGACCGGCCAACGGGATCGCCCGGGTGGAGCATGCCCTGGCCATGGCCGCGCTCCGGCGGGCAGATACCGTGCTGGCCTGCCATGACCCGGCCCTTGGCCCTGGGCGGCTGCGCGCCCTGAACCCCGCCTGGCGGGACGTGCTGCTCGGCTGGTCCGGCCGGCTGGACCCGCACCGGCAGGCACCCCGGACGGGGGTGCGGCGCATCGTTCCCGGGCGGCACGGGATCGTGTCGGCGTTGGAGCGGCTCCGCTTGAGCACGGCCGTGCCGGGCTTGGCGGGGGCCGCCGACCTCATGCAGCGCGCCGTGCTGGGCATCAGGCGGCATGACTTTCAGCTGCTGGATGCAGGCGGGCGCCGGCTGGCCACGGTTCCGCCGGCCATGGGCCTGACGCACGACATCGTGCCCGGCCCGGCCGACGCGCTGCTCAGCGCCGGGAACAACTGGGACGGCCACGGCCTATCGAGCCTTGCCGCGTCGCGGGCCCGCGGCGTGCGCACCACCGTGCTGTGCTACGACCTGATCCCAATCACGCACCCGCATTTCTTCGAGCCAAACGTGGCCCGGTCGTTTCGGGCGTATTGGCGCCAGGCCATCCCGCTGA
The DNA here is from genome assembly GCA_965246835.1 of Acetobacteraceae bacterium. Lineage (GTDB taxonomy): Bacteria > Pseudomonadota > Alphaproteobacteria > Acetobacterales > Acetobacteraceae > JANPPS01. The sequence goes on along the minus strand of CBDFFQ010000001.1, from coordinate 381,971 downwards.
CGGACCGGGTGATCGTGAACGCCGCCTGCATCGGCGACGATCTCCGGCGGTTCTGCGCGGCGGAGCGCTTGACCGTTCCGGAGATCGTCCAGCGCCCGCTCGGGTTCGATCCGCCCGCCGTGCCATTCCGGAGCCGGCCTCTGCCCGCGGGGTTGCAGCCCGGCCGCTACGCCCTTTTCGTCAGCACGATCGAGCCGCGCAAAGGCCATGCGACGCTGCTGCGGGCGTGGCGGCTGCTACTGGCCCGCGGGGTGCCGCAACGCTCGGGATTCCGCCTGGTGTTCGTGGGCCGGGAAGGGTGGATGGTGGACGGGGTGATGGCGGAACTGGCCGAACCCGCGTGGCATGAGGGCACGGTGCTGCATCTGCAACGGGCCGGCGATGCGATGCTGGAGGCGTTGTATGCCGGCGCGGCGTTCTGCCTCTATCCCTCGGCCTATGAGGGCTTCGGCCTGCCGGTGATCGAGGCCTTTGCCCACGGAAAACCGGTGCTGGCGTCCACCGGGGGGGCCGTGCGGGAGACGGCGGGCCCGCTCGCACCCTGCCTCGATCCCGTGGACTCCGCCGCCTGGGCCGAAGCGATCGAGAGCTGGATGCAGCCGGCGACCTGCGCGATGGCGGCCGCACGCATCACCGCAGGCTTCTCGCACCCGGACTGGCCGACGGCCGCGGACGCCATCCTGGATGCGGCCGTGGGGGTGCGGGAACCGCCTTAGCCAGACGGTTCGCGTCGATGGCTACTCAGCCGCCACCGCCACCGCCACCGCCGGCGCGTCCAATTGGGCCAGCAACGCGGCACGCTGCGGCGCGGCGGCCTCGATGCTCGCGTGCTTCACCGGGCCGAAGCCGCGGATGTGCAAGGGCAACTCGGCCAAGGCCGCTGCAGCCTCCAGCGTGCCGGGCCGCACCACCTGCACCGCGTGCCGCATGTCCCGCTCATACTGCGCGGCCAGCGCTCGCTCCTGCCGCCGCTCCGCCTGCCAGCCGAACACGTCGAACACCGTGCCACGCAGCGCCTTGCCGTGGCGCAGCAGCCGAAACAGCGGCAGCGCGATCCGGCCCGGGATCGCGATCTTGCGGCGGCGGCCGGTCGCCTTGTCAGTCCCGCTGATCAGCGGCGGCGCCATGTGGAACACCGGGTTGCCGCCATACACGGCCCCGGCATGTAGCCGCGCGACCTCGTATTCGTCCTTGATCGCCAAAGCACGGAAGAAGCCCTCTGCCACGGCACGGGTCAAACGCTCGCCATGCGGACGGGCCGCGTCGACCAGCGCACGATAGCGGGAGGACAGCGACGGTCCCTGATAGGCCTCAAGCTCAGCCGAGCGCTGCTCGATCAACTCGTCCACCGTCGCGGGCGCCGGCACCTGGTCGGTCATGATCTCCGCCGCCAGTTCCGGGCGCACCGCCAGGATGCGGCCCCACAAGAAAGCCCGGTGATTGAGGGCCACGGCGGTCCCGTTCAGCTCGATCGCCCGGTGCAGGGCCACCTCACTCACCGGCAGCAACCCGCGCTGCCACGCGATCCCCAGCAGCAACGTGTTCAGCGCCTGCGCATTGCCGAACAACCGCTCCGACAAGGCCGCCGCGCGCAGATACTGCGACCGTGCCGCCGCCGTCCCACGCTCGATCGCCCGGCGGTGCAGCCCGGCATCCACCCGGAAATCCTTGTCGGTCAGGAACCCGGACCCGGCTTGCAGATCGAGGTTGCCGATCACGGCCGCCCCCGGTGCGCACCGCCCCAGCACATCCGCCCCGGCCGCCACCGCAAGGTCCGCGCCCAGCAGCAGATCCGCCATGCCACGCGGGATCCGCACCACATCCAACGCCGTGTCCGCCACCTGCACATGCGACACGACGGCGCCATTCTTCTGCGCCAGTCCGGTGAAATCCAGCGTACTGACCTGATGCCCGTCCAGATGCGCCGCCATCGCCACCACGGCGCCCGAGGTCACGATCCCGCCGCCGCCGATCCCGGCGAACAGGCCGCGCCAGGGCAGGGGGGCCAGGGCCGGCACCGTCAGTCTGGCGGCAAGGTCGGCCTCCCGCGCCAGCCAGGCCGCCGCCGGGTTTACCGCGACCGGCGCGTCGGAGGTGGTCGTGACAAAGCTCGGGCAGAAGCCCTTGAGGCATGACAGGTCGGTGTTGCAACTGGTGGGGCTGATGCGGCGCTTGCGGCCATAGGCGGTGTCGATCGGCTCGATCGCGATGCAATTGCTCTGCGCCGTGCAGTCCCCGCAATTCTCGCACACGCGGGCGTTGATCGTGACCTTGGTCTCCGCCTTCGCCATGGTGCCCCGCTTGCGGCGGCGGCGTTTCTCGGTGGCGCAGACCTGGTCGTAGATGATGGCCGAGACGCCCTCGTGCTCCCGCATCCGGCGCTGAACTGCGTCCAGCTCGGTGCGATCGTGCCGGAGGGTGCCGGGCGGCAGCTCTGACGGGGGTGGCAGGCGCGCCGGGTCATCGGCCACGATTGCGAGCAGGCCCACGCCCTCCGCCGCCAGCTGTGCGGCGATGCTGCGCACGGTGGGACCGCCCTCGGCCGGCTGGCCGCCCGTCATGGCCACGGCGTCATTATATAGAATTTTGTAAGTGATCCGCGCCTTCGCCGCGATCGCCTGCCGGATCGCGAGCAGGCCGGAGTGCTGATAGGTGCCGTCCCCCATATTGGCGAAGATGTGCGGCATGGACGTGAACGGCGCGAGGCCGACCCAGGGCACGCCCTCGCCGCCCATCTGGCTGAACGTTTTGGTCGCCTCGCTCGTGGTCAGCGCCATGGTGTGGCAGCCGATGCCGGCCATGGCGTGGCTGCCATCGGGCAGCACGGTGCTGGTGTTGTGCGGGCAGCCCGCGCAGAACATCGGACCCCGCCCGATCAGCCCGGGCGTCCGCACATCCGGCGCCGCCACCGGATACTCCGGCACCTCCAGTCCGGCTGCGCGCAGGAACGTCACCAGCGCGGGTCCCACCAACTCTGGCGACAGCTCCATCGTCGCGGGCAGCAGCCGCTTGCCCTCGATCACCGGGCGGTCCGGCAGGTTATACAGCGCATCCCGCAGCTGCATTTCGACCAGTGACCGTTTTTCCTCCACGACCAGGATCGCCGTCTTGCCCCGGGCAAAGTCGCGAAACCCCTCGGTCTCGATCGGCCAGGCCAGCGCCGTCTTATACACCGCGATCGAGGCATGGTCCGCGAGCCCCATGCGGCGGAGCGCGTGCAGCGTATCGTGATGCGCCTTGCCCACCGTCACGATGCCGATCGTGGCGGCCTCGGTCCCATGCGTGACCCGGTCGAGCCGGTTCGCGCGCACCCAGGCCAGCGCCGCCGGCAGCCGCTCCTGCAGCATGCGGCGTTCGAGTTCGGCGCGCTCCGCCGGCCAGGGCAACGCCGGATCGAGATTGAGGCCGTGTGGTGGGATCGCGAAATCCGGTGCGGCAAACGCCCGAATGGACGGGACGGTCACGATCCCATGCTGCTCGGCCGTCTCCGCAATCGTTTTCAGCCCGACCCACAGCCCGGCGAACCGCGACAGCGCGATGCCAGCCAGGCCAAAGTCCAAGATGTCCTGCGCATCCGCCGGCACCAGCACGGGGATGTTCACACTCTGGAAGATGCCGTCCGTCGAATGCGGGAAGACGGAGGAGTGCGCCGCGTGATCATCCCCCGACACCGCCAGCACCCCGCCATGCTTCGCGGTGCCGAGCATGTTGGCACACCGGAAAGCGTCCCCGGAGCGGTCGACGCCGGGCCCCTTGCCGTACCACATCCCGAACACGCCATCGACGGTCTTGCCCGGGAAGGTGTCGATCTGCTGCGCGCCCCACAGCATGGTGGCCGCGAGGTCCTCGTTCAGGCCGGGCTGAAACCGCACCCCGGCGGCCTCCAGCAGCTTGGCCCGGCGCCACAGCTCCTGATCCACCCCGCCAAGCGGCGAACCCCGATACCCAGATACCAGCCCGCCCGTGTTGAGGCCTACCAACCGGTCCAGCCGCGACTGCTCCAGCAGCACCCGCACCAGCGCCTGCACCCCGCTCAGCAGCACGGGGCGATCATGGTCCGTGTAGCGGCTGTCGAGCGTGACCGGGGCGGGAGCGATGCCGATATCCATGCCAGGATCTCCTATTGCAGGAATGCTACAGCGAACCGGCCTGGCAGGTGCTGCCGTAGTTGCGGTAGGCTAGGCACGAAACTGGCAGCTTATGCCAATGCTGCACCGCACATTGGGACGATGGCCTACAAACATGCGCCTTGACCGGATCGATCTCGGCATCCTCGACCACCTGCAACGCGACGGCCGCGCCACCAGCGTGGAGGTCGCGAACACCGCCGGCCTATCCGCCAGCCCCGCGCATCGCCGGCAGAAGCTGCTGGAGGAGGCCGGGATCATCCGCGGCTACGTGGCGCTGCTGGATCAGGACCGCGTCGGCCTCCCGGTCAGCGTGTTCGTTTCCGTGCGCTTGCAGGCACAGACCGACGAGCATCTGGCGGCGTTCGAGCAAGCCGTGGCGGACCTGCCGGAGGTGATGGAGTGCTACGTCATGTCCGGCGCCAGCGACTATCTGCTCCGCGTCGTGGCGCCCGACCTCGGCGCCTATGAGGAGTTCCTCCGCACCCGGCTCACCCGCATCCCCGGCGTGCGCGGGGTCGAGAGCGCGTTCGCATTGAAGCGCGTGGTCTATCGCACCAACCTGCCGCTGAAGCGCCGCCGCTGATGCTGGCGGCGTTCCTGGCTGCTTTCCTCCTGGCGTTCCCGGCCCTGTTCAGCATCGTGAACCCCGTGGCCGGCGCGTTCATCTTTCGGGAGGCGACCGCGGACCGGACGCACGACCAGCGCGTGGGCCTGGCGCGCCGGGTCGGCCTGTATTCGCTGCTGGTCATGCTGGTGGCGCTCTGGGCCGGGTCCTACGTGTTGGCGGCGTTCGGCATTTCCATCGATGCGCTGCGCATGGCCGGCGGGATCGTGCTGTCGCTATTCGCCTGGGAGCTGCTCGGCAGCCCGGAGCGGCGAGACAGCCGGAAGCAGGAGCAGGCATCGGATACCGAGGGCACCGAGGACGTCGCGTTCTTCCCGCTGACGCTGCCGTTCACCACGGGGCCCGGCACGATCGCCGTCGCGGTGGCGCTGGGCGCCGGGCACCCGCCGGTGGGCGGCGGCTGGGTGGTGTTCTTCGCCGGCTGCTCCTTGGCGGCGGTGGCGATGGCGGCGGTGATCTGGGCCTTCTACGCCTATGCGGACCGGCTCTCGGCCTGGCTCGGCCATACCGGCAGCCGGACCGTCACGCGGCTTTCGGCGTTCTTGCTGTTCTGCATCGGTGTCCAGATGCTCATAACCGGTGTCGTTAACGTGCTAGGGCCCCTCCTGCACCCGTAGCGTGCAACCTTTCGCCATGTTTCCACGTTATGAGCGCCCCATGATGGACCAACAAACCCTTGCGATCGGCGATACGGCTGGGCTGGTCCGCATTGGCCGCGCGTTGCTGGCGTCCGGCTACCACTTCGTCACACCCACACCCGCGACCCACGCCCTGGTCAATGCCCGGCCCGGCACCGCATGGGCGCGCAGTGTCACGGACGTGTTGGGCTGGAGCCGGCCGTTCCGCGCGGGCACGATCCCGGGCGAGTTGCATCGCGCGATGGAGGATGCCGGGCTGCTGGTGGCCTCGGGGGAGGGATGGCGCAGCACGCTCCGCGTTTCATGCCTGGACGGCTTGCTGTTCTTCCACTCCGCCTACCCGACGACGGCGCCGGATTCCGTGTTTTTCGGCCCCGACACATATCGGTTCGCGCAGGCAATCCGGGCGCTGCCACCCCGTCAGGTGCGCCGGGCCGTGGATGTAGGGTGCGGTGCCGGTCCTGGCGCCGTGCTGATGGCGCGTGCCCATCCGGAGGCCGAAATCTTTGGCGTCGACATCAATCCGGCCGCCCTGCGTCTCACCGGGGTCAACGCCGCCCTCGCTGGGGTGACGGTGCAGGCGCGGCACAGCGATCTCCTGACCGGGCTCGACGGCCAGTTCGACCTGATCGTGGCGAACCCGCCCTATCTGGTCGATCCCGGCGCCCGCGCCTATCGCCATGGCGGCGGGCCGCTTGGCGCGGAACTGTCACTCGCCATTCTGGACGCCGCGTGCGAACGGCTGGTGCCGGGTGGGACGGTCCTCCTCTACACCGGTGCCGCCATCGTGAATGGGTTGGACCCCTTCCACGAAGCCGCCGCCGCCCGACTTGCGGGGCTGCCGATGCAGTGGCGCTACCGCGAGGTCGATCCCGACGTGTTCGGGGAGGAGCTTGCGGGCGGCGCCTATGCCGAGGCGGACCGGATCGCCGCGGTCGTGCTGACCGCCACGAAATTGGGAGAGAACCATGCCTGACGGCTCCTTGCTGACCGACCATGCCACGCTTCATCGCCGGCTCGCGGCGTTCAACCTGGCCCGGTTCGCCCCGGGCTTGCCGACGGTCGAGTGGGAACGGGACATCGCGGCGCAGGCGGAGATGCTGCGCGTCGAGGGGCGCTGGCTGGAGGCGTTCCGCGCCCGCGTCACCGCGCGGGCAGCCGAGGCGCCGCGGGATGCCGACGGCTTCGTGGCCTGGTTCGAGGAGCTGGACCGCACAGGCCCGGGTCAGGGTGACACGCTGTTCCCGTGGCTCGCCGAGCAGGCCGATCACGAGCAGATGCGCTGGTTCCTGACGCAGGAAGTGGCGGGGGAGGCCGGGTTCGAGGATCTGTGCGCCATCACCCAGGTCCGCATCCCGCAGCAGGCCAAGCTGGAGATGGCGCGCAATTATTGGGACGAGATGGGGCGCGGCAATCCGAAGGGCATGCACGGCCCGATGCTCGAAACGCTCTCCCATCGCCTGGGCCTCACGCCCGCGGTCGAGAGCACGGTGTGGGAAAGCCTGGCGCTGGCCAACACGATGGCCGGCCTCGCGGCGAACCGGCGATATGCCTATCACTCCGTCGGCGCGTTGGGCGTGATCGAGCAAACGGCACCGGGCCGGGCGACGCTGGTGGCGCTGGGGCTGAAGCGCCTGGGCGTACCGGCCGAGGACCGGCACTATTTCGACCTGCACTCTATCCTCGACGTCAAACATTCGGCGGCCTGGAACGCGGAGGCGCTGTGGCCCCTGGTGGACGCAAACCCCGAGGTCGCGCCAGCGATCGCGGAGGGCGCGCTGATGCGGCTGGAATGCGGAGCAGCGTGCTTTGAGCGGTATCGGGCGGAGTTGGGGGTTCGGTAGCTCCTACCGCGCCCCACTGAACGCGATCTGCCGCGCGCTGACGGAAATCCAGACCTGCCCCTGCGCCAACTGATCCATCCCGAGCAGCAGGTCAGCCGACCCCGCGGCGACGGCCGTGATGCTGACCGGCACATTCTGAAGCCGGCGCGGCCCGACCTGCACCGTCGCCAGCCGCGCAAACCGTAGCGGGACGCTCCGGCCGTCCAGCCCGATGGCCGGGCTGGCGGCGACGGGCGCCTGGATACCGAGCCGGGCCGCCGCCGCTTCGGTCAGCAGCGTGGAGCGCGCGCCCGTGTCGATCAGCGCCAGCAGGCGGCGGCCGTTCGCTTGCACCGGCAGGAGCAACGCGCCATCCGACTGACGTTCCAGCGCCAGCGCCGGGCCGGGCACGCTGGAGCAGCCCTGCGGCGTGAACAGCCTGAGGCGGCCGGCCCCGGCGTCGATCTCCACATCGAACTGCCGGAACAGCGGCGCGCCCAGCAGTCCGGCGAGGGGAGGGCTGGTCTCCGGCACGCCCGGCAACGGCAGGACGGGCGTGCTGCGATCCGGCAGCGCCAGCCCTTCCAGGCTCAAACTGCGCACAAGCACGTTCTCCGCCACCCGGTTGCCGCCGGTGCCCAGCACCTGCGTCGTGACGCGAGGGTCCCGTGGCAGGTTCAGGGCCGCCGCCATGCCGGGCACGATCAGGTCGCCCTCGGCCCCGGTGTCGAGCAGGAACGTGACCGGCACCGGCCCGATCCGGGCCGTCACCAACGGAAAACCTTCCTGGAGCCGAAGCGGCACCACCGCCTGCAGCACCGGCTCGCACGCGAGGGCGGGCGCCACCAGCCAAGCCAGCAGCGCCGCCCAGCGCCAGACCATTAGGCGGTCTTGTCGACGCCCACGCCCAGCGCCGCCTGCGCCGCCGCCAACCGGGCGACGGGCACGCGGTAGGGGCTGCAGCTCACGTAGTCGAGGCCGATCTCCTCGCAGAACGCGATGCTCGCGGGATCGCCGCCATGCTCGCCGCAGATGCCCATCTTGAGCGCGTTCTTGGTCGCGCGGCCCTTGTCGGCGGCCATGCGGACCATGGCGCCCACGCCCTCCACGTCGATCGACACGAAGGGGTCTTTCGGCAGGATCCCCGCATCGACATAGGCCGGCAGGAACCGCCCGGCGTCATCGCGCGACAGGCCGAACACCGTCTGCGTCAAATCGTTGGTGCCGAAGCTGAAGAAATCCGCGATCTCCGCGATCTTGTCCGCCACCAGCACGGCGCGCGGCAGCTCGATCATGGTGCCGACCAAATAGTCGATCCGCTGCCCCTGCTCCTTGAACACCGCCTCCGCAATGGCATCGACCTGGCCGCGCGTGATCTCCAGCTCCCGCCGCATGCCGACCAGCGGGATCATGATCTCCGGCACTGGCGCCTCCCCGGTCTCCTTGGCGGCGGCAATGGCGCCCTCGAAGATGGCGCGGGCCTGCATCTCGTAGATCTCGGGATAGGAAATCCCGAGCCGGCAGCCACGATGGCCCAGCATCGGATTGGCCTCCGACAGCTCGGACGCCCGCCGCCGAATGGTCTCGAGGTCCTGGCCCAACCCGGCCGCGACATCCGCCAGCTCGGCCTCCGCATGCGGCAGGAACTCGTGCAGCGGCGGGTCCAGCAGGCGAATGGTGACCGGCAAGCCCTTCATGATGCGGAACAGATCGGTAAAGTCCTGCCGCTGGAACGGCAGCAGTTTTGCCAACGCCGCGCGCCGCCCAGCCTCATCTTCCGCCATGATCATCTGGCGGACGGCGCCGATACGCTCCGGATTGAAGAACATGTGCTCCGTGCGGCAGAGGCCGATGCCTTCCGCGCCGAACTTGCGCGCCGTCTCGGCATCGAGCGGGGTTTCGGCGTTGGTGCGCACGCCCAGCCGCCGCACGCCGTCCGCCCACTCCATTAAAGTGGCAAAATCGCCGGACATGCTGGGCTCGATCATCGCGACCGACCCGGCGAACACCTCACCCGTCGCGCCGTCCAAGGTGATCGTCTCGCCCGCCCGGATCGTGCGGCCGTTGGCGGTCAGCGTCTGCGCGCCGTAATCGACGCTGACACCGCCGGCGCCGGCCACGCAGGGGCGGCCCATGCCGCGCGCGACCACCGCCGCATGGCTCGTCATGCCGCCGCGGGTGGTCAGGATGCCGCGGGCGGCGTGCATGCCGTGAATGTCCTCGGGGCTGGTCTCGATCCGCACCAGCACCACGGCCTCCCCCTTGGCGGCGCGCATCTCGGCCTCGTCCGAGTTGAACACGGCCACACCGGAGGCCGCACCGGGGCTGGCCGGCAGGCCCTTGCTGAACAGGGTGCGCGGCGCCTTCGGGTCGAGCGTGGGGTGCAGCAACTGGTCGAGGGATGCCGGGTTGACGCGCCTCACCGCCTCGTTCCGGTCGATCAGCCCGGCCTCGGCCATCTCGACCGCGATCCGGAGAGACGCTGCGGCCGTGCGCTTGCCGGAGCGGGTTTGTAGCATATACAGCGTGTTCTGCTGCACAGTGAACTCGATATCCTGCATGTCGGTGTAATGCCGCTCGAGCGTTTCGCGCACCCGCACCAGGTCGGCATAGGCGTTCGGCAGCGCCTCCTCCATCGAGACCTCGCCGGGGTGCGCGCGGAGCTTGCTGAGGGGCTGCGGCGTGCGGATGCCGGCCACGACGTCCTCGCCCTGCGCGTTCACCAGGAACTCGCCGTAGAAGATGTTCTCGCCCGTGCTGGGGTCCCGCGTGAAGCACACGCCGGTGGCGCAATCGGCGCCCATGTTGCCGAACACCATGGCCTGCACGTTGACGGCCGTGCCCCAGTTGGCGGGAATGTCATGCAGGCGGCGATAGGTGTTGGCGCGCGGGTTCATCCAGCTGCCGAACACGGCGCCGATGGCACCCCAGAGCTGCTCATGCGGATCCATCGGGAACGGCGCGCCGCGCTCGGCCAGCACCATCTCCTTGTATTCTTTCACGACATTGCGCCAATCGTCAGGGCTGAGCGCCGTGTCCTCAGTGACGTTGGCATCGAGCTTCGCGCTTTCGATAATCTCCTCGAAGCGGTGATGGTCCACGCCGAGCACGACGGAGCCATACATCTGGATAAAGCGGCGAAAACTGTCCCAGGCGAACCGCGCATCGCCGGATGCCTTTTCCAGCCCGAGCACGGTCTCGTCGTTGAGGCCGAGGTTCAGCACCGTGTCCATCATGCCCGGCATCGACACGCGCGCGCCCGACCGGACCGACACCAGCAGCGGCTTCTCCGCATCGCCGAACTTCAATCCGACTGCCGTCTCAACGAGTTCCAGCGCGGCCTGCACCTGCGCCTTCAACTCGTCCGGGTAATGCCGGTCATTGTCGTAGAAGGCGGTGCAGACCTCGGTCGTGATGGTGAAGCCGGGCGGGACCGGCAACCCGATGCTGGCCATCTCCGCCAGATTGGCGCCCTTGCCGCCCAGGAGGTTGCGCATGTCCGCGCGCCCCTCATTGTGCCCGGCGCCGAAGCTGTACACCCATTTGGTCATGTCGTTCAGCCTTCGATACGAGAGAAATCGGCCGCCCGCGCCATGGCGGCGCCGACGCGATGCAGGAGACGGAGACGGTTCTTTCGGAGTGCCGGGTCATCGGCATTGACCGTGACCTGGTCGAAGAACGTGTCGAGCGGCGCGCGAAGAGCGGCGAGGGCGGTCATGGCGTCGGTGAAACGCTCGGCGCCGATCGTTTGTTCCACGGCGGGCTCGGCTTCATCGAGGGAAGCGGCGAGGGCGTGCTCTTCCGGTTGGTGCAGCAACGCCGTATCGACCGGCCCTTGATGGGGGCCGTCCTTCTTGTCCTCGATGCGCAGGATGTTGGCGGCGCGCTTACTGGCGGCGAGCAGGTTGCCACCGTCCGGGGTGGCGAGGAACGCGGCGACGGCGTCGGTGCGGGCGAGGAGGCGAACGATGTCATCGTCGGCGCCGGCGGCGAACACGGCGGCGAGCACGTCGTGCCGTGCGCCCTCGGCGCGGAGCTGGACGCGGAGGCGGTCGGCGATGAAGGCGAGAATGGTCCTGCTCACGAACACTATCAAATGAGCCGACGACTCTACAGTATTTGAGTTGACTAGGCTGACGTACAGATCCGCCTGCAACTTTGGAGCGAGGTCCGGGCTTCGAATGCTGTCGGCAAAGTCGGATGCTGCCCTTAAGTCTACACCTAACCGATCGGTCAGTAGCTGGCTTTGTAGCCTTAGCGTTCCGCTCTTAAGGATCGGATACAAAGGTAGTCGAACACCGTTTTCGCGAACGGTTCGGATCACGCCTAAGGCTGCCCGACGAAGCCCATTTGGGTCGCCGGAACCGGTCGGCGCTTCGCCTGCCGCGAAGAATGCTACCAACTGGTCCAACTTGTCGGCCAGAGCGGTAGCTATCGCGACCGGCTCCGACGGAACCGGGTCCGTGGGCGAGCGCGGAGCATAGTGCTGGCCCACGGCCGCCGCCACGCGCGGGTCTTCCCCAACCGCGTAGTAGCCGCCCATCACGCCCTGCAACTCCGGAAACTCCCCCACCATGCCGCTGGTTAGGTCCGCCTTCGCCAGCAAGGCTGCGCGCTGCGCCAGGGCCGGGTCGGCGCCCACATGCGGGGCGATCGCGCCGGCCAGCGCCACCAGGCGCTTCACCCGCGCCCCCTGGCTGCCGAGCTTGGCGTGGAACGCCACCCCCTCCAGCGCCGTCACCCGGTCCGCGAGTGGCGTGCGACGGTCCAAATCCCAGAAATGCCGGGCATCGCTGAACCGCGCGCGCAGCACCCGCTCATTGCCGGCCACGATGGTGGCGCCGCCATCCGAGGCCTCGATGTTGGCCGCGAACGCAAACCGCGGTGCCGCCGAGCCATCCGCGTGGCGCAGCGCAAAATAACGCTGGTTCACCCGCATGCTGACCTGCATCACCTCGGGCGGCAGGTCCATGTAGGCGGCGTCGATCCGGCCCAGCAGCGGCACCGGCCACTCGACCAGGCCTGCGACCTCGTCCAGCAATCCGTCATCGGGCACCACCGTCAGGCCCTCGGCCGCGGCCAGCGCGGCGATGCCGTCGGCCACCAGGCGGCGGCGCTCGGGGGCGCTGACGATCACGCGCCGGGCCCGCAGGCCGTCCACCCACTCCGCGAACGACGACACGAAGAACGCGTCCGGCGCATGGAAGCGATGCCCCTCGGTCTCGTTGCCCGAAACCAGGCCATGCCCGTCATCGGCGCCGTCCGCGAGCGAGAACGGCACCACGGCGCCATCGAGGATGCACAGGATGCGGCGCAGCGGGCGGACCCAGGTGAAGGCGCCCGTCCCCCACCGCATCGATTTCGGCCAGGTAAACCGGCGCAGCAAGGGCGGGAGCGCGGCGGCGATCAGGGTTGCGGCGGATTGCGCCGGGGTGGCCCGGGTCAGCACCCAATGCTCGCCCTCCTGCACCACCTGGTCCCGCGTGGCGCCGTGCTTGCGGAGGAAGCCGGTCAGTGCCGCCTCGGGCGCCGCGACGCGGGGGCCGCGCTCCGTCGTGCTGGCGGCCGGGATGGCGGATTGCACGTCCAGGCGCAACGCGATGCGGCGGGGGCCATGGAAGGTTTGTGCGCCGGCCGGCGACAGCGGCGCCAAAGCCTCGGTCAGCAGACGCGCCAGATCGTCCGCCGCGCGGGCCTGCATGCGCGCGGGGATCTCCTCGCTGAACAGCTCAAGCAGGAGTTCCGGCATCAGTAGGGCGCGGCCTGAATGTCGGTCTGGCCGAAGTCGGCGCCTTTGAACAGCAAGGGCTGATCCGTCACGGAAGCTAGCGCATATGCAAAGCAGTCGCCAAAGTTCAGCCCGGCCGAATGCTGGTTCCGTCCAAAGCGACGATGCGCATCGCGGGCGACGGCAGCCATCTGCGCATCGAGAGGCACGATCACGATGCTCAACCGCGCGGTCAACTCGTCAAAGGCCTGCCGAATACGGCCACCCTCCCTGTTATCGGCGACCATCGCGGCCTCGAACCAGTTCGCAGCGGAAATCCTCGGCTCGACCGCCGTGCCGATCGCCACGCTCAGGCGGTCCGCCTCAGGCTCGTCGAGCAGGATCGCCAGCAAAGCGGAGCTGTCGACGATCAAATCGGGAGGCCGGTCTCGTTGTCGTAGAAGCGGCTCATGTCCGACGTCGGCAAGGGATGATCCATGAGGGACCGGATCTCGGCGGCCAACTTCCTCACGTCATCGACCTTCGCACGGAGTGCCCGCTCCTTCTCGACGCGCTCCTTGAGCGTGCGCAACACCGCGTCCTGCGGTGAGGTCTTGAGCAGCGAGGACAACTCCTCCGCCAAAGTCACCGCCTCAACACCCTCGATCGTGAGCATCTGTCCCATGGCTCGTTTTACGCTGCGTGGGCCGGAGCGGCAACGCCCGCCAGCCAGCCCTCGCAGCACCCCTTCGCCAAATCCCGCACCCGGCCGATATACGCCGCCCGCTCCGTCACCGAGATCACGCCACGCGCATCCAGCAAATTGAAAAGGTGACTCGCCTTGATGCACTGGTCATAGGCCGGCAGCGGCAGCGCGGCCGCCAGCAGCGCCGCGCATTCCTGCTCGGCATCCGCGAAATGCCGCCCCAGCATCGCGGTATCCGCCCGCTCGAAGCTATACCGGCTATATTCCTGCTCGTTGCGGAGGAACACGTCGCCATAGGTCACGCCCGCGCCATTGAAGTCCAAATCGTAGACGTTCTCGACCCCCTGGATATACATCGCCAGCCGCTCCAGTCCGATCGTGAACTCGACGCTCGGCGTGTGGACCGGCATGCCGCCGACCTGCTGGAAATAGGTGAACTGCGTCACCTCCATCCCGTCGCACCATACTTCCCAACCGAGGCCCCATGCGCCCAGTGTCGGGCTCTCCCAATCATCCTCCACGAACCGGATGTCATGCAGCAGCGGATCGAGCCCGATGGCCCGGTAGCTGTCGAGCAGCAGCGCCTGGCAATCCGGTGGGCTCGGCTTCAGGATCGCCTGATACTGGTAATAATGGCCCAGCCGGTTCGGATTCTGGCCATAGCGTCCATCGGACGGCCGCCGGCTCGGCTGCACGTAGGCTGCGCGCCAGGGCTCCGGCCCCAATGCGCGCAGCGTCGTCGCCGGGTGGAACGTGCCCGCGCCCATCTCCACATCGTACGGCTGCAGGATCACGCAGCCCTGCTTGGCCCAGAAGGCATGCAGGCGCAGGATCAGATCCTGGAAGCTGGGCGGGCGGTCGGTCATAGGCCATTATACGGGCGGCACGCTATTCGGGAAAGATGGAGCCGCCGTGGACGTCCGCACGATCCTCACCACCACGCGCCGCATCGCCGTGGTGGGCCTGTCGCACAAGCCGGAGCGGCCGTCGCACGGCGTGGCGGCGTTCCTCATCGGGCGCGGGTTTGACGTCGTGGGGGTGAACCCGGGCCTGGCCGGGCAGGCCGTGCTGGGCCGGCCCGTGGTGGCCACGTTGGCGGAGGCCGGGCCGCTCGACATGGTGGACATCTTCCGCGACTCCGCGGCGGCCGGGGCGGTGGTGGACGAGGCGATCCGGCTCGGCGCGCGGACCGTTTGGATGCAGCTCGCCGTCATCGACGGAGCGGCGGCGGAGCGGGCGCGGGCGGCGGGGCTGCAGGTCGTGATGGACCGCTGCCCGGCCATTGAGTGGCGGCGCCTGGGCCTCCCTTGAAATCGGGCCCACTTGAAGCAGAGTAGCGTCCGGGCCACGTTCGCCGGGCCACAAACCTTCAAAGGGACGTGACGTGACGAACGAAGAACGCGACCTGATCGCCAAGTTCATCGCCCGGATCGGGGGCACGCCCCCGGCCCAGGCCAGCGGCGGCTTCATGCAGCCGGGCAGCGTGCCGCAGGCCCAGCCGCCCATGCCGCCGCTCGACAAGGAGGCTGACGCCTTCATCGCCGAGCAGTTTCAGCGCTACCCGGAGGCGCGCTACCGCATCACGCAGACCGCGCTCGTGCAGGAGGCCGCGTTCGCCGAGGCGCAGAACCGCATTCGCCGGCTGGAGTGGGAACTGCAACAGACCCAGGCCGCCGCGCAGCAGGCGCAGCAGCAGCCGCAGCAAAACCGTGGCTTTTTCGGCAGCCTGTTCGGCGGCAATCAGCCGCAGCAGCAGGGATATGGCCGATTCCAGCCCACGACGCCCCCGCCGCAGCCGCAATACCCGCCCAACTACCAGCCCGGCATGTTCCAGCAGGCCAGCGGCTCCAGCTTCCTGGGCTCCGCCCTCACCACCGCGGCCGGTGTGGCCGGGGGCATGGTGGTGGGCAATGCGCTGATGAATGCCTTCAGCGGGCATGGCGGCGGAATGGGCGGCGGCATGGGCGCAGGTATGGGGGGCGGCTTCGCCTCCAGCAGCCCGTTCGGCAGCGCCTTCGACGGTGCCGGTGTGTCGACCGTGTCCGATCCCACGGCCGGGTTCACCGGAGCATCCGGCTTCGACCAGCCCGTGTCGGACCCCTATCTGGGCGGTGGCAGCGAGAAGACGTTCGATGATAACGCCGGTTTCGACCAGGGCGGGTTCGATGGCGGCGGCGGCGGGTTCGATCCCGGCGGCTTCGACGACAACAACTGAGCCGATTGAGGGAGCGGCCGGCCGCTCCCTCTCCCGGGGCGTGGGGTCGGCCTACCCATACAGCTCCGCCTCGCTGACCTCCGGCGCCGCGATCTCCACGAGCGCGCCATCCCGCATGGCCCGATAAAAGCAGGACCGCCGCCCGGTGTGACAAGCCACACCGGTCTGGTCCACCAGCAGCAGCAGTGAATCGCCGTCACAATCCACGCGCAGCTCAACCAGGCGCTGCACCTGGCCCGATGTCTCGCCCTTGCGCCACAGCGCCTGCCGGCTGCGGCTCCAATAACAAACCCGGCCCGTCGCCAGCGTCTCGGCTATCGCGTCCCGGCTCATCCAGGCCAGCATCAGCACCTCACCTGTGTCATGCTGCTGCGCCACCGCTGCCACTAGCCCGGCGCCGTCGAACCGGATCGCATCCAGCGAATCAGCCATGCGCACGCAAGATGACCATCCCCCGCTCGAGATCGGCCGTGAGGTCCGCCACATCCTCCAACCCGATATGGAACCGCGCCACCGGCCCGGCGAAGCCAGCATGGGCGCTGCGGGTGATGTTGCCAGTGGTGGGGATGGCCAGGCTCTCATATCCGCCCCAGCTCGCCCCGATGCCGAACAGCTCCAGCCCGTCGATCATCGCCCTGAGCGCGTCGAACGAGAACTCCGGCTTGAACTCCACGCCGAACAGGCTGCAGGCGCCGGTAAAATCGCGCTTCCAGATCGCATGTCCCGGGGCGCCTGGCAGCGCCGGATGCAGCACCGTCGCCACCTCCGGCCGGCCGCGGAACCACTCGGCCACCGACAGGCCGGATTGCATTTGCTTCTCCAGCCGCACCCCCATCGTGCGCACGCCGCGCAGCGCCAGCCAGCAATCGTCCGGGCTGGCATACTGGCCGAGCGCCAGAGAGCCCATGCGCACGCGCTCCCAATGCGCGTCATCGGCCGTCGTGATGCTGCCCAGCAGCACGTCCGAGTGGCCGACCACATATTTCGTCAGCGCCTGGATCGACACGTCCACGCCATGCCGGAATGGCTGGAAGAAGTGGATGCCCCAGGTGTTGTCCAGCATGGTCGCGATGCCGCGGCGCCGGGCCACGGCCGTGAGGGCCGGGATGTCCTGCATCTCGAACGTGTGGCTGCCGGGGCTTTCGAGATACAGCACGCGGGTGTTGCCGCGCATCAGCATCTCGATTCCCGCGGCGTCGATCGTGGGATCGTAGAACGTGGTCTCCACGCCGAGCCGGGTCAGCATGCCGGTGCAGAAATTGCGTGCGGGGCCATAGGCGCTATCGGGCATCAGCAGGTGATCGCCGGCACTCAGATACGCCAGCAGCGGCGTCGTGACGGCCGCCATGCCGGAGCTCACGATCTGGCAGCGCGTGCCGCCCTCGATCTCCGCCACCACGTCTTCCAGCGCGTGATGGGTCGGGTTGCCCATGACGCCGTAGATCATCTCCTGGTCCAGCCGCTTGGCCCCGGCCTCCTGCCGCGCGGCGCAGCTCGGGTGCAGCACGGTGGAGCCGCGCATCACGGGCGGGTTCACGAAGCCATGGATCCGGGTTCCGGCGCGTCCGGCGTGGGAAAGGCGGGTGTTCATACCCTGCGAACGCGTGCGGGCGGAATGATCGTCCGGCATCATGTCGTCTCCTTGATGGTGTCGGGCCGGCTGGCCCATTCGGTCCAGGATCCGTCATAGACGGCGCCCTCCGGAAGTCCGGCGCGCACCCGGGCGAGGGTGAGCACGGTGGCCGTGACACCGGAGCCGCAGCTGGTCACCACCGGCCGCGTGCCGTCATCGCCCGCCGCCACGAAAGCCTGGCGCAGGGAATCCGGCGGCTGCATCGTGCCATCGGGGTTGAGCAGGCTGCCGAAGGGCAGGTTGCGGCTGCCGGGCATGTGGCCGGAGGGGAGGGTGGCGCGCGGCTCCGGCGCCGATCCGTCGAACCGGCCCGGCGTGCGCGCATCCAGCACCAGCTCCCGCGTGCCGATCATGTCCCCGATCCCGCGCAGCCGGCTCGTATGCATCGTGGCGGTGAAGTGCCCCGGCGCCGGTGCGAGCGATGCGCCGGATTCGACAGAACGGCCCTCCCGCACCCAGGCCGGCAAGCCGCCGTCGAGAACAAAGGCCTGGTCATGCCCGAACAGCCGCATCAGCCACCAGCCGCGCGGCGCCGAGTTGATGCCTTTCTGGTCGTAGAACACGACACGGTCCGTGCCGGAGACGCCCATGGAGCGCAACAGGGTTTCGAACCGCCCGGCGCTCGGCACCATGTGCGGCAGGTCGGTATCAGGGTCCGCGACCACGCCGATGTCGAAGAACAGCGCGCCCGCGATGTGCGCCTGCGTGAACAGCGCGACAGGGTCCTTGGCCTCGGTCGGCAGATAGAACGAGGCGTCGAACACGCGCAGGCCAGGCGATCCCAGCCGGGCTGCGAGCCATTCGGTCGAGACTACCGGGTCCATCATGCCGCCTCTCGCCATGCCGTCCGCAATCGGTCCCGCCTTATGCCAAGCCAGAGCAGGGCGATGGCCGTCACGGAGTTTGGATAGGCGCCATCTGCTGCGGCGCCGATCGCCTGTTCGGCTGGGAGGATATGGACGCGGATGTCTTCTTCCTCCGACGCCAGACCGTGCGAGCCCGGTGCCGGAGCCTCAGCCAGATCGGCCTGGCCCACGAACAACTCGCACCGCTCGTCCGATCCGCCGGCGGTCAGCAGAAACTCGCCCACACGATGCATGGCGCCGATCGCGAGCCCGGCCTCCTCCTGCGCCTCGCGCCGTGCCGTGGGCTCGCCGGGGTCATTGCCGTCACAGAGCCCGGCCGGCACCTCCATCATGAAGGGCGGCATCCCGGCCGCGAGCGCCGGGAGGCGGAACTGCTCGATCAGCGCCACCCGGTCCGTCATGGGATCATAGGGCAGCACAGCGGCCGCACGGCCGCGGCAAAACAACTCCCAGGTGCGGTCGCCGGACCAGGCGCCATCGAACCGGCGCTGGCGGAAGCGGACGATTTCTACTTGGAAGCGCCCGGACCAGGCGAGCTGCTCGGACAGGATCGTGACGTCGGGATGGGATGGCACGGACATGCGCTAACGCTAAGCCGCGCCGCCCGGCCCGGCTAGATGCCTAAACGGCCGCGCTGATGATCTCCCGCAGGCGGGCGGCTGCGGCCGGGCCCTTGATCGCGTCCCGCCACATCGCCTCCGCCACGCGCTGATGGGCGGCGATCGCTTCGTCGGCACCGGTGATCATGGCGACGCCGGACTGCGCCGTCGGCACGTTATCGGCGCGGAACGGGTTGACCGCGAGGGTCGCCCGATCCCTCGATCGCATGATCTTGAATGCGCCCGTCGGCTCCGTGCTGGGCAGGAGGCCGAATTGCAGGCCCATCGGCTCGGTTTCCATGAGATCGGCGATATGGCGCATCTCGGCCTCCGCCATCTTGCGCGCCCGTGAGCGCAGCCCGGGAGACAGCTTGAAGCCCGCCAGAAGCCCATGGGCCAGAAAGTTCTGGATGGATCCCGCCGACAGGATCGCGATGATGCCGAACCGTCGTTGCTGATACATTCGCTTGCGGGCGGCCAACAACCCCAGGACCTGCTCCGCCGTCGTGCGAACCGATCCGCGATCGGCGCCTGCCTGCTCCGTCATTTCCGCCAGGCCATCGGCCAACGTCGCATCGAACATGTCCGATGTCGTGAGGTAGCAGAACGGGCCGGTGGCCTGCAGCACCTGGTCCGCACTCTCCTCGACCTGGCGAACCCGCTCGAAATATCCGACCGAACGGCTGTAATACTCGACTCCGATCCCCAGCAGGGACAAGGGCGACACCTTCAGCAACTCACCGAGCCGCTTCACGGTGTCGAGCTTGATGACCTCGCCCTTCTCATAGCGATACAGCGCGGCCCGGGACACACCGAGACGCGCCGCAATCTCCTCTGCCCGGAGACCGGATTCGAGGCGGTACGCCCGAAGTTGCTGACCTATTTCCGCAAAACGCACGCCATGCCTCCGTGGCCGACACCGGCCGCAACGCTACAGGACCACACCGTGATCCGGACTCCAGGACTAAACACCCTGGGTTGTATTATAGCACCATGTGAACCTTAGAAGGTGAAATTGCCACCGTGGATACAACAAAAAACATCCAAAGGCTGTCGATAAGTAGCGAGTCGCACCGATCGCCTCCCAGACCGGAACGGCGATCCACTCCTCAGACGCCGAGTCGCTGGCGCCACGCCAACCCCTGCACCGTGTCGCCAGCCGGACGGTATTCGCATCCGACCCATCCCTTGTAGCTCAATCGATCCATCGCGGCGAATACGAAGGGCCATGCGATCTCGCCGGTGCCGGGCTCATGGCGGGCGGGAACGTCGGCGATCTGCATGTGGGCGATCACGGGCATCAGGGCCTCCATGCGTTTCGTGAGGTCCCCTTCCGTGACCTGGCAGTGATAGACGTCGAACTGCAGGCCCGCGCGGTCCCGCCCCAGCGCCTCCACCATCGCGGCGCCCTGGCCGGTCGTGTTCAGCAGGAAGCCAGGCATGTCACGGTGGTTGATCGGCTCCAGCACCAGACGCACGCCGCGCGCCACCATGCGCTCCGCAGCCCAGGCGAGGTTGGCGGCATACAGCGCCCACGCCGTCGCGTGCGGCAGGTCGGCCGGGGGGATGCCGGCCATGCAGTGCACCATCTTGCACCCCAGGGCCTCGGCGTAGTCCAGCGCGCGCTCCACCCCGTCCCGGAACTCCTGTTGCCGGCCCGGCAGGCTCGCGATGCCACGCTCGCCCGCAGCCCAGTCCCCCGGGGGCATGTTGAACAGCACCTGCTGCAACCCGGCATCGTCCAGCCGCTTGCGCAACTCGGCCGCCGGATGGTCGTAGGGGAACAGGAATTCCACCCCCTCGAACCCGGCGGATCGGGCCGCCTGGAACCGGTCCAGGAACGGAACCTCGTTGAACATCATCGACAGGTTGGCACACAGGCGCGGCATGACGGTTCCCTTTCCAAGTCGGCCAAGCCTAGTCCCGCGCGCCCGCACCGCCAAATAGGAGGGGTCCGGCCGGGCCGGTTGCATTCCTTGCCGGGCCATTGGATACGCCAGGGATGACAGTGCGAATGGACGGTCCGCCGCCGGGATTAGGCCAGGGGAGCACCCGCACGGCGGAGCGGCTGTTGATGGCGCTGCTGCTGGTGGGCGTCGCCGTCGGATGCTTCCTCGTGCTGAACCCGTTCGTGTCGGCGATTCTGTGGGGCGCGATCCTCGTTTTCACGACCTGGCCGCTCTATTCCTGGATTCGCGTCCATATGCGCACTGGCGCCCGCGGCTCGGCCGGGATCATGGTCCTGCTGACCGCGGTGCTGATCGTGCTCCCGATCGCGCTTGCTGCGCCCGCCGGGGCGGACGACGTCAGCCAGTTGCGCCGCTCCATCGAGGATTTCGTCAGTGCGGGCCTCCCGGGTGCGCCGGAATGGCTGCGCGCCGTGCCGCTGGTGGGTCCGACGATCGCGGAGTATTGGGACCAGTGGGCGGCGGACCTTTCGGCGATGGTCAGCTTCTTCAAGCCCTATTTCGGCCGCATCGCCGAAAGCGGGCTCACGATCCTGCTAGGCGTCGCGAACGGCTTGGCGCAGTTTCTGATCGCGCTGCTGGTGGCGTTCTTCTTCTGGGCTGGCGGCGATCAGCTCGCGGCGCACCTCAATCGGATCGCGTTCCGCATCGCCGGCCCCTATGCGGAGCGGCTGATCGCGGTCACGGGCGCGACCGTGCGGGGCGTGGTGTACGGCATCCTGGGCACGGCGATCGTCCAGGGCTTGTTGACGGCGTTCGGGCTGTGGCTGTCCGGTGTTCCGCGGCCGTTGCTGCTGGGCGGGATCGCCGGGCTGCTGTCCGTGCTGCCGATCGGGGCGCCGGTGGTGTGGATTCCCGCGACACTCTGGCTGCTCGGCACCGGGCATACCGGGTGGGGCATCTTCCTCGGCCTCTACGGGCTGTTCTGCATCAGCGGGTCCGACAACGTGATCCGGCCGTATTTCATCTCGCGGGGGGCGCAACTGCCGTTCCTGCTGACGATCCTGGGGGTGCTGGGCGGGGCCCTGGCCTTCGGGTTGCTGGGCATCTTCCTGGGCCCGGTGCTGCTGGGCATCGGATACACGCTCGTGATGGAGTTCAGCGGCACGAATACTGCTAGTTCCGGCATAGCTGACGGAAGGACGCCCGAGACCTCATGATCGCCTTCATCATCGCCCGTATCCTGCAGGCCGTCCCGGTCCTGCTGGCTGTGGGCTTGATCGCCTTCGCCATGTTCGCCTTCGTGGGCGATCCCGTGAGCATCATGCTCGGCACGACCTATACCGAGGCGCAGAAGGTGGCGCTGATCCAGCAACTCGGCCTCGATCAGCCGTTCCTCGTGCAATACGGCCGGTTCATGTGGAATGCGGTGCACGGCAATTTCGGCATCAGCTACCGGCTGGCGCGCCCGGTGATGGACCTCATCGGGGAGCGCCTGCCGGCCACGCTGGAACTGGCGGGCGTGGCGGCGGGGCTGGCGTTGCTGATCGGGGTGCCGGCCGGGGTCTATACCGGCATCCACCGCACCGCCGTGAGCTCGCGGCTGATCCTGGTGTTCTCGCTGATCGGCGTGTCGTTGCCGACGTTCCTGATCGGCATCCTGCTGATCCTGATCTTCAGCGTGCTGCTGGGCTGGCTGCCGAGCTTCGGGCGGGGCGAGGTGGTGCAGTTCCGGCATTGGAGCACGGGCCTGCTGACCACCGCGGGGCTGAAGGCGCTGGTGCTGCCGGCCGTGACCCTCGGGCTGTTCCAGATGACGCTGATCATGCGCCTGGTGCGGGCCGAGATGCTGGAGGTGTTGCGGTCCGACTACGTGAAGTTCGCCCGGGCGCGGGGCATCTCGGCGCGCGCGATCAACTTCGGCCATGCGCTGCGGAACACGCTGGTGCCGGTGATCACGATCGCCGGGCTGCAGATCGGCGGCATCATCGCCTTTTCCATCGTGACCGAGACCGTCTTCCAATGGCCCGGTATGGGTCTGTTGTTCGTGCAATCCGTCCAGGTCGCGGACATCCCGGTGATGGCGGCCTATCTCATGCTGATTTCTGTCCTTTTCGTCGGCATCAACCTCATCGTGGACCTGCTGTATTATGCGGCGGACCCGCGGCTTCGGGCGTCCCGCGGGGGATCAGGGCAATGAACGCCGTCGGCCGGTTCTTCGACAGCGACGTTGCCTACAGCTTCCGGCGGTCGCCCGTCGCGATCCTGTCGGCCCTCGTGCTGCTGGTCCTGCTGGTAGCCGCCTTGTTCTGCACCTGGCTGGCGCCCAGCAACCCGTTCGACCTCGCCAGCCTCAACCTGATGGACAGCTTCCAGCCGCCGGCCTTCGTGAAGGATGGCACCTGGGCGCATGTGCTGGGCACCGACGACCAGGGGCGGGACGTGCTGTCCGGCATCATGTATGGCGCGCGGATCAGCTTCGTGGTGGGGATCGCGGCCGTGCTGTTCGCGGTGGCGGTCGGTATCACGGTGGGCCTGATCGCGGGCTATGCCGGGGGTGCGGTGGACGCCGCGCTGATGCGGGTGGCGGATGTGCAGCTCTCGTTCCCGGCCATCCTGATCGCGCTGCTGGTGGATGGCGTGGTCGGTGCCTCGTTGTCGCGGGAGGTGCATGAACGGTCGCAGATCTACGTGCTGATCTTCGCGATCGGCATCAGCTTCTGGCCGCAATTCGCCCGCACCGTCCGCGGCTCGACTTTGGTGGAGCGCAGCCGGGAATATGTGATGGCGGCGCGGGTGATCGGGCTGTCGCCGGCGCGCATCATGGTCACGCACATTCTGCCCAACGTGCTAGGGCCCGTCCTGGTGATCGGGACGCTCACGACCGGGCTGGCCATCCTGTCGGAGGCGACGCTGTCCTTCCTGGGCGTGGGCCTGCCGCCCACCCAGCCCTCGGTTGGCACGCTAATCCGGATCGGCAACGACTTCCTGTTCAGCGGCGAGTGGTGGATCACGATCTTCCCCGGCGTCACCCTGGTGCTGATCGTGCTGTCGATCAACCTGCTGGGCGACTGGCTGCGGGACGCCTTGAACCCGAGGCTGCGCTGATGCTGTTGGAAGTGGATGACCTCACGGTCGTTTTCCCGAGCCGCCGCGGCACCTTGCGGGCGCTGGACGGCGTGAGCTTCCAGATCGCGGAAGGCGAGGTGCTGGGCGTCGTGGGTGAAAGCGGCGCCGGCAAGTCGTTGACCGGGGCCGCGATCATCGGGCTGCTGGAGCCGCCGGGGCGGGTGAGCGGCGGGCAGGTCCGGCTGGACGGCGCCCGCATCGACACGCTCCGCCAGGACCAGATGCGGAAGATCCGGGGCCGCCAGATCGGCGCGATCTTCCAGGATCCGCTGACCACGCTGAACCCACTCTACACCGTGGGCCGGCAGCTCATCGACACCATGCAAACCCATCTCAGCCTGTCAGACAATGAGGCGCGGAAGCGGGCGGTGCGGTGGCTCGAGGAGGTCGGCATTCCGGCCGCCGGGCGCCGCATCGACGCCTACCCGCATGAATTCTCCGGCGGTATGCGGCAGCGTGTGGTCATCGCGCTGGCCTTGTGCGCCGAGCCGAAGCTGGTGATCGCGGATGAGCCGACCACGGCGCTGGATGTCTCGATCCAGGCGCAGATCATCTCCTTGCTTCGTACCCTGACGCGGGACCACGGCACCTCCGTCATGCTGATCACGCATGACATGGGGGTGATCGCCGAGACGGCGGACCGGGTGGCGGTGATGTATGCCGGGCGCGTGATCGAGATCGGCCCGGTGCGGGACGTGGTGCAGGCGCCGTCCCACCCCTACACCGCCGGGCTGATGGCGAGCATTCCGGCGCTGGACCGGCGGGTGGAGCGGCTGCATCAGATCGACGGCGCGATGCCGCGGCTGAACGCGATTCCGCCGGGCTGCCCCTACAACCCGCGCTGCCCTCGCGTGTTCGATCGCTGCCGTGTGGAGCGGCCCGATCTGATGCCGGCCGGTGCCACCCGGGCGGCATGCTGGCTGTATGGGGATGGGCATGGCTGACATCGTGCTGGAAGCGGACCGCGTGTCCCGCCATTTCGACGTGTCCCGCCCCTGGCTGCAGCGCACGCTGGCCCGCGAGGGCCGGCAGACGCTGCGCGCGGTGGACGAAGTGTCCTTTGCGCTCCCACGCGGCACGACGCTGTCGCTCGTGGGCGAAAGCGGCTGCGGCAAGAGCACCATGGCCCGGCTCGCGGTCGGCCTCTACACGCCGAGCGGCGGAGACATCCGGTTCGAGGGGCAGGCGCTCTCGGCCGCGCGCGCGCAACCCGCGCTGCGGCGGCGCATGAACATGATCTTCCAGGACCCCTATGCGTCGCTGAACCCACGCTGGCGGGTGCGGGACATCGTGGCCGAGCCGATCCGGGCCTTCCGCATCCTGTCCTCCAAGCGCGACATCGTGGACCGCGTGGGTCAGTTGCTGACGCAGGTGAACCTCTCCCCGCGGGACGGCGAGAAGTTCCCGCACGAGTTCAGCGGCGGCCAACGCCAGCGGATCTCGATCGCCCGGGCGCTGGCCAGCGAGCCGGAGTTCCTGGTGGCGGACGAGCCGACCAGCGCGCTCGATGTCTCGGTGCAGGCGCAGATCCTGAACCTGATGCGGGACCTGCAGCAGCGGCTGCAGCTGACCTATTTGTTCATCAGCCATAATCTGGCGGTGGTGCGCCACATGTCGGACCAGCTCGGCGTCATGTATCTGGGCCGCATCGTCGAGATCGGGCCCGGCGAAAGCGTGTTCACGGCGCCGCGTCACCCCTATACGCGCCTGCTGCTGGACGCGATCCCGGATATCGGCATGACGGGGCGCGCCCGCGCGGCAGTGAGCGGGGAGGTGCCGAGCCCGATCGACCCGCCGCCCGGCTGCCCGTTCCACCCACGCTGCCCCCTCGCCAACGACCGCTGCCGGATCGAACGCCCGGCGCATACGTTGGACGCCGGCGTGCTGGTCGCGTGCCACGCGGTGGAGGAGGGGCGTTCGGCGCCCTGAGCCTTCGGCCGTGACCCGCGCGGCCAGCGGCCGGGCGTCGCAGGTGCGAGGCATCCGCGCCGAGAGCCTTGCCTGCGCCGCCTTGGAGCGGGATGGCTGGACGGTACTGGCCCGGCGTCACATGACCGAGGCCGGCGAGATCGACATCGTGGCCGAACGCCAAGGCCTGCTGGCGTTCATCGAGGTGAAAGCACGGCCCGTGTTGTCGGAGGCGGCCGCCGCGCTGTCCTCCCGTCAGCGGGCGCGGTTGCTGGCCGCGGGCGAAATCGTGCTGGCGAAGCATCCGGAGTGGGGCCGGGCAGGGGTGCGGTTCGACGTCATGCTGGTGGACGCTGCGGGCCAGGTGCGCCGAATCGTGGACGCGTTCCGGCTGGAGTGACAATTGCCGCCTCTCCGTCCGGGAGACGGTTGGGGTGAGGGGGTCGACAGCATCGATTAAAACTCGGCTACCGTGACTCCTGATCCAGTCATTGCGAGGGAGCAACCCAGGGGCAACGAGACTTTCTCGAAAGGTGAGGGCGATTCAACCAGGGCTCAGTTCGCCTCCTTTGTCGCCTCGCCCCCCGCCCGGGCATGCACCCGCCGCACGCCGGCGCGGGGCGTAAGCGTCGCGGGCTCCTGCAGGTCCCATACCAACCCCAGCCAAGCCAGGCCGCGCAGCAGCCACCAGCCGGGATCGGCCTGGCCCGGCTCGATCCCGAGACGCGCCGATTCGGGCCAGGCGTGATGCGTCGAGTGCCACGCCTCACCGAAGGTCAGCCACGCCGCCGCCGGAAGGTCATGGCCCTGCACGGACTCGCCCTCCACCACCCAGCCCTGCGGCCCTCCGCGATGCGTAAGGTGCACCACCAGCCAATGGCCGGTGAGCGAGACCGCGATCCGGACCGGGATGCCCCAGACCAGCCATGGCACCCCACCCAAGCTGTAGAACAGGACCGCCCAGGGCAGCTGCTGCGCCATCCAAGTGGCTTCCAGGAAACGCAGGAACCGGTCCTGCATGACCCGGGGTTCCACCACGAAGCGGGGCGGATGCGTCAGCACCAGGCGCCCGTGCATCTGGCACAGCGCGTCCCGCAGCAGGGGCGTGCGGTTCGCGTGGACGTCGTGGCAGTCCGGCTGCCGCTGCGCCCAGTCCCGCATGTCATGCAGCCGGATCATCCCGACCGGTCCGGCCATGCCGACGAGCGTGCCGAGATACACCAGCAGATACTCGACCCACCGGTGCGCCGAGAAGCTGCGGTGCACCAGCAGCCGGTGCATGCCGACCGAGTGCCCGGCGCACAGCGTTACGGCGGCCGTGACGACGAATAAGGCGACCGCCCCAGGCGTCATGGTGAGCGGACCCAGCACGATCGCCGCCGTGGTCATCGACCCGATCCAGATCGACTTGACCGGCGCCCATTCCAGCCGGCCATGCTGGGCCGACGTTTCGGAACCGGCGATCATCCGGGCGGTGGAGGTGCAAGGCCGGTCGTGCCGCATGCCAGTTCTCACATTGATCGAGGGAGGTATCGCCTCCACGCGGCCAACATTCGCACAGTTAGGGCTGGTTCGCCCCCCCGATCGCCTCGCATACCGCCCGCGTCACCTCCGCCGTGGTGGCCGTGCCGCCCAGATCGGGCGTCAGCACCCCCGCTGCGCAGACGCGTTCCACCGCCCGCATCAACGTCGCGGCGCCGGCGCTCTCCCCCAGATGCTCCAGCATCATCGACGCCGTCCAGAACGTCGCCACCGGGTTGGCGATGCCCTTGCCGGTGATGTCGAACGCGCTGCCGTGGATCGGCTCGAACATCGAGGGAAAGCGCCGCTGCGGATCGACGTTCCCCGTGGGCGCGATGCCGAGCGAGCCCGCCAAGGCCGCCGCAAGATCGGACAGGATGTCCGCGTGGAGATTTGTGGCCACCACGGTGTCGATGCTGCCGGGCTTCTTGACCATGCGGGTGGTCATGGCGTCCACCAGCTCCTTGTCCCAGGTGACATCCGGGAAATCGGCCGCCACCAGCGCCGCGATCTCGTCCCAGAACACCATGCCGTGCCGCTGCGCGTTGGATTTGGTGACCACCGTGAGCAGCTTGCGGGGGCGCTTCCGGGCCTCGGCGAAGGCGAAGCGCATGATCCGCTCTACGCCGACCCGGGTGAAGATCGCGGTCTCGGTCGCGACCTCCTCCGGCATGCCGCGATGCGCGCGTCCGCCATGCCCGGCATACTCGCCCTCGCTGTTCTCCCGCACGATCAGCCAGTCGAGGTCACCGGGGCCCACGTCACGCAGCGGGCTGGTGACGCCCGGGAGGATGCGGGTGGGGCGCACGTTGGCGTATTGGTCGAAGCCCTGGCAGATCGGCAGCCGCAGGCCCCACAGCGTCACGTGGTCCGGAATATCCGGCGCGCCCACGGCGCCGAACAGGATGGCATCGAGGCCGCGCAACTGGTCGAGCCCATCCGCCGGCATCAGCGCGCCGGTGCGGCGATAGCGTTCGGAGCCCCAGTCCAAATGGGTGACCTGCAACCGGAACCCGCCATCGCGCGCCGCCACGGCCTCCAGCGCCTCCAGCCCGGCGGCGATCACCTCCGGTCCGATGCCGTCGGCGGGGATGGAGGCGATCCGGTGTTCACGCATGACGCTGGCCCTTCGTTGGTGATAATCTCGTATCCATGAACACCGCGATCCGCAAACCCGTGATGACCCGGGCCGAGTTCTTCGAGTGGGCGCAGCAGCGGGACGAGCCATATGAGTTCGACGGGTTTCAGCCCGTGGCGATGGTGGGCGGCACGAATGCGCATACGATCGTGCGGGATAATCTGGCCCGGGCATTGTGGGCCCGGGTGTGCGCGCCATGCCGGCCCATGGTTGAGGCCGGAGTCGCAACCGTCGGCGATGCGGTCCGCTATCCGGACGTGCTGGTGACCCGCTCTCCGATCCCGCCCTTGGACCACACGGTCCCGTCCCCGGTGGTCGTGTTCGAGGTCCTGAGCCCGACATCCCATCGCGTCGATCGGCTAACGAAGGTGCGGGAGTACCACGCCGTTTCTTCGATCCTCCGCTACCTGATCATCGAAAGCAGCAGCATCGGTTGCACCGTGTTCGTCCGTCGCGAAACCGAAGCGGAGTGGACCGCCACGGCCATCGAGGACGGCACGCTCGATCTGCCGGAGGTGGGTGTCAGCCTACCGTTGGCGGAACTCTACGATGGCCTCGCCTTCGACGGTGCCGCCTGATGCCGATCGGGATCGAGCTCGCGATCCAGATCGCGCTGGCCATTCACGCCGCCAAGACCGGCCGGATGCAGCCCTGGCTCTATATCTTGTTCATCCCGGTAATCGGGCCGTTGCTCTATGTCATCATGGAGCTGGGGCCCGACCTGCTGGGGACGCGAAAGGGCCGTGAGATCGCTTCCAATCTCGGGCGAAGCGTGGCGCCGTTGCGGGCCTACACCGCCTTGGCACGGGCGGTGGAGATCGCGCCCACCGTGCATAATCGGCTCCGCCTGGCAGAGGAGTGCCTTGCGCTGAACCGGGCCGACGAGGCGGTGGCCCTTTACCACCAGTGTGCACAGGGCCTGCACGCGACCGACCCGGCAATTCGGCTAGGCCTCGCCCGCGCGCAGTTTGCCGCTGGCGACCCTGCGGCCTCGCTTGCGACGCTCGACACTCTACGTGACGGCCCGAAGGAGAGCCGGACCGCAGAGGGCCATCTCCTCTATGCGCAAGCGCTGGATGCCTGCGGCCGGACACAAGAGGCCTTGGCGGAATACCGCGTGGTGGCCGGCTATTATCCGGGCGAGGAGGGCCGGGTGCGATACGCCGATTTGCTGAGCCGAACCGGGGACGCGGCGGGGGCGCGGGCGCAATACCAGGAGGTGGTCCGCCGGGTCGAGCTGCAACGCGGCCCCTACAAGGCGGCGCAGCGCGAGTGGTATGACGAGGCCCGGCGCGCGGTGGCACCATGACCTGGTCCATCTTGGTCCGCGATCCCGCCACCGGAGCCCTGGGCGGCGCCGTCGCGACCCGCTTCTTCGCGGTCGGTGCGCTGTGCTTGCATATCGAGGGCGGGGTCGGCGCGCTGGCGACCCAGGCGTTGATCAATCCGATGTATGCCGTCCATGGCATGAAAATGCTCCGGGACGGGCGGGACCCCGCGGAGATCATCACGACCGTGCTGGCGGCCGACGCCGGAAGGGAGGTTCGCCAACTGCACATGCTGGATGCCCAGGGCCGTATCGCGCAGCAAACGGGCGCCGGCTGCGTGGAGTGGTGCGGCATGATCCGGGGCGCCGAAATATCCGTCGCCGGGAACATGCTGGTTGGCGCGGCCGTGTTGGACCGCACGCTTGCCGCGTATGAAGCCGGGCAGGGCACCATGGCGGAGCGGCTTCTCGCCGCGTTGGAGGCCGGGGAGGCAGCAGGCGGCGACAAGCGGGGCAAGCAATCGGCAGCGCTCAAAGTGTGCACGCGCGATCCGTTTCCGGACCTCGATATCCGGGTGGACGACCATCCCGATCCGCTGACGGAGCTGCGGCGGCTCTATGACAAGTCGCTGGAAAACTTCGCCGTGTTCCGCCGCTTCCTGGCTGGCGCCGACAGCCCCTGCGGCGTGTTCGACCGCGCCGTGATCATGGACGCCGTGGCGCGGGAAGGGCGCTTGCCACCATCCGCCTAGCCCGGCAGCATCGGCCCAACATCCGAGGGGTTCCGATGCGCCGTTTGTTGCTCGCCACCTGCGCCGTTCTGCTCACGACGGCCGCCCATGCCCAGACGCTGCGAATCGCGCTGCGGGAAGACGCGGACATCCTCGATCCCACCCTGGCGCGAACCTACGTGGGCCGCATCGTGTTCATGGGCCTGTGCGACAAGCTGTTCGACATCAACGAGAAGCTCGAGATCGTGCCGCAATTGGCCACCGGCTACGAATGGGCGGACCCGACCACGCTCGTGATCAAGCTGCGCCCGGGCGTCGTATTCCATGACGGGGAGAAATTCGACGCGGCCGCGGTGAAATACACGCTGGAGCGGCATCTCACGATGCAGGGCAGCTACCGCCGGAGCGAGATCGCCGTGATCGACACGATCGAAGTGGTCGACCCGCTGACGGTGCGGCTGAAGCTGAAGGCGCCCTCCGCCCCGCTGGTGGCCGCGTTGGCGGACCGCGCCGGCATGATCGTCTCGCCCAAGGCGGCGGAGGCCGCGGGGCGGGATTTCGGGCAGAAGCCGGTCTGCACCGGGCCGTTCCGATTCCAGGAGCGGGTGGCGCAGGACCGCATCGTGCTGGAGCGGTTTCCCCAGTATTGGGACAAGGACCGCATCCACCTGGACCGCGTGATCTACCAGCCGATCCCCGACAGCTCGATCCGGCTCGCCAACCTCCAGGCCGGTAGCATCGAGATGACGGAGCAAGTGTTGCCGTCGGACGTGGAGGCCGTGAAGCGCAATCCGCGGCTGCGCATCGCGACGTCGGACTATCTCGGCTATCAGGGCATCACCTACAATGTCGGCAACGGCCCGCGGTCGAAAACGCCGTTGGGCCAGGATAGCCGGGTGCGCCGCGCGTTCGAGCTGTCGTTGGACCGGGATGCGTTGGTGCAGGTGGTGTATGCCGGGCTCTATACGCCGACGGCGCAG
This sequence comes from Acetobacteraceae bacterium, assembly GCA_965246835.1. GTDB lineage: Bacteria > Pseudomonadota > Alphaproteobacteria > Acetobacterales > Acetobacteraceae > JANPPS01. The sequence continues at coordinate 350,448 of CBDFFQ010000001.1, read as the reverse complement.
GCGGTGCCGACCGAGAGCCCGTTCCATGTGCCCGGCATCGTGCCGCCCAAACGGGATGTGGCGAAGGCACGGGCCTTGCTGAAGGAGGCCGGGCTGACGGGCCCGGTGCCGGTCACGCTGATGTCCTCCAACCAGCCGGACATCAAGCAGCTGGCGGAGGTGATCCAGTCGATGGCGGCGGAGGCCGGGTTCGACGTGAAGATCGACGTGCGGGAGTTCGCGTCGTCGTTGGAGGCGGAGGCGCGCGGGGATTTCGAGGCGTATATCCTGGCCTGGTCGGGCCGGGTGGATGCGGATGGCAATCTGTCGTCGTTCATCCGCACCGGGGGCGGGCAGAACAACCAGAAATACTCGAATGCTCGCGTGGACGAGCTGCTGGACCAGGCCCGGGCCTCGTCGGATCTGAAGGCGCGGCAGGCGCTCTATGCCCAGATGTGGCCGATCCTGCAGCAGGATCAGCCCATCACCTACTTGTTCACGCAGAAGAACATCGTGGGGCATTCGGCGCGCGTGACCGGGTTCCGGCCGGTGTCGGACGGGATGATACGGTTGCAGGACGTGCGGCTGGAGAAGTGAGCGCCACCCACTTCCCCCTCTCCCGCTGGCGGGAGAGGGCCGGGGTGAGGGGGGTGCGCCGCGCACCAACGACCGTCCGTGTGACCCCACCCTCACCCAACCCTCTCCCGCCAGCGGGAGAAGGCTTTCAACGCACATGAAGCTCCGCCTCCTCCAGGTCCTGCCGACGCTGCTGCTGGTCAGCATCCTCGTGTTCGCGCTGCAGCAGCTCATGCCCGGCGATCCCGCCATGGTGCTGGCCGGGGAGGATCGCGGCGATCCCGTCGTGCTGGCGCAAATCCGGGCGGAGCTGTGGCTCGACCGGCCGGTGCCGCTGCAATACTGGCACTGGATCGCCAACGTCCTGCATGGCGATTTCGGCTATTCCTGGCGCACGCATCAGCCCGTGCTGGGCCTGATCCTGACCAAGCTGCCCGTCACGCTGCAGCTGGGCGGCATGGCGTTCGTGATCGCGTTGCTGATCGGCATCCCGGCGGGGATCGTGGCGGCGGTGCAGCGGAACACGGGGTGGGACTATGCGGCAAATTTGGCCGGGCTCGCCGGGCTGAGCACGCCGAATTTCTGGCTGGGCATCATGCTGATCCTGCTGGTATCGGTGCAGCTAGGCTGGCTGCCGCCCTCCGGCTACGTGCCGCTCACCGAGGATTGGCGCCAGTCCTTGGCGACCACCATCATGCCGGCCTTCGTGCTGGGCAATGCGATCGCCGCCGTGCTGATGCGCCATACCCGCAGCGCCATGCTGGGCGCCATGGACCAGGACTATGTCCGCACCGCCCGCGCCAAGGGCTTGCCGGAACGCACGGTCGTGCTGCGCCACGCCTTTCGCAATGCGCTGGTCCCGGTCGTGACCCTGGGCGCGTTGGAGCTCGGCACCTTGCTGTCCGGTGCCGTGCTGACGGAGCAGGTGTTCAGCATCCCGGGCTTCGGCAAGCTCGTGGTGGATGCCGTGTTCAACCGGGACTATCCGGTGGTGCAGGGCGTGGTGCTGGTCACGGCCTTCATCTACGTGGGCCTGAACCTGGTCGCGGACCTGCTCTACACGCTGATCAACCCCCGGATGCGCCACGCATGAGCCCGTGGCGGCTCGCGGCGCGCCGGTTCCGGGGGCGCCCGGCGGCGGTGTTCGGTGCCGGGGTGATCGCGGTGCTGGTGGCGCTCGCCGTGCTGGCGCCGTTGGTCGCGCCGTATGATCCCGTTGCCACCAGCTGGTCGCTGATCCGCAAGGCGCCCTCCGCCGCGCATTGGATGGGCACGGACGAGAACGGGCGGGACGTGTTCTCCCGCGTGGTGTTCGGCGCCCGGGCGTCTTTGCTGGCGGGCGTGGTGTCGGTGCTGATCGCCGCCGGGATCGGGGTGCCGGTGGGGCTGCTGGCCGGGTTCGCGGGCGGCTGGGTCGATGGCGTGATCGGCCGCATCGTGGACGCGATGCTGGCGGTGCCGTTCCTGATCCTGGCCATCGCGCTGGCGGCGTTCCTGGGGCCGGATCTCACCAACGTCATGATCGCGATCGGCGTCACCGCGGCGCCGGTGTTCGTGCGGGTCGCCCGCGGCGCCACGCTCGATGCCCGCACGCATGACTATGTCGAGGCCGCCCGCTCGCTCGGAAACCCGCCCTGGCGCGTGGCGCTGCGCCATGTCGCGCCCAACATCGTGCCGCCGATCCTGGTGCAGGCCACGCTCGCCATCGCCGCGGCCATCATCGCGGAGGCCAGCCTGTCGTTCCTGGGCCTCGGCCAGCAGCCGCCCGCGCCGAGCTGGGGCAGCATGCTCAACGCCGCCCAGCGCTTCCTGACGCAGGCGCCCTGGCTCGCGATCTTCCCGGGCGCCGCCATCTTTCTGGCCGTGCTGGCCTTCAACCTGGTCGGGGACGGCTTACGGGATGCGCTGGACCCCCGGCGGCGCTAATCTGACGAAAACGGAGGGAAATCATGCAGGCCTGGGCAGTCGTCGAGAACGGAGCGGACCTACAGCCTATCGAGCTGCCGACGCCGGAGCCCACCGGCACCGAGGTGCTGTTGGAGGTCACGCATTGCGGCGTCTGCCACTCCGACCTGCATATCTGGGACGGGTATTACGACATGGGCGGCGGCAAGCGCATGTCGCTGAAAGACCGCGGCGTCGTGCTGCCGCTGGCCATGGGGCATGAGATCGTGGGCCGCGTGGCCAAGCTCGGTCCCGATGCCACGGGCGTGGCGGTGGGCGACATCCGGATCGTGTTCCCGTGGCTCGGCTGCGGCACCTGCGCCGATTGTCTGGCGGAGCGGGACAATATGTGCGTAGTCGCGTCCTGCTCGCTGGGTGTGTTCCGCAATGGCGGCTACGGCACGCATGTCGTGGCGCCGCATCCCCGGCACCTCGTCGATCCCGGCACGCTCGACCCGGCGGTCGCCGCCACCTATGCCTGCTCCGGCATCACCGTCTATTCCGCCATTCGCAAGGTGCTGCCGATGGCGCCGGGCGAGCCGATCGTCATCGTGGGTGCGGGGGGCCTGGGCCTCAACGCCATCCATATCCTCCGCGCGCTCGGGCATGACGCGATCGTGGTGGTGGACCTCGATGCCGGCAAGCGCCAGTCGGCGCTGGAGGCCGGTGCCACCGCCGTGGTGGATGGCGGCGGCGAGGGCGTGACGGACCGTATTCTCGCGGCCACGGGCGGCCCGGTGCTGGCGGTGATCGACCTCGTGAACGGCACCGCCACGGCCGCCTTTGCATTCCCGGCATTGCGGAAGGGCGGCAAGTTGGTGCAGGTCGGGCTGTTCGGCGGCGAGATGACGATCCCGCTGCCCCCGATGGCGATGCGGGCGCTCACGATCCAGGGCAGCTATGTCGGCAACCCGATCGAATTGCGGGAGCTCGTGGCGCTCGCGCAATCCGGAGCGGTGAAGGCGCTGCCGGTGACGCAGATGCCTCGGTCGGAGACGAACGCGGCGTTGCAGCGGTTGAAGAGTGGGGCAGTGACGGGGCGGATCGTGCTCGTTGCGGATTAGCCTATCCTAAAAGCCACCGGGCTAAAGGCGGCACCAGCAACGCGGTGGCGATCCCGTTCAGCCCGATGGCCAAGCCCCCGAACGCGCCCGCCGTGTCGTTGACCAGCAGCACCCGCGCCGTCGCCAAGCCATGGCCGGCCACGCCCGCCGACAAGCCCCGCGCGCGCCAATCCGTGATGCGCAGCAGCCGCCAGAGCGGCGGTCCCACGATGATCGCCGCGTTGCCGCTTAACAGAACGGCGACGGTGGCAAGCGCCGGGTTGCCGCCGATCTGCTCGGCGATGCCCATGGCGATCGGCGTCGTGACCGATTTTGGCGCCAGCGAAAGCACCACCGCCCGCGGCGCCCCGAGCCAGTGCGCGATCAGCATGGCGCTCCCTGCAGCGGTGACCGCGCCAGCCAGCAGCGCCGGGATCAGCGCCGTCGCACTCCTGCGGATCTGCGGCAGGGCCGCATGCATCGGGATGGCGAGCGCGACCGTGGCGGGGCCCAGCAGGAAATGCACGTACTGCGCGCCGGCGAAATAGGCGCTGTAGGGTGTGCCGGTCCCGACGAGCAGCGCGACCAGCAAGACGATCGAGACCAACACCGGATTGAGCAAGGCCGCATCACCGGAGCGCCGGCTGATCCAAACCGCGGCCTGCCAGGCCAAGAGCGTGCTGACCAGGCCGAGCAGGGGTGTGGTTTCGAGGTAGACCCAGATCTGCTGAACGGAGGGCGTCATCGCGACAATCGCTGCATCACGATGGCGGTGACGGCGAGGCCCAGGGCCGTCGAGATGGTCACCGACACGAGGATGGCGAGCGCGTTGCCCTGCAGCGCGTCGAACTGCGTCATGATCCCGACGCCCGCCGGCACGAACAGCAGTGCCAGGTACCGCAACAGGCCGACGGACGTCTCTTTCAGCGCAGGCGCCGGGCCACCCTGCCACGTGAGGAACGCCAGCAGCAGGACGAGCCCCACAACCGGCCCCGGCAGCGGCAGCCCGAGCGCCCGCGCCGCGACCTCACCCAAGAACTGGCATACGATGAGGGTGGTGAGCGCCCCTAGCACCAGCGTGCGATCATGCCTGTCTCAAGTTGCCCGGCTTCTAGTTGGGTGCGAGCGGCATGCGCAAACGGAAGCCGGCGCCGGGGCGGGCGCGCTTCTCCTGTTCGGCCTGTGCGGTCGAACCTTCGGAATAGCCCTCCCCGCGGTATTGCTGGCCACGGGTGAACAGGCCGGGGCCAACGGTCGGTGCCGTGCTCGCCCGTGGTCCGGAGGGTGGCAATTCGTCCCGGTTCGGCGTCGGCGCCGGGGTGTAGACTGGGCCGGGCGCCGTGCTGCCCATGGCCTGTGGGGTGGGGGACAGGAACGATGGCGAGGGTTGCGGTTGCAGCACGATCCGGGGCGGGCGGGCCTGGCCCGCCTGTGATTGTGAGTAGGCCGGACCGGGAAGACCCACGATTCCGGCCAGGCAGATCAGTGCCGTCGCCACGATGACCGGTTTCATGCCGCAAGCGCCCCGCCGGTTTCCGGGGAGACCCCGCGCGGATCACCGGGTGGATTGCCCTCCGGCGCGCCAAGCGGTGCGTCTCCGGCCCGGCGCCAAGCTTGCAACGCCCAATGCACGGACGGGAACGCGATCTCGTCCCAGGGGATCTCCTCCCACGTGAATAGCCGCACATCGAGGCTTTCCACACCGGCCGTGAACACGGGTGGCCCGGCGAAACGGGCACGGTAGATGACCTGAACCTGCCCGATCCGGCTGATGCTGTAGACGGCCAGGATGCCATCGAGCGCGATGGTGGCTCCAGCCTCCTCCAAGGCTTCGCGCTGCGCGCCCTCGGCCACGGTCTCCTGCAGTTCGAGATACCCGGCCGGTAGCGTCCAGAACCCCCGGCGCGGCTCGATCGCCCGGCGGCACAGCAACACCTTGCCGGCGTGCACCACGACCGCACCCGTGACGATCTTGGGATTTTCGTAGGCGACGAACCCGCACGTGTCACACACGGAACGGGAATGCGTGTCCCCTTCCGGGACAGCGACGGTAAAGCTCGGCATGAGGTGAAAGTGCCGGTGTGGCCCGTCCGGATCAAGCGCCTTGCCGAAATTTGAACGTCAGACGCTCAGATTGAGCAGCGATCCCCGCGGTTGATACCCGGACGGCCGCTCTGCCGGCGGTTGGGCCTTCAACGCCGTAGTGGGCGAAGGCGCCGCTTGCTCCGGCTGTGCACGGACCAATCGGACCGAGCCCGCACGGGAGAGGGGCGCCGTGGTGGTGGCGCCGGAGAAGGCCTGGAGTGCGCTGGTTGACAACATGCAAGTGAGTGTGAGGGCCATAGTTTAAGAAATGGTTAACGGCGCACGAAGTTTCAACGCTGCACCGCCGCCACACCCGGCAGCGTCTTGCCCTCCAGCCATTCCAGGAACGCCCCGCCCGCGCTGCTGACATAGGTCAGCCGGTCCACGACGCCCGCATGCTTCAACGCCGACACCGTGTCACCCCCGCCCGCCACGCTCAGCAGCGCGCCCTGGGCCGTCATCTCTGCCACGGTATGCGCCACCGCGACCGTCGCTGCGTCGAAGGGCGGGGTCTCGAACGCGCCGAACGGGCCGTTCCACACCAGAGTCCGCACGTCCGGCAGCCGGTCGCACAGCGCGCGCACCGTGAGCGGGCCCACGTCCAGCATCATCGAATCCGCGGGAATCGCGCCAATCGGGACCTCCTCCGTCGCCGCATGCGCCTTGAACTCGCGCGCCACGATGGCGTCGACCGGCAGCACGATCTCGCACCCGGCGCGCTTGGCCTCCGCCATGATCTCCCGCGCCGTCTCGTGCATCTCGGCTTCCTGCAGGCTGCGGCCGACGCTCACGCCTTGCGCCGCCAGAAACGTATTGGCCATGGCGCCGCCGATCACCAGCATGTCCACCTTGCGGGTGAGATTGCCGAGCAGCTCGAGCTTGGTGGACACCTTGGAGCCGCCGACGATCGCGCAGACCGGCCGGGCCGGAGTGGTCAGCGCCTGCTCCAGCGCCTCGATCTCCGCCTGCATCAGCCGGCCGGCATAGGCGGGGCGGCGATGGGCGATGCCTTCGGTGGTGGCATGGGCGCGGTGCGCGGCGGAAAAGGCGTCGTTCACGAACAAGTCGGTGAACGCGGCCAGCGCGGCCACGAACTCGGGGTCGTTCGCCTCCTCCCCGGCATGGAACCGCGTGTTCTCCAGCACCAGCACGCCGCCAACGGGCAGCGCGTCCACCGCCGCCTGCGCCACCGGGCCGATGCAATCCTCGGCGAAGGCCACCGGGCGGCCTAACGCCTCACCGAGCGCCGATGCCATCGGGCGCAGCGACATGGAGGGCACGGGCTTGCCGCGGGGCCGGTCGAAATGGCTGCATACGATCACCCGGGCGCCCCCGTCGGCCAGTTCCCGGATCGTGGGGCACAGCCGCTCGATCCGGGTCAGGTCGGTGATGGCGCCCTCCCGCACGGGGACGTTGAGGTCGGCGCGGAGCAGCACGCGCTTGCCCGCGACGTCAACGCCGTCCAGCGTGCGAACCGGCATTACAGGCTGCCGAACAGGGCGGCCGTGTCCGCCATGCGGTTGCTGAAGCCCCACTCATTGTCATACCAGCCCATGACCCGGGCCAGCTGCCCGTCCACCACCGCCGTCTGCGTCGCATCGAAGCTGCAGGAAGCGGGCGAGTGGTTGAAGTCGATGCTGACCAGCTTGTCGGTGCTGTAAACCAGGATGTCCTTCATGGCGCCGGACGCCGCTTCCTTGAACACGGCATTGATCTGCTCGACGGTCGCGGCATCGCGCAGGTTCACGTCGAGGCTCACGGTCGAAACATTGGGGATCGGCACCCGGATGGACGTGCCATCCAGCTTGCCCTTCAGCTCCGGCATCACGAGGCCCACGGCGCGGGCGGCGCCGGTGCTGGTGGGGATCGCGCTCACGGCCGCGGCGCGGGCGCGATGCAGGTCCTTGTGCAGCGTGTCCACCGTGTTCTGGTCGCCGGTATAGGCGTGGATCGTCAGCATATAGCCGCGCAGGATGCCGAACTTGTCGTGCAGCACCTTGGCCATCGGCGCCAGGCAGTTGGTGGTGCAGGAGGCGTTGCTGATCACCGTCATGCCAGGTGTGATCACCTGGTGGTTCACGCCGTACACGACGGTCGCGTCCACGCCGTCGGCCGGGGCGGAAATCAAGACCTTCTTGGCGCCGGCCCCCTGGATCAAGGCCATGGCGCTTTCCTTGGAGGTGAAGCGGCCGGTGCATTCCAGCGCCACGTCCACGCCCTGATAGGGGACCTTCGCCGGGTCCCGCTCGGCGGTGACTTTGATGGGGCCCCAGGTCCGGCCGTTATGCGTGATGGTGATGCTGTCGCCGTGAACCGCCACGGTGCCGGGGAACCGGCCGTGCACGCTGTCATAGCGGAACAGATGCGCGTTCGCCTCGACCGAGCCGAGGTCGTTGATCGCGACCGGCTCCACGTCGGTGCGTCCGCTTTCGACGATGGCGCGCAGCACCAGGCGGCCGATGCGCCCGAATCCGTTGATGGCGACCTTCACGGTCATGCTTTGAAGCTCCTCAGTTTGCTAGTAGCCGTTTGGTAACGGCGGTGGTGATGGCCTCCGGCGTGATGCCGAAATGCCGGAACAGGTCGGCGGCCGGGGCGCTGGCGCCGAACCCGGTCATGCCGATGAACGCGCCATCGAGGCCCAGCCATCGCTCCCAGCCGAAGCCGCAGGCGGCCTCGATCCCGAAGCGGGGGGCGCTGCCCAGCACGGCGGCGCGGTGGCTTTCGTCCTGCGCGGCGAACAGCTCCCAGCAGGGGAGGGACACGACGGCGACCTTGATCTCGGCCTCGCCCAGCATGCGCCGGGCTTCCAGAGCCACCGCCACTTCAGAGCCGGTCGCAATCAGCGTCGCCTGGCGCGGGCCGTCTGCTTCGGCGATCACATAGCCGCCGCGGGCGCTGCGGTTCTCGGCGCCATCCGTGCGCAACGCCGGGACCGCTTGGCGGGACAGCACCAGGCAGCTCGGCCCGTCGGCGCGGCGGATCGCGAGTTCCCAGCACTCCACGGTCTCGATCGCATCTGCGGGGCGGAACACGTATAGGTCGGGCATGGCGCGCAGGCTCGCCAGCTGCTCGACCGGCTGGTGCGTCGGGCCATCCTCGCCCACCCCGATGCTGTCATGCGTGAACACGTGCACGACCCGCTGGCGCATCAGCGCGGCCAGGCGCAAGGCCGGGCGAAGATAATCGGAGAACACGAGGAAGGTGCCGGCATAGGGGATGATCCCGCCATGCAGCGCCATGCCGTTCATCGCCGCCGCCATCGCATGCTCGCGCACGCCATAATGCACGTACCGCCCGGCATAGGACCCGGCGCCGATCGCGGCCATGCCGGCCACCCAGGTCTGGGTCGAGCCCGACAGATCGGCCGATCCGCCCACCAACTCCGGCACCGACGGCGCCAATGCCGCGAGCGCCCGTTGGCCGCTGCTGCGGGTGGGTTCGACCGGGCGCAGCTCCGCCAAATCGCTCCGCAGCGCCGCCATCGCCTCGTGCCAGGTTTCCGGCAGCCGGCCCGCCGTCACCCGCTCGAACTCGGTGCGCAGCGGATGATTGGCCAGGCGCTTCAACCAGCCGCGCCGGGCCGCGGTGCCGCGCATACCGGCGGACTCCCAGCGCGACAGCAGGTCGGGCGGCACGACGAACTTGGCATGCGGCCAATCCAGCGCGTGCTTCGCCGCCTCCGACTCCGTGGTGCCGAGGGGCTGGGCGTGGCAGGCAGCGGTGCCGGCCTTGGTGGGGGCGGCGAACCCGGCCACCGTGCGGCAGGCGATCAGCGTCGGCTTCTTCGACCGCACGGCCAATGACAATGCAGCCGCGATGGCCGCGGGATCGTGGCCATCGACGCGCTTGGTGGCCCAGCCCATGGCGGCAAACCACTTCAACGGATCGTCCGACGCCGAAAGCGCCGTCTGGCCATCGCTGCTGACCGCGTTGTCGTCCCACAGCACCGTGAACTTCTCGAGCCGGAGATGCCCGGCCAGCGCCGCGGCTTCGTGGCTGACGCCCTCCATCAGATCGCCGTCCGAACACATGCACCAGGTGCGGTGATCGACCAGGCTGCGCCCGAATCGCGCCGCCATGATCCGTTCCGCCAAGGCCATGCCGACCGCATTGGCGAAGCCCTGGCCGAGCGGGCCCGTGGTGGCCTCGATCGCCGGATGCTCGGTGTGGTCGGGGTGCCCGGCGGCGGGGCTGCCGAGTTGGCGGAAGCGCTGCAGGCACTCCAGCTCCATGCCGGCATGGCCCGTGAGATGCAGCACCGCATACAGCAGCATGGAGCCATGCCCGGCGGACAGCACGAACCGGTCCCGATCGGGCCATGCCGGGTCCGCCGCGTCGAACCGCAGCACGCGGGTCCAGAGCGCCGTGGCGACATCCGCCATGCCCATGGGCATCCCGGGATGGCCGGAGCCTGCTTCCTCCACGGCGTCGATCGCAAGGGCCCGAAGCGCATCGGCCATCCGCCGCTCGACCGTCGCGGGCCGGGCGAGGATCGCGGCCTGGGCGATCAAAGCGGGGTGAGGTTCGGGGCAGGGGACCACGGGTGAGATCACCGGGCCGCTATAGGAGGGCGGGGAGGCCTGGGCAAGGGCGGCCGGGAGAAGTGGCGCTTCGGACCATGGGCTACGAGCCGGTCTTGGGCGGAAAAGGCGGGCACGTCTTTATGATGGCATCACCAGCCAATGATCGAACCACTTCATCGGCGAAATTACCACCCGCAACCCGGCGGTCTGCCAGGAAGCGCGCCGATGCCCCGACGCCAATGTCAGCCTTCCAAATGAACCGTTTTTGGCTGAGGTCGGAGAGCGTCAATACGTAAAAGCCGGACCGGACCTGACCGTCCTGCAGCAATCGCCGCGTCTGATTTATATTCAGCACCGTATCCGGGTCGAACTTTGCAATCGCTGCTGCGAGCTTTGCTTCGGCATCGAGTTCCATTGCATCGGGCCGATAAACCAAAGCTGAAACACTGCATCGCGCCAACGCTGGTACGATCGCGTCGGCAAACAGCTGAGGCATCGAGGCCTCGAATTGTTCGTCCAAACGATTCAGGATGAGGATCCGCTTTGGGCTCTTGGCGTAATCCTTGGCGGCGATGTGACCGTTGACGCTCACTCCGACGCATCCCGTCAGCGCAAGAACGCACGCAAAGCTTGCGAATAGGCCGCGCATTTCTAAGTGCCCGCCGACGGGACTGGTCGGCATGATTTCAACACGCCATCGATCGCCATAGTCTGCACGACGGTTCTGGCAAACAGAGCGCCGGCTTCTCCCTTCTGTATCGCCGTGCCCGCGGATTGGAGCCGGATACTACCCTTCCACATGTCTTTTCCGGCCTTGGAATCGCTGAGGGTGAACAGGAAGGTGCCGTTGTCTCCAGAGCCGTTCTCGCTCACGGTCTGGCGCATTTCCAGCGCTGCGTCAGGCTTGAACGACCGTATGAGCGCGGCAAGCTTCGATGCCGCATCGAGCTCCATGTTGTTAGGACGATACACCGTGGCGGCTACATTGCAGCGTTCAAAAGCTTGCACGATCTCGGTTGCGAATGCGTTCGGTAAAGGCTGGGTCCCGCTACCTGCAAGCCGATTAGCGACGATGACCCGTTCCGGTTGACGCGTCAGGCTCGGTGCCGCGAGGTGCTCCTGAACGGTAACCCTGGTGCAGCCGACGATAGCAAAAAGAAGCACGAGCCAGGCAGTACGACCAAAAGCGGGAATGACGGGCACGAAAGACTCCTTGCTAACGCAGTGCTCTGCCGTCCGCCGGCACAGCGTTTTCATAATAGACGGAAGCGCTGAAACGATACAGCCACCGGTCTCCGCTCCGACGAAGGCGTGATTGGCGGCTTTACGGCTGCATCAACCCCTTCGACGCCATCCAGGCCTGGATCACCCCGGCGACCTCGTCAGAGTTCTCGTCCAGCATCATCATGTGGCTGTTGCCGGCGATGCCCCGCTTCGGCAATTCGATCACGTCCGCCGTGCCGCCCGCGTCTTGGATCGCCTTGACCCAGCGGTCCACGGGGCCGCGGAAGGCAGGCCAGGGCGCCTGGTCCATGTGGTCGCCCCACACGAACAGATGCGGAATATTCTTCACCCGTGCGGGGTCGACCTTGCTGGGATCGAGCGCGCCGGAGCCCTCGACGATCACGACGGCATTGATCCGGTCCGGTGCCGTGGCGGCGGCCTGCAACGCGAACGCGGCGCCTTGGCTGTGCGCCAGCACGACGCTGGGGCCGACCTGCTGGACGTAGGCGTCATAACCGGCCTGCACCCGCGCGTCGCTCGTGGTCCAGCGCGGCACGCCCATGCGGGCCAGGCCCTCGGCGCCGGCGGCGGGAAAGCGGGAATCGGGGTAGCGGACGCGCTTCGTGGGATCGATGTTCCAGCTGCCGGGCGGGCCGATGCGGAACAGCTCCCAGGCCTGTTGCATGGGACGGAACACCGGCTTGCCCTCGGCCATGTCGTCCCGCGGGAAGCCGGAGCGCCCGCGCTCGAACGCGTCGGACACATAGACGCTGTGCCCGGCGCGCAGGAAATACATCTGCCAGCCGGGCTGGCCGTTCGGTTTGTCCTCATACACGGAGCCCGATAGACCGCCGCCATGCCATAGCAGCAGCGGGTACCTTGCCCGGGGATGCGCGAGGCGGACGTATTGCGCATACATCTGGCCGACCACGAACTCGCCGTTCGGATCCATCGTCTGCATCGGTCCCGTGGCGGTGAAGCGCGCCTGCGTCGTGGGCTGGCCGGTCACGGCCGTCACGGCGCCGCCGATATGGAAGCCACCCACGGCCGCCACCTCGATCGGTTGCGCCTGTCCCGGTGACGCCGCGGCGAGCCAAGCTGCCCCCAGGCCAGCCAATACCCCGTGCCGCATCGCCGCCCCCACCCGTATTCGTTGCGGAAAGCCTATGCCGCCGGCTGGTTCTTGGCCAGTCCCTGGGGCAAATCTCGGTCAGGCCTGGTTCGCCTGCACCGACCGTCGGAGGAAATCGATCAAGAACTGGCGCTGTCCCCGGGCCTTGTGCCGGCCGGATCGGGTGATCAGGCTGCCCAACAAAGCGAGCCCCGCCAGCAAGCCGAAGGCTGCCAGATCGGAGTTGGCAGGCATCTCGATCAGAAATCGCTGGCTTTCGATCACGATGAGCGCGAGCCCGGCAATGGTCGCGAACCAGAACGTCAGGAACAACCGCACCAGCGGATGCATGCCGAAGCGGCACCGGAACACGGTCTGCCCATCCCGGTCCGACAACTCGGCCCGCATCCAGGTCTGGAAGGAATTGCGCTTATCGAGCCGCCGGCGGACGAACAGCGCCTTGCGCCCCAGCCGCCCGCGCACCGGTCTCGTGGCACGGGCGCCGTGGCGGCGTTCGATCTCGTTCAGCAGCAGGGTTCGGCACGTCTCGATCGGCAAAGGCGAGACCATCACGATCGCTCTCACGCCGAGGCCGCCCCCGTCGTGTGCGTCCGGTTGGAAAGCGTCCGGTTCGCGCGGGCCAGCACGGCCTCGAACAGCACCTGGCATCCGGCCTCGGCCTCCCCGGGCTCGACGCTCTCGGCCTCGTTATGGCTCAGGCCGTCCTTGCAGGGCGTGAAGATCATGGCGGTCGGCACGTGGCGCGCGACATACACCGCGTCGTGCCCGGCGCCGGAGACGATCTCCCGCGACGGCAGGCCCAAGCGGGCGGCTGCGGCGCGGACCAGGCCGATGCAGTCGGGATCGAAGGGCTGCGCCGGGATCTTGAACTTCTCCACGATCGCGAGCTGCACGCCGCAATCGCGCGCGATGAACGCGGCCTCTCGCGGGAATTGCGCCGCCAAACGCCCGATCTCCGATTCGTCCGGATGGCGGAACTCGACGGTGAAGCGGACCTCGCCCGGGATGACGTTGGGGCTGTTCGGCGCCACGAAGAGTTGCCCGACAGTGCCGCGGCCATCCTCGCCGCGGGCGCGCATCATGCGGTCCACGAGATCGATGACGCGGGCCGCGCAGACCAGCGCGTCCCGTCTGGCGGAGGGCGGGGTCGTGCCGGCGTGGCTGTCCTGGCCGGTCGCGGTCAGGTCATACCAGACTTGCGCCTGCGCCCCGGTCACGATGCCGATCGTCTTGCCCTCGCGCTCCAGGATCGGGCCTTGCTCGATATGCAGCTCGAAATACGAGTCGGCCGGGAAGGGGCGCGTGGGCTCCGGGCCGCGATAGCCGATCTCGTCCAATGCTGCGCCGACGCTCGCGCCCTCCGGGTCCCGCAAGTCTTCCGTCGCCGCCTGGTCATATACCCCGGCCCAGACGCCCGAGCCCATGAGGCTCCGGCCCCAGCGGGCGCCCTCCTCGTCGGTCCAGTTCACCAGCTCGACCGGTGCCTCCGTCTCGATGCCGAGATCATGCAGGCTGCGCATCACCTCCAGCCCGGCCATCACGCCCAGGGCGCCGTCGAACTTGCCGCCGGTCGGTTGGCTGTCGAGGTGGCTGCCGAACATGACCGGAAGCCGGGCGGGGTCGCGGCCGGGGCGGCGGGCGAACATGTTGCCCATGCCGTCCACGCGGACCGTGAGCCCGATCTCCCGGCACAGTGCCGCGAACCGGTCCCGCCCCTGCTTGTCGACGGGGCCGAGCGCCAGGCGCCGCACGCCGCCCTTCGCCGTCGCGCCGATCGTGGCCATGTCCATCAGGCTGTCCCAAAGCCGCCGCCCGTCGATCCGCTGATTGCCGCCATGCTGCATCGTCATGCCCGTCCCTCGATCCAGTCCCTCGATTGTCCCGCTTCCGCGTTGGGCGCATCATGGCCCGACCGGAGCCCGAGGACCACATGCCGACCGAGAATCCACCTGCGACATTGGCCGCACCCACACTCCTGCACCCGACCGGTCTCGATCAGGACGCCGTCCAGCAAGCTCGCATCGACCTCGCCGCGTGCTTCCGGGAAGCGGCGCGGATCGGCCTGCACGAGGGGATCTGCAACCACTTCTCTGCCATGGTGCCGGGGTCGGACCAGTTATTTTTGGTCAATCCCTATGGCTGGTCGTTCAACGAGATCACGGCCTCTCGCTTGCTGGTGTGCGATTTCGGGGGTGGTGTCCTGAGCGGCGCGGGCCGGCCGGAGGAGACGGCGTTCTTCATCCACGCCCGCGTCCACAAGAACCGGCCGCGCGCCCGCGTGGTCTTTCACACCCACATGCCGAACGCGACCGCGCTGGCGATGCTGGAGGGGCCACCGCTGGTCTGGGCCGGGCAGACGGCGTTGAAGTTCCACGGCCGCACCGTGATCGACGAGGGCTATAACGGCTTGGCGCTCGACGAGGCCGAGGGCGACCGGATCGCGGCCAGCATGGGCGACGCGGAGATCGTCTTCATGCGCAACCACGGCGTCATGGTGGTGGGCCCGACCATCGCCGCCGCCTGGGACGACCTGTATTACCTCGAGCGCGCTTGCGAGGTGCAGCGTCTGGCGCTGTCCACCGGGCGGCCGTTTAAGGCCGTGCCGGAAGAGGTGGCGGCCCGCACCGCACGGCAAATGAACGACCCGGCCGGGGAGGCGGCCCACCTCCACCTGGAGAGCGTGAAGCGCAACCTCGACCGCGTAGCACCGGATTACCGGCATTGAGACCGGGTCTGCTGCTGCTGATGGGGCTAGCGGGTTGCACGCTGGTGGACCAGAACACGTTCAATCCCACCGCCAGCGCCCGGCCGCCGGTGCAGGCCGCACCCGCCACGGCTGCCCCGGTTCCGGCAGGGCCGCGGCCGTTGTTGACGGTGCTGCCACCGGCCGAGTTCCGGGAGGCCGTGCGCCAGGCCGTGACGGCGGCGCGGGCGCGCAAGGCCGATGTGGTGTTCGATGTCGTTGCCGTGGTGCCGTCCGGGTCCGAAGCGCCGGGCACCGATGCGGCGGCAGTCGGGCGCGCGATCGTCGCGCAAGGCGTGCCGCCCGCCCGCGTGCGCCTGCTGGCCCGGCCCGAGCCCGGGGCGGCGGGGCGCGAGGTCCGCGTCTTCGTGCGCTGAGCCGATGCCGCACCCCCTGATCCGCCTACAGCCGAAGCAGGACCGCCGGCTGAAATCCTGGCATCCCTGGGCGTTCAGCAACGAACTGGCCATGCAGCCGGAGCATCGGGCCTGGCCCCCCGGTGGCGTGGTCCGGATCGAGGGCGACGATGGCTGGCGGCATGGCACCTTCATCTTCAACCCGCACAGCCTGATCGCGGCGCGCCGGCTGGACCGCGATCCCGACACCGCGATCGACGCCGCCTGGGTGCGCGCCAGGCTGGAGGCGGCGATCGCCCTGCGGCAGCGCGTCGTGCCGGGCACGCATCATCGCCTGGTGCATGCCGAGGCGGACGGGCTGCCGGGCCTGATCGTGGACCGGTTCGGGGATGTCGTGGTGCTGCAGGCCAACACCGCCGGCATGGACCGTCTGTTGCCGGAGCTGACCGAGGCGTTGCGCACGCTGCTGCCCCTCCGTGGCATCGTTGCCCGCAACGACAGCGCCGCCCGCCAGCACGAGGGTCTGCCGCAGGAGGTCACGCTGCTGCATGGCGAGGCGGGTGAGGTGGTGGCGGAGGAGGGCGGGGTGCGATTCCCCGTCGACCCCTTGGGCGGTCAGAAGACCGGCTTCTTCTTCGACCAACGGCCGAACCGGGACCGCGTCGTGGCCCTGGCGCCCGGCGCTCGCGTGCTGGACGTGTTCTGCCACACCGGCGCCTTCGGCCTGCGGGCGGCCGCTTCGGGCGCGGAGTCCGTGCTGTTGGTCGATAGTAGTGCGCCCGCGCTCGACCACGCGATGGCGGCCGCTGCGCTGAATGGCCTTGGCCCTGTCGCAGCCCGGCGCGGCGATGCGTTCGATGTCATGCAAGCATTGGGCGCCGAGGGCGAGACATTCGACGTCGTTGTGTGCGACCCCCCGGCCTTCGCAAAATCCAAACGGGATCAGGAGGCCGGCCTGCGCGCGTATCACCGCATGGCGCGGCTGGCGGCGCCGCTGGTCCGGCCCGGCGGGTTCCTGTTCGCAGCGTCATGCAGCCACCATGCGCCGGCGGACCTGTTTACGGCGCAAATCACCGGCGCCGTGCTGCGCGCCCGGCGCGAGGCCCGCATCGTGTATGCCGGCGGGGCCGGGCCCGACCACCCCGTGCATCCGCAACTGCCCGAGAGTGCCTACCTCAAATGCGTGCTGCTGCACCTGGCCTGACCCCTCCGCACGATGACACTTCGCAAAATAGAGGCTCTCGGCCTGCCAAAACCGTGATAGCGTCCTATGTGGATGAGGCTGCGTGTCCGGGACCTGTCTGACCGCTGCGAAACACCTGAACAGGACCGCGCCATGTCAACCACCACCTCCCCGGCCCGGCCGGCCCTGCCCGGGCGCGCTCAACTGCGCACCGCAGCATCGTTCCAATCGCCGATCGTGGCGCAGTCCATTTGGCAGTTCGCCTCCACAGGCGCCGCCTACGCCGCCGTGCTGGTGGCGATGTATGCGGCCTACCACGTTTCGGTCTGGCTCAGTCTGGCGCTGGTGCTGCCGGCGGCGGGGCTGGTGGTGCGGCTGTTCATCATCCAGCACGATTGTGGACATGGCGCATACTTCGCATCGCGCCGGGCCAACCTGGTGGTGGGCGTGCTGTGCAGCCTGGCGACGCTCACACCGTTCACGAATTGGCGCCGGCACCATGCCCAGCACCACAAGATGTGGAACAACCTCGATACCCGGGATATGGGTACTGACATCTATTCCACCTGCCTGACGCTCGACGAGTATTTGGCGATGTCGCCGATGCGGCGCTGGGTGGCGCGGCTTGTCCGGCATCCGTTGATCGCGCATGTGATCGTGCCGCCGATCGTGTTCCTGATCCTGTATCGGATCCCGTTCGAGACGCCGCGCGCCTGGGCGAGAGAACGCCTGGCCGTTTATCTGACCGATGCCGGGATCGCGGCTGGCGTCGTGCTGATGATGCTGGCGCTCGGCATCTGGCCCGTGCTGTTGATCCAGGTGCCGATCATCGCGGTGGCGGCCATCGTGGGCGTGTGGCTGTTCAGCATCCAGCATCGGTTCGAGGACGCGCAGTGGGCCCGCGGGCCGGAATGGAGCGCCGTATCGGCCGCGATCCACGGCAGTTCGTTCCTCAGCCTACCCAGCGTGCTGCGTTGGTTCAGCGGCAATATCGGCTATCACCATGTCCATCACTTGGTCCCTCGTGTGCCGAATTATCGGCTGCAAGCCTGTCATGAGGCCTGTGCGGAGCTGTTCGGGTCGGCCCAGGTTCTGACCCTGCGGGAAGCCTTGCGGGCGCCGAGCTTTGCGTTGTGGGACGAGAAGGCGGGGCGGATGACGCCGTTTCCGCGGTAACGGAGCCGGGTCAGACGGGTCGGCAGCCATCTGTTTTGGTGACGACCAGATCGATCCATTCGGCCGGCACCGCTTCCCTAATGGAGTCCCGCGGCTCGGATGAGAGGGTGCGACGCACCCAGGCATCCAGGGCGCGGTCCGCGACCGGTCCGGTGGGGAGGCTGGCGTAGGAAACACGGTCTGCCATCATGCGGAGATGACGCGGTGGACGCGGCGGGAGTTGCATCGCGGCATTTCAGGATTTGTCAGCCTGCGCCTTACGACCGGGCGGACTCCAGCACGAAGCGAGCCAGATGCTTGCCCAGACAAGAATGCAGGGTTTCGACCACGCGCTGACGGTCGGCGCGGGCGGTGCGTTCCAAGTCGATCTGCCCATCGTTCACCCAACTCCGCATCAGATCATATCGGCGGAACAGGATGACGCCGGGCATGGCCGCGACCTGCGATAGGGCCTGAACGTAGGGTTCCAGGTTCGTGTTGGTCTGGAGGAAACGGCTATATTGCGGATCGATCAGCACGAGGTTCGCCCCGGCAGCCTGCACGGCCTCCGCCCCATCGGCCAGCACCTGACCGAACTCGCCCGGGGGTAAGTTGCGCACGGCCTCGACCGTACCAGTCTGCCAAAGCACCAGGTCGTATTTCTGCGCCGCCAACTCGGTCTTCAACAGCTGCAGCATGGAGTTCGCCAGCAATCCACGGCCGCCCCGCACCGTGACCTCGACCGCCAAGCCGGGGACGGTGGCCTTGAGCACCTTCGCCATCTGCCGAGGGAAAGCGCGCTCCGACGCTTCCTGGGTGAAGGTTTGCGGCACCGGCGGGCCGGCCGGGCGTTGGTCGGACAGGGACTGGCTGGTCACGGTGCCCGGCGCCAGCGATGCCTCCGGCCCGAACATGGTTGCAGACCCCACTGCGAGAACCCGAAGCGTGCGTCCCGATGCGAGCAAGGGAGCGACAGCCGGGAGGGTTGCGACCACCCCCTCGGTTTCCGAAGACGCAACGCAGGGGTCATTGGGCGCCGCAAGCACGGCCGGCGCGCCCGCCAGCATCAGCACAGTCAAGCCAAGATGCAGATGATGGCGCATCATGTTAATCCAACCCTTCCAGCATGCTCTATCTCCAGTTGTTCTCGACGTACCGGACGCCCTTTCTGCTTATACCAAGCTGCCAACGCCGCAACCGCGACCATCGCCAGTGCGCCGACGATATTCACACCTGCCTGCACCGTCCAGCCTGCCCGCTCCTCCAGCACCAGGCGCGCCAGGAACGAGAGGAAGATGCCCGCGCAGAACACCGGCAAAGAGTGCTGGCCGCACAGGATAAACGGCCGCACCGGCACCGATGACAGCCAGGCGGCATGACGTGGGATCAAGCGGGACACGAGCCACGTCAGCGCCAGGATCGAGAGCAGCCGCATCGGGTGCAGACCCTCCTTATCGACCGAAACCAGGATTCGCGCCGCCACGGGCGGAAACCGCGCCTCCACCTCCGGATAGGGCCACACGAGCCATAGCAGCAGGAGTCCGGTCACCAGGACGGCCACCGCGAGGGCGTCGATCACCGCGGGCCGTCCCGGGATCGTGCGGGGCCGGTAGGACAGCAGCGCCCCGATGACGAACAGGAACTGCCAGGCGATAGGGTTGAAATACCAGCCGCCCCCGGTCCAGGACGGGAAATTCAGACCCGTGATGCGGACGGTCACGTAGATTGCGAACGACAGGCCCGCCATGACAAACGGCCACCGCAGCAAGGGCAGCGTGAGCGCGAAAAACGACAGCAGGGCCACATACATCGGCAGGATGTTCAAGTAGGCCGGCTGGAAACTTAGCTTCAGCGCCTCCAGCATCGCCCGATACGGTGCCTCCGCCAGCACATCCAGGTGAATCTCATCGAGGTAGTCCGACCGGTCGAGTGCGGTGGCGGAATATGAGACCTGGGCGCTGAACACGACGAACAGGAAGATGTGGGCGATATACAGCACGCCCGCCCGCCGCATCACGTCGGCCCCGGCGAATAGCCAGCCATGCTGGTCCATGCTGCGCCCATACGCCAACCCAGCCGCATAGCCGGCCAGCAACACGAAGATCTCGGTCGCGTCGCACAGCGCGAAGTTGCGGAGGCTGAATTGAGCGATCCAGTTCGCCGGGATGTGGTCGGCAAATATCCACCATAGCGCCAGCCCGCGGAATGCATCGACCCGGAGATCGCGATGGGAACCGGCCTGGATCACTCCACCTCCACTGTTATGGTGCCTGCGCTCCTGCGATGTGGGGGGCGGGGATGGCGTTCAAAGTCCTGTGCGGGAAATGAAGCGAGTCCGCAAGCGTGTCGATGTCCTGGCTGGCCGGGCTGTTCGGGTATCGCGTGAGCAGGAGGGATTGGTGCCGGATGGTCTCTCCGATGCGCGGATCACGCCGGATGAAGCCTGCAACGGCCGGGGCGCGGCCCAAAAAGCTCTGGCAGGCGCGCGAGAGCGTGGCCGCCGTCCGTTCTGCCGAAGCGCTCGTGGCGGCCTGGTTGATGACCAGCCGCGCGTCATGCCCGCCGCCATCGGCGAAGGTGAGCTTCAGGGCGGCATAGGCGTCCGTGAGGCTCGTCGGCTCGTCGGTTGCTACCGCGAGCAGGGTCTCGGACCATGCGCTGAACCGCCGCACCGCACGGTCGAGCCCGGCGCCGAGGTCCACGATGACGGTATCGTAGTGCTGGCCCGCCACGGAAATCTGCTCGAGCAAAGCCTCCAGCTTCTCGGCTTCCAGCGTCGCCAGCAGGCCGGAGCCGGACCGGCCCGCCAATAGGTCGAACTGGCCCGGCCCGTATCGGAGGATGGCGTCTGCCACGGAACAGCGGCCACCGATCACGTCGCCCAAGTCGCGCAGCGGGTTGCAGCCGAGCTGCACGTCGATATTGGCCAAGCCGAAATCGGCATCGACCAGCAGGATGCGGCGACCCCGCCGGGCCAGGGCGTGCGACAGGGTGATGGCGAACCATGTCTTGCCGACCCCGCCCTTGCCAGACGCGATCGCTACGAACCGGCCGAGCGGCGGCGCGCCAGAGCCTGGGGCAGGGCCGGGCTTGGGGTGAGTGAGCGGTGTCATGCGAGCTCCTGCCAGGACGGGGCGCCGCCTGGACTCTTGAGGCGGCGAACGAGGTAGGCTGGCTCGAACGGGACCAGGCCGTCCGCGACGCCGGGCCCGATGCCGGCCTCGGCCAAGGCGAGCCCGGTGGCTGCGGCGGAAAGCACGCTGCCGAGACGGCGCGCCGTGTCGAGCCGGGTTGCAACGAGGTGCCGTGCACCGCCGTCACGAAAGGCCTCCGCGATGTCTCGCGCTTCGGCAGGATCGAGCCCGGCAGGCAACACCAAGGCCAGCGATCCCTTCGCCGCCTCTGCCAATGCCGCGAGTTCGTCGCGGTCCACGGGGTCGAACGGGTCCAACCCGGTCGTGTCGATCAGCACGGGGGCGTCCGGATGCACCCGTGTCAAGGCGCGGGCCATCGTGTCGGGCTGACAGACCGTGAGCGTGAGGCCCAGGAGTCGGGTGACTCCCGCCAGCTGCTCTGCGGCGGCGGCCCGCCGCCCATCTGCCGTCAGGACGGCCGGCTGGCAACCCGCCATCACCATCCGCGTCGCGAGCCGCGCCACCGTCAGGGTCTTGCCGGCGCCGGGTGGCCCGACGAGCAGGAGGGGGCGGAGCTTGGAGGAGGGTTCCAGCGGTGCGAACGCGACCTCGGCCGTAATCGTCGCGGCCAGGTCACCTTGGGTCAGCCGGGCCGCCATGGCGCGTTCGACGCCATGCCATGCCAGCTGGTCGGCCAGCGTCCGCCCGTGTGCGGCCGGGCGGGCTGCCGGGACGGGCACATCGAGCGGAGCCGGGCCTTCATCATCCTCGATCGCCGCCGACACCTCGACGCCCTCGCCCACGCGGCGGGACGAGAGCAGCAGCGCGTCCGGCCCGAGTTCACGGCGGACTTGGGCCATTGCGGCGGCGAGATTGGGCGCGCGGAACAAGCGAAGACGCATGCGATTAGTGTAAGCCGAAACACACTAAGGCGAAGTTAAGGAGCAATGCTCAGATCGTGCTGATCGTCCGAATACGTGCGCGCGAAAAAATTTCGCCCTGCGCCAGGACAGGCGTGGACGGCCGGAGCCGCTCCACGACGGCGCGCACATGACTGCGGATCACGCCGGAGCACAACAGCACCGGCGCCTCCCCGGCGCTGGCGGCCGTATCGAAAGCCATGCGGAACCGCTGCATGAAATCGCCCAGCCGGCTGGGCGCGATCGCGAGCTGCCGATCCTCCGGCGGGCCCACCAGGCTTTCAGCGAACGCCGCTTCCCAATCGGCCGAAAGCGTGATGAGCGGGATGTAGCCGCCGGGCCCGACATGACTGTCGCTGATCTGGCGCGCGAGCCGCACCCGGACATGGCTCGTTATGGTCGCGACGGACCGCACCTGGCCACCACACGCCTCGTGGATGCCCTCCAGGATCGTCGGCAGATCCCGCAGCGACACCCTTTCGGCCAGAAGTGACTGCAACACCCGCTGCACCGTCCCGATCGACACCAAAGCGGGGATGAGGTCGGCCACGAGCTTCTGCTGTTCGCGCGGCAGCTCGTCCAGCAGCTTGGCGGTCTCGGCGTAGGATAGCAGGTCGGCCATGCACTCCCGCACCACCTCGGTCAGATGGGTGGTGAGCACGCTGGCGGGATCGACGACCGTCAGCCCGCGAAACGACGCCTCCTCCCGCCGCGACTCCTCGATCCACAGCGCGGGTAGGCCGAAAGCGGGCTCCGTGGTCGGTTCGCCCGGGAAGTCCGGAATGGCGCCGGACGGGTCCATCGCCAGCAGCATGGTGGGCCGCAGCTCACCCTTGGCCGCTTCGATCTCCTTGACCCGGATCGAGTAGCTGTCGGCGCCCAATTGCAAATTGTCCTGGATCCGAACGGGTGGCAGCACGAACCCCATCTCGGACGCGATGGAGCGGCGCAGGCCCTTGATCTGTTCCGTCAGCCGTGGCGCCTCGCCGCCAGCCAGGGTCAGCAGTCCATACCCGAGTTCGAGCCGGATCGTGTCGAGGCGAAGCGACTCCGCGATCGCCGGCTCGCTGGCGGCGGGCGCCACCACGGGCGGTGCGTTCGGGTCGGCCAGCGGGTTGCGACCGCGAAACCAGGCCGCACCACCTGCCAGCAAGGCGATCGCCAGGAACGGCAGGGTCGGAATGCCCGGCATCAATGCCACCACGGCCGCCGCCCCGGCAGCGAGTGCCAGGGGCTTGGAGCCGCCGCCCAGTTGCCGCACCAGCGCGGCGTCGGCCGGGCCCTCCACGCCCCCCTTCGTCACCACGATGCCGGCCGCCGTAGAGACCAGCAGGGCGGGGATCTGCGAGACCAGGCCGTCTCCCACCGTCAGGGTGGTGAAGGTGGAGGCCGCATCGGCGAAGGGCATCCCGTGCCGCAGCAGGCCAATCGCCAGACCGCCGAAGATGTTGATGATCGTGATCAGCAGGCCGGCAATCGCATCGCCACGCACGAACTTCGCCGCGCCGTCCATGGCGCCGTAGAAGCCGCTTTCCTCCTCCAACTCCTTGCGGCGGATA
Source organism: Acetobacteraceae bacterium (assembly GCA_965246835.1). Taxonomy (GTDB): domain Bacteria; phylum Pseudomonadota; class Alphaproteobacteria; order Acetobacterales; family Acetobacteraceae; genus JANPPS01. Next base: position 326,889 of record CBDFFQ010000001.1, on the reverse strand, counting down.
CGGGCGGTCCGCTCGTCGATGTTGCCGGATGACAGGTCGGCGTCGATCGCCATCTGCTTGCCGGGCATGGCATCGAGGCTGAACCGCGCCGCGACCTCGGCGATCCGGCCGGACCCCTTGGTGATGACCATGAAGTTCACCACCAGCAGGATGGCGAACAGGATGACCCCGATCACCACGTCTCCACCCATCAGGAAGCCGCCGAACGCCTGCACCACGTGCCCGGCGGCGCCCGGCCCCTCGCTACCGTGGGACAGGATCAGCCGTGTGGTGGCGACGTTCAGCGCCAGGCGGAGCAGCGTGGTGAGCAGCAACAGGGTGGGAAAACTGGTGAAATCCAACGGCCGTTGCAGGAAGATCGCGACCATCAGCACCAGGACTGACAGGGTAATCGAGATCGCGAGGCCGCAATCCAGCAGCACGGAGGGCAGCGGCACCACCAGCACCGCCAGCAGCAGCATCATGCCGAGGGCCAGCCCTACGTCGCTGCCGGGCAACAGGCCGCGCAGCCGGAGCGTGAGGCCGGCCGTGTCGAACGGCGTGTCGGTCGTCACGGCGGGCAACGTCGCCGGCGATGTCCCCGAGGGGGGTTCAGGCGGCATGGGCGGCCGGGGGCGTCACGGCGATGCCGGATTGGGTGTAGTCCCGCAGCTTGTTGCGCAGCGCCCGGATCGAGATGCCGAGCATGATCGCGGCCTGCGTTCGGTTGCCGAGGGTGTGACTGAGGGTCTCGAGGATGAAGTCACGTTCGACTTCGTCCATGGTGCGTCCAACCATGGCCGAGATGCTGCCGGACGGCGCTGCGGCCGGGGCCGCGTCTTCGCCGGGCCGGGTTGGGGTTAGCTCGACCGCTTCGGGGCCGATCTCGTTGCCGGATGCGAGCAATACGGCGCGGTGGATCGTGTTCTCGAGCTCACGCACGTTTCCGCGCCAGGCGTTGCCGGCCAGGAGGCGCTGGGCGGCTGCGGAAATCGGCCGGAACGGCAGGCCGTTCAGCTCGGCATACCGGCGGGCGTAGAAATCGGCGAGCGCCGGGATGTCGCCGGGCCGTTGACGCAGCGGAGGGATTCGCAGGCTGACCACGTTCAGCCGAAAGTACAGATCGTCCCGGAACCGCCCGGCCGCGATCTCCGCCGTGAGGTCCCGGTTGCTGGTCGCCAGGACGCGGACATTGACCTTGACCGGGGCGGTGCCGCCCAGGCGGTCGATCTCCCGCTCCTGGATCACCCGCAGCAGCTTGGCCTGCAGCCGCACATCCATTTCGCTGATCTCGTCCAGCAGGATGGTGCCGCCATCGGCCGCTTCGAACTTGCCGGCGCGGCGGGCGATGGCGCCGCTGAACGCGCCCTTCTCATGGCCGAACATCTCGGATTCCAGCAGGTTCTCCGGAATGGCCGCGCAGTTCAGCGCCACGAAAGGCCCGTTGCTGCGGCGGGAGCGGCGATGCAGGTGGCGCGCCAGGATCTCCTTGCCCGTGCCGGACTCGCCGGTGATCAGGATCGAGGCTTCCGAGCCCGCCACCTGCTCTGCCCGCTTGACGGTTGCGAGCATGGCCGGGTCCCGGGCGATCAGGGCGTGGCTTTCGCCGGATGCGGCCTCGAGGATGGCAGCGATCAGGTCGGGGTCGGGCGGCAGGGGCAGGAATTCCTGCGCGCCATCCCGGATCGCCGCGAGCGCATCCTCGGCCAGGGCGGTCGTGCCGCACGCGACGATCGGCACCAGGATGCGTTCCTGCTGCAAGCTGTGCCGAAGTGCTGCGATATCATGTGGCAACTCGACCATGAGCAGGTCGACTTTGGCGTCCCGCCGCAATTGCATGAGCGCCGACCGATCGTCATCGGCCTGATGCAGCTTGGCGCCGCGAGCCACGGCGATGCGGGCCGCCTGTCCCAGCTCCCCGCCCAGCGATCCGATGATGAGGACGTGCATCGCGCGACCGCTCCTTTAGCCGGCCCGGTCCGCCTTGACGATCTCCGTCATGGTCACGCCCAACCGCGTATCGTCGACCATCACGACCTCGCCACGGGCGACCAGGCGATTGTTGACGTAGATGTCGATCGCCTCACCCAGCTTGCGGTCTAGCTCCACGACGGCGCCGCGGCCGAGCTTCAACAGCTGGCTCACCTGCATCGTGGCCTTGCCCAACACGGCGCTGACGGTCACTGGGATGTCGTAGACGGCTTCGAGATCGCGTTGCAGGCGGGGCGTGTTGGCCGGGCTGGCCTCGGCGGCGAGGTCGGCGAAGTCAACCGGGTTCGGCATGAGCAAGGCTCCTGTGGGACTGGGTGGCGGGGGTCGAAGCCGGGGCGTTCAAAGCCGGGGCGTTCGAAGCCGGGGGCGGCAGGACTTCCGTTTGCCGCGGTTCGGCGAGGGCTCGCTGCAGCAGGTCGGCACCGACGGGGGGCGAATGGTCGCGAACCGGCCTCGGTTCCGGCCGGCTTGGTTCGTATCGGCACTCCCGCTCCGCATGCGTAGGGTCAAGCAGGCCGAGGCTGTCCAGCGCCGCCCGAACGCCCGCCGCCAATGCGGCGCTGTCCCGGATCAGGGCGCCATCTGTCCAGATCACCCTGACGTCCCCCATCGCGAGATCCGGTGAGGAGGTCACGACGAAGGCGCTGCCGTGCTCTCCGGCGAGGCGCTGCAGATCCTGGTGGATCGCCGGCAGGACGGCCTCGTGCACGCGGATGCTGACGCGGGGCTGCTCCAACAAGCCGGGCAGTAGCTGGGCCAGGACGGAGCGGATCTCGGGTTCGCCATGGGCCTGGCACCGGGCTGGCAACAGGGCTGCCACCATTGACAGGATGATCGCCGTGCTCCGCTCAGCGGCGGCGAGGCTGACGCGGTTGGCGCCATCGCGCGCTTCGGCCAATGCACCGGCGATGGCGGCCAGTGCCTGGGTGCGCAGATGCAGGTCCGAGACTTCCCACTCCGTCCGCGCCGCCTCTACAGCCTCGGTGCGTGCGAGGGACTCCGCGCGCGCCAGTTCGGCTTGCGTGAACGATGGCTCCGGCTCCGCCGCACTCGAGGGCGGTGGCTCGGACAGGTCGAAATCCTCGGCATAGAGGATGCCGAGGTGCCCGGGTGGTGGTTCGCCCAAGTCCAGCGCGCCCAAGATCTGCATGCCTGCCATCGTCAACCCACCATCTGCTCGGCGCCGCTCTCGCTGATCTCGATCTGGCCCTGCGCTGCGAGATCCTTCGCGAGTGCCACGATTGCGGCCTGGGCCTCATCGACATCCCGCAGCTTCACGGGCCCCAGCATCTCGATATCCTCGCGCAGCATCTTGCCCGCGCGCTCCGACAGGTTGCTGAAGAATAGGCTCCGCAGCGTCTCGGAGGCGCCCTTCAGCGCGAGCGGTAACTTGTCCTTCTCGACCGAGCGAAGCAGGATCTGCACGTTGGGCGGCGAGAGGCGTTGCAGGTCGTCGAAGGTGAACATCAGCGCCTTGATCCGGTCCGCCGCCTCCCGGTTCCGCTCCTCGAGGGCGGCAACGAAGCGGGACTCGCTCTGCCGGTCCAAGCTGTTGAAGATTTCGGCCATCAACTCGTGACTGTCCTGGCGGTGGGTGCTGGCCAGGTTGGTCATGAACTCGGAGCGCAGCGTCTCCTCGACGCCATTCAGCACCTCCCGTTGCACGCTCTCCATCCGGAGCATGCGCATGATCACTTCGATCGCGAAGCTCTCGGGCAACAACGAGAGCACGCGCCCGGCGTGATCGGGCTTCAGCTTCGACAGCACGACGGCGACGGTCTGGGGGTATTCGTTCTTGAGGTAGTTCGCGAGTACGGCCTCGCTGACATGGCCCAGCTTGTCCCACATCGTGTTTCCAGCGGGGCCGCGGATCTCGTCCATGATCTGTGCCGCCCGATCCGCCGGCAATGCGCGCAACAGCAGCCGCTCCGTGGTCTGGAGGCTGCCGACCAACGAAGACTGGCCCCCGAAGCTGTCCTTGAACTCGGTGCAGAGCTGGTCCACGACCGAAGCGCGGACTGCGCCGAGCTGGATCATCGCGGACGAGACGGCCCGGATCTCTTCCTCCTGCATCAGGCCGAACAGCTTGGTGCGTTGCTCCTCGCCCAAGGCGAGCATCAGGATCGCCGCCTTCTGGCTGCCGCTCACCTTCTTGATGTCTTCTATGGCGGCCATGAAGCTAGGCCTCTCCTTCGCTCAAGACCCAGTTGCGCAATACGGCGACGCTCTCGTCGGGGTTCGAGTCCACCATGTCCTGAACCTTCCGGATCGAAGACATGCGGAGCGCGTTGGGCGCGTCCGTCAGCTCGATCAGATCGTCCGGCATGCCATCGGGCCCGTTGCCGGCACCGGCCACCACGGCGCGACCACCCTGGGCCAGGGCGATGGACGTCCCGGGCGGCACGGTGAGCCGCATCACGAGCGGGCGCAGCACCAGCAGCAGGCACAGGATGATGGCCAGGACCACGAACCCGGTCTCACCCACGCGCAGGATGTCGTTCTTCTCGATCCGATTCCACATCGTGAGCGGGCTGGCCTCGGCCACGTCCTCCGGGGCGGCGAAGCGCATGCTGACCACGTCCACCTTGTCGCCCCGCTGCTCGTTGAAGCCGATCGCGCTGCGCACCAGGGTGGCGATCCGGGCCAGTTCCTCGGACGGCCGCTCCGTCCAGACCGGTGTGCCATCGGGGCCGCGCACGACGGTGCCGTCCACCATGACGGCCAAGCTCAGGCGCCGGAGCTGTGGCTGGTCCCGCACCACGGTGCGCACCGTCTTGCCGATCTCGTAGTTGGTGGTCTCCTCCTGCCGCTGCTCCTGGGAGCCCGCCGGGTTCGTGCCGGCATCGGCGTTGGGGAGGTTATTCTGGACCGAGACGGTGGCCGCCGGTTCCTGTGTGCGGTTGTTGGTGGAGTTGCTCTGCTGGCTACGCACCACCTGGCCATCGGGATCGTATTTTTCCTGGGTTTCACGCACCTGGTCGTAATCGAGTTCGATCGCGGCTTCGGCACGAACGCGGCCTGGGCCCAGGCTGCGCTCCAGCATCTCTTCGACCGCGCGGGACAGGCGCAACTCGTTCGCGCGCTTTGCCTCATCGGCCGAGGCGGCGGTGGAGGCAGCGGTGGTCGGCTGCCCGGCCCGGGCTAGCAGGCCGCCCCGGCTATCGACTACGGCAATGTTCTGCGCCTTCAGCCCCGGGACAGCCGCAGCGATCAGGTTCAGGACCGCCTGGATGCCCTCCCGGTCCATCCGGGCGGCGCCGCTCATGGTCAGCACGACCGAGGCCTGCGCCTCCTGCCGGTCCCGGGCGAACGGCTCGCGCTTTGGCAGCACGAGGTGCACCCGCGCCGCCCGCACGCCCTGCAGCAGCCGGATCGTGCGGGACAATTCACCTTCGAGCGCGCGGGTCTGGTTGATCGCCTGCTGGAAGCTGCTGGCCGTCAGGCCGTCCCCCCGGTCGAAGATCTCGTTGCCGATCGAACCGCCGGACGGCAGGCCTTCTTTGGCCAGCAGCAGGCGCGCCTTCGCGACCTGGTCGGCCGGCACCAAAATGCGGGAGCCCGCACCGTCGAGTTGCCGGGGAATGCGGGCCCGCTCCAGCTGGTCCACGATCTGAGACGCTTCGCGCAGGTCCAGATCGGCATACAGGAGCGCCATCGGCCCCTCTGTGCTGCGGAGCGCCAGGAAGGCGATCAGCGCCATGGACACCAGTGCCACGAGGGCCATTCCCATCAGGCGCTTGGGCCCCAACGACCGCAGGCCCGCGATCAGCGCCCCCATGTCCCGTCCCCGTTCTGGTGTTCTGCCATGGCGGCGACAATGCCGGAGATAGGTTGCGCGAACGTTAACGGCGCGGCAATTTTTGCCGGCCTGGTGCGATTTCCACGAACGGCAGCTATTTCACGCCCTGCACGGACGAGAGCGGCACGTTCAGACTGCCGATCTGCACGTTGAGGGCAGTCCCGGTGCGGACCACCCCGGTCGCGGTGCCGGTCACGGTGAACGGCACGGACTGTGTGGCGCCGGCTGCGTCCACGCGGCCGATGATGGTCTTGTAGGCGCCGTCCGGCATCGCGCGGCCGTTATTGTCCCGTCCGTCCCACTGCCAGGTATTGGCGCCGGCCTTCGTCGTCAGCGTGGCGTCCCGGATCTTGGCGCCGCCCTCCGTATAGATCCCGATCGCGACCGGCTCCGGCCCGGCCGTCGTGAACGTAACGGCCCCCATTCCACCCTGCAGCGCGATGTGGTCGGACGTCACCTGGACCGACTTGCCCACCAGCGCCGAAGATTGCAGCACCTCATTGCCTTGTTGCAGCTCGATCAGCTTCGTCAGGCTACTGTTCGTGTTGATTTGCTGCTCGACGCTCGAATACTGCACGAGCTGGCTTGTGAACTGATTGGTGTCCATGGGCGAAGTTGGGTCCTGGTTCTGCAGCTGCGTCATCAACAGCTTCAGGAAGTCATTGAAGTTGCCGGACAAGGTCGAAAGCGCGCCGGTGCCCGTCTTGGCGATGGCGGGGGCCGACGGGGCGGCGGCGGCGATGGTGTTGGCCATAAGCGTCTCCTTCTCAGGCGGTGAGGTCGATGCCGGCGCGATACCAGCGGGATGATGGGCGGGGCGGTTGCGCGAAGGCCGCGGCGGCCGTGAAGCCAGGCGGCAATTGCTTCGGTGAGCCGGGCCGGCCGTCCCCGTCGGGGCGGGTGCCGTTCTGACTGCGCTGCTCCTGCCCGGCGCCGGGTTCTCCGCCCGCCGTGCTCATCGGGGACCCGCTCGCGCCGGCCGGTCCTGGCGCTGCCGGAGGGTCCGCGAGGTGGAACTCCACTGTCCGCAAATGGGCGGGGATGCCCGCGAGATCGAGCGTGCGGTGCAGTTGGGTCTCGTCACGCATCAACAATAGCAGCGTATCCTGCCGCTCGGCCGTGAGCCGGACCGTCGCGGCGCCGTCAGTCCCCCGATCGATCTGCATCTCGACCCGGCCCAGTTCGATGGGATCGAGCCGGACGGTGATCTGCCGCGGCGCCTCGCCCGGTCCGGTGCCAGATAGCAGCGATACCATCACGGGCGCGACTTGTTCGGCGGGTCTGGTGGCGGGGGCGCTGGCGGACGGTGAGGGCATGACCGATCCAGCTCCGGGCGGCTCGGCCGCGACGGCGCCCGCGTGAGTGAGGGCAACCAGCGCGGGCGAGTGGTCCGCGCCTTGGGAGGGCGGCGCCGGCGTGGCTTGGGTTGGATCGGGGGCAGCAATCGGCGAAATGACCGGTGCGAGCGTGTCGCTTGCGCCGTTCGCCGGGGTCGTGGCGCCGCGCTCATCGACGGGGACGGTCCGCTTTCCGGCGGTCCTCTCCGGGCCGATCGCCGCTTTACCCGGGCTGGCGTCCGGCAAGGCAGAAGGTTGGCCGGGACTGCTCGATTTGAGCTGGCTGGGCGCCGCTAGGAAGGCTGAGGTTGGGCCCGTCGCATCCTGCGTCTCCAGACCCGAGGGCTGGTCCGCAGGGCCGGGCGTGGCACCCGGCGCGACAGGAGCGTCGGCAGCCCCGGGCCGTGCCACGACAGAGCGCCCCGGTGTCACCGCCCCTGGTTTCGGCTCCGGTGCGGACGGGGTTTGCGGGGCCGGTGGTTGAAGCACGATGACGGGCTGGGCTGGGCTGGGATCGGTGGGCGGCGACGCTTCGGGCGATGCGGGTGCAACTGGCTCCTTGTCGGCGTCCGTCGCAGCCTTGTTCGTGGCGGGCTCATGCGGGTTGGCCGGCCCTGCGGCGGGTGCGGGTTCGTGCGGTGGCGGGGCGGTCACGGCGGTTGCAGCGGTTTCACTGGCCGGTGCCGGCTGAGCTGTAGGCGGACCCAAAGCCGCCGGATTGGGTGGGACCGGGGGCGTTTCTGCTGGGGAGGCATGAGCTGGCCCGGCGATGGCTCCGGCGGCCGGCGTTTCCGCCGCGGCATCGGCGACTTGCAGGGCGGCCGCGAATCCGGTCGCTCCGGACCGTTCCGAACCATCCTTGACGGCACGAGCCGGGCTGACCCTGTGCGCCGGGGACGCGGAAGCTGGGGCATGCGGAGGAGGCGGCGGCGCGCTGGTGGTCGGTGACGGCATGGGTTCCACGCTGGTGATGGGGCAGTGCCGGCATGACAGCAAGGAGCGGGCCACGGCCGAGGACGCCCAAATCACTGGATCGCAGCCGGTATAGGGCCGGCCATCCCCGGCAGGAAATGCCGCTCCCGGCAGGATCGGCCGGGCCGTTCCGGGTGGGGTGGTGATGGTGCGTGGCGGCGAACGCCCGGTTTGTGGGCGCGCCAGGCCTGGCACGGTTCCTGCCATGCGTTGCTCGACCCATGACGGCCCCCGGGCGGGCCGATGACTTAAGGAGCGAAGCAATGTCGTTATTCGGCGCCATGAATACTGCGATTTCGGGGCTGACGGCCCAGTCGGCCGCGTTCAGCAACATCGGCGACAACGTCGCTAACAGCCAGACCGTCGGTTTCAAGCGGATCGACACCAGCTTCGAGGACTATCTTACCACCAGCACCGCCGCCACCAACCAATCCGGCGCCGTCGTGGCCCGGCCGGATTACGTGAACACGGTGCAGGGGACCGTGAAGCAGACGGACAAGCCGCTCGATCTCGCGATCGCCGGGCAAGGCTTCTTCTCCGTCAGCCGGCAGATCGGTGAGTCGAAGGGCGTGCCGGTGTTCCAGCCCCAAGTCGAATACACGCGGACCGGCGATTTCGGTTTGAACAAGGACGGCTACGTCGTGAACAGCGCCGGTAACTTCCTGAATGGATATGTCCAGGATCCCACGAAGGCCCTGGGCGTGCTGGACAGGACGCAGGTGGCGCCGATCCAGGTGGGCCAGGCCGGCTACAGCCCCGTCGCCACCACCGAGGTTACGCTATCCGCGAACTTGCCCGCCACGCCGTCCAGCGCCGCGGCGATCCCATCGCAACTGAGCGTGTATGATGCGTTGGGCCAGACGCACACGTTGCAGCTGAATTGGACGCCGGTCACGGGCACGCCCAACACCTGGCAGGTCGCGATCTCGCAGGCCGGGGCCGCGTCCCCGCTCGGGACCGCGACTGTGGCGTTCGGGGCGGCCGGCAATGCGGGCGCGCCGGAGGGCACGGTCGGGAGCATCACGGCCTCGGGCGGGACCGCGACCGGCAGCACCTTTGCGCCCAATACCGCGGCCACGCTGCAGGTGACGGCCAATTTCGGCTCGGGCGCGCAGCCGATCACGCTGAACCTTGGCAAGTTCGGGCAGGCGAACGGGCTGACACAGTATGCCGGCACGGATTTCAGCCTGCGCGGGCTCACGCAGAACGGTGTGGCACCGGGCAGCTATAGCGGTGTGACCACGCGCCCGAACGGGGATGTGGTGGTGAATTTCGACAACGGGCAGTCACGCGTCGTGGCGAACGTGCCACTCGCGACCTTCGCCAATGCGGACGCGTTGCAGCGGCAGGATGGGCAGGCGTTTACCGCTACGAAGGATAGCGGGGCTGCGCAGACATTGCAGGCCGGGAGCAACGGCGCCGGGACCTTGGTGACGAGCGCGGTCGAGGCGAGCAATGTGGACATCGCGCAGGAGTTCACGAAGCTGATCGTGGCGCAGCGGGCCTACTCGGCCAACACCAAGATCGTCACCACCGCGGAGGAGCTCTTACAGCAAACGATCGACATGAAGCGTTAGTGATTTCTTAACCCTTTCATGCCTAGGGTGCGGAAATCGCTTCATCCTGAACCAGGATAGACATCGTGAACCTCGACAGCGTTCTCAGCCTCGCAGGAACTGGACTGGACAGTGTCGGCCGGCGGCTGGCGGTGGTGTCGCAGAACGTCGCGAACGCCAATACGCCGGGCTATGCGCGGGAGGGGCTTGATGTCAGCAGCGCCACGGCTGGCGGTGTCGGGATCGGCGTGCGGATCGGTGTCGTCACCCGGGCGTCGGACAATCAGCTGCAGGCGGAGGTGTTCGCGGCCTCGGCCTCGGCCTCGGGGCAGCAGGTCCGGGCGGATGCGCTGAGCCAGATCGACGCCGCCTCCGGTGCCACCGGAAGCGGGCAGGATTTGGCGAGCCTTGTGGGTAAGCTCCGTGACGGGTTTTCCGCCCTGTCGACCGACCCGTCGAATCAGACGCAGCAGGGCCTGGTCGTGCAGCAGGCGGATGGACTGGCGCGTGGCATCAACGAGGTGTCGCGCACTTTGGGCACGGTGCGGCAAAATACGCATGACGGCGCGATCGCCGACGTGTCGGCCGCCAATTCGGGGTTGCGCAAGATCGGGGATTTATCGATCAAGATCACCCAGGCCGCCGCCCGCGGGCAGAGCACGGCGGATCTCGAGGACCAACGGGACCAGACGATCCAGACGGTCGCCGACCTGACAGGGGCAAAATTCCTCCGGCAGAAGAACGGGGACGTGCTGGGCGTGGCGGGCGGCGTGCTGCTGCCGTTGCAGGCCGATACGGGGCCGTTCTCCCTCGCGCCGGCGGCCGTCAATTCCAGCGGTTCCGGAGCGCCCCCGCTGTTGCTGGACGGCCAGGATGTCACCTCCCAGATCAAGGGTGGCCAGCTCGGCGCTCATCTGGACATCCGGGACCGGATCGTGCCGCAGCTTCAACTCGGGGTGGACCGGTTCGCGAACAATTTGTCGCGGCAATTCAGCGCCAGCGGCCTGAACCTGTTCACGACGCCGGTGGGATCGGTGCCGCCTGGCATCTCGGCCGGGTTCGCGAGCACGATCAAGGTCGACCCGGCGGTGAAAGCCAATCCGGCCCTCACCCGCGACGGAAACGTGCCGACGGGCCAGGCCGGGTCATCGACATTGATCGAGGCGGTGCTGGGCAGCGTCCTGGGCTCCGGCACAGGCAGCCTGTCGTCGCAGGCCCGTGACATCGGCGCGACCCATGCGAGTCTGGCCAGCGATGCCGCCACGCAACTGGCCACGGACAAGGGCGTCAAGGGCTCGCTCACGGCCAAATTGTCCAGCGGCGTCGGCGTTTCCGTCGATACGGAGCTGACCGACCTCGTGCGGTTGCAGAACGCCTATGCCGCCAATGCCAAGGTGCTGTCATCCACGCAGCAACTATGGTCCGACCTGTTCAATGCGGTGAGGTAGCGATGTCCGTCCAGGGCCTGCCACCCTCCGACTACAGCCAGATCTTGCAGCTTCTCAGCCGAAGCGGCTCGGTGCGGCAGCAATTGACGGACGCGAACCAACAGGCCTCGACCGGAAGGGTTGCCGAAACCTATGGCGGGCTCGGCGCAGGCGCCCGGGTGTCGTTGGATCTGCGGCCGCAGATCGCGCACCAGCAGGGCTGGCAGACCAATATCGACAGTGCGTCCGGGCGGCTCGAGGTCACTCAGTCCGCGTTGAAGGGAATCAAGGACATCGCGTCCAACCTGTTCGCGCAAATCAACACGCTTGATGGGCTTTCACCCTCCGCTGCGTCCAGTGTCGCGAGCTTGGCAGGCCAGGGGTTGGAGCGGATCGCACAATTGCTGAACAGCAAGGTGGGGGATGTGTATGTCTTCGCCGGGCAGGACACGTCCAACCCGCCCGTGCCCACCACGAACGCTGCCGCGCTGACCTCGGCGCTGCTGGCAACGCCCGCCACCAATGCGCCGTTCTCCACCACGCTCGGCACCACGGCGCCGACGGTGGAGGTGGGGGAGGGGGAGCGTGTGCAGGTTGGCCTGATCGCCAACAAGAACACGCTTGCCGTGTCGCAAGCGCCGACGACCGGCTCCTATATCCGGGACATCATGACCGCGCTCGCGACGCTCACCACCGCGACCAACGGCCCCACCTTGGCCGCCACCGCCGCGACCGCACGGGCTCAGCTGTCGAGCGGGCTCAGCGCGGTGGGGCTGGAAGCCGGGGCGCTCGGCAATCTGCAGGCGGACTTGAAAAGCCGAAAGGAACAGTCGGCCACGACAGTCACGTCGCTGCAGGCGCAGGTCTCGGGCGCCGAGGACGTCGACCTGGCCGGAACCCTAACCCGGGTTGCAAGCCTGCAGACGCAATTGCAGGCCTCCTACCAGGTCATCGCCGGGCTGCGGGACCTGACGCTGTCCAAGTATCTATGACCTCAAGGGCTCCAGGATGCTGACGTAGTTCGCGACCCCGGCGCCGCCCATGTTGAAGACCCCGGCCAGATCGGCGCGCGGCAACTGCATGGCTCCGGCCTGACCCACCAGCTGCATCGCGGCGATCGCGTGCATGGAGACGCCGGTGGCGCCCACGGGATGCCCCTTCGCCTTCAATCCACCACTGCGGTTGACCGGCAGCCGACCCGCCGGTCCGGCCACGCCGTCCAGCACCACGCGCGCGCCCTGACCCGGCACCGCCAGCCCCATCGCCTCATACGCCAGCAGCTCGGCGATCGTGAAGCAGTCATGCACCTCGGCAAACGACAGATCGTCCAGCGTCACGCCGGCGGCCTCGAACGCCTGCGACCAGGCTCGCGCGGCGCCGTCGAACTGGGTGGGATCGCGCCGGGATAGCGGCAGGAAATCGTTTACGTGCACGGCCGCGCGGAACCGCACCGCCTTGGCCATGCCGCGCGCCGTGTCCTCGTCGGTCAGGATCAAGGCCGCGGCGCCGTCGCTGACCAGCGAGCAATCCGTGCGCTTCAGTGGCGGCGCCACATAAGGGTTGCGGTCGCTGACGGCCCGGCAGAAATCGTAGCCGAGATCCTTGCGCATCTGCGCCCACGGATTGTCCACGCCGTTCCGGTGGTTCTTGGCGGCGATGGCGGCCAGCGCGTCGGACTGATCGCCATACCGCTGAAAATACCGCTCCGCGATGCGGCCGAACACGCCGGCGAACCCGGCCGGAATATCCCCTTCCTCCCGGCGGTAACTGGCGCCCAGCAGGTTATCGCCGACCTGCGGCCCCGGTGTCGCGGTCATCTTCTCGGCGCCGATCACCAACGCGAACCGGCCGCGCCCCGCCGCCAGGAAGTCCCGCGCGCCATGGATCGCGGCGGAGCCGGAGGCGCAGGCATTCTCATACCGGGTCGCCGGCTTGAACCGCAGGTCTTCCACCCCCTGCATCGCCAGCGAGCTGGGAAAATCCTGGCGCGAGAAGCCGTTGTTGAACAGGCCGACGAACACGCCATCCACCTCGGCCGCCGTGATCCCGGCATCCTCGATCGCCGTACCGGCCACGCGCTCGATCAGCGCCTCGACATCGGGCTCTTCCAGCTTGCCGAACGGCGTGTGCGCCCAGCCGACGATGCATGCGGTCATGGTGATCTCCTCGCTTGCCGCAAAATCGGGCGGCGCTGCCGGCTTTGCAAGCGGGCCTTCCCAGCATGGGGCATCTGCGATACCTGCAACGGCAACGAAAAGCCGGAGGAAACATCATGACCATTAGCCGCCGCCTGGTGCTGGGCGCCGCCGCCCTGCCGCTGTTCGCGATCCGGACCCGCCCGGCAGGCGCCGCCGAGTTCACCTACAAACTCGCCAACAACACGCCCGCCACACACCCGCTCACTGTCCGCATGACCGAGGCGGCGGAGCGTATCCTGAAGCGCACGGATGGCCGGGTCGAGTTCCGGGTGTTTCCCAACAGCCAGCTGGGCTCCGACACGGACATGCTGAGCCAGCTCCGCTCCGGCGCCATCGAGTTCTTCTCGCTATCCGGTTTGATCCTGTCGACGCTCGTGCCACCGGCCAGCATCAACGGCGTGGGCTTCGCGTTCAAAAGCTACGACCAGGTCTGGGCCGCGATGGACGGCAAGCTCGGCGCATTCGTGCGGGCGGAGATCGGCAAGCGCGGGCTGCTGGCGATGGATAACATGTGGGATAACGGCTTCCGCCAGACGACCACGAGCGTGAAGGCGATCCGCACCGCCGACGATTTCCGCGGCCTCAAGATGCGGGTGCCCGTGAGCCCGCTCTGGACCAGCATGTTCACCGCCCTCGGTGCATCGCCAGCCAGCATCAATTTCGCCGAGGTCTATTCCGCCCTGCAGACCAAGATCGTGGATGGGCAGGAAAACCCGCTGGCGCTGATCGAGGTCGCGAAGCTGTACGAAGTCCAGAAATTCTGCTCGACGACGAACCATATGTGGGACGGGTTCTGGCTCCTTGCGAACCGGCGCGCCTTCGACCGCCTGCCGGCCGACGCGCAGGGCGTCGTGGCGGAAGAGCTGAACGCCTCCGCCAAGCAGGAGCGGGTAGACGTGGCGGCGCTGAACGCCAACGTGCGCGGCAAGCTCGAGGCGGCCGGGCTCGCGTTCAACGATCCGGAGCCCGCGTCCTTTCGTGATTTGCTGAAGAAGAACGGCTTCTATGCCGAATGGCGCGGCAAGTATGGCGACGAGGCCTGGCGCGTGCTGGAGGATGCGGTGGGCTCGCTGTCCTGAACCTCGCCCCGGCCGGGACCGCGTCCTGGCCGGCCCGGTGGCTGGCGCATGCGGTGGAGGCCGCGGCGGCGCTGCTGGTGCTGGCGGAGATCGTCATCCTGTCGGCCGGTGTGCTGTATCGCTTCGTGCTGCACCGCCCGATCCTGTGGACGGATGAGCTCGCCAGCATCCTATTCCTGTGGCTGGCCATGCTCGGCAGCGTGATCGCGCTGAACCGCGGGCAGCACATGCGGCTGACCGCCATCGTCGCCGGCATGCCGGCCCGGCGCCGCGCGCTGCTCGAAACCTTCGCGATCGGCGTCACCTTGCTGTTCCTGCTGTTTCTGCTGCCGCATGCCTGGGAATACGCGCAGGACGAGTGGTTCATCGAAACGCCGGCTCTGGGGTGGTCGAACGTGGTGCGGGCCGGGTCGATCCCGGTGGGCTTCGCGCTGATGCTCGCCACCTGCGTCGCTCAGCTTTCGGGTCAGGGCCGGCGCGACGTGGTGCTGGTGAGCGCCGGGCTCGCCGCGGTCACGGTGCTGCTGTGGGTGGGAGCGCCGTGGCTGGCCGCGTTCGGCAACTGGAATTTGGTGCTGTTCTTCGTCGTGCTGCTGCTGGCCGGCGTGCTGGCCGGGGTGCCGATCGGGTTCAGCTTCGGCGTCGCGACCCTGGCCTATCTTGCCACCACTACGCGCACGCCGCTCACCGTCATCGTGTCCCGCCTCGATGAGGGCATGAGCACGCTGATCCTGCTGGCGGTGCCGCTGTTCGTGTTCCTGGGCCTGCTGATCGAGATGACGGGCATGGCGCGGGCGATGGTGGCGTTCCTCGCCACCCTGCTGGGCCATGTGCGGGGCGGGCTCAATTACGTGTTGCTGGGCGCGATGTATCTGGTCAGCGGCATCTCGGGATCGAAGGCGGCGGACATGGCGGCGGTGGCGCCGGTGCTGTTTCCGGAGATGAAGCGGCGGGGCGCGGAGGAAGGCGAGCTGGTGTCGTTGCTCGCGGCGTCGGGCGCCATGAGCGAGACGATCCCGCCGTCCTTGGTGCTGATCACGATCGGGTCCGTGGCGGGGGTGAGCATCGCCGGGCTGTTCACGGGCGGGCTGGTGCCGGCGCTGGTGCTGGCGCTGGCCTTGGCGGCGGTGAGCTGGTGGCGGTCGCGCAACGAGGCACCGGGCGCCGTGCGCGCGACCTGGGCGCAGGTCGGGCGCGCGTTGCTGATCGCCTCCCCGGCGCTGGTGCTCCCGGTGCTGATCCGGGCGGCGGTGGTGCAGGGGGTCGCGACGGCGACGGAGGTCAGCACGATCGGCATCGCCTACTCCGTCGTGGCCGGGCTGGTGCTGTATCGGCAATTCGACTGGCGGCGGCTGTATCCCATGCTGGTGGACACCGCGTGCCTGTCGGGCGCCATCCTGTTCATCATCGGCACCGCGACCGGGATGGCCTGGGCGCTGACGCAATCCGGCTTCTCCCGGGCACTGGCGGTCAGCATGACGGGGGTCCCGGGCGGCGCGCATGGCTTCATGGCGCTGAGCCTGATCGTGTTCGTGGTGCTGGGCAGCATCCTCGAGGGCATCCCGGCGATCGTGCTGTTCGGGCCGCTGCTGTTCCCGATCGCGCGCCAGCTGGGCATCAACGACGTGCACTATGCCATGGTCGTGGTGCTGGCGATGGGCATCGGCCTGTTCGCGCCGCCGTTCGGGGTGGGTTACTATGCCGCCTGCGCCATCGGCCGGGTGAGTCCGGATGCAGCGATGGGGCGGATCTGGCCTTATCTGGCGGCGCTGCTGGTGGGGCTCGTTCTGGTCGCGGCGGTGCCGTGGTTCTCGACCGGTTTCCTCTAAGCTTGAGACGCGCGGCGCGCCGCCCATATTCCGCCCACCGAAATCACCGAGGTTCCTGATGTCCTTGTTCGCCAAAGCCAAGCCGGCCGAAACCTTCCCCGTCACGCATACCGAGGCCGAGTGGCAGGCCCTGCTGTCGCCCGAGCAATACAAGGTCATGCGCGGCCACGGCACGGAGCGCGCCTGCACCAGCCCGCTCAATGCCGAGAAGCGCCCCGGCACCTATGTCTGCGCCGGCTGTCAGCAGGCGCTGTTCGACACCACGGCCAAGTTCGAGAGCGGCACGGGCTGGCCCAGCTTCTTCCAGCCCGTCACACCGGACGCGGTCGGCACCACCGAAGATCGCGGCTGGGGCATGCTGCGGACCGAGGTCCATTGCAGCAATTGCGGCAGCCATCTCGGCCACGTTTTCCCGGACGGACCGCAGCCCACGGGCCAGCGCTATTGCATGAACGGCGTCTCGCTCACCTTCCAGCCGGCCTGATGCCCCTCGAGATCCCCGGCGCATGCCGTTAGAAATCAAGGTCGGCCCGGCCCAGGTCGCGATCCACCAGGGCTACACCGTCCTGATCACCGAACCGGACGGCCAGGTGGCGTGGCCGACCGATAAGGGTCTGTATTTCTTCGATACACGGCTGATCAGCGCCTATGCCCTCTATGCCAACGGTGCCGTCTGGGACCTCGTGAACAGCGGCGCCACCTCGCCCGAGGCGGCGCGGGTCTTCCTCACCAACAAATCATTCCCCAGCGAAGGCGGGGACATCCCGGCGCGCACGTTGAGCCTGGTGCTGAGCCGCCGGCTCGAGGGTGGGCTCCATGAGGCCTATGCCATCACCAATTACGGCCGCAAGCCGGCGCGATTCAATCTCGAGATCGCGGTCCGCAGCGATTTCGCCGATGTGTTCGAGGTGAAATCCGGTCACATCGTCCGCCGCGGCCGTATCTCCAGCACGTGGTCCGACGCCGACCAGGCCCTCACCACCGGCTATCGCAACGGGGAGTTCGCCCGCGCCGTCTGCATCCGCGCCCGCAACTCGGTGCCCGCCGTGTATGCCAATGGCCGCATCAGCTTCGCCATCGCGCTCGATCCCGGGCAGGTCTGGGAGGGCACGCTGCTCTATGACCTCATGGATGGCGATACACGGTATGCGGCGCCCGATACCTGCACGATGGAGATCCCGGCCGGGGATTATGGCGTGATGCGCCTGCGCTCCAGCGTGCACAGCTTCCAGCGCCTGTTCGACCAGGCGGTGGAGGACATGGCGGCGCTGCGGCTGCCCGACGCGCCGGGCGTGTTCGTGCCGGCCGCCGGTCTGCCGTGGTTCGTGGCGCTGTTCGGCCGCGACACGCTGATCGTCAGCCTGCAATCCATCACGCTGGACCCCGAGATCGCCCGCGGCGTGCTGGAGGTGCTGGCGCAGTGGCAGGCGACCGAGCGGGATGATTACCGGGATGCGGAGCCCGGCAAGATCCTGCATGAGTTGCGCCGGGGCGAGCTCGCGGCGCTGAAGCTGATCCCGCACACGCCGTATTATGGCACGGCGGACGCGACGCCCCTGTTCCTGATGGCACTGCACGCCGCCTGGCGCGCGACCGGGGATGTGGCGCTGATCCGGCAGCACCGGGCGGCGGCGGAGGGGTGCCTCGCCTGGATCGACGCCTATGGCGACCGGGATGGCGACGGGTTCCAGGAATACGGCACCCGGTCCGGCGACGGCTACGAGAATGTCGGCTGGAAGGATAGCGGGGAGGCCGTGGTCGATCCCGACGGCAAGCTGGTGCGCGGGCCCAAGGCGATCTGCGAGCTCCAGGGATACGTCTATGCGGCCTGGCAGGGCATGGCTGAAATTTGCACGGCGCTCGGTGAGGCGGATCGCGCGGCGGCACTGACGGCCAAGGCGGCAGCGCTGTTCAAGCAATTCAACGAGGTGTTCTGGGACGAAGCGGGCGGCTTCTACGCCTACTGCCTCGATGGCGATAAGCGCCCGATCTGGACGGTCGCGAGCAACGTGGGCCATCTGCTGTGGTGCGGCATCGTCCCGCCGAATCGCGCGGCGCGGGTGGTGGCGCGGTTCATGCGGCCCGATATGTGGAGCGGCTGGGGCATCCGGACGCTCACGGCGGAGAACCCGAGCTATAACCCGTTCTCCTACCAAAACGGCTCCGTCTGGCCGCATGACAACAGCCTGATCGCACTCGGGTTCAAGCGGTATGGCTTCCATGCCGAGGCGAATGCCGTAGCGACCGACATCCATGCGGCGGCGGGCTTCTTCGCGCAGCGGCAGCTCCCGGAACTGTATTCCGGCGTGCAGCGCACCGACACCAACTTTCCCGTGCAGTATCTTGGCGCCAACGTGCCGCAGGCCTGGGCGGCGGCGGCGGTGTTCGCGCTCGTGCAGGCGATGCTGGGGCTCGATCCCGACGCGCCGGCCGGCGTGATGCATGTCGATCCGGTGTTGCCGGAATGGCTGCCGGACCTCACGCTCTTGGGCGTGAGGCTCGGGCCGCATCAGCTCGATCTCGCGTTCAAGCGCGGCGAGGATGGCGGCACGGAGATGGAGGTGCTGCGCGGGGACCCGGCGCTGGTCAGGCGTCGCGGGGCGGCGCTGGCCTGACGATGCTGGCCCGGCGCACGCTGCTCGCCGCGGCGGCGCTGCCCTTCGCTGGGCCGGGTATGCAGGCGATTGCTGCCGATAGCTTCGTGGAGAGCGTCGGCGTCAACGTCCATCTCGGCAGCGAGCCGTATCTGAGCCGTTTCGAGCTGGTGCGGGAGCGGCTGGCCGCCCTAGGTGTGCGCCACCTGCGGGACGAGTTGCGCCCCGGCAACGATGTCGATCGCTGGCGCATCCTGTTCGAGCGTCACGGCATCCGCAGCCACTGGCTCGTGTCGCCCGCCACCAACACGCCCGCCGAGATGCTGGCCTACCTCAAGGCGCTCGGGCCCGAGAAGGTCTCGGCCATCGAGGGGCAGAACGAGGGCGATAGCGACTGGTTCATGGCGCAGCCCCAGGCCCGGCCGCACTGGGACCGGGCCGTGATCGCCTATCAGCGCGCGATCCACACGGCGCTGCGGCCGCGCTATCCCCGCATGCCCCTGCTGTCGCCGTCGGTGATCGACTACAAGCCGGCGGACGCGGCCTTGTTGCGCGGGGCGGCGCCGTATTGCGACATCGTGGCGATCCACCCGTACGTTCAGCGCGCGCAGGAGCCGGAGACCACGGACGAGTATGCCGGGATCGACTGGTATCTCCGGCACTTCAGGGACGCGTTCAAGCCGGGGGCGCCCGTCATGGCGACCGAGGCCGGCTACACGACGCTAGACCGGCCCGGCGGCGTGACGGAGGACGCTGCGGCCACCTATCTGCCGCGTATGCTGCTGCATCTGCTGACGTCCGGGGTGCGCCGCAGCTTCATCTACCAGTTGATGGACGAAGGGACCGACCCGGGCGAGAGCGAGCACCATTACGGCCTGCTGCGGGAGGACGGCGCGCCGAAACCGGCCTTCGGGACGCTGCGCACGCTGATGCAGGTCCTGGCCGATCCGGGGCCGCGGTTCGCGCCGGGCCGCTTGCCGCTGGAGATCGCGGGGGAGTGCCGGCGCATGCTGTTCCAGCGGCGGGACCGAAGCTGTGTCCTGGCATTGTGGCAGCCCTGGCCCTGGGGGCGCCAGCAGCCTGTTCCGGTCGGGCTCCGGCTGGGGGGTGCGACCGGGTCCGTCCTGGCCCGGCGGTTGACGGAGGCAGACTGGTCAACGCTTGGTCCGGTGTCGGACCGGATGACCGTGCCGGTATCGGGTGACGTCACCCTCCTACGGTGGAGCGCCTGACGCCGCATGGGCTGACGCCGATGTGACAATTTTACTGGCAGGATGCCTGTAGTCTCGGGGCCATGATCGCTGCGCGCCAGGGCTGGATCGATACCGCGCGGGGGATCGGCGTGATCCTGGTCGTGTATGGGCATACGCTGCGCGGCCTGGTCCGGGCCGGTGTGGTGCCGGACGGCGCCGTGGCGGATGGCATGGATTTCACGCTCTATACGTTCCACATGCCGCTGTTCTTCTTCCTGGCCGGGATGAATGTCCCGCATAGCCTGGCGCGGGGCCGGGGATCGTTCCTGCGGAACAAGCTCTGGACGGTCGCGTATCCCTACCTTCTGTGGTCGCTGATCCAGGGCGGCATCTCCGTCGTGCTGGCCCGGGACGCGAACATTCCGATCTACCCGCGCGATCTCGCGATGATCTGGTTCCGGCCGATCGCGCAGTTCTGGTTCTTGTATGCGCTGATGATCTGCCATCTGTTGATCGTGCTGGTGCCGGACCGCCGGGTGCTGGTGGGTTTGGCGATTGCGGGATCGGTGGCATTCCAGGTGCTGCCGGCCCGGCCGGACCTGGCGCTGACGCTGCACCACCTGCCGCTGTATGTCGTGGGCATCCTGGGGGGCGCGGCCGTGACGCGGTGGCGGCCGTTCGGGTGGGGCGGGGTGGCGCTGGTTTGGGTGGGGTTTGGCGTGGCCGTGCTGTTCGCGGAGGTCTGGCAGGACCATGACGGGTGGGCGGCGATCCCGGCCTGCGTGCTCGGTGTCTGGGGCGTGGTGGCCATCAGCAAGCGGCTGGAGGAGCATGGCACGGGCTGGCTGGAGTTGGTCGGCCGCATGTCGATGACGATCTACGTCATGCACATCCTGGCGGCCTCGGGCGTCCGGATGGTGATGCTGCGATTGGGCATCCCCGCAAATCCGGTGCTGTATGTCGTGGTCTGCACCACCGCCGGGGTCGTGGCGCCGATGGTGGCTCATGTGGCACTGCAAAGGGCCCGGCTGTTGCCGTGGTTAGGCTTGGGGCCGTGGCCGCGGGCGGAGATCAAGGTCGCGGCGTGACGGCACCATGCGCCGGGAAGCTGCGGGAGCGGGCAGGGGCCGGGCGAGGCTGCCGGCGATGGCGATGCCGGCGAAACCCCAGAACAGGAACCCGAGCTCCCCCGAAAAGCCCGCGAGCGGGATCTGCGTCATGGCCGCCACCGCAAGGCTGGCCAGCACGACCGCCTCGGGCCGGGGATCGCGCCAGGCCGGCGTGATGGCGCGGGTGGCGGCCCAGATCAGGCTGGCGAGGCAGACCATGCCGACCACGATGCCCATCGTGATCCAGGACGCCACGATCTGCCCATCGATCGGCATCGCCCCGGCCTGCCCGGCATCCGTCGTGGTGAAGCCGAACCCCACCAGGGCGCTGTCCGGCAGGTTCCATAGGGTCACGTATTCGTCCAGCCGCTCTTGCCCGCTGCCGTCCTTGCTGCCGTTGGTCAGTGTCTCCAACCGGTCCGCGATCACGTCCGAGAACGGCGGCGTCGTGGCGGCGACGCCGGCGGCGATCACGATCCCGGCCATGGTGGCGAGCGACCGCCGCCTGGTGGCGCCGAAGCACACGCAGAACAGCACCCCGGCGGCGAGCGCGATCCAGCCCGTGCGATACAAAGACAGCAGCAGCCCAAGCCCCGCCGGCGCCCCGGCCAGCATCGCCTGCCACCCCGGCCGCAGGAACCCCACCAGCAGCAAGCCCGCGGCCGTGAAGGTCGCGTAGCTGGCCGGGCCGTTCATCGTGCTGAACACCCGCACGCCGTAGGGCACCGGATAGCCGGCGGAGGTGATGGAGGCATATTGCATCCAGAACCGGTCCCATAGCGGCGGGTCGATATATTGCACGACGCCATACAGGCCCATGATCGGGATGATCGCCATGAACGCCCGCGCCGCAGCCTGCGCCATCGCCACGGGATCGACCCGGCGTTGCAGCAGCACCAGCGCATACACCACCGGCGCCGCCCATTTGATCGTGCCGGAGGCCGCATTGAACCAATCCGCCTGCACCATCGACAGCAGCGCCGCATAGGTCACGCAGCCGAGCCAGACGAGCCCGGGGCCGAATCCGTCCGTGTCGCGGCCGGGTTTGAGCAAAGCCCGCAGCTCCGGCGCCGGCACCAATATGGCCAGCATGGGCCCGATCAGCATGACGGCGGAAGCGTCGTAGGCGACCGAAACGTCCACGAGGCGGCGGACGAAGGGGCTGAAGCAGAACAGCCACAGCACGGCCTGCAAATGCTGTTCGGGGCCGCGGCGCCAGGCGAACCAGGCGGTGGCGGCGCAACCCAGCACGAACAACGGCCGGATCAGCCCACCCAGCGCCGGGCCGGCCACAGCGGTGAACAGCAGCAGCGCCACCGCCGGCGCCCAACCGGGGATTCGGCGCAGCAGGATCGTGGGCGAACCGGGAACCATGCTGTCAGGATACGCGATCCCGGGGTCTGCTGTCCCGGCGCGTAACAAAAATTAGCGGTCGGTCAGCCGCAACTCGATCCGGCGATTGCGGGCCAACGAGGCCGGGGTCTCGGCGCCGTCCAGCGGCTGGAACTCGCCGAAGCCCGTGGCCGCCAGGCGCGCGGCCGGCACGCCCTCATCGACCAGCAGCTTCACCACGTTGATGGCCCGCTGCGCCGACAGCTCCCAGTTGGAGGCGAAGGCGCCACGGCTCACCGGCTGTTTGTCGGCATGGCCGTCCACGCGGAGGATCCAATTGATGTCAGTGGGGATGTCGCGGGACAATTCCTTCAGCGTGGTCGCGAGCGCCCTGATCTGGTCCTGCCCGGCTGCCGTCATGTCGGCGGCGCCGGCGGGGAACAGCACCTCGCTTTGGAAGACAAAGCGGTCGCCTACCACTTGGACGCCGGGCCGGTTGGCAAGCACCTCGCGCAGGCGGCCGAAGAACTCGCTGCGGTAGCGCTGCAACTCCTCGACGCGGGAGGCGAGGGCGACATTCAGCCGGGTCGAGAGGCCGGCGATCTGCGTATCCTTGTCGCGGCCGGCCGCCTCCGCGATGCCGAGCGCGGCACTCACGCTGGCCATCTGGGCGCGAAGCTGCTCGATCTGGCGGGTGAGGGCGGCCACTTGGGCGCGGGCGCTTTCACCGAGCTTCTGCTCGTCCGCCAGTAAGGCGGCCGCGGCCTCTCGCCGTTGCTGCTCCGTGGTGGCGCGGACGGCGGCGGCGCGGGCCTGCTGCTCCAACTCGTCCCTTAACGCGGTCAATTGTTTGACCTGATCGGCGAGGCGCGCGAGGTCCGCCACCCGGGCCTGGATCGTGGCGCGGTCGGCGGTCACGGTGCGGTTCAGCTCGGCCATCTGCGCCTGCATCGCGGCGAGGTCCCGCCGCGCCTGCGCCAGCTGCCCGGCCAACGCGGCCGCTTCCTGCCCGGCCGTATCCGTGCGCCCGGCGGTTTCGGCCAGCCGGGTCTGCAGTTGCTGCAGGCGCGCGGTGGCGGAGCCGGATTGCAGCTCGGCATCCGCGAGGCGCGCGGACAGCCGATCCCGCTCCGCCCTCAAAGCGTCGCGGTCGGCGGCGATGCGCCCGCCCTCGTCACGCAGCAGGCCGAGGTCGCGGGTGAGCGCGTCCCGTGCGGTGTTGGCGGCCTGGAGGTCGCGGTTCAGGCCCGCGACGGAGGTTTGCAGCTCGGTGCCGCGCCCGCGCTCGAGGGAGAGCATGTCGGTCAGCTCCGCGACCTGCCGGTTCAGCCGGTCGAGCGCGCGATCGCGTCCTGTCAGCGCCACGCTGAGGAAGGCTTGGGCGAGCACGAACACCAGCAGCACGAAGATGATGACCATCAACAGCGTGGACAGCGCGTCCACATAGCCGGGCCAGGGGTTCAGCTCGTCGCTGGCGCGGCTGCGGCGGGAACGGGGCATTAGGGGCCCAGCTTCACGCAAAAGGGCCGGGCTCTCCCCCTCACCCCAACCCTCTCCCGAGGGGAGAGGGGGAGGAACGACCTCATCCCGGCTGCCCTTCCGCCAGGGCGGCGATCGTGCGGGTCAGCACGCGGATATCGTTGCGGAGCTCCGACGTGCTTTGGATGCGGCCTTGCTCCCCCTCGGTCACCAGCCGTTGCAGCAAGTTCTCGATCGCCCGCAGATGCGCGCGGGAGGCGTCGTCGGCGCCGCGTTCGCCCAGGCGCGTGAGGGCTGGGCCGAGCTGAGCCTGTCCTTCCGCAAGGCGGAGCATGAGCTGCTGGTTGGCGCGCATCGTGTCGGACAGCGTGCCGATCTTCTCCGTGAGGGCTAGAACGGCGGCGTTGGCCTGCTGCCGGCTGTCTTCGCCGCGGGCGAGCGTGGTTTGCAAGGTCTCCATGTTCTCGGCCGTCTGCTCCAGCAGCGCCTGCACATAGACCGGGACCGATCCCTCGGCCCCCTCGCCGATGGCCCCCGATGAAAGCCGGGTGAGGCCGGCCAGCCATTCCTCGAGCTCGTTGAAGAACCGGTTCTGCGCCTGCCCGGCGGTGAGGTCGAGGAACCCGAGGATGAGCGCGCCGGCGAGGCCGAACATGCTGGAGCTGAACGCGGTGCCCATGCCGCGCAACGGCTTGCCGAGACCGGATTTCAGCTGCTCGAACAGCGCATTGATGTCACCGGAGCCGATCGACATGCCGGAGATCACGTCCGACACGGAGGCGACCGTCAGCAGCAGGCCCCAGAACGTCCCGAGCAATCCTAGGAAGATCAGAAGCCCGGTCATATAGCGTGACAGCTCGCGCGATTCGTCGAGGCGGGAGGCCAGGCTGTCGAGCAGGGAGCGCATGGCGGGCGCGGATAGGGTGAACCGGTCCTTGCCGTCCCGCGCCTTGGCCTGCCGGGCCGCGAGCATGCTGGCCATGGGCGCCAGCAGGCGGGGGGAGGGCAGGGCGGCGAGGCGGGGCCGGTTGGACTGGAACGTTTCGAGCCACAG
The DNA here is from genome assembly GCA_965246835.1 of Acetobacteraceae bacterium. Taxonomy (GTDB): domain Bacteria; phylum Pseudomonadota; class Alphaproteobacteria; order Acetobacterales; family Acetobacteraceae; genus JANPPS01. Next base: position 301,960 of record CBDFFQ010000001.1, on the reverse strand, counting down.
CACTTCCGGCTGGAGCCGCACGACTTGCAGAATATTCCAGGCGATGCCGATCGCCAGCACGACGGCAATCAACGCATTCAGCAGCGGATTGCTCTCGAACGCGGTGACCAGCGCGGAGGAGAGAAAGAGCACCAGCAGCACGACCGCTGCCAGGAACACCAGCATGCGGATCAGGTATGTGCGGGGCCGGGTCATGGCGCGGCACCGGGCGCGCGGGTCAGGTCCACCCGATCGGCCGGGCCGTCGCCGATGGCGCTGCCGAGGGCGCGGACGTAGATACGGGTGGAGGGGATGCCTTCGTTGATCAGCACCGCCCGGGCCGCGAGAGCCCGGGCCAACGACAGGCGTCGCGGCGTCGAGGGGTCATCCGCGGACCCCGCGGCATAGGCCAGCACGTTCACCGCCTGCCGCTCGTTGGGCTTCACCTCGGCCGCGAACCGGCGGATCGCGCTTTCCGTGGCGGCATTGAGATCGGCGCGATCGGAGCCGAAGGTGGCGCGCAGGCCACCCGGCAATGGCGCGACGGCGCCGGGTGCATCCGCCACCAGCGGCACCACGGGAGGCGGCGGCGGCGGCGCGACAGGCACGAGGATGGGCGGCGGCAGGGCGGCGATGGCCGGCGGCACCGTGGGGACCGCGGGTGGACGGGCAGGGGGGCGCGGCGGGGTCGTGGCCTGCGCCGTGGGCCGGGTGGGCGGCTTGGCCGGAGGGGCCGGCTTGTCCGGAGTGCGCGCGGGGCGGGCGGCCGGCCGGCTTTCCGTGCGCGATCGCGGAGCGAGCTGATCTAGGGCGCCCTGGTTCACGGTGGCCTGGCCCCACGCGCTCGCGGAGCCGGACAGCAGCATGACGGTCAGGGCGAGGCGCCGGCGCATCAGGCCGGCAGGCCCTCGGGTGAGCGGCCCCGGGCGGCCGCGACGCCATCGGCGACGACCTCACGCAGGCGCGCATGCATGTGCGGGTTGGCGGCCACGATGTCGTTGCCGGCATCTTCCTGCATGACCGTTTCGGCGCCGTCCGCGCCGGTCACGAAGCCCCCGGCCTCTCGCACGATCAGCAGCCCGGCTGCCATGTCCCAGGGCTTGAGACCCAGCTCCCAGAACCCGTCATACCGCCCGGCCGCGACCCAGGCGAGATCGAGCGCCGCGGCACCGAAGCGGCGGATGCCCGCCACTTGCGGCATCAGCACGCCGAGCGTGCGGGCAAAGGCCAGGCGGCGGGCGGCGGTCACGCTGGCGAACGGGATGCCGGTGGCGAACAGCGCCTGGCTAAACTCGCGCCGGGCCGAGACCCGCAGGCGGCGCTCGTTCAGATAGGCGCCGATGCCCTTCTCGGCCCAGAACATCTCGTCATTGACGGGGTTGTAGATCATGGCGGACGCGATCTCGGCGGAGCCATCGGGCAGCCGATGCTCGAGCGCCACCGAAATGCACCAATGCGGGATTCCGTGCAGGAAATTGCTGGTGCCGTCCAGCGGATCCACCACCCAGCGCCACGCCCAATTATCGCTGCCGGACTTGCCGGCTTCTTCCATCAGGAAGGAATAGCCCGGGCGCGCCTTGGTCAGTTCTTCCTTGAGCGTCGCTTCGGCACGCATATCGGCCTGGCTCACGAAATCGCCGGGGCCCTTCACGCTGACCTGCAGCTGCTCCACCTCCGCAAAATCGCGCAGCAGACGCTTGGCGGCCTTCTGAGCCGCGTTCTGCATGACCGTCATGTGGGGGGAGAGGCGGAGGGCCATGGCCTATCCCTTGGCGCGCTCGACGTAGCTGCCATCCTCGGTCCGTACCACGATCCGCTCCCCGGCCTCGACGAAGGGCGGCACGTCGGTGCGCACGCCGTTCGACAGCTTGGCGGGCTTGTAGGAGCTGGTGGCGGTCTGCCCCTTCACCACCGGATCGGCCTCCACGACCTCAAGGATCACGGTGGACGGCAGGCGAAGGCCCACGGGCTCGCTTTCCACCATGTCCACCGTCACGGTCATGTTGTCTTGCAGATACGCCGCCTGCTCGCCGAGCAGTGCCACGGGGATCATGGTCTGCTCGAAGGATTGCGGGTCCATCAAGACGATGTTGTCGCCATCCGTGTAAGAATAGGTGAAGTCGGACTCCGAGGTCTGCAGCCGCTCGACCGTATCGGCGGTGCGCCACCGCTCATTGGTCTTGTTGCCGGTTTTCAGGTCCCGCATCTCGACCTGGATGAACGCGCCACCCTTGCCCGGTGTGATGATCTGCTGCTTCAGCACGGTCCACCGGCGCCCGCCATGATCGAGCACGTGTCCGGCGCGGATGAGGTTGGCCTGCTGCTTCATTCCAAAGAACTCGACTGTGATGGCGGTGAGGCGCCGCTTCTAAACCGCGGGCCCGGCATCGGCAAGGCGATGGGCATGGCCGTGGGGGTCGCGCACGTGATCGCCCTCGAGATAGCCCGGCCCGATCGGCACCTTGCCATGGCCACCCGGGATGTCGAGCACATAGGTCGGCCAGGCGAGCCCCGTGACCCGGCCTCGCAGCTTTGCCAGGATGGCCTGGCCCTCGGCGATCGGCACGTGAAAGCGGGCAGTGCCGGGCGCCGGATCGAGCTGATGCAGGTAGTAGGGCTTTACCCGCGCGCGGAGCATCGCGCGGAACAGGTCTTCCAGCGCCTCGGCCGAATCGTTCACACCGCGCAGCAGCACGGATTGGCCAAGAACGGGCACGCCCTGAGCCTGCACGCGCTTCAGGGCGGCCACGGCGTCGGGCGCGAACTCGCGCGCATGATTGGCGTGGACCACGAGCCAGAGCGGTTTGTCCGTGGCCAGGGTGGCGGCGAGCGCCTCCGTCAGCTTGGCGGGGTCCGCGACGGGAAGGCGGGTGTGGATGCGCAGCGTCTCGATGTGCGGGATGCCGTCGAGCGCCTGCAGGATCGCGTGCAGCCGCCGGGGCGACAGCATGAGCGGATCGCCGCCGGTGAGGATCACCTCGCGGATGGCGGGATGGTCATGAAGCCATTTGTATGCGGTGTGCAGGTCCTGGTCGGGCAGCAGCCCCCCGCCGGGCCCGACATGCTCGCGCCGGAAGCAGAAGCGGCAATAGGTGGGGCAGATCAGCAGCGGCTTCAGCAGGGCGCGGTCGGCATAGCGATGGACGATGCCGGGCACCGGGGAGAGCGCATCGTCGCCGATGGGGTCCGCCCGTTCGTGGGGAGCGATCAGCAACTCGTCCGGATGGGGGATGAACTGGCGCCCGATCGGATCGTCCGCGCGGCCAATCAGCCGGCGCAGCGCCTCCGGCACGGCGACGGCATACTTCGTGGCGACGGCGTCGAGGATGGTGCGGTCGGTCGCGGGCACCAGCCCCGCATCGATGAGCCCGGCGGTGGTGTGGATCATGGCGCGCTGTATGCCGGAGGCCGCGGTCCAAGGGAACACCGCCGTCAGGCTCGGGCAAGTTTACGGCGGTATCGAGGGCATGTCCGCGCATTTCGCACGCGACGCAGTCACAGGTCGGGAAATGGACGCAATCGGCGGATCGATAGGACTGGGCCCCACCCCACCCGGCTTTCCGTCGGCTGCGGAGACTGCGTTCCTGCGCCTGCTGGAAGCCGGGCATGTCAGCACGACGAAGCCGGGTGCGCCCGATGAGGTGCCGGATGGCCGCGACGCGCAAGTGCCTGGCGAGCCCCCGGATGATCCCGGTCCGAACACGGTCGATGGCGGCGGCGGTGGATCGCCCCCGCGGAACCGTCCGACCGCATCGTCCGCCAGTCCGGAGCCGGATGATGGATCGGGGCGCGCCGGACGATCGCCCGGCAGCAGCACTTGGGGCGAGCTGATCGGTGGAGCCGACCTGGATATCGACGCGGCGATCACGATCTGCATGCGGCTCTATACCGCCAGCCCGGACGAGGTGCTGGCCTTGCCGCAGGAGATCAAGGACGCCGTGTATGCCAAGCTCCGGTCGGTCCGGACGGAGCTGCAGCCCTCCGCGCACGACCTTGAGGAGCTCAACGACGGCACCGCCCGATTGCTGCAGCACGGCGCCCAGTTCCCACCCGGCAGCGTGCTGACGGCAGCGGATGCCAACGACATTACCATGGTGCGTGGCGAGGTTCTGGCCCGGCTGCTGACCGGGATGACCGACGTGCAGATATCGGCGCTGCCGCCGCAGATGTTGGTGGCCGTCGCATCGCAATGCATCGACGGGTACGGGGACGAGTTCGGCATCACGCCGTTGCGCCTGGCGCAAGCCGACCGGGTGCGGGACTTGATCCCGCCGCCGCCGTTCCAGGCCGCGATCGACCGCGCGCTGGTTGATTATCTCCCGATGGGAAGCATGCGGTGCGTCGCGTCCTCGTCCGGGAGCGGGTTGGAGCGAACCGTGAATTACCAGGTGACACCGGGCAACGCCCCCATCGAGCTCGGGTGGGCCAGCCGGGGAAGTATACCCGGGCGCGTTGCGGTGGACCTCCAGGTGTCGCGCATGCAATCGGTGGGTGACGATTACACCCTGGTCAGCCATGGGTCGGAGCGGCAGCCAGCCGTGCAACTGCCGGGGTCGGAGAGGTCGCAGAGCCTGGTGCGGGGTGAGCCGATTCTGGTGCCGGCCGGGACCTTGGTCCAGATCGGGCGCCCGGGTGATCTCGGCTATGCCCAATTTCAGCTTCCGAACGCCAGAGGCTCTGTATGACGTCGTGCTTCCGCCGGACGTAAGGTGGGGGCGGTGCCCCGCCGCTACTCTGCGGCCTTTGCCGGTGCATTCAGCAGGGCCGATGCACGGGCGGTCAGCTCGTCGCCTGATACCGGCTTACGCAGCAGCATCAACGCCTCGGGTGAGGCAGTCTCGACATGCAGCTGGACGGTCGCTTCGGCGTAGCCGGTCAGCAACAGGGCCGGCAGGCCGGGCCGCCGCCGCCGGGCCTCCGCGATCAGCGCCAGCCCGTTCATGCCGGGCATGGCGAAATCGGTCACGAGCAGGTCGGCAGCCTCCCCGGCATCCAACCGCGCCAGGGCGTCCAGGCCGTCGGACGCCTGGCTGACCCGGTAGCCCCTGGCTTCCAGGTGCCCGGCCAGGACGGCCCGCACCATCGCGTCGTCATCCACCAGCAGCACGCGGTCAGATGCGGTGGCGGGCGGCGGCGCAGGCTCGTCCAGGGCATCCGACTGCACCGCGCGGCCCGCGACCGGGAACCAGAGCGTGACCGTCGTGCCCTCGCCCGGCGCGCTCCGCAGCGCGAAGCCACCTTTGGACTGCTCGGCAAAACCACGCGCCATCGCCAGGCCCAGCCCGGTCCCTTGGCCCGGCGGCTTGGTGGTGAAGAACGGCTCCGATGCGCGCGCCAGCGTCGCGGCGTCCATGCCGGTGCCGACATCCGTCAAGTCCAGCCGCAGGTAGGCGCCTGGGCCGAGCTCGGCCGGAGATGTGCTCCCACCTGGCCCGGCCACCGCTTCGACGGTTGCAGTGATCCGCAGGATGCCGCCGTCCGGCATGGCGTCGCGGGCGTTCACGGCCAGGTTCACCAGCACCGTCTCCAACTGCGCCCGGTCAGTCAGCAGCGGCGGCGCGTCCGGGTCCACATGCGTCACCACCTGAATCGACGCGCCGAGGGTCGGCGCCAGCATTTCGCGCAGGCCGTCCAGCAGCGCGGCGGGCGGCACCGGCGCGGCTTGCAACTCCCCCCTGCGGGCAAAGGTCAGCAGGCGCCCGGTGATGCTGGCCCCGCGCTTGGCGGCGGCGTCGGCCATTCGGGCCAGATCACGCACGGCGACGGGGTCCTCGGCCCGGCGGACGATCAGGCCCAGCCCGCCGGACACGGCTTGCAGCACGTTGTTGAAGTCGTGGGCGATGCCGCCGGCAAGCTGCCCCAGCGCCTCCAGGCGCTGAGACTGCGCCAGCCGGGCCTGTGCCTGCTCCCGCGCCGTCACCTCCGCGGCCACGCGGGCCTCCAGCTGCTCGTTTAAGCGACGCAAGGCGTCCTCGCTGGCGCGCAGGGCTGCCTCGGTTTGTTGCTGCTCGCTGATGTCCACATTGCTGCCGAACCAGCGAATGATGGCGCCGCCAGCGTCGCGCAACGGCACGATGCGCGTCAGGAAGGGGCGGAACGCGCCGTCGCTGCCGCGCAGGGGAAACGTCATTTCGAATGGCATGCCTGCTGCGATGCACCCCTTCCAGCGCCCCATGACGGCGGATAGCACCGCTGGATCATGAACGGACTGCCAGCCCCAGCCCTCCATGTCGGCAGGGGTGGTGCCTGTGTAGTCGTACCAGCCACGGTTGTACCAATAGATCCAGCCGTCCGCGTTCGCCATCCAGCACAGGTTGGGCAGGTTCTCCGCCAAAGCGTGGAACTCTTCCTCCGACCGGCGCAGGGCAGCCTCTGCCTGCTTGCGCTCGGTGACGTCGATGGCGGCGCAGACCGAGCCGGCCAGGGCGCCCGAGGGGTCGCGGAGCGGCATGGCGCGAATCAGGATCGTCGAGGTGGTCCCGTCCTCGAACGCGACCTCGTATTCCTGCAGCGGCACGTCCTCCCCGCGGGCGGCCCGCTGGATCGGCAGGTCCGCCGGCGGAATCTCCACCCCGTCCAGCAATACGCGGAAATGCTGGGGCCGCACCGCCGCCGGGGCCGTGAGCGAGGGATTGGAACCGTAGGGCAACCGCAGCAGCTCCGCCGCGTACCGGTTACCGGCGACGGTGGCGGCGTCCGCGTCTGACGTGGACCACACGGCCGCGGGAACGGTCTCGATCAAAGCTTCCAACCGGCCGGCCATGGCTTGGGTCGTGCGTTCCGCCGTGGCACGCCGGCGAAGCTCCCGCCACAATATCCAGCCAAGCCCGGCTGCCAGGACCAGCACCAGCACCAGCACGGCACCCACCACGCGGGCCGTTTGATACCAGGGGGCATAGATGTCCCCTTCTGCCAGGCCCACCACCACCACGAACGGAGCCGAGCCGAGCCGCCGGTAAGCCGACAGCCGGTGGATGCCATCCGTGATGCTGGGCCCCTCATACAGCCCAGCCGGCGCCTTCGACAGCAGGCTGAACACCTGCGAGCCCGCCACATCCCGGCCGAAATCCGAGGGGCTATACGGCGTCCGCGCGATGAGCCGGCCCTCCAGCGTCGTCAGCAACAGGGTGCTTTGGGGGCCCAGCCTGAGCGCGTCGAACAGGTTCTGCACGAAGCTCGCCTGGATCGTCGTGACAACCACACCCTGGAACGACCCATCCGGCCCGACGATGCGCCGGCTGAACGGGATATTCTGGTCACCGGTCAGCTTGCCGATCAGCGGGGCACTGACAAACAAGCCGGTGCCGCCGCCCACGCCTTCCGGTGCGTCGCGATGCACCCGGAACCAGTCGCGATCCCCGAACTCGAGCGTCCCATACTGCCGGTGGTTCGACGAGAACACCGGCTTGCCATCACGGTCCATCACCGCCATGCCGTTCGGGATCGCCAGCGCCACGCTGTCGAACAGCAGACCGTATTGGACACTGGGCGGCAGGGCGTCGAAGCCCGGCAGCGCATAGGCCCGTGCCGCGTGCTGCAACGATTTGTCGTAGCCTTCGATCACGCGGTTGACGTCGCGCTCCAGACCCAGCGCCAGGTTCTCGGCGGCACGCCCGGCCTCGGCCCACTGCCCCGCCCGCATGTCGCTCCGCAGCCACGCCGCGCCCCCCGCCAGCGTCACGGCGATCAGCACCACGACCGCCAGCATTCGCCGGGCTGCGCCGCGCTGCGCCGCGTCGGACCTGCGCGCCAGGCCTGGACCATCCAACATACGTCGCACGCCCCCCAGCCCGCCAAAGCCGCACCGTAGCCGCGCTTCACGCAGCATAGATCGTCATAGAGGCAGGTCACCCCCTGCCGCAACCGCCTACGCTGGAAGGCTTAGGCACCCATCGATGCGACGAAGCCAGCTTGTGCCGGCCCTGGGTCGCACACGGTCTTGATGACCCCGTCGAACGACCCTGGGGCAAGCCTTGCGTGTCGAAGCCCGGGATGACGGGCGGGTGGCGGTGGCGAGGCACGATCGATAGTCCTGGCCAAGGAGCCGGGACTACGCAAACGCCGAAGCCGCATACCCCTGCATGAACAGCAGCGCCCGCAACCCACAATGCTCCACCCGGACCTGCGCCGCCGCCGCCACGATCGGCTTCGCGTGATACGCCACGCCCAATCCCGACGCCTGGATCATCGCCAGGTCGTTCGCCCCATCGCCCACCGCCAGGCATTCATTCAACAAGACCCCCCGCGCCCCTGCGAACTCCCGCAGCGCGGCCAGCTTCGCGTCCCGGTCCAGGATCGGTTCGCCCACTTCACCCGTGAGCCGGGCGCCGTCATCCAGCAGCACATTGGCCCGGTGCGTGTCGAACCCGCATTGCGCCGCGACCCGGCCGGTGAACCAGGTGAAGCCGCCCGAGACCAGCGCCGTGTAGGCGCCATGGGCACGCATGGTCCGCACCAACTCCAAGGCACCTGGCATCAGGCGGGTTTCCGCCCAGGTGGCGTCCAGCGCCGCGAGGTCGAGGCCGCGCAGCATGCCCACGCGCTCCCGCAATGCCGTCGCGAAGTCGATCTCGCCATTCATGCTGCGCCGGGTGATCGCCGAGATTTCGGCTTGGAGCCCGGCATAGGCGGCGAGCTCGTCCAGCGTCTCGGTCGTCACGACCGTGCTGTCCATGTCGGCGATCAGCAGCTTCTTGCGCCGGCCCTCGGTGGGGAGCAGGACGGTGTCGATCGGGGCGGCGTCCAGGGCGGCGTGGAGGTCGGCGGGGTCGGGCGGGGCGCAGGGGATGTCGGCGGCTTCGTGGTCGGACAAGATGGTGGCCGGGCCGCCGCGGACGGCGTCGCGCACGCGGGCGATCAGGGCGGGGCTCAGTTCGCCGTTCGGCGCAATCAGAGTCAGAACGTGCTGCATGTCACGGAACTGACAGGAGAACCGGGTTGGAGCAAGGGGCGCCCCGCAAGACCGTGCTGATCGTCGCGGGGCCGACCTGCAGCGGGAAGTCCGCGCTCGCGCTGCATCTGGCGCAGCAGCGGGGTGGCACGATCATCAACGCCGACTCGATGCAGGTCTATCGCGAGCTGCGCGTCTTGACCGCCCGCCCCACCGAAGCGGAGGAGGCGCTGGTGCCGCATCGCCTGTATGGCATCCGCCCCGCGTCGGAGCCCGGCAGTGCGGCCTGGTGGCGGCGGGAGGCCGTGGCCGCGATCGAGGCGGCAGACACGCCCATCCTGTGTGGCGGCACCGGTCTTTACCTATCCGCGCTGACGCAGGGCATCGTGGACATCCCGGAGCCCGAGCCCTGGGCGCGGCAAGAGGCGCGCGCGCTGCTGGAGCAGTACGGCGCCCCGGCCCTGCATGCCCGGCTGCAGGCCGAGGATGCCGCAGCCGCCGCCACGCTGCGCCCCAGCGACGGGCAGCGCATCGCGCGCGCCTGGGAGGTGTGGCGCAGCACGGGGCGGAGCCTGGTGGCCTGGCATGCCGAGCGCATGCCGCCGGCGCCGTACCGGTTCCGGATGGTGCTGCTGGACCCCGCGCGGGATGCGTTGCGCCGGGCCATCGCGGGCCGGTTCGCGGCGATGATGGAGCACGGCGCGCTGGACGAAGTGCGGGCGTTGGTGGCGCAGAAGCTCGATCCCGGGCTGCCGGCGATGCGGGCGCATGGGGTGATCGAGCTTTTGGCGTTCCTCGACGGCCGCATGACCCTGGCGGAGGCGGGGCAGCGGACGGAGCTGGTGACGGGGCAGTACACCAAGCAGCAAGCGACATGGTTTCGTAACAGACAGATCGTCGATCCCCCAAACATGCATACGATCCATGCGCGATACGAGGGTCTGGCGCAATCTTCGACAAGTTTTAGGGGGGATTTGGCGCAATTTGTGAATGCAAGGGTTGACTAGCCGGGACCAGAATGCGAGGTGGGCGCCCGAGGGAGCCCGACCATGACAGCCATGACCCAGCAATCCGGAGCCGAAACCCTGCTGCGCGCCCTGCGCGACCAGGGTGTCGAGGTCATTTTCGGCTATCCCGGCGGCGCCGTGCTCCCGGTCTATGACGCGATCTTCCAACAGAACAGCATCCGCCACATCCTGGTGCGGCACGAGCAGGCGGCGGTGCATGCGGCCGAGGGCTATGCGCGCAGCACGGGGAAGGTGGGCGTCGTGCTGGTCACCTCGGGCCCCGGCGCCACCAATGCGGTGACCGGGCTGGTCGATGCGTTGATGGACAGCATCCCGATCGTGTGCCTGACCGGCCAGGTGCCGACGCACCTGATCGGCAACGACGCGTTCCAGGAGGCCGACACCACCGGCATCACCCGCCCGGCCACCAAGCACAACTACCTGGTCAAGCGCTCCGAGGACCTGGCGCGCGTGGTGCACGAGGCGTTCTTCGTCGCCCGCAGCGGCCGGCCCGGCCCGGTGGTGATCGACCTGCCGAAGGACATCCTGATCGCCAAGGCGCCCTACGCCCCGCCCGCGACCGAGGTGCATCGCAGCTACCGCCCCGTGACCACGCCCGACCCGGCGCGCATCGCCGAGGCCGTGCGGCTGCTGCGCGGCGCCAAGCGGCCCATCATCTATTCCGGGGGCGGCGTCATCAACGCCGGGGACCGCGCGTCCGACGCGCTGATCGCCTTCGTGCGCGCCACGGGAATGCCCTGCACCAGCACGCTGATGGGCCTCGGCGCCTATCCCAGCAACGATCCTCAATTCCTGGGCATGCTGGGGATGCACGGCACCTACGAAGCCAACATGACGATGCATGGCTGCGACGTCATGCTGAACATCGGCGCGCGGTTCGATGACCGGGTGACGGGCCGGCTGAATGCGTTCAGCCCGGGCTCGAAGAAGATCCACTGCGACATCGATCCCAGCAGCATCAACAAGAACGTGGCTGTCGACGTGGCGGTGGTGGGGGATGCCGGGGAGATCCTCGAGGCGCTGCTCGCGGAATGGAAGTCGGTCGGCGGCCAAGACCGGACGGCGCTGGCGGCCTGGTGGCGGCTGATCGACACCTGGCGGTCGATCGACAGCCTGGGCTACCACCAGGACAAGGCGCCCGGCAGCATCATCAAGCCGCAGCATGCGATCCAGCGGCTCTATGATATAACGCGCGAGAGCGGGCGAGACACCTACATCTCGACCGAGGTCGGGCAGCATCAGATGTGGGCGGCGCAGTATTTCCGCTTCGACAAGCCCAATCGCTGGATGACCTCGGGCGGGCTCGGCACCATGGGCTATGGCCTGCCGGCCGCGATGGGCACGCAGATCGCCCATCCGGACGCGCTGGTGATCGACATCGCCGGGGAGGCCAGCATCCTGATGAACATCCAGGAGATGGCGACGCTGGCGCAATACCGCCTGCCGGTGAAGGTCTTTATCCTGAACAACCAATACATGGGCATGGTGCGGCAGTGGCAGGAGCTGCTGCATGGCGGACGGTATTCCGAGAGCTATTCCGAGTCGCTGCCCGATTTCGTCAAGCTGGCGGAGGCGTTCCACGGCGTGGGGCTGCGTGCCACGGGCGTGGACGATCTGGACCGCGTGATCCGCGAGATGATCGCGACGGATCGGCCGGTGATCGCCGATATCTGCGTGGACCAGAAGGAAAACTGCTTCCCGATGATCCCCTCCGGCGCCGCGCACAACGAGATGATCCTCGGCCCGGCCCAACAGGAGCGCACGGCCTCCATCACCGATGAAGGCCTGATGCTGGTATGAGTGGATCCCTCACCCGATCAGCCACGATTTCCGTGCTGGTCGAGAATGAAAGCGGCGTGCTGGCGCGTGTCATCGGCCTGTTCGCCGGGCGCGGCTACAACATCGACAGCCTGACGGTCGCCGCCGTCGATCAGGAAGGGCGCAGCCGCATCAACGTGGTGACGTCAGGGACCGAGATGGTGATCGAGCAGATCAAGGCGCAGCTCGACCGCCTGGTGCCGGTCTACCGTGTGGCCGATCTGTCGCGGGAGGGCCCGCATCTGGCGCGGGAGCTCGCGATGGTGAAGGTGGTGGGCGGCGGCGAGCACCGGGCGGAGGCGCTGCGTTTGGCGGAGGCGTTCCGGGCGCGGGTGATCGACGCCACGACCGGCAGCCTGGTGTTCGAGATCACGGGCGGGACGGAGAAGCTGGACGCGTTCATCGAGCTGATGCGGCCGCTGGGGCTCGCGGAGGTATCGCGGTCTGGCATTGCTGCCATTGCGCGGGGCGTCCGGGTTCTTTAACCCCGGCCCGAGTTCCATCAGAGCTGAAATTACCAAGGGAAGAAACATGCGCGTTTACTACGACCGCGACGCCGACGTGAACCTGATCAAGGGGAAGCGCGTCGCGATCATCGGCTATGGCAGCCAGGGCGTCGCCCACTCCAACAACCTCAAGGATAGCGGCGCCAAGGAGCTGGCCGTTGGCCTGCGCTCCTCGTCCGCGAGCGTGGCGAAGGCCGAGGCTGCCGGCCTGAAAGTCATGGACCCCGCGGAGTGCGCCAAGTGGGCGGACGTCGTCATGGTGCTGACGCCCGATGAGGGGCAGGGGGACCTGTATCGCGAAAAGCTCGCCGCCAACATGAAGCCCGGTGCCGCGCTCGCCTTCGCGCACGGCCTCAACGTGCACTTCAACCTGCTGGACCCCCGCGCGGACATCGACGTGTTCATGATCGCGCCGAAGGGGCCGGGCCATACCGTACGCAGCGAGTATCAACGCGGCGGCGGCGTGCCGTGCCTGGTGGCCGTGGCGCAAGACCCCTCCGGCAACGCCCTTGAGATCGCGCTCAGCTACGCCAGCGCCATCGGCGGCGGCCGCGCCGGCATCATCGAGACGACGTTCAAGGAAGAGTGCGAGACCGATCTGTTTGGGGAGCAGGTGGTGCTCTGCGGCGGCCTCGTGGAGTTGATCAAGGCGGGATACGAGACGCTGTGCGAGGCCGGGTATGCGCCGGAGATGGCGTATTTCGAGTGTCTGCATGAGGTGAAGCTGATCGTGGACCTGATCTACGAGGGCGGCATCGCGAACATGAACTACTCGATCAGCAACACCGCCGAGTATGGCGAGTATGTCACGGGCCCGCGCATCATCACGTCCGAAACCAAGGCCGAGATGAAGCGCGTGCTGGAAGACATCCAGTCCGGCCGGTTCGCGCGCGATTGGATGCTGGAGAACCGCACCAACCAGGCCAGCTTCAAGGCCACGCGCCGGCGCATGAGCGAGCATCCGATCGAGCAGGTCGGCGAGCGGCTGCGGGCCATGATGCCGTGGATCGCGCAGAACCGGCTGGTGGACAAGGCGAAGAACTAGCCGGGGTTCGAACCGTTTGGCATGGTGACGATCCTTTTGGGAGCGACATCATGCCGAACCTCCGCCCACTCGCCTGCGCTGCCCTGTTGGGATTGAGTGGCTGTATCGCCTACCCGGTGCCCGTCGTCGCGACGGCGCCGGCGCGGGAGTATGTCGGCGCGATCTGCGCCGCCGGGTTCTATCAATGTGCCGCCCCGCCCGCGCCCGCCGGCACGCCGTGCAGCTGCCCTGGGCTGGGTGCGCCGTCCTACGGAGCGATCCGGTAAGCTGCTGGATTCGGGCAATCGAACGCCGGCTTGCCCTTGTTGCTACACCCTCACCCCGGCCCTCTCCCGCAAGCGGGAGAGGAGGGGAGGTGACTACTTCACCATGACGTAGCGCAGTGGGAACGAGTTATCCGCGAGCTGCTGCAGGTCCACATTGGACTTCGCCGCCCACACCACGGTCTGTTGGTGCATCGGGATGAACGCCGCGTCATCATAGAGGATCTTGGACGCGGCCTCGATCATCTGCTGGCGCTTCGCCGGGTCGGTCTCGACTGCCATGTCGTCCAGCAGCGTGTCGAAGGCTGCATTGCTGTAACCGCCATCGTTGAACACGCCGCGCACGCCGTTCCGGGAGCCCGCCAGGTTGAACAGCGGGTTGTGCGCGTCATAGGTGTTGGGGGTCCAGCCCAGCATGTAGAAGCTGGTGCGATAGTCCGGATTGCTGATCTCCGCAAAATATTTGAGCCGGGTCTGCGCCGCGAGGGTCACGCGGATGTTGGCGCGGGCCAGCATGGCCGTCACAGCCTGGCAGATCGGCTCGTCATTGACGTAGCGATCGTTGGGGCAATCGAGCGTTACGCCGAAACCGTTGGGATACCCGGCCTCCGCCAGCAATTTCTTCGAGGCTTCAGGGTCGTAGGGGTATCGTTGATCGGACGCTTCGGTGAAACCGTTCACGCCGGGCCCATACATAAGGCCGGTGGGTCGGCTCTGGTTACGCATGACGCGGGCCTGGATCGCCTTCACGTCGATGGCCTGATAGAACGCTTGCCGGACGCGTCGGTCCTGAAAGGGGTTCTTGCCCTTCACATCGGATTTGAGCAGTTCGGGCCGGCTCTGGTCGAAGCCGAAGAAGATGGTGCGCAGCTCTGGCGCGGTGAGCAACTTCACGCCGGCCGTCCGCCCCAGCCGTTCCATGTCTTGCGGCGGCACCGAATAGATCATGTCCACATCGCCGGCCAGCAAGGCGGCGACGCGGGTCGCGGCGTTCCCGATGACGTTGAACGTCACTTCGGTAAGGTTATGCTCCGGCTTGTCCCACCAGGCCGGGTTGTTGCGCATGGTGGTGCGGCGGTCCGGCTCGCGCACGGCCAGGATGAACGGCCCGGTGCCGTTCGCATTGCGGGTCGCGAAGTTCTCTTCCTTGGTCTTGGTCAGGTCCGTGGGCTGGGCGGCGTTGTTGGCCTCGCACCAGGCCTTGGACATGATGACCCAGAAGGTGATCTCTTCGAGGAAGATCGGGTCCGGTACCTTGGTGATGAAATCGACCGTGAAGTCGTCGATCTTCTTCACCTCGGTCACGGCCTGGAAATAGGAGTTGATCTGGCTGCCGGGGCCCGAGGCGCGCTGGTAGCTGAACACCACGTCATCGGCGGTGAACGCCTCGCCACCATGAAACTTGACGCCGTGGCGGAGGTGGAAGCGCCAGGTGAGCGGGTTTGGCTGTTCCCAGCGCTCGGCCAGCGCCGGCTCGACCTTCAGCTCGCGATTGCGGCGGACCAAGGGGTCGTAGAAGTTCTGGGCGAACGTCAGCAGGAAGGTTTCGCTGCGCGTGTAGGGGTCCATCGAGTTGGCGTCCCCGTCATTCGCCCAGCGAAAATTCGCGGCCTGACCGGGCACAGCGGTAAACAGGATGACGCCGGCCAGCATGGCAGCGCGGAGATGACGGATGGCAGACACGGAACGTCTCCTGAGATCACGAGACGTTCACGATACGGGATAGGTGAGGGGGTGCAAGAGGTGGCTTCGACGATGACACGTTAGTGTCTGTCCCGGGCTGCCTCACCCTCACTTCCCTCTCCCGCCAGCGGGAGAAGGGGAAGTCCTCAGGCTGCGCGGCGGCCGGCCAATGCGGCCGGGAGGCCCTGGATGGCGCGGTCCACCAACGGAGCGTCTTGCTCGGCGGTGAGAGTGTCCGCGATCACACGCTCGGCGGCGCGGGCGGCGATGTCGGCGGCGGCCAGACGCACGTCGGACACCGCGGCCTTTTCGGCGGCGGCAATGCGATCCATCGCCATCTGTTCACGGCGCTTTGCAGCGGCGGCGGCGTCGACCCGCGTGGACTCACCCACGCGCACGGCCTCCGCGCGGGCACTTTCCAGCAGCGTCTTGGCCTCGATGAGCGCGGCTTCCCGCTTGGCCGTCGCGTCCTTCAGCATCGCCTCGGCCTCGCGGCGCAGGCGGGCGGCGGCGTCCAGCTCGGCGCGGATGTCGGCGGCGCGCTTGTCCAGGATACCGTTCAACACTTGGCCGATCTTACGGCCGAAGATCACGAAGAAGATGACGAAGGCAACGCCGACCCACGTGCGAGGATCGGCGAACAGGCTGTCATGACCGTGTTCCATGTGGGTTTCCTAGGCTCGGGCCATGACACGGGAGACCGCAGCGTCGACCGTTGCCGAATCGGGCACCGTGCCAGTCAGCCGGCTGACGACGGCCCCGGCGGTTTCGGAGGCGACCTGGCGCAACGCGCCCATGGCGGCGGAGCGGGCGGCGGCGATGCGCTGCTCGGCTTGAGACAGTTGCGCGTCGAGTTCGGCAGAGGCGACCCGGGCCTGCTCGGCAGCCTCGGCCTTGGCCTGGTTCACGGCCGACGCGATCGAGGCCTGGGCCTCGCTATTGGCATCCCGGCTCGCGCGGGTGATCTCGGCCACCGCAGCATCCGCCTCGTTTTTGGCCGTGTTGGCCGTGTCGAGGTCGGCCGCAATGCGCGCGGCGCGGCTGTCCAGCACCTCCGCCACCTGAGGCAACGCCCAGCGCGCCAGCAGGAAGTAGAGTGCGGCAAAGATGAAGGCCATCCAAACGACCTGCGAGATCGTCAGATGATTGGCAAAATCGAGCTGTGGCATGGCTGCCCCTGGTGGTCCGGTTCAGGCGAGCAGAGCAGGGCCTGATGACCAGGCCCCGCTCGCGACAGGCTTTAGGTGAACAGGATCAGGAACGCGATCAGCAGCGCGAACAGCGCCACGGCCTCCGTCAGCGCGAAGCCCAGGATCCCGATCGGGAACACGGCGTCCCGCGCGGCCGGGTTGCGGGCGACGGAGGTCACCATCGCGGCGAAGATGTTGCCGATGCCGATGCCCACGCCCGCGAGCGCGATCACGGCCAGACCGGCCCCGAGAGCCTTTGCAGCAAGAACGTCCATTGTCTCTGATCCCTAGGTGAAGTGAACGGATGTCGCGACGGTCTAGTGCAGATGCACCGCGTCGTGAAGGTAGATGCAGGTGAGGATGGCGAACACATACGCCTGCAGCGCGGCGACCAGCAGCTCGAAGCCGACCAGCACCACGTTGATGGCCATCGGCAGAATGCCGGCGGCCGTCCCGATCGCCCCGGCGCCGGCCAGCAGCACCACGAACGTCGCGAACACTTCGAACATCACGTGCCCGGCCACCATGTTCGCAAACAGGCGGATGCTCAGGCTGACGGGACGCGAGAGATAGGAGATCACCTCGATCGGGATGATCAACGGCGCCAGCAATTTCGGCGCGCCCTCGGGAAAGAAGTAGCTGAAGAAGTGCAGCCCGTGAATGTGCAGCGCCACCGCCGTCACGATCACGATCACCAGCAACGCCAGCCCGAACGTCACGGCGATGTGGCTCGTGTAGGTGAACGAGTAGGGCAGGAGGCCCAGCAGGTTGCCCATCAACACGAAGAAGAACAACGTAAAGATAAAGGGGAAGAACCGCCGCCCCTCCGGCCCGATCGAGCCGACGGCCATATCCATCATGCTGGTATAGGCCAGCTCGGCCGCCGCCTGCATCCGCCCCGGCACCACGGCCCGCGGCCGCATCCCGAAATACAGCAGCGCCAGCACCAGCCCGCCGCCCAGCACCATCATCAGGTTGGCGTTGGTGAAGTTGACCGAGCGCCCGACGGCGCCGAGCGAGGTATGCAGCTCGAACTGGCCCAGCGCGTCAATCTTGGAATCGGCCGCCAAATCCCTGCTCCCTCAAGCCCTATCGCCCCTTCGCGGGGGGCATCATCAACCGCCACACATTGGCGACACCTGCGGCGCCGCCCAGCAACACGAACAAGCCCAGCAGCCACGGCGCCGTGCCGAGCCACCGGTCGAGCCCAAACCCGATCGCCACCGCGACCATCAACGCGGCCACCAGCTCCACGCCTACACGGACGCCGATCCCCATCGGGCTCGCCGTCCCCGCAACCGGTTCCTGCTCCGGTCCGGCTTGACGCCGCTGTGCCGCCCGGAGCCGCGCCTCGAACGAGTCCTTATCGCCGCTCATGCCTTGCCTCCCGTCCGCAGCCACGCCCAAACGGGGCCGGTTTCCCGAAAGCAGCTGTCCCCTACCGGCGGGGGGTGGTGAAGTCAAGAAGTGCCACGAAGCGTGCGTACGGTGGCGCATTCGCTTCCGTTTCACCGTCAAAACCGCGTAACTTCGGCGCATGCGCATCCTGCTCGTGAACCCGAATACCTCCCTGGCCGTCACCGACGCGATCGTCGCCAACATGCGGCAGGCCGCGTCGCCCGGCACCGAGATCGTCCCCGTCACGGCTCGATTCGGTGCACGCATCGTGGGCACGCGGGCGGAGTCGGCGATTGCCGACCATGCGGCGCTGGACGCGCTGGCGCATTACGCGCCGGGCTGCGACGCCGCCATCGTCGCATCCGGTTTCGACAACGCGATGCGCGCCGGGCG
The DNA here is from genome assembly GCA_965246835.1 of Acetobacteraceae bacterium. Taxonomy (GTDB): domain Bacteria; phylum Pseudomonadota; class Alphaproteobacteria; order Acetobacterales; family Acetobacteraceae; genus JANPPS01. Next base: position 283,767 of record CBDFFQ010000001.1, on the reverse strand, counting down.
GGAGATGCTGTCGATCCCGGTGCTGGGCCTCACCGAGGCTGCCCTGCACATCGCGTCGCTCGTGGGGGGCCGCATCGGGGTCGTGGTCATCATGCACCGTGTCGCGCCCATGGTGCGCGAGATGATCGAAGCGTACGGGTTCGGCCCAAGGCTGGCCGGGATGCGGGTGGTGCCGGGCCAGGTCATCAATGTCTTGCAGGAACCCGAGGCTATGGCGGACCTCCTGGCAGGCGTGTGTAAAAGCCTCGTCGAAGATGACGGGGCGGAGGCGATCGTGCTCGTCGGCGCCGTCATGGGGCCGATGCCGGCGCGCATCCAGGCGCGGGTGCCGGTCCCTGTGATAGAGGGGCTGACCTCCGCCATCGTGCTGGCGGAATCGCTGGTGCGCCTGAAGCTGATGAAGCCGCAAACCGGCAGCTACGCGGCGGTGCCGACGCAGGAGCAGGTCGGCCTCAGCCCGGCGCTCACCAGCCTTTTCGGCTGATCACTCCGCCGCGACCTGCTCCACCAGCTCCACGGCGCGGCCAAGATCGACCGACAGCAGCCGCGACACGCCCCGTTCCTGCATGGTCACGCCATACAACCGGTCCATCCGCGCCATCGTGAGCTGATGGTGCGTGACCACCAGGAACCGCGTCCCGGTCTCGGCCACCATGTCCGCGAGCAATGCGCAGAACCGGTCCACATTGGCGTCATCGAGCGGCGCGTCCACTTCGTCCAGCACGCAGACGGGGGCCGGGTTGCAGCGGAACACGGCGAAGATGAGGCTGAGCGCCGTCAGCGCCTGCTCGCCACCGGACAGCAACGCCAACGACGCCAGCTTCTTGCCCGGCGGCTGCGCATAGATCTCGAGCCCGGCCAGCAGCGGATCATCCGACCCCACCAGCGCCAGATGCGCCCGCCCACCCCCGAACATGCGGGCGAACAGCGCCTGGAAGTGCTTGTCGACGGTCTGGAACACCGCCTGCAGCCGCTCCCGCCCTTCGCGGTTGAGGTGGCCGATGCTGCCGCGCAGCTTGGCGATCGCGGTGCCGAGCTCCTCCCGCTCATGCCGGATCGCGTCCATCGCGGCCTGCAGCGTGGCGGATTCCTGCTCGGCCAGCAGGTTCACCGGGCCGATCGCGTCCCGCTCCCGCATCATGCGATCGAGCCGGGCGCGGGCCCGCTCCTCGGCGGTGGCACTGAGGTCGGCGGGCGCCGGGCCGATCGGCGTCACGCCCTCACCGACCAGGTCGAGCCAGGCTTGCCGCGCGTGCTCCGCGTCGCCCTCGGCACGCGCCATGCGCTCCCGGGCGGAAGCGAGCGCGCGATCGGCGGCTTGCGCCTGCTCGGTGGCGCGGGCTACGGCGGCGTCGGCGTCCTGGAGTGCGGAATGCGCCGTGTGCTGGGCCACCTCAGCGGTCTTCAGTGCCTGGACCGCTTCTGCGGCCGCTCGGGCAGCTTGATCGGGCGCCGCTTGCAGCGACTGGAGCGCCGCCGTGGCCTCTGTATGCCGCACGGCCAGGTCCGTCGCGCGGCTGCGGGCATCGGTGGCGCGCAGACGCCAGTCCTCGCGCTCGCGCTCCAGCACGGCGGCGCGGTTTACGCGTTGCGCGCCGTCGCGGGTGACAGCGTCCAGCGCACGGGCGGCCGCGGCCTCGGCCGTCCGGGCGGTCGCCAGGGCGGCGCGGGTCTGGTCCGCATGGGTCAGCAGCTGCCGCGTATCCGGCAGGGCGGCACGGGCGGTGGCGGCCTCCTGCATCGCAGCCTCGGCCTCGGCGGCTTCGGGGCGGTGCTGGGCGATTTGCTCGTCGAGCGCGGCCAACCGGGCGGTGGCCTCGGCGGCGCGACTTTGCAGCGTGGCGGCGTCTTGCCGGGTGCGGGCGGCGGCTTGTTCGGCATCGCGCCGGGCGGGGCGGGCGGCGGCCTCGGCGGCTTGCGCGGCACGCTCCTCGGCTTCCGCTTGCTGCAACGCCGCCCGGCTCCTGGTGCGGGCGGACACGGCCTCGGTCAGCCGCGCGCGTAAGCCGTCCAGCCGGTTGCGTTGCTGGAGCCGCACGGCCGCCGCTGTCGGCGCCCCGGCGCGCACGGTGTAGCCATCCCATCGCCACAACGCGCCGTCCCGCGACACCAGGGATTGGCCTGCCGCGAGCCCGGCCTGCCGCGCATCGCCCTCCGCCCCGTCCGCCACCACGGCCACCGCCGACAGCGCACGGGCCAGCGCCGGCGGACCTTGAACGAGAGCAGACAGGCACTCACCCCCGATCACCGGCGCCAAGGGCGGCAGCTCGCGCCAATGCCTCGCGGCTTCGGGGTTGCCCGCGGCCGCGAGATCCTCGCCCAGCGCGGCCCCGAGAGCTGCCTCGAGCCCCGCGGGCACGGTCAGCCGGTCCACCATCGGCGGCCAGCGTTCGCCGTCCCGCACCGCCAACACTTCCGCCAGCGCCCCTGCCTCGGCCGCAAGCTTGGCGTGGCTGGCTTCCGCGGCCGAATGAGCGGCGCGGGCGGCGGCGGCGGCGGGTTGCGCGGCGGCGCGGGCGGCCTCGGCGGCTTCAAGGGCGTGCACCGCGCGATCCAGCGCGGCGCTGGCGGCGTCTTGCGCCGTGAGGGCGGCAGCGATGCGGGCCGGGTCGATCAGGGTCTGCGCGGCACGCTCCCGCTCGGCGGCGAGGCGGGTCAGCGCCTCCGCAGCCCGGCGATGCCGCGCCTCCGCCACCGCTGACAATTGAGACGCGGCCTGTAGGGCGGCGCTGGACTGCGCGGCGGCAGCGGCGGCGGCGGCAGCCTCCGCCTCGGCCTCGGGAAGCGCGGCGCGCGCGGCCGACAGGGCGCGCTCCGCGGCGGCGAGCTGGTCCGGATGCGCTTCGATCTCATGCGTAAGCCGGGCGGCCTCGGCGTTCAGCCGGGCATCCGCCGCATCGGCATCCTGCAGCGTGCGCTCCGCATGGGCGTGGTCGCGCGCGGCCTGTGCCTGCCGGGCGGCGGCGGCGGCCAGGGCCTCCCGGACCCGCAGCGCGTCCGCTTCCAGCGTGTCGCGCGCCACGCGGGCGCGGAAAGCCTGGTCACGCGCGGCGGCTTCTGCGGCCCGAGCGCCGGGCAGGGCGGCCTGGGCCTGCCGGGCCGTCTCGGCGCCCGCGACGGCCAGCGCCGCGGCGGACACCACGGCGTCATTGGCCCCCTGCAGCGCGGCCATTGCGGCATCACGGGCGGCGACGGCGCGGGCATGACGCAAATGGGTCAGCGCCGCCTCGGCCTCCTGGATGCCGGTCGCCAGCACCCGATACCGCGCGGCCTGCTTCGCCTGCCGCTCCAACGCGGCGAGTTGGGTTGCCAGACCGCCGAGCTGGTCTTCCGCCCGGGTCAGGTTCAGCTCGGCGGCGCGCAGCTTGATCTCGGCCTCGTGCCGGCGGGCATGCAGGCCTCCGATGCCGGCCGCCTCCTCCAGCACCTGCCGCCGCTCCTCGGGCCGGGCCGCCACGATGGCGCCGATGCGGCCCTGGCTGACCATGGCGGAGGAGCGCGCGCCGCTCGCGAGGTCTGCAAACAGCACCTGCACATCCCGCGCCCGGCTCTCGCGCCCGTTCACGCGATAGGCGCTGCCGGCGCCGCGCTCGATCCTGCGCACGACCTGCAGCTCCGCGCTGCCGGTATAGGGCGCCGGCAACGGGGCGTCCGCGCCGTCATGGCTGAGGGTGAGCGACACCTCGGCCAGGTTGCGGCTCGGGCGCGCGGCGGTGCCGGCGAAGATGATGTCGTCCATCTCGCCACCGCGCAGGGACCGGGCATTGCCCTCGCCCATTACCCAGCGCAGCGCCTCCGCCACGTTGCTCTTGCCGCAGCCATTGGGGCCCACCACGCCCGTGAGACCGGGCAGGATCTCCAGTTCCACAGGCTCCGCAAAGCTCTTGAAGCCCGCGATGCGCAGCCGGGTGAAGCGTGCGGCCATGCGCTAGGCCGCGGCCTCCACCGCCTGCTCGAATTGCGGGTAGGTCACGGCGCCGGCCGTGAGCTTGCCGTTCATGATGAAGCTCGGCGTGCTGGCGACGCCCTGCTTCTTCTCCGCCTCGTCCTGCGCCGTGAGGATCGCCTGCTTCAGCCCGGCATCGCCCAGCGTCGTGTTGAACACGGCCCGCGGCAGCCCGGCCAAGGCCGCGATCTTCGCCAGCTCCTCCATTGCATTCACCCCGCGCGCGAACGCCCAGCGATCCTGGCTGCCCAGCAGCGCGCTGATGAACGGCTCATACCGTTCGGCTGGCAAGGCGCGGGCGATCATGGCGGCACTCAATGCCACCTGGTCCAGCGGAAAATCCCGCCAGACGTAGCGGATGCGGCCGGTATCGATCAGCTTGGTGCGGACCTCCGGGAAGGTCTTCTTCTGGAAGTCGGCGCAATGGGTGCAGGTGAGGGAGAACCACTCGGTCACGACCACCTTGGCGTCGGCCTGACCGAGCGAGCGCTCCGTCATGCGGGGATCGGACTCTTGCGCATGGAGGACCGCCCAGGGCGATGCGAGCGCCACGGTGAGCAGCGTGCGGCGGGGCAGGCGGGGGAGAGCAGCGGGTCGGAACGGCATGGCATCCTCGTCGCGAAGGGTCACCGTTATGCTCTGCGACGGGGCCGTGCCGTCAAGTTTCATCCCGTTTCGGACCATGCTGCTGCCGGATCGCGCCGCCCAAAGCGGCCAGCGCATCGTGCAAATCGCCAGGCGGTACGCCGTTTACCGGCACCGGCGCCGCGCGGGGGCGCGCCGGGCTAGGGCTCACGGCGTGCGCGGTGAAATCCTGCGTGAACCGGAGTCGCTCCACCAGGACTCTGCCCAACGCGCCGTTGATCCGTCCCAGCAACTCCGTCTGCAGGTGCTGCAGTTCCATCGCCACCGGCCCGGCGCATGCCAGCGTCAGCGTGCCGCCCACAAGCCGCTTGGGCGCCGTGACCGCGGCCAGGGCGGGGCCGACCAGCGCAGGCCAATCCGCCATCAACTGAGCGCCGGCCGGCGAGCGCTGCTTGAACGCGGCACGCGTCAGCCCCGGCACCAGGGCGCCGACCGGGCGGGGGCCATAGACGTGCCGGGGCGCCGGCGTCATGGCCGGCTTGTCGTTGCTGCCGGGCGCCTTCATACCGACCTCATGCCTCCCGCCGCCCTTCTACTCGAATGGTATGACCGGCATCGCCGGGCCATGCCCTGGCGCGCCTTGCCGGGCGTGGCGCCCGACCCGTATCGCGTGTGGCTGAGTGAGATCATGCTGCAACAGACCACCGTGGCCGCGGTCATACCGTATTTCGAGCGCTTCGTGCAGCGTTTCCCGGACGTGGACGCGCTGGCGGCGGCGGAGCAGGGCGCGGTGATGGAGGCCTGGGCGGGCCTTGGCTACTACGCCCGGGCCCGCAACCTCCATGCCTGCGCCCGCGCGGTGGTGGCGCAGGGCGGTTTTCCGGACACGGTCGAGGGCCTGCGCACGCTGCCGGGGATCGGGCCTTACACGGCTTCGGCCATCGCCAGCATCGCCTTCGGCCGGCCGACGGTGCCGGTGGACGGCAATGTGGAGCGTGTGGCCGCCCGGGTGTTCGCTGTGACGGAGGCGCTGCCGGGCAGCAAGCGCCGCATTGCGGGGGCGGCCACCTGCTTGGGGGCGGACCCGGCAGCACAGGCCCGCCCGGCGGATTTCACCCAGGCCCTGTTCGACCTCGGCGCCACGATTTGTGTGCCGCGGCAGCCGGCATGCGTGCTGTGCCCTTGGCGCGATGGATGCGCGGCACGGGCGCTCGGCATCGCGGCCGATCTGCCCGTGAAGGCGCCGCGTGCCGCCCGGCCCACGCGGTATGGCGCGCATTTCTGGCTGATGGATGCAGCGGGGCATGTGTTGCTGGAGCGTCGGCCGCCGCGTGGGCTGCTGGGGGGCATGCTCGGCCTGCCCGGAACGCCCTGGCGCCCGGAGCCCTGGACCGAGATCGAGGCCGTGAACCTTGCGCCAGAGCCTGCAGAGTGGCGGCTGGCGGGCCGGGCGCGTCACGCCTTTACGCATTTCGAGTTGGTGATGGACGTCTACACTGCCGTGGTCGGGCAGATCGGGGCGCCCGGCCTGATCCTTGACGCGGCGGCGCTGGGTCGTGAGGCGCTGCCATCGGCGATGCGCCGGTGCATCGCGGTTGCACGGGGCCAACAATAAATTTTCACCCCGTCGTGGGTCCTTCACGGTTCGTTAACCTTTTTCCCGCATGTTCCACTCACGCCAGCAAAAAGTCGGTCGATGAATGAAACACTCGGACGAAGGTAAGAAACCATGCCCTTGAACTCTGTGAACACCAATATTGGCGCGCAGGTTGCTCTCCACTCCCTTAACAACACCACGACGCAGCTGCAGGCGACGCAGAAGCGGATCAGCACCGGCTATCGCGTGGCCGATGCGTCCGACGATGGCGGTGCGTTTGCGGTCGCGGAGCGCGTCCGGTCGGACGTGGGCGCGCTGTCCACCGTCAACGGGCAGCTTGGCAACGCCAAGGGGCTGGTCGGCACGGCGCAGGCCTCGCTGACCTCGATCTCCGACTCCCTCAAGGAGGCGAAGAACCTGCTGGTGCAGATTGCCGATAAGTCGACCACCCAGGATCAGCGCGACCAGTATGTGCAGTCCTACAAGGCCGTGGTGACCCGGGTCGCCAACACGGTCGATGGCTCCACCTATAACGGCCAGACCTTGCTGGGTTCGGCCGCGGGCGCTGTGGCTGGCACCAGCAAGTCGGTGATCAACAACGAGGTCGGCGCCACCAGCACCATCAGTGCCGAGGACAATAGCGGCCTGGCCAACACGCTGGCGACCCTGATCGGTTCGACATTCTCCCGCACCGCGGGCGGCGTCGATACGTTCGGCACCATCACGGCCGGCACCGATCAGAGCTCGGCCGCTACGGCGCTGAGCGCTACCTCGGGTGCGACCGCGTTCGTAACGGCGCAAAAGGGCCTGTCGGTTCAGCTGAACCAGGTGGGGGCCGATAACCGCTTCCTGGATGCCACCATCTCGCTCAACAGCTCCAAGATCGACAGCCTCAATGCCGGTCTTGGCGCTCTGGTGGATACGGACCTCGCGAAGGAGTCGGCGAACCTGCAAGCCTTGCAGATCCGCCAGCAGCTCGGCACGCAGTCGCTCTCGATCGCCAACCAGGCGCCCCAGAGTCTGCTGAGCTTGTTCAAGTAGCCTCGCTTAACCCGGCGGCAGTGTCTGCCGCCGGGCCTCCCTGACCCGGAATAGCTGGAGAAAAATATGTCCAACCTGGTGCTCGAACTCCGACAGGGAGAGGTGATGGTGATCAACGGCGCCCCCATCCGATTCCGCACGAAAACGCGGATCGAACTCACCGCCCATGCGCGTTTCCTGTTCGGCAAGCAGATCATGCCGCCCGATGAGGCTGACAGTCCCGCGCGGCAGTTCTATTTTGCCCTGCAATCCGCCTATATCGGCACCGATCCGGAGCGTGCCCAAGGTTTGGCGGCGGCGCGGGAGATCGGCAAGCGATTCAAAGCCGCCACGAGTTCCGCCCTGGCATGCGAAATCATCGATCGGGCCATCGACGCGGCGGAGGCCGATGAATGCTACCAGGCTTTGAAGCTGGCCCGCCGGATCATCCGACATGAAGACAGCGTCCTGGGCCGTACGCCCGCGGGGATCGCCGCAGGCCCCGCAGACGCCTCGGCGCACGGGCCGTCCCAGCCGCAGGCACACCGGAAGCCGGCCCAAGATTCGAGCCCATCCTCCGCGGGGGAAGCCGCGCCCCTTTCAGCAAAGGGAACCAACTCAGGCCGCAAAGAAGTTGTGCCATGCATGGTTTGATGGCGGCACGGGCTTACCAGGTATCGTCCACGCGTCGGAGCCAGCGCGAGCAAGATGCAGACGTGTTTCGCCGGGCCAATGCCGCCTTGCGCGCCGCCAATCAGAACGACCCCATATCCCGCGCCCGAGCCTTGGCGGATAATCAGCAGCTCTGGACCATGGTCGTCGATCTCTTAAGAGACCCGGCCAACCCACTGCCCGATGAACTCCGGGGATCGATCATATCGGTGGGCCTGGCAGTGAAACGAGAGCTTGCGGCGCCCGAGCCCGATTTTTCGTTCCTGATCCACATCAACGAACAGATTGCCGCCGGCCTCACCGGGGCCCACTAGCTCGGCCGGGCAACCGCGCGCGCACAGTCACTAAGCCGCGAGGCTCGGAACAGGCGGAGCAGAGGTCCGTTAGGCCAGGGTCGGCACTGGAATTCACCTGGCCGTCAGTGCCAGGGACCTTGCGCATGACCGAAACCGACACTGCTGCGCATCTCAATGGGCTCAGCCGCCGGAACCTGATCGGCGCATCTGCATCGACGGTGGCATTGCCGCTTGGTGCCTCACCGGCGGCGACCCAACCCTCCATCCCGGAAGCGCCGAATTCGCGCACGCCCGTACCGGTGAGCTTCGAGGTGAATGGTCAGGTCGTCCACCTCGATGTGGATAGCCGGACCACGTTGCTCGATACATTGCGGTGGCATGTCGGCCTGACCGGGTCGAAAAAGGGGTGTGACCATGGCCAGTGCGGGGCCTGCACGGTCCTGGTCGGGGGCCGGCGAACCCTGTCTTGTCTGACGCTCGCGGTCATGGTCCGCGAGCCCGTGACGACGATCGAGGGCTTGGCGCAGCCAGACGGCACCCTGCATCCGATGCAACAGGCATTCATCGACCATGACGCGTTTCAGTGCGGCTATTGCACGCCGGGTCAGATCATGTCGGCGGTGGCCTGTGTTCAAGAGGGACATGCCACCGACGACGCGAGCATCCGGGAAAGCATGAGCGGAAACCTATGCCGCTGCGCCGCCTATCTTCACATCGTGGCCGCGATAAACCAGGCCAAAGCCCAAATGGAGCCGGTCTGATGCAGCCCTTTACCTATCGCCGCGCATCGGATGCACCGCAGGCGGCTGCCTTCGTGGAGCCTGGCAGCCGGCCGCCTGTTGGCGCCCCGAGCCAATTCATCGCGGGCGGCACACAGATGCTCGATTTGATGAAGCTCAACGTCATGCGTCCGGAAACGCTGATCGACATCAATGATCTCGCCCGGGCTCATTCCGCGATCGAGTTGCGGCCGGACGGGCTTCATTTGGGTGCCCTGGTCCGGATGAGCCAAGCGGCCGCGCATGAGGGGGTGCGGCGCGATTACCCCGTCGTCGCGGAAACGCTAGCCCTGGCCGCGAGTGCGCAGCTTCGTAATATGGCGACATTGGGCGGCAACGTACTGCAGCGGACCCGATGCGAATACTTCCGTGATGCAGGCGAATCGCGCTGCAACAAGCGCGCACCCGGCAGCGGCTGCGCGGCACTGGAAGGCGTGCATCGGAAGCACGCCGTGCTGGGCGTGTCGGATTCTTGCATCGCGGCCTATGGCGGAGATTTCGCACAGGCCCTGGTGGCACTCGGCGCAAGTGTCGCCATTCAGGGCCGCCGAGGCGCGCGCAGCCTCGCGTTCGAGGCGCTGCACACCGGCTCAGATGAACCCCATATCGAGACCCAACTGGCGGCTGACGAGATCATCACTGGTTTCATCGTGCCGGCTGGCCCTTGGACGCGGCGCTCGACCTACGTGAAGGTTCGCGACCGTGACAGCTATGCCTATGGCGTGGCAACGGCCGCAGTCGCGCTCGCCTTGGAGGATGGCGTGGTGCGGGAAGCACGGATCGGATTGGGCGCGGTGTCTTACAAGCCGTGGCGGCCCCACGCGGTGGAGGCCGCGCTCAAGAACAAACGCCTCGACGAAACCACCGCCAACGACGCGGCCGCCCTCGCTTTCGAGGGCGCCCGGCCGCGTAAGGACAATGCATTCATGGTCGATCTGGGCCGCCGCACGATCGTGCGCGCCTTGATGCAGGCCGCCGCGATGGAGGCCTGAGATGCCCGACACCCATATGCCTGACCTGAAAGCCGGCGCCGGCATCGGTGCACCAACCTCCAGAATCGATGGCCGAGCCAAAGTTACCGGACAGGCCCAGTTCGGCTCAGACTCCAACGGCGGCGGCGGCGGTCTGGCGCATGCTTTTCTGGCGACCGCCCCGATCGGCAAGGGCCGGATCACGGCCATCGACGAGAGCCAGGCCCGGGCCATTCCAGGCGTTCTGGACATCCTCACTCATCAGAACGTCGGCGACCGGATCGAAGCGGGTAAGCTGTTCGAACAGAAGGGCTATAGCGGCACGACCATGGCGCCACTGGGCTCCGACCACGTGCATTACCACGGCCAAATCATTGCCGTCGTGGTAGCTGAAACGTTCGAAGCCGCGCGGGAAGCCGCTCATGCGATGAGGTTCACTTTTGCCGAGGAGCACGCCTCCGCGACCTTCGGTAGCGAGGGCCTGACGACGACGACCGCGGAGGAGGTCGCGAAGGCGGATGAGAAGCAGGGCCAGCCGACTCCGCGCGTGGGCGACGCGGAGGCAGCTTTGGCCGTGGCGGCGGTGCGGGTCGATCAGCGATATGCCACGCCGACCCAACACCACAATCCGATCGAGCTCTTCCACTCCACCTGCGCCTGGCGCGACAATAAGTTGACGGTATGGGAGTCCACGCAGAACGTCCACGGCCTGAAGAATGGCCTGGCGCAGCAACTGAAGATCGACCCGGCCGACGTGCACGTGATCTCTCCGTTCATCGGTGGCGCGTTCGGGTCCCGCGGGTCCCTCAGCCAGCACACGGCATTGGTAGCCATGGCGGCGCAGCGTCTTCGCCGTCCGGTGCGGCTCGAGATCACCCGGATGCAGGGCTTCACGACCGTCACCTATCGCGCGGAAACGCAGCATCGGGTGCGCCTTGGGGCCAGTCGTGACGGCAAGCTGCAGGCACTCATTCATGACGGGTGGGAGGTCAGTTCCCGCCCGGATGACTACAAGGTCGGCGGCACCGACGCGTCCACCCGCCTCTATGCGTGCCCCAATGTGGATAGCAGCGTGACGATCCTGCATGCCGACCGGAACACGCCGGGCTTCATGCGCTCTCCGCCGGAGGTGCCGTATTTCTTCGCGCTGGAATCCGCGATGGACGAGCTGGCCGTCGCGCTCGATATGGACCCTGTCGAGCTGCGCCGGGTCAACGAGACGGATCGGGAGCCGATCAAGGGGCTTCCATACACGTCGCGCACCTTGATGCCCTGCTTCGACGCGGCGGCGGCGGCGTTCGGATGGAGCAAGCGGGATAAGCGGCCCGGCTCCATGCGGGAGGGGGATTGGCTGGTGGGCTGGGGCTGCGCCACATCACTGTATCCCACCAACATGGCGCCAGCCGCGGCGCGGGTGACGCTCACGCCGCAAGGCACGGTTCGCGTTCAGACCGCGGCGCACGAGATCGGCGTCGGGATCTACACCGCGGTGGCGCTGACCGCGGTGAGCCGGTTGGGCGTGCCGATCGAGAGGATACAGGTCGAGCTTGGAGATAGCGATCTGCCGCCGGCGCCCGTGGCGGGCGGCTCCAATTCGACGGCGAGCATCTGCACCGTGGTCGACATGGCGTGCGCCGACATCCTGGCCCGCATGGCCCGGGCGGCGGTGGTCGCCGACGGTCCGTTCAAGGGGCTCGATCCCACAACACTGACCCTTGCCCAAGGGGAATTGCGCGGGCCAGGTGGGCAGTCCGAGCCGCTCGACCAGGCGATCGGCCGGGCCAGCAACGGCGCGATCGAGGCCTATGCCGAGAATATCCCGCACGGCGCCCCGCCCGAGGGCATGAAGGCCCTGTATAAGGGCCTGCCGGCCCTTGCTGGCGGCGCGAAGCTGAAAGATCGGCTGCAGTTCGCATTCGGCGCACAATTTGTCGAGATCAGGATCAATCGCCGCACGCGCGAGATCCGGGCGCCACGCGCGGTCGGTGCGTTCGCGGCGGGGCGTATCGTCAACCCGAAGGCCGCCAAAAGCCAGCTGATGGGTGGGCAGATCTGGGGCATTTCGGCCGCCCTGCATGAGGCGACCGAGATCGATCTCCGCGACGGCCGCTACACCAATCCCGACCTGGCCGAATATCTGATGCCCGTGAACGCCGACATCAAGGACATCCAGACCATCCTGTTGCCGGAGCACGATCAGAAGGTGAATGACCTCGGGATCAAGGGGTTGGGCGAATTGGGCAATGTAGGGCTCAACGCGGCCGTGGCGAATGCGGTATTCCACGCCACCGGCGTTCGGATCCGCGAGCTGCCGATCCGGATCGAGAAGCTGCTGGACACCCCCTTGCTACGGAGCTGAATAGTTCCCGGCGCCATCTTCGTAACCCACGCGCACGACCACGAACCAGGCATACCGTCCGTCAAGCGGCGGTTGCCCTGGAGTCGCCAGCTTGCCGTCCATGGTCGTGGGCACGTGTTTCAGGGTCACGCCTGCATCGACGTTGCCGCCGACCACCGTAAGCTGGCCAGGCCGGGCCTCGGTGACGATGTCGCAATGGCTCAGAAACCGGCCGGCTGGCAGGTCGTCGAACCGCATGGACCGGGCGGCGCCCCGCCCCGTGCAGATCAAGTCGCCCGGCGCCGGAGCATACCCGTCAGGGCGTTCAGCACGCAGGGCGCCGATCTCCTGTTTGGCCGCGTTGATGTAGTCGGCGTGCAGGGGCGAATAGGTGAAGCGCTCCCCGGCACCGGCCGCCCGCATCACGTAGGAGATGAACGCGGCAGACCAGGCCGGGGCATCTTTCTGGTATGGGGTGCCGAACTCGTCATATCGGCTGGTCCAGCCGCTTTCGCGCGTATTGGCGTCCTGCCCGAACCACCAGTAATCGCCCACTCGCTGCCATAGGCCGGGCTCATGGTCGAGGCGAAGGGCCGGCGGACCGGTCGGGCCCGGCGGATCGTCATTCACCACGCTTCCGAACGCCCGCCACTCCCGAAGCGCGATCGCGACGGCGTTGCGGCGGGAGAATGGCTCGAATGGGCGCTTGGCGTAATCCGGCACATGAAGGTCTGGCGCCACGACCGGCGCAATCCCAACGGCAGGCACCGTGGGCTTGGACGGGGCGCAGGCAGCGAGCAGCAGCAGCGGCAGGAAAGCCCGGATCACGCGCGCTCCGGAAACAATCCGGCCAGGCCCGTCGCACTTGCGTCGCATAGGCCGCGCTCGGTGATCAAGCCGGTCACGAGACGGGCGGGGGTCACGTCGAAGGCCGGGTTCGCTGCCGGGCTGCTGGTGGGCGTCACCCGGATCGTGGCGATAGTGCCGTCCAGCGCGCGGCCGGTCATGGTCGTGACTTCGGCCTGGTCCCGCTCCTCGATCTCGATCTCCTGGACACCGTTGCCCACGGTCCAGTCAATCGTGCTGGACGGGCACGCGACCCAAAACGGGATCCGGTTGTCGTGTGCGGCCAGGGCCTTGAGGTAGGTGCCGATCTTGTTGGCAACGTCACCTTCCCGGGTCACGCGGTCGGTGCCGACGATCGCGAGATCCACGCGCCCGTGCTGCATCAGATGCCCGCCGGCATTGTCGGCAATGACGGTGTGCGGGACGCCGTGCTTGCCAAGCTCCCAGGCGGTAAGGGCGGCGCCCTGGTTGCGCGGACGCGTCTCGTCCACCCAGACATGCACCGGCACCCCGGCGTCGTGCGCATGATAGATCGGAGACAGCGCCGTGCCCCAATCCACTGTCGCGAGCCAACCGGCGTTGCAATGGGTCAGCACGTTGACCGTGGTTCCCGGCCGCGCCCGCTCGGCAATGAGTGTCTGGCCATGGCGCCCGATGGCGGCGTTCTGGGCCACGTCCTCCTCCGCGATGGCGAAGGCCTCGGCGTAGGCGGCGGCGGCGCGGTCGGGCATGGCGGTGTTCCGCAACCGGGTCAGCATGCGGTCGATGGCCCAGCGCAGGTTGATGGCGGTGGGCCGGGTGGCCACCAGGGTGGCGGCGGCCCGCTCCATGGCGTCCGTGCCCGCATCGGCGCGCAAGGCCAACGCCAGGCCATACGCGGCGGCGGCGCCGATCAGGGGCGCGCCACGGACCTGCATGCTGCGGATCGCATGCGCGGCCTGCGCCAGGGTGGTGAGGCGCAGGATGTCGAACGCCCAGGGCAGCCGGGTCTGATCGATGACGCGGATGGACCAGCCATCGTGATCCACCCAGATGGTCCGGAAGGGGGTGCCGTCGATCTTCATGATGGTCCTAGATACGTTGGTGGAGCACGCACACCAGGGTGAACAGGCGCCGCGCAGTCTCGTGGTCGATGTCTGCCTTGCCGCGCAGACGCTCCTGTAACAGCGTCGCGCCTTCGTTGTGCAAGCCACGGCGGCCCATGTCGATGGCCTGGATGCGCTGCTCCCGCCCTTCCTCGACGGCGAGCATGTGGCTGTCGACCAGCAACTCGTAATCCTTGATCAGGCCACGGAACGGGCCCAGGGCCAGGCCCAGCGCGGTCAGCGGCGCGTCTTGCAGATCCCGCACGTCGAACACCAGCCGGCCTTCCTGCACGGAGAGATGCAGCACATAGGGCCCCGGCACCGCCTTCTTGGTCGCGGTATCGCATAATGCAAAATGGTTCTCGGCCTCGAGGTCCGCCACGGCTGCCGCGCGATCTGCTTCCAGCACGGGATGCAGCCGGGTCAATGCCTCCCCCGCCAGCACGACGCGGGCGAGCCCCTTCACGGCGGTGATCATTCCTCCGGCGCTTTGGCCAGGCCGAGCCGGAGCATCAATCCGAGCGTGGCGCCCTTCACGGGCCGTAGCAACGCGAGCGTCATGACCAGGCTTGCCGGCAGGAAGATCGCGGCCAGAACCCACAGCTCGGGCCGGAACTGCACCTCCACCCCATACAGCAGCGGCACCAACAGGTGGCCCACGATGAAGATCGTGAAATAGGGCGGCGCGTCATCGGCCCGCAGCGAGCCCAGCGGCGCGGCGCAGTGCGGGCAGTTCTCGACCACGCGCAAGTAGCCGCGGAAGGCGTGACCCACGCCGCATGCCGGGCACAGGCCGCGCAGCCCACGCCCCATCGCCGTCAGCAACGGCGGCGCCGGCCAGGCGGGGGCCGCAGGACTGCGTTCGGGCGGCCAACGGAGGGGCGGTGTGCTATCGGGCAAGGAGGGGCCTTCGATCGGAACGGGGTCGCACCCTACCGCTTCGGGCCGAGGTGCCAAAGGCAAATGATGCCGAACAGGCCTTCGATCAACCGGGCATCGCTTGCCGCTGCCGCGCTGCAACATTATGACCCCCGACAAACCACCCGACAAACCAGAGGAAATGCCATGCAAGTGCACGATGTCCGCGTTCATCCGTCCAAGGACAGCCTGGCCCGAGAAGATCAGCTCGCGTGGAAGATCGCCGCCGTCGCGACGGACCCGGTCCCGGTGCCGGCCGAAACCGCCGAGATGATCGTGAACCGCGTGATCGACAACGCGGCCGTCGCGATCGCCAGCGTGAACCGGCATCCCTGCATGAGTGCCCGGGACATGGCGCTGGGCCATAGGCGGGAGGGCGGCGCCACGGTGTTCGGCATGCCCGACGGCGTGCGCGTGAGCCCCGAATGGGCGGCTTGGGCCAACGGCACCGCGGTGCGCGAGCTGGACATGCACGACACGTTCCTCGCCGCCGATTACAGCCATCCCGGCGACAACATCCCCCCGATCCTGGCCGTCGCGCAAACGATGGGTAAATCCGGCGCCGAGCTGCTGCGTGGCCTCGCGACCGGGTACGAGATCCATATCGACCTGGTCCGCGCGATCTGCCTGCATGAGCACAAGATCGACCACATCGCCCATCTCTGCCCGGCGCAGGCGGCCGGCATCGGCACGCTGCTGGGCCTCGACACCGCGACCATCTACCAGGCCGTGCAGCAGGCGGTGCATGTGAGCTTCACGACCCGCCAGAGCCGGAAGGGGGAGATCAGCTCCTGGAAGGCCTACGCCCCCGCCCATGCGGGCAAATTGGCGATCGAGGCCGTGGACCGCGTGATGCGCGGGGAGGGGGCGCCGAGCCCGATCTATGAAGGCGAGGACAGCGTGATCGCCTGGATGCTGGACGGGCCGAAGGCGCACTACCAGGTGCCGCTGCCGGGCACCGGCGAGGGCAAGCGGGCGATCATGGACAGCTACACCAAGCAGCATTCGGCCGAGTATCAGAGCCAGGCGCTGATCGACCTCGCCTTCGGCATGGGCAACAAGGTCAAGGATTGGGACCAGGTCGCCGAGGTGCTGATCGAGACCAGCCATCACACCCATTACGTGATCGGCACCGGCGCGCAGGACCCGCAGAAAATGGACCCGCATGCCAGCCGGGAGACGCTGGACCACTCGATCATGTACATCGTGGCGGTCGCGCTGCAGGACGGCGCCTGGCACCACGTCCGCAGCTACGACCCGGCGCGGGCGCAGCGGGCGGACACGGTGCGGCTCTGGCACAAGATCCGCACCTTGGAGGACCCGCGCTGGACCGAGCGATATCATGCGAAGGACCACAATCAGCTGGCCTTCGGCGGCCGCATCGTGATCCGGATGCAGGACGGGACGGAGATCGCGGACGAGATGGCGGTTGCCAACGCGCACCCGCTGGGCGCCACGCCCTGGAAGCGGCCGGACTACGTGAACAAATTCCGCACCATGACGGAGGGGCTGATCACGGGCGCCGAGGCCGACCGGTTCCTGGCAGCATGCGAGGCATTACCGATGCTGAAGGCAGGCGATCTGCACCGTCTTCACGTTGCGATGCCCGAGGGCAGCGTGAACAAGGGCAAGCCCGGCATATTCTAAGTGGGGTTTGGGGCCCCGGCCCCAATGGGTCGAGGGCAACGCCCTCGCCTTCCTTCCAGTCCAAGGAGCGACGCATGTCCGAGACAGCACCCAAGGTGAAAAAATCGGTGGCCCTGTCCGGGGTCACGGCCGGCAACACGGCGCTCTGCACCGTGGGCCGCACCGGCAACGATCTGCATTATCGCGGCTACGACATCCTGGATGTCGCGACCACCAGCGAGTTCGAGGAGATCGCGCATCTGCTGGTGCATGGCTGGCTGCCGAACCGGGCCGAGCTGCGCGCCTACAAGACGAGGCTGCGCGCGATGCGCGGCATTCCGCACGCCGTCCGCACGGTGCTGGAGGCGCTGCCGGCGGCCACGCATCCGATGGACGTGATGCGGACCGCCGTGAGCGCGCTGGGCTGCGCCATGCCGGAGCGGGAGGATCATGCCGCGCCGGGCGCCCGGGCAATCGCGGACCGGCTGATGGCAAGCCTCGGCTCCATGCTGCTGTATTGGCACCACTACGCGCAGAACGGCCGCCGCATCGAGGTCGAGACCGATGACGACAGCATCGGCGCGCATTTCCTGCGTCTGCTGCACGGCCGCCCGGCATCCCCTGAGTGGGAGCGGGCGATGCACACTTCGTTGATCCTGTATGCGGAGCACGAGTTCAACGCGAGCACGTTCGCCGCGCGCGTGGTGGCCGGCACCGGGTCCGACATGCATTCGGCGATCACGGCGGGCATCGGCGCGCTGCGGGGACCCAAGCATGGCGGCGCCAACGAAGTGGCTCTCGAGATCCAGCAACGCTACACGGATGCCGACCAGGCCGAGGCCGATATCCGCGCGCGGGTGGCCGCGAAGGAGGTCGTGATCGGGTTCGGGCACCCGGTCTATACCGTGTCCGATCCCCGCAACGTGGTGATCAAGGAAGTGGCGCGCACGCTATCGGAAGCGGCCGGCGACATGACCGGGTTTCTAATCGCGGACCGCATCGAAGCCGTGATGATGGAGACGAAGCGGATGTTCGCGAACCTCGATTGGTTCAGCGCCGTTTCCTATAGCCAGATGGGCATTCCCACGGCGATGTTCACGCCCGTGTTCGTGATCTCCCGCACCAGCGGTTGGGCCGCGCACGTGATCGAGCAACGCATCGACAACAAGATTATCCGCCCCGCCGCGCAATACACCGGGCCGGAGAACCTGACGTTCGTGCCACTAGCCGAACGCTGATGAAACTTTACTTGGGCGATTTGTTGACGATTTTGCAGTATTCAGTTGACAGCCTAGCCTCCGCCGCGTGACAGCGGAGATAGGGGACAAGGCAGCGATTCGCGCGGTAGCGGGCCGTGCGATGCCGGGTCCCGGAGGGGATCGGCTCGTGACGGCAAATTGTCTGACCCAGCCTCCTCTGTTCGCGTGCCGATCAATGTACAGGCAACCCGCCATTGGAGGATCCCAGGATGAGTGACGACAGCTCGACCGACCGTAAGCGGGCGCAGGCGATGGCCGTTCGTGCGCCGGCCAAGTCCGCGCCGGCGAATGGGGCTGCGAAGCCCGCGGCGAAGGCGCCGGTGAAGAAGGCAGCCGCCCCGAAGGCAGCGCCCAAGGCCGCTGCTCCCAAGGCTGCTGCTCCGAAGGCTGCGGCGAAGCCCGCGGCGGCCAAGGCGCCAGCGAAGTCTGCCGCCAAGCCTGCCGCCAAGGCCGCGGCCAAGCCCGCTCCCAAGGCGGCGGCGAAACCGGCCGCCAAGGCAGCCCCCGCAAAGCCCGCGGCCAAGAAAGCTGCCCCGGCCAAGGCTGCTTCGGCAAAGGCCGCTCCGGCGAAGGCCGCGGCGAAGCCCGCAACCAAGGCAGCGCCGAAGAAGGCCGCCGCCAAGGCTCCGGCGCCCGCAACCAAGAGCGAAGCGGCGCATGAGATGAAGACGGCGAAAAGCCCGAAGGCGCGCAGCGACGCCGCCAAGGTGCTCGCAGCGTCGAGCTCGGCGACCAAGAAGACGCGAAAGCCAACGGCGCCGTCCAGCGGCACCGTGAACTAACGATTGCCGGTTTAGTTAGCCGAAAGTCGACAGAAGGTCTTCCACCTGCGCGCCGGTCAGCGCGCGGGTGGGGGCGCTTCTGAGAAGAATGAACAGCTTGGCTGCCTCCTCCAGTTCCTCGGCGGCATAGACCGCATCGGTCAGCGTCCCGGCGCTCACCACGGGGCCATGATTAGCCAGGAGGATGGCGCGGGACCGGGCGGCGGCCTTGGCGACTGCCGGCTCCATGCCCGCATCACCCGGCCGGTAATAGGGCACGATCGGCAATATCCGGCCCACGCGCATCACGAAATACGGCGTCAGCGGCGGTATCGGGCAGTCCGGATCGACATCCGCCAGGCAGGCCACTGCGGTCGCCATCGTCGAATGCAGATGCACCACCGCCCCGGCCTCCGCGCGCGCTTGATAGAATGCGCGGTGCAGGAAGACCTCCTTGGACGGCTTGTCGCCCGAGATCGGGGCGAAGGTCTGGTCCAGCTTGGCGATGCGCGCCGGGTCAAGCCGGCCGAGACAGGAATTGGTGGGCGTCATCAGGTAGCCGTCAGGCAGGCGCACGCTGATGTTTCCGGCACTGCCGACCGAGAAGCCACGCTCGAACAAGCTGGCCGACAGCGTGACCAGTTGGTCCCGCAGTTCCGCCTCGGTCGTCATAGCGGCGCCATCGTGTCGGGAGTGCGTTCGAAGGCCTGGAGGAAAAAGTCGCGCCCGCCGAAATTGCCGGATTTCAGGGCCAGCAGCAAAGGCGGCCCGGCGCCTTCCGCATAGGTCCACGGCACGCCGGTATCGATCTCCGGCCCGATGCGCAGCCGACGCACGCCCAGCCGCTCCACGACGGCGCCGCTGGTCTCGCCGCCGGCCACGACAAGGCGACGCACGCCGGCTGCCACCAGCCCCGCCGCAATGCCGGCCATCGCGGTTTCCACCAGCGCGCCGGCGGCCTCCCGCCCCAACCGGGCCTGCAACGCCGCCACCTTGTCCGGTGGAGCCGATGCCGCGATCACGACCGGCACCGGCCCGAGCTTGCCGGCCGCCCATGCGAGCGCCTGGTCGACCATCGATTGCGCGTCCGTAGCGGTCAGCGCGTCCAGCTCCAGGGTCGGCACCCGGTCGCGGGCGGCGCCGATCTGGAACAGCGTGGCGCGGGAACACGATCCCGCCACCACCGCCGCATGCCCCGGCACATCCGGCAGGCTGGCCGCATCGCCCCCGCTCAGCAGGCCCAGGCGCCGGAAATTCTCCGGCAATCCCATCGCGACGCCGGAGCCGCCGGTGACGAGCGCCTGGCCGTCCACCGCTTCTCCGATCGAGTGCAGGTCGGCGTCGGTCACGGCGTCCACGATGCCGTAGCGCCGCCCTTGCTCCTTCAGCATGGTGAGGGCGGACCGCACGGTGGCGGCGCCACGCAGCACGGTCACATAGGGCACAAGGCCGACCGTGCCGTCCGTCTGCCGGGACAGGACACGCACCAGGTTCGCGTCCCGCATCGGGGTCAACGGATGGTCCTGCATGCCGCTTTCGTTCAGCAGCGTGCCGCCGACGAACAGGTGCCCTTGATAGACGGTGCGGTTATTGGCCGGAAACGCCGGGCAGGCGATGGCGAACCCGCAGCCGAGGGCCGCCACCAACGCATCCGCCACCGGACCGATATTGCCGGCCTCCGTGCTGTCGAAAGTGGAGCAATACTTGAAGAAGAACTGCCGGCAGCCGGCCTGTCGCAGCCACTCCAGCGCCGCAAGGCTCTGGCGCACCGCGTCTTGCGCCGGAATGGTACGGGATTTCAGCGCGACGATGATGGCATCGGCCTCCGGCACCGGTTCGCCGGCGCCCGGGACGCCGATGACCTGCACGGCGCTCATCCCTTGCCGCACCAGCATGGCGGCGAGATCCGTGGCGCCGGTGAAGTCGTCGGCGATGCAGCCGAGGACCGGTTTTGAGCGGGTCATGGTCAATTCTCCACAGAGGCGGCGAGAAGCCGGGCTTGGGTGGTCCAGTCCGGCTGCGATTGCCCGGCCCGCCAGGCGCCGGTCGCGAAGTCACTCCGCAGCGCCGGTGAGAACAGCACGCGCCGCAGCACCTTCGAGAGCGTCGGCCCATCATCGAGGGGGCAGACCAGGCCAGCATCTGGTGGCAGGCGGGACGCGACGCCGTCGAAAGCGGTGGAGACGACGGGGATGCCGCGACGCAACGCCGACATCAACGCGGAAGGGTATCCCTCCCACCGCGAGGCGGTGGCAAACAGGCTGGCCTCACTCCACAGGTCCGCCCAGCGTGCCTCATCCGGGTTCGCCACGATCTCGGCGCGGTCCTGCAGGCCAAGCTCCGGAATCGAGGCCAGGAGCTCTGCGGCATAGGCGGGGTCACGCGCTGTTGCTCCGGCGATAGTCACCGTCCAGTCGAGGTCCACAAGCCTGGCCAATGCCCGCAGCAGATCTCCCTGCCCCTTGCGGCGCGTGAGCACGCCGGGGACGAGGATGCTGGGTGGCGCGGCTGTGGGCATGTGCTGCGGCAGGTCGTCGGCGCCGGGCTCGATCACGGAGGTGATGGCGGCCGGCGCGAGCCCGGCGCCGATCAAACCGTCCGCAACCGCCGGGCTGGTGCACACGACACGGCGCATCTGGGGCAGCATCGTTCCAAGCAATGCCTGGATATCCTGACGATCCGAACGATCGGCGGCGGGGCGGGCGGCCACATGGTGCATGAGCGCAACGTTGGTGGGCGTGGCGAGGGCAGGGGACCCGGGCAGCGACAGGCCATCCACGACGAGGATGGCGCCTTGCGGCGGCGGGCCATCTCCCGAATGGGCGATGCCGGCTTCGTGGCCCAGCGCCCGCAGCCCCGCCACCATTCCGGTCGCGTAGGCTAGGCCAATGCCGCCAGCGGTCTGCTCTGGCGGGGGAAGGACGAAGTGGAACCGCATCGGCTCCGGTTAACACGGGGGCTCAAAGCCGTCACGCCCGCGTGATGAAGGCGAGAGCGCCAGCCTCGATTGTCTCGCGTCCCGCGGCGCCGTATCGGCCGGCCGGGCGCGCGGTGCTGCGGGCCGCCCGGGCGACCAGCTCGACGACACGGCCCTGAACCGCCAGCGCGCGCTCGAGCAGGCGGGTGTTCTCCTCGATCTGCTGGCGCAGCTTGATTCCAGCCGAGCATAGATCGGCTGAGCGGCCGGCCCCCTCGAGAGCCGTTGCGAGGTTCTGGGCTGCCGCGACCTTACTGGGCACCAGGGCGGCGACGCGGGACACATCCGGCAGCTGCAGCGCCTCGTTTTCCGCGTCCAGGATGGCGCCGAGGCGGGCGATGGCCGCGTGGGCGGCATTGCTCATGGACGGCGTCCCCGTGCCGGAGTGGCGGGCGCGGTCGCGTCTGGCGATTGGGCCGCCTCCTGCATGCGGATCATCTGCTGCATGATGGGACGGGCCAGGCCGAGACCGCCATGCCGGGCTAGATGCTTCGCCAGTTCGGTGACCATCATGGGCTTCCAAGCCTCCTCCCCGGCGCCGCCGCCGAACGGGCCCTTGCTGCTTTCGACGGTGTTGAAGATGGGCGCCAGCATCTGGCCGAGCGCCATCGCTTCGAATTCCTGCGCTGCCTTCGCGATCTTCTGCACCTTGTCGGGCGGAAGGCTGGTGGCGGGGCTTACGGGCGGTGTCATTGCCATCTCCTATCGAACCTGCAGATCGGCCTGGAGGGCACCGGCGGCCTTGATCGACTGCAAGATGCTGATCATGTCGCGGGGCCCGACGCCCAAGGCGTTCAGGCTGGCCACGAGATCACGCAACGTCACGTTCCCCCGCAAGATACCGAGCCGCCGGTCGGCCTGGTCATCGACCTGGATCGACGTGCGCGGGGTCACGACGGTGCTGCCGCCCGATAGCGGCTCGGGCTGGCTCACCTGGGGCTGTTCGGACACGCGGATCGTGAGGTTGCCTTGCGCGATCGCGACCGTGCTGATCCGGACATTGGCGCCCATGACGATGGTGCCGCTCGCCTCGTCGATCACGACGGTCGCGGGGCTGTCGGGTTCCACGCGAAGGTCCTCGATCCGGCCCAATACGTCGATCGCGTCCCGCCCCGTCAGCGCGATCGATACCGTGCGCGGGTCCGTGGCGCGGGCGGAGGCGCCGCCTAGCGCGCGATTGATGACGTCTGCGATGCGTCGCGCCGTGGTGAGATCGGGGTTGCGTAATCCCAGCCGCAGATTGGGCTTGCTGCCCAGTTGAAACGCGACCTCCCGCTCCACGGTGGCGCCGTTGGCGATCCGGGCCGAGGTCGGCACGTTCCGCGTGATCGACCCGGCGGCGCCACGGGCGGAGATCGCTCCCGTCGCCAACGCGCCCTGGGCCACGCCGTAAACTTCGCCATCTGCGCCCAGGAGCGGGGTGACCAGCAAGGTGCCACCCGTGAGATCCTTGGCGTCACCCAAAGCCGACACCGCGACGTCGATCCGGCTGCCGCTGCGGGCGAAGGCGGGGAGGTTGGCCGTTACCATCACGGCCGCGACGTTCTTGGTTTGAAGCTTGCTTTCCTGGTCCCGCGTATTGACGCCCAGCCGCTCCAGCATGCCGATCAGCGATTGGCGGGTGAACACGGCGCTGTCGAGCCGGTCACCGGTGCCATTCAATCCAACAACCAGGCCATAGCCGACGAGCTGGTTGTCCCTGACACCCTCGATATCGGCGATGTCCTTGATGCGCACCTGCGCCATCGCCCCGAGGGGTGGGACGGCCAGAAGGCTCATCGTCAGCACCAACAGAAATCTGATCACGCGGCACGGTCCTTTGCGTATCGTTAAGGTTCTGCTGCGCATGATGACGGGGAAAGATTAACAACCCGACAATGGGAGCCGAGCCATGACGATCATTTCCGGCGTGCCGCCCGGGTGGGTCCCCCAAGCGGCTGCGCGTGTCCGTCGGGCCAGTACGGGTTTCCACGTTGCTGAGGAAAATGCGGCTGCGGAGACTCCGGCTGCCGCCTCCGTGCCGGCGCTGCTGTGCATGCAGGAGAGTCCGGAAGCCGGCCCGGCCGGTCCCGCCCCGTCCGACACCGCAGCCCTCCAACACGGGGAAGACCTTCTTTCGGCTCTGACAAGCTGGCAGCGGGCAATGGTTGGATCCGGTTCGAGCGATGCCGCAAGCCGCGACCTCGACGATATCCTAGCCCGGCGCACAAAGGCGTCGGACCCTGGCCTCACGGAGATCGTGGAGGCGATCGCGCTGCGGGCCAAGATCGTCGCCCTTCGCGGGCGGCCCGGTCCGTAGGGTGCCAAAGTCTTTTGCAACAGTTGGTTGACAGTTGTCAGCTAGGTCTTGGCGAACGGGACGCAGCCTGTCTATAAGGCCGCCACGGTCACGCCATAGTGTTGTGCTCGAGGGGATCGACGGCCATGATGATCACATTGCCACCGGACTATCGGCCCTCGGATTCGGAAGAGTTTATGAATCCGATACAGGCCGAGTATTTTCGTCAGAAGCTGCTGCGGTGGCGGTCCGACCTGTTGCGGGAAGCGGACGGCACGCTGGCGAGCCTGTCGGAGGGCGGCATCCTGGAGGCCGACATCACCGACCGTGCCAGCGTCGAGACGGACCGGGCGCTCGAGCTGCGGACGCGGGACCGGGCGCGCAAGCTGATCTCGAAGATCGACCAGGCGCTCGCCCGCATCGACGCAGGGGTATACGGGATCTGCGAAGAGACGGACGAACCGATCGGCCTGAAACGGCTCGAGGCGCGGCCCATTGCCACCATGTCGATCGAGGCGCAGGAGCGGCACGAGCGGATGGAGCGCGTGCACCGGGACGACTAAAGCCCTCTTTCGCACCGTCCTTCATTGCGGTTACTGTCCAGGCCAATGGCCCGGAGCGGCCGTAGGGAGGACACGCATGATCCGTCGTCGCACGCTGATCGCCACCGCCTTGGCCGCACCCGCCATCGTCGAGCGGGCCAATGCACAGAGCCAGTTCGACTGGAAACAGGCCAAGGGATCCAAGATCGAGGTGAACCTCGCGAAGTCACCGCGTGGCGACGTGTTGCAGTCGCACCAGCGCGAGTTCGAGGAGTTGACCGGCATCAAGGTCGGCGCCGAGCAGGTGCCGGAGCAGCAGCAACGCCCGAAGGTCGCGATGGAGATGGCCTCGGGCCGTCCCAGCTTCGACGTGGTGAACGTCGCCATGCACGTGCAGAAGCGCTTGATCGAGAAGGGGCGTTGGATGGAGGACCTCCGTCCGATGATCGCCAACCCGGGGTTGACCGCGCCCGGGCTCGACATGAGCGATTTCAGCCCCGCCACCATCCGGGCCGCGACCGGCGCCGATGGCCGCATCAACGTGATGCCGCTCAATCAGGACCTGTTCATCCTGTTCTACAACCGCGAGATGTTCGACGCCGCCGGGCTGAAGGCGCCGAAAACCTATGCCGAGATGATGCAGGCGGCCGAGCGGCTGACGGACAAGGCGAAGGGCATCTATGGCTTCACGGGCCGCGGGCTGAAGAACGCCAACGTGGTCCTGTATGACAACATCCTGCTGGGCTGGGACCAGGAGACGATCTCGGCCGATGGCAAGACGTTGCTGACGGACAGCCCGGCCGCGATCGAGGCCGCTGGCATGTATCAGAAGCTGATGCGGGATTTCGCGCCGCCGGGCTCGGTCGGGTTCAACTGGAACGAGTGCCAAACCACCTTCGGGCAGGGCCGCGCCGCCATGTGGTGGGACGGGATCGGCTTCTCCGCCCCGCTGGTGGACCCCGCGAAATCGAAGATCGTCGGCAAGGTCGGTTTCGCACCGATCCCCGCGGGACCGAAGGCACAGCACTCTGCCACCTTCATCGACGGCATCGGCGTCGCGGGCGCCAGCAAGAACAAGGTGGCGGCCTGGCTCTATGTGCAGTGGGCGACCAGCAAGACCATGTTCCCGAACTGGCTGCGCACAGGCGCCGGCACCCCACCCCGCACCAGCGCCTATGGCGATGCGGAGATTGTAAAGGCCAGCGCCTTCCCGCAGGACTGGTTCGACACGACGATCGAGAGCCTCCGCATCGCACGCTCCGGCCTGCCGGAGATCGTGCCGGTGACCGAGTTCCGTGACACGATCGGGGTGGCGCTGACCAATATTGCCGGCGGGGCCGACCCGGCATCCGAACTGAAAAAGGCGACGGACGCTTTTCGTCCGGTGCTGGCAAAGGCGAACGAGTCCTGATCAGAATGGCAGCAGGATGTCGAGCAGCTGTTGGCCATAGCGGGGGCGCTGCACGTCCGTGATCTGGCCGCGGCCACCATAGGCGATGCGTGCCTCCGCCAGCCTATCATGGCGGACGGTGTTGTCGCTGCCGATGTCCTGCGGCCGTATCACGCCACTGACTTGCAATTCGCGCAGCTCGCTATTGACCCGGACCTCCTGCCGGGCGGCCACGGCCAGGTTGCCGTTCGGCAGCGCCTGGGTTATCACCCCCGCCAGCCGAAGCGTGACGGTCTCGTTCCGCTTGATGCTGCCGCTGCCGGTCGCATTGCCCGTCCCGGTCGTGGAGACAAGGGAGTTCGCGGCAACACCGGGCGCCAGACGGGGCAGGGCGGACTCGAGGCCAAACAGGTTGGGAATCCCCATGGATTCCGTGCCGGTGCGGCCCTGGGTGGACTGGTTCTTCAGATCGGCATTGTCTGTGATGTTGACCAGCACGGTCACGATATCCCCGACCTGCGCCGCCCGCTGATCTTTGAAAAAGGCGCGGCTGCCGGACCGCCACAGGCTGTTGGCCTCTGCCGGGGCGATCTGGGCGTTCGGCATCGGCAGGCTGATCGGGCGATAGGCAGGATCGGCCGTCGGGTCACTGCTGGCGGTCATCGCCGGCGGGCGCCCCACTTCGGAGAGCCGGGTCAGCGTGCCGCATCCCGACAGCGACACGCCCATCAGCAGGCAAACCAGGACGCGCATCATCGGGCCACGATCTGGCGGTTCGAAACGATAAGCGGCGCCGTACCGGGCATCACCCGTGCCCGCCCGGGCCCGGTCACCTCTGCCTCCACCACCACGCGGGAGAGAGGGTTCAGCACCTGCACCCGCTCCCCCAGCCCGGCGGGCTCCATCGCGATCCCCTGGGCCGTGAGTTGGATGCCGGGGCTGTCGATGGACATCAGCACCGTCGTGCCCTTGGCGATCACTACGGGGCGGCCGAGGTCGTTGACTGGAATGGGCTGCCCCGGCTGCACGGAGTGCCGCAACGCCAACCCCACGGCCTGCGCGGGCGTGCGCACCAGGTCGCCCCGGAACTGGCCGGCGCGGAGCCTTGCCCATTCGAGGTCACCCGCCGCGACGACCTCACCGGGCATCAAACGCCGCCGGGGCACGGGAACCTCCATGGTCTCGACGATGCGGCCCGAAACACGGACCTGCGCCGGCGCCATGCCGTCGGCCGACAAGGCCAGCAGCGCGGTGAAGCGCCCGGTGCCGGCGTCGAACTCGAGCTGGGACACGTCCACACGGAGAGCTGCCTGGGCCGGCATGAGTGGCGCTGTCGGCGGGGGCATGTCGATGTCGGAGTCGCGGGGCGCTCCCGCGGCCATCAGGGCAGCCCGCAGCGGGGATGCCACGTCCTCGCGGGTCAAAGGCCGGCCAGGCCGTTCCAAAACCACCCGGTCCGCAGGCGAAGCAGGGCGCCAATCCACCGCGAATTGCCGGGCGATCGCGGAAAGCTGCGCTGCTTCCACCACGATGCGGCCGCCAGGGGCCGGGGCGGGCCCAAGCACCCGGGCGCCACCACCCTCGAAAAGGTCCTGCATACGGATAACGGAGTCCGCGAGCGTCACGAACGGCCGCAACTCGATCGCGGCGGCCGGGCTTGCACAAGCAAGGGCCAAAAGAGTGATGGCGATTTTCATGGATGTCACCGGAGGTTGGTCAGGGTGGATTGCATCTGGTCGGATGTCGTGATAACCCGGCTGTTCATCTCGTAAGCCCGTTGAGCCGTGATCAGGTTGGTGATCTCGGTCACCACGTTCACGTTTGAGGATTCCACGAAGCCCTGCATCACGCTGCCGAAGCCGGCGGATCCCGGCACGCCCGTCACCGCATTGCCCGACGCCGCGCTGGCGATCAGCAAGTTGTCCCCTTGCGCGTCCAGCCCGGCCTCATTGGCGAACACCGCGATCTGCAACGTGCCGACCGTCTGCGGCGCCGTGGTGCCGTCGATCTTCACCTGCACCTCCCCGCCGGCGTTGATCGTCACGTCCTTCGCGTTCGCCGGGATCGTGATGCCGGGGGCGACCAAAAAGCCGTCCGCCGTCACGATCTGACCCTCCGCCGACAGGCCAAACGTGCCGTCCCGCGTGTAGGCCGTCTCCCCGGAGGGCAGCGCCACCTGAAAGAAGCCCCGGCCGCGGATCGCGACATCGAGGCTGTTACTGGTCTGCTGGAGGTTGCCCTGCTCGTTGATGCGGTAGATCGCGGCGGTCTTCACGCCGAGCCCGACCTGCGCGCCCGAGGGCACGACCGTCCCGTTATCGGAGCTATTGGAGCCGACCCGGCGCAGGTTCTGATAGATCAGATCCTGAAACTCCGCCCGCCGGCGCTTGAAGCCCGTGGTCGTCATGTTGGCGATGTTGTTCGAGATGACTTCGACATTCGTCTGCTGCGCCTGCATTCCCGTGCCGGCAATATCCAGTGATCGCATTACGATTTCCTTAATTTCGGCGCTGAGTGATCTTGTCGATGGCAGATTGCTGGCGGTCGGCCTCGCTCTGGACGAATTGCGAGGTGAACTGGAACTCACGCAGTTCCGTCATCATGCGGGTCATCTCCAGCACAGGCTGCACGTTGCTGTCCTCGATCGCGCCCTGCACGATCTGCGGGTTGGTGACCGGCACGGTGGGCCCGTCCGCCCGTAACAGCCGGGCGCCCTCCGCCGTCATCCGGTTGGGCTCGTTCGGGCGAACGATCCCGATCTTGCCGAGGCGCCCGTTCTCGCTGCTGACGGTGCCATCCGCCGTGATCGTGATCCGTGTGTCGGTGGCGGCCAGCCGCAACGGTTGGCCGGAGGCATCGAGCAGGGCGTTGCCATCGGCATCGCCGATGCGGCCATCCGCCATCGGTGTGAAGCGTCCCGCCCGCGTGAGGCGCGGCCCCCGGGGCGTGTCGACGGTGAAGTAACCAGGTCCCCCGAGGGCGAGGTCGAACGGGTTGCCGGTTTGTTGCAATGGCCCGGCCTGCTGATCGCGATAGGTAGCGCGATCCTGCGTGAACGCGACCACCCGGCCCCCCCGGGGAGCGTCCACGCCATCCTGGCGGCTGAGCCAGTCACTGAAGATCAGTCGCTCGCCCTTGAAGCCCGGCGTGCTCGCATTGGCGAGGTTCGTGGCCGTCACATCCATGGCGCGTTGCTGCGACACAAGACGGGACAGGGCGATGTAGGTTGGCATTTCCATGGTCGGCCGTGGCTCCGGGCTGCTGTAGCCGCACCCAAGCAGCAACCATCGTGCCAGAAACAAAATCGTTCGTTTACAGGGGTCTGCCGCCCATGGTCCCCCGGCACTTTTAGACCACCCGGCTAATTTTGCCTGGTCTGATCCGGCCTAAAGGCTTCGTTAACTAGTCCTGGGCATAGTCGCGTCACGGGAACAGGGGCATCTCGATTGACCGACCATACCGACGCTGCTGGAACGGCCGCCGCGCCCGCGAAGAAGGGCAAGAAGAAGCTGATGATGATCGCCGTGCCGGTGTTGCTGTTGGCCGTCGGTGCGGGTGGATGGTTTTCCGGCATCGTTCCAAAGATGCTGGGGCACGGGGAGGCCCATGGTGGGCACGATGCGAAGCCGGCGGGGCACGCGGCTGCGGCGGCCCCGGTCTATTTTGAACTGCCGGACATCGTGGCCAATCTGAACACCGGTGCCCGCCGGGCCTCGTTCATCAAGCTGAAGGCCCGGCTCGAACTCTCCAAACCGGAGGACCAGGCGATCGTGCAAGGGGCGTTGCCCCGCATTTTGGACCTGTTCCAAACCTATCTCCGGGAGATGCGGCCGGAGGAGCTGAGAGGCACGGCCAGCACGTACCGGCTCCGGGAAGAGCTGATCGCGCGATCCAACATCGCTGGACAGCCGGCGAAGATCGTCAACGTCCTTTTCACCGAAATGCTTGTGCAATGAGCGGATCGGCCCTTGGCGCACTCACCGAAGCCGAAGACGGCCGGCTGCTGAATCAGGCTGAGATCGACAGCCTGATGGCTGACACGGCCGATGGCCCGCTGGACGCCTCGGGCATGCGGCGCATCATCGACTCCGGCCTGGTCTCCTACGAGCGGCTGCCGATGCTGGAGATCGTGTTTGACCGGCTGATCCGGATCATGTCGACCTCCTTGCGCAACTTCACCAGCGACAATGTCGAGGTCGGCATCGACAATATCGTCTCTCTCCGGTTTGGAGATTACCTGAACAGCATTCCACTCCCAGCCATGTTGGCCGTGTTCAAGGTAGAGGAATGGGACAATTATGGCTTGATGGTGATCGACAGCGCCATGATCTACTCGATCGTGGACGTGCTGCTGGGTGGCCGGCGAGGAACGGCGGCGATGCGCATCGAGGGCCGCCCCTATACGACGATCGAGCGGACCCTGGTGGAGCGGATGATTCACCTGATCCTACAGGACCTATCCGCAAGTTTCGAGCCGCTCTGCCCGGTCACGTTCCGGTTCGAGCGGCTGGAGGTCAACCCGCGCTTCGCCACGATCTCGCGCCTCTCGAATGCCGCCGTGCTGGCGCGCCTGCGCATCGACATGGAGGATCGGGGAGGGCGCGTGGAATTGATGCTGCCATATGCGACTCTCGAGCCGGTGCGGGAGCTGCTTTTACAACAATTCATGGGTGAGCGGTTCGGCCGCGATAGTATCTGGGAGACCCACTTGGCTGAGGAGCTCTGGGATACCGAGGTCGATCTGGACATTGTATTGGACGAGCAAACGATGTCTTTGTCGGAGGTCATGGCTTTCGAGGTCGGCAGCCGGATCGTGCTGACCTGTCTGCCAAGCTCGTCAGCCCAGATGCGATGCGGGGGTGTGCCGCTCTTCGACTGTAAAGTCGGCCGCCGCAAGAACCGCCTGGCCGTCCGGATCGAGGACGCGGTGGCAAAGGCCGCAGTCAAGGCTCCGACAACTGACGCGACTGGGCCGGTAGGAGCTGCGCCATGAGCGGGCTCGACTGGTTGCTAGAGATCGTCTTGCTGGGCATGCTGGCGTTCACCCTCCTTCACGCCATCAGGCTCGAGCGCGCGCTGGCCGGCCTGAGGCGGGACCGCGCCGCCTTGGGGGAGGCGGTGACGGGCGTGACCGCCTCGGCCCGGCATGCCGAACAGGGCATGAGCACGCTGCATCAGCTGGCGCACGCGGCCGCGGAACAAGTCGGGCGCAAGATCGAGGCCGCGGCCACGGTCCGGGACGACCTGGCCTATTTAGCGGACCGCGGCGAAGCCCTAGCTGACAGGCTTGAGGGCCTGGTCCGGTCAGGCCGGACCTATGATCGGGCGGGCGGCGAAGCGCCTGCTTCCGTCCTCACGGGCGAGGGGGCCCCGAAACTGAGAAGCCAGTCGGAGCGCCAACTCCTGCAGGCATTGCGAGGCACTCGATGACGGTTTTGACAGTATGGATGAAAAAACTGCGGCCGCTTCCCATTACGATCGGTTTGATGTCGGTCCTGCTGTCGGCAAAGGTTATGACGTTGCTGCACGAGGTCGGCGGCGCGCCGGCTGCCCTGGGATCTGCTGGCCGTGCGATGGTGCCGACGGCACAAGCCGCTTCGCCGCCGCACGGCGCCCCGGCCGGCGGTTCACATGGCGGCGACGGAGGACGGGCTGCATCCCCACCCCCTGCGCCGGCACCGGCCGCAGCCCAAACCCCTGCCATTCCGGTCCCTGATCCAATTCCCGATTCGGAGCGCGCCGTCTTGCTCGATCTCCGCGCGCGCCGAAGCGTCATCGAGGCTCGGGAGCAAGCCCTCGCCGCCCGCGAGGCCGTGCTGGGGGCGGCGGAAAAGCGGCTGTCGGATCGCGTCGACCAATTGACGGCGCTGCAGGCGCGGCTGGAGCAACTCGAGGCGGGCCGTCGCGAGCATGACGAGGCGAATTGGCGCGGGTTGGTCAAGACGTACGAAGCGATGCGCCCGCGCGACGCGGCCACGATCCTCAATGACCTGGACATGCCGATCCTGCTGCAGGTTCTGGACCGAATGAAGGAAGCCAAAGCAGCACTGGTTTTGGCCGCCATGCTGCCGGACCGCGCACGATCGGCGACCCAACAACTGGCCCAGATGCGCAGCCGCAGCATAACCCCGCAGCAGGCGGTTCAGCCGGCCGCTGTCGCACCCGGCTCCGCAACCCCGGGCGGGGGTGGCCGGGGATGAGGATGGCTCTGACGGGCGCGCTGCTCGCCGCCGGCTGCCTGTGGAACCCGGCGCTGGCGGCAACCGATACAACGGTTGCGACTAGAATCGGCGACCATGCCGGATTCGGCCGGATCGTATTCGACTTCGGCACGCCGACCAGTTTCGAGGTGATGGAAAGCGGCTCACGATTGACGCTGACATTTGCGGGAGCGCCTGACATCAGGCCGCCAGCGCTCCGGCCACGCAACGTGGTTGGAATCCAGGCAGCCGACGGCACCGCGACGATCCAGCTTGCGCCAGGTGCGACGGCCAGCGTTAAGGCCGCGGGCGCCCGGGTCATCGTCGATGTCGCTGATCCCGTCCGCTCCTCCCCGGGTCGTCAACCGGCCCGCGCGGCTCCCGCATCGCCGATTGCGCCGACGACCATCCGTGCACCGGCCCCGCCGCCTCTGGAGCCGTCTGATTCGGAGCCGGCCACGGCCTCCGCACTTCCGATCCCCCTCGTTCATCGCGGGCCTGGCGTGCCCGCTTGGTCTGCCGATGGCGCCGTCGCCAAATCGCTGCAAACAGCGCTGCCAGCCCCGGCGGACCAGGCGCCAGCGCAACCGGCGCCGACACAATCCGCGCCGATACCGGCAGCGCCGGCTTCGCTACGTCCAGCGCCGGCTCAATCGCCTTTGCCGGAGCCCGGCGCAGCGCCACCCCCGAACGCGCCGGCTTCGCCGAACCTCGCCGTGCCAATTTCGCCCATGGGACCCGCAGAGCCGCTCGTCATCCCTGCCGAACCGGGCGTCGGCGTGGCCGCTTTTCGCGCCCTCGACCGGGCGATGATCGTGTTCGACCAGGCGGTCGAGATTGATCTCGATACGCTGCGGTCGGGCCTGCGTGCACCGGACGCCACGATCGACCGGCGTGAGGCGGTGACCGTGATTTCATTCCCGGTCCATGCATCCGCCTCGATGCGCGTCCTACGCGTTCGGAAGGGCTGGCAGATCGAAAGCCGCCTCAACGAACCGTCACCTAGTCCCATTGAAGCGATGTCCGGACCGCAGCGCATTGCATTTGCAGCGCGAAGCCCCGGCCGGGTTGTCGCGATCCCAGACCCGCGTGGCGGTGGCATGCTCCTCGTGGGCACGGTAACCGATAGCGACGGTCGTGGACCTGGTAGCCCAATCCAGCAACGATCGCCCGACTACACGCGCCTGCCGAGTTGGCTCGGACTGGCCCTGGAGCCGCATTCCGACCGGACTGACCTGACATCAACGGCAAGTGGGTTTGTTCTGCGGGGGCCGCAGACAGTGATGGCCACGGCGCCCGAGCCACTGGCCCTGCCAACGGCCCCATCCTTTACCCGCAATTTCGATTTCCCGAAACTGGCGGCGCCTCAGCAATTGCAGCGCTTGTATGCTCAACAATCCGCCGCCGCCGCCGCGCCGCCTCGCGGTCGCACCCCGACACGTCTGGCGGTTGCACAAACATTGGTGGCTCTAGGCCTCGGTATCGAAGCTCAGGCAGTTCTCGCCGCGATCATGGCGGACGACCCGGCGGCGGCCGAGGATCCTTTTTGCATTGGTCTCAACGCTATCGCAGCAGTGCTTGCAGATCGACTGACGGAAGCGGAAGGGCTGGGCGACCCACGCCTGTCGGGTTCCGACGAAATGGCAGCGTGGCGCCAGGTCCGCAACATTGTGGCCGGGCTCCCCAACGCAGAGAGCGGTTCCGCGCTTTCGGCGCTGCCTATCCTCAACGCCTACCCGGACGAGCTCCGGAACCGACTTCTTCCAAAGCTCGCGGAGGCCGCGGTCGAAGGTGCCGGGCCCGAAGCTCTTGCCGATGTGCTGCGCCCATTCGGTGCTTCTCCTCTGATCTCCTACGCGCGGGCGCGGCAGCTTGAGCGGGCTGGCGACACCGCGGGCGCCCTCGCAGCGTATGATGCATTGACCATGGACAAAGACCGTCTCATCCAGGTCAAAGCCGCGATCCGGGCAACCGAGTTGAAGCTGGCTGCTGGCCAAGTCGACGCAGCCAGGGCGGCAGATATGATGGATCGGCTTTCCTTCGCCTGGCGAGGAGACCAGCGCGAAAGCGATCTGCGCTTCAGAGCGGCCGAATTGCGGACGATGGCAGGGGCATGGCGACCCGCTCTGGATGCCATTCGGGACATCGCCCGGCTGAATGAGGACCCGCCGCGCCCTGGTCTGGAGAGCCGTGCTCGGGAGGCAATCGGCAACGTCTTCCGGTCTATGTTGGACCCCGGCGGACGCGCGGTTGCTCCGATCGATTTCGTGGCGCTCGCTAGTGAGTTCGCCGGATCGTTACCCACGGATGCGGCTGCACAAGCCTTGCTTGCCACCATGGCGGAAAAGCTGACCGCCCTCGATCTACCCGCGCGCGCACGGCCGCTATTGACGACGATGATGCAGGCAGCAGCGAAAGGGCCGGTTCGCGCCGGTATCGGTGTGAGACTCGCAGAGTTGGCTTTGGATGAGGGTGCCGGAAACAGTGTGGCAACCATCCTGGCTGCCAGCGATGCACCTGACCTACCGGCCGCTCTGATCGAACAGCGAGCGATGGTGGACGCCAGAGCCCGCGCGGCCAATGGCGACAGGGCGGGAGCAGCCGCGCGCCTGGCGGCACTTGGCACCCCGGCCGCCGACGAGCTCCGGGCGACACTCCTGGCAGAGGCCAAAGATTGGCCCGGAAGCCTGGCCGCGATCAGTACGTTCGTGGCCAAGACGGTTCCGGCCGAGGGGCCGCTCAGTGATGTCCAGCAGGACGCGCTGCTTCGGCAAGCCAGTGCAGCTGTTCAAGCTGGCGATGTCGGCTTGCTGGGGCGAATGCAGGCCCATGATCTGCAGCGATTGCAGCCGCCGCGGTCCGAAGTCCTTCGGGTTCTCGTAGCTCCCGCTGTCGGATCGAGCGCAGATCTGCCTCGGGCAGCCCAGGAAGTTGCCTTGGCGCGGGCACTTCCGGGACGGCTACAAGGCCTGGCGGCTCGCTGAAGCCGCGGGCGGGCCTCAGCTGTGCAAATCTTTCGCTTGCCACCACTCCCCCCAGGCACTATGTCCGCCCCTCTTGGCCCAAGGGGGCGATCCCGCCCAACAGGCTGTCTACTGGTTTGGGGGTACGTGATGAACGCACTTGCTCAACTGGGGATGGTCTCGGAACTTCCGAGCGAAAACCAGACGACGATTGCAAATTTCTCCTCTTTTGGAGCAGGTGCTCTGCAGGATGAGATACAGAAGGACTATTTCGTCGAGAAGGACGGCATACGTTTTGCCGGCACTCACCTTCTCGTGGATCTGTGGGGCGCTTCTAACCTCGCCGACCCGGCATTGATCGACGCCGCCCTTCGTCGGGCAGCGATCGAGGCCGGGGCGACGATCCTGCACAGCCATTTCCATCATTTCACGCCGAATGGTGGCGTGTCCGGAGTGGTTGTGCTGGCGGAGAGCCACATCTCGATCCACACGTGGCCCGAGCGGGAGTTCGCAGCCGTCGACATCTTTATGTGTGGAGCGTGTAATCCGCACGATGCGGTGCCTGTGCTTCGCGCAGCTTTTCAGCCCGAGCGCATCGATTTGGATGAGCAGCGCCGCGGGCGCGTGTTCTAACAAACGCTGTCCTTCCTCGTCCCGGCTCGATGGGCCAGGACGAGGTTGAACGGCTGGCTTGGTCCAAGTGAAGCGATGTCGGACCTTTCACATTTCCGATTGGAGGCCGTCGAATGACCGATTGGTTCGACGAGTCACTTTATCCGGAGTGGGGCCAGCGGTTCCGCGTATCCTCTCGACTGGTTGCGATCGAGAGCCAGTTCCAGAAAATCGAGATTTTCGAAACGCCGTCGCATGGTTGCGTTCTCGTGCTGGATGGTGCGGTCCAAGTGACGGAGCGGGACGAGTTCGTCTATCAGGAAATGATAGCTCACGTTCCGCTGATCGCCCATGGGAACCCTCAACGTGTTCTGATTGTTGGTGCTGGGGATGGCGGCGTTTTGCGCCGGGTTCTTTCGCACCGCTCGGTCGTCCAGGCCGTCATGGTCGAAATCGATGCCGATGTCGTGCGCCTTGCCCGTGAATTCCTGCCGAGCATCGGTGGGGCGGCCTGGTTCGATGAGCGAGCAGACGTCCGTATCGAGGATGGCATCGCTTTCATGGCGAACTGCCCGACCGGTTCATTCGATATCATTCTTATCGACAGTACGGATCCAATCGGGGTCGGAGAGGGACTTTTTACCTCGGGTTTCTATGCTGATTGCGGTCGTGTGCTGTCTACGGCAGGCATCCTAGTCACCCAAGGAGGCGTTCCGTTCATGCAGCCGGGAGAGCTGCAACTGGCGCATCGTCGCCGCCGAGAGGCCTTTCCCTATAACTCCGCCTACGTCGTGGCTGTCCCTACCTATGTCGGAGGGCTTATGGCGCTCGGGATCTCCTGCAAGGCGCCAGCGATGCCCGTGCTTGGCCTTCAAGAGATCCACCAACGGGCGGCGCGGGCCGGTATCGCCGGGACAACATCGTATTGGTCTCCCGAAATCCATCTCGGTGCCTTTGCCCTGCCACCCTATATCGAACGACTGATCCTCTCTTCCTGATACCAGTTGTGGATGGCCCCTGGCGTTCAAGGCGGTTCGCCACACAGGGTAAAAGACGCCGTTCGACGTTGGTCAGCCTGTCTGAAAACCCTGCACAAGGCTGCCACAGATCATGTGCCAGCCATCAACCAGGACGAAGAAGATCAACTTGAACGGCAAAGACACTGCATTTGGCGGTAGCATCATCATGCCCAAGCTCATCAGAACGCTGCCGATCACGAGGTCGATCACGAGAAACGGAAGATAGATCAAGAAACCGATTTCAAAGGCCCGTCGCATCTCGCCGATCATGAACGATGGCATCAAGGCCCGCCAGGGTGCGTCCGCCGCCGTTTCAGGCTGAGGTAAATGGGCTAGATCGGTGAATAGCCGGAGATCGGGCAGCCTGACATTGGCGGCCATGAACCGGCGAAACGGCTCCGCCGTCAGCCGCAATCCCTCGAGTTGTTCCACGTTCCCCTGCGTCATCGGCTGAATCCCGGTCGTCCAGGCTTGATCCATGACGGGCTGCATGACGAAGAACGTCAAAAACAGGGACAAACCAATCAACACTGAGTTGGGGGGAGTCCCTTGAGCCCCAATCGCGCTCCGCAAAAGTGATAGAACGATCACAATCCGAGTGAATGCGGTTCCCATCACGAGCAAGCTCGGCGCGAGCGACAGAACGGTAAGGAGAGCCGTGATCTGCACGAGTTTCGCGGTAGCACCAGCCTGTCCACTGGCCCCAAGGTCGATACTGACTGACTGAGCCATCGCGAGTGATGGGACGAAGCAGAGTGTCAAAACTGCCAGACGGAGGGCACGCTTCAGTGAAATCATTGAAGGGCGCCCACATCTCTGCGGTCGGTCGTCTCCGGGTTGATCCAACCCAAAAAATGGTCGCCGGCGCCCCCGATTAGGACAAGACCTTCACGTCCGTCACAGGACATGATGCTGAGCTTGCGTGAACGGTCCAGCTGCAGACTTTCTACGATCACCAGCCTGCGTGCTCCGGGTGGACGGGAGAGCCCGGTGAAGCGGGCTCCCTTTGCGCAAATCATGACGATTAGCAGCACGCCGCCGAGGGCGGCGCAGGCCGTCAGGAGTTCTTGTAGGGGATAGTGCATGATACGGCCTTCTGCCGGGCTGCTGTGTCCTGGGTGATTTCGAGGGCGGCGCGCAGCCGATCGATCTGAACCAGCAATGACATGAGTTGGTCGCGGAGAGCGCGTCCCGCACTCGGCTCGAGGTCGAGGGTTTTAGCGCATAGCAGACCAATATTCCTGTCCAGCCCGTCCGTCTCGATCGTGCGACCAGAAGTGGCAAGGGCGATCGCCAACGCGACCGTTCGGCTGGTTTGATCGTACAGACCGGCCACCGCAGCCATTTCGGGATTTAGAGCGAGGGGGGGAAGTGACTGAACCATGGATGGACCATGCCGCGAAATCGTTAACGCTTAGTGAAAAGATGCCGAAATTTCTGGAGTATCACTCGGCATCAGGATCCCATCCGGCGTGTTGCGCAGGCAGTTAATGGTGGCCGCGCTCACCGCTGGCAGCTTGGCCCCCGTCGCCTCGTCCAGCACCACGCGCCCATGCCGCTCCAGGACCGGCAGCAGCACCTGCACCATCGGCCGTAAGCGTTTCGAGCAAACCCGATCCGCCCCGCCACTTGCTGCCTCCCGGTCCTGCATCTGCCCGGTCGCAAACCACCGAGGCAACGGGGCAGACCAGTAGCAATCAGCGTGAGGCCATACGCGGATGCGTTAAGCGGTCATCTGACATCCTTAGCTGTTCATTAATGATTTGGGCCGAAGATGCGCTGGGTTTGGCTCTGGAGGCACAGCATGAGGACGGAGGCGGTGGCAGTAGTTGAACTGGCCGAAAGGAAATTGGCTTGGCTCGCACGCCGTCAGGAAGTGCTTGCCCAGAATGTTGCGAACGCGAACACCCCCGGTTTCCGAGCACGTGACGTCTCGCCGTTTCAGGCCGAACTGGCACATCTCGGTCAAAGCGGAGGCTTGGAAGTCTCGAATCCCGCTCATTTCTCCGGTGCCGGGCGACCCCAGTCAGGTCAGGCGACCCGCGGCCGTGAACGCGCTCCGGACGGGAACTCGGTATCGCTTGAGGAGCAGCTTGCCAAAGTTGCCGATACCGCGAGCAGTCAGGAGCTCGTGTCGAATCTGTTTCGGAAATATCAAGGGTTCTTCCGAATCGCGCTTGGTAGGAACTGACAATGGACATTGCGAAGGCGCTTGCGATCTCGGCACGTGGAATGGACGCCCAAACGACCCGGCTACGAACGATCGCCGAGAATTTGGCGAATCAGGACACGACCGGCTCCGCCCCGGGTGTTGAGCCATACCGCCGTCGGGTCATTTCCTTCGAAAACCGGATGGATCGGGAATTGGGGGTGGAGACGGTGCGAGTAAAGGGGATTTCGGCCGATCGGGGTGAGTTGCCGGTTCGCTTTGATCCATCCCATCCAGCGGCCGACGGAAAAGGCTATGTCAAGACGCCGAATGTCAACAGTTTCGTCGAAGTTATGGACATGCGGGAAGCGCAGCGTAGCTATAGCGCGAATCTAAATGTTCTTGAGGTCAGTCGTACAATGCTGACCCGAACGATCGAGCTGTTGAAATGACGGTTCCAACACTGACGGTTTCCCCAGCAGGAGCGGCACGCGCCTACAGCCGTGTCCAATCCGGCGCCGAGGCTTCGACGGGCTTCGGGGACGTTTTGCAGAAGGCTCTAGGCGCTGTCGTGCAAACAGGGCAGGCCGCGGAAGCACAAAGCATGCAGGCGATCGCAGGAGGCGGAAACCTGACCGACGTCGTGACCGCGGTGTCTCAGGCAGAGATGGCGTTACAATCTGCGGTCGCGATCCGCGATCGCGTCGTCTCCGCTTATCAGGACGTGATGCGGATGCCGATCTGACGTGGAAAGGCCCGGGCGGGCCACTTCTATTGCTTACGCAACGAAACGAGCGGGATCGGAAAGATTGTGGAAGAAGCAGAGGTCGGCGCGGCACTGCGGGAAGCGCTATGGGTCGTTTTGAAAATCGGTGGTCCGATGCTTGTGGCCGCGCTGGCCGTCGGCCTAGTCGTCTCACTCGTTCAGGCCGTTACACAGGTCAATGAGGCGACACTCGTCTTCTTGCCAAAATTACTGGTCCTTTGCGGCGGGCTTGCGCTCATGGGGCCATTCATCATAGGCACGATGTCCGACTTCACGCAGAGCCTGATGGAACGCGTGATCACCGTCGGTGGCCGTTGAGCGACTTCGATGACCTGCTCGCCAGGCTACCGGAATGGGCGTTGGCCTTCTCGCTCGTTCTGTCGCGGGTGACGGGAGTTGTCGTCCTTATGCCAGGATTGGGTGAGGCGGAGCCGCCACCCATGGTTCGCGCAGGCATCGCCCTCGCCTTGACGCTGCTGTTGCTCCCGATCGTGCTGCCGCTCATTAAAAATTCGGGAGACCAGGGGCTGATGGGGGCCTCGGTGATAACCGAGCTACTTGTAGGCGCCATGCTGGGATTGCTCGCCCGTTTGCCGTCGCTCGCGCTCACGATGTCGGGATCGTTGATCAGTTACATGACCGGCTTGTCCAACGTGGTGCAGAACGACCCATCTTTCGGCGGGCAGTCGGTGGCGTTGGCCAGGCTGTTCGGCTTGATCGCCCCGGTACTGATCCTGTCGAGCGGCCTGTACGCTCTGCCGATTTCGGCGTTGGCCGGCAGCTACGAAGTCATCCCGGCCGGATCGCTCCTCCCCTCCGGTCCGCTGGTCGAGACCATGACAGGGGCCGTCGCGGCGAGTTTCGGCTTGTCCCTCGGCCTTGCGGCACCATTCCTGCTGACGGCGATTATTCTTCAATCCGCTCTCGGACTGCTGGCGAAGCTGGTTCCGCAATTGCAGCTCTATACGGTCGCTCCGGCCGGCCAAATACTGGGCGGCCTCGCCTTGCTTGGTCTCGCCGCTACGACATTGCTCGCTACGTGGTCCAGCGCTGTTCGAGAGGCCTGGTCCAATCTGCCGGGCCTGTAGGCCGCTCGGGCATGGCCAGCGAGGAAAGCGATGACAAGACCCTTCCTGCAACCGAAGCTCGGCTACGCCGCGCCAGAGAGGAGGGTCAAAGCCCGGTATCGCGAGAGTTGGTCACGCTTGCAGGTCTTGCAGGCGCCACGCTCAGCTTGGTAATGGGAGCGCCGCATTTCGCCCGATCTCTGATGGCGAGCTTGGCGCAAATGCTGGGCGCCCACGATAGGACGGCAGATGCCGCGCTGCGGCAGGCGCTGTGGGCTTTGCTGGTCGTCGTGGTTCCGTTGATGGGCGTGGTGGTCGCAACCAGCGTTGGCGCCGTGCTCGGGCAGACCGGCGGTTTCCTGAACCGGAAGGCCTTGATCCCAGACCTCGGACGGATCAGCCCCATGCGGGGGTTGAGCCGTATCTTCGGATGGGATGGGGTGGTCACGCTTGCGAAAGCCCTGGCGAAAGTCGTCGTTCTGGGCTGGGCGGTGTGGCGCGCCACCTCTGGCGTCGTGACACAAGCACTGGCGCCCAACGAGTGGTCGGTATCGGTGCTTTTGGATCGCATGCTCCGCGATCTAGCCTATCTGGCCCTGCTCGTGCTGGCCTGTCAGGCCATCATCGCGGTCGCGGATTTTGGGTGGACGCGCTTCCAATTTCATCGGCGTCTGAGGATGAGCGCACAAGACATCAAGGACGAATACAAGGAGGCCGAAGGCGATCCGCGGCTCAAGGCGCGCTTGCGGCAGATTCGCCTTACGCGGGCCAAACGCCGAATGATGGCCGCAATTCCCAAAGCGACAGTGGTCATCACCAACCCGACGCATTACGCTGTAGCTCTGACATACGACCGTGGCGCACAAGCGGCACCGCGGATCGTGGCCAAGGGGGTAGACGACGTGGCAGCGCGAATCAGAGCGGTCGCGACAGAGCACGGAATACCGCTTGTGGCCAATCCGCCGCTTGCCCGCGCTTTGCACGCTTTACCGATCGATTCGGAGGTGCCGGCGGAGCACTTCAAGGCGGTTGCTGAAATTATTGCGTATGTTTGGCGCCTAAGGCGTCACATGCCTCAAGAAAGCCGTCCGAGATGAACGCGTTGCTGAACGAAGCATCCACCACTCAGCCGGGACGGGAGTCCCATGACGACATCCTTAGCCGGCAGGAGCGTCTGGCCACTGTCGGGCATTTCGTGACGGCTATCGCTCACGACCTGAACAACATGCTAGCCGTCATCACTGGCGCGACGGACGAGCTGCATGAAAATATCCCAGGCTGCGCCGCGCTCGATGATCTGAGCGCGAGCGTGGCCCATGGCACCGCCCTGGTTCACAAGTTGCTATCGTTTGCCCGGCAACGCCCGTCCCCACAGCAAGTCGTCGTGGTAGCGGACGCGATTGACCGGATGTTGCCATTGCTGCGGCGACTTGTCGGGCCTGAGATCACCATCGTCGTTGGTCACATGTCGTGCCCTCTCTCCGTCCTGATCGATCGGACGGGTTTTGACCAAGTCATTCTGAACGTCGTCACGAACGCACGCGATGCGATGTCGGAAGGGGGCGTGATCACCATCACCACTCGCGCAAGCGCTGGATTTTCCGCCGGCGCGGTGGAGATCGAGGTCGCGGACACAGGGTCTGGAATCGCACCAGCGGTAATCGGTAGCGTGCTTGAACCTTTTGTGACGACTCGGGGTGACCAAGGTGGGACCGGGCTCGGGCTAGCCACTGTCGACTCCGTGACGCGGGCCGCCGGCGGCGAGGTCTCGATCCGAAGTGATCCGGGCTCCGGAAGCGTTATCACGATGAGGCTGCCCGCCCTACCGCCCCAACCCTGACTGTGTTCACACTTCGTTCTTGTCAGAGCGCTCATTTGCAGCCATAACGGGAGTGCGTATACCGGTTCCGCTCTGTATGGTTGCAGGAGCGGCACGCGACCACTTACGCGCGAAAGCAGACCGACG
Organism: Acetobacteraceae bacterium; assembly: GCA_965246835.1. GTDB lineage: Bacteria > Pseudomonadota > Alphaproteobacteria > Acetobacterales > Acetobacteraceae > JANPPS01. Next base: position 241,139 of record CBDFFQ010000001.1, on the reverse strand, counting down.
GAGAGTTTGGAATGGACAAGAACAAGGCCCTGGACGCCGCCCTCACTCAGATCGAGCGAGCCTTCGGCAAGGGGTCGATCATGCGGATGGGCGCCAAGGCCGGTGACCAGCAGATCGAAACCATTCCGTCAGGATCCCTTGGACTGGATCTTGCTTTGGGCATTGGCGGGCTTCCGCGCGGCCGCATCGTTGAAATCTACGGGCCGGAAAGTTCGGGCAAGACCACGTTAGCCCTGCATGCCATCGCCGAAGCGCAACGCCGGGGCGGCACCTGCGCGTTCATCGATGCGGAGCATGCGCTCGATCCAATCTATGCGCGTAAGCTCGGGGTGGATGTCGATAATTTGCTGCTGAGCCAGCCGGATGGTGGCGAGCAGGCATTGGAGATTTGCGACACCCTGGTTCGTTCCGGCGCCGTGGACATCGTGGTCATCGATAGCGTCGCCGCACTGGTGCCACGGGCCGAGTTGGAAGGTGAGATGGGGGACACCCATGTCGGCCTGCATGCCCGGCTGATGAGCCAGGCCTTGCGAAAGCTGACGGGCAGCGTGTCGAAGTCGCACACCATGCTGATCTTCCTCAATCAGATCCGTCTGAAGATCGGCGTCATGTTTGGTAATCCCGAGACCACGACCGGCGGCAACGCCCTCAAGTTCTACGCTTCGATCCGCATGGAGATCCGGCGCATCGGCCAGATCAAGGATCGCGAGGAGGTTGTGGGCAACCAGACCCGGGTGAAGGTGGTGAAGAACAAGCTCGCGCCGCCATTCCGGCAAGTCGAATTTGACATCATGTATGGCGAGGGGATCAGCAAGGTAGGCGAGCTGATCGATTTGGGAGTGAAGGCGAACGTTGTCGAAAAATCCGGCGCGTGGTTCAGCTTCGACAGCACGCGGATCGGGCAGGGACGCGAAAACGCCAAACAATTTCTTCGCGATCACCGTGAGATGGCGGACACGATCGAGCGCAAGGTTCGCGATCAATCGGGTGTGGTGGCAAATACCATGATCACGACCCCGGATGATGGCGAGGACGCCGAAGCGGCTGAATAAATGCCCGATCAGGTGATTTTATCAGATGGCCTGAGCGAGGCCGACCGGGCGTTGATTGCTGTCGCGAAGGAAACCTTGCTCCGGCATTACCGTCCGTTTTGGCACACCGTGGCCGCGGCTTTGCGGGGTCGCGACGGGCGGGTATGGACCGGCATCCACCTCGGCGCCATCGTCGGGCGGCTCTCGATCTGTGCAGAGGCTGTGGCGTTGGGCCGGGTCGTGATGGATGGCGACGGCACGATCGAATGTGCCGTGGCCGTCCGCCACCCGAAACCGGGTGAGCCCGTGCAAGAGATCTCCGTCGTGGCCCCGTGCGGCGCCTGTCGTGAAAACCTGCTCGATTTCGATGCGCGGGCCGACATCATCGTCCCCATGCCCGGCGGCGCTCTCCGCCGTGTCCCCGTCGCGGAGCTTTTGCCCCATCCCTACCAGCGGTGAGGGAACGAAACAGGGCTCAGGATGTTGTGGACGTCATGCCCGACAATCCCAAGAACCCTACTCCTGAAAATCCCGCGTCCAACACGCAAAAGGATCCTCACGACTGGACAACCGGTCATGAAACCATGACCGGCGCCCAAGCCAGCTATCTCAAGACGCTGTGCGAGGAGGCCAATGAGGCATTCGACCCAAGCTTGACCAAGGCCGAGGCGTCCCTGCGGATTGATGCGTTGCAGGCCAAGACGGGCCGGGGCAAAGACCACTGAGACTGGAAGGCTACGTGCGTCCTGGATGACAGGGTGCGGAGGCCTTGCTACGCAGGGGGCCGCACCCTTTCAGGAACACCCCTCCTCGCCATGGTCAGCAGCAACGACATTCGCGCCACGTTCCTCGACTATTTCGTCCGTAACGGTCACGAGCGGGTTCCAAGCAGCTCTCTTGTCCCTCGCAACGATCCCACGTTGCTTTTTACCAACAGCGGCATGGTGCAATTCAAGAACGTCTTCACCGGTCAAGAGCGCCGACCGTATGCTACAGCGACGACGGCCCAGAAATGCGTGCGTGCCGGGGGCAAGCACAACGACCTCGACAATGTCGGCTATACGGCGCGTCACCATACCTTCTTCGAGATGCTGGGCAATTTTAGCTTCGGCAACTACTTCAAGCCGGTCGCGATCGAACTGGCGTGGAGCCTTCTCACCAAAGATTTCGGCATCGATCCGGCTAAACTCCTGGTGACGGTGTTTTCAGAAGACGAGGAGGCCGCGTCGCTCTGGCGAAAGATCGCCGGTCTGGGCGATGATCGCATCATCCGTATTGCGACGTCCGATAATTTCTGGCGCATGGGGGATACTGGACCCTGCGGACCGTGCTCGGAAATATTCTACGATCACGGGCCCGGCATCCCGGGCGGCCCACCCGGCAGCCCCGATGAAGACGGGGACAGGTTCATCGAGATCTGGAACCTCGTGTTCATGCAATATGAAGAAGCGCCCCCCGGCACGCGCACGCCATTGCCGCACCCCTCGATCGATACCGGCATGGGGTTCGAGCGCTTCGTCGCGGTGATGCAGGGCAAGCACAATAATTATGACATCGACATGATGCGGGCCTTGGTGGTCGCAAGTGCGGATGCGGCCGGGCAGGACGTGGATGGACCGTTTCAGACCAGCCACCGCGTGGTTGCCGATCATCTCCGCAGCACGGCTTTTTTGATCGCCGAGGGCGTGTTGCCGTCCAAGGATGGCCGGGGTTACGTGCTGCGCCGGATCATGCGCCGGGCGATGCGCCATCTGCACATGATGGGCACACGGGATGCGACCTTCCACCGGCTCGTGCCAGCTCTGATCCGGCAAATGGGAGCGGCGTATCCGGAGCTGCCGCGGGCCGAGGCCTTGATCGTCGAAACCATGCGGCTGGAGGAGGAGCGGTTCAAGGCGATGCTCGACCGCGGCTTGGGTCTTTTGGCCGAGGAAACGGGACGGCTCGGGTCAGGCGGCACTTTGCCGGGCAGCGTTGCGTTCAAATTGTATGACACGTTCGGCTTCCCGCTGGACCTTACTCAGGATGCCTTGCGCGAGCAGGGCTTGGCGGTGGACGTCACCGGCTTTAATGCGGCCATGCAGGAGCAGCGAGTGCGGGCCCGGGCGGCGTGGGCGGGGACGGGCGATGCGGCGACGGAGCGCGTTTGGTTCGACGTGAAAGAGCGTGTCGGGGCGACGGAGTTCGTCGGGTATGCGACGGAGACGAGCGGGGCGGAGATTCTGGCCGTGATCGTCGATGGTCAGGAGGTCGAATCGGCCGACGCCGGAACATCGGTCGCCATCGTTCTCAACCAGACACCTTTTTACGGCGAAAGCGGCGGCCAGGTCGGCGATACCGGCGTGGTGATGGGCGAGGGGTTCGCGCTGGCAATCCATGACACCCATCGCCGCCTGGGCGATCTGTTCGTCCATTCAGGTAAGGTGGAGTCGGGCACCGTCCGCCCGGGGCTCGCGGCCACCGCGATCGTCGACCATGATCGCCGCCGAAATATCCGCGCCCATCATAGCGCGACGCATCTTCTTCATGCGGCATTGCGGGAGCGGCTAGGCGCCCATGTCAGCCAGCGCGGCAGCCTGAATGCGCCGGACCGGTTGCGATTCGACATCAGCCAGCCGACGCCGATCGGCCGGGATAGCCTCGCGTTGATCGAGGCTGAGGTGAATGACCGGGTCCGGGCGAACACCGTCGTGACCACGCGGCTGATGACGCCCGAGGCGGCCGTGGCGGAGGGCGCCATGGCATTGTTCGGCGAGAAATACGGCGACGAGGTTCGCGTGGTTGGAATGGGCGGCCCCGGCGCCGATGGCACGACCCTGTTTTCCGTCGAGTTATGCGGCGGCACGCATGTCGACAGGACTGGCGACATCGGCCTGTTTCGCATCACCTCCGAGACGGCGGTCAGCGCAGGCGTTCGCCGGATCGAGGCAGTCACCGGCCGGGCGGCCATGGCCCAGATCGCCGAGACCGATCGCCGGGTGTCGGAGGTGGCCGGGCTGTTGCGCGTGGCGGCTCCCGACCTGGTCGACCGTGTCGGCCAGTTGGTCGAGGAACGTCGCAAGCTGGAGCGGCAGGTGGGTGAGCTGCAACGGCAGCTTGCCGCCGGCTCCGGTCCCGGTCCGGTCGAGGAGATCGCAGGAATCAAGCTTGCGGTGCGTTTGTTGGAAGGTGTGCCGGCTCGTGACTTGAAGGGCATCGCCGAGTCGACGCTGAAGGAACTCGGCAGCGGGGTGACGGCCATTATCTCGGTCGCCGATGGCAAGGCGAGCGTGGTGATCGGGGTGTCGGCCGATCTGGTGCCTGCTCTGGACGCGGTGGAGATCACGCGGGCGGCTAGTTTGGTGCTGGGCGGCAAGGGTGGCGGGGGTCGCGCCGACCTGGCGCAAGGCGGCGGCCCACATGCGGAGAATGTCGCATCCGCCGTCGAAACGATACGATCGCGGCTTTCGTCTCAAAAACTGAGATGACTTTCGGCACGGGAGGTGTGTCAGCCAAAGTTATCCACCGTTAATTTCCAGCCATCGCTATTCTGTTATTTCATGATCGTGCCTAACCGGAGTAGGGTCTCTCTATCGGAGGTTGATACAATCTCCACTTTGGTAAGAGCGAGTATGACAATGACGAACTATCTTAAAAAGAGCCTCCTGGCCGGTGTGGCTGCCGTGGGCGTCTCAGCGTCCCTCTCCGGAATGGCGAATGCCGCGCCGATCGCTGTGACATTCAGCCCGGCGGCCGTTGTGGCCGGTAGCGCTCCCTTCACCGCCGACGTTCTCAATCTGAAGGATTTCTCTCGGGTCGATATCACCGGCGCGGCTCCGGGTGGGCAGTTCAGTTTCATTGAGTCTGGCTACCTGCAGGTCAACAACATTTCGTTGGCCAATGTCACGACGCCCCTTCCGTCGACCTACACCCTGTTCATCAAGTTCAGTGGAACCGGCACGCAGAGCGCCCCTGATTTCAAGGGCGCTTCGACGGGGCAGTTCACGTCCCTGACGGCTTCGCTGATCGGGGTGAAGGGTGTCGCGTCTTTCGGTATCGATGCCAGCAACAACCCGTTCGAGTCGGATGGGGGCGGGCAGGTGACGCTTGCGACGGGTAACCTGCTTTCGGGGTTCACGAGTTTCGTTCCGGGGCCGAGCCCGGGAGCGAGCGTGCAGACCACGTTCACCCCGATCCCGGGCTTCGTGATCAATCCCACGAACATCACCCTCTCATTGGGCGCGGCGTTCAACAACAACCCGAACATCGTCTCGGTGTTCAATAATGGCACGACGTTCACCCTCAACGGTGGCGGCGGTGACGCGTCTTTCTCCGCCATTCCGGAGCCGGCTTCCATGCTCGTCTTGGGCGCTGGCCTTGGCGTGCTGGGGATGATCCGTCGTCGCAAGGCGGCTTAATCAAGCCCGATTATACGTAATGTGGGGCGGCCTTCGGGCCGCCCTTTTCGTTGGTGGAGAATGTCCGGCACCAAATTCGAGTATAACGCTGCATTCGATCGCAACATCGGGTGGATCACCGGCGCAGAGCAGATCGCCCTTCGTACCCGTCGCGTTGCGATCGCCGGCATGGGGGGTGTCGGCGGCGTGCACCTCGAGACACTGACTCGGCTCGGAATTGGTAGCTTTACCTTGGCCGACTTCGATCGCTTCGACATCGCCAATTTCAATCGGCAGCTTGGGGCGACGATCGACACCGTTGGACGGCCGAAGCTCGACGTGATGATCGAACGAGCGCAGTCTATCAACCCCGGGTTGAATATTCGTGCGTTCCCGGAAGGAATCGCAGCAGACACCATCGATGAATTTCTGATGGGCGCCGATCTTTTCGTCGATGGGCTAGACTTTTTTGCCCTCCCCTTGCGCCGGCTCGTTTTCGAGCGGGCGCGGGCTCTTGGCATTCCGGCCCTCACCGCCGCGCCACTTGGCATGGGCGTCGGTTTCTTGGCGTTCTCGCCAGGTGGGATGACATTTGAGGAATACTTCCGCCTGGAGGGTCAGACGGATTCCGAGCAATACCTTCGCTTTCTGATCGGGCTGGCGCCCCGGGGCCTGCACCGTTCCTATCTGGCAGATCCATCACGGGTTAGCCTTTCCGAGCAGCGTGGCCCCTCGACAGTCATCGGATGTGAGCTCTGCGCCGGTGTGACCGCAGCACAGGCCCTACGCATCTTATTGCACCGAGATCGGGGGATCGCTGCCCCAATCCATCACCAATACGACGCCTATCGCGCGAAAGCTGCGACGAGCCGCCTACGGTGGGGCAACGCCGGGCCCATTCAGCGGCTCAGGCTGGCTGTCGCACGGCGGTTTATGGCAAGCCTGGGTGCGCCCGTGCCGGCGCCGCCAGCCGCTGGGACATTGATCGAAACTTTGCTGGGATATGCCAGATGGACCCCGAGCGGCGACAACGCCCAGCCCTGGCGGTTTCGCTTGGATGGCCCCAACGGTGCCGAGATTGACTTCAAGGCCGGCCCGCATGGCGATATTTACGATTTTCGCGGCCATGAGCCCACGACGCTCGCAGCTGGCATGCTGCTGGAGACCCTGCAGATCGCGGCGCGGCAACATGGGGCGACTCTGAAATGGTCTTTCTTGGGCGGCTCACGCATCGCCGTCCAGGCGGCACTCGTCAGCGAGACGCCCGAGCCGGAGCCGCTGTTTCCATTCATCACGACCCGCTCGGTGGACCGGCGCCGATACCGCACGCGTCCATTACGGCCGGATGAGATCGAGGCGCTCACCGCCGCTTTGGGGCCGGATATCCGGATCTCCTGGCACTCGTCGCTCCGCCAACGCCTGGCTGTGTCAGCTCTGGGCGCGAAGGCGACCGGCATCAGGCTTCGAGCCGCGGAAGCGTTCGAGGTGCATCAGCGCGTCATCGACTGGCAGAACCGAAGCAGCCCGCATGGCATTCCCGCCGGCGCCGTGGGCGTCGACCCGGGCACTTTGCGGCTGATGCGCTGGACCATGAAGAGCTGGGGGCGGGCGCGCCTGCTGAACCGTGTGGCCGGGACCGGTGCAATCGCGGCCCAGCTCGACCTTGTGCCGGGTATAGGTGCCGCGTCGTTCTTTACCCTTCGCGGCCCCGCGGCGCTCCAATCCGGCGATGCCGCTCGAATAGAGGCACTCTTGCGGGCTGGGCAAGCGGTCCAACGCTTCTGGCTGACTGCGACCCGGCTCGGTCTCGCGATGCAGCCCGCCTATGCAACCTTGATTTTCGCCGAGTACGGAGCGTCGGACACCGCCTTTACCGCCGATCCAGATTTACGGAAGCGCGCCTCGACACTCGCCGCCCGGTTCCGTCAGGTCATCGGCCAGGAACCACGTGAGGTGTTCTTCATCGGCCGGATTGGAGAGCCTGTGTCGCGGCCGAGGAAAGGGCGATCGGTGCGCCGTGACCTCGAATTCCTGACCCTGCCAGCGGCTTCTAAGCCGCCAGCCGCATCGGCACCGGGCTAGACCACAACGCCCCGTCGGCCGTGACGTAGTCGAAAACCGGCGTTGCCTCCCGCCAGATGCGATCCAGAATGGTGTCGATGCGCCCGATCGCGGGTTGGCGAATGCCGTGGAACTCGACCAGCGGCCCCATTGGCTGAAAATGAATGGCCGTCGCCTGCAGAAGCCGGAGCAGGCTACGTTCCATGATCGCACACCAATGGGTCAGTCCGGCTTCCTGGCTGACCTGCAAGATCCCCTGCATCAGGCCAAGCCGCATGAACACACCCGCTTCGCCCGTTCCGGCCCGGCGTTCCTTCGACAGGGCAAAGCGTGAAATCTCGCCCATCGTGGCAAGCGGAAGCTGGGCCATGACGCTGGGATCGCAGACTTGCTGGAGCGGCAGGCCGAAGCCCGGGCGGCGCGACGGCAACACCACACGGACCGTGCCAACCACCTCGCGATCCGCGCGTCGGCGGAGCACAACGTGGCGCGCGTTGCCGTCGAACCCGTCCGTTTCCATCCCATTTTGGCTGGTCTCGTATCCGCGTTCGATGCAGTAGACCTGATGACGCAAGCGGAACGCCTCGGCCAGCCGATCAGGCGTGTCCGCGATTTCGGTGACGTAATCCTCCCGTGCGGCACTCACGGAATTTAGCAGGCAGCGCTTGCTCATCCACATCACCCCTTCCGACAGCGGTCGAAACTCCCGGAAACGTGATCCCATATGAGGGTAGGTTTGACAAGTACAGAAAGGTCGGAAAAGGTTATCAACCCTAGGTGGAACTGTTCGAACTATTCATTCCGAAAGTGTTAAGGCAAGTATTGATTGTTGAAACGAGTTGAATACGAAAACTTTAGGATTTGTTTGTTTTCGCCTGCAATCCGTTAGGCTGAAAGATTACCAGCGCTCATGCCATGGGACCGTAGGAGTCATTGCAACGCTAACTCACGCCGAACTTTTTAAACCAGTCCAGCATTTTTGCCCAGCCGGCAGAAGCAGCCTCGGCGCGATAGCTCGGCCGGTAATCGGCGTGAAAACCATGCGGAGCGTCGGCGAATACGACGATCTCCACCGTCTTCCCTGACGCCACGGCGCGGGCTGCGGCCGCCCTGACGGCGTCCACGGGGATCCCCGCATCCTGACCGCCATACAAACCCAGCAAGGGTGCGCGAAGGTCAGCCGCCACGTCAAAGGCCGTCTTCGGCTGGATTGGCGATGGCTGCCCACCAACGGGTCCATACCAGGCCACCGCGGCCTTCAATGAAGGATTGTGCGCCGCATACAGCCATGTATTGCGCCCGCCCCGGCACCAGCCCGTCACGGCCAAACGCCCCGCATCCCCCCGATTGGCCGCCGCCCAGGCCGCAGTCGAATCGAGATCCGACAGCATCTGCGTATCCGGCGCCTTGCTGATCACCTCCCGCACGATCGTCGCGGCGTCCGTCATGGTCGAGAGATCGGCGATCCGCGCATACAGCTCCGGCGCCACCGCCAGATACCCGGCCTTCGCCAGCCGCCGGCAGATATCCTTGATATATTCGTGGACGCCGAAGATCTCCTCGATCACCAGCACGGTCGGGAATGGCCCGGCGCCGAATGGCCGCGCGAAGTAGCCGGGGATCGTCCCGTCCGCCACGGGGATCTTGACCTCGCCGGCCTCGATCCCCGCGGTTTCGGTATGGATGGCCTGCGCCTCGGCCCGCGTCGTGGCCAGCGTTAAGCCGCTGATCAGCCCGGTCATGATCATGCCCCGGCGCGCCAGGGGATAGTCCGTCAAGCCCTGCAAGCCATCCATTTTCCTGCTCCTTTTGCGTTACGCGGCCATCGCCGATTGCAGGTTGCGGTCGATCGTGTCGAGGAAGGCCTGGGTGTTCTGCCAGGGCTGCTGCTTGCCGATCAGCGCGGCGAGGTCCTTGGTCATCGCCCCGGACTCCACCGTCTCGACGCACACGCGCTCCAGCGTCGCGGCAAAGGCGGTGACGTCCGGCGTGCCGTCGAACTCACCACGATATTGCAGGCCCCGGGTCCAGGCGAAGATGGAGGCGATCGGGTTGGTGCTGGTTTCCCGGCCCTTCTGATGCTCGCGGTAGTGCCGGGTCACGGTGCCATGCGCGGCCTCGCTCTCGACCGTCTTGCCGTCCGGCGACATCAGCACGCTGGTCATGAGGCCGAGGCTGCCGAAGCCCTGCGCCACGATGTCGGACTGCACGTCGCCATCGTAGTTCTTGCACGCCCAGAGATAGCCGCCTTCCCACTTGAGAGCGGAGGCCACCATGTCATCGATCAGCCGATGCTCGTAGGTGAGGCCCAGCGCGTCGAACTTGGACTTGAACTCCGCGTCGAAGACCTCCTGGAACACATCCTTGAACATGCCGTCATAGGCCTTGAGGATCGTGTTCTTGGTCGACAAATACACCGGATACTTGCGCATCAGCCCATAATTGAGGCTTGCACGTGCAAAACCCTCGATAGAGGCGCGCGTGTTGTGCATGCCCATCGCCACGCCGGGGCCCTTGAAGTCATGCACGTCCATGATCATCGGCGCGCTGCCATCGGCCGGATGGTATTGCAGCGTCACCTTGCCGGGGCCCGGAATCTTGGTCTCGCTCGCCCGATAGATGTCGCCATAGGCGTGGCGGCCGATCACGATCGGCTGCGTCCAGTGCGGCACCAGGCGCGGCACGTTGCTGCAGATGATCGGCTCGCGGAAGATGGTGCCGTCCAGGATGTTGCGGATGGTGCCGTTCGGGCTACGCCACATCTTCTTCAGGCCGAATTCCGTGACCCGCGCCTCGTCGGGGGTTATGGTCGCGCATTTCACACCCACGCCATATTGCTTGATGGCGTTCGCGGCGTCGACCGTTACCTGATCGTCGGTCTGATCGCGGTATTCGATGCCGAGATCGTAGTATTTCAGGTCGATATCGAGGTAGGGGAGGATCAGTTTGTCCTTGATGAACCCCCAGATGATGCGCGTCATCTCATCGCCGTCGAGCTCCACGACGGGCGTTTTTACCTTGATCTTCTGCATGCGATCCTCTTGCTAGGCCGGTGATTAGGGCCGAAATGGTCCGGTCCGTCAGGCGGCGGACAATCGCATCCGGGGCGGGCCGGGGCAACCGCTGACACCCTGACAACCATGAGATCGATCGATGCGCGTCTACCTGGCCGGCCCCGACGTCTTCTTTCCCGAGCCCGTCATGTGGGCCGCCCGCCGCGCCGCGATCTGCCGGGCGCAGGGCCTGGTGCCGGTCTCGCCGCTCGATCCGGTCGAGGAGCCCGCCAGCTGGGCCGCGCTGCCGGAGGCGGACCGTATCGCCCGGCGCAACGAGGCCCATATCCAGGCCTGCGACGCCGTCATCGCCAACCTCACGCCGTTCCGCGGCGCCAGCGCCGATGCCGGGACGGTGTATGAGGTGGGGTTCGCCCGCGGCCTCGGCCGGCCCGTGTTCGGCTATACGAACACCGCCGCCGTGCTCGCCGACCGCAGCCGGGCGATCGCGGGCGGGACTGGCACGCACGATGCGCAGGGCCTGCAAATCGAAGACTTTGGCCTGCATGAGAACCTCATGATCGACTCTGCCGTGCGGGAGGCCGGTGTTCTGATCGTGCAGGACGGCGCGTGGGATGACCTCGCCGCGTTCACCGCCTGTGTCGCGGCCGCCCGCCAGGCGCTCAGCCCGGCTTGATCCAGCCCAGGATGTCGTGGATCGCCGCATCGTCCGGCAACGCGCCGTGGGGGAACAGCCGGTTCACGTGCCCCATCTTGCGCCCGGGCCGCGCCTCCGCCTTGCCATAAAGATGCGGGATCAGGCCGGGCTCGGCCACGATGCGGGGCCAGAGTGCGGTCTCCTCCGGTCCCACCAGGTTCTTCATCACCGCATCCGCATGCCGCATCCCGGGCGGCAGCGGCAGGCCCGCGACGGCGCGGATATGCAGCTCGAACTGGCTGGCCGGGCAGGCGTCGATCGTCCAGTGGCCGGAATTATGCGGCCGGGGTGCGATCTCGTTGACCAGCACGCGGCCGGCCTGGTTCACGAACATCTCGACCGCCAGCACGCCCACCAGTTCCAGCGCCTCCGCGACCCGCCAGGCCACCCGAGCCGCCTCCGCCGCGGTGGCGGGTGAGACGCGAGCGGGCGCGAGGGTCATATCCAGGATGCCGTCACGATGCCGGTTTTCCACGACATCGAACAACGAGCCGCCGCCATCGAGCCCGCGCGCCACCACGACGCTGACCTCGCAGACGAACGGCACGAAGCCTTCCAACACCAGCGGCTTGGGCTGCAGCCGGTCCCAGGCCGCATCCAGGTCGGCTGCGTCCCGCAACACGGCCTGACCCTTGCCGTCATAGCCGAGCCGGGTGGTTTTCAGCACGGCCGGCAGCCCGATCGCCTGCACTGCTTCATCCAGCCCGGTGCGGCTATCGACAGCGCGCCAGGGCGCCGTGGGCACGCCCGCGTCACGCAAAAACACCTTCTCGGCGATCCGGTCCTGGCTCACCCGCAGCACGGACGGGGAGGGGCGGACCGGGCGCAGCGACTCCAGCAGGTCCAACCCGGCGGCGCTCACGTTCTCGAACTCGAAGGTAATGACGTCCACGGCCTGGGCGAAGGCGATCAGCGCGGCCTCATCCTCATAGTCGCCCAAAGTATGCGCGGCGGACACCTGGGCGGCCGGGCTGTCCGGCTCCGGCGTCAGGATGTGGCAGCGATACCCGAGCCGCGCCGCCGCCAGCGCCGACATGCGGCCGAGCTGCCCGCCGCCCACGATACCGATGGTGGCGTTCGGAGGGAGCGCCGCGCCCACGATCAGCCGGCAGGGGTGTCAGCGACGGCACCGGTCTGCGCATCCCGGAAAGCATCCAGCCGGGCGGCGAGCGCCGGGTCCGCCAAGGCGAGGATCGCGGCCGCGAGCAGCCCGGCATTCACCGCGCCGGCCCGCCCGATCGCGAGCGTCCCCACCGGAATTCCAGCCGGCATCTGCGCAATCGATAACAGGCTATCCATGCCCTTCAGCGCGTGGCTCTCCATCGGTACGCCAAGGACGGGCAGGGGGGTCCACGCCGCGCACATGCCCGGCAGATGCGCCGCCCCGCCCGCGCCCGCCACGATCACCTTGATGCCACGGTCCCGCGCATCCCGGGCATAGGTCGCCAGCCGGTCCGGCGTGCGATGCGCCGACACGATGCGGGTCTCATGCGGGACGCCCAGGTCCCGCAGCGTCTCGGCCGCATGCTGCATCACGGCCCAATCGGACTGGCTGCCCATGATCACGCCGACCACCGGGCCGGCCGGGGCCGTGCTCACGCGATGCTGTCCGGGATCAGCCGGCTTTCGAGCCAGGCGACTTCGTCCTTCAGCAGCAGCTTGCGTTTCTTCAGCCGCTGCAGATGCAACTGGTCGGTCCCGGCTTCCGAGAGCCGGGCGATGACGGTGTCGAGGTCACGATGTTCGCTGCGGAGCTCATGCAATTGGCGCAGCAGGGAATCACGGTCGGTCAGCATGGCATAACGCTACCATGCGGCCCGGCGCGATGCCACGCAGGCGCCGCCGAAACTTCCATGCTGGATTGAGATGGAATTAACCATTCGGCGTGTAGTACCGTCACGGAGCGCGGCATCGCGCGCCATCACAGGAGGCACCATGAGCCTGCAATCGCGGATCGAGAGCCTGAAGGACCGTCATGCATCACTGGAAACCCGCATCGCCGACGAAGATCACCGGCCCCTGCCGGACGGGGACGCGCTGACGCGGCTGAAGGTCGAGAAACTGCGGCTCAAGGAGGAAATGGAGCGGCTCAGTCTAAAGTAGCGATTTCGGCTTAGGTAGCTGCCCCGGCTGAAGGGAAAGCCTACGGGGCCTTGACGCCAGACGGCCCCGTAGGCATACCCCCTGCTCCGACCGCCGGGACAACCTCCCGCGCGGCGCATTGATTTGAGGGTTTTCCGATGTCTCGTCGCTGCCAGTTCACCGGCAAGGGCGTGCAGTCTGGCAACAATGTCAGCCACGCGAACAACAAGAGCCGCCGCCGCTTCCTGCCCAACCTGCAGCACACCTCCCTGCTGTCGGACATCCTGGGCACCACGATCCGCGTGCGCCTGACCACGCACGCTATCCGCACGATCGAGCATAATGGCGGCCTCGATGCCTTCCTGCTCGGCACGCCGAACCGGGACCTTCCGGCAGAGGCGCAGTCGTTGAAGCGCCGCATCGTGCGCAGCCAGGTCAAGCGCGCCGCCGCTGCCCCGGCGGCCTGATCTCCCTCACGGCATGAAAAGGCCCGCTTCGGCGGGCCTTTTGCGTTAGATGGTCCCGCTCTCCCTCAAACGCCTCACGCTCCGCGGATTGCGGCGGCCAATCCGGCCACGGCGCTCCTCCCTGCCATCCTTCATGGTGCGGCTGAAGGACGGCCGGGTGATTGCCGTCGAGGAGTATGGCGATCCCGCCGGTCCACCCGTATTCTATTTCCATGGCTGGCCCGCCTCCCGGCTCGAAGCCGGATTGATCGCCGACTTGCCCGTGCGCCTGCTGGCATTCGATCGGCCCGGCTACGGCCGCTCCACCCCGGCACCGGGCCGCACCTTGCTGGACTGGCCGGCCGACGTGGCGGAGGTCGCGGACCGGTTGGGGCTGCCCCGGTTCCACATCGTGGGGCTTTCGGGCGGCGGGCCGTTCGCGGCGGCCTGCGCCCATGCCTTGCCCGATCGCGTGGCGGGCCTCGCTCTGGTCTGTCCGGTGCCGCCCTCCGAACACAAGGCGGCCTGGAGCGGCGGCGTCGCGCATCTGTTCCGGCTTGGGCGGCATCCCCGCCTGGCGCACCGGCTGTTCAGCGTGATGCGGCCGTTGCTCAAGCGCCGGCTGATCACGCCCAGCACGCTGGTCGGCAAGTCCCTGCCGGAAAGCGATCGCGCCGCGCTGACCCCGGCGTTGGTGCAGGGGCTGGCACGGGTCTGGCGCGAAGGGCTGGGGCGTAGCGTGCAGGGCGCGCTCTGCGACGCCTTCATCTATGCCAAGCCGTGGGGCATCGCGTTGGACCAAATGCGGGTGCCGACCGCAATCTGGTGCGGCGCCGACGACACGCTGATCCCCCTCGCCTCGCTCGCCGCCTATCAGGCAATCCCCGGCGCCACGCTGACCGTGATCCCCGGGGAGGGGCATTACTCGCTGGCGCTGAACCACGCGGCGCCGATCCTCGCGGCACTGACCGTCAGAACAGACGCCTGAACGCCAGCGCCTCGCGGTGCAGCGCGGTGCGGACCAGGCGCTTCTGGTCCAGGATCGCGCCATGCGAGCGGGCCAGCCCTTCCGCATAGTGCAGCAGCATGGACAGTAGCCGCGCCTCGTCATCGGGCGACTCCGTGTAGCGCAGCGCGCCGCCGCGGTCCGGCACGGGATCTACGATCCAGGCGGGATCGTCGGCCATTTTCTCCGCCATCCACCCCTTGGGGTCCCGCTTCAACGCTTCGAACGGCTCGTCATAGTGCCAATTCCAGCGGAGCTGCGTCCCTTCCTGTCCAGCTGCCAAGACCTTGAGGCGCCCGATCGCCGCCTTGGCCGCGAATTGGGCCGGGGAACGCCGCGGGAAATGGGCCAGGAACACGCGCTTCTGCAACGGTCCCGCCATGATCGCGCCATCGACCGTCACATCATGATTGCCGGCCTGCACCACGATCCGGGCGGGATCGATCCGGCGCACGCAGACCTTTTTTACGCCCGACACCGCCTCCCGCCGCACGAGCCGGTGGAAGGGATGCGGCTCATGTTCCGTCTGCGGCACCGGGGCGCGGTAATCGAACAGCGGCAGGAAAACACACGCGATGTCCGGTGGCACCGCATCCAGCACGGCGCGCAACCCGCCGGGCTCCTGCGTGTCGTGCACCAACTCGTCGGCATCGAGGAACAGCACCCAATCCGCCCCGGCGCCCACCGCCAACCCATACAGCGTCGTGTTGACCAGCGGCTCCGTGAACAGCGGCGCCTCCGCTTGATGCAGCTCGATCGGCAGACCCTCGCTGTGTAAGGCGTGCAGGATCTCGACCGTCCCGTCCGTGCTGCCATTATCCAGCAGGATGTGGCGGTCGAGCAGCCCGGCATGATGCCGCACGAACGCCTCGATCAGCCCGGCCTCGTTCAGGATGCGCGAGACGCCGATCAGGCGCATGGGATCCCGTCAGTGCGAGCGGAGCGTGGCAATCCAGAAGCGACAGGCGCGCGCTTTACCCCTGAATCGCTTCGCCAAACCGCTCGCACTGACGGGAGAGAGCGGATCGCACCCATCAGGCCACGAGTGGCGCCCGCTCCGCCATGACCCGGCCCCATTGGCGCGCGGCGTCTTCGTCGAACAGCTCGGCCAGCTTCTTCATGACTGTGCCGCCCAACTCCTCCGCATCCACGATCGTCACGGCGCGGCGATAATACCGGGTCACGTCATGCCCGATGCCGATCGCGATCAGCTCGACCTGGTCGCGCCCCTCGATCTCGCGAATCACTTCGCGCAGGTGCTTCTCCAGGTAATTGCCGGGATTGACCGAGAGCGTGCTGTCATCCACCGGCGCGCCATCGCTGATCACCATCAGAATACGGCGATGCTCCGGCCGGTTCACCAGGCGGCGATACGCCCAGAGCAGCGCCTCGCCATCGATGTTCTCCTTGAGCAAGCCCTCCCGCAGCATGAGGCCCAAATTCTTGCGCGCCCGCCGCCACGGCGCATCGGCCGATTTGTAGATGATATGCCGGAGATCGTTGAGCCGGCCCGGGTTGCGCGGCTTGCCGTCCTGCACCCACCGCTCGCGGGACTGTCCGCCTTTCCAGGCCCGTGTGGTGAAGCCAAGCACCTCCACCTTGACCGCGCAACGCTCCAGCGTGCGGGCCAGGATGTCTCCGCACATCGCCGCCACCGTGATCGGCCGCCCGCGCATGGAGCCGGAATTGTCGATCAGCAAGGTCACGACCGTATCGCGGAAATCCGTCTCCCGCTCCCGCTTGTAGGACAGGCTCAGCAACGGGTTCACGATCACCCGCGCCAGCCGCCCGGCATCCAGCATACCCTCATCGAGATCGAACTCCCACGCCCGCGTCTGCTGCGCCAGCAACCGCCGCTGCAACCGGTTCGCGAGCTTGGACACGACGCCCTGCAGATGCTGCAGCTGCTGGTCGAGCTGCTGCCGCAGCCGGCTCAGCTCCTCGGGATCGCAGAGGTCTTCCGCGTCGGTTTCCTCGTCATTGTGGCGGCTATAGGCGCGATAGGTGGCGTGGTCGTCCGCCGTCACGGGCTCCCGCCGCTGCTGCGGGCCGCCGGGGCGGTCATCCCCTTCGGAGGCCGCGCTGTCCTCGTCGGTATCGTCCTCGCCCTCGTCCTCGCTGGCGTCGCCCTGCATCTCCTCGGGCTGAGCGCCCAGCGTGCTCTCCTGCTCGCTCTCGCTATCGCCTTCGGCCTGCTCGGAATTATCCTGCGCCCCGGCCTGCTCGCCGCCGTCTTCGCTGTCGTCGTTCTGGTCGTCGGGCTCGTTCTCGACTTCGGCCTCGGCGAGGTCGAGGGCCGCCAGCAGCTTGCGGGCGGCGCGGGTGAAGCGGCCCTGGTCGTGCTGCGCCGTCGCCATCTCCGTCAGCGCCTGCTCGGCTTCCTCGCCCAGCGTGCCCCGCCAGGTCTCGAGAATTTTCATCGCGGCGTCAGGCGAATCCTGGCCCGACATGCGTTCCCGCGCCAGCAACGCGAGCGCCGCCGGCAGCGGCACCTGGTCCTTGCGGGTCATGCGATCGAAGCCCTCGGCCTCGCACTCGTCATTGAGCCGGGCGCGGAGGTTGGCTGCGACACCCGCCATGTGCTGACCGCCGATCACCTCGACCCGCGCCTGCTCCAGCGCGTCATACACATCCTTCGCCTCGCGCCGTCCCGGGCTCCGGGCCGCGTGCACGGCGTCATCGTGATGACGGAGCCGCAGTGCCACGCTGTCCGCCGCCCCGCGCAGCTTCGCCATCTCGGCCGGCGGCAGCGCACGTGTAGGGAGCGGCAGCCGGGCCCGCTTGCCGATCACGCCGGAGGGGCCGGGCTGGAACGCGACCTGCACGTCCTGCGTCTGCGCGATCGCACGGAGGGCGCCGGCCGTGGCGCGCTTGAACTCCTCGGTGCGGGTATTCTCCTTGGCGCCGCTCAACTCAGAACCCCTTGCGCGCGCCCGGGCCGAGCGGCAGGTCTTCGTTGAAGCAGCGCTGGTAATACTCCGCCACCGTCGACCGCTCCGCCTCGTCGCACTTGTTGAGGAACGTCAGCCGGAACGCGAAGCCGATATCCTTGAAGATCCGCGTGTTCTCGGCCCAGGTGATCACGGTGCGGGGCGACATCACGGTGGAGATGTCTCCGTTGATGAACCCGGCCCGCGTCAGCTCCGCCAACGCCACCATGCTCTCGATCTGCTTCTTCATCGCCTTGTCGCTGGCATCAACGCCGAGCTTCGCCAGCACGATCGCCGTCTCCTGCGCATGCGGCAGGTAATTCAGCGTCGCGACCACGTTCCAGCGGTCCATCTGGCCCTGGTTGATCTGCTGCGTGCCGTGATAGAGGCCCGTCGTGTCGCCGAGCCCCACCGTGTTGGCCGTCGCGAACAAGCGAAAACTCGGATGCGGGCGGATCACGCGATTTTGGTCCAGCAGCGTCAGCCGGCCCTCCACCTCCAGCACGCGCTGGATCACGAACATCACATCCGGCCGGCCCGCGTCGTATTCGTCGAACACCAGCGCGCAGGGGTGCTGCAGCGCCCATGGCAGGATGCCTTCGCGGAACTCGGTGATCTGCTTGCCGTCCTTCAGGACGATCGCATCTTTGCCGATCAGGTCGATGCGGCTGATGTGGCTGTCGAGGTTCACGCGGATGCAGGGCCAGTTCAGCCGGGCCGCGACCTGCTCGATATGCGTGCTCTTGCCGGTGCCGTGGTAGCCCTGGATCAGCACCCGCCGGTTGAACGCGAAGCCGGCAAGGATCGCCAGCGTGGTCTCCCGGTCGAACTTGTAGGTGGGGTCCAGCTCCGGCACATGCTCGGTCGGCGCCAGGAAGCCCGGCACCATCATGTCCGCATCGAGGCCGAATGCCTCACGCGCGCTGATGGTCGTGTCGGGGGCGCTCGGGTGGCGAGAGATCTCGTTCATAGGCCGTGGGTCCTGTGTCATGTCCCGAGGGTGCGCGATCCTAGCGCGATCGGGGGTGTTGATGAAAGCTCACCCGGCCGCGGCCATGCGGGGCTCGCTGGAAAGATAGCTGCGTAACGCCGCATAGGCGATATTGATCGTCTTGAGCCGCTCCTCGGACGCACGGTCGCCGCCATTCGCGTCGGGATGATGGCGCTTGGCGAGTTCCTTGTAGCGCGCCTTCAACACCTCCATCGAGAACGGCCAGTCGAGCCCCAGCGTGTGCGCGGGCTCCCGCAATTCGGGCGGCATCGTGGGCTTGGCCGGCCCGGCGCCCGCACGCCGCATGCGCCCTGCCGCCAGGATGTCGAACGGATCCCGCGCCATCGCCTCGTCCAACGCATTCTGCTTGCCGAGCGAGCCGAGCGGCCAGGTCGGACGCTGCCACCCGGTGTCGGACCTTGTCTGCTGCTCGATCTGCCCGGGGGTCATGCCCTTGTAGTAATCCCAGGACGCGTTGTAGGCGCGCACATGCTCGAGGCAGAACCACCAATACTCATTGAGGCTCGTCCGCGATTTCGGCGCGCGATACTCCCCGGCGCAGGTGCAGGAAGGCATGTCGCAGGGTTTCCCCGGCGCAGCCGGGTCGGGCGCAAAGGCCCTGGCTCGCGGGGTGCGTCGGGTCATCCCGCTTTATGTGCGCCACTTAGCGGCGGCGGCAAGTCCCTTGGCGGCGCACACCGGCAGGAGTAGCACGCATGGCATGAACACGCGCGCCGACCGCCTCCACGCCGCCCTCACCGAAGCCTTTGCGCCGACCCGGCTGGAGGTGGTGGATGACAGCCAGAAACACGCCGGTCACATGGGCGCGCAGCCCGGCGGCGAAACGCATTACAGCGTGCTGGTGGTGTCGGAGCGGTTCGCCGGGCAGGGCAGGGTGGCCCGGCATCGGATGGTGTACGCGGTGCTGGACCCGGAGTTCGCGGGCGGGCTGCATGCCCTGGCGTTGACGTTGCGGACACCCTCGGAGCAGGCCGGGTCCTGAGTTTGGTGGGTTGCACCCACCCTACGGCGTGAAACGTAGGGTGGGTGCAACCCACCACCCGAACGATCAGCGCTTCCGGACCGTGTGCAGCACCCCTGCCGCCCGCATCGCCTCTGTTTCCCCGGCCGAATACCCCAGCTCCGCCAGCACTTCCGCCCCATGCTCGTTGAATCGCGGCGGCGCCGACCGTGTGCCGCCCGGCGTGCGGGACAGCTTGATCGGCGTGCCCAGCGCCCGAAACGCACCCCGCACCGTCACCATGCGGCGCGCGGCCGTATGCGGCGCCGTCAAAGCCTCATCCACCATCAGCACGGGGCCCGCCGGCAACCCCGCGCGCAACAACCGGTCGCACAGCGCATGGCCATCGAGCGTCAGGCACACCGCCGCCAGCTGCTCCGTCAGCGCCGCCCGGTTGGTGACCCGATCGGCATTGGTCAGGAATCGCGGGTCAGAAGCCAGTTCCGGCCGCCCCAGCTCCGCACACAGCTTGCGGAATTGCCCCTCATTGCCGGAGGCCACGAAAATTTCGCAGGTCGCGGTCGGGTATTTGTCATAGGGCGAGATGTTGGGATGCGGGTTGCCGAGCCCCGCCGGGCGCTTGCCATTCAGGAAGTAATTCGCGGCCTGGGGATGCAGCAGCGCCATGCCGCAATCGTGCAGCGTCATGTCCAGATACTGGCCCCGACCGGACCGCGTGCGCTCATGCACCGCCATCAGAATCCCGATCACGGAATACAGGCCCGTCGCCAAATCCACCACGGGCGTGCCCATCCGCAACGGCCCCGTCTCCGGGCTGCCATTGATGCTCATCAGGCCCACCATCGCCTGCAGGATCGCGTCATACCCCGGCAGCCCGCCCAGCGGCCCCTCGCCACCGAAGCCCGAGACGCGGCAGTGAATCAGGCGCGGGAAACGCGGCGCCAAATCCTTCTCGTATCCCAGACCCCATTTCTCCATGGCACCCGGCTTGTAGTTCTCGATCAGCACGTCCGCCGTCTCGATCATGCGCAGCAGCACGTCCCGGCCGCCCTGCTGCGAGAGATCGAGCGCGATGCTGCGCTTATTGCGGTTCACGCCGATGAAATAGCTGGCATCCCGGGAGCCATCGTCGTGCTCCAGGAAGGGCGGGCCCCAGTCACGCACCTCGTCGCCCTGCGGCGGCTCCACCTTGATCACGTCGGCGCCGTGATCGGACAGGATCATGGTGGCATACGGCCCGCCCAGCACGCGCGTGAGGTCGACTATGCGCAGGCCGGCCAGCGCGCCGGGGGATGGGGTTTCGGTCACGCGGCCCTCCGTTGCCAGACCCGGCTGCAGAATGCCGGGTAGGTCGCCAGCATTTCGTCGCAAACGGGGCCGCGCAGCAAGGCCAGCTCCTCTGGCGTCGGATCGGGGGTGACGGCCTCGTCGCCCTCGTCATAGTCGAAGCCGGTATGCTCCCGCACGCTGGCCGCGGTCTCGCCGGGATGCAGGCTGTCGAGCCGGAAGCGGGTGCCGTCGAAGCCGAACACGCACCGCCCGGTCACCAGCGCCTGCGCCGTGCCGCGCCGGAACACCTCCGGCGGTGAGATGCCCGGCGCGCTCACGATGTCCACATGCGGCACCAATACCCGGCGGCTATGCTCTTCCCGGAACAGGATCGTGCGCGGCACGGTGAGATACATGAAGGCGGAGCCGAAGCTGCCGGGGAAGCGTGCGGTACGGCCGGGCCACTCGCCGGTGCCGACCAGATTGAGATTGGCCCGCCCATCGATCTGCCCGCCGCCCAGGAAGAACAGATCGATCCGGCCTTGCCCGGCGAGGTCGAACAGCTCGCGCGTGCCTTCGCTGAACGGGTTGCCCTTGGGGCGATGCAGGAACGAGAGCCGCACGGGATGGCCCAGCATCCGCACGAGCCAGCAGGCGGCGGCCGGGATCGGGCTCGCGGCGCCCACGGCGACATGCCGCGGCGGGGAGGGGCTCAGGATCAAACGGGCAATGGCGGCGGCCAGGCGTTCCTCCGGCTGGATCATGCCGGAACGCGGCCGTACACATGCGCGTCGCAATAGGCGGCAAATCCGGACGCCGTGCGGGCCGCGCGGGCATACGCGGACAGGTGCGCGGCATCGGCGTCATACGCGTCCAGCATCGCGAGCGGCCAAGCCCCCTGCGGCGCCGTCACGATCGCGTCGATATACACGGCGCCGATCACACCGGGAGCCAGGCGCTCATCGTCGAGAAGCGATCCCGGCACCAGGCGTTCCACGGTAACGAAGCTGCGCCGGGCCGCGTGGGCGAGGGTGGCCAGCTCGCGCCGGCGCCCGACCCAGACATTGCCATCCTGGTCCGCCATCGCCGCATGGAACACCGCAAACTCGGGCGCCAGCGCGGGGAGCAGCACGATCGGGTCCGGCGCTGTGGAAAACGGGTTCTGCTGCACGATCCAGTCCGGCCGCTGCGCCAGGATGTCGCTGCCCAGCACGCCCCGCAGCGGCATGAACGGCACGCCCTTCTCGGCTGCCTGCAGCATCGTGTGGATGGCCGGGCAGGTCGCGTCCTGCACCGTGATCGTGCCGTCCGCCAGCGCCGCCAGGAAGCGGGGCGCCGCACCGGACTCGCCCAGCGTCACGGCGCTCGTCTGCACGGACGCCACGCACCCGGCGCCGATCAGCAGATCCGTCACGTATCCCGAGACCGGGACCCCCACGAGCCGCAATCCCCTGGCGCCGCGCCGGATCAGCGCGCGGGCGAATGCGGCGGGGGACAAGGAGTTGTCGGGCGGCAGCGCAACCTGCGCGCCGTCGGGCACCAGCGCCGCCATGTCATCGAGCGTCATTCCAGCCCCCGCACTGCGCGCAGCACCGCATCCACCCGGAACGGCTTGCGCAGGAACCCGGCATACCCGGTGACCCGGTCCGCAATCGCGGCCTCCGGCAGCGCACTCATCATCACAACGGGGATGCCAGCCAGCGCCGCATCCGCCTGCATCGCCGCCAGCATGGCGCAGCCATCCATCACGGGCATCATGTAGTCGAGCAGCACCGCATCTGGTGGCGCCGCCGCCATCTGCGCGAGGCCGTCCCGGCCGTTCAAGGCGGTCATCACGCGATACCCCTCATCGACCAGGATGGCCTCCAACACCTCGGCGACCCCGAACTCGTCATCGACGACGAGTATCGTCCGCACGACGCTCAGCTCCCGGCATTCTGGCCGTCTGGCGGCCGGGCGGGGCCTTTGGGCAGGGTCGCGATGTCGATCCCGGCGGCGCCGATGGTGAAGCGGCGCAGGCGTGAATCGATCGGCGTATCGCGCGCCTTCAGCACGGAGATGAACCGCAGCAAATCGCCCTCGTGCTCGACCAACCGCATGACAAGGGTGTTCTCGGTGATGCTCGACAGGTCGGAGTGGCCGGCCAGCGCCGGGCCAGAAGCGGCGCCGGTCTCCTCATGCTCGGAGGTGCACAGCGTATTCACCCCCTGCGCCCGCAACTCGTGCATCAGCGCGGCGAACACATGGCGCATCCGGTCAGGCTCCGGCGCCAGCAGGGACAGCCCGCCGATCCCGTCCAGCACGAGCCGCTGCGCCTTGGTGTCCCGCACGGTCCGATTGATCCACTCGCACGCCTCATCGAGTAAGCCGTCGGTGCTGGGCTGCCAAATGACGATCACGTGCCCATCCTTGATGGCCTGCGCCACCGGGAGCGCCAGGGCTTCGGCCTTCGCCAGCACGGCATCCGGGCTCTCATAGGTCGTGAACAGCACGCCACGTTCGCTGCCGTGGCACTTGCTCAGGAAATGGAGGCCCAACGTCGTCTTGCCTGCGCCGGACGTGCCGATCGCCAGCGTCATCGACGCCCGGGGAATGCCGCCGCCAAACATCGAATCCAGCATCGGCAAGCCCGAGGAAACGGTTCCACTCACGGAAACCCGCCGTGTTTCGGGCACGGCGCGCCACGACTCGAAGCGGGGGTGGACCACGAGGCCCCGCTCGGTGATGCGAAACGCATGCTGGCCGCGGAGGTAGCTGTCGCCCCGGCGCTTCACCACCTCGAGCGCGCGCTCGGACCGCCAGCCGAACAGGCGGTTCTTCAGCGTGATCACGCAATCCACCATGGTATGCGCAGCTGTCGCCAGCTCAGCCTCCGTACCGGAACTGGTGAGCAGGAACATGCTGCACCCCGCAATCGCCGCCTGTCCCTGCAACTCGTGGATGAACTTCTTGAACTCCATGTCCGACCCGGCGCGCTGCTCCGCCGCCACCAGCCCGTCCAGCACCAGCAACGTGGCTCCCCGCGCCCGGATCTCGCGCCGCAAGACTGTCACGAGGCCCGCCAGTCCCTCCGCCTCCAGCACGGGGAAGGTGCTGATGTAGCTCAGACGCTCCGGGATGACGGCCATGTCGAAGAACGACAGGCTGCCCAGATGCATCAGCATCCGCTCATGCGTCTCAGCCAGCAGCGTGACATAGAGCGCGCGGCCGCCGGCCTGCACGTGATGGAAGCAGAGCTGGTTGCCGAAGATGGTCTTGCCGGCGCCGGGTTGCCCCTGGACGATGGTGATCCCGCCCTCGAAATACCCGCCCTTCAGGACGGTATCCAGGCCGCCGATCCCGCTCGGCACCCGGGTCAGGGCGACGGCACCTTCACTGCCACTTGTCACGCGCGCTCACTTTCCCGGCTTCCGCTCACGGTGCCGCGAGCAGGCCAGCCTGACAAGGCGCTCAGATGTAGTGCTCGGCGAGGGGCGAGAAACCGTTGAAGCGCTGGCTGGCATAGGTGGTGACGTAGGCGCCGGTGCTCTCGATCTCGATCCGGTCGCCACAGCGCAGCGCGGTCGGCAGGCGGTAGTTGCTGCGTTCATACAGGATGTCGGCGCCGTCGCAGGTCGGGCCGGCGATCGCGACGGGACCGGTCTCGGCGTCATCATAGGGTGTGGCGAACCTGTATTTGATGGATTCGCCCTCGGTCTCCGCCAGGCCGCCGAAGCGCCCGATGTCGAGATACACCCACCGCACCGGATCCTCCTTGGCCTTGTGGCAGACCAATACGATCTCCGCACTGACCACGCCCGCGTCGCCCACCAGGAAGCGGCCGGGCTCCACCAGGATCTCCGGCAGGTCGTTGCCGAAATGCGCGGTCATCGCGCGCATGATGGCGTCCGCGAACCGGTCGATGCCGGGGATCTCGTCCCGGTAGCGCACGGGGTAGCCGCCGCCCAGATTGACCATCCGCAGGTCGATCCCAGCCTGCGCGAGGTCGGTGAACAGCATCGCGACCCGGCCGATCGCCGTCTCGTAGCTGCCGGTCGTTGTCTGCTGGCTGCCGACGTGGAAGCTGAGCCCGTAGGGATCGAGCCCGAGCCCGGCGGCACGGACCATGAGCTCGCGCGCGACTTCGACCGTGGTGCCGAACTTGCGGCTGAGCGGCCACTCGGCGCCGTCGTTTTGCACCAGCAGCCGGCAATACACCCGGGCACCCGGTGCATGGGCGGCGATCTTCTCCAGCTCCTCTGCGCTGTCGAACGCGAACATCGTGATCCCCGCCGCATGGGCGCGCCGAATGGCCGAGACTTTCTTGATGGTGTTGCCGTAGCTGATGGCGGCGGGCGCCGCGCCGGCGGCCAGGCAGAACTCGATCTCCTCGATCGAGGCCGCGTCGAAGCAGCTGCCGAGGCCCGTCAGCCGTTCGAGGATCGGGGCGGCCGGGTTGGCCTTCACCGCGTAGTAGATCCGCGCGAGAGGAAGGGCCTGCAGGAGCGTACGGTAATTCTGCTCGACGCGGTCGACATCGAGCACGAGGCAGGGCGTGGCCGGCGCGTGGTCAGCCAAATAGGCGGCGATCTTGGGCGTCATCGCGGCTCTCCAGGACAGACGCCTGCGGTGTCGGCAGGCGTGCCCGCCGGGCCCGGGTCACGGGCGTCGCAGCAGGGCGGGGGTTGACGGAACGGTCGAACGAACCAGCGAAACAAACAGTGCCAGAACGCTTGACGTCGTTGCGTAACCCGGTCTGAAAAACGCGGGGCAGAGGCACGTGCGTTGCTGCGTGGAGAGGGGGAATAGGACCAGGGTTTTCGTCATGCAAGCGATTATTTTACCTGGGGCGCTATTATTGCCGGTGCCCCAGATCGCGCCCAAGTTCCTGTTCGGCCTTCATCGCAGATATCGTGGTATTGTGTCTGCAAAGCTCTGTTTTCGTTAGGCGACCGACCGATGCCGAATGACATGCCCGCCACCTCCGAAACCGACATCTCTGTCACCGACATCGTGCCGAACCCCCGGCAGGATGCGTCCGCCGCCGCCGCGGCCATCCGGCTCGCCACGGCGCCGGAGGCGGAGTCGCTCGGTCGCCATGCCGACAGCCCGGCCTCCATGCCTTGGCCCGGCTGGCGCGCCGTCATCCGCCGCACCGCCATCGAGATGCTGACCGACCGCGTCTCGCTGACGGCCGCAGGCTGCGCTTTCTTCGCGACCCTCGCGCTGTTCCCGGCGATCTCCATGCTGATCTCCCTCTATGGGCTGGTGTTCGACCCCGTGACGGTCGAGCCGCAGCTCGAGGTGCTGCGGGACCTGCTGCCACCGTCGGCCTTCACCCTGATCGCCGAGCGGGTGCACATGCTGGTCACCAAGCCGCCGGGGACCCTGGGCTGGAGCCTCGGCCTCAGCACCGGGCTTGCGTTATGGAGCTCGATGACCGGCATCAAATCCATCCTCTCGGCGCTCAACCTCGCCTATGAGGAGCGAGAGTGCCGGAGCTTCCTGCGATTCCAGCTCGTGTCGCTGCTGATCACCGTGGCGGCGATGCTCAGCGCCGTCATCGCGCTCGGCCTGTTGGTGGCGTTGCCGGCCGTGCTCTCGATGGTGGGGACGGAGGCGTCCCGGCATACGCTGCTCCGGGTCGCGAGCTTTGCGCTTTTGGTGCTCACCTTGCTGTTCGGGCTGTCGCTGATCTACCGGTATGGTCCGTCCCGGGAGCGGCCGCGGTGGCGGTGGGTGACGCCGGGTTCGCTGGTGGCGACGGTGCTGTGGGTGGCGGCGTCGGCGCTCTTTTCGTTCTACGTCGGCCATCTGGCCAGCTATGATGCGACCTACGGCCCGCTCGGGACCGTGGCCGGGATCATGATGTGGTTCTACGTTACAGCTTTTGCAGTCCTGCTGGGCGCTGAACTGAATTCCGAACTGGAACTCCAGACGGCGCGCGACAGCACGGACGGGCCGCCGCAACCGCTGGGCGAACGCGGGGCGTATGTCGCAGACCACGTGGCGTCGGACTGACGTCGTCGTCGTCCTCCTCACCGATATAGGCGAGTTCCTCGGGCTCATCGGCGGTCAGTTCGAGCCGGACCTGGCCCACGCCCTGGTTGACCAGGCCGATGCGCGCGGCGGCGCCGCGGGATAGGTCGATAATACGGTAGCGCTTGACGGGCTGCCGGTCCGTGATGGTGACCACCACGCTCTGGCCGGTATCGGCCATCGTGACCCTCACCCGGCTGCCGAGCGGGAGGGAGGCGTGGGCCGCGGTCATGCGGTTGGGGTCGAAGATCTCGCCACTGCTGGTGCGCCGGCCCTGGTGCCACGCGCCATACCAACTCGCCTCGCCACTTTCCTGCCAGCCCGGGGCCATCGCCCAGGCAGACGATACGCCCGATGCAAGGACATTCGATACAAGGACAAGGGCGAGCGCAGGAAGGAGACGCGAAGCGGGGCTGATCATGCGGGACATCCGTCGAAGTGGCGGCCGCATGAATGCCTATTCGAACGGCTGAATCAACTGGTAAATTGCGGCAATGCTGTAAGTTGCTGAATTTACGACATAGCCGATCGAGAGACTAACAAACATCAAAAACGCATAAAAGCAGTCAGAGCGATCTTCCTAGATCGAAACGATCAAGTGTTATTACTCTTACGAGCGAGCGTCTTCATCCCCGGATTATTCTGGATTTCAGTAACCCTGAAGTCATCTTGGCGATCACCGGATCAGCCCTGCAAGCGGGCTCGATGGGTCGGCCCCCATCCGGCGCGGCATCCGCCCGGCCCGATGCGCGAGCCGGCCGGCCTCCACCGCCGCCCGCATCGCGCGGGCCATCAGGATCGGGTCCGTCGCATTCGCGATGGCGGAGTTCAGCAGCACGCCATCGCAGCCGAGCTCCATCGCAATGGCCGCGTCCGACGCCGTCCCGACCCCGGCATCCACCAGCACCGGCACCCGCGCCTGCTCGATCAGCATCGCCAGCATCGCCGGGTTCTGCAGCCCGAGTCCCGAGCCGATCGGGGCACCCAGCGGCATGATCGCGACGCAGCCCATCTCCTCCAGCCGCTTCGCCGCCACGGGGTCGTCGGCGCAATAGACCATGACTTCGAACCCATCCTGGATCAGCGCGGCCGCCGCCTCGAACGTCGCGGCCATGTCAGGATAAAGATGCGGCGGCGGCCCCAATACCTCGAGCTTCACCAGGTTCCATCCCCCGGCCTCCCGCGCCAGGCGCAGCGTGCGCACGGCGTCGTTCGCGGTGTGGCAGCCCGCAGTGTTCGGCAGGTAGGTGTAGCGCTTGGGATCCACGAAATCCTGCAGCATCGGGGCGCCGGGGTCCGAGAGGTTCACCCGCCGCACCGCCACCGTCACCATCTCCGCGCCCGACGCCTCGATCGCGGCCGCGGTCTCCTCCAGGCTGCGATACTTGCCGGTGCCGACCACCAGACGGGAGTGAAACCGGCGGCCCGCGACCTCCCAGGCATCCTCACGTTGTATGATGCCGTCCATGGTCAGCCTCCTCCGATGAAATGCACGATCTCGATCTGGTCCCCGGACGCCAAGGCGGTCTCGTCATAAAGGGAGCGCGGCACGATCGCCTCGTTCCGCTCGATCGCCACCTTGCGCCGGTCCAGCCCCAAAGCGTCCAGCAACCCGGCGACGGTGAGTGCGCCCTCGAACCGGCGCGAGTCTCCGTTCAGATGAATGTCCAGCGGCGTGTTGTCGTGCATCCCAGGAATATGTGAGGCCGTGCCGGGCGGGGCAAGGCAAGCATTGGACGCGCCAACCGGCCCATGCTACCGCGCCCCCATCTACGGCACGCCCGGCCCGGCCCGAGCGCATCCGAACTCTCCCCTGAGGTCACGAGGCGACAATGAGCCGCATCCCATTCGATCCCGAGGCAATCCGTTCGCTGGCCGCCATCCTGCGCGATACCGGGCTGACCGAGATCGAGATCGTGGAGGCCGACAGCCGCATCCGCCTGGTGCGCGGCCCCGCCATCGTGGCGCCGGCCGCCCCGGCGGTGGTGCCCGCATCCCTGGCGCCAACCCCGGCCGTGACCGCTGTCGTCGCCGAAGAGGCAATGCATCCCGGCACCGTGCCGAGCCCGATGGTGGGCGTCGCCTATTTGTCCGCCGAACCCGGCGCCGCCCCGTTCGTGACCCCGGGGCAGGCGGTCGTGGCGGGGCAGACCGTGATGCTGATCGAGGC
Source organism: Acetobacteraceae bacterium (assembly GCA_965246835.1). Taxonomy (GTDB): domain Bacteria; phylum Pseudomonadota; class Alphaproteobacteria; order Acetobacterales; family Acetobacteraceae; genus JANPPS01. The sequence goes on along the minus strand of CBDFFQ010000001.1, from coordinate 212,066 downwards.
GATGAAGACCTTCAACCAAATCAAGGCGCCCCGCGCCGGCACCGTGCTGCGCTTCCTCGTGGCCTCGGGCGAGCCCGTGGAATACGCGCAGCCGCTGCTGGTGATCGAGTAGCGTGTTCCACAAGATCCTGATCGCCAACCGGGGCGAGATCGCGCTCCGCATCCAGCGCGCCTGCCGCGAGCTGGGCATCCCGACCGTCGCCGTGCACTCCACCGCCGATACCGACGCGATGCACGTGCGCCTGGCCGATGAGAGCGTGTGCATCGGCCCACCCTCGGCCCGCGACAGCTACCTCAACATCCCCGCCATTCTCTCGGCCGCCGCGGTCACGGGCGCCGACGCCATCCATCCCGGCTACGGCTTCCTCAGCGAGAATGCGCGCTTTGCCGAGATGGTGGAGGCGCATGGCCTCACCTTCATCGGCCCCTCCTCGGCGCATATCCGCATGATGGGCGACAAGATCACGGCGAAGGCGGCGATGGCGTCCTTGGGCGTGCCGCTGGTGCCGGGTTCCGATGGCGAGGTCATGGACCTCGATGAGGCCGCCCTGGTGGCGGAGCGCATCCAGTACCCCGTGCTGATCAAGGCCGCGGCCGGTGGCGGGGGGCGCGGCATGAAGGTGGCGCATGACGCGTCGGAGCTGGAGGAGGCCTGGACCGTCGCCCGGACCGAGGCACGGACCGCGTTCGGCAATGACAGCGTCTATATCGAGAAATACCTGGACCGCCCTCGCCATATCGAGCTGCAGGTCATGGCCGATGCGCACGGCAACGTGGTGCATTTCGGCGAACGGGATTGCAGCCTGCAGCGCCGGCACCAGAAGCTGCTGGAGGAGGCGGGCTCCCCGGCTTTGACCCCGGCGCAGCGGGACGAGATCGGCGGCGTGGTGACGGCCGGGCTCAAAAAACTCGGCTACCGCAACGCCGGCACGCTCGAGTTCCTGTATCAGGACGGGCAGTTCGCCTTCATCGAGATGAATACCCGGTTGCAAGTGGAGCATCCCGTGACCGAGATGGTCTGCGGCGTGGATCTCGTGCGCGAACAGATCCGCGTCGCCTCCGGCCAGGCGCTCGGCTACACGCAAGATGACGTCGTGTTCCGCGGCCACGCCATCGAATGCCGGGTCAATGCGGAGGACCCCGAGACGTTCATGCCGACACCGGGGCGGGTGGACATGTTCCATGCCCCGGGCGGGCTGGGTGTGCGGGTCGATAGCGCGCTCTATGCCGGCTATGTGGTTCCGCCCTATTACGACAGCATGGTCGCCAAGCTGATCGTGCATGCGCCGACCCGGCCCGAGGCGATCGCCCGGATGCGCCGGGCCCTGGCCGAGTTTGCGGTGCAGGGCATCAAGACCACGCTGCCGCTCCATCGCCGCATCATGGAGGCGCCAGAGTTCATCGCCGGCGACTACACGATCCATTGGCTCGAACGGTTCGTGGCTGGCTAACGGGATCACGGAAGCGTGATGTCGATCCGGCCCGCCCGCTCCCTGGTTGGCAACGAGGCCCCGACGGCCCACCCTACTGCCATGTCGCGACGCACGATCGTGGTCACTGCCGAGCTGATGCTGCGGGCCTATCGCGCGGGCCTGTTCCCGATGGCGGAGTCGCGGCTGGGGCATCGGCTGTATTGGCTCGATCCCGAGCTGCGGGGCGTATTGCCGCTCCGGCGTTTCCATCTGCCGCGGCGTCTGTTGCGGACGGTGGAGTCCGGGCCGTTCACCGTGACCTCCAACCAGGATTTCGAGGGCGTGATCGCCGGCTGTGCCGAGGCGGCGCCCGGGCGGGAAGACACCTGGATCAACCCGGATATCGAGCGGCTGTTCATCGAGCTGCATCGCCGCGGCCACGCCCATTCGGTCGAGAGCTGGTGCGAGGGCCAGCTCGTGGGCGGGCTCTATGGCGTGTCGCTCGGCGGAGTGTTTTTCGGTGAAAGCATGTTCAGCCGGGCGCGGGATGCGTCCAAGGTAGCGCTGGTGCACCTGGTCGCCCGCTTGCGCCTGGGTGGCTATACCCTGCTCGACACCCAGTTCGTGACCCGGCATTTGGCGCAGTTCGGTGCAACGGAAATTCCGCGGGACACGTATAAGGCCATGCTGGCGGAGGCGGTCGACGCCCCGTCCGCCTGGATCGCGACGCCGGACCGAACGGCTTTGGAGGCTGAGATCAGAACCCTACATGCTGGAAGCCCGCCCCCGACGGTGCCCCCGACGGGGCCAACGACAGTGATGGCGCCGTGAAGATCGTGCTGGCTCCCTCTCTGATGGTGCTGTCCATGCTGGCGGTGGTGGCCGCCGGTCCCGCACCCGGTGGGGCGGCGCCCGGCGCCGATCGCCCCACCATGTCGCCCAAGCGCGAATCCTCCGTGCTGTATCGCCTCGTGCCCGCCACGGCCGGCGCCGACGAGGTCCGCATCACGACCGGGGCCGGGGGGTCGCCCATGCGGGTGGATATGCCGGATAGCAGCTACATGCTGGTCAACCAGCGGGCGCGGACCATGGCGATGGTCGTGCCGTCCGAACGCACCGTGCTGGACCTGCCGTGGACCGCGGGGCCGCAAGACCAGTTCCTGCTGAACGAACGCATGCGTTTCATCCGCCGCGGCGCCGATACCGTGGCCGGGCAGCGATGCACGGTCTGGGACGTCTCGCTCGATGGGCAGCGGGGGCAGATGTGCATCACGGATGACGGAGTGATGCTGCGCACCCAGGGGCAGGACCCGCAGGGCCGCCGCACCCTGGTCGAGGCGGTCAGCGTCAGCTACGCGCCCGCGCCAGCCGCCGAGTTCATGATTCCCGACGGCTTCGAACGCCTGGTCGAGCCGCCGCGCCCAGCCCCGCTCGGCGGCCGATGAAGGCCGTGGTGCTGGCGGGGGGGATGCTCGCCGCCGGCGCCGCCATGGCCGCGGGCCCGAACCTCCCGCCCAGCCGGGATGTGACCGTGACCTATGTGGTTCAGGGGGAAGCGGCGGCAGCGATTCCAGGCCTGGGGGGCGAAACCGGGCAGGGGCCGCCGATGCTGACGCTGTATTGGTCCGCCGGGTCCCGCCGGCTTCGGGTCGATGCAGCGGGCCGGCCGCAATCCCTCCTGCTGGACCTCAGCGCGCATACCGGCCACGTGGTCGACACCGGCCTGCGCTCGGCGCTGACGCTCGCCGTGCGGGACCGCGATATCGAGGCGTTGTTGCTGCATGACGCGAGGCTGACCCGGCCGCGGCCCGAGACGGTCGCGGGCCTGCCGTGCACCGGCTGGGACGTCGTGGCGCCGCGCGGCCGCGGCACGGTGTGCGTGACCGAGGACGGCGTGCCGCTTCGGGCCGAGGGGAAGGTCGAGGGGCGGCAGGGCAGCTTCACCGCAACCCGTGTGAGCTTCGACCCGGTGCCGCCCGACCGGCTGCGTGTGCCGGACGGGTATTTCGCCCTCGATCTCCCCGGCCTGTCCCGCCTGCGTGGCTTGGCCCTGCCGCGATGAGGGCGGTCGCCCGGCATGGCGTGGCACTCTGCCTGCTGAGCCTGCCGGCAATGGCGCAGGAACGGCCGCCGGGCCTGCCGACCCGGGACGTTGACGTGACCTACCGCACCGTGGCCGAGGGCCGGACGATCATGGAACAGCGCTCCCGTTGGAGTGCGGGCAGCCAGAAACTGCGGCTCGATCCGCCGACCCCCGGTGTCTGGATGGTGCTGGATTTCCGCAGCCAACGCGTGACGATGATCAGCGACGCCGAACATAGCGCCACGGACCTGCCCGCGCCGGCTGGCATGGCGCCGGGCTTGCCGGCCGGGCAGGCGGCCACGCGGCGGGGCACCGACGTGGTCGCGGGCCTCCCGTGCACGGAATGGGAGACGGCCGATACCGAGGGCCAGGCGACGCTCGCCTGCTACACCGCCGACGGCGTGCTGCTGCGGGCCCGGCGGGGCGCCGTCGTGCTGGCGCAGGCGTCGTCGGTGTCGTTTGCGCCCTTGGACCCCGGGGTCTTCCAACCCCCCGCCGGTTACACGCGCCGCACGCCCACGCCGCAGACCGCGGTCCCATCCCGATGACCGCCGCGGTGTCCCAATGGCGGACGCTCGCGCCGTGGACCGATAAGAAGGGGCGTCTCTCGCCCTTGCGCGCGGCGACGCTGGTGGCCTTGCTGTTGCCGGCGGCCTGGCTTGCGCTGCGCTGGCTGGTGTTCGGGCTCGGGACCCGGCCGGTCACGGTCGCGATCCATAGCACCGGGTATGCCGCGATCTGGATCTTGCTGGTGTCGCTGATGGTGACGCCGGTGAAGGCGATCTCCGCCATCCCGAATGTCGGCGTGATCCGGCGCATGACGGGTGTCGCGGCGCTGGCCTATGCCGTGCTGCATCTATGCCTGTATGTCGTGGACCAGAATTACCGGCCGCTCGCCATCGTGATCGAGATCGCGACCCGGTTCTATCTGACGATCGGGTTCGTGGCGTTGGTCGGCCTGGTCGTGCTCGGCAGCACCTCGACCGACGGCGCGATCCGGCGCATGGGGCCGCGCTGGAAGCGGCTGCACCGGATCGTCTATGGCATCGCGCTGCTCGGCGCGTTCCACTATTTCATGCAATCGAAGGCGGACGTGTCGCAGGCCGTCGTGGCCGCCGGCGTGTTCGCCTGGCTGATGCTGTGGCGCCGCCTGCCGGCCGGACCGGACCGGCATTGGGCGCCGCTGGTCGGACTGGCGCTGGTGGCCGGGCTGGTGACGCTGGGGTCCGAGTTCCTCTGGTATCGGTTCGCCACCAAGATCGACCCGTGGCGCGTGCTGGCCGGGGAGGGCGTGTTCAGCTACGGCCTGCGTCCGGCGGCGTTGGTGACGGCGGCCGGGCTGCTCGCGGCGGCATTGGCGCAGGTCCGGCGTGTGTCGATGACGGAGTGGGGCGCGCGACCGGGCTTCACGATGGCCGTCTATGCGATCGGCGCGTTCGTGGGAGAGGGCGCCGCCTTCGTGTTCGGATTGCGGGAGGAGGATGCGATGCAGGGCTGGGCCAGCCTCGCCTTGCTGGCCGCCGCCGCCTGCGTGTTCGCCGCGATGGGCCTGGCGCGCTTCAGGCTGCGGGGCACCTGGCACCGGCATCTCGTGGACGGTCTGGCGATGGCCGCCGCAGCCTATCCACTGCTGCTGCTGGACATGGATAACTGGCGCCTGGTCGTGACCGCCGCGATCCTGGTGTCGCTGGCCGCGCTGCTGCTGACCCGGCGCATCTGGCCCGTCTCGCGCGGCGCCGCGCTCATGATCCTGCCGCTCACGGTCTGGATCACGCTAGAGGCGGTGACGTTGCTGACGCCTTAGTTAGGTGGCGGGTTGCTCACTCGCTGGCCTCGGGCTCACGCCGCCTCTTCGGTATCCAGCAATGGCGGCGGCACCGGCGGCGGGGTCTGGCCCTCGCGCACCATCCGGTCATTCGCCTGCTGAACCATCGCGTTCAGGTCCGCCTGGGTGCACAGGCCCAGGATCACGGGATCCCGCGGCTTGATGTTGGCGCTGTTCCAGTGGCTGCGCTCCCGCACCTTCTGGATGGTGTCCTTCGTGGTGCCCAGCAGCTTGATGACCTGCGCCTCCGTCACATGCGGGTAGGTCCGCAGCACGAAGGCGATTGCGTCCGGCCGGTCATTGCGCTTGGCCACCGGCGTGTAGCGGGCGCCCTTGGAGCGCTTGTTGACCGGATTGCCGGCCGGGATCAGCTTCAAGCGCGCCTCCGCATCGGCCTCGCAGCGCTTGATCTCCTCGGCCGTCACCTGGCTGTTGGCGACGGGGTCATAGCCCACGATGCCCTGCGCCACCTCGCCATCGGCGATCGCCTGGACCTCGAGCGGATGCATGCCGCAGAAGTCGGCGATCTGCGTGAAGGTCAGCGCGGTCTTGTCGATCAGCCACACCGCGGTGGCTTTGGGCATCAAGGGAAGGCCGGGCGGCAGGCTCATGGTATATTCCTCATACCCCGCACTCGCATGGCGGCGGGAACGTCGTTTCATCGGTGACGATTGTGGCGATATGGGCCTTCGTACCCTTTGGGGTCAAGGGCATCCGGCTGTATTACGGCCGCAATTCAGCCAACCCACGGGGGCCCATGATGATCGAAGACGAACCGGCACCGCGCCGCCGCCGGGTGGAACCCATGCTGCTGGACCCGCTCGGGGTCGAGGAATTGCGCGGCTATATCGGGGAACTCAGGGCCGAGATCGCCCGGGCCGAGGCCGCGATCGCCAAGAAGCAAGACCATCGCAGCGCCGCAGACGGCTTCTTCAAGCCGCGCGGCTAAAGAAAGGGGGCCGGTATGACCCGGCCCCCACCGTCTATTCAGGCGGCCTGTGCGGCGGCCCCGGTGTCGTTGGCTAGCTGCGGCTTCGGCTGGCTGGCGCTGCCGATGGTGATCCGCCGCGGCTTCAACGCCTCCGGCACGACACGCTTCAGACCCACATGCAGCAGGCCGTTCTTCATCTCCGCGCCATCCACCACGATGTGATCGGCCAGAACGAACCGGCGCTCGAAGGCGCGTCCGGCGATGCCGCGATACAGCACCTCGCCCTGTGCGGCCTCGTTCTGCACGCGGCCGGCGATGATGAGCGTGTTCTCCTTGACGGTCATCTCCAGGTCTTCCTGGCCGAACCCGGCCACGGCCATCGTCAAGCGATAGCTGTCATCGCCGGTCCGCTCGATATTGTAGGGCGGATAGGACTGCGCCGTCGTGTCCTGCGCGGTGTCCATCAGCCGGGCCAGGCGGTCGAAACCGATGGCGGTACGGAATAGGGGAGCAAAATCGTACGTCATTGTAGAACCTCCAAAGAAGCAAGGTCAGTGATTGGACCGCTCATGCGAGCCGGTCCGGTTCAGGCTCCGAGGCCCCATCTGGGCGCCTCCGACAGACCGGAAACTGGATTTTCACGCCGGCCCTTTCAAGGCCCTCACCATGCAAAATCCTACTCGCCGCTGAGCTCCCGCCGCCGCTTCTCCAATTCCTCGCTATACCGCCGGAGCGCGTATTGCTCCGTCAGCACGCCGATCACCCGCATGCTCTCCACGCCGTCCACCACCGCCAGCTCGTCGCTCTCGGCGGTTTCGAACATCTGTACCGCCTCCTTGATCGTCATCTGCGGCAGCAGCACCGTCTTTTTGTGATGCAGCACGTCCGACAGCTTCTCCGCCCCCTCCGGTGCCGCATGCCCCTCCGACGTCGCGAGGATGCCAGCGTATCGCTCGGCCTGATCCACCGCCACCACCCGCCCGATCGAGCCCAGCGCGAACTCCCGCCGGAAAGTCGCCAGCGACATGTCCTGCCGTACTTTTCGAAACTCCCGCCGCATCATCCGGCCCACGGTCAGGTTCCGCATCCAGCCGACATCGACGGCGCTGCGAATGGCCTCCCCGCGCAGGTGAAAGCGCCAGGTGGCAAAACTGTAGCCGAAGGTGCGGCGCACCGTGATCGTGCTCACCACGCTCGCCGCCAGCACCGCCACCGTCATCGGCAGCGACCCCGTGCTCTCCAGCGCCAGGAACGCCATCGTCAGCGGCCCGCCCACCACCGCCACCGCCAACGCGCTCATGCCCACGAGCGCGCAGATCACCGCCGGCAGCGCCTGCACCACCGTCACCAAGGCCAGCAGCCCGGCGAACAGCTTGCCCAGCAACGCCCCCAGGAACAGGGACGCGAAGAACAACCCGCCCCGGAAGCCGGACCCGATGCTGATCGCGGACGCGACGGCCTTCAACACGATCAGGATGCCGATATGCTGCAGCGTGTAAGGCGCATCGAGCGCCACCCGCAGCGCCGAGTGCCCCGACGACAACACGGCCGGCGAATACAGCGCGAGGCCCCCCACCGCCAACCCACCGAGGGCCGGCCGCATCCAGCCCGGCATGCCCGAACGCCGGAACAGATCCTCCACCACCGTCACGCCCCGCATGATCGCGATACCGCCCAAGGCGCACAGCATACCCAGCGCCAGGATCGGCACGTAATCCACCGCCTCGATCGCTGTCGGCACCCGGATGTCGAACCCCTCACCCCCGCCCGACAGCACCCGCATCACCGACACGGCGCAGATCGCGGCCATCACCACGGGCGCCAAGGTCGCGAGCGAATAGGTGCCGATCACCAGCTCGAACGCATAGAACGCGCCCGTCAGCGGCGCATTGAACGCCGCCGCGATCGCGCCCGCAGCGCCGCAGCCGACCAATAAACGAAGGTCGTTCCGCCGCACCCGGAAACTCCGCCCCAGCCAGGACGCCAGCGCCGAACCGATCTGCGCATACCCGGCCTCCAGCCCCACCGACGCGCCGACCCCGTTCGACCACACGGTTTGCCCGACCACCACCACGCTGTCGGTCAACGACATGCGCCCGCCATACAGCGCATTCGCCTCGATCGGGTCCACGGTCCGGCGCGGCATCCAGCGGGCGAGCGCCCAGCCCGCAAGCCCCAGCACGACGCCCCCCAGCGCCGGGATCGCGACCGCGCGAACGGGATCGACGGCCGGCATCGCCGACAGGAACTCGCCCGGTCCCAAGCGGAACAGCACGCGGTGCATCAGCTGCGCCGCATCCGCCATCATGACCACGACCAGCCCGGCCAACAGGCCGACGAAGGCGGCCAGCACCACCAACCAGATCTCATCGGCCCGCACCAGCGCGCGCAAGGTTTGCGGCACCTGCGCCACCACCTCCCCGAACGGCCGCCGCTCCCGCCGGCTATGCGCCCGCAGCCCGGCCGCACGCTCACCCGCCGCCAAACGGGCGGGGGAGGGGGTGCGGGGGCTGAAGAACAGGGACATCGAATGTCAGCCGGGTCGGAGAAAGCGGGCCCGTGACGGCCCGCTCCCCTTCATGCGACCGTCCGCGCGGGCGATCAATGCCTCATCGAAAGCGCGCCGGGGCCCGGACATGAATTATCCGCAACAATCGGCCCTCAAGCCGCCACCGACGCCCGGATCTTGGCCTCGTCCGCTCCCAGCGCGAACACGCGGCAATGCTCCAGATAGGCCGCCTCATGCGCCGCCACGAGGTCGACGATGCTGGACCACAACCAGGTCGGCGCATCGAGCTGCCGGCTCCAATTGGTGTTCAACTCCCGCCCCCATTCCCGGCGGTCATCGGGTTGCATCTGCCGGGCATGGGCGCGGCCCACCACGGCGGCGAGATAATGCGCGGTCTCCATCGCCTCCTGCTGGCTCAACGTCTCCAGTTCGAATTTCAGGTCCTGCGGCAGCAGCTCACGCAGGAACACGCTCCGCTCGCTGTTCCGGGCGCTGAGCATGCGCTCGCCGAGGAACGGGGAGAGATGCCGGGCGCCCTCCACCACGCGGTCGCCATTATCGTCCGGCATCGGCGCGCCGGCGGTGCTGGGCGCCGCGGCGGCCACGGCCTCCTTCACGTCCATCAAACAATGGCGCAGGTCGCCCCTGCGCCCGTTATCGACCGCCAGCAACACCGCATAGCGCAGGCGTCCGAGCGAGCTGCAGCCCTTCCGCCAATAGGCCGCGTCCATCACGCGCACGGCCGCGTCATCGTCCCGGGATCGAAGCGAGGTCACGAGCTTGCGGATCGCCTCCCGCGCAAACAGGCCATGCAACGCCTCCCGCTCCTCGTCCAGCAGGGGCCAGAACCGTTTGCCGAGGGGGATCTTGGGATCGATCCCCTCGATACGCTCATCGGCCAGATGCTTCCAGGACCGGGTCGCGGCCTGGCGCATCACGGCCTTGACGGTGGCGGGCATCGGCACGCTGGGCGCGTCGTCCGGGCTGGTGAAGGCCTGCTCGTAGCCATCCACCATGCGCTCCAGCATGTGCGCGGTGGTGACGCCCGGCAGGTCCGAGCTGCGCGCCGCCATCGCGAGCGAGAGGCCGAGGCGGATCAGGTCATGCGCCGGGTTGCCGATCACGGTCTGGTCGAGGTCGCGGATCTGGATCTCGACATCGCCCTCGGTATTGGCGACCGGGCCGAGATTACCGACATGGCAGTCGCCGCAAATCCAAACGGCCGGCCCCTCCGGCAGGGCGCGGCGGTCGGTGGCGGTGAGCCACTCGTAGAAGCGGGCGGTGCTGCCGCGGACATAGGCATGGGCGGAGGCTGCCATCTTGAGGCGGCGCAATTGGGCCAGCGCATAGACGCGCTGTTCGGGGAGGACGAGCTCTGATTTCTTCATGCGCGTCTATGTGCTCCCGGGCACCTGGTCGGCAAGCCTCGGTTATCGGCGCGCGGGAACTCTGCGTAGGGGTCGGGTGGCCGGCACCGCCGCCGGTGCCGCGCGCATTCGCTGTAGCTCTCGCGTGTCAAGCTCCGACTTCAAACGGGCAAGCATCATCCCCGCATCGGCCGCAAGCTTGCCGACCGCTTCCGCCGTCGCCTGTTCGGCAAGCCGATCGGCGCGTGCGCCGGAACCGTTGTTCGGCACGAATCCCGTCTGCTGCACCGTCGATGTCGCGGTGCCATACGGATAGCCATTGCGGACATCGACCAGGATCGCATTTGCCGTCGCCTGCCCCTCCACGGCCCGGCTTGGGATCAGGAATGCGCCGATAATCGTCAGATCAGCCACTGACAGGGCGGTCCCGGTGTCCCGTGTACCGGTGCTCACCTCGTAGATCAAAACGGCATCCACATGCTGCCGCGCCGCGCCGATCCGGATGCGTTCGATCAGGTTGAAACGCCGCTCCTGTCCCGAGGAGCCTGACGCCGGCATCGCCATGTCAGCCACCAGCGGGCTGATCGGCACGAAAGTGCCGTAGGCCGGTCCGGCCGATTGGGCGAGGGTCAGCCAATGATCGGCCTCACCGGGCGGAATGGCCGTCAGCCCGCCCCGCTGGATGCGGGCAAGACCCAGGCGGGCCGGAAAGCGCAGAGTGGGTTCATTGTTCGCCGCATCGAACACGGCCCGCTCGACGCTGTTGCCGGCAGCCGGCCGGAACTCGGGCCGCGCAGCGATGTAATCGGCACCGGAGGTCGTCTGAACCGTCGGCGCGCACGCGGAGAGGAACGCTAGCGCCAGGCAAGCGGCGAGTGCACGGGTCATACGGGGCTCCAGCGCCGCTACCGCCCAACCTTGTTCGAAACCCAGACCTCCCGCAAGAGCGCCACATACTGCGCCGCGATCTCGTCCCAGCCGAAGCGTTGCGCCGTCCGCCGTGCACCCTCGCTCAGCCGGGTCAGCGCGGCGGGGTTCGCCAGCACGGGCGTCAGCACCCGCGCGATATCCCCGGACTCCCGCTTGATCTCGTAGCCGTTCACGCCATCGAGCAAATAGCCCTCGATCCCGCCCACCATGGTCGCGAACACCGGCACACCGCAGGCCATCGCCTCCATGCACACGAGCGAGAACGATTCGTAGGCGGTCGGCAACACGAAGGCATCGGCCGCATTGTAGAAGGCCGGCATGTCACGCCGCGCGCCCGCGAACACCAGCCGCGCCGCGCTCCCGCCCGCCGCGCGGCGATAGGGGCCGGGCGCGCCCTTGCCCACCACCAGCACCCAGGTGTCATCCGGCAACCCCTCCATCGCGCCGGCGAGATAGATCAACCCCTTGCGATCGAACTCGTGCCCGGCGAACAGCAGCAGCTTGGCCGACGCGGGAATGCCGAACTCCGCCCGGATCGCGGCGCCCGCTGCCGGGTCAGGCCGGAAGCGCTCCAGGGGGATCCCGTTCGGGATGATGCGGATCCGCTCCTCCGGCACGCCGTACAGCATCGTGAGCTCGTCCCGCACCCGTTCCGACAGCGCGACGTACCAGCGATACCGCAGCCCCCCGATCATGCGCCGGTCCCGCCACGCCACCCACGCATGCAGGGGGTTGAGCCGGTGCAGCCGCCGCCCTTCCTGCCGTTTGGAGGCGAGACTCGCGGCATTCACGGCATGCACGATCAGCACGTCCCCGGCCAGCGTGTCCCCGTGGCTCAGCACGACGGCGTCAGGGTGCCGGCGCAGCGCCCGCGTGGCCGCCAGGGTATAGCCGGGGATGACCAGCAGCCGCCCGGCATAGCGCAGTATCCCGCGGGTCGGCACATGGGACAGCCAACCCGCCACGATGTCGATCGGCACCGAACCGGCCCCGCTGCCGACCTTGCTCGCCAGCACCGTGCTGGGCACGCCCTGCCGCTCCCAAGCGCGCGCCAGCTCCCAGGCGACGGTCTCGACACCCCCGTCCTGGCTGAATTCCTGCACGGCTTGGACGACGCGGAACCCGCTGCCCGTCACAGCCCGGTCGTCATCGATGAGGGAGGCGCGGGGGGACCATTGGTTCATCGCATATCACAACGACGTGGTCAGGCTAAGTCCGGTCTGAATGCGGGTATAGGGCCCCGCCGACGCGCCGAGCGCCCCGCCCGTCACAGGAGCCGAGATGCGCCGTGCCTCCGCGTCGCCTGTCAGGCGCCAGGCCCGGTTGATCGCCCACTGGAAGCCCACGCCACCATAGACCGAGGCCTGGGTGCCGCCCACCTGCAGGAACTCCGCCGTCTGAACCCCGGCGCGGGCCTTCAGCGTGAGGTCTCGCCGCGCCTCATGCGCGACCGCAACCTCCGCCCGGGAGAAGATCGTGCCGCCCGTGTCTTCCTGCGCCAAATCCTCGAGGCTGCGGGCCAGCGTGAGGGTCACGGCCGTCTGCCGCTGCGGCGTCCAGACAGCCGCGACCTGACCGACCGGCACCACGCGATCCCGATACACCCCGTTCACGAAGGCCCGCGCCTGCACCCCGGCCAGCGCCCGCAATCGGAGCGCGCCGTCCAACTCCCAATCCACCCCGGCCAGGAGCAACACGCCGTTGGAACTCGGCGCTGGCGCGGCGCCGAAGGCACGTTTGTATTCCGTCCGCGCGTAGCTGACGGAGGCCAGCAGGTCCCGCCGTTCCGCCACGTTGAACCGCGCCGCGACACCCGCCTGCATCACGTCACGGTCGCGGAACCTCTGATCCACCGTCACGCCGCCCACGGTCGCGCCGCCATAGCTCCAATGCGAGTAATCGGCGAAGGGCTGCAGCGAGAGCCGGCCCAGGACGAAATTCACGCTGGCCCTGATGTCGTCGACGGAGAACGGCGTGGGGGTCGAGCTCGGGATCGAACCGATGGCCGCGGGATCGTCATGCAGCTCGAGATGCGAGAACGCGACCGTCGCCTCCCCCCGGCCGATTGCGACCGTGGTGCCGAGCGCCAGACGGAGATCGGTCCGGGTCTGGTTCGGCAGCGTCGGATAGATCGTGCTGTCCACCCCGGCAAAGCCGCCCAGGCGCCCCCGCGAGTAATCCCCGCTCAACGACAAGGAGGCGCCAGTGGTGATCGTGGGCCCGCCCGGGCCGCCGCGCACCCCCAGCACATTGCTGTCGTAACCCCCGCCCAGCGTCACCGCCGGCTGCACCACGAAGGCCCCGGCCCGTACGCCCCGCCCAGCCGCCAGGGCCGCCGGCACCGGGCTGGACGGCAAGGCGAGACCCACCTCCTGGTCGTAGCCCGGCACCGCCTCCGGAAACAGCGCGGTCGCGACGCTGACGGTCGGGCGCGCCGGTTGCGTGGTGAGGAAGGTGCCCACGGCCCCGATCGTGGCCCGCGCCGCCTCCGGATTGAGCAAAGCCGCCGCACCGAGGAGCAGGGGTGGGCCGGCCAGCATGACCTGGGCGGCGCCGCTCCGCTCCGGGATGGCATTGGCCTGGCGGATTTCGAAGCAGGTATAGCAAACCGGCGCCGCAGCGGCATGCCGCGCCCGCAATTCGAGATAGGACGGTCCTGCCATCCCCGGCAATGCCGGGCCCTTCGCCGCCTCGTCGGCCATCCGAAACTCCGTTCTCAATCCTCTATATCCAACGCGCTCCGCCCCTGTAAAAAGGTGTTCTGTTAGGAATAGATCGGAGCGGGACATGGCGGGTCGGCGAACGGGCACACGGCATCGGATACTCTCCACTGTCGTTACAGGGGCGTTGCTGCTGACGGTGCTGCCGGGCCTGGCGGGATGCGGAGTGCCGGCCGACAGCCTGCCGCCGCTCGCCTCCGGCCCGGCATCCTATCGCCTCGGCACCGGCGACCAGGTGCGCATCACGACCTTCGGCGAACCCGGCATGACCGGGGAGTTCCGGGTGGATGACAGCGGCAAGGTTGCGCTCCCCCTGGCCGGCGGCGCGCAGGCAGCAGGGCTGACGCCGGCGGAACTATCGGCCGAAGTGACCCGGCTGTTGCAAACGTCGGGCCTGTATCGCGATCCGAAGATCTCGGTCGAGGTCACGCAATACCGGCCCATCTTCGTGCTGGGTGAGGTCGCCAAGCCGGGGCAATACCCCTACCAGCCGGGGATGAACGTGCTGACCGCCGTGGCGGTCGCCGGCGGCTTCACCTACCGCGCCGTGACGGACCGGTTCTCCGTGGTGCGGGCCGGGGCGGAAACGGCGCCCGTGACCACCGCCGTCGAGGGCCGGGCGTTACGTGACACTGTTCTGCTGCCGAGCGACGTGCTAACGGTGCACGAACGTATTTTTTAGACGCCCGTCACGGGGCTCCGCTCATCATTCCTTAACTTTTCCCACATATGATGACTGCGGAGCCGGTTATAGAGGGTGAGGTATGTCGGGTCACCGTTCGGTGGCCCGTGCCCGGCTGAGGAGCAGGATTGAGCTGTGCGGGTCGCTGTCATCCATGATTGGCTCTACGTGCTCGGCGGCGCGGAGCGTGTGCTGCGGAGCATCCTGCGCTGCTATCCGCAGGCGGACCTGTTCACCTTGTTCGACGTGCTGCCGCCCGAAAGCCGGGCCTGGATCGGCTATGAGCAAAGCCAAACCAGCTTTCTGGCCCGCATGCCCGGGATCGCCCGGAAGCATCGGCTTTACTTGCCTTTGATGCCCATCGCGATAGAGCAATTCGATCTCAGCGGCTACGACCTCGTGATTTCCAGCAGCTACGCAGTGGCCAAGGGCGTGCTGACCGGGCCGGACCAGGTGCATGTCGCCTATGTCCACTCCCCGATGCGCTATGCCTGGGACCTGCAACACCAATACCTGCGGGAGGGGAACCTGACCGGTGGGATCAAGGGTCTGCTGGCCCGGTCCCTGCTGCATCGAATGCGGCTCTGGGACAGCCGCACGGCGCACGGCGTCGATTGCTATATCGCCAACTCGGCCTTCATCGGCCGGCGTATCCACAAGGCCTATGGCCGGACGGCCGAGGTGATCCACCCCCCCGTCGATGTGCCCGCCGCCTTGCCGGCCCACCCGAAGGAGCGGCATTTCCTCGTGGCCTCCAGGCTCGTGGCCTACAAGAACGTGCGGGCCGTGGTGGAAGCATTCCGCCTCTTGCCGGACCTCCACCTGGTGGTGGCCGGAGACGGGCCGGAGCGCGAGCGGCTGCAGGCGCTCGCGGGCCCGAACGTCACGTTTGCGGGCTTCGTGTCGGACCAGGAATTGCGCCACCTCATGGGGACCGCACGCGCCTTTGTCTTTGCGGCAGAGGAAGATTTCGGTATCATTCCGGTCGAGGCGCAGGGCGAGGGAACCCCCGTCTTGGCCCTTGGCCGCGGCGGGGTGCGGGAAACCGTCGTGACCGAAGGGCCAGGGCGCACCGGGATGTTCTTCGACACGCCGGAGCCGGCTGCCATCGCTGAATGTGTGCAACGATTTGTCGAACAGGAGGGCAGTTTGCGACCCGAAGATTGCCACGCCCAGGCCCGCCGCTTCGCCGCCCCGCTGTTCGAAGCCGCCTTCCGCAGCACGGTCGACGCCGCCGTGGAGCGCACCCGCTCGGCCGTCGACGCCTCCCGGGCCCGGATGCCCCGCCCGGCCTTCGACGCCGCGGCAGCCTGAGCCATGGTGGACGCGCTTCCCCTGCCGCCGCCTTCGCCCAACGCCAGCGTGCGGTCCGGTATCCTGGCCCAGATCTGGCGGCGCCGGATGGTGTTCGCCCTCGTGTTCCTCACCACGCTGGCGCTGGTCGCCGGCCTCGTGGTCACACTACCGCTCCGCTATTCCGCCTCCGGCGCGATCATCGTGGCCGAGCAGGAGCCCGGCACCGCCGCCGCCTCCGCCGCCTGGGTGCAGAAGCTGGGTGACCCCGCGGACATCGAAAGCCAGTTGCTGCTGATCAAGTCGCCCCGGCTGCTACGCCTTGCCTTGGCACGCCCCGGTGTCGCGGCGGCGTTGCGGCAGGAATGCGACCGCGCCAGCACCGGCTCGCAGGTCGCCCGCCTGATGGGCAGCAATCCTGAGACTTGCGCCAAACTGCAGCCGGATAGCGAGGCCGCGATGGACTGGGCCGGGCAGCGCTTCAGCGTAACCTCGGTCGGCCGGTCCCGCGTGATCTCGATCGGCTATCAGTCCGGTGTGCCGGAGACGGCCCGGGACCTGTCGAACGCGCTGATCCAGGCCTACCTCGAAGACCAGCGCGCCGCCACGGCGCAAAGCCGGGAGAGCACCGCGGCCTGGCTCTGGCAGGAAGTGGCGCAGATCGATTCGGCGCTGCGGGAAGACGAGGCGAAGATCCAGGCATTCCGCCGGGCCAACGGGCTGGTGCGCGGCCAGCTCGCGCCCATCAGCTCGGAGCGTCTGTCCAACATCAGCCAGCAACTGTCGATGGCGCAGGCCGCCCAGGCCGAGGCTGCGGCGCGGTTACAGGAAATGGGCCGCGGCCGCCCCGGCCCGAACGACGCCCGCGCAGTGCTCGACAGCCGCGCCGTGACCGACGTCAAGATGCAACTCGCCACCGTTATCTCGCAGCTGGCCAGCGCGTCCGAGACGCTAGGCCCGAACCACCCGCAACTGGCGGCCCTGCGCCGGCAACGGGACGAGCTGCAGGCCCGGATCGGCCAGGAAGCCGGCAGCATCTCCACCAGCGCGCAACGCGCCTTCATCGCCGCCGGCACCCAGGTCGCGACCCTGCAGGCTCAGCTCGACGCCATGAAGCAGGAAGTGGGCTCGGCCTCCGACAACGAGGCCGAGATCGCGAGCATGGTCCGCAGCGCCGAGATCAAGCGCTCATTGTATGTGGACCTGTATAAGCGGGCCAGCGATCTCGAGACGGAGCGGCGCGTCCTGGTCGGCAGCACGCGCCTCGTGAGCCTGGCCGAGCTGCCGTCGCTGCCGTCCTTTCCCAAGCGCACCCCCTTCGCCGCGGCCGGCGTGACCTTGGCACTCATCCTGGCCGGTGGCGCCGCAGTGCTGCGGGACCTCGCGGACCGGACGGTGCGGTCCGCGGGTGGGGTGGAGACCCTGACCGGCGTGCCGGTCTTGGCGCAGATCCCGCGCGTGCCCGTTTCGGCCTCGCCTCTACGCATTCCGGGCCGGCGGTCCAGCCCGGCGCTGCTCGACACCCTCGCCGCCGCTCAGCGTTCTCCCATCGTGCAGGACGCCCTGCGCGGCTTGCATGCCCGGCTGGTGCTGGCCGGCATTGGCGGGCGCCGGCGCAGCGTGCTCGTCACATCCGCCACGCCGCGGGAAGGCAAGACCTTCACCACCCTCGCCCTCGCGCAACTGGTCGCCGCGAGCGGGCGGCGGGTCCTGGTGATCGAATGCGACCTGCGATGCCCGACCTTTGCGGCGGCACTCAACCTCGCCTCCGGACCGGGCCTGGGCGACGTGCTCCGTGGCTTCGTGTCGCCCAAGGACGCCGTGATGCGGACATCGATCGTCAGCTTGGATGCGATCCCGGCCGGCCCGCCCTGCGCCGACTCGACCGAGCTGCTGATGGGCAGCCGGATGGCCGAGTTGCTGCTCTGGGCCGAGAATTACGACCTGGTCCTGCTCGACTGCCCGCCTTCCGAAGTGCTGATGGACGCGCGGGTCGTGGCAAAGCTGGTGGACGGCGTGCTGTGCTGCACGCGGTGGGGCCAGTCGATGCTGGTCGACATCAGTGCGGCGGTCGACGGGCTACGCTCGGCAGGCGGCTATGTGTTCGGCGTGGCGGTGACCATGGTCGAACCGAAGGAGCACGCGATGTATGACGCGCGCCCCGTCCGCTCGCGGGCCTACATGGTGCAGCATTGAGCGTTACGGCGACCCAGCCGCGCGTTCTGTTCGTGAACCACACCAGCACGGTGTCGGGGGCCGAACTCGTTCTGCTCGACGTGGTGGGCGCCTGGCGCGGAGCCGCGGCCTATCTGTTCGAGGACGGGGCGCTCAACGCGGCGCTTCGGGCGCGGGGCATCGATGTCACGACCTCCCGCTGGGGCGCCGGCCTGTCACGGGTTCGGCGGGATAGCAGCCTGTTGCGGGCCGTGCCGCTCGCCGGGCGCTTGCTGGCCACCGCGGCCGATCTGGTGCGGACGGCCCGGCGGCACGACGTGCTCTACGCCAACTCCCAAAAGGCGTTCGTGCTGGCTGCCTTGGCCGCCTGCATCGCCCGCCGTCCGCTGGTGTGGCATCTGCATGACATCATCGACTCCGCCCATTTCGGCGCCGGGCAACGACGGTTGCAGGTGGGCCTGGCCAACCGGTTCGCCTCCTGCGTCGTGGTGCCGTCGCCCGAAGCCGCGTCGGCCTTCGTGTCCGCGGGCGGGCGTCCGGGGCTGGTCCGTGTCGTGCCGAACGGCCTCGACCTCGTGCCCGATCCCGCAAGCGCCGCAAGCTTGCGGGCCGAACTTGGCTTGCCTCGCGGGCGCCTCATCGGCGTCTTCAGCCGTCTGGCGCCCTGGAAAGGGCAGCACGTCGTGCTGCAGGCCCTGGCCAGCCTGCCGGACGTATCCTGCCTCCTGGCCGGAGACGCGCTGTTTGGCGAACAGGAATACCTGACCCACCTCCACAGCCTGGCGCAGGATCTCGGCGTGGCCGATCGGGTGCACTTCCTCGGCCAGCGGACCGATGTCCCCCGGCTGATGCGCGCGGTGGATGCCGTGGTGCATCCATCCATCCACCCGGAGCCATTCGGCCGCACGTTGATCGAGGCCATGCTGCTCCGGGCGCCCGTGATCGCGACCGACGCCGGCGCGTCATCCGGCATCCTTCAGGGTGGGGCGGCTGGAACCCTGGTCCCGCCCAATGACCCCGCCGCGCTCGCCGCCGCGCTGACGCACTTGTTCGACGACCCGGCCGACCTCCCCGCCCAGACGGACCTGGCCGAGCGGCGTGCCCGCGACATCTACGGCATGGCGGCGATGCAGGACGCGATCTCCGCCACCGTGCGCAGCGTGGCGCGCGAGGAGCGTTGATGCCGCGTCTGCTCTCCGTGGTGCACCCGGCCCTCGCCGGTTTCGCTCACCTACCGCGCTACCACGCCCTCGATGGCTTCGATGTGACGCTGGTGCTGCCCGACACGGCTTCGCTCGAGGAATCCGGCCGGACCAGGATCGTCCGGCTGCCCGCCCGCGGCGGTGTTGGGCGGTCTGCCCGATATGAGGGCCTGGCCCAACTCATAACGCGGCATGTGCCGGACGTGCTTCATATCCATGCCCGGCCGGATTCGAGCCTTGCGGTGGAAGCCGCCGGCCTGCGCGGCACGGTCCCGCGCCCTTCTGTGGTCCTGGAGTGCGAGCATCGGGATTGCGCGCCGGGGCCGTGGCATCTCCGCCTGCGCGCGCAGCGGCTGCTGGGCCAGGTGGATGCTGTGATTGCCCGGCATTTCGATGGCATCAACCACCTGCGGGCCGCCGGGTTCGAGGGCTTGGGCGTGGTCGGCGCGGCAGGCGTGACGCCCTGCGTTTTGCCATCCCAGGCGGATGCACGGAACGCACTCGGAATGGATGGATGGACCGGTCTGGTCTTCGGGATCGTGGGGCCCCTGGAGCAGTCCTCAGGCGTGCTCGACGTGCTCGAGGCCGTGGCTGCCTGCCCGCATGACGTGGCGGCGGTCATGGTCGGCACGGGCCGCCTGCGGACGGAATTGCTGGACCGGGCTGCCGCCCTGGAGATCGGACACCGCCTGTATTTGGTCGATCCGAGCGAAGCCGCGCCGGGGCGGTCCATTCCCTTGGATGTGCTTGGGGCGGCCGACGCCATGATTGTGGCGCCCCATCAATCCGGGGCCGCATCCAGCCCGCACGACCGCGTGATCGAGATGGCGCAGGCGCATGGCGTCCCGGTCATCTGCGTCGCGGTCCCGGGCCTGCCGGACGTCGCAGGCGCCGGCGGCTGGCTGCTACCGCCAGAGGATCCGGCGGTGCTGTCCCATTTGCTGCACCGTCTCTGCCTCGAGCCCGCCCGGATCGACGCTGCTTCGATTGAGGCATCACAGCAAGCCGTGCGGCGTCATGGGGCCGAGGCATCAGGGGCGGCGCTCTGCCGGGCCGTGACAGCGGCGCAGTCAGGCGCGGCGCAGCGGGGCCGGCGTGCCATGGTCCGGCGGGGCGGTAACGTCCTGGGCCGTCAAATCGATCTCTGACACCATGACACCCAGCCTACCCGCCCATCTAGGTGCCGCCAACCCGGCGTCCCACGCGCCGCTCGCGCCGGGATCGTTGCCAGCGGAAGGGCCGCCCCGCGCCTCCGCGCGCCGGCTCGCGACCCTGCTGATGGGCGGCGCCTTGCTGGGCAAGGTCCTGGGCTTCGTCCGCGAAATCCTGATGGCCCGCATCCTGGGCGCCTCCCTGGTGGCCGACAGCTTCCGGGGTGGCATGACGGCCGTGCTGCTGCCTTTGCTGATGCTGCAAAACGAGGGCGTCCCCGCCATCCTGATCCCGATGCACCGCACATGGCAGGAAGCCGGCCGGGCGCCGCAGCGCTTCGCGGCCCTGACCGTCGCATTGACCGGTGTCGCGGTCGCGATCTGCGTCGCGGTCCAGGCGATGGCCCCATTCTGGGTCGGCCTGATCGTCGGCGGCTTCAGCCCGGAAGGGCAGGCGCTCACCCTGCGGTTCTTCCGCATCATGGCTTTGGCCATGCCCGCATCGGTCATGCTGAACTGCTTGGCCGCGGCCGAGATCGCGCTGGGCCGCTCCCGGATCACCTCCATCAGGGCGGCCATGGTCAACCTGGCCGTCATCTCCGGCGTGATTATGCTGGCGCTGGTCGGGTGGACGACGGCGATGGCCTGGTGCTTCAGCGCGGCCTTCAACATGCTGGCGGCGTGGGCGCTATGGACGTTGCTGCAAGATGGCGTGCTCGATCCCGTCGGCCTTACGTTCCGGGGCGTGCTGGACGCAGGCGCGGAGTTCTTCTCGCGGTTGAAGCCCTTGGTCGTGCAGCCCGTCGCCGAGCAGGGGCAGATCTGGATCGAGCGGCTGCTGGCCTCCCACCTCATGGTCGGGACGGTCGCCACGCTCGACTATGCGCGAACCCTGACCGATAGCGCCTTGCTCCTGGTCAGCCAGCCCGTGGGGCTCGCCGTTCTGTCGCGCGGCCCGGCGTCGGACACGCGTTTCCAGATGGAGAGCCTGGCCCGGCCCGTGCTGGCCGTGGCGGTGCCGGTGTCGGTCTGCCTGGTCGTGTTCGCGCCCGAGATCGTGACGATTGTTTTCCGCCGGGGCGCCTTCGGGGATCATGCCGTGCTGCTGACAAGCGAGGCGCTGCGCGGCATCGCGACCGGACTATGGGCCGCGACCTTGGGATGGATCCTGATCCGCATGCTGAACAGCGCCGGGCGGAACCGGCGGGCGGCGCTGGTGCTGGCCTGCGCGTATGGCGCGAATGCGGTGGCGAGCTTCGGGGTGGTGCCATGGCTGGGCAACCTCGGCCTGGGCCTGGGCGAGGCGGTGCGCGGCGTCGTGCTATTGGGCGGGACGGCGATGGCGCTCGGGTGTTTCAAGACGCTCCTGAAGCTGCTCGCACTCACGCTCCCCGGCGCCATGCTGATGATTGTTGCGGCGTTGTCGATCGAGGCGGAGATCGGCGGCATCTGGATGCGGCTATTTGCGGGCGGCGCGGCGTGCGCGGTCGCGATCGTGGCATCCGGCGCGATCCTGTTGCCGAACACGCGGCGGTCCCTGGGGGCGATCTTGGCGGCCCGGTTCGGCCGTTCCTTCGGGGTGGGTGGTCCATGACCGGCACGATGTCCGCCTACCAGACCCGGCCCGCGCGGGCGCGGGCGGACCAGATGGATCGCACGCTGGCCGCGCTCCTCGCCGGGCTCGGCCGGCTTCGGCCCGGCCTGCAGGGCTGCTGCTTCACCTTTCACCGCCTGGCCGATCCGTCCACCTGGGCGGAGTTGCCGAACCGTGGCTTTCACCTCGATGAGAGCTTCCTCGATACGCTGCTCGGCCATCTCATCCGGACAGGGTGGGACGTCGTGACGATGCAGACGGCCCTGGAGCGGGCTGGGCAGCCCGGTGGGCGCCGGTTCGTGAACTTCTCGATCGACGATTGCTATCGCGATACGTTCGAGCGGGTCGTGCCGCTGTTCCGCCGGCATGGCGTCCCGGTAACGCTGTTCGTCACCACGGGCATTCCGGACGGGACGCTGCCGCTCTGGGGCGCCGGGCTCGAGACGATCTTGCAGGAGCAGGCCAGTGTCACCGATGGCCGCGTGTTTGCGCTGACCGGCGCGGAAGCCAGGCGGGACGCCTATGCCCAAATCGCCGCAGCGTGGGACGGACCGCAGGCAGGGGACCGCTATCACGCCTTTTGCCAGGCGCATGGCTACGACGCCGCCGGGCTCGATGCGCGGCATGCCATCACCTGGGACATGCTGGCCGCCCTCAAAGACGACAAGCTGGTGGAGATCGGGGCCCATACCGTGTCCCACCCCCGCATCTCGTCGCTGCCGGCCGAGTTGGCGATGCATGAGATCGCCGGCAGCCGCGCGCGCCTGCAGGGGCGGCTTGGGATCGAAGCGGCGCATTTCGCCTTCCCCTATGGCCGGCAGGCGGATTGCGGTGCCCGTGATTTCGATCTGGTCCGCGCAGCCGGCTTCTCCAGCGCTGCCACCACGCGCAAGGGCCTGGTGCGGCGCGGTCAGGACCCGTTCGCCATCCCGCGCAACACCTTGAACGGCGTGCATCGCAGCCTTCTGATGGCCGAGGCCCATTTGTCGGGCGCGCTGGCGCTGGCCGCGAGGGTGACCGGACGTGTCTGATAAGCCGATCGAACCAAGCCAGCCGCAACGGCCAGCCCTGCGCGTGCTGTCGATCGCCCATACGGCCGTCAGCCGTGATGCGGGCCGGCTCCGTTACGAGCCGCTCGCGCAGGAGCCCGGGCTCGACATGCACCTGGTGGTGCCATCGCGCTGGTATCAATTCGGCCGGTGGCAGGACGCAGATTCCGCGGAGGGAAGCCCCATCCCGGTGCATGTGCTGCCCATTCGCTTGGCTCGGCTGGGCCGGATCAAGTGGTATGGCCATACCTATGCCGGTCTTGGAAGGTTGATCCGGCGGCTGCGGCCCGAGGTGATCCACCTCTGGGAAGAGCCCTGGAGCTTCGTGGCGCTGCAAGCGGTTTTGCTACGGCGGTCGAGCGGCGCAGCCTTGGTGCTCGAAGTCGACCAGAACATCCTGAAATGGCTGCCGCCGCCCTTCGGATGGATCAGAAACTTTGTCCTGAAGCGGACCACGATGGTCCTGTCCCGCAGCCCGGAGGCTACGGCGGTCGTCCGTGCCTGCGGCTTCAACGGGCCGGTCACGCCCATCGGCTACGGGGTGGATCAACGCGTGTTCCACCCGGCGACCTCACCGGAAAACCGGTTGCGCCGGCCGGTTTTCAGCATCGGCTACGTGGGCCGGCTCGTGCCCGAGAAGGGGCTGGATGATGCCCTGGTCGCGCTCAAGCTGACCCGGCAGCCGCTCCAGCTTTCGATCATGGGAGAGGGCCCGCATGAGGCCGCCCTTCGCCAGCACGCCAGCGCCCTGGGTGTTCAGGATCGCGTGTCGTTCCGCGGGTGGGGCACACCGGAGGAGGTGGCCGGTTTCCTGCGCGGCCTCGATGCGCTCATCTTGCTGACCCGGACCGATCATGCGGTCCGGGAGCAGTTCGGACGAGTGATCCTCGAAGCGCAGGCCTGCGGGATCCCCGTCATCGGTTCGACCAGCGGCGCCATTCCGGACGTGGTCGGCCCCGGGGGCTGGATCGTACCGGAACGCGATCCGGCCGCGTTGGCCACGCTGATCGACCGGCTTGCGACGAACCCGGCCGAAATCGGCCACGCCGGGGAGGCCGGAATTCGGAACGTCGTGGCCAGGTTCACCTACGCCGCGATTGCCCAGGCCCTGCTATCCGCCTGGCGAACCGCCGGAAAGCTGGAGCGCCCCGAGACGGGCGACGACCTGCGTCATGCAAATCCCGCCTCCGTCATTCAAACGTTAAAGAAACTGGCGGTTTCGTCATTCCGGCTTGCATCCGGGTCACAAATGCTGCATCACAGCATTGTTCCGATTCGGTATCGGGGAGGCGAATCCTCCGATCCCACCGGTGATGCGAATGGTAAACGGGGCCCCGCGCCATGAGCAGCCTTGCAGAACTCCGCACAGCGATCCCTGCGGCGGTTCACCGATCGGACTGGCGGGCGCCGCATTGGTCGGAGCCGGTGCTGTCCGGCGTTTTCAAGCTGATCGAACTCGCGGTGCTCATCGTCATCGGCACCGCGTGCGCCATCGTGAGCGCGCGCCAATGGCCCGGCGTGACCGTGGCGGAAGGCACGCTCGGCGTAATTGCCTCCACGATCGTCGCGTTCGAATCGCTGTGCCTCACAGGGGCCTACCGGTTCGAACACCTCGCGTCGGGATCGGGCCAATGGCGGCGCACGGGCCTGGCAGCGGCGCTGGCCGGGTTGGCCCTGATGGCCTGCCTCGCCGTCGAGCATCAGACGTGGAGAATCCTGTCCGGCTGGGGGCTGACGCTGGCAATCGGCCTCAGCGCGGCGCTCGCCTTCTTGCGCGCTCTTTCGGCTGCCGTGTTGCGTCGCTGGCTGGACGCCGGGCACTTCGCGACCAAGATCGCCGTGGTGGGCGGAACAGCGTCCGCCTCTGCCCTCATGTCCCGCTTGTGCGCCGATGACCGCCGTCGCGTCCGGGCGCTGGGCCAATATGCCGCGACCTCCGGTGCGATCAATCCTACGGAGGAGGGGATTTGTTTCCGGGGCGATGTGAATACGCTGTTGCTGGATTGCCGTCTGCGCCGGGTCGATGCGGTGATCCTTGCCGTCCAACCCGGCGAAGGCAGCATGCTGTCACATCTCATGGCGCGCGTAGGGCCCTGTCTGCAAGATGTGTATGTGCTGCCGGAGGCGGTCGATTTCGCCGGGCCCGCCGCACGACCGGCGGCCCTGGGCTCCCAACCGCTGCTTTTGGTCAAGGAGCGTCCGCTCAAGGACTGGCAGGGTGTGTCGAAAGCGGTGTTCGACCGGGTGGGAGCCGCGGTGCTGCTCGTGATGCTGGCGCCGCTCCTGGCGGTCGTCGCCGTGCTGGTGCGCGTGGGATCCCCGGGTCCGATCCTGTTCCGGCAGTTGCGGGTCGGCTATAACAACCAGCTTTTTCCGATCCTGAAGTTCCGCACGATGCGCAACGAAGCAGCGGACCGTTTGGCGGAGCGCCAGACTCTCCGTAACGATCCCCGCGTCACACCGGTCGGCGCCATCCTGCGCAAACTGAGCATCGATGAACTGCCGCAGCTGATCAACGTGCTGCGCGGAGATATGTCTTTGGTCGGACCCCGGCCGCATGCGCCGGGAACCAGCGCCGACGGCAAACGGGTGCACCTCCTGGTGGAGAACTATCCGTGCCGGCACCTCGTCAAACCAGGGATCACGGGCCTCGCCCAAGTACGGGGCCATCGCGGCGGCATGCACACGACGCAACAGGTCATGAACCGCCTCAACGCGGACCTGGAATATATCCGGCGTCAGTCGCTTTGGCTGGACGTGAAGATCATGATCATGACGGTCATGCGCGAAGCCCGGAGCTCACGCGCCTTCTGACGGACCCGCCTTCCCGGATACCCGGCAAGGCGAGTCCGCGGGGACAACCCTACTTTTTCATGCCGATGCCGGCGAACTTCTTGTTGAACTTCGCCACCTGGCCACCCGTGTCCATCATGCGCTGCACGCCGGTCCAGGCGGGGTGGGATTTCGGATCGATGTCCAGCCGCATGGTCTCACCGGGCTTCCCGGCGCAGGTCTTGGTCTTGAACGTGGTGCCATCGGTCATGATGATCGTCACGTCGTGATAGGGCGGGTGGATACCGGGCTTCATGCTGCTCTCCTGAAGGGGCCACCGATACCGACCGGCGGCGATGCGAACAGGCCCGAACCGGGCCTTCGCTAGGCCGGGCTATAGCGGCCAACGGCTCAATTCGCAAGCGTCAGACCGGGCGGCGCCCCCGGCCGCTCCGGCTCTGGAACTGCTGGAACACACGGTCTGCATTGGCTTTCTGCTCGGCCGTCATCGCGGCATACAACGCCTCGAATGGCGGGACCAGGCGCTGCAAGTCTTCGGCATGCAAGCGGGCGAGATCGGCATAGCTGCGCATGTCGTCCAGGGCCGACATCGACGCACTGCGCGCCGACCGCTCCCGGTATAGCGTCGCCACCCGGTCGCTGTTTTGGCGCATGACCGTCGCGAACGCATCCCATTGCGGCTGCTGGGCAGGGGTAATCTGCAGGCGACGCCGCAGGTCGGCGATATGCTGCTCCAGCCGCTCGGGCCGTTGCGGCGTCACCGTTGGCGTCGAAAGATTGGCGGCTGCCGGCGTGCTTTGCGCGGCTGCCGGCAGGCTCATCAAGAGGCCGAGGCCCGCCGCGAGAATGGAGCGATACATCGGAAATCCCCTACCGGAACGGGACGAATAGGCTCACGCCCGGCGGCGCGTAGGGCGGCGGCGCGTAATACGGGCGCGGCGGCGGGGCATAATAGACCGGTGGCGGCGCGTAATATCCTGGGCCGCGCTCGCCGTAATAGCGTTGGCGGTAGCGATCATGCTCCCACCGCTCGCGCCGCTCCTCACGCCGCTCATGCTCCCAGCGTCCATGGCCCCGCCCACGATCGTCCCAATCGGCAAAGGCCCGGGGCGGCAGGGCCGACATCACCATCAGGGCAGACATAGCCAGCAAAACCGCTCGCATGAGGCAATCTCCTATACACGGCAGAACGCGCCCCGAACCGGCCCGTTCCCCCGATCAGGTCACGGCCGCGCGTTGATATTGTGGCGGCAACGGCAGCGTGACGCCGAGGGATGATGCGGCCCGCAGCGTCCAGGCCGGGTCCGCCAGTGCGGCGCGGCCGATGAACACGAGGTCCGCCCGGCCATTGGCCACGATCTCGGCCGCATGCTCCCCGGTGCGGATCATGCCGACGGCCCCGGTCGCGATCCCGGCCTCCCGCCGCACCAGATCGGCATACGGCACCTGGTAGCCGGGATGGACGGAGGGGATGCGCGCCGCCGGCGATACCCCGCCCGCGGAACAATCGATCAGGTCCACGTCGCCCCGCGCCTTCAGCCAGCGCCCGATCTGCACCGCGTCCTCCGGCACCAAACCGCCCGGCATCCAGTCCGTGCAGGACAGCCGCACGAATAGCGGCAACTCGGCCGGCCAGACGGCCCGCGTCGCGTCGATCACCTCCATCAGCATCCGCGCCCGGCCCGCGAGGTCCCCGCCATAGGCGTCGTTCCGCTGGTTCGACACCGGTGACAGCATGGAATGCAGCAGATAGCCGTGCGCCGCATGCAGCTCGATCACCTTGAACCCGGCCTCCAGAGCCTGCGCCGCGCTGCGGCCGAACTCCGCGATCACGGCGCCGATCTCCGCCGCGCTCATGGCATGCGGCTCGACCGCGTTGTCATGGAACGGCAACGCGGACGCTGCCCACGGCACCCAACCGCCATCCTCCGGCCGTTCCGCGCGGCCACCCTCCCAAGGGCGCTGGCTGCTGCCCTTCCGCCCGGCATGGCTGATCTGGATCCCCGGCACCGCGCCGCCATACGCGATGAGCCGCACCAGCCGCTTTAGGAACGCGGCGTGTTCCGGCGTATAGAGGCCCAGGCACCCATGGGTGATCCGCCCCAGCGCCGAGACATGCGTCGCCTCCGTGAACACGAAGCCGGGGCCGCCCATCGCCTTGGCGCCGATGTTCTGCACATGCCAATCGTCGCCCAGCCCCTCGGTCGCGCTGTATTGGCACATCGGCGAGATCGCGATCCGGTTCCGGGCGGTGACACTGCGAAAGGTGATGGGCTGGAACAGAAGCGGCTCGGGCATCGGGGCTCCTCGGGGAGATGAAGAAAGAGGCTTGGCCGTGTCCCCATGCCGCGTCTAGGGTCGCCCCGCAAGCGACCACGGGACGGCATGAACATCCTTTCTATCCAGTCCTGGGTCGCCTACGGCCATGTCGGCAATGCGTCCGCCATGTTCCCGCTGCAGCGGCTGGGGGCAGAGGTGTGGGCGGTGAACACCGTGCAATTCAGCAACCACACCGGCTACGGCGCCTGGACCGGGCAGGTGTTCGATGGCGCCAGCGTGCGCACGCTGGTGGACGGCATCGCCGCTCGGGGCGCGCTTTCGCGGTGCGACGCGGTGCTGTCCGGGTATATGGGCGATCCCGGCATCGTGCTGGCGGTGCTCGATGCGGCGCGCCGCGTGCGGGACGCGAACCCTCTGGCGCTCTATTGTTGCGACCCCGTGATCGGGGACACGGATCGCGGCGTGTTCGTGCGGGACGGCATCCCGGATCTGCTGCGGAACCAGGCCGTGCCGGAAGCGGACATCCTGACGCCCAACCAGTTCGAGCTCGAGCATCTCACGGGCCACGCCATCGTCACGCGCGCGGATGCGCTCGCAGCCGTCTTGGCGTTGCGCCGGGCTATGCGGCCCGATGCCGTCGTGCTGGTCACCAGCCTCCGCACCGACGCGACGCCGGACGATGCGGTGGATATGCTGGCCGCGGACGGGGAGGGCGCCTGGCTGCTACGCACGCCCCTGCTGCCGCTCCGCATCAACGGCGCCGGGGATGCTGTGGCGGCGCTGTTCCTGTTCCACCGCCTGCGCAGCCGCACCACCCGTCCGGCGCTCGAGGCCGCGGGAAGCGCCATCCATGGCCTGCTGCGGCGCACGGCGGAAGCGGGCTCGGCGGAGATCCTGCTGGTGGCGGCGCAGGATGAGCTTGTGACGCCAAGCCAGTGGTTTCAGGCGGTGCCGTGCTGACCGGGTGCCCTTGCCCTTTTCTCGACACCAATCTCGCCTAACCTATTCACTCTCTCCGGCTTCGGATGGTCGCATGCGTTTCTACAAGGTCTATCGACACGCGCTTGCCGTGCTCGGCCGGGACAAGCGGGTTGCGGTCATGCTGGGCGTGGCGAACGTGGTCGTGGCGGCGCTGGCCTTTCTGGACCCGCTGCTGTTCGGCCGCGTCATCGGCCTGCTGACCCGCTCGGACGGGATGCCGGCGGATTATCTGTGGAACGAGGCGGCGCAGCTGCTGGGCATCTGGTTCGCCGTCGGCCTCGCCAACATCCTGGCCAACATCGCGACCGCCCTGCAATCGGAGCGCATGGCCCATCGCAACCGGCTGGGCGTCATGAACCGGTATTTCAGCCACGTGCTGTCCTTGCCGCTCAGCTTCCATGGCGATATCCATTCCGGGCGGTTGATGAAGGTGATGCTGGGCGGCTCCGATAGCCTGTTTGGGCTGTGGCTCACCTTCTTCAAGGACCAGCTCAGCACCTATGTCGCGGTGCTGGTGCTGCTGCCGCTCACGTTTTTCCTGAACTGGCGGCTGGCGTTCACGCTGATGGTGCTGGTCGTGGTGTTCGTCGTGCTGACGCTGATTGTGGTGCGCAAGACGGAGGCCGGGCAGCGGCAGGTGGAGCATTATCACTCCCACCTGGCCGGCACGGCGCAGGACGCGCTGGCCAACGTCATGGTCGTGCAGTCCTTCACCCGGTTGCAGGCCGAAAGCCGTCTGTTCGGCCAGATCATCGATGACGTGATCCGCTATCAGTTCCCGGTGCTGAACTGGTGGGCGGTGGTGAACGTGCTGACCCGGGCGGCCAGCACGCTGGCGGTGATCGCGATCGTGGTGATCGGCACGCTGCTGCACATCGACGGCAAGGCCAGCGTGGGGGAGATCGTGACCTTCATGGGATTCGCCACGCTGTTGATCGGACGGATGGAATCGGCGGTGCAGTTTGCCTCCCGCCTGTTCTTCCAGTTGCCGGTCCTGGAGGATTTCTTCGGCGTGCTGGATGCGAAATCCTCGGTGCCGGAAAAGCCCGGGGCTGCCGAACTCGTGGCGCCAAACGGCGAAGTCGTGTTCGAGGACGTATCCTTCGCCTACCCCGGCGGCCCGCCCATCCTGCAGAACCTGAGCTTCGTGGCCCGGCCCGGCATGTCCGTGGCGCTCGTGGGACAGACCGGCGCCGGCAAGAGCACGGCCATGAACCTCCTGCAGCGGCTATGGGATCCCGTGGGCGGCGCCGTGCGGATCGATGGACAGGACCTGCGGGACGTGACGCTCGAAAGCCTGCGCCAGCAGATCGGTGTGGTGTTCCAGGAAAGCCTGCTGTTCAATCGCTCGATCCGCGAAAACCTCCGCATCGGCCGGGCCGGCGCCTCCGATGAGGAACTGGAACGTGCCTGCCGCCTGGCGGACGCCCACGAGTTCATCATCCGCCAACCCCAAGGCTACGACACCGTGGTCGGCGAACGCGGCGCGACACTCTCGGGCGGGCAGAGGCAGCGTTTGGCGATCGCGCGCGCCCTGCTGAAGGACCCCCCGATCCTGATTTTGGATGAGGCCACCAGCGCGCTCGACGCCGCGACGGAGGCCCGGGTGTCCCGCGCCATGCAGACGCTGATGAAGGGCCGCACCACCTTCATCATCGCGCACCGGCTCAGCACCGTGCGCGACGCGGACATGATCCTGGTGTTCGAGAATGGTCACGTGGTGGAGCGCGGCAGCTTTTCGGAATTGCTGGAGCAGCGGGGCAAGTTCGCGGCGCTGGTCGAGACGCAGCTCTCCCCCGCCCTGGCCCACGCCGCCGAGTAAGCGGGGCTGAACAGGAATGCTGCACCTGCGAACCGACCAGTTGCAATCGGCCCGGTAAAACGCGCAGCCTTCCCGCTTCCGTTAAACCGAGGAGGGCAGGCATGACGGTAAGCGCAATCCTGAAGCACAAGGGCCATGACGTCGCCCGCGTCGCACCCACGGCCACCATCGCCGAGGTCGCCCAGCGCCTGACAGCCCGGCGGATCGGTGCGGTTTTGGTGCTCGACAGCGCCGATCAGCTGCTGGGCATCGTGAGCGAGCGGGACATCGTTTGCAGCCTGGCAGAAAACGGGCCCCGAACGATGAACATGACTGCCGCCCAGCTCATGACCCGGGACCTCCACATCGCGACACCCGCCACGACCGTGGTGCAGGCGACGGAGATGATGACCGAGGGCCGCTTCCGGCACCTCCCGGTCATGGACGGCGACCGGCTGATCGGCATCGTCAGCATCGGCGACATCGTAAAGGCCCGGCTGAGCCAGCAGGAGCAGGAGGTCGACAGCCTCAAGGCCTACGTCGCCGGAAGCTAATCGTCATCGGGAGCGAGGCAATCCAGGAGCAAAGGACACACGCGTTGTTCTGAATTTGGGCCGACCCTGCACTGCGTTTGCCCTGAGTTCTTCGAGGTGCGTCCTGGCGGGCCCTTCGACAAGCTCAGGGCAAACGGTGGGCCCTGGGCGGCAAGCGGCGCGTGCGGGCAGATGGGTCGATGTGCCTGCCGCCCGAGCATTGGCGATCCTGCCGCCCACAACCGTTCGCCCTGAGCCTGTCGAAGGGCCCACGGGACCGCCCTCCGCCGAGCTCAGGGCAAACAGTCGGCCCTGGATGTCCAGCGGCGCGTGCGAGCAAATGGGTGTATGCGCCTCACCCCGGCTCCGCCCGACCATGGACGACCCTGCCGCCCACAACCGTTCGCCCTGAGCCTGTCGAAGGGCCCGCGGAACCGCCCTCCGCCGAGCTCAGGCCCACCGGTCGGCCCGTGGTGTCCACCGGCGCGTGCGAGCGGGCGGGTGTATGTGCCTAACCCCGGCTCCGCCCGACCCCGGACGATCCTGCCGCCCACAACCGTTCGCCCTGAGCTTGTCGAAGGGCCCACGGGACGGCCCTCCGCCGAGCTCAGGCCCACCGGTCGGCCCTGGGTGTCCAGCGGCGCGTGCGAGCAAATGGGTGTATGTGCCTCACCCGGCTCCGCCCGACCCCGGACGATCCTGCCGCCCACAACCGTTCGCCCTGAGCCTGTCGAAAGCCCCGCGGGACCGCCCTCCGCCGAGTTCAGGGCAAACGGTCGGCCCTGGGTGTCCAGCGGCGCGTGCGAGCAAATGGGTGTATCTGCCTCACCCCGGCTCCGCCCGACCCCGGACGGTCCTGCCGCCCACAACCGTTCGCCCTGAGCCTGTCGAAGGGCCCGCGTAACCGCCCTCCGCCGAGCTCAGGGCAAACGGTCGGCCCTGGTGTCCAGCGGCGCGTGCGGGCGAATTGGTGTATGCGCCTCACCCCGGCTCCGACCCCGGACGATCCTGCCGACCACAACCGTTCGCCCTGAGCATGTCGAAGGGCCCGCCGAAACGTCCTCCGCCGAGCTCAGGGCCACCGGTCGGCCCTGGATGTCCAGCGGCGCGCGTGCGGGCCGGACATCTCAGTGCGCCTCACCCCAGCTCCGCCCAATCCCGGTCTCCACCACCAAAGGCACGGATAGCGAAGCCGCCCCCTCCATAACCCGCTTCGCCACCGCCGCCGTCCGTGCCGCCTCGTCCTCGCGCGCCTCCAACAACAACTCGTCATGCACCTGCAGCAAAAGCCGCGCGGAGACGCCCTCCGCCGCCAGCGCCGCCGGCAGCCGGACCATCGCCGCCTTGATGATGTCGGCCGCCCCACCCTGCAACGGCGCGTTGATCGCCTGCCGCTCGGCATAGGCGCGCTTCTGCATCATCTTGTCCGCGATCCCCGGCACCCAGCACCGGCGGCCCATCGGCGTCAGCACATACCCATGAATGCGCGCCTCCTCCTTCGTGCGCTCCATGTAGGCGCGGATGCCCGGATAGCGCTCGAAATAGGCGTCGATATACGTCTTGGCCTCCCCGGCCTCGATGCCGAGCTGCCGCGCCAGGCCGAAGGCGCTGATGCCGTAGATGATGCCGAAATTGATCGCCTTGGCACGGTTCCGCGTGGTGCGGTCCATGCCCTCGATCGGCACGCCGAACACTTCGGACGCCGTGCGGGCATGAATGTCCTGCCCGGTGGCGAACGCCTCCTTCAAGGCCGGGATATCGGCCACATGCGCCATCAGCCGCAGCTCGATCTGCGAATAGTCGCAGCTGACCAGCACATGGCCGGGTTCCGCCACGAAGGCCTGGCGAATGCGCGCACCCTCCTCCGTGCGGATCGGGATGTTCTGCAAATTGGGCTCGGTGCTGGACAGCCGCCCGGTGCTCGCGACGGCCTGGGCGAAGCGGGTGTGCACCCGGCCCGTATCGCGGTCGATCTCCGCCACCAGCGCCTCGGTATAGGTGTTCCGCAACTTGCTGAGCTGCCGCCACTCCACCATGCGGGCGGGCAGCGGAAACCCCTGTTCGGCGAGGTCTTGCAGCAATGCGGCGTCCGTGGACCAGGTGCCGGAGGGGGTGCGCTTGCCGCCGGGCAGCTTCTGCTCGTCGAACAGCACCTCGCCCATCTGCTTGGCGCTGCCGAGGTTGAACGGATGGCCGGCCATGGCGTGGATGTCGGCCTCCATCACCTCCATCCGCGCCGCGAAATCGGCCGAAAGCCGGCGCAGCTCCGCCTCGTCCACCCGCACCCCGGCCTGCTCCATGCCGATCAGCACCGGCACCAGGCGCCGGTCCACGCGCTCATACGCCGCAAGGCTGCGGGCGGTGCGCAACCGGGGGCGCAGGAGGTGCCAGAGCCGCAGCGTGAGATCCGCCCCCTCGGCCGCATGCGTCATCATGCGCTCCGGCGGCGTGTCCATGATCGACAGCCGGGCGCGGCCGGTGCCGGTGGCGCCATCGAGCGAAACCGGCGTGTGCGCGAAATGCAGCGCCGCCAGATCGCCCAGCGCGTGCCCATGCGCCCCGGCCTCCTGCGCATAGGAGATCATCATCGTGTCATCGACCGGACCGGCCCGCAGCCCCGCACGCGCGAGGGTCAGCAGCGCCGCCTTCGCGTCATGCGCCACCTTCAGTACCGAGGCATCGGCCAGCAACGGCGCCAGCGCGGCCAAGGCGGTCTCACGCGACAGGGCAGGGGCGCCATCCAGTAAGCCCTGAGCCACGTCATTGAGCGGGATGTAGGCCGCGCGCCCCGGCCGCGTCGCCAGCGCCACCCCCACCAGCGCCGCCCGGCGTGCATCGGTGCGGTCCCCCTGCACATGCAGGCCCACGACCCCCGCGGCCGTCGCTTCCATGATCCAGCCATCCAGCGTCGCCGGGTCCGTGATGGTGAGGTAGGCGCCGAACGCCTCCTGCCCGACATCGGCCGGCGGCGTCTCCACCACGGGCGGCGGCGCCGGGCCTGTGAGTCCGAGGCGGTTGACGGTGCTGCGAAACCCCTGCGCCAGCAGCCAGCTCACCAATTCCGGCCGGATCGCGTCCTTCGCCACGAGGTCCGTGACCGGTAGCGGCAGCGGCACTTCGCAGCACAGCTCGACCAGCTTGCGGCTGATGCGCGCGGCCTCCGCATGCTGGATCAGCATGTCGCGCCGCTTGCTCGGCTTCATGCCGGGCGCTGCGGCCAGCACGCCTTCCAGGTCGCCATACTCGGTGATGAGCTGGGACGCATTCTTCGGCCCGATGCCCGGCACGCCCGGCACGTTGTCCACGCTGTCGCCCATCAGCGCCTGCACGTCGATCACCTTGGACGGCGGCACACCGAACTTCTCCATGACCTCGCTGGGGCCGATCGGCTTCTGCTTGATCGGGTCCTGCATCACCACGCGGTCATTCACCAGCTGCATCAAATCCTTGTCGGAGCTCACGATCGTGACCCGCCCGCCCATCCGCACGGCCTCGCAGGCATAGGACGCGATCAGGTCATCGGCCTCCCAATTCGCCAGCTCGATCCCCGGCACGCCGAACGCCGCCGTCGCCTCCCGCACCAGCGCGAATTGCGGGATCAGCTCGTCCGGCGGATCGGGCCGGTGCGCCTTGTACTCGGCATACATCTCGTTGCGGAACGTCGTGCGCCCGGCGTCGAAGATGACGGCGATATGCGTGCCCTCATGGTTCTGCAGCAGGCGCGCGAGCATGTTGGTGAAGCCGAACACCGCATTGACCGGCACCCCGTCCGCCCGGGTCATGGGCGGCAGCGCGTGGTAGGCGCGGAAGATGAAGCCCGATCCGTCGATCAGGATCAGGTGCATGTCGGACATGCTCAGTGGTCGCTCTGCCCCGCCCCGGGATTCAGCACGAACACGCGGGAGCACCACGGGCAGAAAGTCTGCTTATCCTCGATGCGCAGATAGACCCGCGGGTGCCCCAACGGCCCGTCCCCGCCATCGCACGCCACCACGCGCTCATCGACGTGGAACACTTCTGGGGAGCCCGCATCCGGGGAGGGGGTATCGGCGCCGAAGGCCATGGAACGTCCTAACTGGTGCGGGAATGGGCGGGATGATACGCATGGTTCCCGTGAGTTCAACCATCCGCGCCGCTATCGCCGCCCTGCTGCTGCTCGCGGGCTGCACGGGCCTCCCGTCATTCACGCAGGCGCCGCCGCTGGCGCCCGGGGCCGGGCAGACGGCGGAGGCGTTTACCATGCCGGACGGCGCCGTACTCCCGGCGCGATCCTGGAGGCCCGTGGGCCCGCCGCGCGCCGTGATCCTCGCCTTGCACGGCATGAACGACAGCCGGGACGCCTGGGCGCTGCCGGGCCCGGTGTTCGCCGCGGCCGGCATCCTGCTGGTGGCGCCGGACCAGCGCGGCTTCGGTGCCGCCCCGCAGCGTGGCTTCTGGCCCGGTGCCGCCACCCTCGCCACCGACGCCGCCACCATGCTCGCCACCTTGCGCGCCCGCTATCCGGGCACCCCGCTCTACGCGATGGGTGAGAGCATGGGCGGCGCCGTGCTCATGACCCTCGCCGCCCGCCCAGATGCACCCCGCATCGACGGCTGGATCCTGCTCTCCCCCGCCGTTTGGGGCCGCGCGCAGCAAGGCCCGGCGCTCAGCGGTGGCCTGTGGCTGGTCTCGAGCCTCACCCCTGCGCTCACCGTGACGGGCGGCGAGGTCCGTCTCCGCGTGGTGCCGAGCGACAACCGTGACGCCCTGGTGGCCCTGGCCCGCAACCCGCTCACGATCCGCCGCACCCGTTTCGACGCCCTCCGCGGCCTGACGGACCTGATGGACGCGGCGCAGGACGCATCGCCCGCGCTGCCGCCCAACACGCTCGTGCTGTATGGCGGCCGCGACACGCTGGTGCCGGCGGCCGCCATGCGGCGAAGCTGGCGGCGCATGCCGGCCTCCGTTCGGCGCGGGCTCTATCCCGGCGGCTACCACCTGCTCCTGCGCGACCTCGGCCGCGCCGCGCCGATTGGAGACATCATCGCCTGGTTGGGGGACCGGGACGGCTGGCTCCCCTCCGGCGCCGACGCGGCGGCCGCTTCATGGCAAGCAAGATAGGCGTTTGCGGGCTATCGGCGTTCAGGCTATAGACGGCGCGTTGGACCCGTAGCTCAGCTGGATAGAGCGCTGCCCTCCGAAGGCAGAGGCCGGACGTTCGAATCGTCTCGGGTCCGCCAATTCCCCCCACATTGTGATGCGCCGCGACCTCCACGGGTTGTTAATCATTCCCTGACACCATCCTCGCTGGATGGTGGGATGGCGGGGCAATGCGGGCGAGTGACTTCCTGGCCTCCTTCGGGGTGTGCATCCACATGGATGCCGTGCAAACGCGATATGGTGATCCACACGCCGTCGCGGCCGCGCTGGGCTATGCCGGGCTCTCGCTGGTCCGGGATATGGCCTATGACATCGACGTGCCGGCGGACCTGGTGCTGGCAGCATCCGGCGTGCGGTTCGACCTGATCGTGGACGAAAATCCGGCCAGTGCGGTCGCCGACATGATCCCGTTGGGGAAAAGCGTCGCGTTCTTCGAGGGTGCCAACGAGATCAACATGCAGCCGGTGCCCGGCGTCGAAGGCGTGGCTGGCGCGGTCGCGTTGCAGCGCAATTTGCTGGCGGCCGTGCGGAATACCCCGGCATTCGCCAGCGTGCCCGTGATCGACAGCAGCCTGGGCGGCGCAACACCGGACGATTTCCTCGCCTATAGCGGCACCACTGCCTATGCCACCTACGCCAATCTGCACACCTACGCCCCCGATGGCGTGACCCCGCATGAGGTGATCCCCTACGCCCTGGGCGGCGTGGCGCCGGCGCCGGGGCAGGCCACGATCATCACCGAAACCGGCTATTACACCCTCCCGAACGATAGCGCCTGGGGCGGCGTGTCCGAGGCGGTGCAGGCGCGGCTGACGCTCGACACATTGCTGGACAATTTCAAGGCCGGCGTGCCGCGCACTTTCCTTTATGAACTCTACGATGAGGGCGCCGACCCCGCGGGAACCGACCGGGAGATGCATTTCGGCCTGTTCCGCGCCGATGGCACGCCCAAGCCGGCCGCGACCGCGCTGCACAACCTCACCACGATCCTGGCCGGCGCCGGCCCCGGCGGGAACGCAGCCGCGAGCCTGCCGGGCCTCACGATTTCCGGTTTGCCGGACACCGATATGCAGGTGGTGCTGACCCGGGACGCGCGCACCGTCGATGTCGTCGTCTGGGCCGAACCCCGCATCTGGGACGCCGCGGCGCACACCGCGATCCAGCCCGACGCGGCCGCGGTGACGATCGGTTTGGGACAGACGGTGCAAACCGTCCGCGTGTTCGATCCCCTGACCGGGACGGCCCCGGTCGCAACCTACCAGAACCTCGCCACCGTCCAGGTCGCGGTAACCGATCATCCCCTGATCATCGAGGCGGAGCTGGCGCCGGCCGCCTTCATCTTCAGCGGCAGCGGTGCCGTTCAGGCCGGTGAGACCGATGGGGAGGCGTATGCCGGGCCCGTCGATTACCTCCAGCGTCAATACATCTGGCCCGGCAGCGACGGGGCCAGCCTGGCCGCCACCATCCCCAACGTCTTCCTACATGGCGGCCCCGGAGATGACGCACTGCAGGTATCTGGCGGGCAAAACGTGCTGGATGGCGGGACCGGGTCGAATTTCCTGGTCGGCGGCACCGGCCGGGATGGCGGGACCGACACCTTCTTCGTGGACGGCAGGGGCGGGGGCACGACGTGGAGCACGGTGGTGAATTTCCACCGGGGCGACGCCGTAACCCTATTCGGTTTCAAACCGGGCGTGAGCACGCTGGACTGGGCCGGCACCGAGGGCGCGCAGGGCTACCAAGGCCTGACGCTGCACTCGGCCTTGGCGGGCGGCGGGACGGCTGTCACGGCATCGCTCACCCTGGCAGGGCGGAGCGCCGGCGATCTCAGCACCCGCATCGCACTCACCAGCGGCGAGGTGGGTGGCACGCCCTACCTGCAACTGACCGCCGTGGCGTAGCTCAAGCGAGCTCGAACGAGATGTCCTTGGCGCCCGTCCACAGCACCGATTTGCCCAAGGTTGCCAGCTGCTCCGCGCCCTCGATGACGGTGAGGAAGTGGTTCCCCGCCAACTGCCCCATCTTGCTGGCGAATTGGACGCTCCCATAGGCCAGCAGGATCTCCGTCTCGCTGAACCCGCCGGGATACAGCAGGATTTGACCCGGCGCCGGGTAGCTGGTCGCATTCTCGAATCCCAGGCCGAGATCGAGCTCGCCGAGCGGGATCCAGCAGGCCTCACCACTCCAACGGACATGGATGATGCGCTCCCGGTAGGGCAGCAGCTTGCGAAACGCCTGACACGTTCGGGGTGCGGCGTCTTCTTCGAAACGTGCCGTGAAAACATGGGTTCCGGCGGAGATGCGGATGTGCGACATCGGGACGTCCTGGGATCGTGGTAGGGTCCCACGCTGCCCACGGTTCGTCGCAGAGTCCAGGCCACACCGGTCTGCGGCAAGCTTGAGAGCAAACGATCGGATGGAGGCGATTTCGGACCACAGGGAGGTCGCCAACACAGGTGATGAACGGGCGCCCGCCGGATCACGCCCGGGTGACTCGCCGCTGCGCCAACTCGTGCGGCTCGCGGTGCAGCTGACGGGGGCGGATGGCGGGCTGATCGGCGTGCCGTCTGATGCTGCATGCCCGGCGGAATGCTGGGCGGCATACGGGTTGGTGGCGGCGGAGCAAGCGGCCGCGCTCCATGGCGGGCATCCCCTTGCCGCGGCGGCGGGCGTCGCAATCCTGTCATCACCGGGAAGCTTCGCGCCGGCGCTGTCGTCCTACCGGGTAGGGGCCCTGGCATCGGCCACGCCGGGGGTGGAGCGGCACCCCATGCTGCTGGTTCTCGCCAAATCCCCACGGCAAACATTCGAGGCCAGTGCAACGGCGTGGCTGCCCGACCTCCTCCAGCTCGCGATCGCCGACCGGGCGCATACCATCCGATATGCAGCCCTGTTGCAGGAGAATGCCCGCGCCGTCCGGGCCGACCGCATGCAACGGATTGTGTCGGAGGCCGCCACCTGCGCCGATGCCCTGACGGGCCTGCTCGGCGAGTTGTGCCGCGAACACGGGGCCGCGGTGGGCCGGATCTGGCAATTGACGGAGCGGGACGGCCTGATACGCGAAGTCAGCCGCTTCAATGCCGAGGGGCTGAACCCGCATTCCTATTACCAATTGCCGGCAAACGAGCCGATGACGGCCGACAACAACATGACCGCCGACGCCATCCGGCAGAACGAGCCGAACGCGGTGATCTACGCAGAGATCGACCGCCCCGAACGCTACCGCCTGTTGCCCGGCGCTATCGCGAGCGGCCTGCACTGCCAGGTCAGTTTCCCGATCTGGGTGCAGGATCAACGATTCGGCATCTCGCTCGCCTTCTCCACGGTCCGCACGGACCTCGACGCCGTCGTGTTCGATATCTCCGCCCTGACCGGCATCATCCGGCCCGCCCTGTTCCGCAAGGTGGCCGAGGAGCGCATCCGGCACGTGGCGCGGCACGACGACCTGACGCAGCTCGCCAATCGCCTGGTGTTTCAGGAACGCCTGAGCGACTGCGTGGAGGCGGCGGCCCGCGGGGAGCATGGGCTGGCGCTGCTGTATCTCGACCTGGATGGCTTCAAGGCCGTGAACGATGGCAGCGGGCACGAGACAGGGGACAAGCTCCTGGCCGCAGTCGCGCAACGTCTGCAGGAAAGCGTGCGCGAGGGCGATACCGTGGCCCGCGTCGGCGGTGACGAGTTCGCCGTGGTCCAGCCGCTCAGCAACCAGCCGACGGCTGCCACCTCGCTCGCGGACCGCCTGGTCGAGACGATCGCGGCGCCCTTCGACATCGACGGGCAGCACCATCAGATCGGGCTGTCGGTCGGAATCGCGATCTACCCGGATGACGGGGAGACGCCGGAGGTGCTGCTCCGCAACGCCGACACCGCGCTCTATCGGGCGAAGGCGGCGGGGCGGGGCACCTATCGCCTGTTCGACCCTTCGATGGATCTGCGCCACCGGGAGCAGCTGTCCATCGAGCAGGATCTGGGTCAGGCGATCGACCGAGCCGCCTTCACCTTGCTGTTCCAGCCGATCTGCAGCACCGCCACACTCGATATCCGCGGGTTCGAGGCGCTGCTCCGCTGGGACCATCCGGTCCGCGGCACCATCCAGCCGGACCGCTTCGTCCCGCTGGCGGAAGCGAGCGGCCTGATCCTGCCATTGGGACGCTGGGCGCTGGAAGCGGCGTGCGAGCAGGCGGTGGCGTGGGAGCAGCCGCTCCGGCTCTCGGTCAACCTCTCGCCCCTGCAGTTCCGCCAGCCGGACCTGCCGCAGCAGGTGTCGGACATTCTGGCCCGCACCGGGCTCCCGGCCTCCCGCCTCGATCTCGAGGTGACGGAGGGATTGTTGCTCGACGATTCCGGCCTGGTGCTGCGGACCATGCGGGCCATGAAGGAGCAAGGCGTCGGCATCACGCTCGACGATTTCGGCACCGCCTATGCCAGTCTCAGCTATCTGCGCCGCTTCCCGTTCGACCGGATCAAGATCGACAAATCTTTCGTGCAGGCGCTCGGCCAGGATGACGGCACGCTGGCGATCGTCGAGGCGATCCTGTCATTGAGCGCGCGGCTGAACCTGGTCGTGGTGGCGGAGGGCGTCGAGACCGCGCGGGAACTGGCGCTGCTTCGCCAGCTCAATTGCGCGCTGGTGCAGGGTTTCCTGACCGGAATGCCGATGGATCAAGACAAGATCCGCGGCCTGATGCGCCAGAAGCCGGCCCCCACTCCGATCACGCCCCCGATCACGAGCCCGATCACGAGCCCGATCACGAGCCCGATCACGAGATAGTCCCGCGGCCCCATCGTCCCTTGCGCGCAAGGGGCGGGGCGGTGATCCTGCCGCATGAGCATCGAAGCCGCCCTGCTGCACCGCACCACCTATAAATACGATCGCCCCGTGCAATTGGGGCCGCAAACCATCCGGCTCCGCCCGGCGCCCCATGCCCGCACGCCGATCCTGTCGTATTCGCTGACGATCTCGCCCGAGCCGCATTTCATCAACTGGCAGCAGGACCCCCAGGGCAATTTCCTGGCCCGCGTCGTGTTCCCGGAGCGGGTCACGCATTTCGACGTGACGGTGGACCTGATCGCCGACATGGCGGTCATCAACCCGTTCGCCTTTTTCCTGGAGCCCGAGGCGGAGGAATGGCCCTTCATCTACGACCCCGTGCTCGAACAGGAGCTGGCACCCTATCGCCGGCTCGAGACGCCAGGGCCGTTGCTGGCCGCCCTGATCGCCGAGGTGCCGCGCCACAAGCGGCGCACCATCGACATGCTGGTGGACCTGAACCGCCGCGTGCAGGAACGCGTGAGCTACATCGTGCGCCTGGAGCCCGGCGTCTGGGAGCCCGAGCGCACCCTTACCGAGGCCCGCGGCTCCTGCCGGGACAGCGCCTGGTTGCTGGTGCATGCGCTGCGCCACCTCGGCTACGCCGCCCGCTTCGTGTCCGGCTACCTGATCCAGCTCGCACCGGACCAGAAGCCGCTCGAAGGCCCGGCCGGACCCACCTCGGACTTCACGGATTTGCATGCCTGGGCCGAGGCCTACCTGCCCGGCGCCGGCTGGATCGGGCTCGATGCGACCTCCGGCCTCATGGCCGGGGAGGGGCATATCCCGCTGGCCGCCAGCCCGGAGCCGATGTCCGCCGCGCCGATCTCCGGCCTGGTCGAACCGGCCGAGACGATTTTCGACGTGCAGATGGCCGTCACCCGCATCGGCGAAAAGCCCCGCGTGACCCGGCCCTATTCCGAGCCGCAATGGCAGGCGATCCTGGACGCCGGGGCCGCGGTGGACGAGGCATTGGTGGCGCAGGACATGCGGCTCACCATGGGCGGCGAACCGACCTTCGTCGCCGTGGCGGACCCCGAGGGCAAGGAATGGACCATCGACGCGCTGGGCCCCACCAAGCGGCGGGAGGCCG
This sequence comes from Acetobacteraceae bacterium, assembly GCA_965246835.1. GTDB lineage: Bacteria > Pseudomonadota > Alphaproteobacteria > Acetobacterales > Acetobacteraceae > JANPPS01. The sequence continues at coordinate 169,713 of CBDFFQ010000001.1, read as the reverse complement.
GGCGGCTCATGCGCCGGCTGCTGCCGCTCTGGGCGCCCGGTGCGCTCGTGCAATACGGCGTGGGCAAGCACTACCCCGGCGAGCAGACGCCGCGCTGGGCCCTGACCGCCTCCTGGCGCGCGGACCACGAGCCTGTCTGGACCGACCCCGCGCTGCTGGCGGACCCCGATACCGCCAAGGGCGACGCCGACGCCGCCGTGGCGCAAGCCTTCGCCGAACACCTGGCCGGCGCCCTCCATCTCGACCCCCGCGCCGTGATCCCGGCCTATGAGGACCAGCCCTACTACCTGATGCGCGAAGCCCGCATGCCGGCCAACGTCGTGGCGGAGGCCGCGCAGTCCCGCGATCCCGTGGAGCGCGCCCGCATCATCCGCGTGTTCGCCGCCGGGCTGGACGCGATGGTGGCGAGCGTGCTGCCGCTGCAGCGCCGCGGGCTCCCCGGCGAACGGCGCTGGCAGACCGAGCGCTGGGAGATGCGCGAAGGCAAGCTGTTCCTGGTGCCCGGTGACCTCTCGGCCGGGGTGCGCCTGCCGCTCGCGAGCCTGCCTTGGGTCGATCCGGCCCTTCTGGAGGAAGACCCGGAGCCCGACCCGTTCGAAGCCGCCGGACCCCTGCCGTCACGGGCGGCTCTGCTGGCCACGCCGTCGGGTGGCACGGCCAAGGGCGTGCGGACCGCGCTCACGGTGCAGGCGCGGGACGGGCTGCTCTATGTGTACTTGCCCCCGCTCGGCCGCGCGGAGGACTGGCTCTCCCTCGTCGCCGCCATCGAGGAGGCCGCCCGCGCGCTGCAACGCCCCGTCGTGCTGGAAGGCTACAAGGCGCCGCATGACGGCCGCGTGCTGTCCTTCTCCATCACGCCGGACCCCGGGGTGATCGAGGTCAACATCCACCCGGCGCAAAGCTGGAACGAGATGGTGGCCCGCACGCAGAGCCTGTATGCCGAGGCCCGCGCCTCCGGCCTCACGGCGGAAAAATTCATGCTGGACGGCCGCCATATCGGCACCGGCGGGGGCAACCACGTCGTGATGGGCGCCATGACGCCGGAGGACAGCCCCTTCCTCCGCCGGCCCGACCTGCTGAAATCCCTGCTCGGCTTCTGGCACAACCACCCCAGCCTCTCCTACCTGTTCAGCGGCCTGTTCATCGGCCCCATGAGCCAGCACCCCCGCATCGACGAAGCCCGGCAGGACGCGCTGCGCGAGCTGGAGATCGCTTTCCGCCAGGTCAGCCTTCCCGAAGCCGACGCGGCGCCGATCCCGCCCTGGCTGGTGGACCGCCTATTCCGCAACATCCTGACCGACATGACCGGCAACACGCACCGGACCGAGTTCTGCATCGACAAGCTCTATTCGCCCGACAGCCCCTCCGGCCGGCTCGGCCTGGTCGAGTTCCGCGCCTTCGAGATGCCGCCGCATCCGGAGATGGCGGCCGCGCAGGTATTGCTGATGCGCGCCGCCGTCGCCGGGTTCTGGCGCTCGCCCTATGAGCGGCGGCTGGTGCGCTGGGGCACGCGCATCCACGACGATTTCATGCTGCCGTACTACGTCTGGGAAGACCTGCTGGACGTGTTGGAGGAGCTCTCGGCCTTCGGCGTCCGCTTCGACCCGGCGTGGTTCATCCCCCACCTGGAGTTCCGCTTCCCCAAGATCGGCGCCATCGACGTGCACGGCATGCATGTCGAGCTGCGGCACGCGCTGGAGCCATGGCACGCGCTGGGTGAGACCGCCGGCATCTCCGGCACGTTCCGCTACGTCGACAGCTCGGTCGAGCGGCTGCAGGTGCGCGTGACCGGCTGGGAGACCGAGCGCTTCGTGCTGGCCTGCAACGGCACGGCGGTGCCGATGGCAGCGACCGGGACGGAGGGCGACTACGTGGCCGGCGTGCGCTTCAAGGCCTGGGACCCGCCGCTTGCGTTGCACCCGACGCTGGGGGCGCAGACGCCCTTGCGGTTCGACGTGTATGACCGCTGGAGCGGCCGGTCACTGGGCGGAATGACCTACCACGTGGCGCATCCGGGCGGTCACAGCTACGCGACGTTCCCGGTCAACGCGAACGAAGCCGAGGCGCGGCGCCGGGCGCGGTTCGAGGCGATCGGACACACGCCGGGGCCGATGCCGGAGCCGGTGGGTGCAGGGTCGCACGAGCATCCGCGGACCTTGGATTTGCGGGCGGTGGGGTAGCGCCTTCCGCCAAGCCGCAGGATTCACTTCACCTCGTCGCAGATAACATCAAACGAACTGAGCCAAGCCGGCCCGAAATTCGTCACCAGCGCCACATCTGTCGCGTCCCGCCCGCGCGCCATCAGCAAACGCCCGATGCGCGGAAAATTATGCCGCGCGTCAAAGGTGTACCAGCACGGCCCGTTCGGCCCCTCCAGAAACACCTCGAACCACGCGGAGAAATCCATCGGCGCGTCCGAGATGGGCACGCCGAAATCGCCGAGATACCCCGTGCAATACCGCGCCGGGATGTTCATGCAGCGGCACAGCGCCACCGCCAGATGCGCGAAATCGCGGCAGACGCCCTGCCGTTCGTCATAGGCGTTGCGCGCCGTCTTGTTCGGGCGGGCATGCTGGTAGCCGAAGGTGATCCGCTCATGTACGAAGTCGCAGATCGCCTGCACCCGGCCCCACCCCGGCTCCACCCCGCCGAACAACGACCACGCGACGTCATGCAGGTGGTCCGTGTCGCAATAGCGGGAGCCCAGTAGGTAAACCAATGTGCCGGACGGCAAGTCGTCGACCAGGATCTGCTTGGCCGTTGGCTCGACCTTGTCTGCCAGGCCCGTGTCGGACACCTGGAACAATGCGGACATCGTCAGCGTGCCGACCGGCGCCACGATACGGTGACAGACATTGCCGAAATCATCGGCATACCGCTTCACCGGCACCGGAGGATCGAACACCAGCTCATGCGGCGTCAGGAGATCGGGGTCCCGGGAGGGGTGCACCGTCAGGCACAGCAGCATCGGCACCGGCACTGGTGAGTCGTACTTGATGGTAAATCCGGCACGGATGCGCATGGGAGTCCTTTCAGTCCAATTTGTAACGCATCAAACCGTCACGGGCTCCTCATCCGATGTGACGTCGACGCTGACCTCCATCCCGAGGCAGTCGGCGGCCGAACCGGACCAGGAGCCGGAGAGCGGTACCGCCTGCAGCGGGTCCCGCACGACCGCGACACGGATCAGGTCGCGGCTGCCGACGATGTCGTTGGTCGGATCGAACTCGACCCACCCGGCGCCGGGCAGGAAGACCTGGACCCAGGCATGGGTGTTCCCGCCGCCCTGATGCTTCCGCGTCCGGCCGGGCTTCACCGTGGCGCGGCCCGGCGGCACGTAGATGTATCCGCTCACGAATCGGGTGGCGAACCCCAGGCAACGGACGGCCTCCATCATCAACACGGCGAAATCCCGGCAGCTACCGGTGCCGAGCCGCAGGGTCTCCACGGGCGGTTGGATTCCCGCCTCGTGACGGCCTTTGTAGGTGAACTGGCGATGGATGCGATGGGTGATCGCCTCGAGCATCTCGAAAGTCCGCGTCGGACCGTCGGTGCGCAGGAAGGACCGGGCCCAGCGATCGACCTGGTGCATCGGGTCCGGATAATGCCGCTCGATCAGCCGGACGAGATCAGGCAGCTCTTCGGCGTCGTAGCTGAACGGGTAAGTCTGCGCGTAGGGCTCGATCCAGGGCTCCACGGGGCCCGAATCGCCCGCGTGATCGACCCGCAGCGTGCTGGTGAACACGATCTCCCGCGCCCGCGTCTCGAACCGGACGATGGCAAGGCAATTGCCGAACACGTCCTGCGCCCAGTGGATCGCCGCCGGTTCCGGCTTGATGTCGAGCGCGGCGCGGATCTGGCGCTGATCCTGGCTGTCGCGCGGACGCATCATGAGGCGGTGCTCACCGAACGCCACGGGCTTGCTGTAGCGATAAACCGTCCGGTGCTGGACCGTCAGGATCGGCATGGCGGCACCGGGATGGGGGGAAGCGACATGGCGTGAGCCTTGCAAAAATGAGGCCACGCCATCCGATCAGCCGGGCTTCCCCGCCCTTATCAGCTCAGCTGCGGCTCCCGCACCAGGCGAAGTTCGCCGGATGCGGCATGCTTGATATGATATTGAAAATCGCGGCCATCTTTCGGCAGGAGACGCACAACCGTATAGGTTCCGCGCTCCGCCGCGATCTCCCCGGGGCCGGGGAAGTATTGGACCGTCTGCCCCAGGGCGAAGGCGTGGCTCATGGCAATGTACCCGATCAAGCCTTCTTCGGCTTAGCCTTTCCTTTGGCCGCCGGCGCGGGCGCCGCCGGGTTCAGCGAGTCCTTGACCTGCTTGGCCGGGGCGAAACCCAGCTTCTTGGAGGCGGCGATCTGAATGGTCGCGCCCGTGGCCGGGTTGCGGCCCGTGCGGGCGTCACGGCTCGTAACCTTGAACTTGCCGAAGCCGGGGACGGAAACCTCCTCACCCTTGCCGGCCGCATCGACGATGGCCGCGAACACGGCCTCGACGACCTGCTTGGCCTGGGTCTTGGTCATCGTGTGATGAGTGGCGATGTGATCAGCGAGTTCGGCAGTGTTCATGTTTCCAGGTCCCAACGTGTTATAGGCGTGATGGCCTAGCAAGTTGCCATCGCCTTGTCACGGGCGATGACGGACGAAGGCGGCCGAAACATGGCTTTCAGCATCATCGGGTGGCCGCAGCGTGGATTCGTCCTCTGAAATCATTGCATCTCTGCCTCCATCCGACGTCACGGTGCGATCCGTGCGACACCGGGGGCGGGAGGTGGCCGAATCGGAGCGCTGCGCTCCCGAAGAAACCGCCATCGCGTTCTCCTACAATCGCGTGACGCAGGCCGTGATGATGGCGTCGCCGGTCGATCTCGAAGATTTCGCCGTGGGTTTCAGCCTTACGGAGGGAATCGTCACTCATCCGTCCGAGATACTGGAACTGGAGATCGTGCCGTCTTCCGCCGGGGTGGAGCTGCGGATGTGGGTGGCGCCGGAGCGGCTCGACATGCTGGACGATCGCCGGCGCAGCGCCGCGGGCCCCACGGGATGCGGCCTGTGCGGAATCGAAAGCCTGCAGCAGGCGATGCGGCCGGTCCGCCAGGCGCCGGCAGGGATCGCGGTCACGTCCGAGGAAGTGGTGGCGGCGCTGGCCTCGCTGGCGCCGGGGCAGGTGCTGAACCGGCGCACCCGCGCCATGCACGCCGCGGCCTTCGTGCGCCCCGGCGCCCCGCCGATCGCGTTGCGGGAAGATGTTGGCCGGCACAACGCCCTCGACAAGCTGGCCGGCGCCCTGGCCCGGCACACCATCGACCCTGCCAACGGCCTCGTGGTCATGACCAGCCGCGTCTCGATCGAGCTGGTGCAGAAGCTCGGCATGATGGGCGGCGCCATCCTGGTCGCGGTCTCGGCGCCGACGGCTCTCGCGATCCGCATGGCGGAACAGGCCGGGATCACCCTGATCGGGGTGGCGCGCGATGACGGGTTCGAGCTTTTCGCCGGCGGGCATCGTTTAGTGGATTGAAAGAACCGCCGATCCGCCCCACAAGCGTGTCACGATTTGATAACACTGGCTCCGGTCAACGGCGCCTCGGCAGGGATGGACGAGATGGAAGGCATTTCCACGGTAGTGGATCGCGGCGGCTCCGGCCTGCTGGATCGCGCACGCACGGTCGCGGGACCGGGCTTCAACCGCTGGCTGGTGCCGCCGGCCGCCCTCGCGATCCATCTCTGCATCGGCATGGCCTACGGCTTCTCGGTATTCTGGCTGCCGCTGACCCGCATCCTGGGCGTGGACAAGAGCCTCGCGGCCCCGGCCGACACCAGCGTCTGGGCCATGCTGACCACCACGGCATTCGACTGGCGCGTGTCGGATGTGACCGTGCTCTACACGCTGTTCTTCGTGTTCCTGGGCTCCGCAGCCGCGATCTGGGGCGGCTGGCTGGAGCGGGTGGGGCCGCGCAAGGCCGGCGTGTTCTCCGCGGTCTGCTGGTGCGGCGGCATGCTGCTCTCGGCGCTGGGCGTCTATACGCACCAGCTGTGGATGATGTGGCTGGGCTCCGGCGTGATCGGCGGCATCGGCCTGGGGCTCGGCTACATCTCGCCGGTGTCGACACTGATAAAATGGTTCCCGGACCGCCGTGGCATGGCGACCGGCATGGCCATCATGGGCTTCGGCGGCGGCGCGCTGATCGGCTCGCCGCTGGCGGACCAGCTGATGAACTACTTCGGCAATGGCGTGTCCTCCCGCGGCGTGTGGCAGACCCTGGTCGCGATGGCCGCGGTCTATTTCGTGTTCATGATGGCGGGCGCCTTCGGCTACCGCGTGCCGCCCGCCAACTGGGCGCCCGAGGGCTGGACGCCCCCCGCGGCCAAGGGCGGCATGATCGCCACCCGCAACGTGCATCTGCGGGACGCGCACAAGACACCGCAATTCTGGCTGATCTGGATCGTGCTGTGCATGAACGTCTCGGCTGGCATCGGCGTGCTGGCGGTCGCGTCCCCGATGCTGCAGGTGATGTTCGGCGGTAGCCTCATCGGCCTGCCCGGCATCAAGCAGGCCGCGCTCAATGCCGATCAGACCCGGCAGGTCGCGACCATCGCCGCCGGGTTCGTGGGCCTGATCTCGCTGTTCAACATCGGCGGGCGGTTCTTCTGGGCCTCCATCTCCGACAAGATCGGGCGCAAGGCGACCTACTTCACCTTCTTCGCGCTCGGCATGGCGATGTATGCCGGCTCCCCCTGGGCGGCCAACATCGGCAGCGTGGCGCTGTTCGTGACGTTCATGTGCGTCATCCTGTCCATGTATGGCGGCGGGTTCGCGACGGTGCCGGCCTATCTGGCGGACATGTTCGGCACGCAATTCGTGGGCGCGATCCACGGGCGGCTGCTGACGGCCTGGTCCACGGCGGGCGTCATCGGGCCGCTGGCGATCACGCAGATCCCGGAATGGCTGATCCGCAACGGCACGGCGAAAGAGCAGGCGTATCAGACCACGCTGTATATCCTGGTCGGCTTCCTTGCGATCGGCTTCGTGGCCAACCTGCTGATCCGCCCGGTCGCGGCCCGGTGGCAGATGCAGGACGGCACGGGCCCCGCGGCCATCGCCACAGGTTCGGGCGGCTCCTACGGCATCGACCGCGGCGGGCTCTCGCCGATGGCGCTGGTGGCGTGGGCCTGCGTCGGGATCCCGCTGGCCTGGGGCATCTGGAAGACGCTCGGCAAGGCGCTGGTGCTGTTCCAGTAGCGTCCCCGGGACCTTAAACCATGGCGACGGTCGCCGTCATCGGGCTCGGCAACATGGGCCTGCCCATGGCGCTGAACCTGGTGCGCGCCGGGCATGCGGTGCGGGGATTTGACCGGGTGGCCGCGGCAATGGCGCTGCTGGCCGAAGCGGGCGGCACGGCCACCGCTTCGGCGACCGAGGCCGTGCAGGGCGCCGATACCGTGCTGACCATGCTCCCAGCCGGTCAGCACGTCCGCGCCGTGCTGACCGAGATTTTGTCCGTGGCCGCGCCCGGCACGCTGTTCATCGACAGCTCCACGATCGACGTCGCGACCGCCCGGGACATGGCGGTGGCCGCGACGCACTCCGGCCACGCCATGCTGGATGCCCCTGTCTCGGGCGGCGTCGGCGGTGCCACGGCCGGCACGCTCACCTTCATGGTGGGCGGGACCGAGGCGGCGTTCGCCCGCGCCCAACCCGTGCTGTCCGCCATGGGCCGCACCATCGTCCGCGCCGGGGAGGCCGGGGCAGGGCAGGCGGCCAAGGTCTGCAACAACCTCATCCTCGCGATCTCCATGCTCGCGGTGTCGGAGGGGTTCGCGCTGGCGGACAAGCTGGGCCTTTCCGCGCAATCCCTGTTCGACATCAGCTCGACCGCTACGGGCCAATGCTGGTCGCTTACCAGCTACTGCCCGGTGCCCGGCCCGGTGCCGACCTCCCCCGCCAACCGCGACTACCAGCCCGGCTTCGCGGCCGACCTCATGCTGAAGGATCTCGGCTTGGCGGTGGATGCGATCGAGAGCACGGGCGCCGCCAGCGTCCTGGGCCGCGCCGCGCGGGACGCCTATGCCCGGCTGCATGAACTCGGCCTCGGCGGCAAGGATTTCTCCGTCACTGCCCAGGCATTGCTCCAGGGCCGCATCGGCACGTAGTCTGCCCGGCATGACGCTGACCTCCACGCTCGATCTCCGCTCGCCCGGTTTCCGGGCCAATGCGGAGCGGATGGGCGCGCTGGTGGCCGATCTGCGCCAGACCGTGGAACGGGTCCGCCTGGGCGGGAATGAGGCGGCCCGGGCCAAGCACGTCGCGCGCGGCAAGCTGCTGCCGCGGGAACGGGTGCTCACCTTGCTGGACCCCGGCTCGCCCTTCCTCGAACTGTCGCAACTGGCGGCGCACGGCATGTATGGCGGCGGGATCGCGGCGGGCGGGCTGATCACCGGCATCGGCCGGGTCAGCGGCCGCGAGTGCATGATCGTCGCCAACGACGCCACGGTGAAGGGCGGCACCTACTTCCCCATCACGGTCAAAAAACACCTGCGGGCGCAGGAGATCGCGCAACAGAATCGGCTGCCCTGCATCTACCTGGTCGATAGCGGCGGCGCGAACCTGCCGAACCAGGACGAGGTGTTCCCGGACCGCGACCATTTCGGCCGCATCTTCTTCAACCAGGCCACCATGTCCTCCATGGGCATCGCGCAGATCGCCGTGGTGATGGGCAGCTGCACCGCGGGCGGCGCCTACGTGCCGGCGATGGCGGATGAGAGCGTGATCGTCCGCAACCAGGGCACCATCTTCCTGGCCGGCCCACCCTTGGTGCGCGCCGCGACCGGGGAGGTCGTCTCGGCGGAAGACTTGGGCGGCGGCGAGATGCACAGCCGCACCAGCGGTGTGACCGACCACCTGGCCGAGAATGACCAGCACGCGCTGGGCATCACCCGCCGCATCGTGGCCGGGCTCAACACCGTGAAGCGGCACCGCCTGGCGCTGCAGGAGCCCCGGCCGCCGCTGTTCGATCCGCAGGAGCTGCATGGAATCGTGCCGACCGACATGCGCGAGCCCTATGACGCGCATGAGCTGATCGCCCGCATCGTCGACGGCTCCGAGTTCGACGAGTTCAAGGCGCTGTATGGCCCCACGCTCCTCACCGGCTTCGCCCATATCTGGGGCTACCCGGTCGGCATCGTCGCCAATAACGGCATCCTATTCAGCGAAAGCGCGCAGAAGGGCGCCCATTTCATCCAGCTCTGCGCCCAACGCGGCATTCCGCTGGTGTTCCTGCAGAACATTTCCGGTTTCATGGTCGGCCGCAAATACGAGGCCGGCGGCATCGCCAAGGACGGCGCCAAGATGGTAACCGCCGTCGCCACCGCGGGCGTGCCGAAATTCACGGTCCTGGTCGGCGGCAGCTTCGGCGCCGGCAATTACGGCATGTGCGGCCGGGCCTACTCGCCGCGCTTCCTGTGGATGTGGCCCAACGCCCGCATCTCCGTCATGGGCGGACCCCAGGCCGCGAGCGTGCTGGCGACCGTGCGGCGGGAGGGGATCGAGGCCCGCGGCGGCACCTGGTCCGCCGAGGAGGAAGAAGCGTTTCGCGCCCCGGTGGTCGAGCAGTTCGAGACCCAGGGCCACCCCTATTACGCCAGCGCCCGCCTCTGGGATGACGGCGTGATCGACCCGGCTTCCACCCGGGACGTGCTGGGCCTCGCCATCTCCGCCAGCCTCAACGCGCCGATGCAGAGGACGCGCTTCGGCGTGTTCCGCATGTGAGCCTGTTCCGCACCATCCTGATCGCCAACCGGGGCGAGATCGCCTGCCGCGTCATCCGAACGGCCCGGCGCCTCGGCATCCACACGGTCGCGGTCTATTCCGAGGCCGATGCACAGGCGATGCACGTGCACATGGCCGACACCGCCTACCCGATCGGCCCGGCCCCGGCCCGCGACAGCTATCTGCGCACGGACCGCATCCTGGACGCCGCAAGGCGCTCCGGTGCGGAGGCGATCCACCCCGGCTACGGCTTCCTCAGCGAGAACGCGGAGTTCGCCGACGCCTGTGCCGCCGCCGGCGTGGTGTTCATCGGCCCGCCCGCAGCCGCGATCCGCGCCATGGGTAGCAAATCGGCCGCGAAGGCGCTGATGGAGCGGGCCGGGGTGCCGCTGGTGCCGGGCTACCACGGAGACGACCAGGACCCGGCCTTGCTGGCGCAGGAGGCCGCCCGCATCGGCTACCCCGTGCTGATCAAGGCCAGCGCCGGCGGCGGCGGTAAGGGCATGCGCATCGTGACCGAAGCGGCCGGCTTCCCCGAAGGCCTGGCGCTGGCCAAGGGCGAAGCCGGCTCCAGCTTCGGCGATGACCGCATGCTGGTCGAACGCTATTTGACCCGGCCCCGCCACATCGAGATCCAGGTCTTTGCCGACACGCACGGCCAAACCATCAGCCTGTTCGAACGCGACTGCTCCATCCAGCGCCGGCACCAGAAGGTGGTGGAGGAAGCGCCCGCCCCCGGCATGGACCCGGCCCGCCGCGCCGAGATGGGCGAAGCCGCCTGCGCCGCCGCCCGCGCCATCGGCTACGTGGGCGCCGGCACGGTAGAATTCATCTCGGAAGGCGACGACTTCTTCTTCGTGGAGATGAACACCCGCCTCCAGGTGGAACACCCCGTCACCGAGATGGTCACCGGCCAGGACCTGGTCGAGTGGCAACTCCGCGTCGCCGCCGGCGAGCCCCTCCCGCCGCAACCCGCCCTGAATGGGCACGCGATCGAGGTCCGCATCTATGCCGAGGACCCCGCGCGCGACTTCATGCCCGCAATCGGCACCATCACCCATCTGCGCCAGCCCGCGGAGGGCCCGCATGTCCGCATCGACACGGGCGTGCGCGGGGGCGATACGATCTCGGTCCATTACGACCCGATGATCGCCAAGCTGATCGTCTGGGACCAGGACCGCGCGGCGGCGGTGCGGCGGCTCTCCGCGGCGCTGGCGGAGTATGAGGTCGTGGGTGTCCGGACCAACCTCGATTTGCTGCGCCGGATCGCGGCGGCGCCGGATTTTGCGGCGGGCGCGCTCGACACCGGCTTCATCGCCCGGCATGAGGCGAGCCTGCTATCGCCACCGGGCGCCACGCCGGCGATGGTGCCGCTGTTGGCTGCGGCAGCGATCGTGCAGGCCCGCGACGCCGCCGCCCACGCCGCCGCCCGCGCCGGTGCCGACCCCCATTCGCCCTGGTCCGCCGCCCGCTCCTTCCGCCTCAATGGCGAGGGTTCGGAGTCCGTGCACCTCCTGGACCAGGACACGCCGCGCATCGCCCAGGTGCGCCGCACGCCCGGCGGCCTATCGATCGCGATCGACGACGCCCCAGCCACCCCGATCGCGCTGGAGGACGGCCGCGCCCAGATCGCAGGCATCTGGCACCGCGCCACCGTGACCCGGCACGGCCCCGATCTCACGGTCCTCGTGGACGGAGCCGCCTGGGGGCTCACCGAAACCGACCGGCTACAGCCCGCCCTGACCGAAGAGACCGGCAGCGACCGCCTGCTGGCGCCGATGCCGGGCCGTGTGATCGAGGTGCGGACGGCCCCCGGCGCCCTCGTCCAGAAAGGCGACGTGCTGGTCGTGCTGGAGGCGATGAAGGTCCAGATGCGCCTGGCGGCACCCCGGGACGGGACCGTGCTGGCCGTGCGCGCCGCGGCGGGGGAGCTTGTGGATGACGGCGCGGAGCTGGTGACGTTCGAGGCGGGCTGACCGATTCGGTCCTGAGACAGGCCTTTGCGCTTGTCATCAAAGGTCGCCTCGGCCGTTGAAAGCGGCCTCGGCCAACGTCGCCCACTCGCGTTCCATTGCCATCTAATGCCAAATAGACCACTTTGGGCGACGAGGAGTGCGCCCCATGCCGAGCCGTAACATCAGCCTGACCGATCACTTCGACGGTTTTGTCGAGCGGAGCATTCGCGCCGGCCGTTTCGCCAACGCGAGTGAGGTGGTGCGGGCCGGCCTCCATCTTCTCGAGTATCGCGAGCGGGAGGACGAGGAGCGGCGCGCGGCGCTGATGGCGGCCGCGGCGGAGGGCTTCGGCGCGCTTGACCGCGGCGACCACGTCATCGTCGACGGCGAGCAGGCGCTGCGGCGAAAGCTGCGAGAGATTGGCCGGGCAGCCCGGGCGGGGATCGCAAGCGCGGCGGGATGAGCCGTTACAAATTATCTGGGCCCGCGTTGCAGGACATCGCCACCATCCTGGCCGAGAGCGCCGCGCGGTTCGGTAATGCGGCGAGCGAGCGCTACGAACGGCTGGTCGCAATCGCCCTCGTCGAACTCGCGGCCGATCCCGCGCGGCCGGGCAGCCGTGCGGCGCCGGAGTTGGCGGACGGCGCGCGGATCTACCACCTGCGCGGCAGCAAGCGCCGCGCCCGCACCAGTACTGGCACGGTCGGCACGCCTCGGCACGTTGTGCTTTATAGGGTGCTCGAACCGGATTTGATTGGCGTCGCCCGCGTCCTCCACGACAGCATGGACCGTCCCGCCCACGCGACCGAGGACTTCGGCGAGGGGTGATCGGCCTCAAGGCTCTGATGAATCGGGCCAGGCCGATGATACGCCGCATAGATTGCGAAGGGGGCCGGGAGCGGACTGGCGGCTTTAGGGGGCTCCGCTTCAAAACGAGTTGCAAATGTCGGTCATGGCGCCGAACCCCGACTTCCCGGCGCTAGGCCGACTCAAGTTAGGCCCTCGCAGTACAGAAACGGAGCCGAGCTTGCGTCCTATCGGGGTGTTATGAGACCTGTGCGCGGCAGGGCTGAACGGCTCCGGTTCATGCGGCTTTGGCCTGTGCTGTCGGGTTCACGTCTCTGACGGACGGTTGTGACACCGGATCCGTCCGGTGTGGGCGTGCGAGGCCGCGCCGCTCACGGAGTCCGGGCGTGATCAGGCCGCGGCTGCGACAAGCAGCGTCACACTGCGGCGCAAGTTGTAGGCGATCGCGGTCAGCCGCACCTGCAAGCCGGCCTTCGCCAGTCCCAGCCAGCGCATCCGGCGCAGGCCATAGCTCCGCTTGCACGTGCCGAACACCTTCTCGATCCGGCAACGGACACGACGGACGGACGCATTGTGGGCCCGCAGCCGCTGTGCCGCCGCCTCACCGCCAAACCCGCCCGTGTGAACCACGCATGGCCTGCCGCCTCGGGCTCGGATGATCCCCTCAGGCCGGTCACCCTGGTAGGCGCTGTCACCAAACGTGTCGCCGGGCGCCTCGGGCAGGATGGCGCCGAGTTCGGCCGCATCGTGGACGTTGGCGGTGGTGACCTCCACACCGCGGATCAGCCCGGCCTCCTGATCGGTCGCGACGTGCGCCTTGTAGCCATGCATCGGCTTGCGGCGTCGGTGCCCGGCCCAGCGCCCCTCGCCATCCCTGGGGCTCGCCGACGGGATCAGCGTCGCGTCCACGAGCGTGCCTGTCCGCACCACCACGCCACGGCGGTCAAGCTGACGCGTGACGGCCTCGAACAAGGCCCGGTCAAGACCCAGGCGCACCAGCTCGCCCCGGAAACGGACGAAGGCGGTGCGCTCCGGCGTGGCCTCGTGCGTCGAAAAGCCGCAGAACCGGCGGAAGCTCGCCCGGTCGTCGAGCGCGTCCGCAAGCTTCACGTCCGACAGGTCGTGCCAGGTGGCGAGCAGCAAGGCCCGGAACAATGCCAGCGGAGGCCAGCCGGGCTCGCCCTTGGACGACGCAGAGATGCCGACGAGGAGCTCGTCCAGCTCCCCCCAAACCACCAACCTCGCGACCTCCTCCAGCGAGGCGCCGCCGGACCGACCCGTCCGATCGCCCCAAAGCTTCTCTTGTCCGATCCGACGCCGTGCCATGACCGCCTCGACTGCCTACAAGCCTATCGAATCACAGCAGGCCGCGCCAACTCAAGCACCCGCGCACAGGTCTCGTTATACCAAGTCTCTCTGATCAGCACTGATGTGCCCAGTCGCGCAGTCCGAGCGTCATGATGCGCCAGGGCTGGGCGACCAGCTTGTTCCAGGCGTCGGCGCAGTGATCGACGATGTTGTCGTAGCTCGTGAACACCCGGTTCGAGAGCCAGTTGTCGCGCATGAACTCCCAAACGTTCTCCTGCGGGTTCAGCTCGGGGCACTTGGCGGGCAGGGCCATAATGGTGATGTTCGAGGGCACGCTCAGTCGCTGGGAGATGTGCCACCCGGCCTGGTCGAGCAGGAGCAGGGCGTGACGGCCCGGGGCGACCCGAGTGGTCAGCTCAAGCAGGAACAGCTCCATCGCGGCGATATTGCACCAGGGCAGGATCAAGCCCGCCGCCTTGCCGTCCCTGGGGCAGATCGCGCCGAAGATGTAGGTCGATGCCGTGCGCTGGTCGTGAGGTGCCGAGGGGCGCGAGCCCCGACGGGCCCACCGCCGGGTAATCTTGTTCTTCTGGCCGATGCGGGCCTGGTCGCCAAACCAGATTTCTATGTTGGCCGTATCGGTGCCGAGCCGGCGCGCGACCTCCGCCAGGCGCGCGGGGAAGTTTTTTTAAATGCCTCGATCGCACCCTCGGCCTGGGCATGATGGCGCGGACGGGCCGAGAGCTTGCGATAGCCCAACGCCCGGACCTCGCGACTCAGCGTCGGCTTAGCAATCCGCACCTCGAACGTGTCCCAGAACCACTGGCACAGGTCGATCAGCCGCCAGCGGACCACGCCGTGGATGCTGGGAATTGGCCCATCCTCGATCGCCTGCACCAGCGCCGCCCGGTGCGCGTCCGTCAGTCGAGACGGCTGACCCGGCGGCTTGCGGTCGATCAGCCCGGCCGGCCCATGCTCGTTGAACTTCACCACCCAGTCCCGCACGATCTGCACCGTCACGCTGCCGATCGCCGCCGCCTCCGTCCGGCTGGCCCCTTCGTAGATCGCTGCCAGAGCCAGAAGACGTCGGGCTTGCGCTCCATCCTTGCTGCGCTTGGCTTCCAGGCGGACCGCCGTCGCATCGAAATCCGGTCGGAGTGGGATCGGCATGGTGAACTCCCCTCTGTTCACCACCTTGAATCAGATGCGCGACGTTTCGGGAATCCCCTTCCGAGTCAGGACCTCAGAGATCTGGTATTATCTAGCCTCCGGCGTGGGCGGCAGGTTATCGCCCGCTCGCTCCACTCAGGATCAAGGCCGTCCCGGGGGGAGCGGTGAAGCCCACCATGGGAGAGTATTATGATCCGGCAAATTGTACCCGCGCGGGCGTTCCTCTCCCACGCCAGCAAGGACAAGCGATTTGTTCAGCAAGTCTTCGACGATCTAGGCCCCACCCTAGCCGAGATAGACCAGGTAACGTTCGAACCGGGTAAGCTTAACTGGGATGTGATTCTCAGGGCGCTCGACCGTTCGGGTGTGTTTGTGTTGTTCGCATCCCAAGACAGCCTATCGTCGGATTGGGTTGCAAACGAGATTGCCGAGGCGTTGACGCGCCTCCAGAATAAGAAGATTAAGCGTATACTCGTGTACTGTTTAGATAAGACTACATTCAAACTTCTCGACCCGGCTCTAAAGCGGTTCAACATAGTTCGTCTTGAGAAAACGCCTTTGGTATGCGCTCGCCAAATACGGGGAGTACTAGCAGAGGTGTTTAGCGAGCAATCTCACACTGAGGTGTTCGTTTCGCGCGACGAGAATGTTGCTGAGCTGAAGCGGCTGGTGATTGATCCCTCAAAAGATTACAGGACGCTCGCTGTTTCTGGTTTCGATCGCCTGGGTAGGCGTACCCTTGTTCGTCGATTTTGCCAAGATATCTACGGGAGTTTCAACCCGCCGTCAAAAAGCGTGATGGTCGAAACGACAACTTCCCTTGATGATGTTTTTCGGGATTTGCTTAACCTACAATACGGAGCTGTTGAGCAAACAGCGCTCGTCCAACGCATTCAGGATTTTTCGAGGTCCAGCGAACTCGAACAGGCGGCGATTACGGGGCAGGAGATCCGAGCAATTTATAACCAACGAGAATTCGCACAGTTCGTTGATGCTGGTGGCTTGCTCGGCGAGGAAGGCGATCTTTCAGCGATGATGCAGGGTGTTGTAAGCCAGAACGCCGACATCAAAGACCTCCTCCACATTCTGATCCTCTATCGTAATCCCCCCGAGTGGGCAAAAAGAAAATACCCAGACACTGCATTCTACCGCCTGCCGCCCCTAAGCGACAGTCAGGCAGAGACTGCGCTTCTGCATGAACTCAAAACAAGAAGGTGTTTTCTTTCAAAAGAGGATGTCTTGAGTTTGAATAACGCGATTGAGGGCCACCCTGCAAATATTGATTACGTTGTTGGTTATATATTTCAAGATGGTGACCTAAATCGTATTCGCCTCGGCGAGGCGCTCGATGAATCTTCAGAATTTGCTAATTGGAAGCGCGCTCGGGCGACTGCATACGTTGGGAACTTTGCGTTCTCTGCCACGGAAAGATTATTGGTCGGCCTGTTAGTCCGCTATCGGGCGCTGCCAACGGAGGTGCTCGCTCGGTATAGTCAGGAGAAGAACATCTCAACGCCAGAGCTTGGCAGAGCTCTTGGCCGCCTGTTAGAGTTCAATCTAATCGATGTAAATGCATCCCAATATCGTTTGATACGCCCGTTGCGAGACGCTCTTGAAAGGGACAGTAGGTTCAACCTCAACTCCCAGGAATCCGATGAATTTGCCAAGAGCCTTGTGGCAAACCTCGAAAGCTATGGCGAAGGCGATTCTGTTCCGATCGCGCTAATTGACTCCGCGAGTATCGCCGCAATACGAGCCGGAGCAATCACAACAGGATGGGTGCACCAGTTAGTTCTTCCCTCCCATTACATCTGGCTTTCTCGAGAGAGCTACCACAAGCGAGACTACCCCGCTTCTCTTGACTATGCCTTGAAAGCTCTTAACCTTTCGGCAACTATGACTCACGAAGCGCGACTTGAGGCGCTGCGCTTTGCAGGATTGTCGAGCGCGCGTTTGGGCTTGCAGGACCAATTCCAGAACACAATCCAGCAGATAGGTTCGCTGCGCGGTAAACGGGCCGTAGGTAGCAGATGGTTCTTAGAAGGGCTCAACGCTCGGTTAGAAGGCCGTTTGGAGAACGCTCAGACGGCACTCAAGAAAGCCAACGAGTTTCTGCCTGGAAGTATCGACGTGCAGAGGGAGCTCATCGGGGTGTTCTTGGCACGTCGTGATTTTCCTGAGGCCCTCTCGTTGGCAAAAGCACTCATACAAAGGGCGGGTGATAATCCATTCGTTTTGGATGGCTACCTACAAGCCAGAATCGCGGTTACCACCAATGTCGATGAACTGACCTACGACGCAGAGTTTGTTAGACGTCTGGATCAACTTGAGGCAGTTGGCGATGGGCCGGGTTTATCTTTCTTCGCCCTCAGACGAACCGACCTGGCCCTAAAAAGAGGGGATGTGCCTGAGGCCTTGAAGTATGCGGCCAGAGCGGTTCATTGCACTGAATATCTTCCTGCAGCGCATGCGGCGCAAGCAAAAGCATTCCTTGCTGCTGACGATTATGACAGAGCTTGGGCTGCGCTCCAGAAAATCGAGGAGTTAGGGTCTAGAAGACATCGGGTCAGGGACAGGCTCGAAAAGCTGGCGCTATATCAGGTTCGGTTTGATTATAATTTACGCAGGAGTTCTTTCGATTTTTGTAGATCAGATATCGAGAATATCGCCCAATTCGATCCAAATCAGGCCAGAAGCATGAAGCTTGATTTAGTGCACAGAGTGATGACGTCCGGAGCGAGCATCAATCCGGCTTTGGCCCAATGGCTCAAGACTACTTAGAAAGAGCGCGCGAGGACTTTTTTGGATCCGTTGAGACGCCGAGTTCGCCACCCGGTGCTTGGCGCGTTCGGGGCTTGTGATCGCTGATCTCTGCGCGAGTGCGTTCCGTCCGCTACGACGCGGCCGAGAGATAGTGCTGAATTTCAAGCATTGGCGCGGAGCCGTCGGTAACCAACCTTTTACTGAATGGCTGCTCCCCACCCAGCCGGTCGTTTCACTTTGTGGGCCTCGTGCCCGCTTTCGGGAGACCGCCCCGAGCGGCTCAATGACCGATATCGAGCGCGTTGCTGCCAGCGGAGTACTTCTCCACAACCGTTTTCAGGCTCGGTCGATCGACTCGCGACAGCCAGCGTCGGGTCATCGGCGGCCTATCGCCCCACCAGAGCCACCGCCTCAACCCCGTTCCACCCGGCACAGCAAGCACCCCGGCCGCGCCGTATGAATGTTCACGAACTGGGTCCGCCGGTCCGCCAGCGCGCGCTCCAGCGCCGCATCCACCGCTACCCCGTCCAATACCTGGCCCAATTCGTAAATGCACTGATCGTCCCCATCATACGCCCGCACGGACACCAGGCTGGTCCGCACGATCTCGGGAACCTGGTCCGCCCCGGCGAAACGGGTGCAGGCTGCCGCGTGCACGAAGATCGGACTGGGCGTCCAGTAGATGCCGAGCGGCCCCGGCAGGTTGTAGGAGCCGAGCAGCAGCGCCTCGCCCGCAGCCGCGTTCCGCAGGCAATGCCGGCACGGCCCGCCAGTGCCGGTCGAGAGCGAGCGGCGCACGGTGTTGCCGCGATCGTCGAGGCCGGAGTGCCGGAATCGCTCCGCCACCTCGGTCGTGATCGGGACGCATCGGAAGGAGGTCATGGGAGGCCCTTGCGCTGTTGCTGCCCTGATGGTCATAGCCGAGCTTTGGCCGCGCCGCCCCCCGGTTAGTGCGGCAGCATGAGGAGAGGCCCAGCGATGCGGCTAGACGTCTATTCGGACCCGATCTGCCCCTGGTGCTACATCGGCCACCGGCACCTGGCGGCGGCGCTGGAGATGCTGGCGGCCGATGGCGTGCAGTTCGCCGTACGCTGGCGCCCGTTCCAGCTCAACCCGGACATGCCCCAAGGCGGCATGGCGCGCGCCGCCTACCGCACCCAGAAATTCGGCAGCGCGGAGCGGTCGGCCGAGCTCGACCGGGAGGTCGTGGCGGCGGCCCGGATCGCGGGCATCGAAATGCGCTTCGACCGCATGACCCGCACACCCAACACGCTCGACGCGCATCGGCTGATCCAGCACGCCGGCGGCTGGCAGGACGCGGTCGTGGAAGCCCTGTTCACCGCCTATTTCGAGCAAGGCCAGGATATTGGCGACCGGACCGTGCTGCTGGATGCAGCAGAGTCGGTCGGCATGGACCGCCCGGCCACCGCGGCCTTCCTCGACAGCGATGTGGGCCATGACGAGATCATGCAGGCCGATGCGGCGGTGCGCCGGGCCGGGTTGCAAGGCGTGCCGAGCTTCGCGCTCAACGATCACATCGTGCTGCAAGGTGCTGTGCCCGCCGGACAAATGGCGGCGCGTCTAGGGGCAGCCTACCGTCACCTCTCGGCCCAGCTCACGCAACCGTGACGCTCTCCGGTGCTTCCCGCTGAGACTTTGCTTTGTAAGACACGTTTGTGTCTCCCGAGTGGCTGTGCCGGGTGACGGCGATGTGAGCGACAAACAAGGGGGCATGGCGGCATGGCGGCTCGGGTGCTGGTGACGGGTGGGGCGGGGTTTATCGGGTGCCATTTGGCACAGGCGCTGCTGGACCGGGGCTACGACGTCCGTGTGCTCGACAGCCTGATCGACCAGGTGCACACGCGGGGCGCCAAGGCCAATCCGGTGCTGCGCCATGTCGATCTGATCCGGGCCGACGTCAGGGACCTCGATCGGGTGACCGCGGCGCTCGATGGCGTGGACCACGTGATCCACCTGGCCGCCGAGGTCGGTGTCGGCCAAAGCATGTATGCGATCGACCGCTACGTCTCGGTCAACGACCACGGCACCGCGGTGCTGATGCAGGCGCTGATCGACCGCCCGGTCGCCCGCGTGGTGGTGGCGAGTTCCATGAGCGTCTATGGCGAAGGCCTCTATCGCACCGCCGACGGGACGCGGATGGATGACGTGGTGCGCCCGGCCGTGCGCGCCGGGCAGGGATGGGACCCCGTGGCGCCGGACGGCACGCCCCTGATCCCGATGGCGACGCCGGAATGGAAGCGGCCGAACCTCGCCTCCGTCTATGCCCTCACCAAATATGTGCAGGAGCGGCTGATCCTGACGGTGGCGCCCGTCTACGGCATGCAGGGCGTGGCGCTGCGGCTGTTCAACGTCTATGGGCCCGGCCAGGCGCTCTCCAATCCCTATACCGGCGTCTTGGCCATCTTCGCCTCCCGGCTGCAAAATCGCGAGCGCCCCATGGTGTTCGAGGATGGCGAGCAGCGGCGCGACTTCATCCATGTCGAGGACGTGGCCCGCGCGTTCGTCTTGGGGCTCGAGCATCCGAAGGCGCCGGGGCAGGTGTTCAACATCGGCAGCGGCCGGGATGTCAGCATCCTCGAGGTCGGCGGCGCCTTGGCCGGGGCCATGGGCGTGCCGGACCTCACGCCCGAGATCATGAACAAGGCCCGCGTCGGCGACATCCGGCATTGCTTCGCCGACATCTCCCTGGCGCGTGACGTGCTGGGCTTCCTCCCGCGCCGCAGCTTCGACGACAGCCTGGCGGAGCTGGCGGACTGGGTGCAGCAGCAACAGGCCGAAGACCGGGTGCAGCACGCTCGCCGAGAGCTCGAACAGCGGGGCCTGGTGGCGTGATGCCCGCCCTGAATAGCACCGATCGGGACGGCCCGGTCCTGGTCACGGGGGGCGCTGGGTTCATCGGCAGCAATTTGGCCGCCCGGCTCGCGCAGCAGGGGCGGGACGTGCTGGTGTTCGACGCGCTGGCCCGCCCCGGCGTCGAGGCCAACCTCGACTGGCTGCGCCGCCGCCACGGCGCCCGCATCCGAGCCGTGGTCGCCGACATCCGGGACCGGGACGCGCTGTCCCGCGCCGTCCGGGGTGCGGCGGCGGTGTTCCACATGGCGGCGCAGGTCGCGGTCACCACCAGCCTCGATGATCCCGAGCTCGATTTCGACGTGAACCTGCGCGGCACCCTGCATGTGCTGGAGGCCGTGCGGCGCCAAGGCGTGCCGCCCCCCGTCGTGTTCGCCAGCACCAACAAGGTCTATGGCAACCTCGCCGACATCGCCCTGACGCGGGACGGCGACGCCTATCTTCCGCAGGACCCGGGGCTCCGTGCGCACGGCATCTCCGAGGACCGCCCGCTCAGCTTCTACACGCCATATGGCTGTTCCAAGGGCGCCGCGGACCAGTATGTGCTGGATTATGCCCGCGGCTACGGTGTGCCCGCCTGCGTGCTGCGCATGAGCTGCATCTACGGCCCCCGCCAGCTCGGCACCGAAGACCAGGGATGGCTCGCGCATTTCCTGTATTCCGTGCAGGCCGGGCGGCCCATCAGCATCTTCGGCGACGGCCGACAGGTGCGGGACGTGCTGTATGTCGATGACGCCGTGAACGCCTACGTGGCCGCGCTGGACCGCATCGGGGACGTGACCGGGCAGGCCTTCAACCTGGGCGGCGGACCGGCCAACGCCGTCACGTTGCTGCAAGTCCTGGCCGAAATCGGGGAGATCGTGGGCCGGCAGCCGGAGCTGCGCTTCTCCGACTGGCGCCCGGGCGATCAGCGCTATTTCGTCGCCGATACACGGCGGGCGGAGGTGGCCCTCGGCCTCGGCCCGAAGATCGGCTGGCAAGACGGGCTGCGTCGCCTGGAAAGCTGGATCGGCGCCGAGCGGTCCCGCCGCCCGGAACCGGTCTCGGCCGGAGAAGCGGCTTGAAGGTTGCGCTGCTCAACCCGGCCTGGACCTTCGAGGGCAGCATCTATTTCGGCTGCCGCGAACCCCACCTTCCGCTCGAGCTGGGCTACGCCAAGGCGCTTCTGGAGCGGGATGGGCACGAGGTCCTGATGCTCGACGGCCATCTCATGGCGCAGAGCCATACCGAGATGGCCGCCGCCGTGCGCGCCTTTGGCCCGGCGATGACCATCGTCACGACCGCGCCCAGCTACCTGTTCTGGCGTTGCGCCCCGCCCGAATTAAGGGTTCCGCGTGACCTGCTGGACGCCCTGGGCGGCGCCGGCGGTCTCACCGTCGCGGTGGGTCCGCACGGCTCTGCCACCCCGGGGCCGACACTCCGAAAACTGGGCGTCGGCGCCGTCGTGCTGGGCGAGTGCGAGGAGGTCGTGGCCGCCCTGGCCGCGGGCGGAGTGCCGGGCGAGGTGCCGGGCACCGCTGTGCTGCGGGACGGGGCCGTGCTGCAGGCCGGCGCGCCGCAAGCCACCCGCTTCACCGACGCGCCCGCGCTGGTCTGGCCCGATGAGTGGGTCCGCCGCCATCACCACCACCATCACCGCTACGACCGTCCGCCGACCGGGATCGGCGCGGAGGTCGAGGCGTCCCGCGGCTGCCCCTATCACTGCAGCTTCTGCGCCAAGATCGATTTCCGCGATAAATACCGCCGGCGGGACTTGACGCCGATGCTCCAGGAAATCGACGGCCTGATCGCGCAAGGTGCCGAATACCTCTATTTCATCGACGAGATTTTCCTCCCGCAACGCCCCTTGCTGGAGGCGTTGGTCACCCGGCCCGTGCAGTTCGGCATCCAAACCCGCATCGACCTCTGGAAGCCCGACATGCTGGCCTTGCTGGGCGAAGCCGGCTGCGTCTCGATCGAGGCCGGGGTCGAAAGCCTCACGGAAGACGGCCGCGCCGCGCTCGACAAACGGTGCAAGTTGACCACGGACGAGCTAGCCGAGCTCCTGGTCCTGGCCCGGCGTCACGTGCCCTTCGTGCAGGCCAATCTCCTCGAAACCGCGGATGACGACACCGCCATGGTCGCGGCCTGGCGGGACCGTTTGCGCGCGCAAGGCGTCTGGGCCAACGATCCCGTGCCGCTCTATCCCTACCCCAGCTCCCCCGATTACCGCCGCCTGTTCGGCTTGCCCGACGACACCGCGTGGGAGCGCGCCCACCAGCACTACCTGGGCCAATTCGACCGCTTCTCCGACATCCAGGACGGCCAGCCCCTCCCGCTACCGGAGCTCGAGGGTGCATGCGGGAGGCGGTGAGGCGCCGCATCCTGATCACCACGGACACGGTTGGTGGCGTTTGGCGCTATAGCGTGACGTTGGCATCAGGGCTGGCGGGCCGTGGCATCGACGCCGTGATCGTCACCCTCGGCCCGGCGCCCTCGGCCGCCCAGCGCGCGGAGATTGCGGCCATCCCGGGCGCCACCCTGATCGAGACCGGGCGGCCGTTGGACTGGACGGCCTCCGATCCGGCCGAACTGGAACGATCCACGGCTGAGATCGGCGCCATCGCAACGCGGCTGGCTGTGGACAGTGTGCATCTGCATGCCCCCGCCCTCGCGCGCGGCGCCACATGGCCGATGCCCACGATCGTGGTGGCGCATTCCTGCGTCGGGACGTGGTGGGAGCAAATGCGGACCGGTCCGATCGATCCGGACCTTGCCTGGCGCGCGGCCCTCACGCGGGAGGGGTTGCGCAGCGCCGGCGCCGCGATCGCGCCCAGCCAAGCCCATGCGGCGGCGTTGGAGCGTGTGTATGGCGCGCTGCCGCTGACCGTCGTGTATAACGGCGAAGAACCGGGCCAAGCTCAGTCCTCCGGCACGCCCGGCATCTTCACGGCCGGCCGGCTATGGGATGACGCGAAGGGCGCGGACTGGCTCGACCGCGCGGCGCCCTCCCTCGGCCTGCCGGTGCGCGCTGCCGGGCCGGTGCGTGGCCCCAATAACGAGAGCCGGAGCTTCGATCACCTGACGATGCTGGGCGTGCTGGACCGCGGCGGGATGGCGGCCGAGTACGCCGGTGCCACGGTGTTCGCATCCATGGCGCGGTATGAGCCGTTCGGCCTGGCCGTGCTGGAGGCCGCGCAGGCGGGGTTGGCGTTGGTCCTGTCGGACATCCCGGTGTTCCGGGAATTGTGGGACGGCGCCGCCCTGTTCGTGCGGCACGAGGCCGATTTGGTCCCGGCGCTGCGCCTGGCGCTGGAGGCCCCATCCGCGCTCGGCGCCCGCGCCCAGTGCCGCGCCGCGCTCTATACCGTGGATGCCATGGTGGACGGCACGCTCGCGGTGCATCGCCAGTTGGTGGCGGCCTGATGCGGTTCGTCTACTTCACGCACTCGCTGGCTTCCTGCTGGAACCACGGCAACGCGCATTTCCTGCGCGGCGTGTTGCGCGAGTTGGTGTCCCGCGGACATGCCGTGGACGCGTTCGAGCCGGAGGGCGCCTGGAGCCTGCAGAGCCTCATTCAGGATGCCGGGCCGGACGCAGCCAAGGCATGGGCCACACGGTATCCCGAGCTGTCGAGCCGCACCTACGCGCCCGGAGACGATCCCGCTTCGTTGGTCGGCGACGCAGAAATGGTGATCGTGCATGAGTGGAACGACCCGGCGCTGGTCGCGGCGCTGGGCGCGCTGCGCCGGGCGGGCGGGCGGTTCCGCCTGCTGTTCCACGACACGCACCATCGCGCCGTCAGCGAGCCCGAGGCAATGCGCCGCTACGACCTCGATGGCTATGACGGCGTGCTCGCCTTCGGCGCGGCGCTGGCGGAGGTCTATCGCGGCTGGGGCTGGAGCGACCGCGTGTTCGTCTGGCACGAGGCCGCGGATACCCGCCTGTTCCACCCGCCCGCCATGGACGGCCCCCGGGCTGGTGCGGTCTGGATCGGCAATTGGGGCGACGGGGAACGGACGGCGGAGCTGGAGGCGTTCCTGCTGGCGCCCACGGCCGAAACAGGCCTCCCGCTCGACATCTACGGCGTGCGCTACCCGGCGGAGGCCCGCGCCATGCTGGACCGCTACGGCGCCCGGTATCGCGGCTGGCTGCCGAATGCGGAGGCGCCATCCGTCTTCGCCCGCCATCTGCTGACGGTGCATGTGCCGCGCCGGTTCTACACCACGATGCTGCCGGGCATCCCCACCATCCGGGTGTTCGAGGCGCTGGCCTGCGGCATCCCCCTGATCTCGGCGCCCTGGCCGGATGCGGAGGGGCTGTTCACGCCGGGCGCCGATTTCCTCGTGGCCCAGGACGGCGCGGCCATGACCCGGCACCTCCGCGCCCTCCAGCATGACCCGGCCTTGCGCGCCGCATTGGTGGCCCACGGCCTCGCCACCATCCAGGCCCGTCACACCTGCGCCCATCGCGTCGACGAGTTGCTGTCGATCCTGGCCGCGATCGGCACCCCTACTCTCGTGAGCGCCTGATGGACATCGCCTTCTACGGTTCCAGCCTGCTGTCGTCCTATTGGAACGGCGCCGCCACCTATTACCGCGGCCTGCTGGGCGCGCTGGCCGGGCTCGGGCACCGGATCACCTTCTATGAGCCGGACGCCTTCGACCGCCAAAGCCATCGCGACATCGAGCCGCCCGCCTGGGCCCGGTCCGTCGTGTATCCCGCGACGGCGGACGGCCTGGCCGCCGTGCTGGCGGAGGCGCGGCACGCTGATGTCGTGATGAAGGCCAGCGGCGTCGGCGTGTTCGATGACGAGCTGCTGGCCGGCACCATCGCCCAGGCCCGCCCCGGCGCGCTGCGCATCTTCATGGACGTGGACGCCGCCGCCACGCTGGAGACCGTGCGCGCCAGACCGTCGGACCCGATGCATGCCGCGCTGCGCCAGCTCGACCTGGTGCTGACCTATGGCGGCGGCCCGCCCGTGATCGCGGCGTATGAGGCGCTGGGGGCCCGGCGCTGCGTGCCGATCTACAATGCGCTCGATCCCGCCACCCACCACCCCGCGCCAGCCAATCCACGCTTCACGGCCGATTTGTCGTTCCTCGCCAACCGCCTGCCGGATCGCGAAGCCCGCGTGGAAGCCTTCTTCCTCGACGCCGCCGCCCGACTGCCGGGGAAGCGCTTCCTGCTGGGCGGCAATGGCTGGCATGACAAGGCGATGCCCGGCAACGTGGTGGCCATCGGCCATGTCGGCACCGCGGACCACAACGCCTTCAACTGTTCCGCGCTGGCCGTGCTGAACGTCGCGCGGGACAGCATGGCCTCCGTGGGCTTCTCCCCCGCCACCCGCGTGTTCGAGGCCGCCGGCGCCGGCGCCTGCCTGATCACCGATGCCTGGGAAGGGATCGAGCTGTTCCTCACGCCCGGCACCGAGGTCCTGGTCGCGCAGGATGGCGCCGAGGTCGCGGCGCACCTCGCCTCCCTCACGCCTGGCCGCGCCCGGGCGATCGGGGAGGCGGCGAAGCGGCGCGTGCTGGCCGAGCACACCTATGCCCAGCGCGCCGTGATCCTGGACCGCCTGCTGCGGGACACCCATGCCGGACATTGAGGCCGCGCCGCGCAGCTTCACCCATGCCGAGATCAAGCGGGTGGTGACGGGCATCATGCTCTGCATCCTGCTCGCGGCGCTCGATCAGACCGTGGTGATCCCCGCCGTGCCGGCCATCGCGGCGGACCTCAACGCGTTCGGGCATCTGTCCTGGATCGTCACCGCCTATCTGCTTACCAGCACGGCCGCGACGCCGATCTACGGCAAGTTGTCGGACATCTACGGCCGCCGCGCGCTGCTGCTGCCGGCATTGGCCCTGTTCATCGCGGCCAGCATGCTGTGCGGCTTCGCGCAGACCCTGCCGCAGTTGATCGCGGCACGCGCGCTGCAGGGGCTGGGCGGCGCCGGGCTGATGTCGATGGCGCAGGCGTCGATCGCGGACGTGGTTTCGCCACGGGAGCGTGGGCGCTACCAGGGCTACATGGCGTCCATGTGGGGCGTGGCTTCCATCGGCGGCCCGATCGTGGGCGGCTGGGTGACGGACCATCTGTCGTGGCGCTGGGTGTTCTGGGTCAACCTGCCGCTCGGCCTCGCGGCGATGGTGCTGTGCAACCGGGCGCTTCGGACCATCCCCGTCATGCGCCGCGCGGCGCGGATCGACTGGACCGGGGCCGCGCTGCTGATCGGCGGTGTGACGTGCTGCCTGCTCACGCTGAGTTGGGGCGGGGTGGAGTTTCCATGGGCGTCGTCCCCCGTGATCGGCACGGCGACGATCGGGATCCTGTTGCTGGGCGCGCTGATCTGGTTCGAGCGCCGGGCGCCGGACCCGATCCTGCCGCCACGCCTATTCGGCAACCCGACATTCCTGCGCGGCGTGCTGGTGGCGTTCTTCGGCTCACTCGGCCTGTTCGGCGCCACCTTTTTGTTGCCGCTGTATTTCCAGCTCGTGCTGGGCGCCGGCGCTTCCAGTTCCGGGTTGTTGGTGATGCCGTTCATGGCGGCCACCGTGTGCGGCGCCTATGCGGGCGGACAGGTGGCGCGACGGCTGGGGCGCACGAAGCTGATCGTCCTCGTGGCGTCCGCCGCCTCCGTGCTGGGCCTGCTCGGCCTGGCATGGGGCGGGGGGCTCCCGGTCGTGATTCCCGGTAGCATCGTACTCGGACTGGGCATCGGTGCCACCATGCCGAGCGTGCTGATGCAGGTGCAGAACGCGGCGGCGCAGCGGGACGTGGGCGCCGCGACCGGCTCGTTGCTGTTCCTGCGCTCCATGGGCGGCGCGTTCGGCAGCACGATCGTGGGGACGATCCTGGCGACGCGGTTCAACGCCGGGCTGCATGAGGCGGGGCTGGCGGCGACGGTCGATCTCGGCGCGCTGCGGGGCGGGGCGGAGGGGCTGTCCTCGCTCGGCGCCCTTGGCCTCGGTCAGGCGCGGGCGGCGCTGGCCGGGGGCTTCCAGTTGGCGTTCGGGGTGTGCGCGGCGCTCATGGCGATCTCGGTCGCGATCGCGGCCGGCATGCGGGACCTGCAGCTCCGCTCCGGTGCGGCGCCGCAGGAGGTGGGCCACTAACCTCCGCGGTTGACAGGGCAGGGGGTCTGCGCCCCATACGCTCGCATGCTGCGGTTTTTCCTGGGATTCGCGATGCTCTTGGTCACGGCGCTGCCGGGGCTGGCGGCCGATCTCGCCTTCACCACCACGGACGGCGTGCGCCTCCATGTGATCGAGAGCGGCCCTGCAAACGGGCGCACCCTGGTGTTCGTGCCGGGCTGGACGATGCCGGCTTGGATCTTCCAGGAACAGATCGCCTCGTTCGGCCGGGCCAATTACCATGTGCTGGCGCTCGATCCGCGCGGGCAGGGCGATAGCGACATCGCGCCCACCGGCTACGACCATCTCCGCCGCGGGCAGGACATCGCCGAGTTGCTGGCACGCGTGCAGGGCCCGGCGGTGCTGGTCGGCTGGTCCCTGGGTGTGCTGGATAGCCTTGCCTATGTGCAGCAATACGGCGATGCCAAGCTCGCCGGCCTCGTGCTGATCGACAACTCCGTCGGCGAAGATCCGCCCCCGGTGCCGAGCCGCCTGCCGCCCCGGCAAGGCCCCCGGCTCGCGCGGGAGGAGCAGATGCGCCGCTTCGTCGCCGGCATGTTCCGCAGCCAGCCCGGCCCCACCTATTTGGCCCGCCTCACCGAGACCGCGCTCCGCACCCCGCCCGAGGCCGCGGCCGCGCTCGGCAGCTATCCGGTGCCGCGCACCTATTGGCGGGATGCGATCTATTCGGTGCGCAAGCCGATCCTGTACATCGTCCGGCCCCGCTTTGCCGCCCAAGCGGAGAACTTGGCGGCCAAGCACCCGACGGCCGAGACCTACCTGTTCAGCGAAGCCGGGCACGCGCTGTTCGTGGATGAGCCGCAGCAATTCGACCAAGTGGTGCAAGGCTTCCTGCGCCGGAAAGTGTGGCCATGATCGCCCCTTCTTCCCCGATCCGCGCGTCCCTGATGCCGATCTTCCTGATCTCCGCCGCCGCGGTCGGGTTCGAGATCGCGCTGACCCGGTATTTCGCCGTCGCGAAATGGTCCGAGTATGGCTACTGGGTGATCTCCATCGTGATGGTCGGCTTCGCCCTGAGCGGCGTCACCATCGCGCTGGTGCGGGACTGGGCGGTGCGGCAGGCCGCGCTGTTGCTGACCTGGTTGCCGGTCGCGCTGATCTTGACGGCGGCGGCCGGGTATCGGCTCACGACGCAGAACCCGTTCAACCCGTTGCAGCTGCAGAACGCCGCGACCTACGGGCCGCAGCTCTGGAATATCGCGATATATTACGCGGTGCTGCTGCCGTTCTTCTTCCTCACCGGCCTGTATATCAGCCTGACCTTCGTGGTGAACGAGGACCGCGTGGCGAAGGTCTATGGGTTCGACCTGACCGGCGCCGGGGCCGGGGCAGCCTGCGCGCTGGGCCTCATGTCGCTGCTGCATCCGTTCCAGCTCGTGCCGGCCTTGCTGGTGCTGATCGCGCTCGCGGCATGGTTCGGGCCGCAGCGGGTGCGCGTGGGCATCGCGGCGGTGCTGGCCCTGGGCGTGAGCGAGGCGGTGCTGCTGGGCGACGATCAGGCAGCCTTCAACGACTTCAAGGCGATCTACGCCCCGTCCCACGTGCCCGATGCGCAGCAGGTCGCAGAAATCCGGTCGCCGCGCGGCCTCTATATGCTGATGGACGATTTCACGGAGCGGGTGGACGTCGACGTGTCCAACAACGCGGCGCTCCTGGGCGTGCCGGGGCCACCGACTGCGTTGGGCTTGTATCGGGACGGCAACCGGATCGCGGCGCTGCCGAAGCAGGCGGCGCCGGCTGCCTACGCCCCTGCGACGCTCGATGCGCTGCCCTACACCCTCCGCCCCGGTGCCCGCGTGCTGCTGGCGGGATCGAGTGGCGGGTTCCGTGTGGCGCAGGCCTTGGCGCTGGGCGCCAGCCGCGTCGTGGCGTTGGAGCCCGATCCCGTGATCCGGGACGCGGTGCGCCAGGGGCTGGGGCCGGCGCCGGGTCAGTTCGGCCAGAACCCGGCGGTGACGCTTAGCGCGGATAGCCCGCTCGCGATCGGCGCCGGATACGATTTGATCGACGTTTCGGCCGACTTCCTGGAATCCGGTGAGGCCAACAGCGCCGCGTTCACGACGGAAGCGGTCCAGGGCTATGTGCGCGGCCTGGCGCCGGGCGGCCTGGTGTCGATCCCGGTCTCGATCCGCGAGTTCCCGGTCTATGCGGTGCGCGTGCTGGCGACCGTGCGGAACGCGCTGCTGCGGGCCGGGATCGCGAACCCGGCGGCGCATGTCGTGGTGTATCGCTCCGCCTGGAACCTCCGAATCCTGATCGCGCCCACGCCCTGGACCCCGGATGCGATCGCCGCCGTTCGCAAGTTCGCAGACGACCGCTCGTTCGACGTGTCCTACTACCCCGGCATCGACGTGGCGGCCGCCCGCGCCGGTATCTATAACGACCTCCCGGCCGTGAACTTCACCACGGGCGAGGTCACCTCGGGCGACGGACCGCAGGACGCGGTGGCCGACGAGGCCGGGGCGGTGCTGCGGGGCGAGGGGAGCGAGAGCCAGACCGCCTTCAACCTGGCGCCCATCACCCTGGATCGGCCGGCCTACTACTCCATCCTTCGCCTCGATCAACTGCCGACGATCCTGAAGCGTCTGGAGCTCCTGCCGCAGGCCGAGGTCGGGCAGCTCGTGAACGTGGCGGTGCTGGTGCAGGCGGCGGTGATCGCGCTGATCGTGCTGGCCGTGCCGCTGTTCGCGCCCCGTGTCGCAGGAAAGGGCGTAGCGGGCGAGGGGCGGCCCGCCATGCTGCGCCCGATCCTGTATTTCGCGTCGCTCGGACTCGGCTTCCTGTTCATCGAGATTTTTCTTATCGAGAAGGCGAGCCTGTATCTGAACGACCGCACCAGCGCCTTCGCCCTCGTGCTGACGGGCATGCTGATCTTCTCGGGCCTCGGCAGCCTGCTGGCCGAACGGGTTTCGCAGACCGGGATCGCGCTATCCGCCGCCATCGTGGTCGGCTGGTGCGGGCTGGCTTTGCTGGGGCTGGAGCCGTTCCTGCTCAGCACGTTGAACCTGCCATGGGTCGTCAGGGCCGCCATCGTGATCGCGCTCGTGGCGCCGGTGTCGCTGGCGCTGGGCCTGCCGTTCCCGCTGGGCCTGGCGCGGGCCGGGCAGGCCGGGGGCGGGCTGCTGCCGTGGGCGTGGGGGCTCAATGGCGCGTTCTCTGTGGTCGCGACGCCACTATCCAACCTGATTGCCATCCAATTCGGCTTTGACCGGGTGTTGCTGATCGCCGCCCTGCTCTATGTGATCACGTTTTTGGCATATCCCTCCGTCCGAAAGGTTCCCTCGTGGCAGCCCTCCCCAACCACCTGACCCGGCGCGCCGTGCTGTCCGGCGCCGCCGCCCTGCCGTTCGCACCCGCGATGGCTGCCACCGGCTCCCCTTGGACGCGCGAGGCCTACATGGAAGCCATGCGCAAATCGGGTCGCCCCACGGACATCACCGAGGGCCAGTTCAACGCCATCCAGGCCCGCAAGCCCGCCGCCATGAAGCGGATCGAGACCTACCTCACCAGCCGCCTCGGCAGCGCCGACCCGGCCGTGCTGAAGGCGTTCCAGGAAGTGCCGCGCGAATACTACCATTACCTGTATTCGGAGCGCCGGTCCCAATCGGGCGTGGCCTACGAAGATGACCCCAAGCCCTGGCCCCTGGGCTTCGGCTCGGCGCTGTCCGACTATTTGGGCCAGGCCTACATGACCCAGGTCTGCAAGCCCACGGCCAACGACGTCACGCTCGAGATCGGCACCGGCAGCGGCTTCCAGAGCTCGCTCCTGTCCCGCATCGTGAAGCGCAGCTACTCGATCGAGATCATCGAGCCCCTGGGCAACGCGGTGAAGAAGATCTTCGCCCCGCTCGGCTACGACAATGTCGAGAGCCGGGTCGGTGACGGGTATTTCGGCTGGCCGGAGGTGCGGGGCGGGTTCGACATCATCATCGTGACCTGCGCCGCGCAATACGTGCCGCCCGATTTGCTTAAGCAGCTGAAGCCCGGTGGGCGCATGCTGCTGCCGATCGGGCAGCCGATGAAGCGCGGGCAGTTCCTTTATGTCTACAACAAGGACGAGGACGGGAAGGTCCGGTCCCGCAAGGATGTGGGCGTGTTCTTCATCCCGTTCACCGGCACCATGATGAACCGCCCGGCCCCCTCCGGCGGCGCGGCGGCCATCCCGGCGGGGACGGATACCAAGCCGGAGTAGCCCCTGGAAACGCGACACGCGGGATATCCGGGGACGTCAAAGCTCCCGCTTGACGAAGCGCCCGGCCTGCATGATGGCCGCGAGGTGCGCCCCCTGGCCTTCCAGCAACGACCAGTCTTGCAACGGGTCGCCGTCCACCACCAGCAGATCGGCATCGGCGCCGGGCTCGATGAGGCCGGCGCGGCCCTCGAGCCGGCACAGCTTGGCGGCCAGCGTGGTGGCGCTGCGCAGCACGTCGGCAGCGGGCAAGCTGCGCGCGCGCAGGGCGAACTCGCCGGATTGATGGCGGTGCATCTCACCCAGCAGGTCCGACCCGTAGGCCATCGGCAGCCCGGCCGCGTGCATGATCGTCAGCGACTCCAACCCGGCCTGTCGCACCGTCTCGATCTTCGCCACACTGTCCGGTGGTAGCCCGAGCGACGCTCCTTCAACGGCCAGCCGCTCGTACGTGATCAGCGTCGGCACCGCCACGCAGCCCGACGCAGCCGCCATCGCGGCGGTCTCGGGGGTGATCAGGTTGCAGTGCTCCAGCGAATGGATCCCGCATTCCACGGCCCGGCGGATCGCCGCATCGGTGTAAAGATGCGCGGAGACATAGGTGCCGAGATTGCCGGCCTCCTCGACGGCGGCCTCCAGCTCGGCGCGGGAATATTGCAGCATGTGGATCGGGTCGGACGGGGAGGCGATGCCGCCATTGGCCATCACCTTGATGAAGTCGGCCCCGGCGCGCAGCTCCTCCCGCGCGGCTTGGCGAACCGCGTCCACCCCGTCGCACAGCCGGCCCATGGCGCCCACGCGGTGCTGGAACCACGGGCGGTCATCGCCGCGCGGGCGGCTGTCGCAATGCCCGCCCGTCTGGCTCAGTGCCTTGCCCGAGATCACGAGCCGCGGCCCCCTCACGACGCCCGTGGCCTGCGCATCCACCAGCCCGCGATCGGCGCCACCCACGTCCCGCACCGTGGTGAAGCCGCGCATCAGCATGGCCTCCATGATCCGCCCGGCCCGCAAGGCCGCGAGCGAGGAGGGTTGCGCGGCATTGGCGCCCAGATCCGCCATCGCGGCCACGACATGCACATGCGCGTCGATCAGACCGGGCATCAGCACCCGCCCGCCCAGCTCGATCCGGGTGGCGGAGGTGCCGGTGATCGGGCGGTCCGACACCTCCCGGATGATGGTGCCCTCGACCAGCACCTCCATGCCGTCCTGCACCGCGCCATGGCGGGGGTCCAGGATGCGTCCGGCAAACAGCGTGGCGGTCATGGGAAGGTCTCCAGGGTGGCGAACGGGTCATCGACTCCGGGGCAGGGCCGGGTGAACCAGCGCGGCCCGTCCTCGGTCAGGTAGGCAATGTCTTCCAGGCGCACGCCGAACTCCCCGTAGATGCAGATCGTGGGCTCGATCGAGAAGCACATGCCGGCCTGCATCGGCTGGCGGTTGCCGCGCACCATGTAGCTTTCTTCATGCACGTCCATGCCGATGCCGTGGCCCGTTCGATGCGGCAGCCCCGGTGTCGCGTAGTCGGGGCCGAAGCCGCCGGCGTGGATCGTGGCGCGGGCGGCGGCGTCCACGGCCTCGCACGCCACGCCCACGCGCGCTGCGTCGAACCCGGCCTGCTGCGCCCGGCGCTCCAGCTCCCAGATCTCGCGCTGCCGGGGCGAGGGCTCGCCGAACACGTAGGACCGGGTGATGTCGGACCGGTATCCCTGCACGAAGCAGCCGGTGTCGATCAGCACCATCTCCCCCTCGGCCAGGATTTGAGGGTAGGGCACGCCATGCGGATAGGCCGTCGCCTCCCCGAACTGGACGGCGCGGGACGCTGGCTGCCCGCCGAGCTTGCGGTGGGCGGCATCGAGGAATCCCTGCACCTCGGTCGTGGACATGCCGGCCCGCAACGCCCGCGCGGCGGCGGCCTGCACGGCGAGCGTGATGTCGTTGGCGCTCTGCATCAGCGCGATCTCGGCGCCCGACTTCACCATGCGGCAGGACGCGGTGATGGGCGCGGCGTTGGCGAAGGAGAAGCTGTTGCCCGCGCGCCGCAGGCCATCGACGGTGAAGAACGGTGTCAGCGGGTCGATTCCGATCGTGCCGCCCGGGATGCCCAGGCTGCGGACGGTGTCGATCACCAGGGCCGTCGGGTCCTCGTGCTCCTCCCAGGTGCGGATATCGGTGCCGACGCGCAGAAGCTCGCGGGTCTTGGGCTCTTCGAAGGCCGGGCTGAGATACGCCACGTCACCCACCGCGGGGATGATGGCGCCGTGGAGGCGTTCGGTCGCGTTCAAGACGATGCCGGTGAAGTAGCGCAGGTTGGTCGAGGTATCGAGGTAGAGCGCCTGGATCCCCTGCGCCTGCATCAGGCGCTGCGCCTTGGCGATCCGGGCCTGCAGCTCGTCCACCGAGATGGGACCGGGGTCTTCGGCCGGTCGTATCATACGGTTCAGCTCGGCCTCGAAGGTCGAACCGCCTACGCCCAAGGTCATCGCCGCGCCTCTCTCCTGCCGGACCAAGGCTATGGGACGCCGCTTGGGTGCGCCAGCCCGTCGCAAGGCCGTTGCACACGTAGCCGGAAAGCGACATCGTTCGCTCAATGAGCCGCACGCCGATCCAGCACAGCTTTGCCGCCGAAGCAGCCGGGGCTTGGATCGTGCGCCTGCTGGTCGCGGCCTCCGTGACGATCGTGTTCGTGCCCCTGATCCTCACGCTGTATCTCAGCGTGTTCGATGAGACTCTGATCACCTTCCCGCCGCACGCCTACACCACGCGCTGGTATGCCCGGATCGTGCCGGAGTTCGGGGGCGCGCTGCGCACCAGCCTGATCACCGCGCTGGTCGCCGTCGCGGGCAGCCTGGTGCTGGGCGTGCCGGCGGCCATCGGCCTGTCCCGGCCCCCTCTGTCCAAAGCCGGGTTCCGTGGCCGCGGCGCGCTGTCCACGCTGCTGCTGGCGCCGCTGACGGTGCCGGGCATCGCCATCGGCCTGGGCATCTATGTCGTGGCCGTCTTGATCGAGGAGCGGACGGAGTGGCCGCTCAGCGGCGCGACCCCGGTGATGGCGGCGGCGCACGTGCTGATCGCGCTGCCGTGGATGATCCGGCTGTGCCTTGCTGCGCTCGCCAATACGGACCCCTCGGCGAACGAGGCCGCTGCCAGCCTGGGGGCGTCGCCTTGGCGCGTGCTGTGGCGCGTAACCTTGCCCGCCATGCGCAGCGGCATCGTGGCCGGCGCGTTGTTCGCGTTCATCGTGTCGTTCGAGAATTTGGAGATGACGCTGTTCCTGACGGCGCCGGGCACCACCACGCTGCCGATCGCGGTTCTGGGCTATCTGCAATACCACATCGATCCGTTGGTCGCGGCCGTGGCGGTGGCGCAGGTGGTGCTGGTCGGCGGCGCGTTGATGCTGCTGGACCGCTGGGTCCCGATCGCGCGGGCCGTCGCCTGATGAGCCGCCTGACGCTCGACCGGCTCTGCAAGCGTTACGTGGGGGCCCCGGCCGTGGACGAGGTCAGCCTGGACATTGCGGAGGGGGAGCTGGTCGTGCTGCTGGGCCCCTCGGGCTGCGGCAAGACCACCACGCTGCGGATGATCGCGGGCTTCGTGGACGCGACATCCGGCGATGTGCGGCTGGATGGCGCCAGCATCCTCGGCTTGCCGCCGCATCGGCGTGAGATGGGGCTGGTGTTCCAATCCTATGCCTTGTTTCCGCATATGAGCGTGGCCCGCAACGTCGCTTTCGGGCTCGAGATGCGTGGCGTTGCACGGGCTTCCCGCGATGCCCGGGTGGCCGAGATGCTGCGCCTGACCCGGCTGGAGGCGCTGGCGGACCGCCTGCCGAGGCAGCTCTCGGGCGGACAGCAGCAGCGTGTGGCGCTGGCCCGGGCGCTGGCGATCGAGCCGCGGGTGCTGCTGCTGGACGAGCCGCTGTCCAATCTGGACGCCATGCTGCGGGCCGAGGTCGGGCGGGAGATCCGCTTGCTGCAGCAGGCAACCGGCCTCACGACGGTGATGGTCACGCATGACCAGGATGAGGCCATGGCGATGGCGGACCGGTTGGTGGTGATGCAGGCGGGCCGGGTGCAGCAATCCGGCA
This sequence comes from Acetobacteraceae bacterium, assembly GCA_965246835.1. Classification (GTDB taxonomy): domain Bacteria; phylum Pseudomonadota; class Alphaproteobacteria; order Acetobacterales; family Acetobacteraceae; genus JANPPS01. The sequence goes on along the minus strand of CBDFFQ010000001.1, from coordinate 133,656 downwards.
CGCAGGAGGATGTGTATGAGCGGCCCGCGACCCCGTTCGTCGCCGGGTTCATCGGGCGCAGCACGCTGGTGCCGGGGGAGCTGCGCGGCGACGGCAGCTTCGCCGCGGGCGGCGCGGTGATGCAGCTGGCGGGGCACTATGCCGGGGCAGGGCGCGGCACGCTGGCGTTGCGGCCGGAGCGGTTGAGCCTGGCGCCGCCCGGCACCGGCTGCGTCGATGGCGTGGTGGAGTTGGCAAGCTATCTCGGCGCGTCCCGGGAGCACCTGGTGCGGCTGGGGCCGGATCTGCGCGTGCTGGTGCGTGATCCCACGGGCGGCCCGGGGCGGCTGCACCGGGCCGGGGAGGCCGTTTCCGTCGCGTGGGACAGCGGCGGGGAGCGCCTGTTCGATGACACGAACGCGCCGCTCACGCCGCACGAAAGCCGTTTCGAAAACCTCACCAGGAGCATGCATCATGGCTGACTTCCACCCGACCCGCCGCGCCGTTCTGGCCGGCGCCGCCGCGGCCTCGCTCATGCCCCACGGTGCGCGCGCCGCCGACGGGATCACCGTCGCCACCTGGGGCGGGGACTACGCGAACCTGCTGCGTGGCAACGTGGACGAGCCGTTGATGACGCCGCAGGGCATCGCCGTCACCCAGGACGTCGGCGACGAGGACCCGCGGGTCGCCAAGCTGTTCGCCCAGCGCCGCCTCCCGCGCGGGGCCGCGGACGTGGTGTGCCTGCAGGCGGTGCGGGCGCATGAGGTGCAGGAGGCCGGGCTGCTGGAACAGCTCGATGAGACCAAGGTGCCGAACCTGGTCCATGCCCTGCCGAATCTGCGCAACGGCTTTTACGGCCCGCATATCTGGTCCCCGCAGGTGATCATCTACAACCCGACCCGTGTCCCGGACCCGCCCAAGACCTTCACCGACCTGCTGGACCCCAAGTGGAAGGGCAAGGTGGGTGTGGCCGACATCAACTACTTCTACATCATGATGGCCGCCGCCCTCGCCACGACAGGCGATCCCAACAAGGTCGAGGATGCCGCGGCGCGGGACCTCGCGTTGAAGCTGAGCGCGAACGGCTTGCGGCTGTATCCGTCCACGGACAGCATCGGGGCCGGTGTGAAATCCGGGGAGATCGACGTCGGGCTGATGTGGCATGCCCGCGTGCTGATGTGGCAGAACGCCGGCATCCCGGTCGCGGCGCAGTTCCCGACCGAGGGCTCGGTCCTGTATCTCTCGGGCATGGTGGTGCCGAAGAACGCCGCCAACAAGGCCGGCGCGTTCCGCTATCTCAACGCCATGATGGAGCCCGCGGCCCAGCGGGGCTTTGCCGAGCGGATGGGCTATCAGCCGACCGTCGCCAACTCGCCGCTGGAGGGCGCGCTCGGCCAGCGTCTGGCGTTGCCCACCCCGGCGCCGACCATGATGCTCCCCAACTACGACATCGTCGGCAAGCTGCAGGGTCCGACCTCCGAATGGTGGAAGAAGAACGTGCAGCGGGCGTGATCCAGGCCCTGATTCCGGGCCGGGCTGCGCGTGGGCGCGGGGCCGCCGTGCTGCTGGCGCCGGCGACGCTGGCGGTCTCGGCCATGCTGCTGGCGCCGCTGCTTCTGCTCTTGCGGTTCAGCCTGAACCAGTATGACGCGAAGGAGCTGATGATCGAGACGGTGACGGGCGCGAACTACCTGCGCTTCGTCTCCGACCCGTTCTACCTCGGCGTGCTGCGCACCACGCTGGGGGTCGCGGCGGCGTCCACCGTGTTGTGCCTCGGGCTGGGATTGCCGGTGGCCTACCGGCTGGCGCGCATGGGTGGGCGGTGGAAATCGCTGTGCATGCTGGCCGTGGTGTTGCCGCTGTTCGTCGGCAGCACGGTGCGGATGGTCGGCTGGATGATCCTGTTTGCCCATGGCGGCATGATCGACACGGTGATGCGCGGGCTGACGGGGCAGGGGCTCGAACTGATGTACACCACCACCGCCGTGATCGTGGGGATCGTGTCGATCACGCTGCCCTTCGCCATCCTCACCATGCAAAGCGCCATCGAGACGGTGGGCGTCCCGCTGGAGGAGGCGGCGCGCAGCCTGGGGGCCACACCGGCCATGTGCTTCTGGCGCGTGCTGTTCCCCTTGGCGCTGCCGGGCACCGCGACGGCGGGGGTCCTCTGCTTCATCCTGGCGATGAATGCCTATGCCACGCCCTATCTGCTGGGTGGCCCGCGGTTCCAGATGATGGCGCCGCTGCTGTATTGGGAGTTCAGCACCAACAATAACTGGCCATTCGCGTCCGCCATGGCGCTGGTTTTGATGACCGTGACGCTGGTGCTGACGGCGTCCAGCGGGCTGCTTATCCCGCGGCGGTATCGGGCGTGATATTCTTATCGATACCGGGACGATAATTCCGACCTCGGAAACGCGTTCCATACGCCGCCCACCCGTCATCCCGGGCTTGACCGGTCGAGCCCGGGATGACGGAAACGCGGCGTAGGAGCGGCTACTCCGATCCCGTCAGCCCCTACAGCCGGGCCCGGGTGCTCCGCGGCGTCGCCAGCAGGAGATGGGTCTCCGATCCCGTCACGCCCTCCACCAGCCGCACCCGGCGCAACACCGCGTCCAGCTCCGTCAGGCTGTCGGCTGACATCTCGATGATCAGGTCCCATTTGCCGTTCGTCGTGTGCACCGCCCCGATCTCGGCGAAGCCACGGAACGCCGCGATCACCTTGTCGGCCTGACGTCCGCCCACCTCCACGAGGGTGATCCCGCGCACCGGCGCCTGCACCGCGTCGGCGCGCAGCACGACCGTGTAGCCCACGATGTCCCCCCTGGCCTCCAGCCGCTTGATCCGGGCCTGCACCGTCGCGCGGGATACGCGGAGGCCGGTCGCGATGTCGCTCACGCTGCGGCGGCTGTCGTGGCGGAGCATCGTGACGATGCCGGAGTCCAACTCGTCCATATCAAATTGCGTAAACGATGCTCTCAGTTTGTGCAACCATCATGCACATTTGGTCAAATCGCATCGTTCGAACTGGCACCCGTCTCCGTTACGGTGCCGCGACCAACAAGGGATGATGGTGACGATGGACCGGCCGTGCATGCTGATCGACGCACCGGTGGAGGCCGGGGCGCGCCGCGCCGGGTGCGCTATGGGGCCGCGTGCCTTGCGCGACGGGGGCCTGGCCGCCGCCTTGCAGGTCTTCGGCGCCCGGGTGGTGGAGGGCACTGGCGTCGTATGGCACCCGGCCTCTCCCGTGCGGCACCACAATCCGGCCATCCATGGCCTGGCCGAGGTCGCGGGCTGGACCGTGGCGCTGGACCGCGCCGCGTTCGACGCCTCCGCCGCGCATCGCCCCATCTTCCTGGGCGGCGATCACAGCCTTTCGGCCGGCACCGTGTCCGGCATGGCACGGCGCGCGGCGGCGGAGGGGCGGCCGCTGTTCGTGCTGTGGCTCGACGCCCATGCGGATTGCCACACGCTCGAGACCACCACGACCGGCAACCTGCACGGTGTGCCCGTGGCCTATGTCACCGGTGCGGCCGGCTTCCACGGCTATATGCCGACGCTGGAGCGCCCCACGGCGCCGGGTCAGGTTTGCCTGTTGGGCGTGCGCAGCATCGACCCGGCGGAGCACACGGCGCTGCATCAGGCCGGCATCGTCGCCCACGACGTTCAGGCCCTCACGCGGGGTTCGCTGGTTCCGGTGCAGGACTTCCTGGCCCGCGCCGCCGATGTGCACGCCCTCGTGCATGTGAGCCTCGATGCGGATGTGCTGGACCCCTCGGTTGCTCCGGGCGTGGGCACCCCGGTGCCGGGCGGCGCGTCCATCGAGGATATCCGCCGGGTAGTGTCGCTCGTGCGCCGGAGCGGGCTGGCGCGCAGCCTCGACCTGGTCGAGCTCAACCCGGCGCTCGACCCCTCCGGCCGCACGGCGGATGCGCTCGTGTCTCTGGCGGCGACGTTGTTCGGCGATGGCGCATGATCGGATCCCGCAACCTGGTGCCGTTCGTGAGCGTGGCGGACATGATGCGGCTCATCCTCGCCATCGGGATCGAGCCCATGCTGGTGCAGCTGGCGCAGTATATCGAGGACGATTTCCGCCGCTGGGAAGCATTCGACAAGACCGCCCGCGTCGCCTCCCACAGCGCGGGCGGCGTGATCGAGCTGATGCCCACCAGCGACGGCACCACCTACGGCTTCAAATACGTGAACGGCCATCCCGGCAATGCCGGCGGCGGGCTGCAGACCGTGACGGCCTTCGGCGTGCTGGCGGACGTGCATAGCGGCTACCCGGTGCTGATGACGGAGATGACGCTGCTGACGGCGATGCGCACCGCCGCCACCTCCGCTTTGGCCGCCCGGCATCTGGCCCGGCCCGGCGCCCGCACGATGGCGCTGATCGGCAACGGCGCGCAGGCCGAGTTCCAGGCGCTGGCCTTCCGCGCGCTGCTGGGCGTGGACCGGTTGCGGCTGCATGACATCGATGGGGCCGCCACCGCCAAATGCGTCCGCAACCTGTCGGGCCTCGGTTTCGACCTGGTGCCGTGTGCGACGGTGATGGAGGCCGTGGACGGCGCCGACATTGTCACCACCGTCACGGCCGATAAGCAGAACGCGACGATCCTCACCGACAATCTCGTGGGATCCGGCATCCACATCAACGGGGTGGGCGGCGATTGCCCGGGCAAGACCGAGCTGCATCGCGATGTGCTCGCGCGCGCCGGCATCTTCGTCGAATATGCGCCGCAGACCCGAATCGAAGGGGAGGTTCAGCAGATGGCGCCCGACCATCCCGTGACGGAGCTTTGGGAGGTGATCCTCGGCCGCAAGCCGGGGCGGACCAGCCCGCACCAGGTCACGCTGTTCGACAGCGTGGGTTTCGCCATCGAGGATTTCGCGGCGCTCCGCTACGTCCGCACCCAATTGGCGGCGCACCCGTATTTCGAGGAGCTGGACCTGCTGGCGGATCCGGACGATCCGCGCGACCTGTTCGGCATGCTGCTCCGCGCGGCCCATCCGGCATGAGCTATGCGCCGCCCGACGCCCTGCTGCTCACCCCCTTGCTCGCGTCCGCCACGCTGCCGCCGGAGCGGGAGGCGCTGGTGGACCAGGCGGCGCGGCGGCTGATCGAGGCCATTCGCACCCCGACCGCGTTGGGCGGCGGCGTCGAGGGCCTGCTGCGGGAATACGCGCTCGATACCAAGGAGGGCCTGGCGCTCATGGTCCTGGCGGAGGCGCTGCTCCGCATCCCGGATGCCGCCACGGCCGACCGGCTGATCGAGGACAAGCTCGGCGCCGCCGCCTTCGGCCCGGCGCGGGAAGGCAGCCCCCTGCTGGTCGGCGCCTCCGCCTGGGCGCTCGGCCTCTCCGCCCGCGTGGTGCAGCCCGGAGAGACGCCGGAGGGGCTCCTGGCCCGCATGGTCAAGCGGCTGGGCGTGCCGACGGTGCGGGTGGCGACGCGGCAGGCGATGCGGCTGATGGGCGACCATTTCGTGCTGGGCCAGACGATCGAGGAGGCGCTGGCCCGTGCCGGCTCCCGCCGCGGGCGCGTGTTCCGCTACTCGTTCGACATGCTGGGGGAGGGTGCGCGCACGGCCGGGGACGCGGCGCGCTACGCCAGCTCCTACGCCCATGCCATCGAGGCGATCGGGCGCGCCGCTGGCAACCAGCCCTTGCCCGATCGCCCCGGCATCTCCGTCAAGCTCTCGGCCCTCCATCCCCGGTATGAGGCCGTGAGCCGGGCCCGCGTGATGGCCGAGCTGGTGCCCGCCGCCACCGCCCTGGCCCGCGCCGCCCGCGCCCACGAGCTGAACTTCACGATCGACGCCGAAGAGCAGGACCGGCTGGAGATCTCGCTCGAGGTGATCGAGGCCGTGGCATCGGACCCGGCGCTGGCGGGCTGGGACGGGTTCGGGCTCGCGATCCAGGCCTATGGCAAGCGGGCGCTCGCCACCATCGACTGGGCCGGGGAGCTGGCGCGGCGGCTGGATCGCCGGTTCATGGTGCGGCTGGTGAAGGGCGCCTATTGGGATACCGAGATCAAGCGGGCGCAGGAGCGGGGGCTCGATGCCTACCCGGTCTGGACCCGCAAGGCAGCGACCGACCTGGTCTATATGGCGGCGGCCGAGCGCATGCTGGCGCTGCGGCCCCGTCTGTATCCGCAATTCGCCACCCATAACGCGCTGACCGTCGCCTCGATCCTGGAGCGGGCCGGCGGCACGGAGGGGTTCGAGTTCCAGCGCCTGCATGGCATGGGCGATGCGCTGTATGCCGCGCTGCTGCGGGACCGGCCGGGTGTGGCGGTGCGGACCTACGCGCCCGTGGGCGGGCATGCGGATTTGCTGGCCTATTTGGTGCGGCGCCTGCTGGAGAATGGCGCCAACAGCTCGTTTGTCAGCCAGGCCGCCGATCCCGCGGTGCCGGTGGACGCGCTGCTTGCCCGGCCTGCCACGGCATTGGCCGCCGGGTTGGTCGCGCCGGGGCTGCCGTTGCCGGATGCGCTCTATACCGGGCGCCGCAATAGCCGCGGGGTGGAGTTCGGCGACGGCGCGGCGCTGTCCGCATTGCTGGCGGAGGTGGCGGCGGCGCGCATGCCGCATGAGCCCGCGCCTCCCTCTGGCGATCCCGCCGCGATGATGGAGCGGGTGCACCGGGCGCAGCCTGCCTGGGACGCGATGGGCGGCGAAACACGGGCCACGGCGCTCGACCGGGCCGCGGATCTGTTCGAGCGCGCGCGCGGCCGCCTGATCGCGCTGCTGGTCGATGAGGCCGGCAAGACGCTGGACGATGCGGTGGCCGAGTTGCGGGAGGCCGTGGATTTCCTGCGCTACTACGCCGGGGAGGCGCGCACGCTGTTCGTGCCGGTGCCGCTGCCGGGCCCCACGGGCGAAGCCAATGTCCTGACCCGGCACGGACGCGGCGCCTGGGTCTGCATCGCGCCCTGGAACTTCCCCTTGGCGATCTTCGCCGGCCAGGTCGCGGCGGCGCTGGCGGCGGGCAATGCCGTGGTCGCGAAGCCCGCGGAGCAGACGCCGCTGGTGGCGGCCGAGGCCGTCCGACTGCTGCACCAGGCCGGTGTGCCACCCGATGCGCTTGTGCTGGCGCCCGGTGGCGGCGAGGTCGGCGCGGTGCTGGTCGCGCACCCGCGCACCGCCGGGGTGGCCTTCACCGGCAGCACCGCCACGGCCTGGCGCATCAACCGGGCGCTGGCCGCGCGGGACGGCCCGATCGTGCCCCTGATCGCCGAGACCGGTGGCATCAACGCCATGGTCGTGGACGCGACCGCGTTGCCGGAGCAGGTGGCCGATGACGTCGTGACCAGCGCGTTTCGATCGGCCGGGCAACGCTGCTCGGCGCTGCGCCTGCTATGCGTGCAGGACGACATCGCGGACCGCATTATTGAGATGGTGGCGGGCGCCGCGTCCGAGTTGCGCGTGGGCGATCCGGCCGATCCCGCAACCCATATCGGCCCGGTGATCGACGACGCCGCGCAGCAGCGCCTGCTGGCCCATGTCGTCCGCCTGGGCGGCCGTGCCCTGAGCGCGGCGCCCCCGGGGCGCTTCGTGGTGCCGTATCTGATCGAGCTGGACCGCGCCTCCGACCTGACGGCGGAGATCTTCGGCCCCGTGCTCCATGTCGTGCGCTGGAAGGCAGACGGGTTGGAGGCGCTGCTCGATGACCTCGCCGGCTCCGGCTACGGCCTTACGCTCGGTGTACAGAGCCGCAACGACGGCTTCGTGGCGCATGTGCTGGCCCGTGTCCCGGCCGGCAATGCCTACGTGAACCGGTCCATGATCGGCGCCGTGGTCGGCACGCAGCCCTTCGGCGGTCACGGGCTGTCGGGCACCGGGCCCAAGGCGGGTGGCCCTGACTATGTGCGGCGCTTCACGCATGAGCGTGTGGTGACCGTCAACACCGCGGCGGCCGGCGGCAATGCCGCGCTGCTGGCGTCGGATACCAACAACATCGAAGGAGAGCAAAAGCATGGTTAAGACAGGTCGGCGGGCAGGCATCGTGGGGTTGGCGGTGTGCGCGCTGTTGGCGGGGATTGCGCCTGGTGCGGTGGCGAAGGAGTGGCCGGTGATCCGCATCGCGACCGAGGGCGCGTTCCCGCCCTACAACTTCACCAAGCCCGACGGCACGCTGGCCGGGTTCGAGATCGACCTTGCGAACGATCTCTGCCGCCGCATGAACGCGAAGTGCGAGATCGTGGCGCAGAATTGGGACGGCATCCTCCCGGGCCTCAACGGCGGCAAGTTCGACGCGATCATCGCCGGCATGTCCATCACGGCGAAGCGGCGCGAGGTGATCGATTTCACCCAGCCCTACCTCGCCAGCCCCAGCCAGCTTGTTACATTGAAGGGCGGCGGGCTCGAGGCGTTGCCGGGCAATGGCGGGCGCTTCAACCTGACGCGTGACGAAGCGGGCTCGCAGGCCGCGATCGACGCCATCAAGGCGCGGCTGAAGGGCAAGGTGCTGGGTGTGCAGGTCAGCACGATCCAGGCGGATTTCGCCAACACCTACCTGAAGGGCGTGGTGGAGCTGCGCACCTACAAGACGTCCGACGAGACGTTGCTCGATCTCTCGTCCGGCCGGGTCGATGCCGCGCTGCTGTCCGCCGCCGTGGTGCAGGCCGCGATGGACAAGCCGGAGGGCAAGGATCTCGTGTTCACCGGCCCCGGCTTCACCGGCGGCACGATCGGCATCGGCTCCGGCATCGGCGTCCGCAAGACCGATCCGGACCTGGTGGCGCTGTTCGACGGCGCCCTCGATGCGGCCAAGGCGGACGGCACCCTGGCCCGGCTGTCGATGCAGTGGTTCAAGCTCGATCTGACGCCGCGCTGAATTGACGTTCGACTCGCTCCAGCTGCTCGGGTTCGGGCCCGGCGGCTGGGGCTGGCCGCTGCTGTGGGCGACCGGCACCACCATCGCCGTCGCCGTTACGGCCTTTGCGGGCGGCGCCTGCATCGGGGCGGCGGCGGCGTGGGCCAAGCTGTCGGGCCCGGCCTGGCTGCGCTGGGCCGCCACCGCCTACACCACCGTGCTGCGTGGCGTGCCGGATCTGCTGGTGATCTACCTGTTCTATTTCGGCGGCAGCTCCGTGCTCACGCAGGTAGGGCGCTGGATGGGGCAGGACGGGTTCATCGGTCTGCCCGGCTTCGCAGCCGGGGCGGCGGCGGTCGCGTTCGTCTCGGGCGCCTACCAGACCGAGGTGTTCCGTGGTGCCGCCGGCGCCGTGCCACCGGGCCAGGCGGAGGCGGGGCGGGCGCTCGGGCTGTCGCGCGGAGTGGTCGCGTTGCGGGTTCTGCTGCCGCAGATCATGCGGGCGGCGCTGCCGGGGATGGGCAATGTGTGGCAGATCGTGGTGAAGGAATCGGCGCTGGTGTCGGTCACCGGGCTGGTTGAGCTGCTGCGCCAAGTGAATATCGCGGCGGGGTCCACGCGCCAGCCATTCCTGTTCTACGTGACCGGAGCAGCGCTCTATCTGGTGATCACCACGGTGTCGGGCGCGCTGTTCCGCGCAGCGGAGCGGCGGGCCGCGCGGGGTTTGGTCCGATGATCGACGGAGCGTTCCTGCTCTCCACCCTGCTGCGCTTGCTGGAGGGGCTGCCGCTCACTCTGTCGCTGGCCGGGCTCTCGGTCGCGGCGGGCGGGGTGCTCGCGGTGCTGCTCACGATCCTGCGGCGAACGTCGCCCTGGCTCGGGGCGCTCGTGCGGGGCTACGTGTTCGTGATGCGCGGGACGCCGCTGCTGGTGCAGCTTTTCATCATCTATTACGGGCTCAGCCAGTTTCCGGAGATCCGGCAATCGGCGGCGTGGCCGTTCCTGCGGCAGCCTTATTGGTGCGCGATCCTGGCCTTCGCGCTCAACACCGCGGCGTATGGGTCCGAGATCTTGCGTGGCGGGCTGGAGGCCGTGCCGCCCGGCATGATCGAGGCCGGGAAGGCGCTGGGGTTGTCGCCGCTGCGGCTCTACCGGGCCGTGATCTTGCCGATCGCGACGCGGCTCGCGCTGCCGGCCTACGGCAACGAGATCGTCATCATGGTGAAGTCGACCGCGCTGGCCAGCATCGTCACGCTGATGGACGTGACCGGCATCGCGCACGAGCTGATCGCCGACACGTTCCGCGCCTTCGAGGTGTTTGGCTGCGCGGGCGCGATCTACTTGTCGCTGAACGCCGCGATCGCCTGGTGCGTGCACCTGGCCGAACGCCGGCTGGCCGTGCCGGGCATGGGTGGGGCGTCGCTGGGCCGTACCGCGTGACGGCCCAGGGTGGACCGCGGCATCGGTCGCCCCCATCTAAAGTGCATGATCTCCTATCTGCCCTCGCTACGCGCTTCTGCCGTCGGCCTGCTGACGGGGCTCATGCTGTCCCACGCCGCCGTGGCGGAGCCGCCCCCCGTGAAGGCGGAGCGGCCCTGGGCGCGCGCCACCGCCCCGCGCCAGGCCGTGGGCGGCAGCTACGTCACGCTCACCAGCGGCGCCGATGACCGGCTGATCGGCGCCGACAGCCCGGTTGCGGGCCGGGTCGAGGTGCATGAGATGACGATGGACGGCACGGTTATGCGCATGCGGGCGCTGCCGGACGGGCTGGCGCTGCCGGCGGGGCAGGCGGTTCTTCTGGCGCCGGGCGGATTTCACGTGATGCTCATGGATTTGAAGCAGCCGCTAGTGGCGGGGCAAACGATCGGGGTGCGGCTCCGCTTCCAACACGCGCCGCCGCTCGACCTTCAGGTCCCGGTGATGGCCATCGGCGCCGCTGGCCCTGGGGCGCCTGCCGGCATGAACCATGGGGCGATGCCGGGCCACACCCGATGACCCGGCGGCAGCTCATGCTGCTGGCACCCGCCGGGGTGCTCGGCATGGCGCTGGCCGGGGTCGGCGGATACGTGCTGACCCGCGACAAGGACGAGCCGGTGGTCCCGATCGGCGGCCCGTTCCGACTGCAGGCGGCTGACGGGCGCGAGGTAACGGACGCCGATTTCCGCGGCCGTTGGATGATGGTCTATTTCGGCTACACCCATTGCCCCGACGCCTGCCCGACCGCCCTGCAGGACATCGCCAACGCGCTCGATACGCTGGGCGATGCGGCGAAGAAGAAGGTGGCGGTGCTGTTCATCACCGTCGATCCGGAGCGCGACACGCCCGCGCTGATGCAGGACTACGTGAGCGCCTTCGCCGCCGACATCACGGGCCTGAGCGGCACGCCGGAGCAGATCAAGGCCGCCGCCCTCGCCTACCGCGTTTACTACGCCAAGCACATGACGGCCGATGGCTACGACATGGACCATAGCAGCATCATCTACGTCATGGATCCCAGGGGCCGGTTCGCGACCAATTTCACGCACGAAACCCCACCCGACGCGATCGCGGCAAAACTTCGGCCCCTGATCGGGTAGCCGCGCGGGCGACACCGGGCTACATGCCCCGCCATGCAAAGCGAACATGAACCGATGCGCGCCCTCCTGCTGGAGGGCGTGAACGACAGCGCGGCCACCCTGCTGCACGATGCCGGGATGTCCGTCCGCCGCGTCCCCGGCGCCATGGACGCCGCAACCCTGCTGGCCGCGCTGGCGGGGGAGGGCAATGCGGGCGGGGTCAACCTGCTCGGCATCCGCTCCCGCACGCAATTGAGCCGGCAGGTGCTGGAGGCCGTGGGGCCCTCGTTATTCGCCGTCGGCTGCTTTTCCGTGGGCACGGACCAGGTGGACCTCGCGGCGGCGCGGGGCCGGGGCATCCCGGTGTTCAATGCGCCGTTCAGCAACACCCGCAGCGTGGCGGAGCTGGTGATCGGGGAGATCGTCATGCTGCTGCGCCAGGCATTCCCGCGCAGCATCGCGGCCCATGCCGGGCAATGGGACAAATCGGCGATGGGCTCGCACGAGGTGCGTGGCAAGACGCTCGGCATCATCGGCTACGGCAATATCGGCAGCCAGCTCTCGACCCTGGCGGAGGCGATGGGGATGCAGGTGCTCTATCACGATCGCACGGACAAATTGCGCCACGGCAACACGGAGCCGGTCGGGAGCCTCGTGGAGTTGCTGGCCGCCAGCGACGTGGTGAGCCTGCATGTGCCCGAAACGCCCGAGACCGCGGGCATGATCGGCGCCGCCCAGCTCGCGGCGATGAAGCGGGGCGCCGTGCTGATCAACAACAGCCGCGGCACCGTGGTCGATCTCGATGCCCTGGCCGCTTCGTTGCGGGACGGGCATCTCTCGGGCGCCGCGGTGGACGTGTTCCCGCGGGAGCCCGCTTCCAACAAGGAGCCTTTCGCCACACCGTTGCAGGGCCTGCCAAACGTGATCCTGACGCCGCATGTCGGCGGCTCCACCGAGGAGGCGCAGGAGCGGATCGGGGAGGAGGTGGCGCGCAAGCTGGTCGATCACGCCCGCTTCGCCGCGACATCCGGCGCCGTCAACATGCCGCACGTGCAGCCGCCGCCGCCGCGCCCCGGCACTGCGCGGTTCGCCCACGTGCATGAGAACGCGCCCGGCGTGCTGGGCCGGGTCAATGCGGCGTTTTCCGCGCACGGGCTCAACGTCACCGCGCAGCACCTGCAGACCGAAGGCGAGTGCGGCTACGTGGTCGTGGACGCGGAGCCCCCGCCCGACCCGGTGACGCAGCAGGCCTTGCTGACCGCCCTCCGCGCCGTGCCGGGCACCGTCCGGGTGCGGGCGATGCCGGGCTGATCGGCCGAGGCGTTCCCGGGCACCTGCGCGCGGTTCAGGCCGCGCGCGGCATGTCCTCTACCTCGAGCCGGGCCTGGATCAGCTTCTCGATCCCGCGCAGATGTGGGCGCTCACTCGCGTCGCAGAAGCTGATCGCGACCCCAGCCTGCCCAGCGCGTGCGGTGCGGCCGATGCGGTGAACATACGCCTCCGGCACGTTCGGCAGGTCGAAGTTCACCACATGCGTCACGCCGTCCACATCGATGCCGCGGGCGGCGATGTCGGTCGCGACCAGCACGCGCACGCGGCCATCCTTGAACGCCTGCAATGCCCGCTCCCGCTGCGGCTGGCTCTTGTCGCCATGGATCGCCGCGACGGTCTGCCCGGCGGCTTCCAGATGCTGCGTCACGCGGTCGGCGCCGTGCTTCGTGCGGGTGAAGACCAGCGTGCGGGCCATGCGGCTGTCGCGCAGGATGTTGGACAGCAGGGTCCGCTTGCGGGCGGTATCGACGAAGATGACCCGCTGCTCCACCCGCTCCGCCGTGGTCGCGACCGCCGCGACCGCGACCTGCACGGGCTCCCGCAGCATCTGCTTGGCCAGGCCCGCGATCTCCTTCGGCATGGTCGCGCTGAAGAACAGCGTCTGCCGCGTGGGCGGGATGGTCTGCACGATCTTGCGGATCGGGATGATGAACCCGAGGTCGAGCATGTGGTCGGCCTCATCCAGCACCAGCACCTCGACACCCGTGAGGTTGATGGCGCCATCCTGCATATGGTCCATCAGGCGCCCCGGCGTCGCGACCAGGATATCGATCCCGTTCGCCACCGCCCGCGCCTGCTTGCCCTTCGGCACGCCGCCGAACATGAGCGCGGTGCGCAGCCCGGTCTGCCGGCCATAGTCGCGAAACGATTGCGCGATCTGGCTGGCGAGCTCCCGCGTGGGGGCCAGCACGAGCACACGGGTGCCGCGCTTGGGCGCCGGGCGCTTCTGCACCAGCAGGCGATGCAGGATCGGCAGCGCGAAGGCGGCGGTCTTGCCGGTCCCGGTCTGGGCGATGCCCTGCAGGTTGCGGCCCAGCATCACGTGCGGGATCGCCTGCTGCTGGATCGGGGTGGGGGTGGTGTAGGCAAGGGTGGTCAGGGCGGCCAGCAAAGGCTGGGCCAAGCCGAAATCGGCGAAGGTCGACATGATGGATATTCTTTCAGCGGCGCCTTGGCCTCGGGGCACCCGCCGCGAGGCCGTGGCATAGCGGTCTGCAGGACCACCAACCGGCGCAAAAGCTGAAATGAGGACGCCTGGGCGCTAACACGTCACACTGCGCGACCGTGACGTAGGTCATCCGCTCCGAGATATCAAGGATTTGACGCCACGGGCTCGAAGTGCTGACAACGCCCCGATGCGCCCCTCCGTCATTCTCAGCGAGCCCTATGCCGGCTTGCAAGCGCAGGCGCTCGGCCTGGCGGAAGCGGCCGGGCTCGCGCCGGACACGGTTTCGCTGCTGCCGCGGGCACCATGGCGCCTCGTGTCCGCGCGGCTGTGGCCCGCGCCGCTGCGGGCCGTGGCGCTGCCGCCGATCGGGGATGCGATCGTGTTCAGCGCGGGCGGGACGGCGGCCGTGGTGGGCGCCGCCTTGCGACGGCCGGGCAGGGCGCTGGTGCAGATCCAGCATCCCCGCATCGACCCGCGCCGCTTCGACGTGATCGTGGTGAACCGGCATGACGGGCTTACCGGCCCCAACGTGATCGTGACCCGCACCGCCCTGCATCGCGCGACCCAGAACCGGCTCGCAGAGGCGGCGCAGGAATGGACCGGCCGTCTGGCGCACCTGCCGCGCCCGCTGGTCTCCGTGCTGGTGGGCGGCAGCAACGGGCGGTTCCGTCTGGATGCGCCCGTGGCGGCCGCGTTGGGCGCACAACTCGCCGCCATGGCCCGACGGGACGGCACCGGCCTGGCGCTCACCCCCTCCCGCCGCACCTCGCCCGCGGCCGTGGCAGCGTTGCGGGCAGCGATCGAGCCCGTGGGCGGCTGGGCCTGGGACGGCGCGGGCGAAAACCCCTATTTCGGGCTGCTGGCCCTGGCGGATGGCATCGTGGTGACGGAGGATAGCGTGTCCATGGTGTCGGAGGCGTGCGCGACCGGGGCACCGGTATTCCTGGCGGGGCTGCCGGGGCACTCGCGGCGAATCCGGTTATTCAACCAGTTCCTGACCGAAGACGGGCGCATCAGGCCCTTCGCCGGCCGCTTCGAGCCCTGGCCTGTGAGCCCGTTGGACGATACGCAGGCGGCAGCGGACGAGATGATGACGAGGGTGCCATGCTGAACATCCAAACCTTCGACGCCCGGGCCGGCGGCAACGTGCTGTATAAGGCGCTGTCCCACCCCGTGGCGTCAGAGCGCATCGCGGCGCTGGGACGCACGCTGGCGGAGGCCGGGCCGGTGGCGGTGTATGATCCCGACGGCGTGGCTGATGCGCTGTATGCGCTGAACCCCGGCCTCCCGCCGGCCATCGAGGCGTATTTGCATGAGGTCCAGCAGATCGGATCGCACCGGGCGGGGGTGGCGTCGCTGGCGCTGACCGATCTGCCGCGCTCCACGGCGAAGGCGCTGCTGATCGCGACGTTCGACGCCGGGCGGGTGCAGGCCCGGATCGCGCATTTGTTGCCAGTGGGGATGCAGGTCTTCACGCTCGATGCCGCCCGGCTGCCGGATACGATGTTGACGGTGCCGCGGCGGTATCTGGAGCGGACCAACTTCGCCACCAACTACGCCTTTTTCCGCGATCAGGGCGGGCTGCACACAAGGCTGGTCACCGCCAATTATTGGGTTGGATACGGCGCGCAGGCGGTCCGACTTTGGCTCCGGCTCTACGACAATGCTGGCGCGGTGCTGGCGGAGTGGGAGGAGGCGGCGGGGCCGGGCGGTATCCAGATCGACAGCGCCGCCATGCGCCAGCGCTTCGGCCTGCCGGAGTTCACCGGCCAGCTTTTTGTCCATGCCATCGGCGCCGCGGGCCATGACGTGGTCAAATACGCGCTCGACACCTATGGCAATGACAGCCTTTCCGTCACGCATGACGCCAATGCCTGGCCCAGCGACCGCTATGCCGGCATGCCCGCACCGCGTCCGGATGAGCGGGTGGTGCTCTGGCTGCAAAACAGCCACGCCGCGCCGATCCCAGCCGGCACCGTCATGCTGGACCGCATGGGCGCCGACCAGCCCATTGCCTGGCCGCACGAGGTGGCCCCGTTCGCGACCGCCGAGATCGACGTGGCGTCCCTGCTCCCCGGCCTGGTCTGGCCCGGCCAGATCGAGGTCCGCGCCGGCCGCCACGTCGTCCGCCCCCGCTACGAAGTGACCCGCGCCGGGCGCCATCGCATCGCGCACCTCAATGTCGAACGGGCGGACCTGAAGCCCAATCCGGAGATCCCGTCCCTCAGCAATCTGCTGGGCCGCGGCTACCTGCTGCCATTCCCGATCCTGCCGCGCGCGACCTTCCGCAGCATCGTGCTGCCGACACCCATGGCGGAGCGGCAGGCCAATTTGCCGTTGCGGCTCGACGTGTTCGACACCGAGGGCCGGGCGGCCGGGCAACGCTTCCTGGGCTGCCTGCCCAGGGACCACGCCGTGGCCGTCGATCTTGCGGAGTTCGACGTCGAGGAGGGCCATGCCGAGCTGGTCTATGATTTTCGCGATGGCGGCGAGGCCGATGGCTGGATGCACTGCCTCGTGCGCTACGAACACCGCGTCACGCCGCACGCGGCGGAGAGCAGCTTCGGCGCCCATATCTACAACACGCTCATGACCTATCGTGACGAGCCGCAAAGCTATAACGGCCCGCCGCCCGGGCTCTCGACCCGGCTGTTCCTGCGCCTCGGCGACGCCAAGCGCCACAGCTTTGCGGCGCTGATCTACGCGGCCTCGGCGCCCTGGCATGCGCGTTCCGACACGATGCTGCTGCTGCATGACGGAGAGGGCCGGGTGATCGCGGAGGCGCCGCTCTCGATCGCGTGCTCCGGCTCCGCGATGGTGTTCCCGCATCGCGTGTTCAGCGCCGGGTTGATCGACCAGGCGGGGCCCCTCGGCTACGTGCTGATCCGGGACACGACCTGCCGGCTGTTCGGCTATCATGGACTTATGACCGAGGACGGCGCCTTCTCGCTCGATCATATGTTCGGTTTTTGACCATGCCCCCAGCGATGTTCGACCTGCCCCGCACCCCGGCCAATTACGAGCCGCTCTCTCCGCTGAGCTTCATCAAGCGCACGGCGGACGTGTTTCCGGACCGTGTCGCGATCGTGCATGGCGAGCGGCGTCAAAGCTGGGCCGAAACCTACGCTCGGTGCCGCCGCCTCGCCTCCGCCCTCACCGCGCGGGGTGTCGGGCGCGGTCAGACCGTCGTGGTGATGGCGCCGAACACGCCGGCGATGGTGGAGGCGCATTTCGGCGTGCCGATGGCGGGCGCCGTGCTGTGTGCGCTCAACGTCCGCCTCGATGCCGCTACGGTCGCCTACATCCTGGACCACAGCGAGGCCCGGGCCGTGCTGGTGGACCGCGAGTTCGCCCCCGTGATGCAGGCAGCCCTGGCGATGCTCGCCGGGCCGCGCCCCCTGGTGGTGGACATCCTCGACCCGCTCGCGCCACCCAACGATCCGGCCGGCACGCTCGACTATGAGGCGCTGCTGGCCGGGGCCGACCCGGCGCATGCCTGGGTGCCCCCCGCGGACGAATGGGACGCGATCGCGCTCAACTACACGTCCGGCACCACGGGGCGGCCGAAGGGCGTGGTGTATCACCACCGTGGCGCCTACCTGAACGCGGTCGGCAATGCGCTCACCTGGGGCATGGCGCAGCATCCCGTGTATCTCTGGACGCTGCCGATGTTCCATTGCAACGGCTGGTGCTTTCCGTGGACGATCGCGGCGATGGCCGGCACGCATGTGTGTCTGCGCCGGGTCGAAGGGGCGGCGATGCTGGACGCGATGGACCGGCATGGCGTCACGCATCTGTGCGGCGCGCCGGTGGTCATGGGCATGATCCTGAACCACCCCGGTGTGCAGCCCCGCCCCACCCCCATCCGCATGATGACCGCCGGCGCCGCACCCCCGGCCGCCGTGCTGGAGGGAATGGAGCGCCTGGGCTTCGACGTCACCCACGTCTATGGCCTGACCGAAGTCTATGGCCCCGTGACCGTCTGCGCCTGGCACGACGAATGGAACGCGGCACCCCCGGCGGAGCGCGCGGCGCTGAAGGCGCGGCAGGGCGTCACCTATCCGGTGCAGGCGGGCCTGATGGTCGCGGACGCCACGACCCTGCAACCGGTGCCGCGCGACGGCGCGACCATGGGCGAGATCTTCATGCGGGGGAACATCGTCATGAAGGGCTATCTCAAGGACTCCGCGGCGACGGCGGCGGCGTTCGAAGGGGGCTGGTTCCACACCGGGGACCTCGCGGTCTGCCACCCCGACGGCTACGTGGAAATCCGCGACCGCTCCAAGGACATCATCATCAGCGGCGGCGAGAACATTTCCACCATCGAGGTCGAGGGTGTGCTGTATCGGCATCCCGCCGTGCTGGAGGCGGCCGTGGTGGCGCGGCCGGACCCGACCTGGGGGGAGACGCCCTGCGCCTTCGTGACGCTGCGGCCCGGCATGACGGCCACCGCCGACGACATCATCGCCTTCTGCCGCCAGCACCTGGCCCGGTTCAAGGCGCCGAAGACCGTGGTGTTCGGTGACCTGCCCAAGACCAGCACCGGCAAGATGCAGAAATTTGCGCTCCGCGAGCAGGCGCGGGCCTTGGAGGGTTAGGGATGCCGCAACCGGATCACGTGACCGCGCTCGGCGAGGGCGACGAAGGCTCGTTGCCACCCGAGCTGGTGCCGTATTTCCAGAAATGCCGCGACAAGCTGGGCTTCGTGCCCAACGTGCTGCGCGCCTGGCTGCTGCGGCCCGAGAAGCTGCGCAACTTCGTGCGGCTCTACGATGAGCTGATGCTGGCGCCGTCGGGCCTCACCAAGCTCGAGCGGGAGATGATCGCGGTCGCGGTGTCATCCTGGAACCGCTGCTATTACTGCCTCGTAGCGCACGGGGCTGCCGTGCGAAAACTGTCGGACGATCCGCAACTGGGCGAAATGCTGGCCTTCAACTACCGGGTGGCCGAACTGCCACCCCGGCAGCGCGCGATGCTGGATTTCGCCGTGAAGCTTACGGCCACCCCGCATGAGGTGAATGCGGCGGACCGGGACGGGCTGGGGCAGCAAGGGTTCTCGGACGCGGACATCTTCGACATCGCCGAGGTCGCGGCATTCTTCAATTATACCAACCGCGTGGCCCACGCGGTCGATATGATGCCGAACGTAGAATATCACGACATTTCACGAGTTACGCGCCCGGCACGATCCTGACGTCCCGCTCGGCGGCGCCCGCGATGAGGGCGAGTGCCGCGGTATAGGCCGGGCTTCGATAGGTGGCGACGGCCTGGTCCACGCTGTCGAACTCGATCAGCACGGTCCGCATGATCTGCCCGGCTTCGAACACCTGGTCCGGCATGCCGCGGGCCAGGAATCGGCCGCCGCCGGCCTGGATGGCGGGGCCGGCGAGCTTGGCATACTCGGCCAGCGCGGCCGGGTTGGTGATCGAGCGGTAGCAGCCGACCCAGTAGGCTTTGGGCATGATGGTTCTCCAGAATGATAGAGGGGTGCCGGCCACCCCTCAGTGATCCGGAGCGCTTATACGGCAAAAACTTGCCGCCCGATGCAAGCCATAGGCGGAAGCAAGAACCGTGCCCGTTGACGATTAGAAATTAACATTTGATCGTCCATCCGACTTCCCAACACCTCACGTTTGCGTTATGTCGGATCAAGTTTTGGAGAATTGTGTCATGTTACCTGCGGTTAGTTTTAAGAAGCCTTCCATGCTGGGCGAATTTCAAGCGTTCATCATGCGTGGCAACGTGGTCGACCTCGCGGTCGGCATCATCATCGGCGCCGCCTTTACCGCCATCGTCACCAGCCTAGTGAAAGACCTGATCACGCCGGTCATGGGATTGCTGCTCGGCGGTGTGGATTTCAGCAATTTGTTCATCACGCTGAAGGGCACGCACGAGGCGACGCTCGAAGCCGCGCAGAAGGCCGGGGCCGTCACGCTCAATATCGGCCTGTTCCTGAACGCGGTGATCTCGTTCCTGATCGTCAGCGCCGTGATCTTCCTGGTCGTGAAGGCGCTGAACCGCTTCAAGGCCAAGGAGGCCGAGGCGCCGGCCGCGCTGAGCCCGACAGAAGCGACCCTGGTCGAGATCCGTGACCTGCTGAAGGTCGCGCCCCGGGCCTGATGCACATGGCGGTCACCGCTTAGGCGGAGATCGCCTTCTACGATCACGGCCTGCCCAAGGGGTGGGCCGTGATTCCGTTGCATGGCTTTCCCTCTGACATCCACGCGTATGACGATGTCGTGCCGCCGCCGTGCTCGAGATGACCCGCCGGACCGGGCGAAGGCCGCTATCGCTACAGGTGCCGAACAGGGACCAGCTCTGCCGCAATTGGATTGACGGCAGAAATTCGTTCCTTTTTGAGCGGCTACACGTGATTCCTGTAAAACATTCTTCTATATCGTCAGCATCTTCCGGTTGGGGTGCGATACGATGGCCTGGCTTTCTTCCATACTGACGACCGATTGGGCCGCAACCGGTCTCGGCCTGTTGCTCGCGGCCCTGGTGGCATCGGGCGTCCTGCCGCTCGTGGGGTGGTGAGCATGGACGCGGTTCTCACCAATCCGCTGCGCCGCAGTCTTCCGGCGGGACTCGCCCGCGCCGCCTCCCTGGCTCCCGGCCTCCTGCTGCTGGCGGCGATCGGGTATGCGGGCAAGCTGACGGAGCAGGCGCTCGCCGCGTATGGCCGTGCCCACCATCTGCCCCTGCCCAACATCGAATACGTGCTGTGGGCCATCCTCTATGGGCTGGTGATCGTCAACCTGATCGGCGTGCCACGCATCTTCCGGCCCGGCGTCGCCACCTACGAGTTCTGGCTCAAGCTCGGCATCGTGCTGCTCGGCGTGCGGTTCCTGCTGGGGGACGTGCTGCGCCTGGGCGGCACGTCGCTATTCTTGGTGGCGGCCGAGCTTGCGGTCTCGATCCTGGTCATGACCTGGCTCGGCAACCGATTCGGGTTGGGGCCGAAGCTTGTGAGCCTGCTGGCCGTGGGCTCCTCCATCTGCGGCGTGTCGGCCATCATCGCGGCGCAAGGCGCCATCCGGGCGAAGGACGAAGACGTCTCGCTCGCCATCGCCGCCATCTTGTTGTTGGGTGGCGTGAGCCTGGTGGTGTTCCCGGCGATCGGCCATATGGCGGGCATGAGCAGCCAGGCGTTCGGCCTGTGGGTGGGCCTCGCGGTCGACAATACGGCGGAGGCGACGGCGGCCGGCGCGCTGTTCTCGGACGAGGCCGCGCGCTACGCCGTGCTGGCGAAGACCACCCGCAACGCCACCATCGGCTTCGTGGTCCTCGGCTATGCGCTGTATTGGGCGGCGCGGGGCGAAGGGCAGGCGATCGGCAACAAGGCAGCGTTCCTGTGGGCCAAGTTCCCGAAATTCGTGCTGGGCTTCCTGCTGATCTCGCTGTTGGCCACCCTGGGCGCGTTCACCAAGGCCGAGTCCGGCAGCCTGGCCGCGCTGTCCCGCTGGGCGTTCCTGCTGACCTTCGCCGGCGTGGGCCTGTCCACCGACATCCGCAAGCTGCGCCTCATGGGCTGGCGGCCCCTGGCGGTCGCGGTATCGGGCATGGCGGCGATCGCGGCGCTGACGTTTGTGGCCGTGGTCGCGGTGGAGCGGGCGGGGTGGCTGTGAGTCCCGGCTTGTCGAAGGACCTCGGCCTGACCGCCCTTCGACAAGCTCAGGGCGAACGGGACGGCTGGCGCATCGTGGCGGGGTGGCTGTGTGTCTCGGCTTCCGCTTGTCCTGAGCTTGTCGAAGGACGTCGGCCTGGCCACCCTTCGACAAGCTCAGGGCGAACGGGACGGCTGACGCATCGTGGCGGGGTGGCTGTGAGTCTCGGCTTCCGTTTGTCCTGAGCTTGTCGAAGGACGTCGGCCTGGCCACCCTTCGACAAGCTCAGGGCGAACGGGACGGCTGGCGCATCGCGGCGGAGTGGCTGTGTGTCTCGGCTTCCGCTTGTCCTGAGCTTGTCGAAGGACATCGGCCTGGCCACCCTTCGACAAGCTCAGGGCGAACGGGACGGCTGGCGCCTCGTGGCGGGGTGGGTGTGAGTCTCGGCTTCCGTTTGTCCTGAGCTTGTCGAAGGACATCGGCCTGGCCACCCTTCGACAAGCTCAGGGCGAACGGGACGGCTGACGCATCGTGGCGGGGTGGCTGTGAGTCTCGGCCTCCGTTTGTCCTGAGCTTGTCGAAGGACTTCGGCCTGACCGCCCTTCGACAAGCTCAGGGCGAACGGGACGGCTGGCGCATCGCGGCGGGGTGGCCTTGAGTCTCGGCTTCCGCTTGTCCTGAGCTTGTCGAAGGACATCGGCCTGACCGCCCTTCGACAAGCTCAGGGCTAACGGGGCGGCTGGCGCATCGCGGCGGAGTGGCTGTGTGTCTCGGCCTCCGCTTGTCCTGAGCTTATCGAAGGACATCGGCCTGGCAACCCTTCGACAAGCTCAGGGCGAACGGGACGGCTGGCGCGTCGTGGCGGGGTGGGTGTGAGTCTCGGCTTCCGTTTGTCCTGAGCTTGTCGAAGGACATCGGCCTGGCCACCCTTCGACAAGCTCAGGGCGAACGGGACGGCTGACGCATCGTGGCGGGGTGGCTGTGAGTCTCGGCCTCCGTTTGTCCTGAGCTTGTCGAAGGATTGCGACCTGACCGCCCTTCGACAAGCTCAGGGCTAACGGGACGGCTGGCGCGTCGTGGCGGGGTGGCTGTGTGTCTCGGCTTCCGTTTGTCCTGAGCTTGTCGAAGGACATCGGCCCGACCGTCCTTCGACAAGCTCAGGGCGAACGGGACGGCTGGCGCATCGCGGCGGAGTGGCTGCGAGTCGGCTTCCGCTCTCACAGGATAGCTGAGGCGTTCGCGGCTGGGTGGCGCCGGTCGGAAGCCTATAGCGCCCGCTTCATGCCGACATGGCTCGGGACGAACCCCAGCCTGGCATAAAAGCGCTGTGCATCGGTGCGGGCGGCGTTGGTGGTGAGCTGCATGGCGGTGCAGCCGGCCGCTTTCGCCGCCGCGATCGCGTGCTGCACCAGGGCATGGCCGATCCCGGTGCCGCGCCGGGTGGAGTCGACGCGCACGCCCTCGATCTGGGCGCGGCTTTGCCCGATTTGCGGCACGCCGTGCAGCACATTGAATTGCAGGCACGCGATCACGGCGCCGCCCTCCTCCGCCACGATCAGGCGGCCGCCTTGGGCCGTCATGCGGCGGAACCCCTCGGCATAGGCTGATGGCAGCGGGTCCGTGGCCTGCTCCCGCGCGGCGCCGAACCGGTCATCTGCCAGCAGGTGGACGATCGCCGGCAAGTCGGTTTCGGTCGCGTCCCGAAAGATCACTTGCGGAACGCCACCACGCTCTCGACCCGGGCCGACCACAGGAACTGGTCGATCGCCGCCACCCGATGCACGCGGTAACCGGCACTGGTCAGCACGCGGCCATCGCGCAGCAGGGCGGCCGGGTTGCAGCTGACATACACGACCGGCACACCGGAGGCCGCCAGCGCCGGCATCTGCAGCAGGGCGCCGCCATGCGGGGGATCGAGCACCACGGCGGCGGCGCCGGCGAACTCGGCCAATTGCAGCGGCTGCCGGGCGAGGTCCCGCTGGGTGGTGACCACGCGCGGGTTCTGTGCCCGGCGCAGCGCGGCATAGGCGTCGGGATCGCCCTCGAACGCCTGAACCCGCGCCCGCTGGGCGATGGCATGCGTCAGGCTGCCGCAGCCGGCGAAGAGTTCGATCACCTTCGCCTTCGCGCCAAGGGGCGGCAGCGAGTCGAGCACGGCGGCGACGATCGCGGCCTCGCCTTCGCGGGAGGCTTGCAGGAACGCGCCCGGCGGCACGTGCGTGTCCACGCCGCCCAGCATCGTGGTGGCAGGCCGCAGCAGGCAGGCCGGCTCCGGCACGCCGAGGCTGCCGCGTTGCAGACCGGTGGCCCAGCTGATGCGCGGCAGGCCGTGTGCGTTGGCGAGTGCCGTCAGCAGCGTGCGGTCCCCGGAGGACAGCGCGCCGTCCGTTCGCAGCAGCAGGTCCGGCCCGGAATCCAGCAGGTTCACGATTGCGGCACCCTCGCGTTTCAGGCCCGTCAGGCGCTGCAGGACGGGGCGCAGGGCCTGCAGGAGCGCAAACAGCTTCGGGTGCAGGATCGGGCAGGCCTGGATGTCCACGATGTCGCGGGACTTGCGGCGATGCAGGCCGAGGCGGATGGCCGGGCCGTCGCGCTTGATGGCGAAATCCATGCGGCGGCGGGCGCCGGGCGGGGTGCGGGCGAGATCGGGGGCGTCACCGGTCCAGCCGAGGCGGCGCACGGCGTCCTGCACCTGCGCCACTTTCCAGCCCGCGTAGTGGGCGTCCTCCCAGTGCTGCACGACGCAGCCGCCGCAGGGGCCGAAATGCGGGCAGGGGGGCAGGACACGGTCCGGCGAGGGTTCGAGGATGGTGGCCTGGGCGGTCCAGCCTTCGCCGCGCTTGGTGAGGATGCCGGGCTGGACGCGTTCGCCGGGGAGGGTGTCGGGCAGATAGACGGCGCCGCCACCGGGGAGATCGGCGATGCCGTCGCCATCGGCGCCCATGCGGGTGATACGCAGCGTTTCGGCGGTGACGGGCGGGTTTGTCGTGTCCCTCACCCCAACCCTCTCCCGGAGGGAAAGGGGGTTCGTGAGGTCAGCCCCCAAACGCCGACAGACCCGTTTGCGCCCGCCCCAGGATCAGCGCGTGCACGTCATGCGTGCCCTCATAGGTGTTGACCGCCTCGAGGTTCATGACATGCCGCATCACGTGGTATTCGTCCGAGATGCCGTTGCCGCCATGCATGTCGCGCGCGACGCGGGCGATGTCGAGCGACTTGCCGCAATTGTTGCGCTTCATCAGGCTGATCATCTCGGCCGCCGCAGCATGCTCCTCCATCAGCCGTCCGAGGCGGAGCGCGCCTTGCAGGCCCAGGGTGATCTCGGTCTGCATATCGGCAAGCTTCTTCTGGATCAGCTGCGTCGCGGCCAGCGGGCGGCCGAACATCTGGCGCTCCATCGTGTAGGTGCGCGCCGCGTGCCAGCAGAACTCGGCGGCGCCCAGGGATCCCCAGGAAATGCCGTAGCGCGCGTTGTTCAGGCAGGAAAACGGGCCGCGCAGCCCCTTGACCAGCGGCAGCTCATTGCCGGCCGGCACGAACACGTCCTGCATCATGATCATGCCGGTGACGGAGGCGCGCAGCGAGAACTTGCCCTCGATCTTGGGCGCCGTCAGCCCGGCCATGCCCTTTTCCAGGATATAACCCCGGATATCCCCGGCATCGTTCTTCGCCCACACCACGAACACGTCGGCGATGGGGGAATTGGTGATCCAGGTCTTGCTGCCGTTCAGCACGAACCCACCCTCGGTGGCGCGCGCCCGGGTCCGCATGCTCGCGGGGTCCGACCCGGCGTCCGGCTCCGTCAGGCCGAAGCAGCCCACGAACTCGCCGGTCCGCAGCTTCGGCAGGAAACGGTCCTTCTGATCCTCGGACCCGAAGGCCCAGATCGGATACATCACCAGCGAGCTCTGCACGCTGAAGGCGCTGCGGTAGCCGCTATCGACCCGCTCCACCTCACGCGCGATCAGGCCGTAGGCGACGTAGCCGACATCGGCGCAGCCATGGCTGTCGAGGGTGGCGCCGAGGAAGCCCATCTCGCCCATCTCGGTCATGATCTCGCGATCGAACCGCTCATGCCGGTTGGCCTGCAGCACACGGGGCATCAGCTTGTCTTGGCAATAGGCGCGGGCGGAGTCGCGAACCGCCCGCTCGTCTTCCGTCAGCTGGTCTTCCAGCAGCAGCGCGTCGTCCCACTTGAACTCGCCGAGCTTGCGGTAATTGGGCGCGGTCACCTGGATCGGGGAGACGACGTTCATGGGGAACCCTCCTGGCTATTCTTGGTCGGCTGCCGCCTGATGTGCGGCGGGCCTGGCGCTGCGCAAGCGTAGCGTCATGAAGGCGGGCACGTCATCGCCGAAACCGACGATGGCGGGGCCGAGATCGTCATCGCGGCGGCGGGGGTCACGTGGGCGGCTGCGATCGAAGCGCGGCTCGGGACGCGGCTCGAACCGGGGCTCCTCCCGTTGCGGCGCGGGCCGGGCTTCGGCGCGGGGGGCACGGCGCGGCTCCGCAGGGGCCGCATCCATCGCCGGGGCATCGCTGGCGGCCTCGATCGCCTCGACCGGCTTCTTGGCCCGGCTGCGGCGGGGCTTGGGTGTGCGTGGCGGCTCGTCGGCGGCCCCGGCTTCGACCGGCGGCGCCGGCTCGGCAGAGCGGCGCGGTTCGCGCGCTTTCGGCGTCGCCTTCGTGCCCCGGCCGCGGCCCCGGCGGCGCTTGCCGTCATCCTCGGGGAACGCGACCTCCTCCATGCCGTCCACCGCGATGCGCGGGATGGGGGCGCCCACCAGCTTCTCGATCGCGTCCACGAAACCGCGGTCATCGGGGGTGGCGAGGGTGAAGGCGTGGCCGATCATGCCGGCGCGGCCGGTGCGGCCGATGCGGTGCACGTAATCCTCGGCATGGATCGGCACATCGAAATTGAACACATGGCTGAGGCCGCCGATGTCCAGGCCGCGGGCCGCCACGTCCGAACAGACCAGCAACCGGATCTCGTTCGCCTTGAACTTGGTCAACGTCGCGAACCGCTCGGGCTGGCTCATGTCGCCATGTAGCGAGCCGACACTGAGGCCGTGGCGCTTCAGCGACTTATACAGGATATCCACGTCGCGCTTGCGGTTGCAGAAGATCAGCGCGTTCTGCACGTCCTCCGTCCGGATCATGCGGCGCAGCGCCTCGCGCTTGTCGAGGTCATCCACCACCGCGAGCCCGGCCACGATCGTGGTCGCGACGCTCGCGGGCCGGCTGACGGTGATCTCCTTCGGGTTCTGCAGGAAGGCGTCGGCCAGGCGACGGATTTCGGGCGCCATGGTGGCGCTGAAGAACAGGGTCTGCCTCGTCTTGGGCAGGAAGCCCACGATCTTCTCGACGTCCGGGATGAAGCCCATGTCGAGCATGCGATCGGCCTCGTCGATCACCAGGATCTTGGTGTCGGTCAGCAACAATCCGCCACGGTCGAACAGATCCATCAGCCGGCCCGGCGTCGCGATCAGGACGTCCACGCCCTTCATCAGCGCCTCCTTCTGGTCGGACAGGCTCTCGCCGCCGATCAGGAGCGCGTGGTTCAGTTTCTGGTATTTGCCGTACTCGATGAAATTCTCCGCCACCTGCAGCGCGAGCTCCCGCGTGGGCTCCAGGATCAGGCTGCGCGGCATGCGGGCCCGGGCGCGGGAGCCGGACAGGATATCCATCAGCGGCAGCACGAAGCTCGCGGTCTTGCCGGTGCCGGTCTGCGCGCAGCCCAGCACGTCGCGGCCCATGAACACGGCGGGGATCGCCTGTGCCTGGATCGGGGTCGGGATGCGATATCCCTTCTCGGCGACCGCGCGCACGATCTCGGCCGACAGGCCCAGCTCGGCGAAGCCGTTTTCTTCCTCATCCTCGTCGGGACGCTCGGGGTAGGCCGCGTCCATATCGAGGCCGGATTCGGGCACGGGATCCCGTGCCTCGGCCTCGGCATGCGTGATGTCGTCCGCCGGTGCGGTGGTGCTTTCCGTCAAAAACAGGTCTCGATACAATACGGGTGAGGGTTCGCCATAGCGAAGCGGCCGCGGAGGAGCCCTTCGCGGCAGGGCGGATATCGGCAAACCAGGCCGGAAAGTCAAGCTTTGGCGGGTCTCGCCCGACCCGGCATGGCAGATCGGACACAGCAGGAACTTAGGCCCCGGTCCACGCTTATTCCGGTATGGATATTGCCGACGGGCCGCTGCCGATCGAAGACTATGCCCTGATCGGTGATTGCATCACGGCCGGTCTGGTTGGGCGCAATGGCAGCATCGACTGGCTCTGCTGGCCCCGTTTCGACAGCGCGGCCTGCTTTGCGGCCCTGCTCGGCACGCCGGAGCATGGCCGGTTCGTCATTGCCCCCGCGGACCCTTGCCCGCCCGCGACGCGCAGCTATCGCGATGGCAGCCTGGTCCTGGAAACCCTGTTCCGCTCGGAATCAGGTGAGGTCGCGCTGATCGACTTCATGGTGCCCGGTGCCGAGCGCGGGACCCTGGTCCGCATCATCGAGGGCCGGCGCGGCGCCGTCCGCATGGCCATGACCCTGGCACTCCGGTTCGATTACGGGCTTTCGGTCCCCTGGGTCGTCAAGCGGCCCGGCGGCAATGGCGTGGTGGCGATCGCCGGGCCGGAGATGGTGGTGCTGCGGACATCCGTGCCGCTCAGAGGCGCCGACCTGCAGACCGTCGCGGAGTTCACGGTGCATGAGGGCGAGCGCGTGCATTTCGTGCTGACCCACGGGCCCTCGCATTTGCCGATGCCCGTCAGCCTCGATCCCGACGATGCGTTGTATGCGACCGAGCACTACTGGGCCGAGTGGTCTGCCCAATGCCGGTTCCAGGGGCCGAACGCCGCGGCGGTGAAGCGATCGCTGCTCACGCTGAAATGCCTGACCTATGCGCCGACGGGCGGCATCGTGGCGGCGCCGACCACGTCGTTGCCCGAGATGCTGGGCGGCGTGCGCAACTGGGATTACCGGTTCTGCTGGCTGCGGGACGCCTCGATCACGCTGTTCGCCTTCATGGCGGCGGGCTTCACGGCGGAGGCGGCGGCCTGGGCGGAGTGGCTGCATCGCAGCATCGCCGGCAGCCCGGACCAGGTGCAGATCATGTACGGCATCGCCGGCGAGCGGCGGCTGGCGGAGGCGGAGATCCCGTGGCTGCCGGGCTATCAGGGCGCCGCCCCGGTCCGCACCGGCAACGCGGCCGCGACCCAGCTACAGCTGGACGTGTATGGGGAGGTGATGGAGGCGCTGCATCAGGCGCGCACCGCCAAGCTGCTGACCTCGCCGCAGGCATGGTCGCTGCAGGTCGCGATGCTGGAGCATTTGGAGTCCGTCTGGACCGAGCCTGACGAGGGGTTGTGGGAGACACGCGGCGGGCGGCGGCACTTCACCTTCAGCAAGGTGATGGCCTGGACGGCGTTCGATCGGTGCATCCAGGATGTCGAGCAATTCGGCCTCGATGGGCCGGTCGGTCGCTGGCGGGAGGTCCGGCAGCGCATCCATGACACGGTGTGCCGCGACGGCCTGGACTCGACGGGCACGCATTTCGTGCAGAGCTTCGGGGCGGCGGCGCTGGATGCGACCTTGCTGCTGATCCCGTCTGTCGGTTTCCTGCCGTATGACGATCCCCGGGTGCTGGCGACGATCGCAGCCGTGGAGCGGGAGTTACTGGTGGAGGGCTTCGTGCTGCGCTACCGCGCGGAACAGGGCGTCGATGGCCTGCCGGACGGGGAGGGCGCGTTCCTCGCCTGCAGCTTCTGGCTGACGACGGCGCTGCACCGCGTGGGGCGCACGGAGGAGGCGCGGGCGTTGTTCGACCGGCTGATGGCGCTGCAGAACGATGTCGGCCTGCTCGCCGAGGAGTTCGACCCGGCATCCGGCCGCTTCACCGGAAATTTCCCCCAGGCGTTCAGCCATGTGGCGTTGGTGAACGCGGCGATGGCGTTGGAGGGAACCACGATGGACGGTGTGGCGGCCCGTTGACACGCCGGGCGCCGTCGGGCTTGTCGGCGCCGGAGGCGATTGGGGTCTGGTGGCTCCCCTGGTCTTCAAAACCATGGGCCCGTCGATAGCGGGCGGTGGGTTCGATTCCCATCCGCCTCCGCCACGAACCGGGCGGACAAGCGCAGTGCCTGCCGCCGGGCAGCCTAACCCGCCGGCAGATCGATCCAGCTCAGATGGCCACCTTTGCCGGCGCCGGTATCGAGGAAGATCGCGGACCCGCCCGACGCACCGTGGCGCACATAGGGCCGCCCGTCCGTGCTGCGCTGGTCGTGCCCGCAATACACCGTGAGCCCGTCCGGGATGCGGTCCACCCAGCGGAGCACCCGCTCCGGATAGCCGTCCGCCTGCATGCGCCCCGTGGTCTCGCCGAACAGCGCGCGGGACAGTAGGGGGTCCACGCGGCCCAGGGGTGGGGGTGGGGGTTCGGTCAGCATGGCGGGGTGGAAACCGCCATGGACGAAGGCCCGGTCCCCGAGGGTGAGCCAGGCCGAGGCGCGGCTGATCTCCGCCAGGGCGCGGGTGCGCAGGTCTTCGTCCAGCTGTGCCAGCGTCGTTTGCAGCGGCGGGTCGGTGCGCACGGCCTGGCCGGCCAGGGCGCGGCCCAGCTTGCGGTCATGGTTGCCGAGGATGAACAGGCCGCGGCCTTCGTCCATCAGGGCGAACATGGTGCGCAGCACGCCGGCGCTGTCGGGGCCGTGGTCGCTGAGGTCGCCGAGCTGCACCACGAAGCGGTCGGTCGCGATGGCGGCGCGGAAGGCGCGGATGTCGCCATGCACGTCGCCCACGACGCGCAGCTCGGCGCCGCGTGGAATCGATTGGGGCGGGATGGCACGCGGAGCGGTCACGCGGCGGCGCGAACCGTGTCGCGATAGGCGTCGAGCGCGCGTTGCCGGGCCGCCGGGAGGTCGGCGATCGGGTGGGGGTAGGTCGCGCCCAGCTCGACCCCGGCGGTGGCAAGCTGACCCGGCGTCGCCGTCCAGGGGGCGTGCACCACCGCGGCCGGCAGTGCCGCCAGTTCCGGCACCCAGCGGCGGACATAGGCGCCGTCCGGATCGAATTTCTGACCTTGGCTCACCGGGTTGAACACGCGGAAGAACGGCTGGCTGTCGATGCCGCAGCCGGCGATCCATTGCCAGCTGGCGCTGTTGCTCGCGAGGTCGGCGTCCACCAGCGTGTCCCAGAACCAGGCCTCGCCATCCTGCCAGGGCATCAGCATGTGCTTGACCAGGAACGAGGCCGCGATCATCCGCACCCGGTTGTGCATCCAGCCGATGTGCCAAAGCTGCCGCATGCCGGCATCCACGATCGGGACGCCGGTGCGGCCGTGCTCCCAGGCGCGGAGCTCCGTCCGGTCCCGCCGGACCGGCAGTTTGGCGAAGGCGGGGCGGAGCGGCTGCTCCGGCATATGCGGGTTGTGCCATAGCAGATAGGCGGCGAACTCCCGCCACAGGATCTCCCCCAGGAACACCTCGAGCCCGCGTCCGGTCTGCTGCGCGGCCTCCCGCGCCGTGGTCCAGACTTGGCCCGGTGACAGCTCGCCCCAATGGAGATGGGCGGAGATCATGGAGGTGCCGGGTTCGCCGGGCAGGTTGCGGCCGGTGTCGTAGCCATGCACGGCCTTGGCCAGGAAGGCGGCCAGGCGCGTGTGGGCCGCGTCCTCGCCCACTTGCCAGGTCTCGCGGAAACCAGCGGACCAGTCCGGCTTGGTGGGCAGCAGATCCCAGGCCGAAAGATCGTCTGACGGGACTGGCAGCGACCGGATGCTCGCCGGGGCGGCAAGGGGCGGCTCCGGGTGGCCGCGCGTGCGGCAGGCATTGGCGAAGGGGGTATAGACGCCGTAGATGCCGCCGGTCTTGGTGCGGATGGTGTCGAGGTCGAATAGCGTCGTGGTGCGATGCAAATGCAGCGTAGCGCCGACCGCCCGCAGCGCATCCGCGGTGGCGGCGTCGGCCTGCCGGGCCCAGGGTTCATGCAGGCGCCCGGCATGCACGTCGGACGCACCGATTTCCTGCGCCAGGGCCGCCACGACCATGGCCGCCGCGCCCCGGCGCAACACGAGCGCAGCGCCCCGAGCCTGCAAGGCGGAGCCGAGGGACACAAGGCTGTGATGCAGCCACCAGCGCGCCGCCCCGCCCAGCTTCCAGGTGGCCGGCGATGCATCGTCGAGCACGAACAGGCACACGACCGTACGCCCCCCGGCACAGGCGGCGGCCAGTGCGGCGTGGTCGGCGAGGCGAAGGTCTTGGCGGAACCAGAGGATAACGGGGGGCGGCGGAGTCATCCCACAAAGATAGGTTTTTTGCCGGCCCCGTCCATAGCTGCACCCGACGCGGCGGCGCCCCCGAGTTGCGCCAGGGCGAAGCTGAACAACCGGTCCCGCCCCAACAGGAAGGCGCGGCCGCCGCGGGGGAACAGGGTGGCGATGGCCGGGTTGGTGACATCGAGCCCGCCAGTGTAGGCGCCGAGCGACGGCAGCATGATCCGCTTCGCATCGGCCACGAAACAGGGGCGCACCACCCGCCCGGCGCGGGTTTCGATGGCCGCCTTCGGGTGGTGGTGGCCGCAGAACTCGCCGATGGGGTCGCGGGATGCCGGGCCGCGTGCCTCATGCCGGAACACGAAGGGGCCCTCCATCCAGGTGGTGACGGCGTGGCCCGGCAGGCCCTCGGGCGGTGCCGGGTCGTGGTTGCCGAGCACCCAGACGAAGGCGGCGGCCTCCGTCATGGCGCGCAGGCGCAGCGCGTCCCGGGGCAGCATGCGGGCGGCGCCGTGGCGGTCATGGAAGCTGTCGCCGAGCGCCACCACCCGCGCCGGCCGCCAGCGCCGGATCAGCGCCGCCAGCCGGTCGAGCGTGGCGCCCGTGTCCCAGGGCGGCACCAGCCTGCCTTGCGCGGCGGAGGCCGAGCCTTTTTCGAAGTGCAGGTCCGCCACGATCAGCGCGCCCGCGGCCGGCCACATGATGGCGCCCAGGGGATCGAGCATGAGGCGTTCGCCCCGGAAATGCAGGGGGGTCAAACGGCCTGCTTCTGGTTGCGGGGCTTGCGTTGCAGGATGGCGAGGTTGGCGCGGTGGACGGGGTGCACGCGCATGGGCTTCTGGCTGGGTGCGGCCGTGCCGGTCGCCTCGGCGATCAGGGCCTCGGTCTCCGCCAGCAGCTCGTCCTCGCCGCCGGCGGTGCGCACGCTCTCGCGGCCGATATCCAGGAGGATCGGCACCGCCAACGGCGACACGCGGTCCAGCTTCACGTGCCTAACCCGCCCCGCGACCCGGCCCAGCATCGCCGCGAGCCGCCCGAGGTCGGTCAGGCCGCCCGCCGCATCCGCCCGGGTGGCGCGCAGCAGCACGTGATCCGGCTGGTGCCGGCGCAGCACGTCGTAGATCAGGTCGCTGCTGACGGTCACTTGGCGCCGGTTCTTCTCGGCGCCGGGCTGGTTGCGGTCGATGAGGCCCGCGATCACTGCGACGTTCCGGAACGTGCGGCGGAGCATGCTGCTTTCCGCCATCCACGCCTCGAGGTCGTCGCCCAGCATATCCTGCTCGAACAGCGCCGGCACGTCTTGCGGCTCATGCGCGGACCAGATGGAGATGACGTAGTCGGTGGCGACGAAGCCGAGCGGGTTGTAGCCGAACCGCTCCATCCGCCTTGTCAGCAGCATGCCGAGGGTCTGGTGCGCGTTGCGGCCCTCGAAGCTGTAGGCCACCAGGAACCAGCGGCCGTTGCGGGGAAAGGTCTCGACCAGCAGATCGTCCTCACCGGGCAGCTCGGAGCGGTCGGTCTGCAAGGTCAGCCATTCCCGCACCTGGTCCGGGTAGTGGCTCCAGGTCCGGGGGTCATGCAGCATGGTGCGGACGCGGGCGGCGAGGTTGGTGGTGAGGGGCTGGCGGCTGCCGGCATAGGCGGGGACCATGGGCTCCCCGGTGCCGCCCTCGGCGCACTCGACGGTAGTTTCGCGGATGCGGACGTAGCGCAGCAGGCGGCCGGCGAACATAAAGGTGTCGCCGGGCGCCATCATGGAGACGAAGCTTTCTTCCACTTCCCCCAAGGCGCCGCCGCCCCGGCCCTGCAGGCGCACCTTCAGCAGCGGCGCCTCCACGATGGTGCCGATGTTCATGCGCGCCTGGCGGGCCGTGCGGTCGCCGCGGATGTGGATGCGTCCGTCGGAGTCGCGGAACAGTTTTCGGTATCGATCATAAGCCGCGAGGGCGTAGCCGCCATCTTCCACGAAGCGCAAGACGTCTTCGAAATCCTGCTTTTCCAGGTCCATGTAAGGTGCGGCTCGTTTGACCTCATCGAACATCGCCTCCGGCTCATACGGCCCGGCGGCGGCGGTCAGCAGCAAATGCTGCGCCAGCACATCGAGGCCCCCCGGCAGCGGCGCCGCGCCATCCTGCTCCTGCGCCGCCACGCCCTCGATCGCGGCCTCGCACTCCAGCAGCTCGAACCGGTTGGCGGGCACCAGGATCGCGTTGCTGGCCTCGTCCATGCGGTGGTTGGCGCGGCCGACGCGCTGCAACAGGCGGGACACGCCCTTGGGCGCGCCGACCTGGATCACCTGGTCCACCCCGCCCCAGTCGATCCCGAGATCGAGCGAGCTGGTGGCCACCACCGCCCGCAAGGCGCCCGCCGCCATCGCGGCCTCCACCTTGCGGCGCTGCGCGATGTCCAGGCTGCCATGATGCAGCGCGATCGGCAGCGTTTCGGTATTGAGCTTCCACAACGCCTGGAACAGCAGCTCGCCCTGCGCCCGGGTGTTGACGAACACGATCGTCATGCCGGCATCCCGGATGCGGTCCAGGATGCGGGACGCGCTGTTGAGGCCCATATGGCCCGACCAGGGCAGCCGCTCCTCCGGCAGCAGGATGCTCAGCACCGGCGGCGTGTTCTCCGCGACCTCGATCAGCTGCGCCGGCGTGCCCGCGCCCACGTAGTCCAGCAGCGCCTGCTTGTGCGCGACGGTGGCGGACAAGCCGACGCGGCGTGCGGCCGGCGCCAGCGTGGTCAGCCGCGCGAGACCGAGGGCCAATTGGTCGCCCCGCTTGGTGCCAGCCAGGGCATGCACCTCATCCACCACCACCGTGCGCAGGCCCCCGAACATCGCGCCGGCATCCGGGAGCGACAGCAGCAGCGCTAGGCTTTCGGGCGTGGTCAGCAGCATGTGCGGCGGCTGCTCCTTCTGCCGGCGGCGGCGGTTCGGTGGCGTGTCGCCGGTGCGGGTCTCGATCGTGATCGGGAGCGCCATCTCGTCCACGGGCGCCAGCAGGTTGCGGGCGATGTCGGTGGCGAGCGCCTTGAGCGGGCTGACATAGAGGGTATGGAGGCCGGGCGCGG
Source organism: Acetobacteraceae bacterium (assembly GCA_965246835.1). Taxonomy (GTDB): domain Bacteria; phylum Pseudomonadota; class Alphaproteobacteria; order Acetobacterales; family Acetobacteraceae; genus JANPPS01. The sequence goes on along the minus strand of CBDFFQ010000001.1, from coordinate 98,858 downwards.
GGTCCTCGGCAAGCTGCACCAGGCTGGGCAGGAAGCCGGACAGCGTCTTGCCGCCGCCCGTGGGCGCGATCAGCAAGGCGCTGCGCCCGGCCGCCCCCGCGTCCAGCATGGCAAGCTGATGCGGCCGCGGCGCCCACCCCCGGCGCGCGAACCAGGCCGCGAAGGGTTCCGGCAATGTTCTCACGCGCTAGACATAGGGCCGGAGCGTCTCAGGTCAAATGCGACGGCAAAGATTGGATTCGCAAATATGCTGACGCCATGCCTAACATTGATTAACCAACGGCAATAAGCCGTGGCTTGGAAGAACTCGTCATGGCGAACATCGTCACATTGTGCCGGAAGAAGATGGCTGGCCTTTTGGCCGGGGTCGGGCTGGGCGCCCTCATGCTCGCGACGTCGGGCACCGCCTCCGCGACACCGGCCTATACCCTGGCCGGGTCGATCGCGTTTCCGTTCACGACGACGTTCTCCGGCTACGACCTTAGCGTGTTCGATGCGACGACGCAGCTGTTCTATCTCACGGACCGGACCAATAACGGCGTGGACGTCTTTTCCGCCAAGACGAATTCCTATGTCGGGCAGATCGGCGCCGGGCTGTTTTCGGGGGCCACGGCGAGCAACAACAATGCCGGGCCGAACGGCATCAGCATCAATGACGTGGCCGGTGGCAAGCTGCTGATCGCGGGGAATGGGCCCAGTACGGTCCTGACGTTCAGCCTGGCGCCGAACGGGACCACCGTCGTGGGTGCGCCCCGCACGATCTCGACTGCCGTGGCCGGCACGCCGGTGCCGCCCAATCGGGTGGACGGCGTGGCCTACGCGCCGACCACGAACACGATCCTCGCGGCCAACAATGCGTCCGATCCCGGGTTCGTGACGCTGATCAACAATGGCACGGGCGCCGTGATCCGCTCCATTCTGCTCAACGGAACCGGGGGATACCCCGATGTTGGCGGCAACGGGGTGGAGGCGACGATCTTCAACACCGCGCGCAACTCGTTCTTCGTGGCGGTGCCGGCGCTCAACGCGGCCGGAACCGGGGCGGGCGGGGTGATCGAGCTGGATGCGGCCACAGGCAACCTGCTGAACACCTACGATTTCAACGCTATGGGCCTCGCCGGCGTGTGCAGCCCCACGGGCCTGGCGCAGGGAGCCGGCGCGTCCATGCTGGTGGCCTGCAGTGACGGCACGGCGGGCCATAGCGTGCTGCTGGACCCCACGGGCGCCGGCAGCCTCAAGCTCGTGAACGGCATCAGCGGCGGTGACCAGGTCAGTTACGACCCGACCCGCAACGTGTTTGCCGAGGCCGCGCGCTTCCAGGTGGGCGGGCCGGTGCTGGGGGTGATCGACGCCTCGACACTCGCCGTTCAGACCTTCGCGATCGGCGCCAACGACCACTCCGTCGCGATCGACCCGGTGTCGGGCGAAATCTTCGTCGCGACGGCGCCCACCACGGCGTTTGCGAACTGCAGCAAGGGCTGCATCGGGGTGTTCGCCCCCGCTTCGACGGCGGTGCCGGAGCCTGCGACCTGGTCGATGATGCTGATGGGCCTGCTGGGCCTCGGCTTCCTGGTGCGCCGCCGCCAGAGCTGAAGGCTTGCGTCCGGGGCGGGGGTATGGTCCCCGTCCCGGATGCACTCCGTTCCGGCCTGGCATCCCGACCGCTTCGCCGACCGTCTGCCGTTCCTGCGGCGGCGGGCGAGGCTGGCCCAGGGTGTCAGGGCGTTCTTCGATACGCGGGGCTATACCGAGGTCGAAACCCCCTATGCCGTGACGGCGCCTGGCGAAGAGGTGCATCTGCGGGCGCTCCGCACCGAGCGGGAGCTGCCGGACGGCACGCGACGGCCGCTTTGGCTCCATACCAGCCCGGAATTCGCGATGAAGCGGCTGCTGGTCGCGGGTGCCGGACCGATCTTTCAGCTGGCGCGGGTCTGGCGCAACGGGGAGGGCAGTGCCCGGCACGCGGCGGAGTTCACCATGCTCGAATGGTATCGCCCCGGGTTGTCGTTCGCGGGATTGATGGACGAGACGGAAGCGTTGCTGCGCGCGGTGCTGCCGCCCACCGTGCGCTGCGCCGGGGTCACGACGTCGATCGACCGGTTCGAGCGGCTCACCGTAGGCGAGGCGTTCCAGCGGTATGCGGGGGCCGATGTGCTCGCGACGGCCGGCGATGCAGCCGCCTTGGCGCGGGACGCGGGCGCTGCGTTGCGGAATGGGGAAGAGTGGGAGGACCTGTTCTTCCGTTTGCTGCTGGAGCGGGTCGAGCCCCATCTTGGGCAGGCGGTTCCCACCTTCCTCACGCACTGGCCGGCAGCCCAGGCGGCGCTGGCCCGGCGCGATCCCGGAGACCCCCGCGTGGCGCTGCGGTTCGAGCTGTTCGTGGCGGGGATGGAACTCGCCAACGCGTTCGAGGAATTGACGGACGCCACCGAGCAGCGCGCGCGCTTCGAGGCCGATCGCGCCCGGCGTCATGCGATTTACGGCCCGGACTGGCCGCTCGACCAGGATTTTCTGGCTGCGCTCGGCTTTGGGATGCCGCAATCCGCCGGCATCGCGCTCGGCTTCGACCGGCTGGCCATGCTGGCTTCGGGTGCGGACCGGATTGGGCAGGTGCTATGGTTGCCGGAATGAAACCGCGCCGCCGGAACGGGGTTGGGATGGCATGACGAAGATCGCACTCCCCGGCCTATTCGGTTTAGCGGCGCTCGCGTGCGCCGGTTGCACGCCCCGCCCCGATCGCCAGGCCTATCTCGCGGCACTGGTGGGGCAGCCCGAGGCGGCGGTGGTGCGGCAGCTGGGTGTGCCGAGCCGGTCCTACGAAGCGGGCGGCCATACGTTCATGGCCTATGTGGAACGGCGGCCGAATTTCATCTCGTCCGGCCCATTCTTCGGTGTGGGGGGCGGGTTCGGCTATGTCGGAGGTGGATACGGGTTCGGCGGCTTTACCGAGGTGATCGAGCGGGGGTGCGAGACCACGATCGAGATTGCCTCGGGGCGGGTCCTGGGCTGGGCGCTGAGGGGGAACGCATGCGGTTGATCCGGACGCTCGCATTGCTGGCCGGCACCATGTTGGCCCTCCCGGTCACCTGCGCCCGCTCCGGGGACGGGCTCTACAGCGGCGGGGTGCAACCGAGCCCATCCAGCCGCGTCAACCCTTTCGAGTCCGGGCTGTCCAACGGGGGCGGGTCGCTCAACTAGGGGTGGTGCGATGCGTGGTGCGATGCGTGGTGCGGTTCTGGTGATGGCCTGCTTGTTGTCCGCGTGCGCCGGGGTGACGCCGACGGGGCCGGCGGGCCAGCCGAGTGTCACCAACGTCAATCCCGAAACCGGCTCCCGCGGCGGAAGCGGGTCATCCAATTCGAAGTGATTACGGGTCGATCACGGCGGCGCAGCCATCCGTCGGCGCCGCCGCGAGGTGACCGACGACCGGGACGATCTTCAGCGCCGCCGAGCCGACCCGGCAAGGCGCCGCGGCCAGGCCGCATCCGGACAGCAGCAGGAGCAATGGTAAGAGCTTAATCATGGGGCGATGTTAGCGTAATCGCGACCGGGCAGCACGTGTCTTGATGGCGGGCCCGATCGTGACCCAGGCCGGCGCGTGGTCGCTGGCTCCGGCCTCGCCGCGGATGGCACGGTCGACGCCCGCGTCCCGCAGGCGCAGGTTGGGAGACGCCAGGAGGTGATCGATCCGCATCCCGGCGTCACGCGCCCAGCTGCCGCGAAGCTGGTCCCAGAACGTCCAAAGCGAGGCATCGGGATGGGTCGCGCGCAGCGTGTCCGACCATCCCTGGTCCAAAAGGCGCCGGAACTGCGCCCGCGGCTCCGGCTGCAGCAACGCGTTCGTGGCCCAGGAGCGGGAGCGGTAGATGTCGGCGTCCGTCGGCACGATGTTGTAGTCGCCGGCCAGCACCACTGGCGCGCCGCTGGCGAGCAGAGCGGCGGCATGAGCCAGGAGCCGCTCGTTCCACGCCAGCTTGTAGTCGAATTTCGGCCCAGGCCGGGGGTTGCCGTTCGGGGCATAGAGGCAGCCGATCAGCACGCCGTTCACCGCGGCTTCGATGTAGCGGGCCTGGGTGTCGGTCTCGTCGCCGGGCAGACGGCGCCGGGTCACGACCGGCTCGGTGCCGCGGGCCAGGATGGCCACGCCGTTCCAGCGGGACTGCCCGGCCCAGGCCGATCCGTAGCCGGCGGCCAGCAGCTCGGCAGCCGGAAAGGCCGCCTGCTCTGCCTTCAACTCCTGCAGGCACACCGCATCGGGCTGCGTTGCCGCAAGCCAGGCCAGGAGCTGTGGCAGCCGGCGGGCGACGCCGTTCACGTTGAAGGTCGCGATCTTCACGTGAAATACAGCACGCGCGCCTGCGGCAGATGCCGGGCCAGGCCGGCTTCGATCGTGGTGCGCAACTCGGTCATCTGCGCGCGGGGATAGACGAACTTGACTGAGCCGAACTTGGTCAGTTTGCGGCTGCGCGCGGCCTCGTCCATGTCCAGCTTGCTACCGGGATACCATCCGGCCAGCACACCTTTCGATTTCGGGGTGAAGCGGTGGGTGATGAGCTCGGCCGTGAGGTCCAGGTCCGGGACGCCGTCCAGCGCCGCGGCCACATCGGCCAGCAACCGGTCATACTCGATCCGCCAGAGCGGCAACGGCAGGATGGGAGCGATCGTGAGGCCCACGGGGTAGCCGGCCAACGCCACCTGCCGCAGCGCCGCCAGCCGCTCCGTCATGCGGGGCGCCCCACCCTCGAAGCGCTCGGCGGACCTGGCATTGACCGAGAAGCGGATGCGGGTGCGGCCGTGATGGGCTAGGCCGAGCAGGGGTGCGACGGCGGCGAACTTGGTCGTGAAGCGGAGCTGCACCGGCGCCTGCCACCGGCCGAACCAGGCGATGCATTCAGCGAGCGACCCCGTGATGTGCTCGAACGCCAGCGGGTCCGTGTAGCAGGAGCACTCGAAGGTGGTGCCCTCGGCGGCGCGGGCGGGATCGCGGGAGGTGACGGCGCCCTGGCCGAGCGCGGGCAGCAGCATGTCCAGGATCTCCGGCAAATTGGCATAGGCGCGCACGATCGGCGGCCCGGCGAGCGAGCCCGCCAGGTAACAATAGCTGCAATGCGCCGGGCACCCCTCCGCGAGGTCGAACCGCCAATCGGCGCTGGGCGGGATCGGCTGCAGCCGGCGGCGGCTTGGCGAGGCGGTGACGATCGCCATCGTGGTTTTGGCGTCCCGGTAGCTGTCGGGCAATCCGGTGAGGCGATCGGCCTTCAACCGGATGATCTGCGCGCCGCCCGCCGCCGCCCGCTCCACCATGGCGGCGCCGTGCGGGGTGGCGAGAGCGGAGGGGGTCGCGAAGACAATGCGGGGGAACCAGAGCCGGGTCACACCGGGGAAGTCGGGTGGCCGGCGCCGTTGGGAAGCGCCGGCCGGTTCACGTTTCGGCGGTCAGGGGCGGCCGCCCATCATGGATGACAGGTCGGTGCCGTTCACCAGCACCTTGCCGCCGCCATAGCTCAAATCCCACACGAGGCGGTTATCGACCGTGCGGCCGATGCCCTTGGCGAACACGAACACCGGCAAGACCTGCGCCATCTGCGGTATGGCCTTTGCCGCCTCGATCAGGCTGTCGAACTTCTCCGCCGTGATCTTGCCGGTGGCGCTGAAGCTGGCGGGGTTCGGAACCAGCACGTTGGCGGAGCCGTTGAACACCGCGCCGCCGATCTCCAACAGGAAGCTCTCGAGCCCGGTCGTGAGGCCGCCATGGCTGAACAGCTTGGCGATGGCGGCGTCGGGGGGCGGGCCGCCCTTGTTGTCGATGCTGGCGATCAGCAAATCCAGCAGGTCCTTGGTGGCGACGCCGCTCACCATTGGGCGGAGCGCCAGGCGCTTTGGGATCAGGGCCTCCAACGGGCCGAGCTGCAGGTCTGGCAGGGCCAGGCCGTCCATGCCGATATCCATGGTGGCCTGCAACATGCCATCCACCGACTTGCCGCCCATGGCGAAACTGGCCCGCGCGAGCCGGCCGGCATAGGGCCCGTAGGAGAGGGCCATGTCCTCGGCGGTTTCGGTCAGCGCCATCTCAGACGCAACATCCCGGAAGGCGACCAGCATGGCCCGCATCGGCGCGAAGTCCATGGGTGAAGCCGCCGCGGGCGCGACGGCGGGCGCGGCGGGGGCTGGACGTCCGGCCTGGGGGCGGGAACCCGGAGCTGGGGCAGGGGCCACAGGTGCCTTGACGCCACCCGTCTTCTCCGACGCCGCCATCAGGCTGCCGAACATCTGCATAGTGGCCTGCACCACCTTGGCGCCATTCTCCCGCGAAACGCCGGTCAGCGTGCCGCCCAAAGTGGCGCGGCGGATGCTGAGCTTCACCTCCTCCGCATCCGCGGTCTTGGACGTGAGGTTGTACCCGTCGATCACGCTGTCGGACACGACGTCGAACCGGTCGGCGCCGGTGGGCTTGGCGGTCGTGGTCGATGTGGAGCGGTCGATGACGGTCAGCTGCCGCAATCCCTGTCCGGTCGCCTCGGTCCGGAACCCGGCGAGCGTCTGGGTCATCGTGCTGGGGACCGTGTTGGTCGGGTCCCACACGCCGTTCGCGTCTTGGCTCGCGACCGTCGCGTCGTAGGTGACGGGCAGGGGCGGCGCCGGGCTGCGCTGCCCCTCCTTCGGCGCCTGCGGCATGTCGATCGTGAGGCGGAGCGGCAACGGCAGGCGAACCGTGTCGAACGCCCAGGAGCCGTTGCCGGCGGGGCGGGTCATTGCCGTCACGGAAACGTCCCGGCTCTGGCCATCGGTCCGGACCTTGAACGGCACTTCGACCCGGTATCGCTCGCCATCGGCCGTGACCTGCACCGGGCGATCGCCGAGCCGTAGTGCGGTGCCCAGATTTGAGACGAGCCAGGCGCGGATCTGCGTCTCGATCGATTGAGCCTGAGCGGGCGTGGCGGGCTCCGCACGGAGGGGGGCGGCCCAGGTGACGGCCAGGATGGCGCTGGCGGCCGCAGCAAAACGAATCATCGAAACCTCATTGGCTGAATGGAGGAAGCCTGCCGGTTTACGGAGCAGGCCGCACCCGACAATTTTGTGCAACCCTGTCCAGGTTCGTCAGGCCGCACCCGCGTCGACGGCGGCGACGTCCAGCAGGCGCTCGATCACCTCGGGCTCCTGCGCCCCGGCGATGGCATGGCGGCCGGCGATCACGAAACAGGGCACGCCGTTGATGCCGAGCCGATGGGCGCGGAGGTTGTCGGCATGGACCATCTCCACATCCTCGTCGGATCGCAGGAAGGTGGCGAACGCATCGGGCGACAAGCCGCAGGACAGGATCACGGCGCGCAGCACCGCCGCGTCCCCGATGTCATGACCGTCGGAGAAATGGGCGGCGAACAGCGCCTCCACCGCCTCCCGTCCGCGGCCGGAGCGGGCGGCCCAGCGGACGGTGCGGTGCGCGTCCACGCTGCTGGGGGTGCGGCGGATACGGTCGAAGCGGAAGGCCACGCCCTCGGCCACGCCGATATCGGTGATGGAACCATAAAGCCGGCGCGCCCGGTCTTCGCCGCCGAACTTGCGCACCACATAATCGGCTCGGCTCATGCCCGCGCGCGGCATGTCGGGGTTCAGCAGGAAGGGCCGCCAGATCAGCTCGTACATCAGGTCGGGCCGGCGCCGCATCGTTCGGAAAAGACGGCGAACTCCGAGATAACACCATGGGCATACCAGGTCATACACGACCTCGATCTGCAAACGGGCGCGGGCGGGAGCATGGACGTTCACGGGTGAGGAATAGGCGGTTCGCCCCCCGATCGTCATCTGATTTCTGTCACTTTGCTTGGCGTCGCGGTGCAAACCCCTGTCGGAGTTGAGGTTTTCGGGGTAAGGTTCTAACCATGAGCAGCCATCGGGCGGGCAGGGCAGGGCGTTGACACGGGCGTTCAAGCGGCCGCCGCCGTTACATGAGGTCGTGGAGACCGCCCGGATCGAGGCGCTGCACAGCTACCTCATGCTGGATACCGAACCGCCCGCGGCGTTCACCGAGCTGGCGATGAGCGTGGCGTCCGGCCTGCCGGCGCCCTTCGTCGTGATCGCGTTGCTGGATCGGGTGCGGGAATGGGTGCTGGCCAGTGCCGGGTTCCAGGCCGCGACGGTGCCGCGCCATCTTTCCTTTTCGCACCATGCGCTGGACGACCCGGGCAGTTGCCTGCTGGTCCGGGATGCATGGGGGGATGGGCGGTTCGGGCGCCATGCCTGGGTAGCCGGTGCGCCATTCGCCCGTTCCTATGCCGGGGTCGCCATCACGGACGCCGATGGCTACCAGCTTGGCACGGTTGCGGTGCTGCATCCGGAGCCGGGCCGGTTCGGGCCGCTCGAGCTCGATTGGCTGCGGCGCATGGCGGCCGAGGTCGCGGGCCAGTTATCCCTGCATCGGGCGGGATTCGGTGGCGAGACGGCGCCGTCCGGGTTGGAGACGCACGATCCCGCGGCGCCAGTTTGGCAGGATGTGCCAGCCGAGCCGACGACATCCACGGCGGTCCGGCCGCCTGCGATGCCGGGGGGGAGCCCGGTGCAGGGCTGGCTCGGGGTACGGACCGAGCCGGCGGGGCCGCCGGGCTCGCGCGCCGGGCTGCGCGTCATGTCGGTCGCCATGGGGGGGCCGGCGTCACGGGCCGGGCTCATGGTCGGCGATGTCTTGCTCGCGATCGACCGCCGCCCCGTACGGGAGGCTGCCGAGATCGTGCACGCGCTGGCCCAGCGCCTGCCGGGGGAGCAGGTGCAACTGACGCTTCTATGCGAAGGGGAGACGGTGGTGCGCCGCCTGATGGTCGAGCCGGCTCCGCTCGCGCGTACTCAACGGCGGCGGACGTCGGATGGGCGCTTGAAGAATTGACCGCGCCGCCTGGCGCAACTTTGTGATGGGTTCGCGGGTTGTGGGCGCGGGCGTGCCGGCCGACCATGCGCCCAGGAGAGCGTGATGACGAAGCTGCGCCGCACATTGAGGGGCCGGGCCGCCCGGTTCCTGAAAGATTGGTCGATCCCGCGGCAACTCGCCGGGCAAAGCGTGCGAACCACGGCGGCGCGCAGCACGGCGTCCGAGACCTTACGGCCGCGGCTGGAGCAGGCGGATCGGATCGGCACCAGCATCTGCCCGTTCTGCGCCGTGGGCTGTGCGCAGTTGGTGTATGCCAAGGAGGGCAAGCCGATCCACATCGAGGGCGATCCGCGCAGCCCGGTGAACCAGGGCACGCTCTGTCCGAAGGGCGCCAGCACGCTCGGTATGCTGCTGAGCCCGGAGCGGATCACGACCGTGCTGCACCGGGCGCCGCATGCGACCGAGTGGGAGGAGAAGCCGCTCGACTGGGCGATGGACCGGATCGCCACGCTGACGAAGCAGGCGCGGGACGACACGTTCGTGGAGCGGCTGCCGGACGGGCGCCTGGTCAACCACACGCTCGGCCTCGCGTCGCTCGGGGGGGCCACGCTCGATAACGAAGAGAACTACCTGATCAAGAAGCTGTTCGGCGGCGGCTTGGGCATGGTGAGCATCGAGAACCAAGCCCGCATATGACACTCCTCATCGGTGCCCAGTTTGGGCGCCACTTTCGGACGCGGCGCGGCGACCATGGCCCTATGGGACGTGGCGCATAGCGACTTCGTGCTCGTCATGGGTTCGAACATGGCGGAGAACCACCCGATCGCGTTCCGCTTCGTGGTGGAGGCGAAGCGGCGCGGCGCGACGATCGTCCATGCGGACCCGCGGTTCACGCGCACCTCGGCGCTGGCGGACATTCATGCGCCCCTGCGGTCGGGCACGGACATCGCGTTTTTGGGTGGTATCATCCGCTACATCCTCGAGGGGGATCACTGGTTCCGGGAGTTTGCGACGCGGTATACGAACGTCGCGCACATCATCGCCGAGGGGTATGCCGGGCCGGATGACGGGGATGGCGTGTTCTCCGGCTTCGATCCCGAAACCGGCGCCTATGACCACGCGACATGGCAATACGAGCCGGGCCAGCCGACGCCACAGGACCCGACTTTGCAGCACCCGCGCTGCGTCTATCAGATCATGCGGAAGCATTATGCCCGCTACACCCCGGAGATGGTGGAGGCCACGACGGGCTGCCCGGCCTCGGTGTTCCTGCGCGTGGCGGAGGCCATGGTGCGGAACTCCGGGCGGGCGCGCACCGGCGCCATCTGCTACGCCGTGGGATGGACGCATCACACGACCGGGGTGCAGATCATCCGCGCCGCCAGCATCATCCAGGGCCTCCTGGGTAACATTGGGCGGCCCGGCGGCGGCATCCTGGCGCTGCGCGGCCATGCCAGTATCCAGGGCAGCACGGATATCCCGACGCTGTATAACATGCTGCCCACCTACCTCGCGCAGCCCAGCGCGTTGCAGGATCACGGCTCGCTCGAAGCGTATCTCAAGACGGAGACGCCGAAGACGAGCTGGTGGCACAACATGCCCAAATACGTGGTGAGCCTGCTGAAGGCCTGGTATGGCCCGGCGGCCACCGCCGGGAACGGCTTCGCCTACGACCACCTGCCGAAGCTGGTGGGGGATGTGTCGCAGCTGCCGATGACGCTGGCCATGGCGTCGGGCGTGATCAAGGGCCAGTTCATCCTGGGCCAGAACCCGGCCGTCGGTGCCGTGAACGCCGAGCTGGTGGAGCGCGGCTTCGCCAAGCTCGAGTGGATGGTGGTGCGGGACTTCGCCATGACCGAGACGGCGAATTTCTGGCAGAAAGGCCGGTTGGTGCAGCGTGGCGAGCTGACGCCGGAGCAGATCGGCACGGAGATGTTCTTCCTGCCGGCGAGCCTGTCGGGCGAGAAGGACGGCACGGTCACCAACACATCCCGCCTGGTGCAATGGCATGACGTGGTGCTCGATGCGCCCGGGGATAGCCGGTCCGATCTGTGGTTCATTTACCATCTCGGGCGGCGGTTGAAGGCGCTCTATGCCGGCAGCACGTTGCTACGGGACCGTGCGATCCAGGACCTCACCTGGGCCTATGGCGAGCGCGGGGAGAAGCGTGAGCCGGATGCGGAGGCGGTGCTGCGGGAGATCAACGGCTACACGGTCGCCGATCGCAAGCAAGTGAAGAATTTCAAAGAGTTAAAGGCGGACGGCTCCACGGCGTGCGGCGGCTGGATGTATTCCGGGATCTATCCCGAGGACGGCCGCAACCTGGCGCGTTCCCGCGTGCCGGATGCGCCCGATGGGCCCGGCAGCCACGCCGGCTGGGCGTTCGCGTGGCCCGCCAACCGCCGCACGTTGTACAATCGCGCCTCTGCGGACCCCGAGGGCAAGCCTTGGTCCGACCGCAAGAAGATGATCTGGTGGGATGACGGCGCCGCGAAGTGGACCGGGCTGGATATCCCGGATTTCGAGGACACGAAGCATCCCGGCTATCGCCCGGACTGGGCCACGGACCCGCAGGGCATGGACGCGATCGGCGGTGCCGACCCGTTTATCATGGAGCCCGATGGCCAGTGCATGCTGTTCACACCCACGGGCATCAAGGATGGTCCGTTGCCGGCGCATTACGAACCGGTCGAAAGCCCGGTGCCGAACGCGATCCACCCGGGCCAGCGCGCCAACCCCGGGGCCAAGATCTGGGACCGCCCGGGCAACACGCTGAATGCGCCGGAGGACCCGCGCTTCCCCTACGTGCTGACCACGTTCCGGCTGACGGAGCTGCATTGCGGCGGCATCATGAGCCGGGTCACGCCGCATTCGGCGGAACTGCAACCGGAAATGTTCGTGGAACTGCCGCCGGAACTCGCCCGTGAGCTTGGCATTGCGCATATGGGTTGGGCCGTGCTGTCGACCGAGCGGGCGGAGATCGAGGCGAAGGCGATGGTGACGGAGCGGCTGCGCCCGTTCCGGATCGAGGGGCGGACCGTGTATCAGATCGGCATTCCGTGGGTGTTCGGCTGGCAGGGCTATGCGCGCGGGGACGTGGCGAACTCGCTGCTAGCGATCACCGGGGATGCGAACACGACGATCCACAGCACGAAGGCGCTGACCTGCGGCCTTCGGGCGGGGCGGTTGCATGATTGACCACCGCCGCGCCGCGATCGACGCGTTGAACGAGGCGATCGCGCATCGCCCTCGCAAGCACGATGCGGCATTTGCGGAGGCTGTGGAGCAGGTGTGCCGGCTGCGGGACGAGCTGACAGCTTCGGGCGACCGGGCGGGACTGGATTGGATTAACGGGGTGCTGAGCCTGGTGTTCGCCGGGTGTTTTCCGCTGGATCAGGTGCCGTGGATAGAGGTGGTGGGCGCACGGGATGCGTTGGGAACCTTCTCTGATCGATAAGGGAACGGCCGCTTTCGCCCTCAAGTCAGCCGGTCACGAGCCGATCAGACACGCCCGGAAGCAGACATCCGGCGAGGTGGTCGGCTGGCAGCTACGCGCTTGATCCCGGCCGTGTAGCTACTTACCTAGAGTGCTTCAAAGCGGACATGGCCAGGCTGGCTGGACTGCGCTCATGATGGACGCCCGGTTCCTCGCGTCGTGTCCGGAAGGCAGGCATCCCCGACTGAAGTCTGCGGGCTTGCGGCCCAAGCGAAGACGCTTCCTGCTGCGTGGTGATGCCAGCGCCAGCCTGCATTTCTCGCCGATGCCGACGCAGCAAAGTCATTGCTGTTTCGCAGCAAAATATGTTCTCTTGCATCCGGCCCATCCGATCGTTGGTTCGAGGACGGAGAACGAGTGTGGCTCGTACCTATGCAGGCACGCTTGATGCCCTCTATGTTGCGGCAGCGGAACCGGACGAATGGACGGCCGCGCTCGAGCATTTAGCCGATTACATCGGTGGTTCCGGCGCAATGCTGGTTTTCAATGATCTCGATAACAACACCGGTTTTCTGATCACTGCCAGGTTGCGTGAGGACCTGGGTCAGGTCTACGTGCGCGACCACATCCACAACCCCGTCACGCAGGCCATGGTCCAGCAGGTGGCGGGCACTCCGGTCGTCGCCAGCCATCTCACCGGGCGCGAGCGGCTGTCCCGGTCGGCGCTTCATGCCGATATCCTGGCGCCGCAGCGCATCACCGACCTTTTGTGCCTGGCGCAGAGCAGCTTCAGCCGCCAAGGCACCAGCGGCGGCATTGCCGTCACCATCGACCAACGGCAAAGCGAGCATCTCGTGCCGCTCACCTCCCGGCTGACAAGGCTGGCGCCGCACCTCGCGCGTGCGGTCGACCTGTCCCTTGCGATCAGCCAGGCTCACGCGCAGTTTGGTGCGGTGGCGACGCTGATCCAGGCGATGCCAAACGCAGCCTTGCTGCTTGACGGGCAAGCTCGGGTGCTCCTTGCAAACGACACCGCCACCCGGCTGCTCGAGACAAACGACGGCGTCAGCCTTGGCGCCGGCGGACGTCTCGTCGCGAGCCTCGTCCAGGAACGAGGCCGCATGGAGAAGGCCGTGGCAGGCGCGCTGAACGAGATGGCGGCAAGGCGGCTTGCGGTGCCGTCGGCCGTCTCGGTGGCTCGGCCTTCCGGGCAGCCTGGGTATCTCGTGCACATCACGGTCCTGCCGCCAAACGCGTCGGCGTTGCGCGCCATGGTGGCGCGTGAGGCCAGGTTGCTTATCGAGATTATCGATCCCGGCGCGCCGCTGGCCGCCGCCGCCCAACGCATTAAAAGCGTATTCACCCTCACATGGGCCGAGGCTCGCGTTGCGGTGCTGGTCGGCTCGGGCCGATCTGTGCCGGAAACGGCCGCCGCGCTCGGCATTGGCGCGAGCACGGTCAAGACCCACCTTGCCCGCTGCTTCGACAAGACCGGCGTACGTTCGCAGGTCGCACTCGCCCGTCTGCTCGCCGCTCTGCCAGCCGGAGGCTCCGGCACTTACGAGGCTTGATCCAGCACTCGAAGCTGGTGGGACGCAAAAAAGGCTCACCTCCTCCGATCGGGGGATGCGCGGCCTGAGAGGGGCTGTCTAGGATCGACAGAGGTTGCACGTTGCCGATACAGATCAACTTGGGGTACTCACGATGGTCCTTCGCGCTTCGATGACGCTCGCTTGTGCTGCGACGCTGTTTGTCGGCACCGCGCGCGCCACTGTGGTGTCCATTCCATGGGCGCTTGACTTCAGCTTCCGATCAGCGGCGGAGACACGGCCGGTCAGCAGCGTGCCGGGCTCGGGTACGATCAACCTCGAAGGCTTCTCGACCAATTACCAGGCGACTGCCAGGATCGACGCTGACGCGAAGTTCATTTTCAGTCTCGCAAGCGTTCACGTCACGGCCGGGTTCGGCTTTCCCGCGGCGGCAGACGACAGCTACCATGTCTACTTGCCGTTCAATGCGACGTTCACTGCCCCCGATCATGCGCTGGCGGGCCAAAACGTCTTCGTTCAATCCGCGCTGAGCTTCTCCAGCGCACCCACCTTCTCCGCAAGCGGCAAGCTCACCTACGGGACCGACTTGCTGTTTCACGGCAGCGCCTCGCTCGGACCGTTTGACTCGAAGTTCAACCTCGATACCTCGCTGCCCAACATCACCTCCAACGGTTCGGGGCTGATCCTGAACGGCTCGGGCACCTACACCGACAGCGACAGGGGCGCGGAGCAGGTTGCAGCAGGCCCTTTCGCGCGCTCCACCCTGGGCGACGGCCTGGCTTTAGCGAACTCCACCGAGAAGTTCGCGGGCAACCAGCTCGTCACCAGCGGCAGCGTCGATGCACAGCGTGGCAGCTTCAACATCCTGAGCGCCCTCAGCGACATTCCCGTCATCGGCTCGGTCGCAGCTGGCCTCGACGCCGTTTCCGACCTCGATCTCCAGGCTGGCGTCACACTCGAGGAGAAGTCCGTTTTCTCGACCGGCGCAGTCTATGCGCTGTTCTCCGAAAATGGCGGGCAGGGCCAGCGCCGTGCCACCGTGCTGAACAGTCTCGGCCAGCAGGGTTTCAGCGTCCCGGTCCCCACGAATGCGACGGGAAACTACTCAATCGACCTTTACGGGTTAGGACTTGGATTCGGCCTTGAGCGGCAGTTGCTTCTACAGCCGGAGCTGCAGCTTGTTTTTGACCCCATCCTCTTCGGCTCCTGGACCATCTTCGAGAAGGAGTTTGCGGATGCCCTGTTGCTTGGCCGCCAGCAGAGCCGCTTCCAGTATGAAGAGATTTTCTCCGATCCGCGGTCGGCACGCTACATCCCCCAACCGGGACGGCTGCTCAGATTCGCACTCGACGCGCCCGCACCCGCGGCCCCGCCCAACGTCGATCCCGGTCTGCCAACCGGGTTGTCCGACGCAGGTGCCGGGCTTTATGGCACGATCAACCTGCCTGGAACGGCACTCACCGACGTTGCTGCAGTCTATACTGACGTGCCCGAGCCATCGAGTTGGGCGTTGATGTTACTCGGCCTTGGACTGGCATTGAAGCTGCGGGACAGGCTGTGGATATTGCACGCGACGGGCCGAAAATCGAGAACTCCTGGCTAACGCGGGGTCCGGCCTTGCCGGCTGTGCCGATGACGTCTTTCTGCTGGCAGTGCGTTGCGGCTGCGTCGGCGCCCCAACGCAGCGCAGCTGGTATTAGCCGAGCAGGTATCGGCGCGGGACAGCGTCGACTGAACAACCCGCTCAGGGCTGCTCCGGACGATATCGGCGGGCCACGTTGCTCCCGGTGAACGTCTGCTTCTTCGGGGAAAACTCTCTATCGCGGACCGTCCGCTTTCGGGCCCGACCCGGCCACGGGCCGAACGTCCGCATCAGCGCTCCTCGTCCCAACAGCAGACCGACCGTTCACCACCCCAGTGCGGTCAGCCGC
Source organism: Acetobacteraceae bacterium (assembly GCA_965246835.1). Taxonomy (GTDB): domain Bacteria; phylum Pseudomonadota; class Alphaproteobacteria; order Acetobacterales; family Acetobacteraceae; genus JANPPS01. The sequence goes on along the minus strand of CBDFFQ010000001.1, from coordinate 83,081 downwards.
AGTTGGGCAGCAACACCGTGGCGACGGCCTGCGCGGCGATCCCCTCACCGCGTCCCGTAAATCCCAACCGTTCCGATGTGGTTGCCTTGATGGAAATCCGGCCGACCTCCACGCCGAGAAGTTCGGCGACGCGGGCTATCATCTCCGGCGCATGCGGCGTGATCTTCGGCTGTTCGCAGATCAGGGTCACGTCCGCATTCGCCAGCACGCCGCCCCGGGCCGCGATCCGGCGGGCGGCGTGGGTCAGGAAACGGGCGCTGTCCGCGTCCTTCCATGTCGCTTCCGAGGGCGGGAAGTGCCGGCCAATATCGCCCTCCGCCAGCGCGCCGTAAATCGCGTCGCACAGCGCATGCAGGCCCACATCGGCGTCCGAATGGCCGGCGAGGCCGCGATCGTGCGGGACCTGGATTCCGCAGAGCCACAGGGGGCGCCCGGCCTCCAGCACATGCACGTCGTATCCGGTGCCGACCCGGGGCATGAGGGTGGGCAGCAGCACGCGTTCCAACCGCACCAGATCCTCCGGAAATGTCAGCTTGATGTTGTCTTCGGACCCCGGGACCAGCGCCACTGCATGGCCGGCGGCCTCCAGCAGGGCGGCGTCGTCCGTAGCGCCGGGCCCGGCCGCGCGATGGATCGCCAGCAGCTTTGCGAACCGGAACGCTTGCGGGGTCTGGGCGCGAAACAGGCCGTCCCGCGGCACCGTCGCCGTGATCACCCCGGCCTCCGCCCGCTTCAGCGTGTCCGCGACCGGGACCGCGGGGATCGCGCCATCATGGGTGCGGAGCGCGTCCAGCAGGGCAGGGATGGTGCCATCGGCGATGAAGGGGCGGGCGGCGTCGTGGATCAGCACAATGTCGGGTGCATGCGGCGCCAGTGCCTCGAGCCCGGCGCGAACGCTCTCCTGCCGCGTGTCGCCACCCGGCACGATGCCCAGGTGATCGAGACCGGCCAGGGCCGGGCCGATCGACGCGGCGTCCCCAACCGGCTGCAGCAGGCTCGTGTGCGGCGCCAAGGCTTCGGCCGCCCAGCGGATCACGGGCTTGCCGGCCAGCATCGCGAATTGCTTGGGAACGGCCTGGCCGAACCGGGAGCCGGACCCGGCGGCGACGAGAAGGACGGCGATGCGCATGGCGGCAGCAATGAAGAGGCCCGGGAATTGCGTCAAGGGACGCGGTAGACGCGGTCCGTGATTGCAGCATCGGCGGCGGCGGCCTAGTTTGCCCAAATGATGGGCAACGCGAATACCACACCCTCCATCCCGGGGCTGCGTCCGATCACGCTCGGCACCGGGGTCACGGCCGTCACGATCGAGACGCCGGTGATCCTGGCGCCGATGTCCGGGGTGACGGACCTGCCGTTTCGGCGGTTGGCGAAGCGGTTGGGGGCCGGGCTGGTGGTGTCGGAGATGATCGCGTCCTGGGCCATGGTGCGGGAGAACCAGGCCACGATGCGCATGGCGGCGGTGGATGCGGCGGGCGGGCCCAATTCGGTGCAGCTTGCGGGCTGCGATCCCGCGGCGATGGCGGAGGCGGCGCGGATCGCGGTGGGGCATGGCGCCGATCTGATCGACATCAACTTCGGCTGCCCTGTAAAGAAAGTCGCGGTCGGGCAGTCCGCGGGCTCCGCGCTGATGCGGGACGAAGTTGGGGCGGCCAAGCTGCTGGCGGCGACCGTGCAGGCGGTGCGGGTGCCGGTCACGCTCAAGATGCGGATGGGCTGGGACCATGCCAACCTGAATGCGCCGAACCTCGCCCGCATCGCGGAGGCGGCTGGCATCCAGATGGTGACGGTGCATGGCCGCACCCGGCAGCAATTTTACACCGGCACCGCCGATTGGCGTTTTATCGCGAGCGTCAAGGCGGCGACGCGGCTGCCGGTGATCGCCAATGGCGACATCCTGACGGTCGATGATGCGGCGGAGGCGCTGCGGCAATCCGGGGCCGACGGGGTGATGATCGGGCGCGGCTGCTACGGCCGGCCCTGGTTCCCGGCGCAGGTGGCGCGGTTCCTGACGCAGGGCGAGCGCGTGCCGGACCCGTCGATCCCGGCCCATAAGCGCATCCTGCTGGAGCATTACGATGCCATGCTGACGCATTTCGGCGCCGGGCCCGGGCTGCGGCTCGCGCGGAAGCATGTGTCCTGGTATTCCAAGGGCCTGCATGGCTCGGCTGAGTTCCGGGTGGAGATCAATCGGCTGGACACGCCGGCCGCGGTGATCGAGTTGATCGAGCGGTTTTTCGATGCGGCGGCCCAGCGCCAAGACATGGCGATGGCGGCATGAGGGCGGCGCTGAACCGCAAGCGGCTGGCGCTGGTGGAGCGGTTCGCGCCGCGCCCGCCGGCGTCGCTCGATGCGCTGGCCGTGCTCAATGCGTTGCCGGTCCCGATGGTGGTGCTGGACCTGAACAACCAGTTCCGCTTTGCCAATCAGGCGGCCGAGCAGTTCCTGGGGTTGTCGTTGCTGCAGCTCGGCCAGATGTCGATGGGCGCATTGCTGCCGGGGGACAACCCACTGTTTTCGTTGTTGAACCAGGTGCGGGCGGAGGGGATCACGATCTCCGACCACGACCTCAATCTGGAAAGTCCGCGGCTGCACAAGCACGGGATCACGGTGCAGGCGGCGCCGTTGATGGAGGAGCCCGGTTCCGTCGTGCTGACGTTGCAGGACAGCTCCGCCGCCCGCGCGCTCGATCGGCAGATGCTGTTCAAGGGCGCCGCCCGCAGCGTGACGGGCATGTCGGCGATGCTGGCGCATGAGGTGAAGAACCCGCTGAGCGGCATCCGCGGCGCCGCGCAGTTGCTCGAAACCAATGTCAGCGAGGCCGATCGGGAGCTGACGCAGCTGATCCAGGACGAGGCGGACCGCATCCGCGTGCTGGTGGACCGGATGGACGAGTTCGGGGAAAAGCCGATCGAGCGCCGGGCGGTGAACATCCATCGCGTGCTGGAGCATGTGCGGCGGCTGGCCGGCACGGGGTTTGCGGCGCATCTGCGCATGACCGAGAATTACGATCCCTCCCTGCCGCCCGCCTATGCCAACCGGGACCAGCTGGTGCAGGTGCTGCTCAACCTGGTGAAGAACGCGGCGGAGGCGGTGACCGGGGATCCGGACCTGGTGGGACGCGGTGAGATCACGCTCACCACCGCCTATCAGCACGGCGTCCGCATGGTGGTGCCCGGCAGCCCGCATCGCGTGCACCTGCCGCTGGTCGTGACCGTCCGCGATAACGGCCCGGGCATCTCCGAGGACATCCGGCCGCATCTGTTCGAGCCGTTCGTGACCAGCAAGCCCTCCGGCTCCGGCCTGGGGCTCGCGCTGGTCGCCAAGATCGTGGGCGACCATGGCGGGCTGATTGAGGTCGATAGCCGGCCGGGCCGCACCGAATTCCGCCTGTGCCTGCCGGTCATGACCGAGATCGAGGCGGATACGCCCTGAAGGAACCCATTTGACCCTGCCCACCGTCCTGATCGCGGATGACGACCGCTCCATTCGCACCGTGCTGACCCAGGCGCTGGGCCGCTCCGGCTACCAGGTCCGCGCGACCGGCAATGCCGCGACTTTGTGGCGCTGGGTGGAGGACGGGGAGGGGGACCTCGTGATCACGGACGTGATCATGCCGGACGAGAACGGGCTCGACCTCGTGCCGCGCATCCGCAAGCTGCGGCCCGATTTGCGGGTGGTGGTGATGTCGGCGCAATCGACGCTGATGACCGCGGTGAAGGCGACGCAGCGGGGGGCGTTCGAATACATCCCCAAGCCGTTCGATCTCAAGGAGTTGCTGGCCGTTGTGGGCCGGGCGCTGGCGGCGCCGATGCTGCCGGGCAACGCGCCGCCGCTGGAGCCGAAGGACGCCGAGGAGCGGCTGCCGCTGATCGGACGCAGCGTCGCGATGCAGGAGATCTATCGCAGTATCGCGCGGCTCACGACCACCGACCTCACGGTCATGGTCAATGGCGAGAGTGGCACCGGCAAGGAGCTGGTGGCGCGCGCGCTGCACGATTACGGCCGCCGTCGCACCGGGCCGTTTGTTGCCATCAACATGGCCGCGATCCCGCGCGAGCTGATCGAGAGCGAGCTGTTCGGCCATGAGCGCGGCGCCTTTACCGGGGCGCTGAACCGGGCGCAGGGAAGGTTCGAGCAGGCGGCCGGTGGCACGCTGTTTCTCGATGAGATCGGGGACATGCCGGCCGAGGCGCAGACCCGGCTGCTGCGCGTGCTGCAGGAGGGCGAGTTCACCACCGTGGGTGGGCGGGCGCCGATCCGCGCCAACGTGCGCATCGTGGCCGCGACGCACCGGGACCTCCGGCAGGCGATCCGCGCCGGGCAGTTCCGGGAAGACCTGTTTTACCGCCTCAACGTCGTGCCGATCCGTCTGCCGCCGCTGCGGGAGCGGGTGGAGGATATTGCCGTCCTGGCGCGGCACTTCCTGGAGAAGGCGCGTGAGACCGGTCTGGCGGCCAAGTCGCTCGATCAATCTGCGATCGAGCGCCTGTGTCAGCATCGCTGGCCCGGCAATGTGCGCGAGCTCGAAAACCTCATGCGCCGCCTGGCCGCGCTCTATCCACAGGAAACCATCACCGACGAGGTGATCGGCGCCGAGCTGATGGAGAGCGGCGTAGACCATCATGCGCCCAACGCGCCCACCAGCTCCGAACCGCTGGCGCAGGCGGTGGAGCGGCACATCCGGCAATTCCTGTCCGCCAGCCGGGACGGCATTCCGATGCGGGACATCTATGACCAGGTGATCGCGGAAGTGGAGCGGCCGCTGATCCAGATGACGCTCTCGGCCACGCGCGGCAACCAGATCAAGGCGGCGGCGATGCTGGGGCTCAACCGTAACACGCTGCGCAAGAAGATCCGCGACCTGGAGATCCCCGTCGTGCGCGGGATCGGCTGAGCCGATGAAGCCGCATCGGCTGAGCGCATGAACATATCCACGCCGCCCTCCGCGCTCGGCCCGTCCTTGGACCCGGCACCGGACATGCTGCCGGACGGGCCGCGCCGCTCCATGGCCCGGCGGATCGCGGATTTGCTGCTCGGCAAGGTGACCACGCTCGTGCTGGCGGCGGGTGCGCTCACGCTCGGGATCGGCACCTTCGTGCTGCTTTCGGGCGGGATGCCGTTGACGTTGCAGCCGAATTTCATCTTCGCGCTCGTGCTGGCCAACTTGGTGCTGCTGCTGCTGCTGGGGGCGGCGCTGGCGGGGCGGCTGACGCGCGTGTGGGTGGAGCGGCGGCGGGGCTCGGCCGGGTCGCGGCTGCATGTGCGGTTGGTGCTCCTGTTCAGCGTGGTGGCGGTGACGCCCGCGATCGTGGTGGCGGTGTTCGCGACGGCGTTCTTCAACTTGGGCATCCAAAGCTGGTTCAACGACCGCGTGCGCACGGCGCTGAACGAGGGGTTGGAGGCGTCCCGCGGGTATCTAGAGGAGCATCGCAACAACATCCGGGCCGATGCGCTGGGCATGGCCTACGACCTGGCGAAGGCCGGGCAGACCAACGACCCGTATTTCTTCAACCAGGTGCTGGAAACCCAGACCAATTTGCGCGGGCTGAAGGAGAGCGTGATCTTCGACCCGCTGACGGGCACGATCATCGCCGGGTTCAGCGTGGTGAACAGCGCGGCGGAGATCGAGCTGGCGCCGTTCGACGCCACGGAGGAGGCGCGCAACGGCGAGGTGGCGGTGCTGGGCGCGCCGGAGGATCAGTGGGTCCGGGCCGTGGTGCAGCTGAACTCCACCCCGCCGCTGATGCTGCAGATCGGGCGGCAGGTGGACCAGGTGATCCTGGGACATATGGCGCGGACGGAGGCGGCGGTGGCGGAATACCAACGCCTGGATGAGAACCGCTCTGGGCTGCAGATCACCTTTGCGCTGATCTTTGCCCTCGTGGCGTTGCTGGTGCTGTCGGCGGCGGTGCTGATCGGGCTCGTGCTGGCCAATCAGATCGCGCGGCCCGTGGGGCGGCTGATCTTGGCGGCGGAGCGGGTCCGGGCCGGAGATTTGAGTGTCCGCGTGCCGGAAATCCAGAGCGAGGACGAGGTGGCGGGCCTGTCTCGCGCCTTCAACCGCATGACCGGCCAGCTGGGCGCGCAGCGGACCGAGCTGATGGACGCCTACAGTCAGATCGACGAGCGGCGGCGCTTTACCGAGACGGTGCTGGCGGGGGTGTCGGCGGGGGTGATCGGGCTGGATTCCGCCGGGCATATCGAGCTGCCGAACCGGGTGGCGAGCGAGCTCGTGGGGCTCGACCTCTTGGCGGCGATCGGGCGGCCCCTGGGCGAGGTGGTGCCGGAGTTCGCGCCGTTGCTGGCGGAGCTGGGCGCCGTGTCGGTCCGCACGGCGGAGGTGCAGATCGGGCCCCCGTCGCGGCGGCGGATGCTGCTGGTGCGAATCGGCACCGATTTGCGCGGCAGCCGCCCGGATGGGTATGTGGTGACATTCGACGACATTACGGAACTGCAATCGGCGCAGCGCAAGGCCGCCTGGGCCGACGTCGCCCGGCGTATCGCGCATGAAATCAAGAACCCGCTGACGCCGATCCAGCTCTCGGCCGAGCGGCTGAAGCGGCGCTTCGCGAAGGAGATCACGTCGGACCCCGAGACCTTCGCCCAATGCGCCGATACCATCGTGCGGCATGTGGAGGATATCGGCCGCATGGTGGACGAGTTTTCTGCCTTCGCCCGCATGCCGCAGCCCGTGCTGCGCCCGGCCGATGTGGGCCGCGTCGCGCGGGAGGCATTGATTTTGCAGAGGAGTGCGCGGCCGGAGATCGTATGGACGACCCATATTCCGGAACGGGGGCCGATGGCGGTGTGCGACAGTCGGCTTCTGGGTCAGGCGTTGACCAATTTGCTGCAGAATGCGGCGGATGCGGTGATGATGCGGCCGCGGGGAGACGGGGAGCCGGCCGGGCACATTGCGCTGGAGGTCACGGTGCAGGATGGCACGATTGCTCTCGCGGTGCGAGACGATGGTATAGGTTTGCCGCAACAGGATCGGGAGCGTTTGGCCGAGCCCTACGTCACGCATAAGGCGAAGGGAACCGGACTAGGGCTTGCGATTGTGAAGAAGATCATGGAGGACCACGGCGGCGGCCTGGGCCTCGATGACAATCCCGGGGGGCCAGGTGCGGTTGCGACTCTGTCGTTGCCGTTAATGATGGCTGAACCGGTAGGGGCCTAGCTCGATGGCGCAAGAGATTCTGATCGTCGATGACGAGCCCGATATCCGTATGCTGATCGACGGCATCTTGGGTGACGAGGGCTATAGCGTGCGGCAGGCCGGCGATTCCGACGCCGCGATCGCCGCCTTTCGGTTGCGCCGGCCGTCGCTCGTGATCCTGGACGTATGGTTGCAAGGGTCGCGGCTGGATGGGCTGGGCATCCTCAAGACGATCCATACCGAGGAGCCCTACGTCCCGGTGGTCATGATCTCCGGCCATGGCACGATCGAGACCGCCGTGACCGCGATCCAGCATGGCGCGTATGACTTCATCGAGAAGCCGTTCAAGTCGGACCGCTTGCTGCTGATCGTGCGGCGGGCGCTGGAGGCGGCGCGGCTGAGCCGGGAGAATGCGGAGCTGCGGTTGCGGGCCGGGTTCGATAGCGATCTGACCGGCACCTCGTCGGCGATCGCCGGGTTACGGGCGGCGGTGGAGCGGGTGGCGCCGACGGGCTCGCGCGTGTTGATCAACGGACCCGCGGGCTCCGGCAAGGAGGTGGCGGCGCGGATGGTGCATGCGCGGTCCCGCCGGGCGGATGGGCCATTCGTGGCGCTGAATTGCGCGACCTTGAACCCCGGCCGGTTCGAGGAGGAGCTGTTCGGCATCGAGGCCGGGGCGGACGTGAATGCGGCGCCGCGCCGGGCCGGCGTGCTGGAACGGGCACATGGCGGCACGTTGCTGCTGGACGAAGTGTCGGACATGCCGCTGGAAACGCAGGGCAAGATCGTGCGTGCCTTGCAGGATCAGACGTTCGAGCGGCTGGGTGGCTCGTCCCGCGTGAAGGTCGATGTCCGCGTGCTCGCCACCACCAATCGCGATCTGCAGACCGAGATTGCGGCCGGGCGGTTCCGGGAAGATTTATATTACCGGCTGGCGGTGGTGCCGATCCGGATGCCGAGCCTGAAGGAGCGGCGGGAGGACGTGCCGGACCTCGCGCGGCATTTCCTGGAACGCTCGGCCGAAACGTCGGGCATTCCGGGCCGGGAATTGTCGACGGACGCGATGACGGCGCTTCAGGCCTATGATTGGCCCGGCAATGTGCGGCAGCTGCGCAACCTCATGGACTGGCTGCTGATCATGGCGCCGGGGGGAGCCGGGGACCCGATCCGGGCGGAGATGCTGCCGGCCGAGATCAGCCAGGGGGCGCCGGCGCTGCTGAACTTCGATCCGTCAGCTGATCTCATGGGGCTGCCGCTCAGGGAGGCCCGGGACTTGTTCGAGACGCAGTATCTGCAGGCGCAGCTGATGCGGTTCGGCGGCAATATCAGCCGGACGGCGCAGTTCGTCGGCATGGAGCGCAGCGCCTTGCACCGGAAGCTGAAGCAGCTCGGCGTCAATTCGGATGATAAAGGGTCATGATCCCCCGTCATTGCGAGCCGCAGCGTGCGGCGAAGCAAGCCAGGGGCGACATGCCAGGCCTGTCGTTCCTGGATTGCTGCGCTTCGCTCGCAATGACGGCGGTTCTATGAGCAAGATCGCCTACGTCAACGGGCGCTACACCGCCCAGCGGGACGCCAGCGTGAACATCGAGGATCGCGGCTACCAGTTTGCGGACGGCGTCTATGAGGTCGTGCATCTGCACCAGGGCCGCTTCATCGACGAGGAGCGGCACCTCGCCCGGCTCGAGCGGTCATTGGGCGCAATCCGGATCGCGATGCCGATGCCGCGCCGGGCACTGGTGCGGGTGCTGCATGAGGTCGCGGCGCGGAACCGGCTGCGGAGCGGCCTGCTATATATGCAGGTGACGCGGGGCGTTGCGCCGCGGGACCACGCCTTTCCGACCCGGCCCGTGCCGCCCGCGATGGTGGTGACGATCCGCCGCATCGCGCCCTATCCGGCCAGTGTCGAGGGCTGGAGCGTGCGCGCCATCACGCAACCGGACGAGCGATGGGCGCGGTGCGACATCAAGTCCGTGGGCTTGCTGCCCAACGTGCTGGCCCGGCAGGCCGCGCGGGAGCAGGGCGCCACCGAGGCCATCCTGATCGATGCCGGCGGGATGGTGACGGAGGGGGCGGCCACCAGCTTTTGGATCGTGGACCAGGACGGCGTGCTGCGGACCCGGCCGCTCGATCACGCGATCCTGCCGGGCTGCACGCGGGATGCGTTGATGGACGAGATGCGGCGCTCACAGGTGCGGTTCGAGGAGCGGGCGTTCAGCGCGGCCGAGCTGCTGACCTGCCGCGAGGCCTTCATCACGAGCGCCACCAGCTTGGTAAAACCCGTGGTCGCGATCGACGGGCGGCGCGTGGGCGACGGCGCGGCCGGACCGGTGGCGCGGCACTTATTCGACCTATTCGCGCGCCACGTGCAGGCGGCCTGACTTGTCCTTCGCGCGTGCCGCGTTAGGATCGGTCTCCGGCGCCTTTTGAGGCCGGGGACACCATCGCGCCGGCGCATGACCGGATGCGACAAGATAAGAAGGACGCCATAATGGCCCAAGACAAGTCGCAGAACGTGCAGGACGTGTTCCTGAACACGGTGCGTAAGGCCAAGACTCCCGTCACCGTATTTTTGGTCAACGGCGTGAAGCTGCAGGGGATCATCACCTGGTTCGACAATTTCTCCGTATTGCTGCGCCGGGATGGGCATACGCAACTGGTCTACAAGCACGCGATCTCCACCGTGATGCCGGGCGCACCGATCCAGCTGTTCGACCCCGCCAAGGCCGAGGGCGCCGTCCCAGCCGGCCCGGCGCAGGAGGCCGGCGCTGACCTCCGCGCCGGTTGACGGCCGCATGGTCATGACGGCGCCGGGGCCGACCCGCGCCGCCGTGATCCTGCCGTGGGAGAAGCCCAGGGGGGACGCGTCCCGCGCGGCTGAGGCGCAGCTGGCGGAGGCCGTGGGGCTTGCGGCGTCCATCGGGCTGGTGGTGGTGCACACCGCGATCCCGCCGCTGCGCACCCGCAAATCCGCGACGCTGCTGGGGGAGGGCCAGGTCGAGACGATCGGGCAGGCGATCCAGGCGGAGCACGTGGCGGTGGCGATCGTGGACGCGCATCTGAGCCCGGTGCAGCAGCGCAACCTCGAGCGCGCCTGGGACTGCAAGGTGATCGATCGCACCGGCCTGATCCTGGACATCTTCGGGGACCGTGCGCGCACCAAGGAGGGCGTGATGCAGGTGGAGCTCGCGCACCTCGAATACCAGCGCAGCCGGCTCGTGCGCTCCTGGACCCATCTGGAACGGCAGCGCGGCGGCTTCGGCTTCCTGGGCGGCCCCGGCGAGACGCAGATCGAGGCGGACCGCCGGTTGATCCAGGACCGCATCGTGCGGGTGAAGAAGGATCTGGAGCAGGTCCGGCGCACGCGCGGCCTGCACCGCACCGCGCGCGCCCGGGTGCCGCATCCCGTGATCGCGCTGGTGGGCTATACCAATGCGGGGAAAAGCACGCTGTTCAACGCGCTGACGGGCGCCGACGTGCATGCGCAGGACCAGCTGTTTGCGACGCTGGACCCGACGATGCGGGGCTTGCGGCTGCCGTCGGGGCGCCGGGTCATCTTGTCGGACACGGTGGGCTTCATCAGCGACCTGCCGACCGAACTGGTGGAGGCGTTCCGCGCGACACTTGAAGAAGTGTCGGAGGCCGATGTGATCCTGCATGTGCGGGACGTGGCGCACCCGGACAGCGCGGCGCAGCGTGCGGACGTGGTCCGCGTGCTGGACGGCATGGTGAAGGACGGCACACTGGACGCGGCCTGGCCGTCCCGCACGATCGAGGTGCTGAACAAGGCCGATCTGCTGGGCGGCCCGGACCAGGTACCGGACCGCACGGGCTGCATCGCCGTTTCGGCGTTGACCGGGGACGGGCTGCCGGCGCTGACGGCTGCGGTGGATGCGCGGATTTCGGCAGGCATGGAGCAGGCGGAGTATCTGCTGGCGAGTGCGGACGGGGCGAAGCTTGCGTGGCTGTATGAGCATGGCGAGGTGCTGGAACGGCGGGATGCGGAGGAGGGCATTCACATGCGGGTGCGGATGCTGCCGGCGGATCGGGCGCGGTTCGAGCGGGGGTAGGGGGGGCCGTTACGGGGCGGTCCGACTATGTACGAGCGGCGAAAAGAACCGACAGCCTTTCCATCCCTGAGCCGCCTCCGCCGCCATCTTGGAGGTTCGTTTGGTTATTAGAGTTGCCAGCCTAGGCATTGCCGCCTCACCCGACTTGCACCCAAACTTTGCCGTAGCTAACCTTCCGCAATGCCGGGGCTGATCCTAAGCAAAAGAGACCTCGAGCTTATGGTCGGTGTGGCCCAAGAAGGGCATCGGCTTGAGTTGAAGGAAGATATCCAGGTTCACGAGGCCAGAGTTAAACAAGTCGCCGCCGAGGGTGGCGGTCGAGCGCGTGACACATGGTGGCGCGATCAACGTTCTGTTGCGGCTCATGGCCGTGATAAAATTCTGGAGGAGCTTGTAGCATTCGCCAATGCTCAGGGTGGCACACTCATCCTTGGCATGGCGGAGGACGACGCGAGAACAGCCAGGGCTCTTAGTCCGCTTCCCGCTATTGCCGCGCTAGAGGATCGGTTCAGGGCATTTCTGGTTGAGCATATCGAGCCACGCCTCGCCTACTGCCGTGTCCAGGGTATTCAGACCGAGCCTGATGGCAGCGGTATTCTGGTATTTAACGTCGAGCCATCTCGCTTGGGACCGCACTGGGTCAGGTCGTCCCGACGCGCGACGATCCGGCGGGATGACAAGTGTATGTCCCTCTCCATGGCGGAAATTCAGGAAATGACGCTCCGCAACGCGCGGCGGTTCGACGAGGTGCGCGCTACGATCAATGATAGGTTGGGAGCATTACAGCAAGATTTCAGTGAGTTTCTGCTGCCGAGAGTGGCTGCAAACCCCATTGGTTCGACTGCTGACCAGGGGATCGCAGCGGCTCTAAAGCAGGGCCGGCGGAGTGCCTTCGCAATTCGATCTGTCATCGTGTCTCACGACGACATTGGAATCAGCCGGTTGCAGAATTTCTACTCCCTGATCCCCCCACAGACGTGCGTAGGCATTTCCGGATCGACCGCTGTGCGCGATCTGACTACATTCTGGCCCACCGGCAGCCACAGTCGCCGATTTCTGGGCGGCGTTGCCGACGGACACGCGTGGAACTCCGGACAAATAGAATATACGGCCGCCCGAGAAGGCGTAGTCGAAGTGACTGCCCTGATAATCGGCGATGAGGGCGAACCCACGTCACTGAGCCGTCATCTCCTCATAGGCTTGATAGGCTGCTCCATCGGGGTCTACGACAATCTTCGTGAGTTGAGCGGCCGCTTGCACACGCCGGCCGAAATTGCAGTCTCGGTCCGTGTTTCAGGAGAAGTTCACGTTGCAAACGGAGACAGTCAGTTGGCCGCAATTTCTGGCGGCCGACTACCACCGCTGGCAAATTTTCCCCGCCGAAGCGGTGCAGACGCTTCCGAATTCAGCCAAATACTGACCGAAACCGCACAGGATCTACTGGACGCGGCGAACAGCAGCGTTGGACAGGGGGGTGTCCCAATGCAGTTTTTCTACTACCCCAAGACCTGCCCATAGGCCGAACCGTAATTCCTCCTCACACTTCTTACCTTCGCACGTCATCTGGTGAGGCTGTTGCACCACCTCTCGAATAACTAGGGATCGTGTCATGTCCTTGGGGACTTTCTTGAGGTGCAACAGTCATATATGGAGAGTATCTGTATGGGTTGGCGAAAAGACGTTACCGTGCCCGAGGATAGATTCGAGTCAGCGCTCGAATACTATATGTCGGTACGGAAAGGTATGCGCGAAAAGGCTAATCATAACAAGATGGAAGCTCAGGGCTGTTTCGCGACTATCATCGTATGCACCTTGCTCGCGCCTTTATTCGTAACCTTGGGCGAGGGAGTTTTGCTGGCGAAGGTATTACCATCGTTGTTGTCGGTGACGGCGGGTGGTCTTACTAGTTGGTTGCAACTCAGAAAACCGCAACGCCTTTGGGTGCTGTATCGGCGTGCGCAGCGCGATCTGGAGGAGGAGAAGGCGAACTACGACTTCAAAGACGGGGATTTCTCACTTGCTACAGACCCGGACACGCTGCTTGCTCGGAAAGTAACGCATGTCGCCCGGTGGGTGCATGACTCGTGGGAAGGTCTGGTTCCTGAGCCTGAGATGCTCGCCACCGGTCATGGAAAGAAGGCATTAGGCAAAGGGAAAACCGATGAGTCGGCCACAAATAGCTAAATCGCCACTAAATACGAAATACGGCACTTTTGACATCTACGACTTTGCTTGGTCGGACAACGAACAGGACAATGTGCTTGCGTTAGTTTCTGACTTCGCAGGCAAGACGCCGTGGGTCCGAGTTCAAAGCGCCTGTTACACGGGTGAAATTTTCGAAAGCACGGATTGTGACTGTCACTGGCAATTAGAGACGGGCCTGCGTCGTATTCAGAAAGAGGGCGGGATTTTTATTTACATGCTCTGCGATGGGCGGGGCGCGGGCCTGCTAACCAAAATCAGAGGTATGAACATCACCGCGATGGAAGGTTTGGACACTGCAGATGCATACAAGCGGCTTGGCTCGCCCCTCGATCCGCGCGATTACGAACGCGCCGCCTTCGTGCTGAAGCACTTCAGCGTGACATCGTGCCGGTTGCTGACGAACAATCCGCGGAAGGTAATGGGGCTCAGAAAGTTCGGCATCAATGCCACCCGTGAGGAGCATATGAGCGATCCCACCCCGCTAAACGAGGCTTACCTTCGTTCGAAAGCTCAGAAGCTAGGCCACTTGATGAAGCCATTTGGCACTGACGGCTAAGTGACGCCCTGAAACAGACAGCCCGCTTCGCACCACTCGCGGCCAATCACGCGCAGCCAGCACCGGCGGGGAGCGTTACTGAATGGACGTCGGCTTTGGGGGCGCGACATACACCAGTTGAACGACTGCAAGGACGCGCGAAGCCGCCACCTACTGGGCGAAGCGAGCGTGCGCTACTAGGGCTCGCAAATGACCCTTTCTATTTCGGGGTTGAGGGCGGTGGAAGTCGTCTCGAAACCTGTCGGAGATAGACAAGCAATGGTTGAAGGCGAGGCTACTCACCTCACCCCACCCCATCCCGCCCCATCGCCAAGAACTTCTCCCGCCGCCGCGCCCGCAGCGTCGCCCCGTCCAGCGCCAGCAGGGGCTGCAACGCCGCCCACACCGCCTCACCCACTGCCGCCACCGCGTCCGCCGGGGCACGGTGTGCGCCGCCCAGGGGTTCCGGGACCACGGTGTCCACCAAGTGCAGCGCCAGCAGGTCCGCGGCCGTGAGGCGCAGCGCCTCCGCCGCCACATTGGCCTGCGCCGCGTCCCGCCACAGGATGCTGGCGCAGCCCTCGGGGGAGATCACGGAATAGACCGAGTGCTCCAGCATCAGCACCCGGTCCCCGGATGCCAAGGCGATGGCGCCGCCGGAGCCGCCTTCGCCGATCACGGTCGCGATCACCGGGACGGGGGCGGCGAGGCAGGCCTCGATCGAGCGGGCGATGGCCTCGGCCTGGCCGCGCGCCTCCGCCTCGATGCCGGGGAAGGCGCCGGCGGTGTCGACGAAGGTCAGCAGCGGCAGGCCGAAGCGGCCGGCGAGCTCCACCAGGCGGCGGGCCTTGCGGTAGCCCTCGGGCCTCGCCATGCCGAAATTGTGGCGCACCCGGCTGTCGGTGTCGTGGCCGCGCTCCGTGCCCAGCACCATCACGGCCCGGCCCCGGAAGCGGCCCATGCCGCCCACCACGGCGGTGTCTTCGGCAAAGGACCGGTCCCCGGCCAGCGGCACGAACTCCGTGATCAGGCCCGCGATGTAGTCCAGCGCATGCGGCCGGTCCGGATGCCGGGCCACCTGCGTCTTTTGCCAGGGGGTCAGCTTGGCGAAGGTGAGGCGGAGCTGCTTGTCGGCCTTTTCTTCGAGTTGCCGCACCTCGTCGGCGATGTTGAGGCCGCCGGGCTCGGTGCCTTCCTGCATGGCACGCAGCTCGTCGATTTTGATCTCCAGCTCGGCGATCGGCTTTTCGAAGTCGAGGAAATGACGCATGGCCGGGGCTTACAAGCTGCGCTTCGTGTTCGCCAGGGGATGGTGCAGCGCCACCAGCTCCCGCAGGCGCTCTGCCAGCACGTGGGTGTAGATCTGCGTGGTGGCGATGTCGGCATGGCCCAGCAGCATCTGCAGGCTGCGCAGGTCGGCGCCGCGGGCCAGCATGTGGGACGCGAAGCTGTGGCGCAGCACGTGCGGGCTGACGCGTGCGGGATCGAGCCCGGCGTCCAGCGCCGCCTGCTTCAGCATCAAACCGAACCCCTGGCGCGTCAGGGCCTGGCGCGGATCGCGACCCGGGAACAGCCAGGGGCCGGGCTCCGTCGTCGCGATCAGGGCCGCCGTGGCCTGCCGTGCGGCGTCCGAGACCAGCACCATTCGGTCCACGCCCCCCTTGCCACGCACGATCAGTGTTTCGCGGAGGAGGCGCCGGGGCAGGGCCAGCAATTCGGAGACGCGCAGGCCGGTCGAATACAGGATCTCCAGCGCCGCCTTGGTGAGCGGGCGGGCGGCGGCGGCCTGCATCACCGACTCCACCTCCGCCTCGGTCAGGTTGCGGGGCAGGGTGGATGGCAGGCGGGGACTGTCTTGCAGGAAGGTGGGATCGTCGACGCGCACGCCCTCCTGCACCAGAAAGCGGCAGAATCCACGCAGGCTCGACAGGCGGCGGGCGGCCGTGCGGGCGGAGAGGCTGTCGAGCGACCGCATATACGCGGCTACGACAGGCGCGGTGATCGTGGCCGGTGCTTCCCCGTTTAATGCCGCAAACCCTGCCACGGTCTCGAGGTCCGCCCGATAGGCCAGCAGGGTGTTGCGAGCCGCACCGCGTTCGGCCGCGAGCATCTCCAGGAACGACTCGATATGGCGGTCCATCGCCTATCGCGGCTGGAAGCGGTCGTTCGGCAGCACGCGCTGCACCTGCTCCGTCTTTGCCCCGGGCGGGAAAGCGCCCAGGAACACCATGCCGCCGAGGCCGAGCACGAGCACGATCGCCACGATCAGTAGAATTACCCGGCTCATACCAAACCCATGCCTCAGGCCCCACGATGAAAACGGCCGGGGTTTGGCCGTCACAAGGAGCCGTGTGCTAGCGTCCGGCACGATGATGCGCAACTTGCCGCTACCCTCCCACGCCCCGACGCAGTCCGGCACGGCCGAATCGACGGAGCCGACCAGCCTGCAATCCGGCATGCCCGCCGCGCTGCTGGGGCGCAGCGTCGTGCTGGTGGGGCTCATGGGCGCCGGTAAGACCAGCATCGGGCGGCGGCTCGCGGCCCGGCTCGGCCTGCTGTTCCGGGATGCTGACGCGGAGATCGAGCTGGCGGCGGGCTGCACGATCCCCGAGTTGTTCGCCCGCTATGGCGAAAAGGACTTTCGGGACGGCGAGCGGCGGGTGATCCGGCGCCTGCTGGCCGGAGACCCCCTGGTGCTGGCGACGGGGGGCGGCGCCTATATGGATGCGGAGACGCGGGCCACGATCCGGTCCGACGCCGTGTCGGTCTGGTTGCGGGTGCGCTTGCCGACCTTGGTGCGCCGGGTCGCCTCCAGGAGCAACCGGCCGTTGCTGGAGGGGGGCGATCCCACGGAGATCCTGGGTGCACTGATGGAGAAGCGGCACCCGGTCTATGCCGAGGCCGATGTGGTGGTGGATTGCGGCGACGAGCATCCGGACACCACCACCACACGGGTGCTGCACGCGCTCGCCGCCTATCGCCGCCCGCGCCGGCTCGCGGTGTCGTTGCAGAGTGCGGCGTATGACGTGGTGGTGGGGGAGGGGCTGCTGGGCCGCGCCGGGGCGTTGCTGGCGGCGGTGCTGCCGCAGAAGCGCTGCGTGGTGGTGACGGACGAGACGGTGGCGGCGCTGCATCTGCCGGCCTTGCTGGAGGGGCTGGCGGCGACGGGAGTGCGGACGGACTCGATCGTGATCCCGGCGGGCGAGGCGTCCAAGAGCCTGGCCGGGTATGAGCGCGTGGTCGAGGGCCTGCTGGACGCCGGCGTGGAGCGGCGCACGACGGTGGTGGCGCTGGGCGGGGGCGTGGTGGGCGATCTCGCGGGGTTCGCGGCGGCCACGACGCTGCGCGGGCTGCCCTTCGTGCAGATCCCCACGACCTTACTGAGCCAGGTGGATAGCAGCGTGGGCGGCAAGACCGGGATCAACACGCGGCACGGCAAGAACCTGCTGGGCGCGTTCCACCAGCCGCGCATGGTGCTGGCCGATACCGGCGTGCTGGGCACGTTGCCGGAGCGCGAGCTGCGCGCCGGGTATGCGGAGGTGGCAAAGGCCGGGCTGATCGGGGATGCCGCGTTCTTCGAGTGGTGCGAACGCCACGGCCCGGCCATCGCGGAGGGGGATCGCGAGCTGCAGGCCGAGGCCGTGATGCGCGCCTGCGCGTTCAAGGCGGCGGTGGTGGGGGAGGATGAGCGGGAGGAGCGTTCGTCGGATGGCCGCGCCCTGCTCAATCTGGGCCATACCTTCGGGCACGCGCTGGAGGCGGCGGTGGGCTATGGCGGCGGGCTGCTGCATGGGGAGGCCGTGGCGGTGGGGCTGGGGCTCGCATTCCGGCTCTCGGCGCGGCTGGGGTTCTGCGCGCCCGGGGATGCAATGCGGGTGGCGGCGCATCTGGACGCGATGGGCCTGCCGTCGGAGCCCGGCATGCTGAACCGGCGCTTCTCGGCGTCGGCGCTGATCGCGAGCATGCGGCGGGACAAGAAGATGCGGGACGGGGCGCTGCATTTCGTGCTGGCGCGCGGGATCGGGCAGGCCTTCACGACGGCGGACGTGCCGGAGGGGGCGGTGGTGGAGTTGCTGCGGGGCGAGGGGTGCGAGGCCTAGGGATGATCCAAATGTCGATCAGGCCCCGGGAATGACGGCGCCCTTGAAGGTGGCCGTGACCCACTCCTTGAAGCCGGGCTCGGCATAGGCCGCCGCCATCGCCTGAGCCCAGGGCTTCGCCTCGTCGCCCTGGCGGACCACGACCAGGCAGCAATATTGCCGGATCAGCGCGGGGCCGGCCTGTTCCACGACCAGGCTGTCATGGATCGGGTCCAGGCCGGCGGCCACGGCGTAGTTGCCCGTGACGGCGCCCGCGTCCACGTCATCGAGGGAGCGGGCGATCTGGGCGGCGTCCAGCTCCACGATGCGGAGCTTCTTCGGGTTGTCCTGGATGTCGATCACGGTGGAACGGAAATCCCCGCCGTCGCGGAGCGTGATCAGCCCGGCCTTCGCCAGCAGCACCAGGGCGCGGCCGCCATTGGTGGGGTCGTTCGGGATCGCGACGCGGGCGCCGGCCGGCAGGTCCGCCGCCTGTTTCGCGCGCCGGCTGAACACCGCCATCGCCGTCATCACCGTGCGCCCCACCGGCACCAGCTTGTAGCCGCGATCCTTGATCTGCTGATCGAGGAAGGGCTGGTGCTGGTAGGTGTTGGCGTCGAGGTCGCCGGACGCCAGCGCCGCGTTCGGCTGGATGAAGTCGCCGAATTCCGTGATCTTCAGCGTGATGCCGCGCGCCTGCACCGCATCCCGCACGCGTTCCAGGATCTGGGCATGCACGCCGGAGGTGACGCCCACGCGGACCGGTTTGTCTTGCGCCCGCGCCACGGCGGGGAGGGCGAGGGCGGCGGCAAGAACGCGGCGGCGGAGCATGGGCGGTCCCTTCATCGATGCGACACACGCCGGACCAGCGCGTCCCCGCCCATTTGCAGGCCCTGCACCACCAGGACCAGCACGAGGACGACGACCGCCATCACCTCCGGCATGAAGCGCTGATAGCCGAACCGGATGCCGAGGTCACCCAGCCCCCCGCCGCCCACGGCGCCGGCCATGGCGGAGTAGCCCACCAGGGACACCAGCGTGACCGTGACCGCCGCGATCAGGCCCGGCGCGGCCTCGGGCACCAGCACGTGCCGCACGATCTGCAGCCGGGTGGCACCCATCGCCTGCGCCGCCTCGACCAGGCCGCGATCCACTTCGCGCAGCGCGGTCTCGAACAGGCGGGCGATGAAGGCGGTGGCGGCGATCGAGAGCGGCACAGTGGCGGCCGCCGTGCCGATGCTGGTGCCGGCGAGCGCGCGGGTGAGCGGCACGATCGCGACCATCAGAATGATGAACGGCACGGAGCGGATGGCATTGACCGCCAGCCCGAGCGGCCGGTTGACGGCCGGGCGCGCCGCGATCTGGCCGGGCGACGTGACCAGCAGCAGGAGCGCCAGAGGTAGGCCGAGCAGGACGGCGATCAACGCGGACAGGCCGACCATCGCGGCGGTTTCGCCGAATGCGTCGAGGAGGAGGGATCGGAGGGCGGGAGAGAGCATGGATCGTGCCGGTTGCAGGGATGACCAGGACTGGCCTATGCTCGGCCTATGCCGAAGTCAACACCTTCCCGCCGCGAAGTCAGGTTGTTCCGTAACGGCCGCAACCAGGCCGTCCGCATCCCGGTCGAGTTCGAGCTGCCAGGCACGATCGCGCTCATGAGCGAGGAGGCGGGCCGGCTAATCTTGGAGCCTGCTCCGAAGCCGGGCCTGCTCGCGGCGCTCGCCGGGTTGAAGCCCATCGACGAAGACTTCCCGGACTTTGACGAAGAGCTATTGGCCAATCGCACAGTAAATCTATGAGCCGGTATAGGACGATGCTCGATACGAACATCGTTTCAGACCTGATGCGTAACCCGGGTGGTCAGGCGGCGGTAAGGCTCGCCCAGCATGGCGACCAAGGGGTCTGCCTCAGCATCATCACTGCCGCCGAATTGCGCTACGGCGCCGCCCGGCGGGGCTCCGCACGTTTGAGCGCCCGGGTCGAGACCGTGCTGAGCGCCGCTGAAATCGTCCCGTTCGATATGCCTGCCGACATGCACTACGGCCGGCTGCGCGCGCGGCTGGAGCAGCAAGGCACTCCTATCGGCCCAAACGACTTACTCATCGCCGCCCATGCCCTGGCGCTCGACGTGACGCTGATCACCGCCAATGTTGCGGAATTTGCGCGCGTCGGAGAGCTCAGGGTCGATAACTGGCTTGGGGGCTAGCGAGGGTCACCCCGCCCCCAACGCCGCCATTCCACCATCCCGCCCGAACAGGCGCAGCAACCCGCGCACCGCCCGCCCGCGCTCGCCGACCAGCCCGGGATCGCGGTCCAGCAGCACCGCCGCGTCCTGGTTCGCGATGCGGAGCAGGCGCTCCTGCTGGGTGGCATCCACCACGCGGAACCCCGGCAGGCCGCTTTGCCGCTTGCCCAGCACGTCGCCGCCGCCGCGGATGCGGAAATCCTCGTCGGCAATGACGAACCCGTCCTCGGTGTCGCGCAGCAGCAGCAGGCGCCGGCGCATGGTTTCCGACAGGTCTTCCTCATGCAGCATCAGGCAGAAGCTTTGCATCCCGCTTCGCCCGACCCGGCCGCGGAGCTGGTGCAATTGGGCCAGGCCGAACCGCTCGGCGTGCTCCACCACCATGATGCTGGCCTCAGGCACATCGACGCCGACCTCGATCACGGTGGTCGCCACCAGCAGCCGGACCGACCCGGCTGCGAACGCCGCCAGCGCCGCCTCCCGCACGCCGTTTTCCTGCTGCCCATGCGCCAAGCCCACCACGGCGCCGAACCGGGACTGGAGCGCCGTGAACCGGGCTTCGGCGGCGGCCAGGTCGGTCTTTTCGCTCTCGCTCACCATCGGGCACACCCAGTAGGCGCGTTCGCCGCGATCCAGCGCGCGGCCGATCGCGGCCACCACGTCCCCGCTTTTGCTCATGGGATGCAGCGTGGTGCGGATCGGCAGGCGGCCCGCGGGTTTTTCCAGGAGGCGGCTCACCTCCATCTCGTTCCATTGCGTCAGCAGCAGCGTGCGGGGGATCGGCGTCGCGGTCATGACCAGCACGTCCGTCTGCTCGCCCTTGGCGCCGAGGCCGAGGCGCTGGTCCACGCCGAACCGGTGCTGCTCATCGATCACCACCAGCGCCAGGCTGTGATAGGCGACGGCGTCCTGGAACAGCGCGTGGGTGCCGACCACGAGCTTCACGCGGCCATTGGCGATGCCCAGCAGCGCGTTGCGCCGGGCCACGCCTTTGACGGAGCCGGTGAGCAGCACGATGTCCACGGGCGAGAGCCGGGTCAGCGTGCGGAAATGCTGCTGCGCCAGCACCTCGGTCGGCGCCATCAGCGCGGCCTGGTGCCCGGCCTCCACCGCGCGCAGCATCGCCAGCAGCGCCACGAGCGTCTTGCCTGAACCCACGTCCCCTTGCAGCAGGCGCAGCATGCGCCGGGGGGCCGCGAGGTCGGTGTCGATCTCGCGGAGTGCCTGCGCCTGCGACGGTGTGGGGCGGTGGCCGAAGCGGGCCAGCGCCTCGGCTTGCAGCGCGCCGTCACCGGTCAGGCTGCGGCCGGGGCGGTGGCGTTCGCGTTGCTTCATCTGCGTGAGCGCGATCTGGTGCGCGAGCAGTTCGTCATAGGCGAGGCGGGCGCGGGGGGTGTCGCCGGGCAGCTCGTCGGGGGCGTGGATCGCGTGGAGGGCCGCACGGAAATCGGGCCAACTCTCGCGGCGGAGCAGGGCGGGGTCATGCCATTCCGGGAGGGCAGGGACCCGGCGCAGCGCCTCCGTCATGGCGTGCTGCAGGCGGGGTTGCTTCAGTCCCTCGGTCAGTGGCCAGACCGGCTCCAGCCGCAACAGGGTATGGCGTTGGGAGATCGGCACCGCGCGGGCGTCGCGGATTTGCAGGCGATTGTTGAAACTGTCGAGCTTGCCCGACACGGCCAGCATCGCTTTCGGCACGAACAGGGCAGGCGGCTTCTCCCACAGCGCGATCTCGGCGAAGCCGGTGTCGTCCTGCACGGTGATGCGCCAGGGCTGGCGGGTGCCGCGGTCCGGCGGGTCGATGCGCACGACCTCCACCTCCAGGGTCGCGACGCTGCCGGGCAGCGCGTCCTTGATGCGGGGCGCCTGGCGCCGGTCCACGTAGCCGTCGGGCATGTGGAACAGCAAATCCAGCACGCGGGCGCCGCCGCACACCCGCTCCAGCAGGCGGGCCGTGTGCGGGCCCACATGCGGCAGGTCGGTGATCGGGGCGAGCAAGGGAGCGAGGTTGGGCGTAAGGGCGTCCACGGGCTGACACTGGCTGGGAGCGTCGCTATATGACAGCCCACCGCCTGGGACCCAAATGTGCACGAGATACCTGACGACAGCCGCCGCCGCCGTATCCTGTTCCGCGCCACGCATCGGGGCACGTATGAGAACGACATCCTGATCGGCGGCTTCGTGCAGAAGCGTCTGGCGTCGTTCACCGAGGCGGAGATGGACGCGATCGAGGCCATCATGGAATTGCAGGACGCGGCGCTGGCGGACTGGCTGACCGGCCGCGCGCCGATCCCCGACGAGCATGACACGCCGATGCTGCGGGCCATCCGCACTGCCGCGGAACAGGGCGAGGGGGTCGGCGGGTTCAACGCCGCCATCCCGCCGCGATGACCGCCACCCTGTATGGCGCGCCCGAGGGGTTCGACGCGCTGCTGCTCGCCCGCCGCCGCCGGGAGTTCGAGGGCCCCGTCCTGCATGTGACGCGGGACGATAGCCGCATGGCCCGGCTCGGTGAGGCGCTGGCGTTCTTCGCGCCCGAGATCGACGTGCTGCGCTTCCCCGCCTGGGACTGCCTGCCGTATGACCGCGTGTCGCCCAATCCGGAGATCGTGAGCGAGCGGATCGCGACACTCGCGCGCCTGCTGGAGCCCGCAACCCGGCCCCGCATCGTGCTCACCACCGTCAACGCCCTGGTGCAGCGCGTGCCGCCCCGGACCGCGTTCGCGGGCGCCACGTTCAGCGTCACCGAGGGCGGACAGGCCGATCCGGCCGCCATTATCGCGTTCCTGGAAGCCAACGGCTACGGCCGGGCCAACACCGTCATGGAGCCCGGCGAATACGCCAGCCGTGGCGGTATCCTCGACCTCTATCCCGCCGGGGAGCCCGATCCCGTCCGCATCGACTTCTTCGGCGACACCGTCGAAAGCCTGCGCCGGTTCGACCCCAGCACGCAGCGCAGCGCCAAGCGCATCCCGTCCCTGATTCTGCGCCCCGTGTCGGAGGTGCCGCTGGACCCCGCCAGCGTCAGCCGCTTCCGCGAGGGCTGGCGCGAATTGTTCGGGCCAAAGGCGGCGGAAGACCCGCTGTATCAGGCCGTGTCCGAAGGCCGGCGCTACCCGGGGATCGAGCACTGGGTGCCGCTGTTCCATGACGGGATGGACACGCTGCCCGATTACCTGCCGGGCCTGTCGATCAGCCTCGACCAGCAATGGGAGGCGGCGCGGGATGCCCGGCTCGAGATGATTGCGGACCACGCCGCCGCGCGGCAGACGGTGCCGCGGGACGGGGAGGTGCCGTATCGCCCCTTGCCGGCGGAGCGGCTGTATCTGGGCGGCGCCGAATGGGATGCGGCGTTGGAGCTGGGCCAGGCCGTGGGCTTCAGCCCCTATGGCAGGCCGGACGGCGCGCCGGGGATCGACGCCGGCGGGCGGCCCGGCGCCGTGTTCACCAAGGCCGGCGCCATCGCCAACACCGAGGTGTTCCAGCAACTGCGCGAACAGGCGGACGCCGCCGCCGCCCAGCACCGCCGCCTCGTGGTCGCGGCCTGGACCCGTGGCTCCCGCGAGCGGCTGCTGCATCTGCTGCGGGAGAACGGCATCAAGGCCGAGGGCTCCGACACATGGCGCGAGGCGGAGGCGCTGCCCGGTGGCACCACGGGGGTCGTGACGCTGGGCCTCGAACGCGGCTTCACCGCCGGGGACACCGCTGTCGTCAGCGAGCAAGACCTGCTGGGCGAGCGCATCAGCCGCCCGCCCCGCCGCCGCAAGCGCGCCGACCAGTTCATCGCGGAGGCCACCGAGATCGCGGAGGGGGACCTGGTCGTGCACCAGGAATACGGCATCGGCCGCTATGACGGGCTCGAAACCCTGCGCATCGGCCCGGCGCCGCATGACTGCCTGCGCCTGCTCTACGATGGCCTGGAAAAACTGTATCTGCCCGTCGAGAACATCGAGCTGCTGTCCCGCTTCGGCAGCGAGACCGGGGGTGTGGCGCTCGACAAGCTGGGCGGCGCCAGTTGGCAGAACCGCAAGGCGCGCATGAAGCAGCGCATCCGGGACATGGCCGGCGAGCTGATCCGCACCGCCGCCGCCCGCCGGGTGCGGGACGCCGTGATGCTCACCCCGGCCGAGGGCGCCTGGGACGAGTTCTGCGCCCGCTTCCCGTTTGCCGAGACGGAGGACCAGGCGCGCGCCATCAGCGACGTGCTGGAGGACATGGCGGCCGGGCGGCCGATGGACCGGCTGGTGTGCGGGGACGTGGGCTTCGGCAAGACGGAGGTGGCGCTGCGGGCCGCGTTCGTCGCCGCGATGTCGGGCGCGCAGGTGGCCGTCGTGGTGCCGACCACGCTGCTGGCCCGGCAGCATTTCCGGACCTTCACCGCGCGCTTCGCCGGGTTGCCGATCCGGGTGGCGCAGCTGTCGCGCATGGTGACGGCGAAGGACGCGGCGGAGGTGAAGCGGGGCCTGGCCGACGGCCAGGTCAACATCGTGGTGGGCACCCACGCCTTGCTTGCGAAGGGGATCGAATTCGCCGACCTCGAGCTGCTGATCGTCGACGAGGAGCAGCATTTCGGCGTGAGCCACAAGGAGAAGCTGAAGCAGCTCAAGGCGGATGTGCATGTGCTGACACTGACGGCCACGCCCATTCCCCGCACCTTGCAACTGGCGTTGACGGGGGTGCGCGAAATGAGCCTGATCGCGACGCCACCAGTGGACCGGCTGGCGGTGCGGACCTTCATCTCGCCGTTCGACAGCGTGGTGGTGCGGGAGGCGATCCAGCGCGAGCGGTTCCGCGGCGGCCAGATCTTCTGCGTGGTGCCGCGGATCGAGGATATGGACCGCATGGCCGAGCGCATCCGCGACATCGTGCCGGAGGCCCGCATGGTCCAGGCCCATGGCCGGCTGGCGCCCACGGAGCTCGAGCGGGTGATGACCGAGTTCGGCGACGGCAAATACGACATCCTGCTCAGCACCAATATCGTGGAATCCGGGCTCGATATGCCCGCGGTCAACACGCTGATCATCCATCGCGCCGACATGTTCGGGCTGGGGCAGCTCTATCAGCTGCGCGGGCGCGTGGGGCGGGGCAAGCAGCGCGGCTATGCCTATCTCACCTGGCCGCAGAACCATCGGCTGAGTGCGGCGGCGCAGAAGCGGCTGGATGTG
Source organism: Acetobacteraceae bacterium (assembly GCA_965246835.1). Classification (GTDB taxonomy): domain Bacteria; phylum Pseudomonadota; class Alphaproteobacteria; order Acetobacterales; family Acetobacteraceae; genus JANPPS01. The sequence goes on along the minus strand of CBDFFQ010000001.1, from coordinate 57,626 downwards.
ATGCAGACGCTGGACAATCTGGGCGCCGGGTTCACGTTGGCGTCCCATGATCTGGATATCCGCGGCGCCGGAAATTTGTTGGGCGACGAGCAATCCGGTCATATCCGCGAGGTCGGCATCGAGCTGTATCAGCAGATGCTGGAGGACGCGGTGGCCGATCTGCGGTCCGAACGGCGGACCACGAACGATGACCGGGACTGGACGCCCAATATCCAGCTGGGTCTGCCGGTCTTGATCCCCGAGGCCTATGTGCGGGACCTCCCGGTGCGCCTCGGCCTCTATCGCCGCATCGGGGCGCTCGCGTCCGATGGCGAAACGCAGGCGATGGCGGCGGAGCTGGTGGACCGGTTCGGGCCGCTGCCGCCCGAGGTGGATAACCTGCTGCAGGTCGTGACGTTGAAGCGCATGTGCCGGGAGGCCGGGGTGGAGAAGCTGGAGGCCGGGCCGAAGGGGATGGTGATCGGGTTCCGCGGCAACGCCTTCCGCAATCCGGCCGGGCTGATCGCCTGGCTCGGCACCCGTAAGGGCACGATTCGCTTGCGGCCGGACCATAAGCTGTCGATCGTGAAGGATATGTCCGTCACCGAGCGCATGGGGCTGGGGCGGGATGTGCTGGGCAATTTGAACCGGCTGGTGGCGCAGGCGAAAGCGGCATAGCTCACTGGCGAGCGTCTGCCGTTCGTGCGACATGGGCGCAACGAGCGGGCAGGGCGGCATGGCGAGCAAGATGAAGCGTGCCGGGGATATCCGGATCGAGCAGGCCGCGCACCAGTATTCGGTGGCGACCGAGATTCACGCCGACCTGCCGCCCGCCTGCGTCCGCTGGGGCCAGGAGTATATCGAAAAGCCGATGACCGGCCTCTGGGGCGCGCATAGCACGGAGGATTTCTACACCGGCGCCGTGTTGCGCGAGCTCGATGCCCGGCCCGGCGTGCCGCTCCGCATCCTCAGCATCGGCTGCGGCGAGTGCTTCATCGAGCTCGAGATGTGCCGCAGGCTCGCGACAGCAGGGCATGAGGGCATTCACTTCACCTGCGTCGACATCGCCGAGGGCGCCGTGCAGCGGGCTGCTGCCGAGGCCGAGGCCTCGGGCATCGACCGGTTCTTCGATTTCGAGATCGGCCTCTATGACGATTACGTCACCCGGCCGTGGGACGTCGTGATCGCCAACCAGTTCCTGCATCACGTGGTGGGGCTGGAGGGGCTGTTCGACGCGATCAAGGCGTCGATCGGCACGACCGGGATCTTCCTCACCAACGATATGATCGGCCGCAACGGCCATATGCTCTGGCCCGAGGCGTTGGCGATCGTGGACCGGCTCTGGGCCGTCTTGCCGGACCGCTACAAGCTGAACCACGTCTTGGGCCGGGTTGAAGCGGTGTATTCGAATTGGGATAACTCGAAGGAAGCCAATGAGGGCATCCGGGCGCAGGACATCCTGCCCGTCTTGATCGAGCGGTTCCACTTCGAGCAATTCTTTGCCGCCGGCAACATCGCCGTGGCGGTGCTGAGCCGGCATTTCGGCGCGAATTTCGATCCTGAGATCCCCGAGGATCGTGCGTGGATCGACCGGATCGGCCGCATGGATGACGATCTGATCGACGCGGGCTACCTCAAGCCCGTTATCCTCTATGCCTGCTTGTCGAACCGGCCCGGCCGCTCCGAGATTTATCGTCATCGCACCCCGGAGTTCTGCGTGCGCCGGGAGCCGCCATTGCTGGCGCTGGCCCATTCCGTTGGGGTTGGACCCGGAGAGGAGATCCAGTTCGAACAGCGCGCGCCCGCTATCGACATGCTGGGCGCTGGCTGGTCTTCGGCGGAGCAGGGCGGGGTGTGGTCGAACGACGACGAATCGGAGGTGCATCTGCGGTTCAACCGCCGTCTCGCGCGGGGCCCGTGCGTGCTGGAGGTGACCGGCATGCAGTTCCTGCCGGAGGGTGAGGCTTCACCGATCGCATTTTCGGTCAATGGCGTGCCTGCCGGGTCCCTGTCGTTCCCGAGTCAGCGCGAGGGCGCCGTTCGTGTGGCGGTTGCCTTCCACAGCCCGGCCGCGACGGACGGGTTCTCGCTGCGGTTCAGGTATGACCGCTGCTGGATGCCGGAAGAATTGGGCATGGGCAGCGACCGGCGCCGCTTGGCGTTCCGGCTCGTGTCGCTGCGGCTTTCCGAAACCACGGGCCCAACCGATACCTGATCGGCAAAACGTCAGGGTTTCGACAGGCTGGGCTCGCTATGGTGGTGCTGGAGCAGTTCCATCGAGGGGCAGGGATCATGCAGGTCGCCACGCATCGCCACACCGAGCAAGCCGGCGCGCAAGGTGCAAAGCCCGAAAACCATGCCGGCCACGAAATGAGTGCAGCTCTGCGGAGCCATGCCCAGCGTGGCGCTGAGCGGGCGCATGGTGGCCACGCGAGCACCGGGGTCGCCAAACAGGAGGCTACCGCCGCCAACAAACCAGTGATCATAGGCGTCACTCGCCAGCAGACGGAGGCTGAGAAGATCGGTTGCGGCTGCGGCTGTCTGCGGGAGATGAACAAGGCCTTGGAGGACGGCTCGATGCCGAAACCAAACGCCCGCCTCACGCAGTCCGAGGCGGACTCGCCCCTATATCGTCAGTTGATGACGGCCGTGACCACGAGTTCGGCAGTCTTGCCGGCGTCCCCCTCGGTGCGCTGACCCGGCGCGCGACGGGGACGGACCCGCATGCGCCCGCTGACCTCAGCTGAACGGTGCCGGGTCGATACGGGACTGGCCGGGGATTTCCTGGCCTTCAAGGCGAGCCTTACCGCCGTTTTCGTCTTCTTGGGTCTCCTGTCCCAAGCCTTGGCTCGAGCCACGCCGGTGGCGGCTGGCCAGTGATCTGCCGCACGGGTTCGGGGAAGCCCGGTCCGGCCATTCCTGACCGGGACGGGAGGCTGGTGGCCTGCCACCTGTTCACCGCCCGTGGCGTGCGATCGGATCCGATGCGCAACCGGGCTCTCTGATCCGGCTAAGCGATGTCCTCATGCCAGGTCCGCCCGTCCCGCTCGATGAGCGCGATCGCCGAGGTCGGACCCCAGGAGCCTGCCGGATAAAGCCGCGGCGCCTCTCGCGTTTCCGCCCAGGCGTCGATGATCGGCTCCACCCAGGCCCACGCCGCCTCCACCTCGTCCCGGCGCATGAACAGGGTCGGGTTGCCGCGCACGCTATCCATCAGCAGGCGCTCATACGCATCCGGGTAGCGCGTGCCGAACGCCTTTTCGAAGCTGATGTCGAGTTGCGTCGGCATGAGGCGGAGCCAGCCGGGCTCGGGCGATTTGGTCATCAGCTCGAGCTTCATGCCCTCTTCGGGTTGCAAGCGGATGATCAGCTTGTTGGCGCTGAGCTCCCCGGCTTCGCGGAACACGCTGAACGGGGTGCCGCGGAACTGAACCACGATCTCGCTCACCTTCTGCGGCAGCCGCTTGCCGCTGCGCAGGTAGAACGGGACGTTGGCCCAGCGCCAGTTCTGGATTTCGGCCTTCAGCGCCACGAACGTCTCGGTACGGCTCTCCCGATCGGGGCCGAGGTCCTTGAGATAGCCCTGCACGGATTGGCCCTGCACGGCGCCCTGGCTGTATTGGCCGCGGACCGTCACATGCCCCACCTCATGCGGGGCGATCGGCTTCAGGGCGCGCAGCACCTTGAGCTTCTCGTCGCGCACCGCATCGGCCGCGAGATTGACGGGGGGCTCCATCGCCAGCAGGCACAGCAGCTGCAGCAAATGGTTCTGCACCATATCCCGCAGCGCGCCGGACTTGTCGTAGTAATCGCCCCGGCCCTCGACGCCCACGGTTTCGCCGACCGTGATCTGCACATGGTCGATCACGTCGGCGTTCCACAACCGCTCGAACACGACATTGGCGAAGCGCAGCGCCAGCAGGTTCTGCACCGTCTCCTTGCCGAGATAATGGTCGATCCGGAAGATCTGCGCTTCGGAGAACACCTCGCCCACGACGGTGTTGATGTCCTTGGCGGAGCCGAGGTCATGCCCGATCGGCTTTTCCAGCACCACGCGGGAATGCGACGTGACCAGCCCGGCATCGCGCAGGTTTTGGCAGGTCGGGCCATAGAGGTCGGGGGAGGTGGCCATGTAGAAGACCCGGATATGGTCCGGCCGTTCCGCGAGGATGGCAGCGAGCGCATCGAGGCCGCCGGGCTTGGTGGCGTCGCCGCGTGCGTAATGGACGCGGTCGAGGAAGCGATGCGCGAGATCGGCGTCGTAATCGGCCTTGGCCACATGCTGGCGCAGCGCGTCGGCGGCCCTGGCGCGGAACGTGTCGTCATTCAGGTCGGACCGGGCGGCGCCGATGACCCGGGCGCCGTCCAGCATCTGCTTGTCCTTGTAGCGGTAATACAGCGCCGGCAGCAGCTTGCGCAGCGTGAGATCGCCGGTTGCGCCGAAGACGATGCAGTCGAACGGGTCGACAGGTTTGACAGCCATGCGCGAGAGTTCCGGAGGTGATGGAGAGACTGTGCCCCGGCCGGGCGCCAGGGTCTATCGCTGGGTCAGGCCTCCAAGGATTTCACGCGACACCACTCAGCCTCCATCGCTGCTAAGCCTGCGTCTGCCGGCGACTGACCTTGCAGCGCCAACGCTCCCTCGACGGCGTTGAATCGGCGGGCGAACTTGGCATTGCCTTGGCGCAAGCACGCCTCGGGGTCCAGGCTCAGCTTCCGGGCCAAATTGGCGGCCACAAACAGGATGTCGCCCATCTCGTCGGCCAGGCGCGCCGGGTCGGCTTCGGGGAGTTCGGCGCGGAGCTCGGCTACTTCCTCTGCCAGCTTGGCCAGCACGGCCTCGGCATCCGGCCAGTCGAAGCCGACCCGGGCGGCGCGGGTGGTGAGTTTCTCGGCGCGGGTCAGGGCAGGGAGCCCATCAGGAACACCGGCCAAGACGCCAGTCTCGCACCGGGCCAGCCGCTCGGCCTGTTTATGCGCCTCCCAGCCCAGCACGGGCGTGCCGGGCTCTGGCGGGAACACGTGCGGGTGGCGGCGGATCATTTTGTCGGCGATCGCGCGGGCCACGTCGGCGAAGGCGAAGGCGCCTTGTTCTTCGGCGATGCGCGAATGGTAGACGACTTGCAGCAGAAGATCGCCGAGTTCGTCCGGCAGCCCGGCCATGTCACCGGCGTCGATGGCGGCCCCGACCTCGTAGGCTTCCTCGATCGTGTAAGGCGCGATGGTGGCGAAGGTCTGCTCGCGATCCCAGGGGCAGCCCGTGGCGGGATCGCGCAGGGCGGCCATGATGGCGAGCAAGCGCTGGAGTTCGGCGGCCGCGCTGCCATCAGTCGCATAAGGTATATTATGGAAAGTCATGGGGCACCTCCAGCACCAGTCCGTCATGCCCCGGCTCGATCCCGGGCGGCAGCCGGCGCGTGAGCCAGCCCCAGTCGATGTCGTAGCCCATATGCGTCAGCACCGTCCGCCGCGGGCGCAGCCGCTCGGTCCAGGCGATCACCTGGTCCAGATTGGCGTGGGTGTGGTGGGCCCGGCGCTGGAAGCAATCCACCACCCAGGTATCGACACCCTCCAAAGCGATCAGCGCCGCCTCGTCCAACCGGGCCACATCCGTCGAGTAGCCGAAGCCGCCGATGCGCAGGCCGAGCGTGGGCAGATAGCCATGATCCTGTTCAAACACGCGAACGGTGAGTCCGGCTGTTTCGATGGTTTCGCCGGGCTCGACGAGGCGCGGCACCAGCGCCGGGCGAAAGAATTGCGGCGGCTGCCACGGTTTGAAGGCGTAGTCGAAGCGCCGTTCCAGCTCGCCATGCGTCCGTGCCGTGGCCCAGGCGTCCAGGGGGCGGCCGATCAACCGGTTGAGGATCCGAATGTCGTCGATGCCCAGCACGTGGTCGGCATGGGCATGGGTGAACAGCACGGCGTCGATCCGCGGCACGCCGCAGGCCAGGAGCTGCTCCCGCAAATCCGGTGATGTGTCCACTAATAGTCGTTCGCCATCATCGCGTTGCACGACGATGCTCGAGCGCGTTCTCCGATTGCGCGGCTCCTTCGGGTCGCAGGCGCCCCAATCGCCGCGGCCATCGGCGCCACCCAATTGCGGCACCCCGGCGGACCCGCCGCAGCCAAGGATCGTGACCCGCAGCATCCGCTACGCCGTCCGCGTGAACAGCCGCCGGAAATTGCCGGTCGTGAGCGCCGCCAGGGCCTCGAGCGTCAGCCCTCGCACCTCCGCCAGCACTTGGGCGGTGTGCCGAACATAGCCGGGCTCGTTACGCTTGCCCCGGACCGGCACCGGCGCCAGGAACGGGGCGTCCGTCTCCACCAGCAGCCGGTCGGCCGGCACGTCGCCCGCCATCTCCCTTAGTTCGCTCGATTTCGGGAAGGTCAGGATGCCGGAGAAGCTGACATACCCACCCATGCCCAGCGCCGCCTCCATCAAGCCACGACCGGAGCTGAAGCAATGCAGCAGGAACTGGAATGGGCCCCCTGCCTCCCGCTCCTCCCGCAGGATCGCCGCGATGTCGTCGTCGGCCGCCCGGGCATGGATCGCGAGCGGCAGGCCCGCCATCCGGGCCGCGCGGATGTGGGCACGGAAGCTTGCGGCCTGGATGTCCCGCGGCGCCTTGTCATAGAAGTAGTCGAGCCCGGATTCGCCGATGCCAATCACCTTGGGATCGCGTGCCAAGGCGGCGATCTCCTCCGGTGTCGGCACCGGCAGCTCGGCCGCGTTATGCGGGTGCACGCCCACCGTGCACCACAGCCGCTCACGGCCGGCGACGAGCCGGATCAGCTCGGCCGACTGCGCCAGTCGTGTGCCGATGGTGACGACCTCCGTCACGCCCGCCTCGGCGGCCCGGGCCAGCAGTGCCGTGTGTTCGTCCGCGTCGAACATGTCGAGATGGAAGTGGCTGTCGATCAGCATAGGCGGGGCAGCATCACACGGGGGCTACATAGCGCGGAAAAATGGCCTGCGGCGCCGGCAGGGCCGTGCCGGGCAGGACCGGGGTGCCGATCGCCGAGAGCTGCCGGGCGCCCTGCCCTACACCGAGCTGATCCAACATGCGGGCGGCGCTGCCGGGCATGAAAGGTTGCAATACCAACGCGATGCAGCGGATTGCGTCGATCAGCACGGCCAGCACCGTCGCCATCCGTACGGCATCCGTCTTGCGCAGCGCCCAGGGCGCCTGGTGGTCGATATAGGCGTTGGCGGCGCGGATCACCTTCCAGGCCTCTTCCAGCGCGTCGTGGAATCGCTGCCGGTCCATTGGGTCCTGCATCGCCGCCGGCAGGGCATGCGCGGACGCCAGCAGGGCGGCATCCTCCGCCGTCTCGGGCCCACGATCCGGCACGGCGGCGCCGCAATTCTTGGCCACCTGGGTCAAGGTCCGCTGCACGAGGTTGCCGAGGTCGTTGGCGAGCTCGATGTTCAGCCGGCGGATCAGCGCGGCGTCGTTGTAGTCGCCATCATTGCCGAACGGCACTTCCCGCAGCAGGAAATACCGCACGGGGTCCAACCCGAACGTCTCGACCAGCGCATTCGCATCGACCGCGTTGCCGAGCGACTTGCTCATCTTCTCGCCCGATGCCGTCCACCATCCGTTGGACGATATGCTGGCCGGCAAGGGCAGCCCGGCGGCCATCAGGAAAGCCGGCCAATACACGGCGTGGAACCGGATGATATCCTTGCCCACGATCTGCACATCGGGCGGCCAGAACCGCCAGGCCGGCGCGGCCTCATCCGGGAAACCCACGGCAGACAAGTAGTTGGTGAGCGCGTCCAGCCAGACATACATGACATGCGCGGGGTCATCGGGCACGGGCACGCCCCAGGAGAAGCTGGTGCGGCTGACCGAGAGGTCCCGCAGGCCACCTTGAACGAAACTCGTGACTTCGCGGCGGCGGCTGCTGGGTTGGATGAAGCCGGGCTGGTCGGCATAAAGCGCCAGCAACCGGTCCTGGAACGCGGAGAGCCGGAAGAAATAGGACGGCTCCACCACCCACTCGACCGGGGCGCCGGTGGGGGCCACGCGGGTGCCGTCGGCCTTGGTGTGCAGCTCGCTCTCGTCATAGAACGCCTCGTCCCGCACGGCGTACCAGCCCTCGTATTGGCCGAGATAGATGTCGCCGGACGCGCGGAGGCGGCGCCAGAGCTCCTGGCAGGCGATGCGGTGCCGGGCCTCCGTCGTGCGGATGAAATCGTCGTTGCTGAGGCCCATCCGGGCGGACATGTCGCGGAATTGCGTGGAGACGCCGTCCACGAAATCCTGCGGCGCCATCCCCGCATCCTGCGCGGCTTTTTCGACCTTTTGGCCGTGCTCGTCCGTGCCGGTGAGGAACAGCACCTCATGCCCTTCCAGCCGTTTCCAGCGCGCCAGCACGTCGGCGGCGATGGAGGTATAGGCGTGGCCGATATGGGGGGCGCCGTTCACGTAATAGATCGGGGTGGTGACGTAGTACGGCTTCATGAGGCGCCTAGTTTCTGGAGCGCGAGCCCGATCGCCTGGCGCTTGTCCAAGTGGAACCGCTCGGTCTCATCCTGCAAGTGCCCCAGCGCGTGCCACAGATCGGTGCGGGAGGCCAGGGGGACCGCGCTTGGGCTGCGGGCGGCCTGCCGCGTGGCGGCGGCGATGCTGTCGCGTATCTGGGTCATGAACTCGGCGAAGCCCTCGTCGTGACGGGCCAGCTTGTCCGCCATCGCCTGCGCGCGGGGGGGCGGCACGGGGCCGCGCAGGGCCTCCGTCACCAACTCCGCGACCTCCAGCCCATAGCCTGCCAGCGCCACCGCCCGGCCCGGCGAGCCGTCCGCCAGCGCGATCAGCCGGGTCCGCTGCTCCGCTGTCGCGTCTGGGAGCACGGATGGCAGTGCTTGCGCCATGGCGGCATCGTCCAGCTTGCGCACCGTGAGGCGCCGGCAGCGGCTGCGGATCGTCGGCAGCAAGCGCCCCGGTGCCGCACAGGTCAGCAGCAGCACGGCGCGGGCCGGCGGCTCCTCGAGCGCCTTCAGCAGCGCATTGGCGGCGTTGCGGTTCAGCGTCTCGGCCCCGTCCACGATCACGATGCGCCAGCCGCCCTCCACCGGGGTCATGTGCAGGAACTCCGGCACGTTCCGCACGGTCGAGACCACGATCTCCGCCCGGCGCTTACCCTTCGGATCGGTCTCGCGCTCGATCGTCAGCAGGTCGGCGTGGGTGCTTTTCGCGACCCGGCGGAACAAAGGCCGGTCCGGGTCATGCACGTGGGCGTCAGGCGCATCCGGCCCGGCGAACAGGCGGCGGGCGGTGCGATACGCCAGCGTCGCCTTGCCGATGCCGGGCGGGCCCTCGATGAGCCAGGCATGGTGCATCCGCCCGGCCCGCAGCGCATCGAGGATCGCGGACTGCGCCGCGTCATGGCCGAACACATGCGGGTTGGAGCGCGGCGTGAGTGGGGGCGGGTCGAGCGTCGTCATGCCGTGCGCAAACCCGGCAAATGCTGGCGCAGCGCTTGTTGGATCGCCGCTTGAACCTGGCCGATGGTGCCATCGCCTCCGATCACGATGAACCGCTTCGGCGCCCCCTCAGCGATCTGGCGAAATCCGTCACGAACCCGGTCATGGAACGCGTGGTCCATCGCCTCGTATCGATCGAGCGCCTGTTTGCGCGCGAACAAGCGCTCGTCAGCGATCGCAGCAGTCGTTTGAAGCAGGATCGTGAGGTCGGGCTGTCGCGAAAGCCTGCTTCCCAAGGCTGCGATCAGCGAGCGGTCCGCCCCAAGTCCATACCCTTGATAGGCCATGGTGGAGTCCGTGAACCGGTCACACAGGACGGTCTCGCCAGCCTCCAGCGCCGGGAGGATTCTTCGCGTGAGATGATCGACCCGGGCTGCAAAGTGCAGATAGATCTCGGCGTCGCTCGGCCAGCGCCGGTTCCGGTCGAGGAGCATCGCCCGCAACTCTTCTGCGTTCAACGTGCCACCGGGCTCCCGGGTCAGCAGCACGCGCTGGCCGCTAGCCTCCAGAGCCTTCGCCAGCAATCCGACTTGCGTCGACTTTCCCGCGCCCTCCCCGCCCTCGAACGTGATGAACAAGCCGCTCAGGACCCCGTCACATACCGTGACAGCACCGCCACCGCCCGGCCCGGCAATCCCAGGCGCGGCACGTCGGCGCCGGCCAGCAGATCGACCTGCATCGCCGGCACCCCCTGCCCCGACACCGTGAGCTTGCCAAGCACGGTGCCGCGGGCGACCGGCGCCGGGACCGGGTTGGCGAACTCCACGGTGATCTTGGCGCTCCGCCGCCAGGAGCGCGGCATGGTGAGCACCAGGTCCCGCCCGCCCACCAGCGGCACCGTCGGTTGTGCGCCGAGCCAGACCTTCGCGTTGTCGACGGCATCCCCGGCCGTGAACAGCGTCACGTTCTCGAACTCGCGGTAGCTCCATTCCAGCAACTGCTCGCTCGCTTCGGCGCGGGCGTGCATGGTGGCGAGGCCGTTCACCACCACGATCACCCGCCGCCCGGCCCGTTCCGCGCTGGCAACCAGGCCGTAGCCGCCCTCGTCGGTGTGACCCGTTTTGAGGCCGTCGGCGATGCCCTTCTGCACCAGCGGATTGCGGTTCTGCTGTTCAATTCCGTTATATTTAAACGCTTTTTCCTTGTCGTAGGCGTAGTATTCCGGGAAATCCATGATGATCCGGCGAGCGAGCACGGCGATGTCGCGGCAAGTCATGCGCTGCGCCGGGTCGGGCCAGCCGGTGCTGTTGCGGAAGGTGGAGCTGGTCAGGCCCAACTCCTTCGCCTTCACGTTCATCAGATCGGCAAACCCCTCCTCCGACCCGGCCAGCGCCTCGGCCAAGACGATGCAGGCGTCGTTGCCGGATTGCACGATCACGCCGCGGATCAGGTCTTCGACCTTCACGGTGCCGTTCAGCGGCACGAACATCTTCGAGCCCTGCATCTTCCAGGCCCGCTCGCTGACCGGCAATTCCTGCCCGAGCGACAGGCGGCCGGATTTCAGGAAGCCATAGACGATATAGGCCGTCATGAGCTTGGTCATGGAGGACGGCGGCATCGACGCGGTGCCCTCCTTGTCCAGCAGGATGGCGCCAGTGTTGTAATCCATGACCAGCGCGAATTTGGCGAGGGTGTCGAGCGGGCCGAGCGGCGTGGTGGCGGGAGTGCCGGCCGGCGGCGCGGGGCGCGTGGCCCGGCCCTGCTGCCGGCGCTGCGCCAGGGCGGGAGCCGCGGGTGCCGCGAGGGCGCTGGCGAGCACGAGACGGCGGTCAAGCATGACGAAGGCTACTCCACGACGATCCGCGCATCGGTTACCCCGTTCGCCAGGGCCCGGTCCAGCGCGTTGTCCGCGGCCGCCACGTCGTCATAGGGGCCGGCCCGCACCTGGAACGCCGGCGCCCGGCCCTGCCCTGTCCGCCGAACCTGCGCCGGCACATCCGCCATGCGCCGGATCATGGCGCGGGCAAACGATTCCTGCCCGAACACCCCGGCCACGATCCAGAGCTGCCCAGGTGACGGCGCCTCGTCGCGGGCGGGCTCTGCGGCGGTCGTGATGGCCGTCGTTGCCGTGGCCTCTGGCCGAAACGGCGTGCTTCGGCGCCGGGTGGATTGGCCGATTCCAGCCGGCGGCGCCAGCGACTCGGTCGTGACGGCCTCCCGGGGCGCGGCCGACACCAAGGAGGGCCCGCCACTCAATGCGTCGCGCAGGGCCTGGCTTGCCCCATCCTCGACCTGCAGCCGAATTCGGGCCGTCCCACCCGGCGCGATTCCGAGCTGCGCCGCCGCAGCCCGGTTCAGGCCCAGCAACCGGTGCACGCCCTCCGGCCCGCGATCGTTGATCCGCACCAGCACCTGCCGCCCGGTCTCGAGGTTTGTGACCCGCGCAATCGCTGGCAGCTGGAGGGTCGCATGGGCGGCCGTGAAGGCGGCCGGATCGCGCGCCTCGCCATTGGCGGTCAGGCCCGGGCGGTCCGGCAGCACGCTGGCAAGGCCGGTTGCCTCGAGCCGGAAGCTTTCCTGCGGATACAGCCAGATGCCGGCCGATTGATACGGCGCACCCACCATATAGGCCGGGTGTGGCGGCTCCGCCGGCGGCCGGCGCGTGCAGCCCCATACCGACAGGACCGCCAGCGCGACCACCGCCGCGCGCATCAGGCGGCCGCGTCCCCTAGCAAGCCCACGGCCAACCCGTAGAAATCGGACGGGTTGTAGCGCCGGATCGCGTTGAAGTTGGCATAGACCATGTAACCCTCGCCCGGCGCCGCTCCGGAGGGGACGATCACGGCGCCCATGACGTCCGCCCGCGTGAACGCGCCGCCATCGTCCCGCCGCACCCCGGCGCGGCTCCACTCGCCGAGCGTGCGCCGATCCTCCCGCGTGCCGCCCACGCCCGCAGGCACGCGCACCGGCTGCCCCCAGGGCTCGCCGCGCCGCCAGCCATTCTTGGCCAGGTAATTGCCGATCGAGCCGAACACGTCCGGCTTGCTGTCCCAGATGTCGCGCCGGCCATCGCCGTCGAAATCGACCGCGTAGGCCAAATAGGAGCTGGGCATGAATTGCGGCTGCCCCATCGCCCCGGCATAGCCGCCCGTGAGCCGCGCCACATCCACGTCGCCGGCATCGAGGATCTTCAAGGCGTTGAGCAGCTCCTTGCGGAAATAGGCGGCGCGCCGGCCCTCCCAGGCCAAGGTCGAGAGCGCCTCCGTGAGCCGGTAATTGCCCTTGTTGGTGCCGAAGGCGGACTCTACGCCCCAGATGCCGAGGATCGTCTGCGCGTCTACGCCATACCGCGCCTCGACCTGTTGCAATAGGCCGCGTTCCCGTCCCCAATTCTCCCGCGCGGCCTGCAGGCGGGACTCTGGCAGCACGCGGGCGCGGTATTGCGGCCAGGTCAGGGTGAATTCCGGCTGCCGGCGGTCCAGCTCGATCACGCGCTGGTTCGGCTGCACGCCGGCGAAGGCGCGGGTCAGGGTGTCATCGCGGATGCCCTGCCGCCTTGCCTCGTTCTTCACGCTTTGGATGAACGCCGCAAAACTGTCCTGCGCGTGAGCGCCGAGGGGCAGCGCGGCGGCGAGGGTGGAGAGCATCAGGGTGCGGCGCTGGGTCATGGGGCTGTGTGCCACATCGCGGCGGCGCCGGGCAATCGCGCTTGGATTTCGAGCGCACTGCCGCCAAACTGTCGCAAAACCAGGGAGGCTCGCGTGGCTCACGTCACCAAGGAATTGTCGGCGTTCGTCGCCGGGCTGCGGCTGGATGGGTTGCCGGCGGGCGTGACTGAGCGGGCGCGGTTGCTGGTGCTGGACCTCGTGGGCAACATCGTCCGCGCCCGGCATGACGCTGAGAGCACGCCGGCGCTGCTGTCTGCCGCCCGCGCCTTGGGTGTCGCGTCCGGCAATAGCGGCGTTTTCGGTGACAGCGCGCGGTATACGCCGGCCGGGGCAGCGTTCCTGAATGCGGCGCTGGGCCATTCTTTAGATTTCGATGACACGCATGCGGCAGGCTCGCTCCACCCCGGCTGCCCGGTGATCCCCGCGGCGCTGGCGGCCGGGGAGATGGTGGGGGCCACGGGGGCGGACGTGCTGGCGGGAATCGTGGCCGGGTATGAGGTCGCGTGCCGGGTGGCGCTGGCTTTGCCGGCGGCGGCGCATTACGCGCGGGGGTTTCATCCCACGGCCACCTGCGGCGTGTTCGGCGCGGCGGCGGCGGCTGCTCGGGTGTTCGGGATGGATGCGGCGGGGGTGGAGTCCGCGTTGGGGATCGCGGGCAGTCAGTCGGCCGGCAGCCTGCAATTCCTGGCCAACGGCGCTTGGACCAAGCGGTCGCAGGTCGGTTGGGCGAGCATGAGCGGGCTGACGGCGGCAACCCTGGCGCGCGAAGGATTCAAGGGGCCGACCGATGCGCTGGAGGGAGCGCATGGCTTCTTCCAGGGCTATGCGCCTTCCGCCACGCCAGCTCGGGCCTTCGATGAGCTGGGGGTTGCGTTCGAGTTGATGCAGACGGCGGTAAAACCCTATCCCTCCTGCCGGTATGGCCATGCCGGGATCGATGCGGCGCTCGACTTACGTGCGGAGGTCGAGGTCGAGGCGATCGAGAGCATCGTCTATGCCATTCCCGAGGCCGGCCTGCGGCTGATCGCGGAACCCGCGGCGCAGAAGGCGGACCCGCAGAACGTGGTGGACGGGCAGTTCAGCGGCCCGTTCGTGATCGCCTGCGCCTTGGTGACCGGGGATGTGGCGTGGGACAGCTACGCCTTGCTGCATGACCCGCGCATCCGGCGCTTGCTGAAGCTGATCCGGTGCGGCGCCGGTGATCCCGAGGTTCAGGCGGCGGCGCCGGCCAACATGGCGGGGCGGCTCACGATCGTGGCTTCAGGTCGGACCGTGAGCCGGCTGGTGCTGGTGCCGAAGGGTGAGCCGGCAAATTTCCTGTCCATCGAGGAGCTGCGGGCCAAGTTCGGCGCGTTGGCTCGGCCGGTGATGGGAGTATCCCGCGCCGATCGGCTGGCAGAGGCAGTGCTGACGATGGACACGGCACCCGGCATCGGCGGGCTGATGCGGCTCGCGGCGCCCGTGGCGGGCGTGCGACTGGCGGGGGATTGATCTCGAAACGAGGGCATCGCCTACCCGAACTTCCCCGACCGCGGGATGCCATTCGGCGGTAGCCGGCCTGCCTGCCCGCGGGCGCCCAGCCAGTCCTTCATCGGCTCGGTCCGCGTCTTCTCTCCCATCTTCCACGACAACCCATCGGTGAAGGTAAAGACCTTCGCATCCAGCAGCTTGCCGTCCTTATGGCGTTGGAGCGTGACCCCCATGCCGCGCGCCATGACGGCAACCTGGTCCAGCGGGAACACCAGCAGTTTCCGGTTGGTGCCGATCACCGCGACATGGTCGCCGACCGCCGGCACGCACAGCAGCAGCGTCTCGCCCGCGGGCACGTTCAGCACCTGCTTGCCGGTGCGCTTTTCCGCGATCAGGTCGGCCGCCTCGATCACGAAGCCGCGCCCGCCGGTGCCGGCCACCAGATACCGCCCGCCATCCCGCCAAACGAACAGCGCCGCGACCTCGTCCTCCGGTCCCATCTCCACCACGACGCGGATCGGCTGCCCATCGCCCCGGCCACGCGGCAGGTCCCCGGCGCGGATCGTGTAGGCGCGGCCGTTGCTGGCCAGCAGGCTCAACCGGTCCGTGGTTTGGCAGGGCAGCAACAGGCGCAGGGTGTCGCCATCCTTGAATTTCAGCTCCGTCCCGTCCGCGAGATGCCCGCGCAACGCCCGGATCCACCCCTTCTCGGACAGTACGACCGTAATCGGCTCCTTTTCGATCAGCTGGTCGGCATCGACCTCGATCGCGTCCGGCACCCGCCCCAGCACGGTGCGGCGCGCGCCCAATGCCCCGGACCCGAATTTCTCGCGCACCTCCGCCAGTTCGGCCGCGATGCGCTTCCACCGCAGCGCCACATCGCCCAGCAACGCCTCCAGCCCCCGCCGCTCTTTCAGCAACGCCGCGTGCTCCTTCCGCAGCTCGATCTCCTCGAGCCGGCGCAGGGAGCGCAGCCGCATGTTCAGGATCGCCTCTGCCTGCACATCGGTGATCTCGAAGCGGGCGATCAACGCCGGCTTCGGATGGTCCTCTTCCCGGATGATCCGGATGACCTCATCGAGGTTGAGGAACACCGCGAGGTAACCCTCCAGCACCTCCGCCCGGCGCGCGATCGCCGCGAGCCGATGCCGGGAGCGCCGCTCCAGCACCTCCTGCCGATGGTCGAGCCAGGCCTGCAGCACGGCGCGCAGCCCCAGGACCGATGGCGTGCGATCGGCTGTAAGAACGTTCATGTTCAACGGAAACCGCTGCTCCAGCGCGGTCGCGCGGAACATCGTCTCCATCAGCACCTCGGGCTCCACCGTGCGGGATTTCGGCTCCAGCACCAGGCGCACCAGCTCCGTGCTCTCGTCCCGGATGTCACCCAGGAACGGCAGCTTCTTGGCCTCCAGCAGCTCGGCGACTTGCTCGATCAGCCGGGCCTTTTGCACCTGGTAGGGGATCTCGGTGACGACGATGGACCACACGCCGTGCTTGCTGCGCTCGATCTCCCATTTGGCGCGCACCCGGAAGCCGCCACGGCCGGTTTCGTAGGCCAGGCGCACCGCCTCCGGGTCTTCGACCAGGGTGCCGCCCGTCGGGAAATCGGGGCCCGGCATGTGGGCCAGGAGGTCGGCTGTGCTGGCCTCGGGGTACTCGATCAGGTGAATGGCGGCGGCACAGACCTCCCCGGCATTATGCGGCGGAATGCTGGTCGCCATGCCGACCGCGATGCCGGCGGCGCCGTTCGCCAACAGATTGGGGAACCCGCCCGGCAGCACCACGGGCTCATGCTCCTCCCCGTCATAGGTCGCGCGGAAATCCACCGCGTCGTCATCGATGCCGGACAGAAGGGTCTGCGCGACCTCGGTCAGCCGCGCCTCGGTATATCGCATCGCCGCCGCGTTATCGCCGTCGATGTTGCCGAAATTGCCCTGGCCTTCGATCAGCGGGTAGCGCGCCGCAAAATCCTGCGCGAGGCGGACCAGCGCCTCATACACAGAGCTATCGCCGTGGGGGTGATACTTGCCGATCACGTCGCCGACGACGCGGGCGCATTTCTTGAAGCCGGACGCCGGGTCGAGCTTCAGCTGGTGCATCGCGTAGATCAGCCGGCGGTGCACCGGTTTCAGCCCGTCCCGCACATCCGGCAGGCTGCGGGACATGATCGTGCTGAGCGCGTAGGCCAGATACCGCTCGCTCAGCAGGTCCGTCAGGTTGCGCGGATCGATCGTGCCGCTGAGATCGTCAGGCATGATAAGAACGTATCAAGAACTCACTCCGGACACAAGGCCAAAACGCGGTCATACAGCATGTGCCGTGCCGGGGGCATGGGGCGATGCTGGTGGCCGAAGGCGTCGCGGGCCAGGAAATGCCCGGTCAGCTTTAAACCATCCCGCCAGGCGCGGGGATCGCCTGCCGTGTCATCTGCCAAGAACGCCGGCAACGCCAATAGCCGCGCCTGCCACACGCCGGCCGCTTCGGCGGACACCGCCCGCCCGGTGCGCGGCGACACATAGGCGAGCCCGGCCGCCTGCCCCGTCACAGCACAGGATGAGAGGTCGAGGCCATACCCCAGTTCTTGCAACAAGACCGTTTCCCATCGCACCAAGGCAGCAACGGGCGCCCCCTGCCCCAGCCCCGCGATCATCTGAACCAAACCCGCAAAAACAAGCGGGTGCGATACCCGCTCCGGTAGCGCCCCTTCGGCCACGGCGCAGGCCGAGGACAGTACTGCCAGTGCCAACGGATCGTCCATTGCGAGCGCCGCGCCGGGGTGCACGAGTTCTGCGGTCATGCTGCCGAGCTGGTCCGAGAGCCGGGCGATCCATCGCGCCTGCACCAGGTTGCCGGGTTGCCACAACGACGCCTGTTGGCGAGAGCTTCCCCCGTGGGCGAGGCCGCGATGCGCGCCGTTCTCTTCGGTCAATACCGTCACCAGCGCGTCCCCCTCGCCATGGGCGCGGGCGGCCAGGATCACGGCGGGAGCCTCCCACTCGGGCATGGGACAGGCCTAGACCTGACGCAGTGGCCCTGACCTCGTCATCGCGGACCCCTGGGCGGAGCACTCCAGGGGCGACACGCAGGCTGTTCGCCGCTGGAGTGCCTCGCTTCGGTCGCAATGACGGGTTCGGGTTTTGGCATCACTCGATGTCGTCGAGGCCGATGGCGCGCAGCCGGGCGCCCTCTTCGTCCCATCCGGCGCGTTCCTTCACGTTCAGGAACAGATGCACTGGCCGGTCCAGCAGGCCCGTCAGCTCCCGCCGGGCCTTGGCGCCGATCTCCTTGATGCGGCTGCCCTGCGCCCCGATCAGGATCGCCTTGTGCCCGGCGCGGCTCACATACACCGTGGCCTCCACGCGCACGGACCCATCCGGCTTCTCCTGCCAGTTCTCGGTCTCGACCGTGGTGCCGTAGGGGATTTCCTCATGGATTTGCAGGAAAATCTGTTCGCGCACGATCTCGGCAGCCAGCAGCCTGTCCGGTAAATCGGTCAAATCGTCATCCGGATACAGATGCGGCCCGAGCGGCACGCCGGCCGCGAGCGCATCCAGCATCCGGTCCAGCCCGCCCCCGGTCGCGGCGCTGACCATGAACGTTTCTTCGCATGGCAGGATGGCGCTGAGCGTCGCGGTGAGCGGCAGCAGCGTGTGGGCCGCGATCAGGTCGATCTTGTTCATCACTAGCCAGGTGCGGCGCTTCTGCGAGGCGATCTGCCGGGCGATGGCTTGGACCGCCTCGGTCGCGCCCTTCTGCGCATCCACCAGCAGCATGGTGACATCCGCATCCGCCGCCCCGGTCCAGGCCGCCTTCACCATCGCGCGGTCCAGCCGCCGTTTCGGCGCGAAGATGCCCGGCGTGTCCACCAGCAGGATCTGCGACGCTCCCCGCATCAGGATACCCAACACGCGCATCCGCGTGGTCTGCGCCTTCGGGCTCACGATCGAGAGCTTGGCGCCCGTCAGCCGGTTCAGCAGCGTGGACTTGCCCGCATTGGGGGCGCCCACGATGGCGACGAAGCCGCAGCGGGGTGAGGTATCGGTCATGTCAGCCTTTCCAGCAGCGCCGCCGCAGCCTCCCGTTCCGCCAGGCGCTTGCTGCCGCCCGTCCCGGTCCCGGTCTGCCCCGCGGCCGTCACGCTCACGGTGAATTCCGGCGCATGGGATGGGCCGCTCCGCCCCTCCTCCTGATAGATGGGGAGCGGCTTGCCCCGCGCCATCAGCCATTCCTGCAATGCGGTCTTGGCGTCCTTGGGCGGCAGCACCTGGTGCTCCATCGCCGACAACCAGGCCCGGCGCAGGAACCGCCGCGCAACCTCCAGCCCACCATCGAGATAGAGCGCGCCCAGCGCCGCCTCCACGGCATCCGCCAGCACGTTGGCGCCGGCGCCGACCCCGGCCTTCGCCTCGTTCGGCGCCACCGCGATCATGGCAGCGAGCCCGGCCTCGGCGGCGATCGTGGACAGCACGGGGCGGGACACAAGATGCGCCTGCCGCGGGCCCAGTTCGCCCTCCTGTTCGTCCGGAAACCGCTCGATCAGCCACTCCGCGATCAGCAGGCCGAGCACGCGGTCCCCGATGAACTCGAGCCGCTCATTGGAGCCGACGCCGCGGCGTTCACCCCGCTTGTGATTGCCGCGCTTGCCATGGGCGGCGGAGCGATGGGTCAGCGCCTCGGTCAGCAGCGCCGGATTGGCAAAGCGATGTCCGAATAACGTCTCCGCGTCGTCCTTGATCACGAGACGCCGTGCAGCAGCCGCTTCCACCGGATCTCGAACGGCCACTCCCAGATCTCCCACCACGGCGCCCGCGCGTCGATCGAGAAGAAGATGAACTCGGCCCGGCCCACCAAATTGTCGATCGGCACGAAGCCGACGCCGGATGCGTCCATCACCCGGCTGTCGCTGGAATTGTCGCGGTTGTCGCCCATTGCGAACACGTGGCCGTCGGGCACCCGGTATTCCGGCGTGTCGTTGAGCGGGGCACGGACGTCCATCGTGATGAGATCGTGCTGGCGCCCATTCGGGAGGGTCTCGAGATAGCGCGTGGCGAGGGCCGGCCCGCCGTCGGTGACCATGTAGTCACCCACGACACGCCGGGGCACGAGGGTGCCGTTGATATACAGCTCGCCTCTCTTCATCTGCATTCGGTCACCCGGCAGGCCCACGATGCGCTTGATATAGTCGGTCGCGTTGTCCCGCGGCCATTTGAACACCGCGACGTCCCCACGCTCGGGCACGCGGCCGAACAGGCGGCCTTGGAACAGATTGGGCGCAAACGGCATCGAATACCGGGAGTAGCCGTAGCTATATTTCGACACGAACAGATAATCGCCGACCAGCAAGGTGGGGATCATCGAGCCCGAGGGGATGTTGAACGGTTCGAACGCCACGGTCCGGATGCCGATAGCGATGAGGCCGGCGTAGACGATGGTCTTGACGTTCTCGAGCAAGCCCGATTTTTGCTTCGCCATGAAGGGAGGTGATCCGGTCCAGAGAGGGTGGGCGGATCAAGCGCACCCGGCCCGTATGTGTCAAGGAAGCGGGCTAGTCTGGAACCGCCGAGATCACGACCTGCGCGAAGGCATACGGATATTCATCCGTCATCGTCAACGCCACCTCCGGCCGATGCCCGGGCGGTACCATGGCGTGCAGCCGGGCCAGCGCTCCGCCCGTGAGACGCATTGTCGGTTGCCCACTGCGGAGGTTCTCCACGCCGAGGTCCGAATGAAACACCCCTAGCCGGAAACCCGTGCCGAGCGCCTTCGCGCACGCTTCCTTTGCCGCGAACCGCTTGGCATACGTGCCGGCTTGGATCGATGGCGTGCGCCGGGTTGCACGCGCCCGCTCTGCCGGGGTGAACACGCGCTGCAGAAAACGGTCTCCGAACCGCGCCAGCACTTTCTCCACGCGCCTGATGTCGCAAAGGTCGGAACCCAATCCCAAGATCATCCGCGCGCCCGCTCCACCTGCGTGACTCCGCTGGCCGCCCGCAGCCCGGCGATCACCGTGCCCAGATGCCGCAAATCGCGCACCTCCACATCGAGCAGCACCTCGAAGAAATCCTGCTGCCGGTTGGTGATTTTGAGGTTGGAGATGGCACCGTCATGCTTGGCCACGGCATTGGTGAGGCTCGCGAGGGCGCCGGGCTGATTGACGGCAATGGCGCTGACCCGGCCGGTATGGGTTTCACCCTTGCCGGCGTCTTCCCAATCCACGTCGATGAAGCGCTCCGGCGTCGCGGCAAAGCTTTCCAGGGTCTGGCATTCGCGGGTGTGGATCGTGACGCCCTTACCGGTCGTGACGATGCCCACGATGCGGTCCCCGGGCAGCGGGTGGCAGCAGCCGGCGTAGTGGACCGCCATGCCCGTCACCAAGCCCGAGATCGGCATCCCGCCATCCCGGGACATGCTGCGGCCCACGCGCGGCGGCAGGGTCGGCACCATGCGGGGCGCGCGCGGGGTCTGTCGCAGCTCCGGATAGGCGGCGTGAACGACGTCCTTCGGCCCCAGATTGCCGTTGCCGACCGCGACATACAGGTCGTCGACCGTGGTGGCCTTCAGCGCCTTCAGCGCGCCGTCCTTCAGGCCGGCCTCCAGCACCTTCTCCGAGCCGTCCACCCCCTCCTGCCGGAACGCCTTGGCCAGTGATGCGCGCCCGGCGTCGAGGTAGTTCTGCCGCTGCTGCTGCGCCACATAGCGCCGGATACGCGCCCGCGCCTTGCCGGTCACGACGAAGCGCTCCCACGCCGGGGAGGGCGTGCCGCCGCGCGCCGTCATGATCTCGACCTGGTCGCCGTTCTGCAGCTCGTGCCGCAGCGGCATCAGCCTTCCATTCACCTTGGCGCCCACGCAGGCGTCACCGACCTGGCTGTGCACGGCGTAAGCGAAGTCGATGCTGGTGGCGCCGCGTGGCAGCTCGATCAGCTGGCCCTTCGGCGTGAAACAGAAGACCTGGTCCTGGTACAGTTCGAGCTTGGTGTTCTCCAAGAACTCGTCGGCGGCCTGCGAATTGTCCAGAATCTCCAGCAGATCCTGCACCCAGCGGAATTGCTGCAAATCGCTCTGCGACGCATCGTCCTGTTTATACAGCCAATGCGCCGCCACGCCGTTCTCGGCGATGTCGTGCATGTCGGCGGTGCGGATCTGCACCTCGATCTTTTGATTGCGCGGCTCCCTTAGGGTCACGCCGGTATGCAGGCTGCGGTAGCCGTTGGATTTCGGCGTGGATATATAGTCCTTGAACCGCCCGGCGATCACCGGATAGGCGTTGTGCACGGCGCCCAGCGCCACGTAGCACGCGTCGCGGGAGGGCATGACCACGCGGAACGCCATGATGTCCGACAGCTGCTCGAACGCCACGTTGCGGCGCTGCATCTTCTCCCAGATCGAGAACGGCGATTTCTCCCGCCCGGTAATCTCGACCGGTTCGGCCCCGCCCTCGGTGCAGACGCGGTGCAGCTCCGCCCGCACCTCTTCGATCACGTCGGCACCCTGACCGCGGAGGAAGTTGAGCCGGGCCTGGATCGTGTCGAACGCTTCGGGCTCCAGCTGCGCGAAGGACAGGTTCTGCAGCTCGGTCTTGAGCGCATCCATGCCGATGCGTTCGGCGAGCGGCGCGTAGATCTCCATCGTTTCCCGCGCGATCCTCTGGCGCTTCTCGGGCCGGTCCACGTAGTGCAGCGTCCGCATGTTGTGCAACCGGTCCGCGAGCTTTACCAGCAGGACTCGAATATCCTTGCTCATGGCCAGCACGAGCTTGCGGAAGTTCTCAGCCTGTTTGGTGCGATCGGATTGCAGTTCGAGCCGGGTCAGCTTGGTGACGCCGTCCACGAGCCCGGCCACGGAGGCACCGAACCGCTTCTCGATCTCCGTCATCGTGACCGGGGTATCTTCGATCACGTCGTGCAGCAGCGCGGTCACGATGCTCGCGGTATCGAGCCGGTAGCCGGCCAGGATGTCCGCGACCGCGATGGGGTGAGTGATGTAGGGGTCGCCGTTCTCGCGGGTTTGTTGGCCATGCGCCTGCATCGCCAGCACATACGCGGCGTCGATCAGGTCGGTGTTGGCGCGAGGATCGTAGGCGCGAACCTTTTCCGTCAGCTCGAACTGGCGAACGATCGGCGGCCGGACAGCTCGGCCTTTGCTGTCCGACGAGGCCGTGCCGTCAGGCGAGCGGAGAGGGCCGGCCCTCATCGGCCAGCCCCTCCAAGGCAACGATGATCAGCGGCGCGGGCGACCACCCAGCTCCGCCTCGATCGCCGCCTCGATATCCTCGGGCGACAGATCCTCGACCGGCATGGCGTTCGCCTCCTCCTCGGCCGAGACATCCTGCAAACCGAAGATGTTCTGGTCGGTGGGGATGAGGTCCAGCACCTCCTCGTCCGCGGGCTCCGGCTCCGGGGCGCGGGACAGGGACTTGATCAGGTCCTGCTCCAAGCCCGGCAAACCGATCGTCTCCTCTGCGATCTCACGCAGGGCCACCACCGGGTTCTTGTCGTCATCCCGGTCGATCGTCAGCTCCTCGCCACGGCTCAGGTTGCGGGCGCGCTGGGCGGCGAGCAACACCAGCTCGAACCGGTTAGGCACCTTCTGAACGCAGTCTTCAACAGTCACGCGCGCCATGCGTCAAACCTCCGGCAACTTCATGCAAGCAGACCCTTCATCTAATCGACATGGGATCGGCAAGCAAGGGCTTGATGATGCTAGGCTCGCTGCGTTGCAACAAAATAGTGGCCGTCTCACGCAACACGGGATGCCGCCAATCCGGCGCCACATCGCGTAGGGGAGCCAGCACGAAGGCGCGGAGAGCGGCGCGGGGGTGTGGCAGGGTCAGGGTGGGTGAGGCCACGATCTCGTCGTCCCAGGCGATCAGGTCGAGATCGAGCACCCGGGCCGCGTTCACGGCCCCCCGCACCCGCCCGGCTGCGTGTTCGATCGCGTGCAGGGCGGAAAGCAGCGCCGCCGGGTTATCGCCGCCTGTGACCAGCGCGACGCCGTTCACGTAATCCGGTTGGTCCGACGCTGGTACGGGCGCCGTGAGGAACCAGCGGGACAGCGCGCGCAGCCGAATGCCCGGCAGCCGGTCGAGCTGCATGGCGGCCCACCGGCAGGTCTCGAGCGCCGGGCGGCCCTGGCTGTCCGGCAGGTTGGCGCCGATGCCGATCAGGATCATGGCTTCCGGCCAGGCCGTGTTTCTGGTATGTTCGGACCGACATGGCCGATGATATCCATAGCATCCCGATCGACGCGCCCGCGGCGGACTGCCCGTTGTGTCCGCGGCTGGTCGCCTATCGCCATGCCAACGCCGCCGCGCATCCGGATTGGTTCAACGCGCCGGTGCCGAGCTTCGGCGGCATGGACGCGCCCCTGCTGATCGTCGGGATGGCGCCGGGCGTGCAGGGCGCGAACCGGACGGGCCGGCCATTCACGGGCGATCATGCCGGTATCTTGCTGTATGAGACGCTGCTGCGCTACGGGCTCGCAACCGGTTCATATCGGGCTGACCCGGCGGACGGCATGGCGCTGCGGAACTGCCGGGTCGTGAACGCGGTCCGCTGCGTGCCGCCGGCCAACCTGCCGCAACCGGTCGAGGTGCGAACGTGCAACCGGTTCTTGATGGCAGAGCTGCGCGGCATGCCGGGCTTGCGAGCGGTCCTTTCTCTCGGCGTGTTGTCCCATGCCGCGGTGCTGCGGGCCTGCGGCATCCCGGCGGCGCGGGTGCGCTTCCGGCATGGCGCGGTGCATGAATTGCCGGACGGGCTGTTGCTGGCCAACAGCTATCATGTGTCCCGCTACAACACGAACACGGGCGTGCTGACGCGCGAGATGTTCGAGCAGGTGGTGCTGGATCTGGTGCAGCGTTTAGGACTGGGACTGCCCTAACGCCCGATCGATCGCCACGCGCAGACGGCCGCTATCCGGTTCGTCGGAGGCACTGAACGTGCCGAGGATCTGGCCATCGCGGCCGATCAGCACCTTGAAGAAGTTCCAACGCGGCTCCCACCGGGTCTCGTCCCGCACCCATCGGTAGAACGGCACCGCCTCGGGCCCGCGCACATGGCTCAAGCCTGCCATGGGGAACTCGACGCCGTAGGTCAGTTCGCAAAAGGCCTTCACCTCGGCATTGGTGCCGCTTTCCTGGCCGAAATCCTGGCTCGGGATGCCGATCACCGCGAGCCCTTTCGGCCCGAGGTCCCGGTGCAGCGCCTCGAGCTGCTTGTATTGCGGGGTGTAGCCGCAATAAGACGCGGTGTTGACCACCAGCAGCACCTTGCCGCGGAAATCCTGAAACCGCAGCGTACCTTCCTCGATGGACGGCATCTCGAACCGCCAGGCTGTTGGCGGCTCCGGCGCGGCGGCGAGGCTTGCAGCACCGCAGGCTATAGCGAAGCGACGGGTCAGGGGCATGACGGGCTCCTTTGGAACAGAGCAGACATAGGCGGCCCCCTCTCGCTCCGGGAGAGGGTCGGGTGAGGGAAATGACAGGATTGGCCTCTCGCGAGCGAAAGAGGGCTCGAGCCGAGCCCTACCCCTTATCCCGCATCAGCCGCGCCTTGTCCCGCGCCCAATCCCGCGCGGCCACCGCCTGCCGCTTATCCTGTTTCTGCCGGCCCTGCGCCACGCCCAGCAGCACCTTCGCCACGCCGCGGTCGTTGAAGTGGATCTGCAGCGGCACGACCGTCAGCCCGTCCTTGTTGGTGGCGCCCATTAATTCGTTGATCTGTTTGGCTTTCAGCAGCAGCTTGCGCGGCGCACGCGGCTCGAACCTCGACAGTACGCCGGCCTGGTATTCCGGGATGTAGCAGTTGAACAGGAACATCTCCCCTTCCCGCTCCCCGGCCCACGCCTCGGTCAGGGTCGCGCGGCCCAGGCGCAAGGACTTCACTTCCGGCCCCTTCAGCACCAGCCCGGCTTCGATGGTCTGCTTGATGGTATAGTCGAACCGCGCCTTCCGGTTCTGCGCCGCGACCCCGTGCGAGATCAGTCCGGACTTCTTCTTGGTCTTGGGATCGGCCATCTAATTCAGCAGCCCGGCCCCCTGCATGGCGCTCCGCACCTGCGCCCGCGTGCTGTCCGCCACCGGCGCCATCGGCAGGCGGCAATGCTCCGTGCCATGGCCCAGCAGGCTCACCGCATATTTCACGGGGCCCGGGTTGCTCTCGACGAACATCGCGTCGTGCAATCCCACCAGCCGGTCCTGGATCGCCATCGCGCGTTCCACCAGGCCATCCTGCCAGGCACGGTGCATCTCGCTGCACAGGCGGGGCGCCACGTTGGCGGTCACGCTGATGCAGCCATGGCCACCCGCCGCCAGGAATGGCAGCGCGGTATGGTCCTCGCCCGACATCTGCACGAAGGCCGGGCCACATTCGCGCCGCGTGTGCAGCGGGCGCGTGAGGCTCGCCGTCGCGTCCTTGACGCCCACGATGTTCCGGTGCTTGGACAGCCGCGCCATCGTCGCCACGCTCATATCCACCACGCTGCGCGGCGGGATGTTGTAGATGACGACCGGCAGGTCCACCGCGTCCGCCACGGCGGTGTAGTGCAGGAAAAGCCCTTCCTGGGTCGGCTTATTATAGTAGGGCGTCACGACCAGCGCCGCGTCCGCCCCGGCCTGCTTGGCGTGCCGGGTCAGCTCGATCGCTTCGGACGTGCTGTTGGACCCGGCGCCTGCGATCACGCGCACCCGCCCGGCCGCCACCCGCACCGCGATCTCGACCACGCGGCGATGCTCGTCATGCGACAATGTCGGGCTCTCTCCGGTGGTGCCAACCGGCACGATACCGTCGGTGCCCTGCTGGATCTGCCACTCCACGAAACCCGCGAACGCATCCTCATCGAGGGACCCGTCCAGATGCATGGGGGTGATCAGCGCGA
Source organism: Acetobacteraceae bacterium (assembly GCA_965246835.1). Lineage (GTDB taxonomy): Bacteria > Pseudomonadota > Alphaproteobacteria > Acetobacterales > Acetobacteraceae > JANPPS01. The sequence continues at coordinate 31,202 of CBDFFQ010000001.1, read as the reverse complement.
CATAGGATCCTTTGAACATCACGCGCCTCGGCCACAAACGGGATCGCGAAACTAGGGAGTCCAGGTGCGCGCCGCAAGGCCGCACCCCGGCGGCGCGCCGCAAGGCCGCACCCCAGGTGCGCGCCGCAAGGCCGCATCCCGGGGGTGCGCCGCAAGGCCGCCGTGCGGTAGGGTCGGCCATGCGCCCCATGTTCCTCCTGTTGCTGTTCGCCGCCCTGCCCGCCCGCGCGCAGGACGGCGCGTCCCTGTTCGCCGCCATCCGGGCCACCAATTGGCCGCAGGCGGAGGCCCTGGCCGCCCGCATGCCGGACCCGTTGGCGCAGAAATTCGTCCGCTACTACCGGCTGCTCACCCCCGGCGCCGCGCGCTCGACCGAGATCGCGGCCTTCCTGCTGGACGGCCCGGACTGGCCCGCCCAGGCCCTGCTGACCCGGCGTCTGCAGGAGGCGCTGGCCCTCGATGGCGACGATCGCGCCGTGCTGGCGATCTGCCAGTCCAGCCCGCCGCAGGCCGCGCCCTCCCTGCTGCGCTGCGCCGACGCCACCGCCCGCGCCGGCCGCCCGCAGGACGCCGCCACCCAGGCCCGCGCCGCCTGGGTTCGCGGGCTCGAGGGTGGGGACGAGATCGGCTTCGTGCGGCAATGGGGTTCTGTGCTCACGGCCGACGATCAGTGGCGGCGGTTCGACCGCCTGGCCTGGTCCGACAATGGCCAGGTGGGGGGCCCCGCGCAGCGCCAGTCCATCCGCATCGACCCGGCGCAGCGCCCCGCTGCCGAGGCCCGGCTCGCGCTGCGGCGTGACGCGGCCGAGGCGCCGGCCCTGGTGGCAGCCCTGCCGCTGCCCGCCCGCGAGGATCCTGGCACGGTGCTGGATCTCGCCAAATGGTATCGCCGCGCCGGGCTGGACCGGATGGCGGCGCAGGTCTGGGGCACCCATGGCGCGGCCGCCGAAAGCGTGGCGCCCCCGGATCGCAAGCAGGCCTTCTGGGACGAGCGCAACCTGCTGGCCCGGCGTCTGCTGCGGATGGGCGAACCCGCCGCTGCGTTTGCCGTCGCGGATACGAAAGCCCAGGCGAACGAGGCCGCGCTGGACTCGCTGTTCCTGAGCGGCTGGATCGCGCTCCGCCGCCTGAACCAGCCGGTGGTGGCGGAGGCCCGCTTCCGCGCGCTGGCCGGCCTGTCGAAATCGGTCATCACCCAATCCCGCGCCGCCTATTGGCTCGGCCGGGCCGCGATGGCGCGCGGGGACCGGGCCGCCGCCACCCGCGCGTATGAGGCCGCCGTGCAATTCCCCACCACCTATTACGGGCAACTCGCGGGACGCGCGCTGGGCCTGGACGACGCGGCCCTGCGCAGCCGCATCCTCGCCCTCGCGGACCCGCCCTGGTCCGCCCCGGCGGCTCAGACCTTCCTGCGGCATGAGATGTCGCGCGCGGCCGTTTTGCTGACTGCCTGGGGTGAGCGGCGGCGGGCGCCCGCTTTCCTGCTGCGGCTGGACGATTTGGCGCCGGGCACGGCGGAGCGGATGATGGTGGCGCGCCTCGCGTCCGAGCTCGGATTGCCCGATACCGCGGTGGCGCTGGCCCGGCGCGCGGGGCGGGACGGGGTGATGATGCCGGTGGCGGGCTGGCCGATGCCGGTGCAGCCGCCGGGCACGGTGGAGGGCGCGGTGGCGCTCGGCCTCATGCGGCAAGAAAGCAGTTTCGACGACCTCGCCGTCAGCCCCTCCGGCGCGCGCGGCCTCATGCAGCTGATGCCCGCGACGGCGGCGCAGGTGGCGCGGCAGGTGAACGAGGCGACGAGCATCCCGCTGCTGACCGAGGATCCCGCCCATAACATGCGGCTCGGCACCACGTATTTGCGCGGGCTGATGGACCAGTTCGGGGCGCTGCCGATGGCGCTGGCGGGGTATAACGCCGGGCCGCGCCGGGTGACGGAGTGGATCGTTTCGGAGGGGGATCCGCGGGCCGGCCCCATCGATTGGGTGGATTGGATCGAGTCGATCCCGTTCAACGAAACCCGCAATTATGTGCAGCGCGTGATGGAGAACATCGAGATCTATCGCGCGCGCCAGCCATGAGCCGCGCGATCGCGAGTTTCGGCGGCGTGGGCTTCGCGCCCCGGGCGCCCGGCACGGCGGGGTCGGCCGCGGCCGTGCTCGTCGGCGCCCTGATGATGCTGGGGCCGGTCTGGCTGCTGCCGGCAGGTGCGGCGGTGGCCACGCTGGGCGGCTGGTTCGCCGTCGGCCGCGCGGTGCCGGACCGCGACGCCGATCCCGGCTGGGTGGTGATCGACGAGGTTGCGGGCCAGTGGATCGCCATGCTGGGCCTGGGCGGCGTGCTGTCCTGGCCCGGTCTGGTCGTGGCCTTCGTGCTGTTCCGGTTGCTGGACATTGCGAAACCCGGCCCGATCGGCTGGGCGGACCGGCAGGGCGGCGCGTTCGGCATCATGGCCGATGACGTGCTGGCCGGCGCCGGGGCGGGTGTGGCGGTGTGGGCGCTGCGCCGGTATGGATGGCTGCCATGATCCCTCCCGACCTCCTCGACGCCGCCACCCGCACCCTCGCCACGTTCCGCACCCGCGGCTGGACGTTGGCGACGGCCGAAAGCTGCACCGGCGGCCTGATCTCGGGCGCGCTGACCGAAATTCCGGGCTCGTCGGACGTGGTGGAGTGCGGCTTCGTGACCTACGCCAACGCCGCCAAGATCCGTATGCTGGGCGTGGACCCCGCGCTGCTGGCGGCGCATGGCGCGGTGAGCGAGCCCGTGGCGGCGGCAATGGCATCCGGCGCGCTGGCGCACTCCACTGCCGATGCGGCCGTTGCCGTCACCGGCGTGGCCGGCCCCGGCGGCGGCACGGTGGCGAAACCGGTCGGCACGGTGTGGTTCGGCGTGGCGGCGCGGGGCGGCACGGTGCGGACGGCACGCCATGTGTTCCCGGGCGATCGCAGCGCGGTGCGGGCCGCGACGGTCGTGTTCGCGCTGGCGTTGCTGGATGGCGTGGCGGGAGAGCCGGCATGACCCAACCCGTCGCCGTCGTGACCGGCGGCGCCCGCGGCATCGGTCTGGCGATCGGCCAGTGGTTCCTGGCGCATGGCCACGATGTCGCGCTGCTGGACATCGACATAGCACCCCTGGCCGCCACGGAAACGGCGCTGGCGATGCCCGGCCGCGTGCTGGCCCTGCCCTGCGACGTGTCCGACCCGGCTGCCGTGGACGCTGCAGCCGCCGCCGTGATGGCGCGCTGGGGCCGGGTGGATGCGCTGGTGAACAATGCCGGGGTGGCGGTGTTCAAGCCGGCGCTCGAGACATCGTTCGCAGAGTGGCGTCACGTGCTGGGCACCAACCTCGATGGCGCGTTTTTGTGCACGCAGGCGTTCGGCGCCATCATGGTGGCGCAACGGAGCGGCGCCATCGTCAACATCGCCTCCATCTCCGGCCTGCGCGCTAGCACGCTGCGGGTCGCCTACGGCACCAGCAAGGCGGCGATCATCCACCTGACCAAGCAATACGCGGTGGAGTTCGGCAGCTACGGCGTGCGCGTCAACGCCATCTGCCCCGGCCCGGTCGAGACCGAGATGGCGAAGCTGGTGCATAGCGTCGCGATCCGCTCGGATTATTACGACACGGTCCCGCTGGGGCGGTATGGCACGGTGGAGGAGATGGCGGGGCTGGTCGGGTTCCTGTGCTCGCCGGCGGCCAGCTATGTGACGGGGCAGGCGCTGGCGAACGATGGCGGGTTCGACGCTGCGGGCGTGGGGCTGCCGACGTTCCGGCGCAATGCGGGGATGAACGCGGTGGGGGATGGGGTCGCTTGAACGGGGGTTGGTGCCGGTTGGCCGCCATGCGCCCGATTGAGGACGTCGTCGCCACATTCACCGCCAGCACGCCCCGCCTCAGCCCACCGGCCGACAGCGGCGAGAGTTATCCCAGACGATCGTCCTCCGCGCACCGAAGCCGCCAGGACCGCCGAACAGGCCTAGAGCACTTACCGACCAGGCGGCATCGCCTGGACGGTAGTAGTGCTCGCCAAACCTAAAAATCTAGAGCCCAAGCCGACCCACTTCGGTCGGATTGGGCTCTAGACGCTGGAAGGACGCGGAGATGCAATTCTACCTGAACGGTTACACCCCGGGTGACCCCGACATCCAGGCGGCCCCGGAGGCGCCCGCGCGTCCGCCGGGACTGCCGGACACCATGGACGTGCTGATCGTCGGCACCGGCCCGGCCGGCATGCTGCTGGCGGCCCAGCTGGCGGCCTTCCCCGGCATCGCCACGCGCATCGTCGACCGCCGCGCGGGGCCGTTGAAGGTCGGTCAGGCCGACGGCGTCGCCTGCCGCACGGTCGAGATGTTCGACGCCTTCGGTCTCAGCGAAAGACTCGTCCGAGAGGCCTACTGGGTCAACGAGACGGTGTTCTGGCGCCCCTCGCCCGTGGACCGGTCCCGCATCGTGCGGACCGGGCGCGTGCAGGACACTGCCGACGGCTTGTCCGAGTTCCCGCATCTGATCGTCAACCAGGCGCGGCTGCTGGGATACCTCGAGGACCACATGGCCAAATCCGCCGCGCGGATGGCGCCCGATTACGGCTGGGATTTCGTCACCTTGACCGTCGAGCCCTCGGGCGACCACCCAGTCCTCGTCACGCTGGCCAACGCTGCGACTGCGGAGAAGAAGCAGGTCCGCGCGAAATACGTCGTGGGCTGCGATGGCGCGCGCAGTGGCGTGCGGGAAGCCATCGGCGCCGTCCCGCGGGGTGAGTTCGCCAACCACGCCTGGGGCGTGGTGGACATGCTCGCCACCACCGACTTCCCCGATATCCGGTTGAAGGCGGCGATCCAGTCGGCGGATGACGGCAACATCCTGCTGATCCCGCGGGAGGGCGGCTACATGGTGCGGCTCTATGTCGACCTCGGTGAGATCGAGCCCTCGGACCGCGAATCCTTCCGGCAGATCACCCAGGACCAGGTCATCCAGACTGCGCAGCGCGTGCTGCGCCCCTATACGCTCGATGTGCAGAACGTCGTGTGGTTCGCCGTCTATCAGGTGGGCCAGCGTGTCACGGACCGGTTCGACGACGTGCCGGAGACCGAGGCCGGGCAGCGCCTGCCGCGCGTGTTCATCGCGGGGGACGCCTGCCACACGCACAGCGCCAAGGCCGGCCAGGGCATGAACGTCTCGATGCAGGACACCTATAACCTGGGCTGGAAGCTCGCCGCCGTGTTGGACGGGCGTGCGAAGGCGGACCTGCTTCGCACTTACGGCATCGAGCGGCACGCCATCGCGCAGGGCCTCATCGACTTCGACAAGGAGTGGTCGAAGATCATGGCCTCGCCGCCCAGGAACCCGGATCACCCGGAGCTCGGCGGCGTCGATCCGGCGGAGCTGCAGGACTATTTCGTGATGTCGGGCCGCTACACCGCCGGCGTCGGCACGCACTACCCGCCCGCGACCTACTTGACCGCCCCGGCGACGCACCAGGCATTGGCCCGGGGCTTCATCATCGGCACCCGGTTCCACTCGGCGCCCGTCGTGCGCCTGGCCGACGCCAAACCGGTGCAACTCGGCCATGCCGCCCGGGCCGACGGGGCGTGGCGGCTGTATGCCTTCGCCGATGCGGGCCGCGATCGGATGACTGCCCTCATGGACCACCTGCTGCACAATCAGCGTTCGCCGATCCGACGGTACACACGAGATGGCACCGATATCGACAGCGTGATCGATGTGCGGGGAATCTTCCAGCAGGGGCACCGCGACCTCCCGGTCGAGGCGCTGCCGCCGATGCTGCTGCCGCGCAAGGGGCGTTTCGGCCTGTTCGACTATGAGAAGGCCTATACGCCGGACCTCAAGAATGGGCCCGACATCTTCGACCTGCGCGGCATCGATCGCACCGCGGGCGCGATGGTCGTGGTCCGCCCGGACCAGCATGTGGCGACCGTGCTGCCGCTCGACGCCTTTGACGCACTGGCCGGCTTCTTCGGGCAGTTCATGCTCGGCCGGCCCTGACCTCCCGCACCCGCAGCCCGTTCCGGCGGACTCGATCCATGGCCGAGACCCCCCGGCACCGTCGTTCGAGAGGCCGCGCGCCGCTCGGCAGCCTTTGACGGGGTCGAGCCGATTGACCCACCCCATGACGCCACTTAGCGTCTTGGAAAAGGGGGGACTGCGCGATGCGGCTTGGCCTGATCCTGATGTTGATGCTCGCGGCGTTCCCGGTGCGGGCGGAGCCGTTGCTGATCCGAATCGGGTGGTCGACGATGCCGGGCCATATGATCCCGGTGCTATTCGCGCGGCCCGATATTTTGCGGCATTACGGCACGAGCTACCGCGTGCAGCCGATCGCGTTCCGCGGCAGTTCGCCCCAGATCACGGCGATGGCGGCGCGGGAGGTCGATCTGGTCGCGTCGTCCCCGGCGACCCTGGCGTTGAGCGTGGTCAATGCGCGGCTCGATGTGCGGGTGGTGGCGGACATCATCCAGGACGGCATCCCGGGCTATCATAGCGAGACGTTCCTGGTGCGCGCCGATAGCGGCATCCGGTCGGTCGCGGATCTGCGGGGCAAGCGCGTCGGCACCAACGCCGTGGGCTCCGCCTCCGACACGGCCATGCGGGCGATGCTGACGCGGGCGGGCCTGACGGACCGCCGCGACTACGTGTCGATCGAGGCCGCCTTCCCGAGCCTGCCGGCGCTGCTGGAGGAGAAGAAGGTCGATATGTCGGTGGTGCTGCTGCCGCAGCTGCTGGCGATGAAGGCGAGCGGCGCCTACGTGCCGCTGTTCACCGCGCGGGACGCCTGGGGCCCGTCGCAGTTGGTGTTCCTGACCGCGCGGCAGGAGTTCCTGGAGAAGAACCGGGCGGCGCTCGATGATTTCTTCGAAGATTTCGTCCGTGCCATGCGCTGGTTCGCCGAACCTTCGAACCGCACGGAAGCCATCGCCATCATCGCGCAATTCATGAAGGTGGAGCCATCCGAGCTGTCCTATTTATTCACCAAGGACGATTACTTCCGGGACCCGTTCGCCCGCCCCAACATCGCCAATCTGCAGAACGCGATCGACGTGACCAAAAGCCTGGGCGTGATCCCGGCCAGCATCCAGATCGACCCGCGCTATGTGGATCTGAGTTTCGTAGACGCCGCGCGGAAGCGGATCGAGGCTGCGCCTTGAGTGAGACGGGGATCGAGCCGGGGATCGAGACGGGGATCGAGGTCGAGGGGGTTACCCATAGCTACGTGCCGCGCACCGGCAACCGGGTCACGGCGCTGTCCGACATCTCGCTCAGCATTCCGCGCAACCAGTTTCATGCGCTGCTGGGGCCGAGCGGGTGCGGCAAGTCCACGCTGCTGTATCTCATCGGCGGCTTCATCCGGGTGCAGGAGGGGCGCATCCGCACCGGGCTGGGGACGGTCGAGGCGCCGGGGCCGGAGCGCGGCATCGTGTTCCAGAACTTCGCGCTGTTCCCCTGGAAGACGGTGAAGCAGAACGTGCTGTATGCCCTGGGCCTGCGCGGTCAGCGCGGGTCGGAAGCCGATCAACGGGCGCAGCACTTCATCGACATGGTGCACCTCACGGGGTTCGAACGCAGCTACCCGGCCCAGCTCTCCGGCGGCATGCAGCAACGCGCCGCCATCGCCCGCACCTTAGCGACCGACCCCGATATCCTGTTGATGGACGAACCATTCGGCGCGCTGGATGCCCAGACGCGCCGCATCATGCAGGAAGAGCTGCTGACCATCTGGCGCGCCAGCCGCAAGACGGTGGTGTTCGTGACGCACGATGTGGCGGAGGCGGTGTATCTGGCCGACACGATCTCCGTCATGAGCGCGCGCCCGGGGCGGATCAAGCAGCTGATCCACACCGACTTCAACACCCGCGCCGACCCCGGCATCCTGCGCAATCCGGAGTTCGTCGACACCGTCGAGCATGTGTGGAATTTGGTGCGCGGCGAAGTGGACGCGGCGCGGGTGCTGGCGTGAGGGGGCAACAACCGCCACGGTCTGCGAGTGAAGCTTCCACCCTCACCCCGGCCCTCTCCCGCCAGCGGGAGAGGGGGAAGCAGTACGCGCCGTCATGACCATTCTCGCCCGCGCCATCCCCCTTCTGCTCGTCCTCTTGCTGTGGGAAGCCGTGACCAGGTTCGGCTTGGTGTCCACCGCGCTGCTCCCCCGCTTCTCCACGGTGCTCCAGGCCTTCGCCGGCCTGGTCCGGGACGGCGACCTGTGGCGTAACGCCGCGGCCTCCCTGCCCCGCAGCCTGATCGGCTTCGCGTCCGCCGTGGTGGTCGGCACGTTGCTGGGCGGCGGGATGGCGCTATCGAAGCCGTTCCGAACGATCGTGAACCCGGTGGTCCAGGTGTTCTACCCGCTGCCGAAATCGGCGCTGATCCCGCTGCTGCTGGTCTGGTTCGGGCTGGGTGACGTGTCGAAGGCGGTGCTGGTATTCCTGGGCTGCCTGCTGCCGGTCGTGCTCAGCACCTATAACGGCATCGCCGGCGTGGACCATGTGCTGGTCTGGTCGGCGCGCAGCATGGGGGCGTCGCGTGCCGCGATCGTGCGGGACGTGCTGCTGCCCGCCGCGTCGCCGCAGATCCTGACCGGCATCCGCACCGCCATCGCCTTCATGTTCCTGCTGATGGTGTCGAGCGAGCTGGTGATCGCCACCAACGGGCTTGGCTACCTCATTGGCTCATTGGGCGATGGCGGTAGCTACCCGGCGATGTTCGCGGTGATCCTGGCCGTGAGCATCCTGGGCTTCGCGGCCGATGTCGGCTTCCAGGCACTCAGCGCGCATTGGCTACGGTGGCGGGAATGAGCGCCACCACCCTGCCCATGCCCCTACCCGGCCTGCGCCTCGCCCGGCTGCGTCAGATCGCCGGCAGTTGCCTGGCGCTGGGCAGCTTGCTGGCGGTCTGGGCGGTGGCCGGGCGGTACGAGCTGGTGGACCCATTCCTGCTGCCGCCGCTGCCGGAGGTGCTGCAGCGGCTGGCGGAGGATGTGCGCACCGGCGAGTTCACGACCAATGCCGGGCTCACCTTCTATCGCACGGCTTTGGGCTTCGGCCTCGCCTGCGCGATCGGCATCCCGCTCGGCATCCTGATCGCCCGCAATGTCGCGCTGCGCTGGTTCTGCGGGCCGTTGGTCTCGATCGGGTTTCCGATGCCCAAGATCGCGTTCCTCCCGGTCTTTATCCTGTGGTTCGGGGTGTATGACGTGTCGAAGATCGTGATGGTCGCGTTCGCCTGCATCTTCACCATCGTGGCCTCGGCGGAGGCCGGGATGCGCGGCGTGGACAAGTTCCTGATCTGGTCGGCGCGCAGCATGGGGACGGGGCGGCTGGCGCTGTTCTGGGACGTGCTGCTGCCGGCGTCGCTGGCGCAGATCTTCACCGGGCTGCAGATCGCGCTGCCGACGGCGCTGATCACGACGGTCGCGGCCGAGATGCTGATGGGCGGCGCCGGGCTGGGTGGGGCGATGCTGCAGGCCGGGCGGTTCGCGGACAGCGTGGGCGTCTATGCCGGCATCGTCGAGACCGCCGCGATGGGCATGGCGGTCGTGGCGTCGATGACGTGGTTGCGGCAGCGTCTGTTGCACTGGCATCCCGAGTTCCGGGCGCGCTGAGATGCGGGTGCTGTATGGCCTGGACCGCCTGCCGCGCAGCGTGCCGCCCGACGATCCGCGCCTGCCCGGCATCGATCTCGGCCCGGCGCCGCTCCGCCTCAACAGCCTGCCGATCGCGCCGGCGATCCTGGCGGAAGCAGGCGACACCCATGCCGGGCGGCTCGCGGCGATGGAGGGGTGGCTGCTGGCGCAATGCGGCGATTACGCGGTGGGGCGGCGGCGTTTCGTGCGCGACTATCTGGCGGCGATCACAGCCGAGATGGCCCGGCACCATGACACACTGGCGGCCTGGCTTGCGGCCTATGACGGGCTGTATGCGGTGGAGGACTGGACCTGGTCGGCGCTGCGGCCGCTGCCGCGGGCTTGGACTGAGGCGGGGATGATGGAGGTGGCGTTCTGGGATGGGGTGGCGCTGCAGCCGGATGGCGCTCTGGCCGCATTCTGGGAGGGTGAAGCGCTGCCGAAAAGCCCGTTCCGCCTTCCTGCCCCCTTGTCCCTCGGAAGGGGGTTGAGGTGAGGGTGGCGCACCGGACACGCAAGTCGGTGAGTGGCGCTGCCACCCTCACCCCGCCCCTCTCCCGCCAGCGGGAGAGGGAGAGATCACACCGTCATCTCCAGCGTGTAAAGCCCGCCGCCGAACCGGTCCGCGATGTAGATCACGCGATTTTCGTCCACATACACATCGTTGATCTGGCTCGACGGTGCCGTGGACGTCTCCGGCTTCTCCGGCACATAGAACGCAATCTCCTTTGGCTGGAACGCGTCGCCGATGTCATGCACGCGCACGCCGCCGTTAAAATACGTGCCGAACAGGATCGTCTCCGACCGGAAGGACGGCCCTGGCCGGTTCTCATGCAGATTATGCGCGCCATAGCGCCCGCCGCGATACATATGCTCCTCCACCGGCGGCAGCGGCAGGGTGCCGATCGGGACCGGGTTGCCCGGCAGGCGGTAGTCCAGCAGCCACACCAGCTTCGGCCAATCCCGCCCGTCGTCATGCACGCACTCATCCGACACCACCAGCAAGTCCCGCCCGAACAGCGGCAGCACCGTGTGGGTGAAGCCCGGGAAGGGCGGGTGCGGGTTCCAGTGCGTGACGGTCTTGATGTCCGACAGGTCGGAGATATCCAGCACGAACGCGCCGCCATCGAGGTAGCCGACATAGGCGCGGTCCGGATGCTCGGGGAACACGTTGGTGTTGTGGGCGCGGATGCCGGAATCGAATGTGGGATGCCGCGGCGGTGGCGGCGCCGCATCCCCCTCCGCCGTGCCGGGATACCACCAGCGGCCAAGCTCCCGCGGGCGCACGGGGTCGCTGACATCGAGGATGCGGTACGGCTGGTCGTCCAGCAGGTTGCGCGGGGTGAAATCGGCGGCGCCGCCCGCGAAATGGATGGTCTTGCCGTCCACGAACCAGACCTGGTGCACCCCGCGGGATGCCGGGCCGGAGCAATCGAAGAAGCTCACGGAGCGCGGCGCCTCGGGCACCGAGATGTCGAACAGCTCGATCCCCGCGGGCTGCAGCCCATGCGTGCTGGTCTGGTAGGCAACCGCCATCAGGTTTCCGCACACTTCCAGCGAGTTGGAGCGGACATTGCGGTGCGGCAGTTCCGTCTGCACGATCACGCGGGGATGCCGGAGATCGGTTACATCGACACCCGTAAAATTCTTGGGGGCACTCTCATGCGCCAGCCACATGATGCGGCGGCCGCCCGTGACCTGCAGGCTCATGCCCTCCCCGATGCCGCCGAAGCCCTTCAGCGTGTCGTGCGAGATGAGCCGCATGTTCTTCGCTTCGGCAGATGCCAATGACCGTCTCCCCCATTCCCGTCACGATCGTGACCGGCTTCCTGGGCAGCGGCAAGACGACCTTGCTGAACCGCCTGCTGCGCGCGCCGGACCTGGCCGACACCGTGGTGATCGTGAACGAGTTCGGGGAGGTGGGCCTCGATCACCTGCTGATCGAGCAGGCGATCGAGAACACCGTGCTGCTGAAGAATGGCTGCATCTGCTGCACCGTGCGCGGTGACGTGGCGGACACGCTGGAGACGCTGTGGCAGCAGCGGGCGGCCGGCACCATCCCGCCCTTTCGCCGCATCGCGATCGAGACGACGGGCCTGGCGGACCCCGGACCGGTCGCGCACGCGCTGCTGCCGGCGCCGGGTGCCAGCTATGCGTGCACGCTGGATGGCATCGTCACGACTGTCGATGCGCAGCACGGCGCGGACACCCTGGCGCGCCATCCCGAAGCCCGGCGCCAGGTGGCGCTCGCGGACCGGCTGTTCCTGACCAAAACCGACCTCGCCAACCCCGCCCCGCTCGAGGCCGCGCTGGACCGGATCAACACCCATGCGGCGCGGCTTTTGGTTAACGCCGTGGCACCCGAGGACGTGTTCGGCCTCGGCCCCGGGGCCGAGGACGTGTTCGGCCCCGGGGCCGAGGACGTGTTCGGCCCCGGGCCGGCGCCAGAAGCCTGGCTCGGCCTCGGCCACACGCATCATCACGCCGAGATCGGCACGGTGCTGCTGACGCATGACGCCCCCATCGGGTGGGACGCGCTCAGCCTGTGGCTGGACTCCGTGCTGTCCCTGCGCGGCGCGCAGGTGCTGCGGCTCAAGGGCTTGCTGCACCTGCACGGCGAGGCTGCACCGGTCGTGCTGCAGGGCGTGCACCACGTCCTGCACCCGCTCACCCGCCTGCCCGCCTGGCCCGCCGCTCCCCGCACGCAGCTGGTCCTGATCACGCAAGGCCTGTCGCCCCGCGGCCTCCGCGCCAGCTTCGACCACGCCCTCAGCCAAAGGCCGTCCTGATGGACATCACCACCCCCCTCCGTGCCGGCATCGGCGCCTCGCCCCGCCGCGTGGAGGACGCGAGGCTGCTCCGGGGCCACGGCCGCTACACCGACGATATCCACACGCCCGGTGCCGCCATCATGGTCGTGCTCCGCTCCCCGCACGCCAGCGCCCGCATCATGTCTATCGACGCCGAAGCCGCCCGCGCCGCGCCCGGTGTGCTGGCCGTGCTGACCGGGGCGGAGCTGCTGGCGGACGGGCTCGGCGGCCTCGAAACCATGGTGCAGCGGCATCGGGCCGACGGCTCACCCATGGCCCGGCCGCCCTACCGCCTCCTGGCGACCGACGCCGTGCGCTTCGTGGGGGACGCCGTCGTCGCCGTGATCGGCACGTCCCTCCACTTCGCGCAGGAGGGCGCCGAGCTGGTGCACGTGGACTATGAACCGCTCGACGCCGTGACGGACGCCGCCGCCGCCTTGCTGCCCGGCGCCCCCTCCGTCTGGCCGGACCACGAGCCCGGCAACGAATGCTTCGTGTTCCGCCAGGGCGACCGCGCCCGCACCGACGCCGCCTTCGCCACCGCGCACCATGTGAGCCGGCTCGCGCTGCGGATCAGCCGGGTCTCCGCCAACCCGATGGAGCCCCGCACCGCCACCGGCGCCTACGACCCCGCCACCGACAGCTACGTGCTGCACGCGGGCACCCAGGCGCCGCACAAGATCCGGTCGGAGCTCGCGGAGCACACGCTGCGCATCCCCGCCAACCGGTTGCGCGTGGTGTCTCCCGATGTCGGCGGCGCGTTCGGGATGAAGGGCAGCCCGTATCCGGAATACGGCCTGGTGCTGTGGGCTGCGCGGCATACCGGGCGCACGGTGCGCTGGACCGCGACGCGCAGCGAGAGCCTGCTGTCCGACTATCACGCGCGTGACGTGCACACCCGGGTCGAGCTGGCGCTGGATGCGGACGGCATCTTCCTGGCGCTGCGGGTGCGCAGCACGGCCAATCTCGGCGCCTATCTCGGCTTCAACACGCCGCATTCCTCCACCAACAACCTGGGCGGCCTGGCGGGCGTGTATCGCACGCCGCACATCTTCGCCGAGGTGCGCGGCGCCTTCACCCACACGCAGCCCAACGCGCCCTATCGCGGCGCCGGCCGGCCGGAAGCCACCTATGCGCTGGAGCGGATCATCGAGCAGGCGGCCCACGAGATGGGCATCGACCGCGTGGACCTCCGCCAGCGCAACCTGATTGCCAGCGAGGCGATGCCGTTCCGCACCGGGTTGGTATTCACCTATGACAGCGGCGATTTCGCCGAGAATATGCGGCTGGCCCTGGCAGAATCCGATTGGGACGGGTTCGCCGCGCGCCTGGCCGTGAGCCAGGCGCGCGGCCGCCTGCGCGGCATCGGGATCGCCAACGCCATCGAGATCGCCGGCGGCCCGGCGGCCCAGCCGAACGAAGAATCCGCCGAAATCCGCTTCGACCCCGATGGCGCCGCCACGATCCTGCTCGGCACGCACAGCCAGGGCCAGGGCCACGAAACCGCCTTTGCGCAGATCGCCGGGACCCATCTCGGCCTTGATGCCGTGCGGGTGGTGTTCGGGGATACGGGCGTGGTCGCCTATGGCCGCGGCACGTTCGGCTCCCGCTCGATCCTCGCGGGCGGCACGGCGTTCGTGCGGGCGGCGGAGAAGGTGATCGCGCGCGGCCGGGCCATCGCGGCGCACCGGCTCGAAGCCAGCGTCGACGACATCGAATTCGCCGATGGCCGATTCACGGTGGCCGGGACGGATCGCGGAGTCGGCCTCACGGAGGTTGCGCGCACCAGCTACCTCGCCGCGCAGTTGCCGCCCGGGAGCGAACTGGGCCTGGGCGGCAGCGCCATCGTGGCGCCCGGCGCCGCAACCTTCCCCAATGGCTGCCATGTCTGCGAGGTCGAGATCGATCCGGAGACCGGGATCACCGAGGTCGTGAGATACCTGGTGGTGGACGACGTCGGCACCGTCATCAACCCGATGCTGGTGCATGGCCAGATCCATGGCGGCGTGGCGCAGGGGCTGGGCCAGATCCTGATGGAGCAGGTGCGCTACGATCCGGACGGCCAGATGCTGACGGGCTCGTTCATGGATTACGCGATGCCTCGGGCAGCCGATCTGTGCGGCCTGGACGTGGTCAGCAACCCGGTGCCGACGGCCACGAACCCGCTGGGGGCCAAGGGCGCCGGGGAAGCCGGGACGGTCGGCGCGCTGCCGGCGATCATGAACGCGATCCTGGATGCGCTGCGCGCACTCGGGGTCACGCAGCTCGATATGCCCGCGACCCCGCACGCGGTATGGGACGCCATCGAACAAGCCCGGAAGGACGCGCCATGAACCGCCGCACCCTGCTCGCCGCCGCCGCCCTCACGCCGTTCGCTGCACGGGCGCAGGCGCCGCTCGCGATCCGGGTCGGCTGGGCCATCACCCCGGCGCAGCTGCCACCCGTGATCTTCGCCAACCCGGAGATCCTGAAGCATTACGGCCGCTCCTACACCGTGGACCTCGTGTATTTCCGCGGCAGCGCCCCGCAGATCACGGCGCTGGCGGCCGGCGAGCTGCAGATCGCGGCGCTGGCCTTTTCCTCCTTTGCGCTGGCGATCCAGAATGCGCGCATGACCGATTTGCGGGTGATCGGCGACCTGTATCAGGACGGGGTCGAGGGCTTCTACTCCAGCCAATACGTGGTCCGCGCCGGCAGCCCGGTGCACTCGGTGGCGGATCTGAAGGGCCGGGTCATCGCCACCAACGGCGTGGGCGGCGCCATCGACATGGCGATGCGCAAGCGCCTGCGGGACGAGCATCTCGAGGACAAGCGCGACTATAGCGTGATCGAGGTGCCGTTCCCCTCGATGCCGGCCATGCTGGCGGAGGGCAAGGTGGACATGGCCGGCATGGTGGCGCCGTTCAGCCAGGACCAGATCGGCCAGGGCCGGGCCACGCCGCTATTCACGATCAAGGACGCGATGGGCGTCACGCAGACCACGCTGCTGGCGGCGCGCACACCGTTCATCCAGAAGAATCGCGCGGCGCTCGTGGACTTCATGGAGGACCTGCAGATCGGCACGCGCTGGCTACTGGACCCCGCCAACCGGGAGGCCGCGCTGGCGCTGGTGGCGCGCGTGACGAAGCAGCCCGTGGCGGATTTCTCGGCGTGGGCGTTCACCGGTCAGGACTATTTCCGTGACCCCGCCATCCGCCCCAATCTCGAGGCCCTGCAGCGGAACATCCAGGTGCAGAAGGAGCTGGGCTTCCTACGCGCGGATGTGGACGTCCCCCGATTTGCCGACCTCACGCTCGTCGATGAAGCCGTCTCGCGACGGTAGTGGGCGGTTGGGAGGGCGCGCCGGCCGCGGGATCGTTGGGATTGGGTTCCGTCCGTCCGACAGGGACCTGGCCTCAACCACCTTCTCGCAAAATTGCAGCGTTTCGAGGCTATGTCCGCCTGATCTGGGCATCGAACAGGGGTGTTTCACGAGAGACGGGCAGCGTTACCCAATAGGCTCTCAACATCACCGGTTGGGGCAGTGACATGGCGTATGGGTTTCGCAGCATTGCAATCGCAGTCGTGGTCACCGGCGGATGCCTGCTGCTGGCGTCCCCGGTGAGAGCGCAAGGCGCGCCTCCCGCAGCCGGATGCGAGGCCCTGAGAAGCAAGTATCCTGGCCTGAAAGGCCGCGTCATCGTGGTCGGCGTGGCCCCCGCCCCCGCCAACTACTCCACGACCGACCCAAACGACCCGGCCAACGTCATCGGCATCGAGCCCGACATCCTCACATCCGCCGGCACCTGCCTTGGCTTCGCCTTCAGCTACTCGAAGCTCGATTTCGCCGGCCTGATCCCAGCGCTGCAAGCCGGGCGGATCCAGGTGATCGCGGCCGGCATGTATGCGTCCGATGAGCGGGCCAAGCAGGTCGATTTCGTCCAATACATGAAGGCCGGTGAGGCGTCCCTCGTCCGCGCCGGCAATCCAAGGAGGCTACGGTCCCTGACGGATGTCTGCGGCGTGACGGCGGCGGAGATCGTCGGCACCGTCGAGAACGCGATGCTCGACCAGCAGAGCGAGGCGTGCAAGCGGGACGGCAAACCGCAAGTGACGGCGTTGCAGTTCCAAAGCAATGACCGCGCCTACAGTGCCCTGGCCCAGGGCCGGGCCGACATCCTGCTGACGGATGCGGGCGTCGCCTCCTATCTGGCGAAGATGGCACCGGACAAGGTGGAGGTGGGGTTCGCGATCCCGACCGCGTTCGTGTTCGGCTTCGCCATCAGCAAGAAAGACGACGCCCTGCGCGACGGCCTGGCCGCCAGCCTCATGGCCATGCACTCCGACGGTACGCTGCCGGCGCTGGTCAAGAAATGGGGTTTTGCCGACACGCAGATGGTCGCGCCATCGGTCAAGACGCAGTAGAGGCCGCGCGGGCAACCAGCCAAAGCAGCGCACGATGGCTGATTTCTTCAAATACGCGGCCTCCGCCTATTTGTGGAAGGGGATGCTGATCTCGCTCCAGATCACATCCGTGGCGATGACACTCGCCCTGATGCTGGGACTTGGCTTGGCGTTACTGCGGGAGGCGCGGAGTGCAGCCTTGCGCACGCCGGCCATGATCTACACGTGGTTCATGCGCGGAACGCCGCTTTTGCTGCAGCTGGTGTTCCTCTACACCGCTTTGCCGGAAATCGGCATCACGCTGGGGCCGGTCGCGACGGCGATCCTGGGCTTCACGTTGAACGAGGCGGCGTTCGCCGGGGAGATCATCCGCGGCGGCATCCGCTCCGTGAACCGGAACCAGCGCATCGCGGCGGAGTCGCTCGGCATGGGCGCCGTCCTGACATTGCGCCGGATCGTCTTGCCGCAGGCGCTGCGGGCGATCATGCCCGCCCTGGGCAACGACGCGATCTCGATGCTGAAATTCACCTCGCTCGCCTCCGTCATCGCGGTCGATGAGCTGACGTTGCGTTCCCAAACCATCGTCGCGCAGAACTTCCAGTTCTTCCAGGTGTTCTGCGCCGCCGGGCTGCTCTATCTCGCGGTCACCACGGTCATGAGCATCGGCCAGAGCCGGATCGAGCAAGGCCTGCATCTCGACCGGGCAGAGCGGCGTGGCGGCAGCTCCTTCTTCGCCCGCCTCCTGGCCCTGCCCGTCCGTCCGTCAAGCGGTGGCGGTGGGGAGCCCGTTCCAGCATCGCCTGTGCCCCGCGCAAGACAGGGCACGCTGGGCGCCGCCGAGCTGGTCGCACGACAGGCGATGGCGGGCGTCACGCAAGCGGATGGCGTGTTCGTCACCTGCCGCGGCGTCTCCAAATCCTACGGCCTGCTCAAGGTGCTCAAGGGCGTCGATCTCACCGTGAAGCGGGGTGAGGTCGTGGTGTTGATGGGGCCCAGCGGGTCAGGCAAAAGCACCCTGCTCCGGTTGATCAACCATCTGGAAGGCATCGATGGCGGGGAGATCCGGGTCGGCGGTGAATGGGTCGGCTACCGCGAGGTCGAGGGCGCGCTGAAACCGGTGCGCCATCTGGCAAAGGCCCGGGCCGCGGCGCGGATCGGGATGGTGTTCCAGCACTTCAACCTGTTCGACCACCTCCCGGTGATCGACAACGTCGCGATCGCTCCGGTGCACGTTTATCGGCAGGAACCCAGCGAGGCCCGGGCGACGGCCGTGTCGCTGCTGCAGGATGTGGGGCTCGGCAGCCATCTCGGGCACATGCCGCATCGCCTGTCGGGCGGGCAGCAACAGCGTGTCGCGATCGCCCGCGCGCTCGCCATCTCCCCCCGGCTCATGCTGTTCGATGAGCCGACCTCGGCGCTCGACCCGGAATTGGTGGGCGAGGTGCTGCAGGTCATGCGGCGCCTGGCGGAGGCCGGGATGACGATGATCGTCGTCACGCACGAGATCCGCTTCGCCCGTGAGGTCGCGGACCGGATCGTGTTCATGGCGGATGGCCAGGTCGTGGAACAGGGCACACCGGACGAGATCCTGGTCCGCCCCCGGGAGGAACGGACCCGGCAGTTCCTCGGCCATCTCAGCGCAACGACGGCGGGGGCATGATGGCTGGCTTTCGCATCGCCGTGATCGGCGCCGGGTTCGGCGGCATCGCCGCGGCGATCACGCTGCGCCGGGCCGGCTTCACGGATGTGACCATCTTCGAGAAATCCGCGGGCGTGGGCGGCACCTGGTGGGACAACCGCTACCCCGGCGCCGCCACGGATGCGGCCTCGCACATCTACAGCTACTCCTTCGCGCCGCTCGACTGGGCGCGGACCCACATGGGCTCGGCCGAGTTGCAGCAGTATCTCGAGCACGTGGTCGCTCGGTTCGGCCTGCGTCCCGCGCTTCGTCTGAACACCAGCGTGTTCCGGCTGGTCTGGGATGGGCCGCGTCAGGGATGGCAGCTCACGACCGGGGCGGGTGAGACGGCGTTCTTCAACGCGGTCATCTCCGCCGTCGGCATGTTCGCCAAGCCACGCTGGCCCCGCTGGCCCGGTCTCGACACCTTCCAGGGCCCGGTGCTGCACAGTGCCACATGGCCCGCCAACGCAAGCCTGGACGGCCAGCGCGTGGCGGTGGTCGGCACCGGGTCCAGCGCCGCGCAGATCGTGCCCGCGCTGGCCGGTCGCGTGGCCGGCCTCACGCTCTTTCAGCGGCAACCCGGCTGGCTGTTGCCGAAGCAGGACCGCAGCTTCAAGCCCTGGGAACGCGCGCTGCTGAAGATCGGGCTGCTGCAGAAACTGTATCGCCTGAAGCTGTATTGGGTGCAGGAGCGCCGCGAGTGGAACGGCGCCTTCTTCCGCCCGGGATCGCGCGCCAACACCACGGCGCGGGAAACGGCGCTGGCCTACATCGCCGAAGTCTTTGCCGACCGGCCGGATCTCGCGGCCGCCGTCACCCCGGACTATCCGTTCGCGGGCAAACGGGCGGTGGTCAGCAGCGATTTCTTCCCCGCCCTCCGCCGCCCGAACGTGACGCTGGTGCCGCAGGCCATCGCCTCCTGCACACCCACGGGTCTGATCGACGCGACGGGCGCCGAGCATCCAGCGGACGCGATCGTGCTCTGCACCGGGTTCGAAGCCACGCAATACCTCTCGACGCTCGAGGTGGTGGGGCGGGAGGGGCGGTCGCTCGCGCAATGCTGGAATGGGGAGCCGCAGGCCTTCCTGGGCGTGATGGTGCCGGAATTCCCCAATTTCTTCATGCTGTATGGGCCCAACACCAATGGTGGCTTCATCGTCTCCAACCTGGAGCGGCAGGCATCGTTCATCGCGCGCGAACTCACCCGCCTGCGCCGGCGCGGCCTGCCGAGCGTGGAAGTCACGCAGGAGGCTGCCGGCCGCTACAATGCCTGGCTGCAAGGCCGCATCGCCGGCACCGCGTTCCTCGACGGGCAGAACTACTTCAAATCCGCCTCCGGCCGGATCGTCACGCAATGGCCGGACAACGCGACCCAATATGCCTGGCGCCTGCTTGCCGCCACCTGGTCCTCTGCGTGGCGTCGCCCCGTGGAACAGCCGCGAGCCCGGCCCGCGCCGAACCGCACGCTCGACGCGGCCGGGCGCCAGAGCCCATGACCACCGCGCTAATCCAGGTCGATCGGCACCGACAGGCCGAACTTCACCCGGTCCATCACCACGCGCGTGTTGAAGCGGCGCACGTTCGGGTTGTCGAAGAAGAATCGCCGGGTGAAATCCTCGTAGTCGCGCATGGACCGGGCCGTGACCACCAGCACGAAGTCGATCTCACCCGTGACATAAAGGCACAGCATCACCTCCGGCGTCGCACGCATCGAGCGTTTGAAGGCATCCATCAAATCCGGCTGCTCACGCTCCAGCACGACTTCCACGACCATCATCAGCGCCCGGCCCAACGTCTCGGGCGCCACGATCGCGACCTCCGCCTCGATCACCCCGGCGTCCCTCAAGCGGCGCAGCCGGCGGAGGCATGCGGAGGCCGACAGCCCGACCGCATCGCCCAGCGCGTCCGCGTTCAGCTGGTTGTTGGCCTGAACGGCCCGCAGAAGCTTGCGATCGAAACCGTCGAGTTCCATGGCGCCACGCTCGTTTCCAGTGGGGTCACCGCCAACAATGCAATTTTCAGGCGGAAGTTCGCCGCCCCCGGCAACACAGCAGGTCTTTGATGCAGCTTCCCATGTTCCCCGCGCGCCTCGTGCATAACCGGCGCGCCTCCCGCACCCTCGTCTACGGCGAGGCGCAGCGCGCCGTCCTGAGCCTCGCCGGCTTCGAGGCGGCGCGTCAGGAGATCGGCACCTGGCCCGGTTATGCGCCGACCCCGCTCGTGCCTCTCGATGGCCTCACGCGCAACCTCGACCTCGGCTGGATCGGCTACAAGGACGAGGGCGAGCGGCTCGGTCTGAAAAGCTTCAAGGCGCTCGGCGGCGCCTACGCCGTGCTGGTCGCGCTGCAACAGCACCTCGCGGCAAGCGGCCTTGGCGGCGTCGGCGCGCCTGCGTTGCTGGCCGGAACGCACCGCACCATCACCGGTCACGTCACGATCGCGGCGGCGACCGACGGCAATCACGGACGCTCCGTCGCGTGGGGGGCCCGCATGTTCGGCGCCGGCTGCGTGATCTATCTGCATGAGCATGTCAGTGCCGCGCGTGAGCGGGAGATCGCCCGCTACGGCGCCCGCATCGTGCGGGTACCGGGATTCTATGATGAGTCCGTCCGGCGTTGCGCGGCAGATGCGGCTGCGAATGGCTGGCTTCTGGTGGCCGACACCTCCGATGACCCGGCCGCCCCGATCCCCGCCCTCGTGATGCAGGGCTACACGCTGATCGCCCAGGAAATTCTGGATGCCCTGCCCGCCCCACCCAGTCATGTGTTCGTGCAGGCGGGGGTGGGCGGGCTCGCGGCCGCGATGGCCGGGCATTACTGGGAGGCGCTGGGGGCGGCCCGGCCCCGCATCGTCGTCGT
The DNA here is from genome assembly GCA_965246835.1 of Acetobacteraceae bacterium. Classification (GTDB taxonomy): domain Bacteria; phylum Pseudomonadota; class Alphaproteobacteria; order Acetobacterales; family Acetobacteraceae; genus JANPPS01. Next base: position 9,836 of record CBDFFQ010000001.1, on the reverse strand, counting down.
CGAGCCGCTGCGTGCGGACTGCATCTTCCGCGCCATCGCCGTCGGCCGGCCCGAGCCGATTTCCGGCAGCACCGATACCTTCATGGCGTGCCTGGCCGCGGGCGAAGTCTCGGCCCCCGCCTGGGTCATCCTGCAACACGCCGCCGACGACGTGATCGCCATCGAGGACGCGGCGGCCGAAGACACCATGCGCTTGCTCGCGGACGGGATCGATGGCGATCCGGCGCTGGTCGCGGGCGAATCCGGTTGTGCGGCCACCGCCGGGCTGATCGCGGCGGCGACGGACCCTTCCATGCGGTCGGCGCTCGGCCTGACCCCCGCATCGCACGCGGTCGTGATTGGCAGCGAGGGCGCGACCGATACCGACACCTACGCGCGTGTGGTGGGACGCAGCGCGGAGGACGTGGCGCGCGGCCCTGCACTGCTGGGCGCCGGGCTCTGATGGGATTGCTCGACGGGCGGTCGGCTTTCGTCACCGGCGGCGCGCAAGGCATCGGTCTGGCGATCGCCCAGGCCTTCGCGGCGCACGGCGCGCGGGTGACGATCGCCGACGTATCGGACGCGGCATTGCAAGAGGCGGCCTCCCACGGGTTGCGGACCGTCCACCTCGATGTCACCGACCCCGATGCGACCGAGCGCGTGGCGGCAGAGACGGCGGAGGCCCAGGGGGCGGTCGATCTCGTCGTCCCCAATGCCGGCATTCTGGTGCTGAAACCGGCCCTCGGTCTCGATGTGGCGGAGTGGCGGCGCGTGCTGGAGGTGAACCTGACCGGTGCCTTCGTGACCGCGACCACCTTTGCCCGGCACATGGTGCGGTGCGCCGGGGGCGGTCAGATCATCCTTACCTCCTCCCTGTTCGGCCTGCGCGGCGGCGTCGAGAACGCAGCCTATTCGGCGTCCAAGTTCGGGCTGATTGGGCTGATGCAGTGCCTGGCGGCCGAGCTGGCGCCGCATGGCATCCGGGTCAACGCGGTCTGCCCCGGTCAGATCGGGACGCCGATGCTGGACGCGTTGTTCACCGAACGGGCGGCCGTGCAACAGACAGATGCCGCGGCGCTGCGGGCGGCGTTCGAGGCGCGTATCCCGCTCCGCCGCCTGGGCACCGCGGCGGAGGTGGCGGACACCTTCGTCTATCTCGCCTCCGACCTCAGCCGCTACGTCACCGGGCAATCCATCGTCGTCGATGGCGGCTGGCAGGTCGGCTGATGGATCCCGATCGCGTGGCCGACATCCGTGCCTACGCCGAGGCGCAGCGGGAACGCCTGGTCCGCCTCTGCGCCGAGCTGGTCGCGGCACCCAGCCCGCAGCCCGCGGGCGACACCCGTGCCGCAGCCGCGGTGCTCGCCGCGTATCTCCAGGAGGAAGGGCTGCACCCCGAGCTGCGCGTCGATGTTCCCGAGAAGCCGAACGTGCTCTGCACCGCCGGACAGGGTGGGCCGCACGTCATCCTGAACGGTCACCTCGACACCATCGGGGCCGGCGATCCCGCGGACTGGTCGGTGCCGATCTTCGAGCTGACGCGGCACGCAGGCCGGCTCACCGGGCTCGGCATCGGCAACATGAAGGCCGGCACCGCGGCCCTGGCCGTCGCATTCGCCTACCTGGCCCGGCATCCCGCGCCGCACGGCCGCATCACCTACACGGCCGTCGCCGATGAAGTGGTGTTCGGGCCGCACGGCGCGGCCTGGCTGCTGGACAACGATCCGAACCTGCTGGGCGACATGGTCATCAATGGCGAAGGCCCCGGCGATGTCGGCCTCGCTTTGGCCGAAAAGGGGCTGCTCTGGATCGAGGTCACGGCCCGCGTGCCGCCCGGCCAGGGCATGCTGACCACACGCGGCACCAGCGCCGTCGCGCGCTTGCTCGCGGCCCTTACCGAGATCGATGCCTGGAATGACGAGCAGGTGGTGCCACCCCCCGCGATCGCCGCCGTTTCCGCCACCGCCGGCGCCCACCGGTCCCGGCTGTCGGCCAATATCGGCCGCCTCGAGGCCGGGACCTTCATCAGCCAGGTGGCGACCGAGGCCCGGGCCGAAATCGATCTGCGCCTGCCGCCAGGCCTGACCCGCGCGGCCATGGAGGCCCGGTTGGACACATTGGTCGCCGGCGTGCCGGGCCTGAGCTGGCGCTGCATCAAGGGCTGGGACCCGAATTACACGCCGGCCGAAAGCCCCGTGGTGCGCGCCGTGTCGGACGCGGCGCTGGCGGTGCGTGGGTCCGCCAGTCCCGTCGTGCGCCTCCCCGCCAGTGACGCCGCGCGGTGGCGGGCGCGCGGCGTGCCGGCGGTGTGCTTCGGCCCGCAGCCCTTGCTCGCCTCGGGCGTCGATGATTTCGTCTGGGAGCAGGACGCGGTGGATTGCGTGGCAATCTACATCCTGGCGGTGCTTGCCCTGTGGGCGCGGCCGTGATCCTCGCCGACCCGTTCGCCTCCCAGGCGCGGCCGGTGCTGACGGGGCTGCGCGGGGCGGTGGCGGCCGCGCATCCGCTCGCGGTCGCAGCCGGGCAGGAGATGCTGAGCCAGGGCGGCACGGCGGTGGACGCCACGATCGCGGCGCAAGCCGTGCTGTGCGTCGTGGCGCCCGATGCCTGTGGCCTCGGCGGGGACGCGCTCTGCCTGGTCCATGAGCCGGATGGGAAACGTCACGGCGCTGCACGGGGCCGGCGCCTCGCCGCTTGGGCAAGTAGGCGCGACAGGCGATGGGGGCGCAAGCATCACAGTTCCCGGCATCGTTCGAGCCTGGGACGAGATGGGAAAACGCTGGGGCTGCTTGCCGTCGAGCAAGGTCCTGGAGCCCGCCATCCACATTGCCCGGTCCGGCATGCGTCTCGAGCCCCGGCTGGCGCGGAGCGTGCAGGCGCAGCTGCCCCGTCTGAAGCGCGGCGGCGCCGGTCGATGGCGGCTGGTGATGGCGCAATCAGGCGATCAGGTCCCGCAGCTCGAACTCGCCTCGGTGTTGGATCGGATCGCCAAGCAAGGGGCGGCGGCGTTCTACGCGGGGGAGATCGCCGTCGCGATCTGCCGGGCCGCGCAGGAGGCCGGAGGCAGCTTGGACCTGGCCGACCTGGACACCCACCGCACCGGGATCGCTCCGCCGATCGAGACGCGCTGGCGAGGTTTGCGCGTTCTCGTCCAGCCGCCGATGTCGCAGGGGATCCTGTTGAGCATGGCACTTCAGGGGTTGGAAAAGCTCGGACCGGTGCCAGTGGACATGCTGGACCATGCCGGAATCGAGCTGACCGAAGCGAGCTTCGGCTTCCGCGATCGCGTGGCGGAGGGATCGCCGTTGCTGGAGGAGGCTCTGTCCATCGACCTCCGCCGCGCCGCGCGCCGGGGAGGCCCGCGCGCCTATCTGCATACCGCGGGCGTCGCGGCGTCAGATCGGGACGGGCTGACGGTCTCGTCGCTCGTCAGCGTGTTCGACGATTTTGGCTCGGGCGTGTTCGTGCCGCGCGGCGGTTTCGTGCTGAACAACCGCGCGGGCGGCTTCGCGACCGCGCCGAATCAGGCTGGCCCCGGCCGTTTTCCGGTGCACACGCTGGCCCCGATCATGATCGGGACGGCAAGGGGAATGCTCGCCTTGGCGACGCCAGGGGCGGACGGTCAGGTTCAGACGTTACTCCAGCTCCTATCGGCCCTCTTTGTCGAAGGCACCGATCTGGCGGAGGCAGTCCGTCGGCCACGGTGGCGAAGCCAAGAGGGCAGGCTGCTGGTGGAGAGGGGCCATCCAAGGCTGGATGTGCTGCGAGCGGCCGGTCACGACATCACGGTGTTGGAGGCAGGTCACATGAATTTCGGGGCTGTGGTGTGCGCCGGGTCGATCGACGACGCCCCGATCTGTGTGGCGGATTGGCGCCGTAGCACGTGGGCGGGCGTTTGCTAGAGCACTTACCGACCAGGCGGCATTGCCTGGACGGTAGTAGTGCTCGCCAAACCTGAAAAACGAGAGCCCAAGCCGACCCACTTCGGTCGGATTGGGCTCTAGGCCGGTAGCGGCCGGACCCCAGGTGTCTCCCGCAACTGGGCCAAGCGTGATCTTTGCGGTCTGCGCCGGTATGTTCGGGAGAGATTTTGCAGGGTTTCGAATCCATGCCGCGTATCGTTCGCATCGCCGCAGCCCAAATGGGGCCGAACCAAAAGGCCGACGCCCGCGCGACCATCCTGGCGCGGATGATCGCGCTGCTGGAACAGGCTGCGTGCCAAAGCGCCACCCTGGTCGTGTTTCCCGAACTGGCTTTCACCACCTTCTTCCCGCGGTGGCTGATGGAGGGCGCGGAGCTCGATGGCTATTACGAACCCTCAATGCCAAATCCTTCAGTGCAGCCATTCTTCGATCGGGCGCGTGCGCTCGGGATCGGGTTCTATGCCGGCTATGCGGAGCGTGCGGCCGGGCGCCGCTTCAATTGCGCGATGCTGGTCCAGCCCGATGGGAGTGTGCTTGGCCGATACCGGAAGGTGCATCTGCCGGGCTCGGTGGAACCGCGCGAGGGGGCACGGTTCCAGCAACTGGAGAAACGATATTTCGAGTATGGCGATCTCGGCTTTCCCGCCTTCCGCGCCGGCCCGGCCTGGCAGGGTGCCATCACGGGCATGATGATCTGCAACGACCGGCGCTGGCCGGAGGCGTGGCGGGTCCTGGGCTTGCAGGGGGTCGAGCTGGTCTGCGTCGGCTACAATTCCGCCGCCTATGACCCGAATGGCGGCAGCACGGAAGACGGGGCGCTCCGCACGTTCCACTCGAAGCTGGTCGTGCAGGCGAACGCCTACATGAACGCCACATGGGCCATAGCGGTCGCCAAGGCGGGTAACGAGGACGGATCGGGCCTGATCGGCGGATCGTGCATCGTCGATCCCAACGGGCTGATCGTCGCGGAGGCCACGACGCTGGGCGACGAGATCCTGGTGGCGGATTGCGACCTGGATGCGAGCCGGCAAGGCAAGTCGAAGATGTTCGACTTCGGCGCGCATCGGCAACCGGCTCACTATGCCGCCATCACCGAGCGCGCCGGGGTAATCGAGCCGGCCTGAATTCTCCAGCACAGGAGCCGCCGCATGACCCGCTGGCGGCACGCTGCATCGCCAGCACCGATGACGATCTTCGGCTGATGGCGGCCCGGGGGGCGTTGGGGCGGCCTATGGGCGGTTGGCCGGGCATGGCGTGCGCACGGTGGTGGCCACGGACGGATACAACATGGACCCGCTGAGCGAGTTTAACGCAGCCCCTTGATCTCAACGTTCGCAGCCGGAAGCCCGGCGCGCGCTGCCCCGTTAGGGCCTTATGCCGGGTATCTCCGTTGCCAAGTCTCTGACGGCCTGCGAAAACTGGCGTCCCGTAGGGGATTCGAACCCCTGTTACCGCCGTGAGAGGGCGGTGTCCTAGGCCTCTAGACGAACAGGACGTAGCCAGGCCGGTGATCTAATTCAGCGCGCCGCAGAGATCAAGCGCCGGTTTTGCCCGCCCGCTCCCGCGATGCCGCGCGGCGGCCGGTGCGGCAGGCGTCCGAGCAAAACTTCACGTCCGCCCAGCTTGCCGCCCATTTCTTGCGCCACGCGAACGGCCGGCCGCAGGCGGCGCAGGTCTTCTCGGGCAATGTCGGCTTCTTGTGCGCCATCACCGCGCCAACCCGGCCCGCGCCACCACGCGGCCCGTGCGTGTGTCGAGCACCACCACCCGATCGGGCCCGCCCCCCTCCAGCCGCATGACCACCCGGTCCGGCGCGGCGGAGGCGCCCACGATGCGGGTGCCGGCGGGTTCGTCCAACATCACGCTCGCCATGGCGCCCGAACCGGTCGATAGACGGCCCATCAGCAGCACCCCGAGCGTCACCGTGCCGCCGATGATCAGGACACCCATGATCCCCACCGCCACCTTCAACGCACCCACTGCCGATCTCCCCGACGCGATCGAGGTCGATGCGCCCGTTGATGCCGCCGGGCAGCGAACGGATCGATTCCTCGCAGACGCCATCGGCACGCTGTCCCGCACCCGCGTCAAGGGCCTGATCCAGGACGGCGCCGTGCGTCGCGATGGGGAGCGCGTGCAAGACCCGTCCGAGCCCGTGCGGCCCGGCGCGCATTACGTCATCCAGCCCCCCCGCCCCGTCTCCGCCACCCCGTTGCCGCAGGCCATCCCGTTCGACATCCTGTATGAAGACGCCGACCTCATCGTGCTCGATAAGCCAGCCGGCCTCGTGGTGCATCCGGCGCCGGGCAACGAGGACGGCACGCTGGTGAACGCGCTGCTGGCCCATTGCGGGGACAGCCTGCCGGGCATCGGCGGCGAGAAGCGGCCCGGCATCGTCCACCGGCTCGACAAGGACACGTCGGGCATCATGGTCGTGGCCAAGACGGAGCAGTCCATCGTGGCACTTTCGGCCGCCTTCGCCGCGCGCGACCTTGACCGTGCCTATCTCGCGATTGCGTGGGGCACCCCGGCGGCGGCCACCGGCACGATCGAGGGGGCGATCGGGCGCGATCCCCGGGACCGGAAGCGCATGGCCATCGTCGACCGGAACGGCAAGGCGGCGCTGACCCGGTATCGCACCCTGCGCGCCTGGGGCATCGGTGCCAGCCTCCTGGAGTGCGTGCTGGCGACGGGGCGCACGCACCAGATCCGGGTGCATTTGGCCAGTATCGGCCATCCGCTGGTGGGGGACCCGGTCTATCTCCGCCGCATACCGGGTGCGGCCAAGGCCTTGGCCCCGGTGCTGCGGGGCACCCTGCTGGACTTTCCACGCCAGGCCTTGCATGCCGCGCGGCTCGGCTTCGCCCATCCTCGCACCGGCGTGCCCCTTTCGTTCGAACGGCCGATGCCGCCCGACATGGCCGCATTGGTGGCGGCGCTTGACGGCGACTCTTGACAGGACCAGGCTAGTCCTGTATCAGTTGCGCCATCCGATGCCTGCGGGCGTGCAGTATCGGGGCCTGTTCAGGGACTTGCTGCTTCGGGGTGGTCTCTGGGACGTGATGGCCATTTCCGCGCCCACCTCCGGTAACGTCGCAACCAGACCGCTCACTACGCCGTATAGGGACGTGAACGCTGCACGCGACGCATGAGGCTCCAAATGGCTGCTGCCATCGTCAATGTCGCCCCAGAGGGCAATCTCTCCCGCTACCTGCAGGAGATCCGTAAGTTTCCCATGCTCGCTCCCGAGGAGGAGTTGGCCCTGTCCAAGGCGTGGCGGGACAACGAGGACCAGGGTGCGGCGCATAAGCTCGTGACCTCGCATCTGCGGCTCGTGGCCAAGATCGCCATGGGCTATCGCGGATATGGCTTGCCGGTTGGTGAGCTGATCAGCGAGGGCAATGTCGGCATGATGCAGGCCGTCAAGCGTTTCGACCCCGATCGCGGCTTCCGTCTTGCGACGTATGCGATGTGGTGGATTCGCGCGGCCATCCAGGAATACATCCTGCACAGCTGGTCGCTGGTGAAGATGGGCACCACAGCCGCGCAGAAAAAGCTGTTCTTCAACCTGCGCCGGCTCAAGGGCCAGATGCAGGCGATCGAGGATGGCGACTTGCAGCCCGAGCAGGTGGCCAAGATCGCCCGCATGCTGGCCGTGCCGGAGCAGGATGTGGTGAGCATGAACCGCCGCCTCGCCGCCCCTGACAACAGCCTCAATGCTCCCGTCCGCGCCGATAGCGAGGGTGAGTGGCAGGATTGGCTGGTCGACGAGGGTGAGAGCCAGGAAAGCGAACTGGCGGATCGCGAGGAGCTTTCAGGTCGGAAGGCGCTTTTGAACGGCGCTTTGAAGACGCTGAACGATCGCGAGCGTCATATCCTGATCGAGCGCCGGTTGAAGGATAACCCGACCACGCTCGAGGACCTCAGCCAACAATACAATATCTCGCGGGAGCGGGTGCGGCAGATCGAGGTGCGGGCGTTCGAGAAGCTGCAGAAGGCGATGAAGCAGCAGGTCGCGGAGCGGCGGCAGGCGACGTTGCAGACGGCTTAGTCCCTGCCGGATGGCGCTTCGCTTACCCGCCCTACGTCGTGGTTCGTAGGGCAGATAGGCGGAGCGTCATCCGCCAGATCGAGCGATCACGCCTCGAACGGGTCTTTTACCAGGATCGTGTCATCGCGTTCGGGGCTAGTGGATAACAACGTCACCGGCGCCTCCACCAATTCCTCGATGCGCTTCACATACTTGATCGCCTGCGCCGGAAGCTCGCCCCAGGTGCGGGCGCCGCGCGTCGAGCCCGGCCATCCCTCGATCGTCTCATAAACCGGAACGGCAGTGGCCTGAGCCCCCTGCCCTGCTGGCAAGTAGCCGAAACGTTGGCCGTCGATGTCATACCCCACGCAGATCCGGAGCTCCGGCATTCCGTCCAGAACATCCAGCTTCGTTAGCGCTAAACCCTGAATGCCTCCCACTTTCACGGCCTGTCGCACCATGACCGCATCGAACCAGCCGCAGCGGCGGGGGCGGCCGGTCACGGTGCCGAATTCATGGCCGCGCTCCCCCAAAAGGCGCCCGGTTTCGTCCAGTAGCTCCGTTGGAAAAGGCCCGCTGCCGACCCGCGTCGTGTAGGCCTTGGCGATCCCCAGCACGAACCCGACCGCGGCCGGGCCCACGCCCGACCCGGCGGCGGCGGTCGCGGCGATCGTGTTGCTGCTGGTCACGAACGGGTAGGTGCCGTGATCGACGTCCAGCATCACCGCCTGCGCCCCTTCGAACAGGATGCGCTTGCCGGACCGTTTGGCCTCGTCCAACCGCTCCCACACGGGTTCCACGTGCGGGAGCAACTCCGCGGCCATGGCCAGCAGCGGCGCCATCAGTTCGTCCCGCGTGAACACCGGGGCGCCCAATCCGGACAGCAGCACGTTGTGGTGCAGCAGCAGGTCATCGAGCTTCATTGCCAGAGTCTCGGGTTCTGCCAGGTCACACATGCGGATGGCGCGGCGGCCGACCTTATCTTCGTAGGCCGGGCCGATGCCGCGGCCGGTGGTGCCGATCTTGCGCTCGCCCCGCTGCGCTTCCCGTGCCCGGTCGAGGGCGCCATGCACCGGCAGGATGAGCGTCGCGTTCTCGGCGATGCGCAGCGTCTCGGGCGTGACCTTCAGCCCCTGGGCCCGCACGCGCGCGATCTCGGCGAGCAGGGCCGCCGGGTCGATCACGACGCCGTTGCCGATCACCCCCAGCTTGCCGCGCACGAGGCCACTCGGCAGCAGCGACAGCTTATAGGTCTGATTTCCCACCATCAGCGTGTGCCCGGCGTTATGCCCGCCCTGGAAGCGCACCACGATGTCCGCCCGGCTCGCGAGCCAGTCCACCACCTTGCCCTTGCCCTCGTCGCCCCATTGGGCGCCGATCACTGCGACGTTTGTCATGTCTTTGGTCCCTCGAGCGGTTCGGCCCGGCCGTTCCTGAGAATATGCGTGCAACGAAGGCGCGCGGCCTCCTCCTCCCCGGCCGGCGTCAAGGCCGCCACCGTCGCGAACCCGGCTTGCCGCAACCCGGCCCCGGCCCCAGGCGCGCTGCCCCATGGCAAATAGGCGCGCCGCCGGGCCGGGCCGGTCGGGGCGGCGCGGAGCACCGCGTCCGGATACAGGGTGATCCCCGTCGCTGGCTCGGCTTCGCCCGAGACATAGCGGCCGCCGCGCCCCAGCTCCTCCCGCCGGCCCGGCGCATACACCGTGACGCACAGGCCGGTGTGGTAGCGAAAGCCACGGAACTCGATCGGGTCGATCGTGAGGCGGAGGGACGGCGCCTGCGCCTGGATGGCGAGGGCGGCATCGCGCAACCGGGCGGCCAGGGCGGCGGCTTCGGGCGGCAGGGCGATGGATTGCAGCGCCTCCAGCGCCCGGCCGGCCGGGCCCGCGGCCTGCAGCAAGCGG